>NZ_RJWG01000009.1 GCF_004011155.1 Clostridium prolinivorans | reverse complement strand
AGTAATAATGCAAATGCTTAATCATCCTTTAACAGACTCAGGAATAGAAAAATTTAAAAAAGATTGGGAAACAGCATTTGCTAGATAGAGTTAATAAATAATATTTTTAACTGAAATGAAAATACAAGAATAAGTGAGTGTAATAAAGGAAATTAAAGATTATAAAGATTATAGAGGAGTATAATATGAGTATTTCTAAAGAATTTTTTGGCAATGTAAAAGATGGAACACCAGTATATATTTTTACTCTTAAAAATTCCAAAGGAATGTCAATGAGGGTAACAAATTTTGGAGGAATAATAGTTTCTCTTTTTCTTAAAGATAAATATGGAAAAGTAGATGATATAGTTTTAGGTTATGACAAAATTGAAGACTATGAAAAAAAGGGACCATATTTTGGAGCAATTATAGGTCGTTATGCAAACAGAATAGCTAAATCTCGTTTTAAGCTTAATGGAATAGAATATAATTTAAGCAAAAATGAAGGAGAAAATCAGCTTCATGGGGGAGTAGAAGGCTTTGACAAAAAAGTTTGGAATGCTGAAATTATTGATAAAGACGGAAATGATGCCTTAGAACTTACTTATAAAAGTTTAGATGGTGAAGAAGGTTATCCAGGAAATCTCCATGTTAAAGTTACTTATAGTATTACTGAAAATAACGAGCTTATTATAGATTATCATGCTGTTTCTGATAAAGATACGATAGTTAATTTAACAAATCATTCTTATTTTAATTTATCTGGGCATGCTTTTGGAGATATACTTCATAATAAGCTTATGATTAATGCTGATAAATTTACCCCAATAGATAAATATTCTATTCCAACAGGAGATTTAAAAGAAGTTAAAGATACTCCTATGGATTTTAGAAAAATGAAACCTATATTTAAGGATATAAACTCTGATTTTGAACAAATAAAGCTTGCAAAAGGATATGACCATAATTTTGTACTTAATACTAATGGAAATATTAATGAAAAAGCTTGTGAAGTTATTGATGAAAAATCAGGAAGAAGTATGGAAGTTTATACTACAAAACCAGGAGTACAGCTTTATACAGGCAATTTCTTAAATGGTGAATATATAGGTAAAGGTGGAGTAGTTTATCAAAGCTATGCCGGATTATGCCTTGAAACGCAGTTTTTCCCTGACTCTGTAAATCAAAAGCATTTTCCATCACCAATATTAAAAGCAGGAGAAGAATATAAACATACTACTATTTATAAATTTTCAATAGTTAAATAATATTAAACTTGCTATGTTTAAAATTTTATATGCTTTCTTTATGGCAGACAGTTAAAATAATAAAACTGTTCAACCTTTAGAAAGCATATTTTTATTATTTATATAAATATTTAAAATTCTTTTAAATTTAGTAAAAGTTTTGTCAAAGTAAAAAAATATATGATATATTTTATTATGTAAACATTTTATAGTATATAAAAAATATATAAGTATGGAGTGAATTTTATGGCTGATTTAAAAAATATGACTAGAAAAGAAAAAATAGAATATATTTGGGATTATTATAAAATACATATTATAGGTGGACTTTTTTTAATTATTTTATTAGTATCTTTTATTCATGGACAAATTACTAAAGTAGAGTATGTTGCTAATCTTACAATATTAACCCCAGTAGGTGATAATGTAAAATTAGAAGAAGCTGAAAAAGAACTAACTAATGTTGTAGTTAAAGATGGGGACAAAAAAAAGCAGGTGTTAATAGATTACATTCCAATAATAAATCCTGAAAATCCAGAACCTCAGATGCTTCAAAAATTTACAGTTAAAATGGCAGCAAAAGAAATAGACGTTATAGTATTAGATAAAAAAATATTTGATAGCCTTATGAAACAAGGAGCATTTATGGATTTAAGTAAAGTAAAAGAAATTGATATTCAAAATATAAAGGCAGATAAAATAGAAGGTACTTCTAGTGATGGGAAAAGTGGTATATATGGTATAAGTGCTGAGGGTAATAGTATTCTTGAAAGTATGAAAGCTGATACAAAAGACAAAGTTATTGCTATTATGGAAGGTACAGAAAGAAAAAATACGGCTGTATCTATTTTAAAATGGATTATAGGAGAATAAATGTATGTATAATGTTATGTATCTAGTAAAAATAATAATCCTATCTGGTAAAATAAAAAATATTCCCTAATTGGGTTATTATTTTTACTAGATTTGTATATAAAGTATTGAATTTTATGTATGCACCTAGTAAAAATAATAATTCTCTTTGGTAAAATAAAAGATGTTTTTTAATCAGATTATTGTTTTAGCAGATTGTATTTAATTAAATCTTCTTCTGTAATCACATTTCTTACAAAGGTCTTCTACTACATATCTTTTTTTAAAACCTTCATATATTGATGTAGCTCTTTCTCCATTTATTATTTCAGAAAAACTGTTTTTATGAATATTGCCTAAGTTTATTATTCCTTCACCATCAAGACAACATGGGACAACGGTACCATCTGCTAAAATAGCTGCTTGATCTTTTAATCCATAGCAAAAGCCTTTATCATCACTATTTTCAAGGCTTTTATCAGGCCATTGAAATTTTGATGCAATATTTAAGTAAACATTTTTATATAATTTAATACCTCTATTAATATTTTTATCTAGAAGTCTTTCTTGAATGCTATAATCTAAATTAAAAGCTTTTTCTATTAAATTTAATATATGTTTGTTTTTTTCTATACTTTTAATATCTTCATCTAAATTCCAAAGCCTATAAGAAACTATTTTGTTTGTATTATTTACAGCTGAAAATGTAAAATCAAAAATATTATTTAAATATTCTTCTATGGAATAATTTAATTCATTAGCATCAAAGCTATGTAGTGAAAAATTAATTTGTCTTAGAGCATTTTTGTATAAAATTTTATCTTTTACTTTGTTTATAAGAGTTCCATTAGTTGTAATATTAACAAAAAGTCTATACTTTTCAGATAAATTTAAAAACTTATCTATTTCAGGGTGAAGCAGGGGTTCACCTTTTACATGAAGATATATATAGTCTGTAAAATTATTTATATCGTATAGTATTTTTTCAAAAGTATTTATGTCCATGAATTTTGGAGTCCTTTGAGTTATAGGACAAAATTGACATTTTAAATTGCATACGTTAGTTATTTCTATATAAATTTTTTTAAATCTTTTCATATTAACCTCTCTATATGTAATATCTAGTAAAATAATTTTATTTTGTAAGAATAAAGTTATTATTTTTTTGTATTATTATTTTACTATATTATATTAAGTTTTTATATTTATTGGATATTTATAAATACTATCATAAAATATTATTAATATAAATAGTATTTTAAACATAGATTTGGCTAATATAACTAAATTTTTGTAATTCAAAATCCATAGGTAATTAATGGATACTTATGAAATAAATAAGACAAATGTAAATTCAATAATTTCTAGATAATTTATTAGGATAAAAACATTAAAAAATCTTAATACTAATATTGATAAAATATTAGAAAGGGGTATGTATAATGAATACTATACATTTTAATGTTTCAGGCCTTGCAAATTCCCAAAGTAAAACAAAGGTGCTTAATGCTTTAGATAAAATTCAAGGTGTTCAAGAAGTTGCAGTAGATTTAGGTAGAGGAACTATAGAAGTAGAATATAATTATCCTGCAAGCCCAGAAAAAATCAGGAATTGTATTGAAAATACAGGATATATAGTTGAAGATTAATTATAGATATTTAAAAATTTAAAATTTAATTAATAAGTCTAGTAAAATAATAATACTTTATTGTTAAGAATATTATGATTATCTCACAAAACTATTTTTGTAGAATTGACCACTATATTTTGAAGTAAATCAATAATAAACATATTGCTCATTGTGTAATAGGAATTTATTTACAGATTATTGTGGTTTAATCATATCATATATTCTTTACACTTAAATTATTTTTTTACTAGACTATATTTTTATGTAGACTATATTTAGAAATATATTTTATATTTTGAATAAAAGATTTATTATAATTATATATGTACAAGCATATTAGTTTTAAATTAACATTTATGTAAGAGGGGGTAGCTTAATGAAGATAATTCACACAGGAGATTGGCATATAGGTAAAATTGTAAATGAATTTAGTATGATAGAGGATCAAAGATTTATATTAGAGCAGTTAATAAAAATTATTGAAGAAGAAAAACCTCAGGCATTAGTTATTGCAGGAGATTTATATGATAGAAGTATACCTCCTATTGAGGCTGTAGAACTTTTAGATGAAGTATTTAATAAAATTTTGCTGGATTTAAATGTACCTATACTTGCTATTGCAGGTAATCATGATAGTGCTGAAAGATTATCTTTTGGAAGCAGAATATTTACTAATAATGGATTGCATATTGCTGGAATATTTGATAGTAATATAAAAAAAGTTACATTTGAAGATGAATGCGGAAATGTAAATTTTTATCTTGTCCCTTATAGCGATCCAAGAGAGATAAAAGCTATATTAAAAGACGATGAAATAAGTACCCATGATGATGCTATGAAAAAAGTAATAAAAAGAATAAAAGAAGATATAAAAGAAGGAGAAAAAAATGTACTTGTAGCTCATGGTTATGTATCTTTTATGAAAGAATATGAAGAGAGTGAAGATAAAACTAAAAAAGGAGGTCTTGAGATTTGTGATTCAGAAAGACCTTTAAGCATTGGAGGAACTGATTTAATAAGCGGAGAACATTTTTCATGTTTTAATTATACTGCACTTGGGCATCTTCATTGTCCCCAAAAGGTCGGAAGTGATAAAATAAGATATTCAGGTTCACTTTTAAAGTATTCTTTTTCAGAAAAAGACCATAAAAAAGGCGTTACTATAGTAAATATAGATGAAAAAGGTGATGTTAGTGTAGAACAAAGACCACTTAAACCTAAAAGGGATATGAGAGTCATAAAAGGTCCATTAAAAGAGCTTATTTCAAAAGAAGTTTATGAGAGCAGTAATAGAGAAGATTATATATATGCAATTTTAACAGATGAAGAAGATATTATAGATCCAATTTCAAAATTAAGAGCTGTATATCCTAATATTATGGGACTTCATAGAGAAGATAATAGACAAAGAGAAAAAAGTAAAACTTCGGCAGGGACAGGCTATAAAAATAAATCAAAACTTGAACTTTTTAATGAATTTTATAAAGATATAACTCATAAAGAACTTACAAAAGAAAAATTGGATATTGTAAAAGAAGTTATTGAGGCAGTAGAAAAGGAAGTGAAATAGTATGAGACCATTGAAACTTACTATAAGTGCATTTGGCCCTTATGCAGATAAACAAGTTATAGATTTTTCAAATTTAAAAAATAAGAATATTTTTCTTATAACTGGTCCAACAGGGGCAGGAAAAACTACTATATTTGATGCTATAAGTTTTGCTCTTTTTGGGGAAGCTTCTGTAAGCAGTAGAGATAGCGATACTTTAAGAAGCCATTTTTCTTCAATAGATACTCCTACATATGTAGAACTTGAATTTGAACTTAGAGGGGAAAAATATAAAATAAAAAGAAATCCAAAATATGAAAGAAAAAAAGCTAAAGGAAATGGATTAACTATTCAAGAAGCAGATGCAGAATTAATACTTCCTGATGGAAGAGTAATAACTAAGGTAAAACCTGTAGATGAGAAGATAAATAGTATTTTAGGAATAAATAAAAATCAATTTAGACAGATTGTAATGCTTCCTCAAGGAGAATTCAGGAAATTATTAGAAGCTGATAGTAAAGAAAGAGAAGTTATTTTTAGAAACATATTTGGAACAGAGGCTTTTCAATCTATACAGTTGAAACTTTCAACTCTTCAAAAAAATTATGAAACAAAAATTAACGAAAATTCTACAAAAAGAGATACACATATAAAACATATTGATTCTGGAGAAGATGAGATACTTTTAAAGCTTTTAAATGAACAACATATAAATGTTGAAGAAATAATAAATAGAACGAAGGAACTTTTAGAAAAAGATAAAGAAGAAAGTAAAAAAATAAATAATTATATAAAAGAAATTAAATTACAAGAAGAAAAATTGCAAAAGAAAATATTTGAAGGCATAGAAATAAATAAAAAAATTAAAGATAAAGAAGAAATTGAAAAACAATATAACAATTATATTTTAAATGAAAGTAAATATATAGAAAAACAAAATAAGCTTGAAAAGGCAAGGATTGCTTTTAATGTAAAATTTGTTGAAGATACTTTAAATGAAAAAATAAATAATCTTATTATTAAAGAAAATCAATATAAAGAGGCTGAAAAAAATTTAGCCATTGCACAAGAAAATATAAAAAAGAGGGAGTATGAATTAAAACTTGAAGAAAATAAAGAAGAGGAAAGAAAAAGCTTAAGAGAAAAAATAATAAATTTAAAAGATAAAGAAAATAAAGTAAAGCAGTATGAAGTTAAATCTAATGAAATTAAATTGTTAAGAGAAGATCTAAATAAAAAGAAAAAAGAATATGAAGATATTAAAAATATTATAGCTAAAGAAAAAACTGATATTAACAAAGCAAAAGAAAAGCTATTATATATTAAAAACTGTGAAACTAAAAAAATGAGTCTTATAGGTATAAAAACTGAAAAAGACTTTATGCTTGAAAAATTAAGGGAACTTAAAATAAAAATAAAGCAATACTTAAATAATTTAAAACTTCATGAAAATGAAGCATCTAAATATAATGATTTTGAAAAGAACTATTTAATAATAAAAGATAAATATGAAAAAATGGAAGATAGCTTTTTAAAAGCACAAGCTGGTATACTTGCTAAAGATTTAAAAGATAATACTCCTTGCCCTGTATGCGGCTCTATAAATCACCCTAATCCAGCTAAAATACATAAAAATTTTATTACACAAGAAGAATTAAAAGAGATTAAAAAGCTTTATGATGAAAAAGTAGAGGAAAGAAATATAAATCTTCAAAAATTATCAGCATTAAATGCAAAAGTGGAAGAAAGCTTAAACGAACTTTTAGAAACTAAAAAGAGATTAATACAAATACTTGATGAAGACATTTTAAAAATGCCTTATGATAAACTTTTTAAATACGTAAATGAAAAAGGATCTAAAATAAAAGAAGAAACTAATAAAATAGAAAATGATATAAAAGAATTAGATAATATTATTAAAGATAAAGAAAAGACTGAAAAATATATATATGAAAATCAAAAATATTTAGAAGAAAAAGAATTAGATCTTCCAAAGAAAGAAGAAGAATATACAACTTTTTATGGTAAGGTAATAAGTGCAGAAAAAGAGCTAAATAGTATAGAAGAGGAGATACCAAAAGAAATTAGAAGTCATTCTAAACTTTTAATAAAAATAAATGAAATTGAGGAAAAACTTAAAGTTTTAGAAAAATCTTATAAAGAAGCTCAAGATAATTTCCATAATGCAAATGAAAAATATGCTTCTATAAAATCAGATAAGGAAAGCAAATATAGAAATTTTAAAGAAGCAGAAAATGAAGTAGAAGCATATAAAAATAAATTAAATTCTAAAATTTTAGAGTATGGGTTTAGTGATTTTGAAGAATATAATAAATTTAAAATGACAGAAGAAGAAATAAAAATTTTAGAAGAAGAAATATCTGAATATTATAAAAAACTTCAAATATTAAAAGGAAATTTAGAAAAAGCAGAAAATGATACTAAAGGATTAAAAAATATAGAAGTAGAAGAACTATCTAAAGAACTTAAAGACATTAAACTTTATGAGAATTCTTTAGAAATTCAAGAAAAAAATATATTTTCAAGAATACAAAATAATCAAAATGCTATAAAAGAAATAGAAAAAATAAATAAGTGTATAAAAAAAGATGAAGAACAATATGCAATAATAAGTGATTTAGCTAAAACTGCTAATGGCTATAATGAAGAAAAAATAACTTTTGAAAGATATGTACTTGCAGCTTATTTTGATGAAATAATAGATGCAGCTAATTTAAGGCTTGCTAAAATGACAGGAGAAAGATTTATTCTTAAAAGAAAAGAAGATAGAGGTAAATTTGGGAAACAAGAAGGATTGGAACTTGAGGTATTTGATAATTATACAGGTAAATCTAGACATGTAAAAACATTATCAGGTGGAGAAAGTTTTAAAGCATCTTTAGCTTTAGCATTAGGATTAGCTGATATAGTACAAGCTTATGCAGGAGGAATAAGTCTAGATACAATGTTTATAGATGAAGGATTTGGAACATTAGATCCTGAGTCTTTAGATAATGCTATTGGATGCTTAATTGAGCTTCAAAATATGGGAAGACTTGTTGGAATAATATCTCATGTACCTGAGCTTAAAGAAAGAATAGATGTAAGACTTGAAATAACTCCAGCAAAAGAAGGAAGCAGTGTAAAATTTGTAATTTAGTAAAATTAAATATATTAAAAAAATAAAAGTATGATTAAACCCAAATAAGCTGTAAATAAAGTTCAATTACATAATGAGTAGTATGTTTATTATTGATTTACTTCAAAATATAGTAGTTAATTCTAAGAAAAAATAGCTTTTGTGATATAATCAAAATATAATTAAATAATTATATAGTAACAAAATATAATATAAATTAAATAAGTATTATATAAATTTTATAATAAAAGTCATTTATAAATATGTATAGTAGAATAATAATCCTTATTAATATATTAATAAGGATTATTATTCTACTAATTTATTTAATGTATATATATTTAATTTTTATATTTATAATTGATATTTATAGTATTTATTAAGTAATTATCCTAGCATACGTTGATCTTTTATAGGAACAACTAAATTTTTGAAAACAACTTTTATAAGGTCTAAAGACATATTTGCAGTTATATCATCTTTGTCTAAAATAGGATTTAACTCAACAAAATCTAAAGATACCATCATACCTGAAGCTGAAAAAGCTTTAAGTATTTTTTCTGCCTCATCTACAGTTAGTCCATTTTTAACAGGGGTTCCTGTACCTGGGACATAAGAAGAATCTATAGAATCTATATCAAAACTTACATGAATTGCATCTACTTTATCTTTTAAATAATTTATACTTTCTTCTATTACTTTATCTACTCCTAATTTTCTAACTGTATCCATTGAAAAAGCTTTAATTTTTGAATTTTTAATAAGTTCTATTTCACCAGGATCTAAATCACGACCTGCAATATGAACTATATTTTCGTCTTTAACTTTAACTCTATGTTCGAATAAATTAACCAGTTTATCTGGCCCTTTCCCCATGGAAACAGCTAATGGCATACCATGTATATTCCCTGTTGGAGTTGTTTTTTCAGTGTTTAAATCACCATGAGCATCTATCCAGACAACACCAAGATTTTTTACAGCTTTGCTGACCCCGGCTATACTTCCGATTCCAAGGCTGTGATCTCCACCTAGTATTATAGGAAAGTTTCCCTTTGAAATAGAATCATATACCATAAATGCAAGTTTTGTATTTGCATCTACTATAACGTCATAATATTTCAAACTAGGATGGTGTTTGTATTTGTGTTTTTCAGTAACATTAGCTACTTCAATGTTACCAAGGTCTTTAACATCATATCCAAGATCTTTTAAAGCTGATAAAATATTCATATCTCTGAATTTATCTGGTCCAAGATTGCTTCCAAGTTTATCAGCCCCTTGATTAATAGGCATACCAATTATATGCACAGCCATTTTAAATCCCCCTTTTGTATGGAAAAATTAATAATAAAAATTGTAGCTAGCCCTCAGTTGGCTGGGGGTTTACACATACAAACAAATATATTTTATAGCATATAAATTTTACAGCATATGAAAGAGTATGTCTATATAAAAAAATATACATAAATTGCAATATATGAATGTTTATTACATATTACGTATTAATATTTATTAAATAGAATAAATATTAAGACTATTATTAGATTATTTAAGTTATCAATTAATTATAATTAGTATAAATATTCATTAAAATATTATAAAATATAATATTTTTTAAAATTTATATTAAAAATAGAATTATATTATTATGTTGGTGTATAATTGATAATATTAAAAAATATGTATAACATTTCATTACAATTTTAGTACTTAAATATTTAAAGGAGAGAAAGATAATGACAGAAAAATTATATTATATTTATCCATATATTAAAGAATGGGAAGCAGATGTTTTAGATATATCAGAAAAAGAAGGAAAATTTCTTATTGAGCTTAATAAAACAGCTTTTTATCCTGAAGGAGGTGGACAGCCTTCAGATAAAGGATATATAGATGATGTTGAAGTTTTGCATGTTTTTGAAGAAGATGAACATATATTTCATGTAACAAATAAAAAACCTAAAAATAGTAAAGTTATATGTAAATTAGATTTTGAAAGAAGATATGATTTGATGCAGCAGCATACTGGACAGCATCTTTTATCAGCAGTATTTTATAATAATTTTAAAGGAGAAACCTCAAGTTTTCATCTTGGAGAAGATTATGTTTCTATAGATATATCTATGCCTGAAATGACAGAGGAGTTAATTAAAATAGTTGAAGATGAAGTAAATAAAATTATATACAGCAATTTAGAGATAAAATCTTATATTGTAAATAAAAACGAACTAGAAAATATTCCATTAAGGAAATTGCCTAAAGTAGAAAAAGATATAAGAATTGTTGAAATTGATAAAATAGATTATTCTCCATGTTGTGGTACTCATTTAAAAAATACAGGAGAAATTGGCGTTATTAAAATAATAAAAATTGAAAAATATAAGGGAGTTACTAGAGTATATTTTAAATGTGGTAAAAGAGCTTTTGAAGATTATCAATTTAAACATGATATAACAGTAAATTTAGGGAAATTATTATCTGTAGATCAAAATAATTTAGAAAGTAAAGTAAAAAATATTTCAGAAGAATTAAAAAGCAAGATTAAAGAAATAAAAGAACTTAAAGAAAATCTTAATCTATATGAAGCAGAGGACATACTAAATAGATTAAACTCTAACATAGTAAACATAAATTTTAGTGATAAAACTTTTGATGATGTTCAAAATATTGGAAGGATAATACTTAGAAAGGGAAATTATTTAGTAATTTTATCATCAAACATTGATAAAAAATTATGGCTTGCTCATAATGGAGATTTTGAAGTTAATTGTGGGAAATTATTTAAAGAAAATTTGCAAAAGTTTAGTGGTAGAGGCGGTGGAGGAGATAAGCAGGCACAAGCTTCTTTTGAAAGTGAAATTTCACTTAAAGAATTTCAAGAATTTGTTGTTTCTAAAATTTACAATAATGATTAATAAACAATAATATGTAAATAAATTTCAACTGTAATGTGTATCATAGTATATTAATTTGTTGCAATATATAGTTATAATTAGCCTGCCATAAGCTGTAAGTTAATTTCCACTATATTAATATATAATTTATATTGTTTCTAAATTTTTATTATATATATTGGTTAATATTTAAAAAACTTTTTGTGAAATAATCAAAGCTTCAAAGTTATAAATTTAAATAAATTTAAATAAAAAATTCTGTATGTTATGATATGAAAGGAGAGAAATAGTTGGATATAAAAGAAGTTAAAGGGAATACATTTTGCATTGATACTGGTATGACATATATACCTTTTTATAAAATTAATGATGAAGAAATTATAATGTTAGATACAGGATGGAAAAAGGGAGAAAGAGAAGGAATAGAAAATATTTTAGAAAGCAGCAATTTTAAAATTAAGGCTATTTTAAATAGCCATTCACATACAGATCACATAGGAAATAATGCATACTTTAAAAAAAAGTATAACTCTATTATTGCAATGTCAACTCGTGAAGCACTTATATGTAGCAGTGCAGTTGATTTTAAGCTTTATTATCAAAGTCAAGCTTTAAAAGATATAAAAGAGCATTATGGATATATGGCTTGCAGGGCAGATATTATGATTGATGATAAAGAAGAAAATTTAGAACTATGCGGCATTGATTTTAAGATTATTCATACTCCAGGACACAGCCCAGGGCATATATGTATTATAACTCCTGATAACGTTGCTTATTTAGGGGATTGCCTTATAAGTTATGAAGTAATGAGAGGGGCTAAAATGCCTTATGCTTATATACTTAGTGAAGATATAAAAAGTAAATCTAAACTTTATGATTTAAACTTTAGTAAATATATAGTTGCACATAAAGGAATATATGATAATATAAAAAAACTTATAGATGACAATATAGATTTTTATGAAAATAGGGCAATAAGAATTTATGAAGTAATAGATGATTATATGACAATGGAAGATATTATGAAAGCTGTTATTGAAAGTTTTCATATACGTGTGGACAATATACATAGGTATTATTTTATAGAAAGAATGTTAAAATCTTATGTAGAGTTTTTATACGAAACAGAAAAGCTAAAAATAATTGTAGATGATGGTTTTCTTAAATATATTAAAAATTAAACATTTATATATACAAAGTATTAAACTAAATACAGTATAGTGTAAAATAATAACAATTTTTTATTTGTATTGACAGCACAGTTATAAACAATTATAATTAATCACAAGGTGTACTTTAAATTGGTCCTGTGAGGCCAGAAAGGAGAGTGTGATTGGTATGATTATATTCTTTTATAAAGATTTTTTTTCTAAGAATAAGATGAATAATGTTTTTAAAATACAGAAAGGATATATAAGGGAACTATAGGCGTATTGTTCTCTTGTATGTCCTTTTATTTTTATATTTAAGATTATGAAAATATAGAGGTGTGTTATGAAAGCAAAACTTATCTTAGAAAATGGAATGATGTTTGAAGGAAGAGCCTTTGGATATTTACAGGAAACTGTAGGAGAAGTAGTTTTTAATACTGGGATGACTGGATATGAAGAGGTACTTACAGATCCATCTTATTATGGTCAAATTGTTACTATGACTTATCCCCTTATAGGGAATTATGGAATTAATCTTGAAGATATGGAATCAAAAGGTATAAAAGTAAAAGGATTTATAGTAAGAGAAGCTTGCAATAATCCAAATAATTTTAGATGTGAAATGAAACTTGAAGATTATCTGAAAAATAATAAAATAATGGGTTTAGAAAAAATAGATACTAGAGCTCTTACGAAGGTACTTAGAGATAGTGGAACAATGAAGGGTATAATAACCCTTGAAGAATTAGGCGAAGGATATATAAGAAAAAAATTTGAAGCTTTTAGTAATAAAGAAGCTGTAAAAAATGTAACAACAGATAAAATATATACAATAGAAGGCACTGGAAAGCATATAGCAGTATTGGATTTTGGAATTAAAGAAAATATTATTAGATGCTTTAAGAAAAGAGGCTGCAAATTAACAGTTTTCCCTGCTTATACTTCTTATGAAGATATATTAAAAATAAATCCAGATAGTATATTTTTGTCTAATGGACCTGGGGATCCACAAGATTTAACAGAAATTATTGAAAATATAAAGCATCTTATAGGAAAGAAACCAATATCAGGAATATGTCTTGGACATCAAATTTTAGCTCTGGCTTTAGGAGGGCATACAAAAAAATTAAAGTTTGGTCATAGAGGATGTAATCACCCTGTAATGGACATAGAAAGAAATAGAGTATTTATTACATCACAAAATCATGGATATTATGTAGATGAACTTCCTAAAGATGTTATAGCAACTCATATAAGTATGAACGATGGAACTATAGAAGGTATGAGACATAAAACACTGCCTATACGCAGCGTACAATTTCATCCAGAAGCTAATCCGGGACCTAGAGATATAGAAAATTATATATTTGATGAATTTGTATGATAAGTGTTATGAGTAAGAAAACAGGAGGTAGTACTTATGCCAATTAATAAAAATATAAATAAGGTTTTAGTTATAGGTTCAGGACCTATAGTTATAGGTCAGGCTGCAGAATTTGATTATTCTGGTACTCAAGCTTGCGAATCATTAAAAGAAGAAGGAGTAGAAGTTGTACTTATAAATAGTAATCCTGCAACTATAATGACAGATAAGGAAGTAGCTAATAAAATTTATATAGAGCCTTTAACTTTAGAATTTGTGGAGAAAGTTATTGAAAAAGAAAGACCAGACAGTCTTCTTGCAGGTATGGGTGGACAGACAGGACTTAATCTTGCAGTTGAGCTTTATGACAAAGGAATACTTGATAAATATAATGTTAAAGTTATAGGAACTTCTATAGAATCTATAAAAAAAGGTGAAGATAGAGAACTTTTTAAAAATGAAATGCAAAAAATAGGGCAGCCATGTATCGAAAGTGAAATTGTAAAAAGTATAGAAGAAGGAAAAAATTTTAGTCAAAAGATAGGTTATCCAGTAATAGTAAGACCAGCTTATACTCTTGGAGGTACAGGAGGAGGCATTGCAAATAATGAAGAAGAATTGGAAAGTATATTAGAGCAAGGTCTTCAGCTAAGTTCTATAGGGCAGGTACTTATAGAAAAAAGCGTAAAAGGCTGGAAAGAAATTGAATATGAAGTTATGAGAGATAGTTTTGGTAATTGTATTACTGTATGTAATATGGAAAATTTAGATCCGGTTGGGATTCATACAGGAGACAGTATAGTTGTAGCTCCAAGTCAGACTTTATCAGATAAAGAGTATCAAATGTTAAGGTCAGCTGCTATAGATATAATAAATCATATAGGAATTGAAGGCGGATGTAATGTACAATTTGCGTTAAATCCTGATAGCTTTGAATATGCAGTAATAGAGATTAATCCAAGAGTAAGTCGTTCTTCTGCATTAGCGTCTAAAGCTACAGGATATCCAATAGCTAAAGTAGCTGCAAAAATTGCACTAGGCTATGGACTTCATGAAATAAAAAATGCTGTAACAGGAAAGACTTTTGCATGTTTTGAACCTTCTCTTGATTATGTTGTAGTTAAAATACCAAAGTGGCCTTTTGATAAATTTTATAGTGCTGAAAGATTTTTAGGGACTAAAATGATGGCAACAGGAGAAGTTATGGCTATAGGAAGTAATTTCGAGGCAGCATTTTTAAAAGGTATCCGTTCTTTAGAACTTAAAAAATACACTTTAGAACATAAAGATATGAAAAATTTAAGTTTAGAAAAGCTTAAAGAAAAAGTAATGACTCCAGATGATGAGAGAATATTTGCTTTAGCTGAAATGATAAGAAGAGATTACAGCGTAGATAAGATGTCTCAAATTACTGGAATAGATAAATTTTTTATAAATAAAATAAAAAATATTATAGATAAAGAAGAAGAATTAAAGAATTTAACTATAGACAAATTATCCAGAGATTTTCTAAAAGAACTAAAGAGGATGGGATTTTCTGATAAAGGCATAGGGGAGCTCATTAAGGCTAGTCCAGATGAAATATACAATCTTAGAATAAAATGGGATATATATCCTGCTTATAAGATGGTAGATACTTGTGCAGGAGAGTTTGAAGCAGCTTCACCTTATTATTATTCAACTTATGAAAACTATGATGAAGTTTATGTAAGCAGCAGAAAAAAAGTTGTAGTTATAGGTTCAGGACCTATT
The DNA here is from genome assembly GCF_004011155.1 of Clostridium prolinivorans. Taxonomy (GTDB): domain Bacteria; phylum Bacillota; class Clostridia; order Clostridiales; family Clostridiaceae; genus Clostridium_AT; species Clostridium_AT prolinivorans. The sequence goes on along the minus strand of NZ_RJWG01000009.1, from coordinate 64,428 downwards.
AGAATAGGACAGGGAATTGAATTTGATTATGCTTCTGTTCATGCTGTTAAAGCACTTAGAAAATTAGACATAGAAACAATAATAATAAACAATAATCCTGAAACAGTAAGTACAGATTTTGATATATCTGATAAGCTTTATTTTGAACCTCTTACAGAAGAAGATGTTTTAAATATAATTGATAAAGAAAAACCTTATGGAGTTATTTTGCAATTTGGAGGGCAAACAGCTATTAAGCTTGCTAAATTTTTAAAGGAAAAAAATATACACATACTTGGAACAAGTTCAGAACAAATTGATGAGGCAGAAGATAGAGAAAAATTTGATAAGCTTTTGGAAAGATTAGAAATATATAGACCAAAAGGCAGGGCTGTATGGAATGTTAAAGAAGGGCTTAAAGAAGCTCAACAATTAGGATACCCAGTACTTGTAAGACCTTCATATGTGTTAGGCGGACAGGGAATGGAAATAACTTATGATGAAAAAGAGCTTAAATATTATCTTGAAAATGCATTTAATAAAGATAATAAAAATCCTGTGCTTATAGATAAATATCTTATGGGAAGAGAAATAGAAGTAGATGCTATATGTGATGGTGAAGATGTACTTATACCTGGAGTTATGGAGCATCTTGAAAGAGCAGGAATACACTCTGGAGATAGTATAACAATTTATCCTACTCAAAATGTATCTAAAGAAATAAAAAATGAGGTACTTAAATATACTAAAAAACTGGCTGTAGGTTTGGGCGTTAAAGGTATGATTAATATTCAATTTATAGAATATGAAAAAAAATTATATGTTATAGAAGTTAATCCAAGAGCCAGCAGGACAGTACCTTATATAAGCAAAGTAAGCTTAGTACCTATAGTTGAGATTGCTACAAAAGTTATGCTTGGATATAAGCTTAAAGATTTAGGATATGGTATTGATATATATAAAGAACCTGATATAGTTGCAGTAAAAGTACCAGTGTTTTCTACTCAAAAACTTCCAAAAGTTGAGGTTTCTTTAGGACCTGAAATGAGATCTACAGGAGAGGTATTAGGAGTAGGCAAAGATATATACGAAGCACTTTACAAAGGTTTTATAGCTGCTAACATGGGGCTTAAAAAAGATAAGGGAGTTGTTTTAGCAACTATAAATAATCAAGATAAAAAAGAATTTTTAAATATAGCAAAAGTATTAAATGAACTTGGATACAGTTTTATTGCAACAAGTAAAACAGCAGAACTTTTAAGAAATGAAGGATTTAAAGTTAAAGAGGTAAGAAAATTAAAAGAAGAAGAACCTAATATACTTCAAGTTATAAAAAACAGGGAAGTAGATTTAGTTATAAATACCCCTACAAAAGGGAATGATTCTCACAGAGATGGTTTTATAATAAGAAGAAATGCTATAGAAAGCAACATACAAATTATAACTTCTATAGATACAGCAAAAGCATTGGCAGAGGTAACTAAAGAAGTAAATTCAAAGAAAAATATAAAAGAAATAAAGGTTTATCCTTTAATTTAATCCAGAGAGGTTAATAAGGAGGCATATATAATGTTAAAAGGAAGAAATTTAATAGATCCTAACGACTTTACAATAGATGAACTTGAAGAGATTTTTAATTTAGCAAATCAAATTATAACATGTCCTGAAAAGTTTTCACATGTATGTGATGGGAAGATTTTAGCAACTCTTTTTTATGAACCAAGTACACGTACTAGATTTAGTTTTGAAGCCGCTATGTTAAGACTTGGAGGTAAGGTTATAGGTTTTTCTGAACCAAATTCAAGTTCTACATCTAAAGGTGAGAGTATAGAAGATACCGTAAGGACAGTGGCTTGCTATGCAGATATTATTGCAATGAGACATCCCAAAGAAGGAGTTCCAAAAACAGCTTCAATGTATTCTACTGTACCAATTATAAATGCAGGGGATGGAGGACATCAGCATCCTACACAAACTTTAACAGATTTACTTACTATTAAAAATTTAAAAGGAAGTTTTTCTAATCATACCATAGGATTATGCGGAGATTTAAAGTTTGGAAGAACAGTTCATTCTTTAGTAAAGGCGTTATCTAGGTATGAAAATAATAAATTTATATTTATATCACCAAAAGAATTATGTATGCCTGATTATATAAAAGAAATATTAAATCAAAATAATGTAGAGTTTATAGAGGTAGAAAAAATAGAAGAAGTTATAGATAGATTAGATATTCTTTATATGACTAGAGTACAAAGAGAAAGATTTTTAGATGAAGAAGAATATTTAAGATTGAAAGATACTTATATACTTGACTTAAAAAAGCTTAATAAAGCAAAAGAAGATATGATAATTATGCACCCTCTCCCAAGAGTTAATGAGATAAGTAAAGAAGTTGATGAAGATAAAAGAGCTTGTTATTTTAAACAAGCTAAATATGGAATGTTTGTTAGAATGGCTCTTATTTCAAAATTGCTTGGAGTAATTGAAGGGGAGGATATATAAATATGGAACTTTTAATTAAAAATGCAAGAATAATAGATTGCTCACAAAATTTCTTAGGCGATGTATATATAAAACAAGGAATAATACATGAATTAGGGAAAGATTTAAAAAAAGAATGCAATGTAATAGATGCAAATGGATTAGTGCTTATGCCTTCTTTTATAGATTTACATGCTCATTTTAGAGATCCAGGTTTAACTTATAAAGAGGATATATTAACAGGAAGTTTAGCTGCTGTAAAAGGAGGATATACTGCGGTTAATTTAATGGCAAATACAAAACCAGTCTGCAGCAGTATGGAAATTGTAAATTATGTAGAAGAAAAAGTAGAAAAAATTAAATTGGCAGATGTTCATCAAACTGTATCTATAACTAAAGATTTAAAAGGAGAAGATATAAGTCATTTAGACTCTTTAGAAGATAAGGTTAAGGTTATATCAGATGATGGTAAAGGGGTTTTAAATAGTAAAGTAATGCTTAATGCTATGATAAAGGCAAAAGAAAAAGGGATTATAGTAATGTCTCATGCAGAAAACGAAGAGTTAACAGAAATTGATACAAGACTGGCTGAAAATACAATGACTTTAAGAGATATAACTCTTGCAAAATTTACAGGTTGTCATCTTCATATTTCTCATGTAAGTACTAAAGAATCAATTGAATATATAATTGATTCAAAAAAAGAAGGATATAAAATAACTTGTGAAGTTACGCCTCATCATATTGCACTTACAGAGGATAAAAACTATGCAGTAAATCCACCGCTTAGAAAAAAAGAAGATATAGAAGCCTTAATTAAAGCTATAAATGATGGATATGTTGATGCAATAGCTACTGATCACGCCCCTCACAGTTTAGAAGATAAAGAAAAAGGTGCCAATGGTATATCTGGTTTAGAAACGGCTTTTTCTGTATGCTATACAAAGCTTGTAAAAGAAGGCCATATAAGCTTAAATAAGTTATCAGAGCTTATGTCAAAAAATCCTGCTTATATTATGAGATTTAATAAAGGAGAAATAAAAATTGGATATGACGGAGATTTGGTACTTGTAGATATAAATAAAAAATATAATGTAGATTGTAAAAATTTTGTATCTAAAGGTAAAAATACTCCTTTCCATGGAATGGAACTTTATGGAGAAATAATTAAAACTATAAAAAGCGGATTAGTTGTTTATGATAAAAATTTTAATGGCAAAAGGGAGAGAAATTATGATTATAGATAGATTATATGAGAGCGTAAAAAATAAAGGACCTGTTTGTGTAGGACTTGATACTTCTATAAATTATATACCAAAAGAGTTTTTAAACAAATATACTTCTTTAGAAGAAGCACTTTTTAAATTTAATCAAAGAATTATAGATGCAACCATAGATGTTTCGGCATGTTTTAAAGTTCAGATAGCTTATTATGAAGCACTAGGAATTAAAGGACTTACAGCATATAAAAATACTTTAGAGTATATAAAATATAAAGGCGGTATTGCTATTGCAGATGTAAAAAGAGGAGACATAAAAGATACAGCGGCTATGTATGCAAAAGCACATTTTACTGGAGATTTTGAAAGTGATTTTGTAACTTTAAATCCGTATATGGGGCTAGATACTTTAGAACCTTATATGGAATATATTAAAACAGGTGAAAAAGGGGTATTCTTACTTATAAGAACATCTAATAAAGGTGCTGAAGATATACAGTATATAGAAAATGCACATGGAGAAAAAGTATATAATTTAGTTGGATATAAAATAAATGAACTAGGGAAAAAATATATTGGTAAATATGGATATAGCCTTATTGGCGGAGTAGTTGGATGTACTCATGTAGATGAAGCGTTAAAATTTAGAAATAACTTAGAAAATACTTTCTTTCTAATACCAGGATATGGAGCTCAGGGAGGAACTTGTGAAGATGTAGCTTTATATCTTAAAGATGGTAATGGGGGAGTAGTTAATTCTTCAAGAGGAATACTCTTAGCTTATAAAAATAAAGAAGGCAGAGAAATGGAATTTGATTTATGTGCAAGAGAAGAAGCTATTAAAATAAGAGATGGCATTGCAAAAGCTGTTGGAGGGGAAAAAGGTGAGCATAAACTATACAGAAAATAAAGTTATTAGTAATATAGAAGTTTCAAAAAATATTTATAAACTTTATGTTAGCGGAAATTTTAATGTTAAACCTGGACAATTTTTTATGATTAGGGGATGGGGTGAATATCCTCTTCTTCCAAGACCTTTAAGTGTACATGATAAAGATGAAAATGGAGTATATTTTTTATACTCTGTTTTAGGAAAAGGAACAGAACTTTTAAAAAAACTTAAATATGAAGACAAAATAGAACTTTTAGGGCCTTTAGGTAATGGATTTGATGTAGAGAACATAAAAGGCAATGTTGCTGTAGTATCTGGGGGAATAGGCATTGCTCCAATGCTATACCTTACTAAAAAACTCACAAATTGTACTGTAGATTTATTTGCAGGTTTTAGGGATGAAACTTTTTCTATAGAAAATTTTAAAGAATATGTTTCAAACATAAATATAGCCTCTGAAAGTGGTAAATTTGGTTATAAAGGTTATATAACAGATATATTTTATCCTGAAAATTATGATGTAGTTTTGTGTTGTGGACCTGAAGTTATGATGAATAAAGTTATTAAAATGTGTAGAGAAAAAAATGTACCTGTTTATGTTTCTATGGAAAAACATATGGCATGTGGATTAGGTGCCTGCCTTGTATGTACTTGTAAAACTACTAATGGAAATAAAAGGACATGTAAAGATGGGCCTGTATTTTTAGGGGAGGAAATAGTGTTAGATGCTTAATGTTAATATATGTGGAATTGATTTTAAAAATCCTGTAATAGCAGCCTCTGGGACTTTTGGTTTTGGAGAAGAATATGCTAATATATATGACGTAGAAAAGCTTGGAGGCATATGTACAAAAGGGCTTACATTAAATAAAAAAGAAGGAAATGAAGGAATTAGAGTCTTTGAAACAGCAAGTGGAATACTAAATAGTGTTGGACTTCAAAATCCAGGTATAGATTATTTTATAAATAATGAATTAAATAGAATGAAAAAACTTAATACAGTTATAATTGCTAATTTAGGAGGTTCTACTTTAGAAGAATATATTGAAGGGGCTTATAAATTAAGTCTTTCAGATGTTGATATGATTGAGCTTAATATATCTTGTCCAAATGTAAAGTCAGGTGGTATGGCTTTTGGGATTAATTCGAAAATTGCTTATGATGTAGTAAGTAAAGTAAAAGAAGTTTGTAAAAAACCACTTATTGTAAAACTTTCTCCTAATGCTGAAAATATAGTAGATATGGCGTATAAATGTACAGAAGCTGGAGCAGATGCCCTATCGCTTATAAATACTTTAAAAGGAATGGCAATAGATATAAAAAAAAGGAAGCCAGTATTTAAAAATGTTTTTGCGGGCCTTTCAGGACCTGCAATAAAACCTGTAGCATTAAGGATGGTATATGAAGTAGCAAAGGCTGTAGATATTCCTGTAATAGGTATTGGAGGAATAACTAATTATGAAGATACTATTGAATTTATTATGGCAGGAGCTTATGCGGTTCAAATAGGTACGGCAAACTTTTTAAAACCTGATATATGTTTAGATATTATATATGGTATAGAAAAATTTTTAAATGATAATGGGATAAAATCATTAAATGAAATAAGAGGTATAGCATAAGAAAGGATGAAAAATTATGAATAATAATGTTATGGAAATATTAAAAGAAAGTGAAGCTATTTTGGAAGGACACTTTTTATTATCTTCTGGGAAACATAGTAATATGTATTGCCAATGTGCAAAACTTCTTCAATACCCAGATAAAGCAGAAAAAGTTATAAGCGTAATTAAAGAAAAAATAAAAGATATTGATTTTGACTTAGTAGTAGGTCCAGCTATGGGTGGTATAATAGTAGCTTATGAGCTTGGAAGACAGACAAAAAAGAGGGCAATATTTACAGAAAGAGTAGATGGAGTTATGACTTTAAAAAGAGGATTTGAAATAAAAAAGGGTGAAAAAGTTTTAATAACAGAAGATGTAGTTACCACAGGTAAATCCTCTATAGAAACTGCAGAGGTTATTAAATCTTTAGGTGGAGAAGTTGTAGGAATAGCTTGTATAGTTGATAGAAGTTCTGAAAAAATAGATTATGAGGTATATAGTTCTATAAAATTAAACATAGATGTTTATGATAAAGATAATTGCCCTTTATGCAAACAAAATTTACCTTATATAAAACCAGGCAGTAGAAATATAAAATAGTAAAATATATTAAAAATAAAAATTATTATTTCTATACTTTTCTGCTGCTCTTATGTAAAAAATATATCTGTAAATTTATAAATAAAAGCCATGTATAAAAAGGATTTTCCGTATTTATACATGGCTTTTAAACTTCCTTAAATATCTATTTTAAATATTTATAAAGTGAAAATTTATTAAACTCTATAAAATTATATAAAAAATTACTTTAAATATTATTAAAGATTAATAACAAATTTTATTTTAATATAAATTTTGTAGAAGTTTTGCATAAGTTTTAAAAAATAATACAAAATAAAAAATGTGGTATAAAACTTAAAAAATACTGTATAAGGAAATTTTATGTGGAAAGAATATAAGATATATGTGATTAAGGATGTGATATTGCTTGGATGAAATACTAAAAGGAAACTTAATTATAATAGGAGGGGCTGAAGATAAAAAAGGAGAAAAAAATATATTAAAAGAGGTTTGCAGTAAGATAGATAAAGAAAAAGATGAACTGGTTATAGCTACTATAGCTACAGATCTTCCAAAAGAAGTTGGATGTGAATATAAAAATATATTTGAAAATCTTGGAGTAAAGAACATAAATGTATTAAATGTTGAAGATAGAAAAGATACTCATAAGATAAATAATATAGAAATGATAAAAAAAGCTTCTTTAGTATTTTTCACAGGTGGAGATCAATTAAAAATAACAAGCATATTAGGGGGAACTCCTTTATATGATATCATACATGAAAGTTATGAAAAGGGTTGTGTATATGTTGGAACATCTGCAGGAGCTTCGGTAGTAAGTGACACTATGATAATCACAGGTGAAGATGAAGAATCTCCTAAAAAATGTACTTTAAAAATGGCACCAGGTCTTGGACTTATAAAAAATGTAGTTATAGATCAGCATTTTGCACAAAGAGGAAGGATAGGAAGGCTTCTTGTTGCAATAGCAGAAAATCCTGAAAGCTTAGGTATAGGTATTGATGAAGATACTGCTATTGTGATTTGCAAAGAAGGTAAATTTAAAGTAATAGGTTCAGGAGCAGTTTATATAATAGATGGAAGTTCTATAACTTACACTAATGTTTCAGAACAAAACCCTGAAGAAATACTTTCTATGTTTGACATTAAAATGCATGTTTTAAAAAATGGCGATAAATTCAATTTAAATATAAGGCAGCCAATTAAGGAGGATAAACAAAGTAAAAATGAAAATAGTGGACGTTAACGTTTTTGAGGGCAGAAATATATACTCTCATAAAAAATGTATAAGAATGGACTTGGACTTAGAAGGTTATTGTGAAATTCCAAGTAATAAAATAGAAGGATTTAATGAACGTTTAATAAAACTACTGCCTGAATTAAAAAAACACAGATGTGGAATAGATGAAGAAAGAGGATTTTTTAAAAGATTAAAAGAAGGTACTTATCTTGCACATATTTGTGAGCATTGTATTATAGCATTACAAAACATGATTGGAATTGAAGTAGCTTATGGAAAAGCTAGAGAAATAGAAGAAGACAGGTACTATATAATATATCAATATGAATATAAAAATACTGCAGTAGAAGCTGGAAGATTAGCTGTAGATATAATAAATGCTTTAATAAACAAAAAAAATTTCAATATAAGATCAAGAATAAAGCTTCTTAGAGAAATTTTATTAAATGAACAATTAGGACCTAGTACTTTAGCTATATGTGAAGAAGCTAAAAAAAGAGGTATACCAGTTTTAAAAATAGGTTCTAATAGTATGTTTCAATTAGGTTATGGTAAATATGGGAAAATGATAGAAGCTACTATATGCAGTGACACTAGTGGACTATCTATTGATATAGCTTGTGATAAACTTCTTACAAAGGAAATTCTTTCAAATCAGTGTATTCCCGTAGCTAAAGGAGATATAATAAAAAATCCAATGGATCTTTTATTTAAAAGTGAAAAAATAGGATATCCTATAGTATTAAAACCACGCTATGGAAATCAAGGGAAAGGCGTATTTATAGACATTAAAGATGAAAAAGAAGCTTTAAGAGCATATAGCATATTAAGTAAAAGTTATAAAGATATAATGGTAGAAAAATATATAGAAGGCAGAGACTTTAGAGTATGCATAGTAGATGGTGAATTTGCAGCTGCAGCAGAAAGAATACCACCTTTTGTAGTAGGTGATGGTGTAAGTACTATTAGAAAACTTATAAATAAAGTAAATAAAGACGAAAGAAGAGGAATAGGACACGAAAAACCATTAACTAAAATAAAAATAGATGAATCTCTTAATAATTATATAAACAAAAATGGATGGGATTTAAACTCTATTCTTCCTAAAGGTACCAAACTTTTCTTAAGAGAAAATGCAAATATTTCAACAGGGGGCATAGCAATAGATTGTACAGATATAATATGTAAAGAAAACATAGAAATTTGTAAAAGGGCTGCTAAAGCTATTGGATTAAATATTTGCGGAATTGATATTTGCTGTAATGATATAAGTGTACCTTTAAATGAAAATGGAGCTATAATTGAAGTAAATGCTGCTCCAGGAATAAGAATGCATCATTATCCTTATGAAGGTAAAAAAAGAAATGTAGCAGGAGCTATTATTGATATGATGTTTAAAGAAGGTAAAGGAAGTATACCTATAGTTTCTGTAACTGGTACAAATGGTAAAACAACTACTACAAGACTTATAGGGCATACACTTTCTCTTATGAATTATAATGTAGGTATGACTACAACAGGTGGAATATATATAAACAACAAGTGTATAGATAAAGGAGATACAACTGGGTATAAAAGTGCAATGACAGTACTTAGAAATAAAGAAGTTGATGCTGCTGTTCTTGAAACTGCAAGAGGTGGAATAATAAAAAAAGGTCTTGCTTATGATTTAGCAGATGTAGGTGTTATTACAAATATAACTGAAGATCACATAGGCATAGATGGAATAAATACAATAGAAGATTTAGCTTATGTTAAATCTCTTGTAGCTGAAGCAGTTAAAGATGAAGGTTATGTAGTTATTAATGCAGATGATCCTGTAAGCAGAACAATTATCGATAAAATTAAAAGCAATATTATATTTTTTTCAATGGATAAAAATAATAAACTTCTTAGAGAAAACTTAAAAAAAGGTGGTTTTGGCATCTATTCTCACGAAGGATATATATATATTGAGAAAAAAGGGAATGCATTTCCTCTTATAAAAATAGAAAATATAAATATTGCTATGAATGGAAAATTAAAATATAATATTGAAAATTCTATGGCAGCGTGTGGAGCTTTGGTAGCTCTTAATGTTGATTATTCTGTAATTAGGAAAGGGTTAATGACTTTTGGATGTAATGAAGAACAAAATCCCGGGAGATTTAATATTTATAATTTAAATAAAGGAACTGTAATATTAGATTATGGACATAATATAGAAGGGTATAAAGCTGTGCTTGAAGGAGCAAAAAAAATAAAACACAATAGATTATTAGGGGTAATAGGAGTACCAGGCGATAGACTTGATAAAAATATTTTAGAACTTGGAAAAATTGCAGGGACATATTTTGATTATATATATATAAAAGAAGATAAAGACAAAAGAGGAAGAAAGCCTATGGAAGTAGCTAAACTTTTAGAAAAGGGAGTTTTAAATTCAAAATTTAACCCCAAAAATATGGAAATAATATTAAATGAAGCTGAAGCTCTTAATAAAGCTATTGAAAATATAAGATCAGGTGATTTGATAATAGTATTTTTTGAAGAATATGAACCTCTTGTAAAATTAATAAAAGAAAAAATAAGTTGTGAAAATGAGTCAGAAAAAACCTTAACTATGGTATAAATTTAATATATAAAGCTAGGTTAAAAGATAAACGAATTTATTGTAAATAAAAAAGTTTATCTTTTAATTTAGCTTTATTTTTTTAAAATAATATAATATAATGATACTTAAAATTTATATGGAAGGAAGAAAATGATATGCAGTTAAAAGCTTATGCTAAAATTAACATGTCACTTGATGTAGTTGGTAAGAGAGAAGACAATTATCATCTTTTAAAAATGATAATGCAGACAATTGAACTTTATGATTTAATTACAGTTAATAAATCAGAAAAAGATATAAATATAATATGTAATAAAGCATATATTCCAAAAGATGAAAGAAATTTGGCATACAAAGCAGCTAAACTTTTTATGGACACATATAATATAAAATCTGGAGTAGATATATATATAGAAAAAAATATACCTATTGCGGCAGGGTTAGCAGGTGGGAGTACAGACGCTGCAGCAGTTTTAAAAGCTATGAGAATTTTATTTAATCCTAATATAAAAGATGAAGAACTTATAAATTTAGGACTTCAAATAGGTGCAGATGTTCCATTTTGTATTGTAGGAGGAACAGCTTTATGTGAAGGAATTGGAGAAAAATTAACTATACTTAAACCTTTTAAAAACCATATTTTAGTTATAGTAAAACCTCCATTTGGTGTATCTACAAAAGAGGTTTATCAAAATTTAGACATAAATAAAATACATAAGCACCCTAAAACAGATGAAATAATAAAAGCAATAGAAAATAATGATTTAATACAAGCTTCATATTTTATGAAAAATGTACTTGAAAATGTAACTTTAAGAAAATATAGTGTATTAAAAGATATTAAAAATGAAATGCTAAAATTAGGAGCTTTAGGTTCTATGATGAGTGGCAGCGGGCCTACTGTATTTGGATTTTTTGATGATATTATGAAAGCTGCAAAATGTTATGACAGATTTAAAGAAAAATATAATGAAGTATTTATAACAAGAACAATTTAAAATAATAAATAGGAATATATTTTAAAAGAGATATTGTATTTTTTAGAATGATAAATTAATTTTTAAAGACTTATATATAACATGATTAAACTACAATAAGCTGTAAATAAATTTTCGCTATACATGAGTGTATGTTTATTATTGATTTACTTTAAAATATATTTATCAGTTCTAAGGGAAAATACTTTTGTTGGATAATCATAACATAAAAATTATAAATAGCATACTACATTAAATTTAAAAATTTAATGTAGTATGCTTTATTTTTATTAATGTATATTTTATAAATTTACAGCGAAAAATATTTAATAATACTAATCTATAAAAATTATAAAAATGGAGGAATACTGTGCAGATTATAAAATTGTGTTCAAAATATTTTTTAATATTAATGTTAGTGCAAGGGATAATAGCTGCATTTATAGATACTTATTCTTTTAAAAGAAGTCATTTAAATTATATAGCAAGAAAGGCAAGAATTTTAGGAATAGGATCTATTATTATAGGGATAGTTTTATATTTTTTAAATATAAAGCTGTAATTATTAGATATTTAGCATAAAACTAAACAATAAAATAAGAGTTATTTAAAATAGCAATATAATGCAAAATATATAATTACACATTACATAAAATTAAGGAAGTGATAGTTTTGAAAGAAATAATCAGAGATTTAATAACTCCTAAAGTAGATGAAAACATATCATATTTAAAAGAAATTTTAAAAGATGCTTCTGATATTGTATATAGAGAATTTAACATTGGACAATGGAAGGCGGCTATTTCATATATTGATGGTATGGCAGATAAAGAAATTATAAATAATTTTATTTTAGAATCTGTAATGCTTAGAAGCGAACGGGTAAATAATGTAATGGATATAAAAAACAACATTTTAACTGTTTCAGACATGAAAGAGATTTTAAAATTCAGTGAAGGGGTAAATGCTTTAATGTCAGGAGAAACTATAATGTTTATAGAAGGTATACCGGCTATATATGTTATAGCAACAAGGTCATGGCCTGCAAGGGGAGTTTCAGAGCCATCTGGAGAAACAGTTATAAGAGGTGGAAGAGATGGATTTACAGAAACTATAAGATTTAATACTGCACTTATAAGGAGAAGAATTAGAGATACAAGGCTTAAATTTGTTTCTAAATCTATAGGAGTAAGATCAAAAACAGATGTAGTTATATCTTATATAGATGACATAGTAAATAAAGATATTCTTCAAAAGGTAATGGAAAGAATAGATAAAATAAATATAGACGCGGTATTAGATAGTGGATATATAGAACAGCTTATAGAAGACAATAAATGGTCCCCTTTTCCACAAATGCAAAGCACAGAAAGGCCAGATGTAGTAGCTGGTGCACTTTATGAAGGAAGAGTTGCTATACTTGTAGATAATTCTCCTTTTGCAATTATAGCACCAGCAACATTTCCAAGTCTTTTTCAAACACCAGATGATTATTATCAAAGATGGATGAATTCATCTATGCTTAGAATTATACGATTTTTAGCTATATTTATAGGAATGATAATGCCGGCTTTATATGTTGCAGTAACATCATTTCATGTTTCTATTATACCAACCAAACTTGCATATTCAATAGCAGCTTCTAGAGAAGGAGTAGCATTTCCTGCTTTTGTAGAAACTTTAATAATGGAAGTTGCTATGTCGTTTTTAATAGAAGCAGTAGTAAGACTTCCTAAAGCTATAGGTTCTACAATTGGTATAGTTGGAGGTCTTATAATTGGGCAGGCTGCAGTTAGTGCAGGAATAGTAAGCCCTATTATGATAATAATAGTTTCTGTAACGTCTATAGCAAGTTTTATAACTCCTAATTATGAATTAAGTTCGGCTTTAAGGATTTCAAGATTCTTTCTTATAATACTTGCAACTATTATGGGATTATATGGTATATCACTAGGACTTATAATTATTCTTATACATTTAGCAAAACTACAAAGTTTTGGGATACCTTATTTATCTCCAATAGTACATCCACATAAAAAAGATTTTAAAGACATATTTATAAGAGCTCCTCTTAATATGTTTAAAAATAGACCAGAGTTTATAGAACCTAGAGATAAAATAAGGCAAAAATAAAGTACTGTATATAAGAATGGAGGAATCCAATTTATGAATAATAAAGGATTTATAAGCAAATATGGATTACTCTCTACAATTGTAGTAACTGTTACAGGAGTAGGAGTATTTGCATATCCTAATCTTATGGCAAATGAAATAGGAACTGATGGATGGTTTGTTGCTATATTATCAGGATTAATAGTTTTTTTATTTTTATCTTTAATATATAAAGTAATTATAAAAAATAATTACCAGACTTTTTATAATATTTTAGAAGATAATTTAGGCAAAGCAATGAGTAAAATTTTTGGGATTATATTTTGCATACACTTTATTTTTTCTATATCTTTGGGTATGAGAATTTTTACAGAAGTTATAAAAATGTATCTGCTTGAAAGAACTCCAACAGAATTTATAATTTTAGTTATGATTTTTACAGGAATATATTTAGTAAGAGGAGAAATTCCAGCTTTGATTAAATTTAATGAAATAGCTTTTCCTGCAATGTTTATACCAATAGCTATAACACTTATATTTTCAATAAAAGGAGGTAAAGCAACAAATTTACTTCCAGTTCTTCAGCATAAACCTGATGATTATTTAAGAGCTTTAGTAGATTCTACTTTTGCATTTGGTGGATTTGAAATTGCATATATGGTTTTGCCATATATGAAGGACAAAGATGGAATAAGAAAAACATTTTTTAAAAGTATAAGTATAATTACAATATTTTATGCTATAGTTACTATACTTTGTATAATGTTTTTTTCTAAGGAACATACAAAAGAACTTCTTTGGCCTACAATAACACTTATTAGAGCTATAAATATGCCAGGGGCTTTTATTGAAAGATGGGAAGGTGTTGTTATGGCATTATGGGTGCTTTTTTATTTTACTACATTTGTAAATATGTATTATTTTTCTGGAGATATTATTAAAAATATTTTCAATTTACACGATATAAAATTGTCCTCTATTATTTTAGCTCCTATTGTATACATAATAGCTTTATATCCTCAAAATATAGCTGAAGTTTATGATGTTTCTAAAAAAATTAATCCGGTTTTATCTGTATTTAGTTTTTTAATATTACCTCTAATATTGCTGTTTTTTGGTAGAGCAAAAGAAAGGGGGAAAAATAAAAGTGAGACATAAAAAAATATTATCTATAATTTTAGCTTCTCTTTTATTTTCTACTTTATTTACTGGATGCTGGGATAAGATGGAAATAGATAAACAGCTTTTTATATCTGTAATTGCCGTTGATCTTGGTAAAGATTATTCAAATAAAAAAGAAGCTAAAGAAATGAAATTATCTGATCCATTTCAAGGAAGAGTTCAGCAAAAAAAGCTTTCTATAACGTATGGTTTCCCAGATATGAGTGAATTAGGGCCGGGGAAAAGCGGAACAGCAAAAGATCAATTTATAAATGTAGATGCAGCATCTATGGAAGATGGTATATTTGAAGCTACTGGTAAAAGCAGTAGAAGTATATATTTAAGTCAAACTAAACTTCTTATGATAAGCAGTGGAATTTTAGAAGATCCAGATATATTTAAAGAAATAATTGATTATATAGAAAGACATCCAAATTTAAATAAAATGATGCAGATAGTAGTAGTAGAAGGCAGTGCAGAGGAATACGTTAAATATCAGCCGCCTATGGAAAAGAATGTTGAATATTATTTAACAGGACTTATGGAAAATACTAAAAAAAATTCTACAATATTACCTGTTACAGTAAGTGAAATGCTTATTCAATTAGGGCAAAATGGTAATGCTATTATACCAAAATTAGAGATTGAAAAAGAAAAAAATGAAATAACTTTATCTGGTGTAGCTATAATAAAAAATTATGGACTAAAAGGTTATTTAACAAGGCTTGAAGTTGCTGATCTTGAAATAATGAGAGGAAATGCAAAAGGTGGGAAAAGAGTTATATATAAAGAAGGTCATCCTATAGATGTTAATATTGAAGATATAGATAGAAAGTTAAGAGTATCAGGTGATAAAAATAAATTAAAATTTAATATAGATATTAAGATTGAAGGGCAGCTTAAAGGATATTATATAGATAACAATGTTTTTTCAAAAGAGGAACTTAATTCTATAGAAAAAAATTTTAGTGATTCACTTAGCAAAGAATGTAATACAATAGCTAAAATGCTTCAAAATAACTTTCAAGTAGATCCTATAGGACTTAGAGAATATTTAGAGGAGAGGAAACCATCTCTATGGAATGAAGTTAAAGATAATTGGGATGAAGTTTATAAAGATGCAGATATAAATGTTAATATAAATTTCAAAGTACGAAGAATCGGAATAACTAAATAAAAATATTTTAATTGAATAATTAGTAAAATACTGGAAATAATATTAAACAAATAAAACAATGCAGGGGGATATACAATGAAAAAAATAATTTATGTTTTAGTTTGTTTAATTATTATATTTACTATATCTATAGGGAATTCTAGTGTTAAAAGTGCTGATAATGAAAATTTAATTCAATATTCAATAGAAAATAAAATTATAAGATTTCATGTAATAGCAAATAGTGATACTTCTTTTGATCAAGCTTTAAAACTTAAAGTTAGAGATGAAGTTTTAAAATATATAAATCCTAAATTAAAAAATTCAAAAAGCATTGAACAATCAAGAAATATACTAAAAGCAAATGATGAAAAAATAAAGCAAATAGCAGAATCTGTTATAAAATCAAATGGATATAATTATAGTGTAAATACTACATTATCAAAAGAAAATTTTCCTATAAAAACTTATGGTAATATAACATTGCCACAAGGTGAGTATGAAGCTTATAGAATAATTATAGGAAACGGAAAAGGCCAAAATTGGTGGTGTGTTATGTTTCCTCCTTTATGTTTTATAGATATAAATAAAGGTGAAGTAGCTTATAAAGAAACAGAGAGCACTATGAAAAAAGTGCTCTCAGAGGAAGAATATAATGCAATAGATAATCAAAAAACTGATAAAAATAAAGACTTATTAAATAAAGATAAAGAAGGTGAATTAAATAAAGAAAAAGGAGCTGAAAATGGAGATAAAATTATAATAAAATTTAAAATAGTTGAAGTATTTAATGATATTTTTAAAAAATAAAATCTGCCCGGTTTTATAGATAATAAGTAATTAATATTGTCTATATAAGCTGGGTTTTAATTTTTACTGAATAATAACAAATATAACTACAAATACTATTTAGAGAAATTACAAGAAAGGAATTTATGGGAAAATATTCATAGGAGGCTTAGTATAATGAAAATGACAAAAAAAAGAATTATATATACTTTAGCTGTAACTTTAATAGTTGTATTTTCAACTACATTTGCAGTTTTGATGACTCTTGAAAGAAATGATTATAGAAATTATCTTCAAGGGGAATATAGTAAAAATATGTACGACTTAATAACTTCTGTAGAGAATATAAGAGTAAATTTAGGCAAAGCAGCAGTAACAGGTTCAAGGGAACAAAAGATTGTTACATTCCAAGAGATATTTAGATATAGTGCAATGGCTAATGATAAGCTACATTCTCTGCCTATTGAACAGCAATATATAAATAATACCAGTAAATTTATATCGCAGGTAGGAGATTTTTGCTATAGTCTTGTAAAAGCTTCTTCTGAGGGAAGAGATTTAACACAAGAGGAATATAATACAATAGATAGATTAAAAAATGATGCATTTACTCTTGAAAATGATCTAAACAATTCATTAATGGCAATAAATGAAGGAAGTGTGAAATGGGGAGAGATAAGGCAGAAAACAAGTGGAGTTTTCGCAAAAGATAGAGAAGAGGAAACTCTTACTAATAAATTTGAAAATATACAAAAACAAGTTGCACAATATCCTGCTCTAATATATGATGGACCTTTTTCAGATAATGTTCTTGAAATAAAACCTAAAGTATTATCTGAAAAAGAAGTTTCGGAAAAGGCTGCAAAAGATGTAGTATATAAAGTTATTGGGAAAGATAAAATTGAAAAAATTGAAACTTTATCTAGTGATGGAAAAACAAGAATTCCTTCTTATAGATTTAATGTTACATTAAAAGGAAGAGAGAAAAATGAAAATGTAGTAAATATTGAAATTAGTAAAAACGGTGGTAAAGTAGTATATATGCTTGATAATAGAATAATAAATAATCCAACTATTGATATGAAAAAAGCAATAGATTTAGGTAATAAATATCTTGAAAAATTAGGTTATAAAAATATGTTTTCTACATATAGTCTAAGATATGATAATACAGCAATAATAAATTATGTATATAAAGAGGATAAAACAGTTATATATCCAGATCAAATAAAACTTAAAATAGCTATGGATGATGGAAGTATATTAGGAATAGAATCTGAGAAATATTTAGTTGCTCATGATGAAAATAGAAAAATAGATAGTCCAAAAATAACACAGACTCAAGCAAAATCAAAAGTTAGTAAAAGACTTAATATAACTACTGAAAGGCTTGCTTTGATACCAACAGAATCTAATAAAGAAGTATTGTGTTATGAATTTGTTGGAAATTACAAAGATGATAAATTTATAGTTTATATAAATGCAGCAACAGGATTTGAACAAAAAATAATTCAAATAATTAATACTCCTAATGGAGAGTTAACTATGTAAAATATGAATTTATCTTTTAAAGGTTTTAATACATGGGAAATTAATTATAAAAAATAGAAAAAGATTAAGATTATAACTTCTGTCATTATATTCTTAATCTTTTTCTATTTTATTTTTATAAGTGGAAATAAGATAATTTAGTGATATAATATTATATAGTAATTTTTGTATTATATAAGGAGAGAATGGTTTATGAAGAAAAAGGTAGCAGTACTTTTTGGAGGTCAATCAACAGAACACGAAGTTTCTAGAGTATCAGCAGCATCAGTTTTAAGAAATATAAATCAAAGCAAGTATGATGTTTATCCTATTGGAATTACTAAAGAAGGTAAATGGTTTGAATATACAGGAAGTATAGATAAAATTGAAAATGGACAATGGGAGCAAGATGAATATTATAAAACTCCTGATGGACATAAGTTTTTATTTAATAAAGAAGTAGATGTAGTATTTCCTGTGCTTCATGGACTTTATGGGGAAGATGGAACTATACAAGGGCTTTGCAAGTTATTAAATCTTCCTTGTGTAGGCCCAGGAGTTATGTCTTCTGCAGTTTGTATGGATAAAATATATACTAAATACCTTCTTGAAAGATTTGGAATAAAACAAGCAGAGTATGTAGTAGTAAATGCCTATGAGTACAAAGAAGATAAAGACAAAGTTATTTCTAATATAGAAAATATTTTAACTTATCCAATTTTTATAAAACCATCTAATAGTGGATCTTCTGTTGGAATAACAAAAGCTCATAATAAAGAAGAACTTGAAAAAGGTATTAAAGAGGCTTTAAAATATGATAGAAAGATATTAGTTGAAAGAGGATTAAATGCTAGAGAAATAGAAGTTGCAGTGCTTGGGAATGATTATCCTAAAGCTGCAGTTCCAGGAGAAATAATTCCAGCTAAAGAATTTTATGATTACGAAGCTAAGTATCAAAATGAAGCTTCAAAACTTTTAATACCAGCTGCTTTAAGTGAAGATAAATTAGAGTATATAAAAGAAACAGCAATAAAAGTTTATAAAATATTAGATTGTGCTGGTATGGCAAGAGTAGATTTTCTTGTAGATAAAGATACCGAAGAAGCTTATTTAAATGAAGTAAATACTATACCTGGATTTACTAAAATAAGTATGTATCCTAAAATGTGGCAGGCATCTGGCAAGCCTTATGAAGAATTAATAGATGATCTTATAGAACTTGCTATAGAGAGAAATAATAACTAATTAACTACTTAATTGGAGGAACACAAATGAGTAAAAGGGCTATTATTACAATAGTAAGCAAGCAAAAAGATTTAGAAGATGACGCTATAGAAGTTGTTACGCCAGGAGAATTTTATATAGAAGATAATTATTACTATGCTGTTTATGATGAAACAGAATTATCAGGAATGGAAGGAACAAAAACTAAAATTAGAATTTCAGAAAATGACTTTTTACTTACAAGAACTGGGACAACAACAGGAGACATGAGATTTATAAAAGGAAATAAAGATAAAACAATTTATAGTACTCCTTATGGTGTTATTGAAATATCAATAAATACTAAAGATTTAATAGTTAATATGAATGATAATGGAGGAGAAGTTATAATAAATTATGATATGATTATAGCAGGACAAAGTCCTCAAAAAACTGAGCTTAAAATAAATATTAAAGCATAAAAAGAATTTATAAAGCTATTGCGAAGTAATTTTTATTTTGCAATAGCTATTTTTTTGTTTCAGGTTTATTTTAGGAATTTTTGACAATAATTTAAATAGGTAGTGGAGGTGTTAATATTGGATACAATTACTAAAAAAGAGGACAAATATATAAAAATAATAGAAACCATATGCGAAATTAAAGGTATAAGCAAAAATGATATTCCTAAAATATTAAAAGACAGAGAATGCAAGTATTTATTATTTTTACTTCTAAAAAAATATAAATGTGCAGATATAGAAATGCTTAATAAGGATTTTCTTATAGAAAGTCAAAAATCAATTAATTACAATTATAAAAAGGCTGAAGAAAAGTTTTTTATAAATAAAGAGTTTAGAGATATGTATTTTGAAATAGATAACATCATCAACAAAAGTATATTATAAAAGATAGATTTATTATAAAATTAAATGTAACAGATAAAAAAATATAAAAAAAGTAACAAAAATGTATAGCATAATAAATAAGATTATGCTATTATATTATAGTATTTTTAAAATCAAAAAAACAGTATACTTAAGGTAATTTCCATTATACCATGCTATTTTATATTTGTCAATTATTTATTATATTTATTATGTATGATTAATTTATGTATGATTAATTTATGATAATGTCCCAATATACCACAATTTCTGTTGATAACTGCACAAAAATAATTAAAAAAGCACTATTGAAACTGGTGCCAATAGTATAAAATTTGGGACATTTTTTAAAATAATTGACATTGTTTTAAAAAATTATTTATTGTAGGGGGTGAAATTCTGCTCTATTTATATGTTGAGCAGGTTTTTTATGAATAATACAAAGTATATTTTTGTAACAGGTGGAGTTGTATCTTCTTTAGGAAAAGGAATAACAGCAGCTTCTTTAGGAAGACTTTTAAAAAATAGAGGATTTAAAGTTTCTATTCAAAAATTTGATCCATACTTAAATGTAGATCCAGGAACTATGAGCCCTTATCAGCATGGAGAAGTTTTTGTAACAGATGATGGAGCGGAAACAGATTTAGATTTAGGACATTACGAAAGATTTATAGATGAAAATTTAAGTAAAAATAGTAATGTTACCACAGGTAAAATTTATTGGTCGGTAATATCAAAAGAAAGAAAAGGAGATTATCTTGGAGGTACTGTTCAGGTTATTCCTCATATAACTAACGAAATAAAACAAAGGGTATATAGAGTTGCTAAAGAAAAAGATGTAGATGTAGTTATTACTGAAATAGGAGGAACTGTTGGTGATATTGAATCACTTCCATTTTTAGAGGCTATAAGACAAATAAAATATGAAGTTGGTATTGAAAATGTGTGCTTTATTCATGTAACTTTAGTACCTTACTTAGGGAAAGCTGGTGAATTAAAGACAAAGCCAACTCAACATTCTGTAAAAGAATTGAGAAGTATAGGAATTCAACCTGATATTATAGTGTGCAGATCAGAAAAACCTTTATCTGAAGAATTAAAAAACAAAATAGGTTTATTTTGCAATATAGAAGGAAGTTCAGTTATTCAAAATTTAGATGCAGAAAATCTCTATGAAGTACCACTTATGCTTCATAAAGAAGGATTAGATTCTTTAGTTTGCAAAAAACTTAATTTAAATTGTAGTGAAATTAATAATAAACCTTGGATAGACATGGTTGATAAACTTAAAAATTTATCTAAAAATGTAAATATAGCATTAGTTGGTAAATATGTTGAATTGCATGATGCATATATTTCGGTTGTAGAAGCATTAAATCATGGTGGATTAGCTAATGATGCTAATGTAAATATTAAATGGATTGATTCTATAGATATGGAAAATAAAAATCCAGAAGAACTTTTAGCTGATGTGGATGGTATTTTAGTCCCAGGAGGTTTTGGAGATAGAGGAGTAGAAGGAAAAATAAAAGCTATAAAATATGCTCGTGAAAATAACATTCCTTTTTTAGGAATATGTCTTGGTATGCAATGCGCTGTAATTGAGTTTGCTAGAAACGTACTTGGATATGAAAATGCAAACACTTCAGAAATAAATCCAGAAACTAAATATCCTGTAATTGATTTAATGCCAGAACAAAAGGATATAGATGAAAAAGGTGGAACTATGAGGCTTGGGCTTTATGCATGCAAGATTTTAAAAGAAAGTAAGGCTTTTAAAGCTTACAAAGAAGAGCTTATTTATGAAAGACATAGACATAGATATGAATTTAACAATGAATTTAGAAAAGAATTAACTGAGGCGGGACTTATACTTTCAGGAACGAGTCCTGATGAAAGACTTGTTGAAATTATAGAAATAGAAAATCATCCTTGGTTTGTAGGGGTACAGTTTCATCCAGAATTTAAATCAAGACCTAATAGACCTCATGCACTTTTTAGAGATTTTATAAAAGCTTCATTAGATATTAAAAATAAAAATTAAAAATAAATATATGGGTATATTTTTATTTTGTCGAATTAATTTATTAAAATCCTGCAAAAAATGTCATATTTTTTGCAGGATTTTATAAAAAGTTATAGAATTATTAAATTATACAAGAAAGGAAGTATATTTTTTAATTCAGGGGGTGAAAAAGGTGCTGCTTACTACAGACATTAGCATTGCCTTAAAAAATCACTACGGCCAGTATGAAATAAAAGAAATATCTTTATTTGAATTAAATAAATTAAAAAACAGTTTTTTAAATTTAGATGTAAGGCTCAATAAAAATAAAGAAGTAAGCTTTAGATTAAAATGTCCATTGTGCGGAGAATATCATTATTATAAATATAATATAAATGAAATTTTAAAACGTGATATGGTCATTGGGGGCTGTGAAATTTTAGGTATGCCATTATTTTTTATTGGTGATTGTAGAAAAGTTAATTGGAGAATAAAAAAATACAATCAAATAAATAAATCCATATATGCCATGATATAAGGGCTGCATAATTGCAGCTTTTTTTGTTTAAAATAAGAATGTATAATTTTGCAAATTATATAGATTTAAATAATAAAATAGTATATAATTTAGAGTATTGGTTTTATACATATCCAAGTATGAGAATAAATATAGCTTAGTAAAATAATAATCATAGTAGATTTAAATATAAGCATTTGATGGAAAAAGAGGATGCAATGTTATAGACATGACAGGTAATATATATTATTTAAATATGGAATATTATTATTTTACTAAGAGGCCGGCATTAATTTTGGATATTTATAATGATTTATTAATATAGGGTTAAAGTTTAAGGTATATAAAAAATATTTGGAGGTGCATTGTTTGCTTGGCAAAGATTTTGATAGCATGACTCTGATTGAAATTAGAGAAATTGCTAAAGAGTTAGGAATAAAAAACATATCTAAATTTAAAAAAGCTGAATTAATAGAACAAATCAAAAAAGTTTCTCCTGTATCAATTGAAAAAGATGGTATTGTATTAAGAGAAAAAATATCTCCCAAAAAAGAAAATTTTAATAATGAAACAATTGAAACTAATGAAATAAATGATAATCAAGAAAAAGAGGAAAACACAGTTAATTTAGATGATGTTAAATCTTATAATAAACATTTAGAAGAAGTAAAACCTTCTGAAGTAAAACCTTCTGAAATAAAACCTTCTTATGAAGAAAAAAGAGAAAAATTAAAAGAAATGATTAATGAATCGGACACTGCAAGAGGAGTATTAGAAGTTATAGAAAATAATTTTGGATTTCTAAGAGGAGAAAACTATTTATCAGGTCCGAATGATATTTACGTTTCCCCATCTCAAATAAGAAGATTTAATTTAAGAACTGGAGATATGGTAGAGGGTAAAGTTAGAATACCTAAAGAAGGTGAAAAGTTTAAAGCACTTTTATATGTTGAAAGTGTAAATGGTGAAAACCCTGAAAGAGCAGTTAATAGAAAGCGTTTTGAAACTTTAACACCTATATATCCAAATGAAAGATTAAAATTAGAAACAAGTCCTTTAGATTTATCTTCAAGACTTATGGATATAATTTCCCCAATAGGAAAAGGTCAAAGAGGAATTATAGTAGCACCACCTAAGGCTGGTAAAACTACACTTCTAAAAAAAGTTGCTAATAGTATCTCGATAAATCACCCAGAAGTAAAACTTATAGTATTATTAATAGATGAAAGACCAGAAGAAGTTACTGATATGCAGCGTTCTATAAAAGGAGAAGTTATATTTTCTACTTTTGATGAAGAACCAGAGCATCATGCAAAAGTAGCTGAAATGGTGCTTGAAAGAGCTAAAAGAATGGTGGAACAAGGGCAAGATGTAGTTATACTTTTAGATAGTTTAACTAGGCTATCTAGAGCGTATAATCTTACAATAACTCCAACTGGTAGAACTTTATCAGGGGGATTAGATCCAGGAGCACTTATTAATCCTAAGAAATTTTTTGGAGCTGCAAGAAATATAGAAGAAGGTGGAAGCCTTACTATTCTTGCTACTGCGCTTATTGAAACAGGAAGTAGAATGGATGATATGATTTTTGAGGAATTTAAAGGTACAGGTAATATGGAAGTACATTTAGATAGAAAACTTCAAGAAAGAAGAATATTTCCTGCGATTGATATTTATAAATCAGGTACTAGAAGAGAAGATTTACTTTTAACTCCAAAAGAGCAGGAAGTGGCTTTTAATATTAGAAAAGTTATGTATAGAGATAATAATATAGACTCAGTAACAGAAAAGCTTATAGCTCTTATGTCAAAAACAAAAGGAAATGAAGAATTTCTTGAGACATTTACAAAACTTGATATATTAAATAAAGACATAGGAAGATAAATATATAAAAATAAATATAGAAATAAAAAATGGGAAAGTTTTATCTTTCCCATTTTTTTTATTCTTCTGTGATGTTGAATTTCTTTCTGAATTTTTCAACTCTTCCGCCAACATCAACTATCTTTTGACGGCCAGTGAAGAATGGGTGGCATTTAGAGCATATTTCCACTTTTAGTTCTTTTTTTACAGAACCAGTTGTAAAAGTATTTCCACATGCACACTTAACCACAGCATCGTGGTTATATTCTGGATGTATGCCTTCTCTCATTTTTTTCACCTCTTTCGATTTTAGAACATGAACTCATATTCTTAACCAGTAAATTATAACATGGTAGATATTATGCGTCAAGATAAGGTGAAAGCTTAAATAGAAAAATAACTTATAAAGTTAAAATATTATCTTTAATAAATTATTAGTGTCTGATAAAATATACTTATGCACTTTATTTACAAAGGAGAAAGAAAGATGAGTAAGCTGTATTTTAGATATGGTGCAATGAATTGTGGTAAATCAACAAATCTTTTACAAGTTGCACATAACTATGAAGAGAGAGGAATGAAAGTAATTATAATAAAGCCTAAAACAGATACTAAAGGTGGAAATAAAATTGTATCAAGACTTGGAGTAACTAGAGAGGCAGATATTCTTATAAACAAAGAACATAATATATGCAATGAAGTTAGAAATTGGATAAATAAAAATGGAAATTTAGATTGTATTCTTGTAGATGAAGTTCAATTTCTAAAGGAAAAGCATATAGATGAACTTTTTGAAATAGCTGTTTTAATGGATATTCCAGTTATATGTTATGGACTTAGAACGGATTTTCAGATGAGAGGCTTTGAAGGAAGTTCAAGACTTCTCCTTTTAGCTCATAGTATTGAAGAATTAAAAAATATATGCCAATGTGGGAAAAAAGCTCTTTTAAATGGTAGAATTATTAATGGAAAATTTGTATTTGAAGGAGAACAAATTGCTATAGATAAAGAAAATAATATTGAATATCAAGCACTTTGCCCTAAATGTTATTTCAAATACAAGGAAGAATATGAAAAAAATAAAAAAGCATAGAAATATAAAGGGGTATTTAAATTATGGATAAAAATGTAACAGTTGGTGGACAGGCAGTCATTGAAGGCGTAATGATGAGGGGAAGAAAGGGAATTGCTACAGCAGTAAGAACTTCTAATGGTGAAATTATTGTAGATAAAGAAGAAACCATTCCGTATACTAAAAAATATAAAATTTTAGGACTTCCTATAATTAGAGGTTTTGTATCTTTTATAGACTCTCTCATAGTTGGTATAAAAACACTAAATTATTCATCTTCATTTTTTGAGGATGATGAGAATGAATCTAAATTTGATAAATGGTTTAAAGAAAAATTTAAAGATAAGGGTAATGATATAATTGCAATTGTATCTCTTATAATGTCATTAGGTTTTACTATTTTATTATTTTTTTTACTTCCGACTTTTGCAGCAAATTTTTTTAAAAAGACTTTGAATATAAATGCTGTATTGCTAAATATAATAGAGGGTATAATAAGAGTTGCTATATTTTTGATATATATATATCTTATTTCCAAAATAGAAGATATAAAAAGAGTATTTGAATATCATGGTGCTGAGCATAAAACTATATTTTGCTATGAAAACGGCAAAGAACTTACCCCTGAAAATGCTAAAAAATTTGGTAGACTTCATCCAAGATGCGGAACAAATTTTTTATTTTTAGTTATGATAGTAAGCATTATTATTTTCTCTTTAACAGGTTGGAGTTCTTTATGGAAGAGAATTTTATATAGGATTATATTACTTCCAGTGGTTTCAGGTGTAACTTATGAAATTATAAAGTGGATGGGTAAGAGTGAAAGTAAATTATCTAAAATTTTATCATATCCAGGACTTATGCTTCAAAAGCTTACAACTAAAGAACCAGATTTAAGTCAAATAGAAGTAGCTATTGAAGCACTTAAAGCTGCAGAGGGTATAGAATAAAAAAATAAAGGAATGAAAATATTGAAAATAAAAGAACTTTTAAATAAAGGATATAAAATTTTAAAAGAAGAAAAAATAGAAAGTTATATTTTAGACTGTCAATTAATTTTAGGTAAGGTTTTAAACTTAGATAGAATGTCTATAATTATTAATGGGAATTTAGAAGTAAGTGAGGATAAAGCTTATGAATATTTTGAACTAATAAAAAAAAGAAAACTTAGAATGCCTATAAAATACATAACAGAAACTGTAGAATTTATGGGAATAGATTTTTATATAAAAGAAGGTGTTTTAATTCCAAGACCTGATACTGAAGTATTAGTAGAAGAAGTTTTAAAAGAAATAAATAAAAGAAAATTAAAAAAAGTATGTGATGTATGCTGTGGTAGTGGTGCTATAGGACTTTCAATAGCTAAACTTTTAGAAAACACAATTGTTGTATGTTCTGATATAGATGATACAGCTTTAGAAGTTACACAAAAGAATATAGATAATCTTTCTCTTAAATCTAGAGCAAGTGTTGTAAAAAGCGATTTATTGAAATTTGCAATAGATGAAAATTTATATTTTGATGTGGTTGTATCTAATCCACCTTACATAAAAAAAGATATAATACCGACTCTTATGGAAGATGTAAAAAAATATGAACCTTATATTGCACTTTGTGGTGGAGAAGATGGATTAGATTTTTATAAAAAAATTACCAAAGAAAGTATTTTGCTTTTAAAAAGTGGAGGAGTTTTAGCTTATGAAATAGGTTATGATCAAGCAGAGGCAGTTTCAGATATACTAAAACAATATAATTATACGGACATTAGAGTTGTTAAAGATTTATCGGGATTAGATAGAGTAGTTATTGGAGTTAAGATTTAAAAAATTCTTCGCAAATTTTATTTACTGTGTTATAATAATAAATTGTGAAAATAATGTATGGAGTGATAATATGATGTTAGAACGTCTTAATTTTATAGAAAATAAATATGAAGAGCTTTCAAGAAAAATAAGTGATCCCTCAATTATGGCAGATCAAAAAGAGTGGCAAAAACTTTGCAAAGAACATTCGGATATTGAAGTGGTTGTAAATAAATATAGAGAATATAAAAAAGTGGTGGAAGATATAGAAGCAAATAAAGAAATGCTTAATGAAGATATTGAAAAAGAGCTTAAAGAAATGGCACAGGAAGAAATAAAAGAATTAACAAGTTTAAAAGAAAATTTAGAAAAAGAGTTAAAAATACTTCTTCTTCCCAAAGATCCTAATGATGAAAAGAATGTATTTATAGAAATAAGAGCTGGAGCTGGAGGAGAAGAAGCAGCTTTATTTGCAGCAAATTTATTTAGAATGTATACAAGGTATGCAGAACGTCATAGATGGAAAGTTGAGCTTATGAGTATAAATGAAACAGATCTTGGCGGAATCAAAGAAGTTGTATTTATGGTTAAAGGACAATCTGCTTATAGTAGATTAAAGTATGAAAGTGGAGTTCATAGAGTACAAAGAGTTCCAGATACAGAATCCAGCGGTAGAATTCATACTTCAACTGCAACAGTAGCTGTACTTCCTGAAGTTGACGAAGTAGATGTAAACATAAATCCAAATGATTTAAGAATAGATGTTTTCAGATCATCAGGTCATGGCGGACAAAGTGTTAATACTACGGATTCTGCTGTAAGAATAACACATATTCCAACAGGTATAGTTGTATCTTGCCAAGATGAAAAATCACAGCTTAAAAATAAGGAAAAGGCAATGAAAGTTTTAGCATCCAGACTTTATGAAATTGCAGAAGCTCAAAGAAATGCAGGAATAGCAGAAGATAGAAAAAATCAAGTAGGTACAGGAGATAGAAGTGAAAGAATAAGAACTTATAACTATCCTCAAGGTAGAGTTACTGACCATAGAATAGGACTTACACTTTATAAACTTGAAGCTTTTATGGATGGAGATATTGAAGAAATGATAGAAGCTCTTATTACTGAGGATCAAGCTAAAAAAATGGAAGCTATGGGGAATAATTAAAAGTTTGTATTTATAAATTATTTTAATATTCTGAGGTGAAGTTAATGAATATAAATAAAGCTATAAGAAAGCAAGAAAAATCTAATAAAAGGTTTCTGCTTACTTTATGCTTTATTTTTTTTGTACTTCCTCTAATATTATTTTTATCAGGTAGATTTAATATATTTTTATTTATTTATTTATTTGTAATAGAATTATTAATACTAATAGCTATAGTAATAAATATAAATAATAATTATTTAAAATATAGTGTTGAAAATTATAAATTAAAAATTAAATTAAAAAAATTTGGAGAAAGTATCAATATATTATGTGATAAAGTAGCCATGGTTTTTGCAGAAGGAAAAAATTCCAATATGGAAATTATAATAATAACTACTTCTAAATTTAGAAATAAAAATATAAAACCTATAGATGAAAATTTACTTAAAAAGTATCCTTATTTGGCTCATAAGTATTATATAATAAAGAAACATCATCCCGAAAATAATTATTTTTATATTATAATTAATAAGGGAGGATATCACAAATATAGACTTTTGGATTTAATATATAAAAATTGTATTACAGCTTATTATAGTGAGGAAGCAATTGAAAGAATAAAAGAATATAGAGTTTCCTAGAAAATAAAATTTTTAGTTCTTCACCTACATTTTAATAAATAAAATATAAGTAAGAGTAATTTATTAAAAAGGGGTAAAAATTGGATAAGGGCAATATAATTTTAATAATTTTGTTAGGCAGTATTGTTTCTCTTATTGGTACTATGATAGGTGCTTCTTTGGGAATAATAGTAAAAAGGCCATCAAAAAAATTTTTAGGAGCTATAATAGGTTTTGCAGGAGGTCTCATGCTTTCTATTGTAGTTTTTGATTTAATTCCTGAAGCCATGTCTAGTTGGAGTTTTATAGGGACTTTGTTCTTTTGTTTTTTGGGAATAATATGCATAGTAATAATGGACACTAAAATTAACATAAATGAAAGTAAATTTAAACATAATACGCATTTAAAAGTAGCTTTTATGGCTGCTTTAGGACTTATGTTACATAACCTCCCTGAAGGAGTTATAATGGGCTGCGGTTTTGCTAGAGGACAAAGTCTTGGATTAAAAATGAGCTTAATTATAGCAATACATGATATACCAGAAGGTATAGCAGTATCTGCACCACTTATGGCTTCAAATGTAAGAATTCCTAAAATACTTTTATATGCTTTTTTAACTGCCTTCCCTACAGCTATAGGAACTTGGATAGGGGCATATGTAGGAAGTATTTCTCAAAATATTTTAGGGGCTTGTTTATCTTTTGCATCTGGAATAATGATGTATGTTGTTTGCGGGGAGATGCTGCCAGAATCAAATAAACTTTGGGACGGAATAACCAGCAGCATTGGTATATTAACAGGAATAATGCTTGGTCTTATAATGACAAAAATAATTTAAAATTTTATTAAACTAAGAGGTAATAAAAATGAAAACAAAAGTTGTAATATTAGATGAATGTAATTTAGATAAAGATGCTTTGAAAGAGGCTGGAAAAGTTTTAAGAAATGGAGGACTTGTAGCATTCCCTACTGAGACAGTTTATGGACTTGGAGCTAATGCTTTAGACAAAGAAGCTGTTAAAAAAATATTTATTGCTAAAGGAAGGCCTCAAGACAATCCTTTAATTGTTCATGTAGCTGATTTTAATATAGAACATTTAGTTGAAGATATCCCCAAAGTAGCACAAAAGCTTATAAATAAGTTTTGGCCAGGACCTTTAACTATTATATTAAATAAATCGTTTATAATACCTGATGAAACTAGTGCAGGACTTAAAAGTGTAGGGATAAGAATGCCATCAAATATAATAGCAAGAGAACTTATACGTGAAGCAGGAGTACCTGTAGCAGCTCCTTCTGCTAATATATCAGGCAGACCAAGTCCCACTGAAGTTTCACGTTGTATTGAGGATTTAGATGGTAAAGTTGATTTTATATTAGGCGGTGGAAGATGCGATGTAGGATTAGAATCTACTATAATAGATTGTACTGTAAATCCACCATGTGTATTAAGACCTGGCGGTATTACTTTAAATATGTTAAAAGAAGTAGAACCTTCTATATATTTAGATCCTGCAGTTATGGAAAAACCTAAAGGAGATTTTAAGCCAAAAGCTCCAGGTATGAAATATAGACATTATGCACCTAAAGCACCACTTAAAATAATACGAGGAGATTTGAAAAAAACTATTGCAAAAATAAATGAAATAGTGCAAAATAGTATAGATGAAAATAAAAAAGTTGGGATTTTAGCTACTGATGAAAGTAAAAATCTTTATCCAAAGGGAATAGTAATATCTCTTGGAAGCAGAAATGAAATAGAAAATATCGGAAAAAATCTTTTTGAAGCACTTAGAACTTTTGATGATGCCGGTGTAGATATTATATTATCAGAAGCATTTGATGAAAATGAATTAGGCATTGCTATTATGAACAGGTTAAAAAAATCTGCAGGATTTAATATTATAGATGTTTAAAGAGGAGGTTTGAGTTTATGAAAATATTATTTGTATGTACCGGAAATACATGTAGAAGTTGTATGGCTGAGGCTATATTTAATAATCTTTGTACTTTAAATAATGTAACTGCTGCTTCAGCAGGACTTTCAGTTGTTCCTAAAAGCAAAACCTCCCAAAATACCGCTATTTTAATAAAAGAAAATTACAATTTAGATATAAGCAATAGAGAAGCAGTACAATTAACAGAAGAAATATTAAAAGATTCAGATTTGGTTTTAACTATGACTTCATATATAAAAGATATATTACAGAATAATTTTCCAAATATGAAAGATAAAATATATTCACTTAATGAATATGTCGGCGTTAAGGGCGATGTTTTAGATCCTTATGGCGGCAGTATAGCTATTTACAGAAAAACTTTTGAATCTTTAAAAAATAGTATTTTACTTTTAATAGATAAATTAAAAGAAGATAAAGGTGCCTTATAGGCATGTTTATCTTCTTTTTTGTGATAAAAAATTTAAAATTGTCAAACAATACATTGTTAATTTATAATATATAAAAAAGCTTAGTGAGGCATATTGTGATTATCCTGACTTTGCAGAAATTGTTGCTAAAGAAAAGCAGCAAGTAAAAATTATGATTAAGGAGTGATAATTTTGAAAATTGCAGTAGGAAGCGATCATGCAGGTTTTTCGCTTAAAGAAGAAGTAGTAAAACATTTAAAAGAAAAGGGATATGATTTTAAAGACTTTGGAACCTTTAGTGAGGCATCTTGTGATTATCCTGATTTTGCAGAAATTGTTGCTAAAGAAGTAGCAAGTAAAAATTATGATTTAGGTATTTTAATTTGCGGGACAGGAATTGGTATAAGTATAGCAGCTAATAAAGTTCCAGGTATAAGAGCAGCACTTTGCAGTGATACTTTTAGTGCTCATGCCTGCAGAGAACATAATAATGCAAACATTCTTGCTATGGGAGCTAGAGTTGTTGGAACAGGCATAGCTTTAGATATAGTTGATACTTTTTTAAATGCTGAATTTGAAGGAGATAGACATTTAAGAAGAATAAATAAGATTACTGAAATTGAGAAAAAGTACATGAAATAGGAGGAACAAAAAATGAGTAAAGTTACACAAATTGCCCATCCTTTAATACTTCATAAATTAGCTTTTATAAGAAATAAAAATACAGGATCTAAAGATTTTAGAGAACTTGTAGAAGAAGTTGCGATGCTTATGGCTTATGAAGTTACTCGTGACCTTCAACTTGAAGAGGTAGAAATTGAAACACCAATATGTAAAGCAAAGTGTAAAATGCTTGCAGGTAAAAAAATTGCAATAGTACCAATTTTAAGAGCAGGATTAGGAATGGTTGATGGAATACTTAAACTTATCCCTGCTGCTAAGGTTGGACACATTGGACTTTATAGAGATGAAACAACATTAAAACCTGTTGAGTATTTTTGCAAACTTCCACAAGATATAGGAGAAAGAGATGTTATAGTAACTGATCCTATGCTTGCAACAGGTGGTTCTGCAGTAGATGCTATAACATTATTAAAAAACAAAGGAGCAAAGTATATAAGACTTATGTGTTTAATTGCAGCTCCAGAAGGAATAAAAACTGTTATGGATATTCATCCTGATGTAGATATATATGTAGCTTCTATAGATGAAAAATTAAATGAAAATGGATATATAGTTCCAGGACTTGGAGATGCAGGAGATAGACTTTTTGGAACTAAGTAGTATAATATTAAGAGGATATAAACATAATGTTTGTATCCTCTTTGCTTATTCACTAAACATAAAATTAGGATTATAATATAGATATAATATACAATAAAATAAAAATAAAAATCTTCGTAAATTTTAAGTGGAGGATTTATGGAAAGAATTGATAAACATAATTACTATCTTGATATATGCGAAACTATACTTGAACGAGGAACTTGTTTAAGACGTAATTTTGCAAGTTTAATAGTAAAAAATGATGAAATAATATCTACTGGATATACAGGGGCGCCCAGAGGAAGAAAAAATTGTTGTGATTTAGGATATTGCAGAAGGGAAGAGCTTAATATTCCTAGAGGTACTAGGTATGAGCTTTGCAGGTCTGTACATGCTGAACAAAATGCCATAATATCAGCTAGAAGACAAGATATGATAGGGGCATCATTATATTTAGTTGGTAAAGAAAAATCAAATGGTGAGCTTGTAAAAAATGCATCTCCATGTTCTTTATGTAAAAGATTTATTATAAATGCTGGAATAGATAAAGTTATAATAAGAGATACAAAAAATGAATTTAGAATTATATATGTAGAAGAATGGATTAAAAATGATGATTCTTTAATAGGAGACGGTTCTTATTAAAGATAAGGAGGATACAAATGAAAAAAATTAAGGTTATAACAATATTTGGAACAAGACCTGAAGCTATTAAAATGGCTCCTCTTGTGAAAGAACTTGAAAAAAGAAATGAAATAGAATCTTTAGTATGTGTTACTGCACAACATAGACAGATGTTAGATCAAGTTCTTGAATTATTTAATATAAACCCTGATTTTGATTTGAATATAATGAAATCTAAACAAAGTTTAACTGGTATTACTATAAATGTTCTTCAAGGCTTAGAGAAAATATTTGAAAAAGAAAAGCCTGATTTAATACTTGTACATGGAGATACTACTACAACTTTTGCTGGAGCACTTGCTGCTTTTTATAAAAAAATTAAAGTCGGGCATGTTGAAGCAGGACTTAGAACTTTTAATAAATATTTTCCTTTTCCTGAAGAAATGAATAGAAAACTTACAGGATCTATAGCTGATTTACATTTTGCACCTACCTTAACTTCCAAGAAAAATCTTTTAAATGAGGGTGTAAAAGAAAATGATATTTTTGTTACAGGTAATACTATAATAGACGCAATGAATTTTACGGTGTGCAAAGATTATATATTTAACAATGAAATTTTAAATAGTATAGATTTTAAAAATAAAAAAGTAATAATGGTTACAGCCCATAGAAGAGAAAACTGGGGAGAAGGAATTGAAAATATATGCAAAGCTTTAAAAAATATAGTACAAAACAACGAAGATGTAGAAATTGTTTATCTTGTACATCTTAATCCTGTTGTAAAAGATGTGGTTTATAAATGTTTAGGCGAATTAGAAAGAGTACACCTTTTGCCTCCACTTGACACAAAAGAGACACATAATCTTATGAACAAATGTTATATGATTATGACAGATTCGGGAGGTCTTCAAGAGGAAGCCCCTCATTTAGGCAAACCTGTTTTAGTATTAAGGAAAGTAACAGAAAGACCAGAGGCTGTTAAAGCAGGTACTGTAAAACTTGTTGGTACAGATATAGAATGTATTACTAAAGAAGCAAATAATTTAATAAGAAATAAAGAAGAATATCAAAATATGACTAAAGCTATAAATCCGTATGGAGATGGAAAAGCTTCTGAAAGAATAGTAGATGCTATATTATATAGTTTTGGCTACAAAAAAGATAGAGTATCAGAATTTATATAGTTTTACATAAATAAAAAATAAAGGTTAAAAAATATTTATAAATATTTCAAAGAAGGCTAATGCCTTCTTTTTTTTCACATTTTTTTGCAAGTTTAATATATTAATAATATATTAAAGAATAAAATATCGTTTTGTTGTCAATAATCTATAAAGAAAATAGGGGGTATAAGTTTTAATACCTATATAAAAAGTTAAAATCAGGAGGAAAAAATGAGAAATAAATTATTTATACTAGTTTTAATTTTAATAATACTTTTTGGGGGGATTAATAAGAATTTATCATTTGCTAAAAAAAATATTAATTTTTTCAATGAAATACTAACTAAAGTAAATGGAAGTGTAGAAGAATATGGTATAAAAACTGTAGTTAATACAAAAGAAGACAGTGAAAATTATTGTAATAAAATTTTAAAATCATTAAATTTAAAAGACGTTATAACTAATATTACTAAAGAAAGTAATATTTATTGCATAGAATTTAGAAATAATAATATTTACGGTTACATAGAAAGCACAAAAGGTGATAGCTATAATACTGTCACATTAAACATTATAAAAAAGGGATCAACAAATGGTATTAATAGTTTAGAAAAGCTTGTCGATAATGCTTTGGGAGAAAATTATAATAAAGCGAAGTATTTTCAATATATAAAAGCTCAAATTCCAAGTAAAGATATTTATAAAACTAATAAAGATATAGAAGTATTATTAAAAGATAATGGGGTAAAAAACATAGACACTGTAAAAATAGAAAATGGTTACACTAGTACTGCTTATACTGGTAAATATCCTGTTATAAAAAATAATGGTAAATATATAGATTTTAATTATGCACTATGCAGTTATACTTCAGGAAACTATATCATTATTGGTACTCCTATAATAATAGAAACTTATTAATGAAATGGGGGATATATATGGAGAAAATAGTAATAAAAGGTGGGAACAAATTAAGCGGAAGTGTAAGTATAAGTTCAGCTAAAAATTCCGTACTACCAATAATAGCAGCAAGTATATTAAGTGAAGATAAATGCATAATAGAAAACGCTCCTATGCTTGAGGATGTATTTGTAATAAGTGATGTATTAAAATCTATAGGTGCATATACAAAAATAGATAAATATAACAATAAAGTATTTATTGATACAAGTAAATTAACCTTTGGAGAGCCTTCAAGTGAATTAGTAAGAAAAATGAGAGCATCGTTTTTAATTATGGGCCCTATGATAGCTAAATTTGGGAAATTTAAAATATCTCTTCCAGGAGGATGTAACATAGGTACTAGACCAATTGATCTTCATTTAAAAGGACTTACAGCTTTAGGAGCAGATGTAAATATAGGACATGGCTATGTTGAGGCTTCTGCTAAAAGGTTGATAGGAAGTAAAATATATTTAGATTTTCCATCAGTTGGAGCAACAGAAAATATAATGATGGCGGCAGTTTTAGCAGATGGAGAAACTATAATAGAAAATGCAGCAGCAGAACCTGAAATAGAGGATTTAGCAAAATTTTTAAATGCTATGGGAGCCGAAATAATTGGAGCTGGAAGTGATACAATAAAAATAACAGGGGTAAAATGCCTTAAAGGTGTTACCTATAAACCAATTTATGATAGAATAGAAGCTGGAACTTATATGGTAGCAGCTGCAATAACAAAAAGTATAATTAAAGTCTGCGGTATAAATGAAGAACACTTAAAGCCTGTTATAGCAAAACTTACAGAAATGGGAGTTTTTTTAGAAATAGATGGCGATAGTATTATTGTTGATGGAAGAAAAGAATTAAAACCTGTAGATATAAAAACTATGCCTTATCCTGGGTTTCCGACAGATATGCAGGCTCAGATGATGAGCTTATTATCTTTAGTTAAAGGAACTAGCATTATAACAGAGACTATTTTTGAAAATAGATTTATGCATGCTCAAGAATTAAAACGAATGGGTGCAAATATAAAAATTGACGGGAGAACAGCTGTTATAGAAGGAGTTGACAAACTCACAGGCTCTGAAATTAAAGCTACAGATTTAAGAGCAGGTGCAGCTTTGATATTAGCAGGACTTGCTGCAGAAGGATATACCGAAATTTTAGATGTATATCATATTGATAGAGGATATGTAAATATAGAAGGTAAGCTTAAAGCTTTAGGAGCTGATATAGAAAGAGTAATTTATTAGATAAAATATTATATGGTAATAATTAATATCCCCCCTTAATAAACTATATTATAGCTGGTTTTATTATAGCTATTAACTAAAGAGGGGGATATTTTTATGCAGAAAGTTATTATCTTTAATCATGTAAAAAAATTATTTATTTCTATATCAATAGTTATAACTTTTATAATAATATTATCTATATCTGTTGTAGGAATAGGAAATAATAATAGTAGTATAGATAAATTAAAAAATTATGAATTAAAAAATGATGATATAATTTTGAAAAATAATAATAAAGAATATAAAGTAAAGGTGTATATAACTAAAGAAAATAAAATAGTTGAGATGGATCTTGAGGAATATGTAAGAGGAGTGGTTTCAGCAGAAATGCCTGCTGAATTTAATATTGAAGCTCTAAAAGCTCAAGCTGTAGCAGCAAGAACTTATGCATTAGCCCATATGGAAGAATTTGGAGGGAGCAGTTGTTCTAATGGTAAAGGGGCAGATTTATGCGATACAGTACATTGTCAAGCATATTTAAGCAAAGAAGAACGATTTAATGGTTGGAAAAAATCTTCGGCAGCTGAGTATTGGAGTAAAATTACAAAAGCAGTTTCAGATACTGCAGGGGAAGTATTAACTTATGATGGAAAGTTAGTTATGAGGCCTTTTTATTTTGCCATAAGTAGTGGCAGAACTGAAAATGCTGTAGATGTATTCTCAGGGGATAGTCCATACCTTAAAAGTGTAGATAGTAGTTTAGATAAAAAACTAAAAAATTATGAAAGTTCTACAGAGTATACATATAGCAAGTTAGCAAATATAATCAACTCAAAATATCCTAATGCTAAAGTTTCAAAAAATAAATTAAAAAATCAAATATCTATATTAGAAAGAACTGAAGGTGGGGGAAGTGTAAAAAAAATTAAAATTGGAGATATTACAATAACTGGTTCTGATTTTAGGAGTATGCTTGATTTAAAATCCTCTAATTTTCAGATAGCATTTAATTCTAAAGTAATAAATATTACTTGTAAAGGTTATGGACATGGAGTCGGTATGAGCCAATGGGGAGCTGATGCTATGGCTGACACTGGAAGTAACTATAAAGAAATATTAACTCACTACTATAAAGGAGTTAATATAAATAAAATAGATGAAATAAAATAATTATTTATGCATAATATATTTTGTAATACCTTTATCATAATCTTTAGACAAAAATAAATTAATATATTATTATGCATAATATGATTAAACCACAATAAACTCTAAATAAATTTTCATTACACAATGAAGTAGTATGTTTTATTATTGATTTACTTCAAAAATATAGTGATCAATTCTAAGAAAAATAGTTTTTGTGAGATAATCATAAAATATTTTATAACATATAAAATAAAAAAAGAAGAAATGCAAAGAATCCCTCATCATTTTTTATAATAGTTTCTTTTAAGTGAATATAATACAAAAATGAAATGGCTGATGTGCAATTAACTAAATGGTTATTTGTACATCAGCTTATTTTTATATAAATTATGTCAAAAAATGTAGAAAAAAATAGTAAATTTTTTTCATAAAATATGTATTTTTTAGTATCTACTGGACAAACTACAAAAAGGAGGTGTTTGTATGGACAAAAAAAATTTCAACAAAATGTCAAACTTTTTTAAAAAGGAGGGTTTTTATGTAGTACTTTTTGTTTGCTTGTGTGTAGTTGCTACGGTAGCAGCGGTTACTTCAAAAAGTAACAAGACTCCTGTAAAGCCACCAGTAGTGCAGGAATCAGCAAAGGATACAAAAGGCTCTGAAATTGTAGCTCAAGAGGCTAATGAAGAGTATGATAATGCTCTTCAAGTAAAGAAAAATACTGTTCCTTCAAAATCTACAGTAGATAATACTCAAACTAATAATACTCAGACTAAAACTTCAACAAACAAAACTTCAGCTGCAGTATCAAAAACTGTTGATACTAAATTTGCTAATCCTGTTGAAGGAACACTTGCAAGAGCATATAGCGAAGATCCTGTATGGTCAGATAGCACTAGCACATATAGACCAGTTTTAGGTATTGATATTAAAACTGATTTAGGTAAAGAAGTAGTAGCTGCTTTAGATGGTAAAGTATTAGAAGTTGGTGAAGGCGAATATGGAAAATATGTTGCCATTTATCATCAAAATGGATTAACTACTGTATATGCCAATTTAGACCCAGATATAAAAGTATCAAAAGATAAATCAGTTAAAAAAGGTGAAGTAATTGGTAAAGTAGGAAACACAAGTCTTAGATCAGGCTATGAAAAATATGGCAGCCACTTACATTTTGAAGTTGTAAAGGGTAAGGACATAACTAAAAATGAAAATAAAGTTGATCCTGCTAAATATGTAAAATATACGCTTTCTAAATAGTTATAAAATCAACTTATTTTTAAATTGCAAAATATTATACTATTTTGCAAATAGCATAAAATACTAACATTTCATTAGCCATTTACCGAAATGAACATCGGAAAATGGCTAATGAAAGTAATTTAACAGGGTATAAAAGCATATTATAAATATAGAAGGGTTAAGGAGGTAGCACTTTGAAAGACTACATTGAAGAAAGAGTACTTGAAGTTGCAAATTATATTATTGATTCCAAAGCTACAATAAGAAAAACAGCCAAGGTATTTGGAGTAAGTAAAAGCACTATACACAAAGATATGACAGAGAGATTACCCAAAATAAATCCTCAAATTGCAGATGAAGCCAAAATGATTTTAGATTTTAATAAAGCAGAAAGGCACATTAGAGGTGGAAAAGCCACTAAAATGAAGTATAAAGCTATTGAAGGTTAAAAGCATTCCTATTATAATTAATCTATATGATTTAATTTTAATATAAATTCAAGTTAAATATAACTTGCTATATTATATGAGAGATAGAGAGGAGAAGGGAATGTTTTTTAAAGTTGGAACTGATATGGGGATTGATTTAGGTACAGCTACAGTACTTGTGTACCTCAAAGGAAAGGGTGTTATACTCAAAGAACCTTCTGTAGTGGCTATTGATAAAAACAACAATGTAATAAGAGCTGTTGGCGAAGAAGCAAGACAAATGATAGGAAGGACTCCAGGGAATATAGTAGCTATAAGACCACTTAGAGATGGAGTAATATCAGATTATGATATTACAGAAGCAATGCTAAAGCATTTTATAAAAAAAGCTTGTGGTCGTAAAAAAATATCTGCTCCTAGAGTGGTTGTATGTATTCCATCTCAAGCAACAGAAGTTGAAAAAAGAGCTGTAAGAGATGCATCAATAAATGCAGGAGCTAAAAAAGTTTATCTAATTGAAGAACCCTTAGCAGCAGCTATAGGTGCTAATCTTGATATAACCGAAGCAAGTGGAAACATGGTTATTGATATTGGTGGTGGTACTACAGATATAGCAGTAATTTCTTTAGGCGGAATCGTAGTACGAGCTTCTATAAAAATAGCTGGAGATAAATTTGATGAATCTATAATAAGATATATTAGAAAAAAACATAAATTAATGATTGGAGAAAGAACTGCAGAAGATTTAAAAATAAATATAGGATCAGCCTATAAAAGAGAAAAAGAAATTACTATGGAAATAAGAGGAAGAGACCTTATAACAGGACTTCCCAAAAATATAATTGTATCCTCAGAGGAAATGAGAGAAGCTTTAAGGGAAACTGTCAATGCTATTGCCGATTGTACACATTCAGTCCTTGAAAAAACTCCTCCTGAGTTAGCAGCTGATATTGCTGAAAAAGGTATATTAATGACTGGTGGAGGATCTTTATTAAACGGATTGGATAGCCTTATAGCTGAAGTTACTAAGGTACCTGTACGTATAGCTGACAATGCTGTTTCTTGCGTGGCAGAAGGAACAGGTAAAGTATTAGAATATATAGATAAAATAGATACTGGAATTAGTGGATATGATGTTTCATTAATATCAGGATAAATTTTAATTTAGATGTTAAAAAATATATAGACCTATAAGCCGAAATAAATAAAAAATGCGTGATGACATTAAGTAAAGTTAAAAAACTTTTTGTAAAATAATAGTCACAAATTAAGTATTATTTGTTTAAACGTTAGTAAGTTTAACGAAAATACTTGATTTGTGGCTATTTTAAAATAAATCTTTTTAAAAGATTAGATATTACGCATTTTATGTGTTTTATATTTAACTATAAAAATGATTTTTATTTTAAGTTGATTTTGCTTTATTTTTCTCATATAAATAATATGAATGTATAATAGCTTGAGTTATTACTTTAGCTATTTCAACTATTAAATCTAATCTTATATTTCTATTAGTAAATAATTCATTATTGTCGCTTGAATCTACAATACCTATAATAGAAATTTTCCCTACCTCTGGTAACGATTTACCAACACCTTTTCCAGGGTGTATAGGATAATCTCGTGCTTGAATTTCACCTATACTATCATCATCTCCTAAGCAGGCATCTATACCAATAATATTAGCTTTAGGAAAAAGAGTTTTTATTTCAGAGAGCTTTTTATCAATATTCAAAGCATGAATAGGTTCTGATATTGTACCAAATACGGGTAACGGGAAAAACTTTTCTTTTAAAAAAGTTCCTACTAATGGTCCCAAACAATCCCCTATACATCTATCTGTACCTATACATACAATAACTGTATTTTCATCCATATAATTCTTTAGGAAATTTGCAATTTCGTAATAAGCTAGTGGGTTTTTATAATGAGTTTTAACTTTACTCAACAAATAACCTCCTTATCATATTGATTTTTTATTAAAAAGAGATTAATATCTATCAATATTCAGTAGCCAATAAAGTTCATTCTACTTATATTGTAATAAACTATTTAATAATATATATGCTGTTAAATATAAAAATATTAAGAATGAATAAAAATATTAAATAAGGGGATACTAATACGATGAGGTGGTTTTATTTATGTCTAAAAAATTTTATTCTGTAATTGTTATATTTTTTACTATTATATATACAGTTGCAACTGTATATACAAATAAAGATTATTTAAACGAAAAATATAGTATTCATCAAATAAATATTTTTCAAAATATTAAAAAAATTAATGTACAAACTATTTTACCTAAAAAGAGTAAAAATTTAAATAATAATATTAAAAATACTCAAACTTCTGAAAAAGAAAAAATAGCAGATAGTAATGAAAAAAATATAAAATTTTCTCCATTACCTAAAAGCGTAATAAGATTTAAATTTGATAGAGCTTATAAAGATGAAAAAGAATTATTAGATGCATTAAAAGAAGAGAATACTACAAATTTAAATAATAGCTTAGCTGATAATAAACTAAAAGAAAGCAATAAAGAAAATAATAATAAAGAAATAAATCAAAACAATAATAAAGAAAATACAGAGGAAAATTTATCAGTGTTTAATAATTCAATTAATAAAAATAATGTACTTATAACAGATTTAGATAAAGAAAAAATACTGACTGTTTCAAAAACATTGTCCCCTATAGATCAGAGTAAAATAGAGGAATATATAAATAATGCAGATATAATAAATGCATTAAATTTGTTAAAGCAGAGACTTTCAGATAAAGAATATGAAAATATTAAAAATATAGAAGAAAAATATAAAAAAATTAATAAATCTTAAACTATTTAAATTTTAGAATATTAAATTTTTTATAATTTTAACTTATTCAAAAACTTTAGTACTTTGTTTTATAATTCTAAGATATCTAAAAAGTTTAGTATTTGAAAATTATTAGTTTGATATTATAAATAATATTTTGAGTATAATAACTACAAAATAGCTTATTCGATAAATATTGACAGAAATTTTTTACTGTGATATTATGTACTAGAATTAAAAGTAATCCAAATTATAATCTCTTATCAAGAGAGGTGGAGGGAGATGGCCCTGTGAAGCCCGGCAACCAGTTTTACAACAAAGGTGCCAATTCCAGCAGTATTTACTGCAAGATAAGAGGATACGTTAATCGTGCCTCTTCGTTATGAAGGGGTTTTATTTTTTATGTAGCATAGGAGGGAAATTTATAAATGAGAAGATTATTCACTTCTGAATCTGTTACAGAAGGACATCCAGATAAAATTTGTGACCAAATTTCTGACGCTGTATTAGATGAAATATTATCTCGTGATCCAAATGCTAGAGTAGCTTGCGAAACTGCAGTTACAACAGGAATGGTTTTAGTTATGGGAGAGATATCTACTAATTGTTATGTAGATATACCTAAAATAGTAAGAAAGACTATACAAGATATAGGATATACCAGAGCTAAATATGGTTTTGATTGTGATACTTGTTCTGTATTAACTTCTATAGATGAGCAATCTCCAGATATAGCAATGGGAGTAAATGAAGCATTTGAGGCAAAAAAAGGGGAA
Organism: Clostridium prolinivorans; assembly: GCF_004011155.1. Classification (GTDB taxonomy): domain Bacteria; phylum Bacillota; class Clostridia; order Clostridiales; family Clostridiaceae; genus Clostridium_AT; species Clostridium_AT prolinivorans. The sequence continues at coordinate 20,970 of NZ_RJWG01000009.1, read as the reverse complement.
ATGGATAAGATAGATGCCATTGGAGCTGGAGACCAAGGTATGATGTTTGGTTTCGCTACAAATGAAACAGAAGAATATATGCCTCTTGCAATTTCTTTAGCACACAAAATGGCAAGAAGACTTTCAGAAGTTAGGAAAAATGGAACTTTATCTTATTTAAGACCAGATGGAAAAACACAAGTTACTGTAGAATATGAAGATGATAAGCCAATTAGAATAGATACAATTGTTATATCCACTCAGCATGATTCAGAAGTAACAAGAGAACAAATAGAAAAAGATTTAATGGAACATGTTATAAATAAAGTAGTTTCAGCAGATCTTTTAGATGAAAATACAAAATACTTCATAAATCCAACAGGAAGATTTGTTGTTGGAGGACCACAAGGAGATTCTGGTCTTACTGGAAGAAAGATTATAGTTGATACTTATGGTGGATATGGAAGACATGGCGGTGGTGCTTTTTCAGGTAAAGATCCAACAAAAGTAGATAGATCTGGAGCTTATGCAGCAAGATATGTTGCTAAAAATTTAGTTGCTGCTGGTGTAGCTGATAAGTTAGAAGTAGAAATTGCTTATGCTATAGGAGTTGCAAAACCAGTATCTATAGAGGTTGATACATTTGGAACTGGAAAAATTTCAGATGATAAAATTATAGAAATTATAAATAAAGTATTTGATTTAAGACCTGCTGCTATAATAAAAAATCTAGACTTAAGAAGACCAATATATAAACAAACTGCAGCTTATGGACATTTTGGTAGAACGGATTTAGACCTTCCATGGGAAAGATTAGATAAAGTTAATGAAATTAAAGAATATATACAATAAAGACTGCAAATAAGCAGTCTTTATTGTATAACTAATATTTAATAAATAAATTATTTTAAATTGTCAATACTCTTAATATATAAAAAGAAAAGAGGTATTACTATGAAATTAGCTAAATTTTTTCATATAATAAGGGTAACTTTTTCAAAAGCATTTATATTAATAGCTATAGTACTTTTAGGAAGTGCAATTCTTTCTATATATTCTTTTATAAATTTTATAAATAAAATAGCTCTTGTTTTCAAAATAAATCCAAGTTTTTTTATATCATTATTTATAATTTTAATAACCATACCTTTAATATCTTATTTTTTAGAAAAAAGATTAAATTCTTATTTTAAAGAAAAATAGAATAATTAATCTATAAAATATTTTTAATAATTAAGTGCTATTTATAAAAATAGATTTTTAAAATAGATAAATATAGTGAAACTTAACCTAAAATATAATAAAAGGGTAGTTTAGCTATTATAGTAATTTAATTATAAAATTATAATTTTAGATTAAGACAAAATTATAAATAATATTTTGGGGTTTAATTTATTAGTTTTAATTTATTTTATTAAGATTTAAATATTTTGCCCCCAATAATTACTTTTTTAATATTAATATTTTCATCAAATAAAACTAAATCTGCATCATAACCTTCTTTTATGAGGCCTTTTTTGTTATCAACCTTGCAATGTTTAGCAGCATTATAAGTTGCCATTTTTACTATTTCATAAAGTTTATAATTTGAATTTTTATATATATTTCTTATTGCATCATCCAAAGTTAATATTGATCCGGCTAAATTACCTTCTTTAAGCCTTGCAGCACCATTTTTAACAAATACATCTTGACCTCCTAAAGAATATTTTCCATCTGGCATACCGCAAGCCATCATTGCATCTGTTATCAAAATAACTTTATCAAGTCCCTTTTGTTTATATGCAATTCTAAGCGATGGATAACTTATATGAATTCCATCAGAAATAGTTTCAGTAGTAATATCAGTATCAAAAACAGCACCTACTATTCCAGGTTCTCTATGATGAAGAGGAGTCATAGCGTTATAAAGATGAGTTGAGTGACTAATTCCACATTTTATTCCTTCTAAAGTTTCTTTATATGTAGCTTTAGAATGACCTATAGAAACTATTATGTTTTTATCTTTTAAATATTTAATAAGCTCTTTACTTCCTTCTATTTCCGGGGCTAATGTTATACTTTTAATGGCAGTTATATTATCTTTTGCAATAAGATTAAAAGTATCAATAGAAGGCTTTTGAATATATTTTGGATTTTGGGCACCTATCATATATGGACTTATAAAAGGACCTTCAAGATGAACTCCAAGTATATTTGCTCCTTCTGTACCATATTTCATACATTGAGAAGCAGAATCAACTGCTTTTTTTATATCTTCTATAGGGCAAGTCATTGTTGTAGGAAGAAAGGAAGTAGTACCATAATTAGCGATTGTTTTAGCTATAGTATTTAAAGATTCTACAGTGCCGTCCATTGTATCGCAGCCACCTGCACCATGAATATGAATATCTATAAATCCGGGAGAAAGATATAAACCTTTTGCATCTATAATTTCATTATCATCAATTTCATTATTATCTAAAAATTCAATGTCTATTTTCTCTATTTTTCCATTCTTTATTAGAACGTTTCCAAATTCAATTTTATTTTCAAATATTATTTTACAATTTTTAATTAACATAAATTTTGCCTCCTATAGCTAATTTTACGTTTATTTATATAGTAAAATTTTTAAACATAATAGTCAACCCAATTTAGTATATATAAAACTTAAAGTTTAATTTATGAATATATTAAAAAACGATCTCTTTTAATATAAAACATATTTTCTTTTTAGATTATTATTTTATTATACTATAGGATTTTTAAAATTTGAGTTTTTTATTAAAAAATTATGTTTAAGTAATATAAGGTTGAGAAATAGTTTATTTTGAAGTATTCTATATATATAATATTTTATTGTTAAAAATGTATAAATATAAACTTTAAATATAGGGGCGATTTTATGCCAGAAATACAAGGATTAGTTGAAGATATAATATTTCAAAATGAAGATAATGGATATGTAGTAGCAAATATAAAAACTGAAAATGAAAAAGTTACTTTTGTTGGATTTATACCATATTTAACAGAAGGACAAAATTTAAAAATTGAAGGTCAATGGGTTATTCACCCTCAATTTGGTAAACAATTTAAAGTAGAAGCTTATGAAGAATTAGTTCCTAGTACAGCTTATGATATTGAAAAATATCTAGCATCAGGAGTTATATCTGGTATAGGACCTGTAACTGCAAAGAAGATTGTAGAAAAATTCGGAGATAAAACTTTAGATATATTGGATAATGATATAGATAAACTTATAGATATTGAGGGAATAGGAGATAAAAAAGTTGAAATTATAAAAGAATCTTATTTAAGACAGAAAGAAATTAAAAATATAATGCTTTTCCTTCAAAACTATGGAGTTACTCCTAATCAATGTATAAAAATATATAAAAAATTTGGCATTGATTCCATAAATATTGTAAAACAAAATCCATATATACTTTGCGAAGAAATATCAGGAATAGGCTTTAAAACTGCAGATAAAATAGCTAGAAATCTTGGTGTAGAAATGAATTCTGATTTTAGAATAAAAAGTGGTATAAAGTATATAGTAAATGATTTTTGTTCTATGGGAAATACTTATATGCCTTTAGATCTATTAGTAAAAGAGTGCAAAAAATTACTTTTAGTGTCAGAAGAGGAAATAGAAAAAGTATTATATAATAGTGCTCTTGAGGGAAATGTAAAGGTTGAAGTCATAGATGGAAAAGAATGTGTTTTTAATATACCTTTTTATTATTGTGAACTTGGAGTAACGCGTAAAATACTTACTTTGGCCTTTAGCGAATACCAACCTATAAATATTGATGTAGAGTTTGAGATAAAGGAATTTGAAAGAATAAATAATATAAATTTTGAAAAAACTCAAATAGAGGCAATAAAAGGGGCTTTTGAAAATGGAATAGAAATTATTACTGGAGGTCCTGGAACGGGGAAAACTACCATAATAAATTGTATTACAGGTATATTTGAAAAAGCTAGTATGAAAGTATTTATGGCTGCACCAACTGGAAGAGCTGCTAAAAGAATGACTGAAGCTACAGGTAGAGAAGCAAAAACAATACATAGGCTTTTAGAGATAGGAATAGGTGAAGATGAAAATTTAGATTTTATAAGAGATGAATCTTCACCTTTAGAATGTGATGTAATAATAATTGATGAAGCTTCTATGATAGATATTATGCTTATGAATAGTTTACTTAAAGCTGTTTCTATAGGCACCAGAGTAATAATAGTTGGTGATGTAGATCAGCTCCCTTCTGTAGGACCTGGTAATGTATTAAGAGATATAATAGAGAGTAAATGTGTTAAAGTTGTAAGGCTTAAACATATATTTAGACAGGCAAAAGAAAGCATGATTATTGTAAATGCTCATAAAATTAATAGTGGAGAAATGCCTATTTTAAATGAAAAAAATAAAGACTTTTATTTTATAAGAAATGATAATCAAAATGAAATATTAAACACAATAATAGAACTTATAAACATAAGATTACCTAAATTCAATAAAGAATGGAATAAAATGCAGCATATTCAGATTCTCTCTCCAATGAGAAAAGGAAATTTAGGAGTTTTTAATCTCAATAAAAAACTTCAAGAAATATTAAATCCTAAAAAACCTTATAAAAACGAAAAGGTATTTAGAGATATTATATTTAGAACCGGCGATAAAGTAATGCAGATTAAAAATAATTATAGTATAAAATGGACTAGAATAAAAGGAGAAGGAGAGCCTGAAGGAACAGGTATATTTAATGGAGATGTAGGCTATATAGAAGAAATAGATGAAGAAAATGATACTATTATAGTAAATTTTGATGATGAAAAAAGAGTATATTATGATAGTACTTCATTAGATGAATTAGATTTAGCTTATGCTATAACTATACATAAAAGTCAAGGCAGCGAATTTCCTGTAGTTATTATGCCTGCTTTTATGGGGCCTCCCCTTCTTATGAATAAAAATCTTCTTTATACAGGAATAACAAGAGCTAAACAAATGGTAGTTTTAGTAGGTTCTATTAAAGCAATACAATTTATGATAAACAATAATAAAAGCTTTGAAAGATTTTCTGCTTTAAATTGGAGAATTAAAAATATAATAGACAATGAAAAATAAAAGATTATAAAGGTAGGAAAGGCAGGGGATTTTTATAGTTATTTATAAAACATCTAATTTTATAAATTATAAAGATAAAATTTCTGAAAGTATATTTAATTGGTGCTTAGGAAGAGAAAAAGCTTTAAATGTTATTTCCCCTCCTTATAATCCGCCTAATGTGCTTTTAAAAACTTTACTATATTTTATAGACAAAGATAAAAAAGTTCTTTACATAACAGGAGAAGATGAAAATAATATTCAAATATTAAATGTAATAAAAAAATACACTGACTTTAGAGATTATACTTATATAAGAAATAGTTATGTTTCTGAAAATGCTTCTTTAATCATATGTAATTATAAAAATGCTGTAAAATTAAAAAATAAATATAATTTAGTTGTATATGATGATGTAAATAGTTTTCCAGAATATACTAGTTATGAAATATTAGATTTAGTTATAAAATGTTTAGATGAGAATGGTAAAGCAATATGTTTTTCTATAGAGAGTATATTTAAAAATATAAAGGATATAATTATACCTACAAGAATTAATAGAATGCCTTTAATAGAACCAAGATATGTAATTACACGAGTAGATTTAAATAAAGATATTCCATATATAATATATGATTATTTAAAATTTTTAATTTCTAATGATAGAAAAATTATAATTTATCTTCCAAGTAAAGAAGATGTATATAATGTCTATTCGTATTTTATAAATTTTAAAGATAATTTAGGCAAAAATATTATGTATTATATAGCCAATGAAAATGATGAAAAAATATTATATAATTTTTCTAAAATAAAAAAAGCTATATTAATTACAAATGATTACAAAGAAGAATCTATAAATATGCAGGATACAGATATAATAGTATATCATGCAGACAATTTATATTTTGATTATAAAAAATTAATATATTTTTGTGCAAAGGCAGGAAGAAACAAATATTTAAAAGGAGAAGAAGTCATATTTTTAGCTAATACTGAAAGTGAAAATATGGATAAAGCTAAAAATATAATAAGATGTTTTAATAAAGAAGCATGGGAAAAGGGATTATTAGATATTTAATAGAAAGTTCTTTAAGTGTAATATACAACAATGATGAAAATTGTATTATTTGTAATGATTACTGCCATGAAGATAGTTTTCTTTGCATTAAATGCAGTAGAAAAATAAATAATTTAAATAAAGAATTTAATTTAAAAAAGGATAATATAGAACTTTTGTGTTATAGTTCTACTTATTATAATGGAATAGTAATGGAACTAATTAAAAAATTAAAATATAAATGTGATTTTAGATGTGGTGAAGTTTTAAGCAATATTCTTTTTGAAACTATAAAAGAAAAACAAATTTCATATGATATAGTATCATTTGTTCCTATTCATAGAAAATCTCTTAGCCATAGAGGATTTAATCAAAGCAAATTTTTAGCTAAACGTATTTCAAATTATAATAAAAAACCTATTGTAAATTGTTTAAAAAAAATAAAATATACAAAAGATCAAATAGGATTAGATGATGATATGCGTTGGGAAAATCTAAAAAACAGTTTTAAAGCAGTAAATAAAAAATATTTTAAAGATAAAAAAATATTACTTATTGATGATGTATTTACTACAGGAGCTACAGCTTTTTGCTGCAGTAAAGAGCTTTTATCTAAAGGAGCGAAAGAGGTCATTATATTGACAGCAGCAAAAAGTAGAGTATAATAAAAAATGATAAGTTAGGTTTGTGGTTGAAAGTCGATGCCAGTCGCAGGCAAAACGACCCACGTAAGTTAAACAAATGTTTAATGAGCATGGTGCGGCTTAGAAGTAAGTCCTGCCGTAAATTTACGAGAGAGTGAGTAGTGAGAGGATAATGCCGAGTAGCAAAAACTCCAGCAGGCGAGTGTGGGGGCAAAGACCAGGTCAACTAACTTATAGTAAAAATAATGTGGTGTATCGGTTTTTATATGGCTAATACATCACATTATTTTTTTATTATTTTAATATTATTTATTAGGGTTATTTAATGCTATTTCTTTAGTTTTACTTGAAACTACTTTAAAAAATAAAAAAATAAGAATTTTAAATATATTTTAAAATATATATAGTAAATTATTATAAAATAATTATATTGCAAAAGGGATTTTTATTAAATATTAATAACTATATATAGATGTAATAGAAATTTACATATACTATAAATTGTGTAATGAAAATTAAATTACAGCTTATTGAGGTTAATGAAATTGCAGCTAATTAAAAAATTTACATTTTTTTCTATAAATTTCTGATTATTAAAATTTAACTAAAAATCTTTAAGGATATAAAATAAAAAAATACATATAATTATAAAGCAACGCTATATATAAATATAATATTTTAAATATAAAAAATCAAAAATTATTGCATTTTGTGTAACATAAGTAATAAAAATGTGAATTTATTAAATATTTTGTTAATTATAAAAATTACTATTGATATTTGGTAAAATTCGCTATAAAATTATATTAACAAAATATACTTAAGAAATAAAAATTTACTATTTAAAATCTTATATTATAGATTTAATATAAGTAGAGAGGGGCTGTCTTTATGAAGGTAAACATATTAGGGAAAAACATCGAGGTTACAGAAGGCTTAAGAAATGCTATTGAAAAAAAATTATCTAGATTGGATAAATTTTTCGATAGTGAACAAGAGGCTTTTGTAACTTTAAGTGTGCAGAAGGCAAGAAAAATAATTGAAGTAACCATAAGGTTTAATGGTGTACTTTTAAGAAGCGAAGAAGCCAACTCTGACATGTATGCAGCTATTGATATAGTAAGCGATAAACTTGAAAGACAGATAGTTAAGCATAAATCAAGACTTGAAAGAAAATATCATTCAAATGTTCCATTAAAATATCAAAATATACCTATATATGAATATAGTGCTGATGAAGTTAAAGAACCTAAAATAGTTAAAACTAAAAAATTTGCAATAAAACCAATGTCATCTGAAGAAGCAGTACTTCAAATGGATCTTTTAGGTCATGATTTCTTCGTATATTCAAATGCTGATACTGGAGATGTAAACGTAGTTTATAAAAGAAAAGATGGAAATTATGGTTTAATTGAACCGGAATTTTAAGTAAATTAAATTAACCATAAGGGCATAGGCTTAAAGCTTGTGTCCTTTATTATGTTTAACAAAATAATTTAAATAATTGTAAAAAGTTGAATGGAATTTAATTAGATGATATAATCTATTAAGTATAAATGTTTGTTTTAATTTGAATAAGATAGTGAGGATGAAAAATTATGGGATTAATAAACAAAATATTTGGAAGTTATAGTGAAAGACAAGTGAAAAAAATACTTCCAATTGTTGATAAAATAGAATCTTTGGAAGGAGATATACAGCGTCTTAGCGATGAAGAACTTAGAGGAAAGACAGAAGAATTTAAAAATAGACTAAAAAATGGTGAAACTTTAGACGATATTCTCCCTGAAGCTTTTGCAGTATGCAGAGAAGCAGCTTGGAGAACTTTAGGCATGAAACATTATAGAGTGCAGCTTATTGGAGGAATTGTACTTCATCAAGGAAGAATAGCAGAAATGAAAACTGGTGAAGGAAAAACTTTAGTAGCTACTTTACCTGCTTATTTAAATGCTCTTTCAGGAAAAGGTGTTCATATAGTTACCGTTAATGACTATCTTGCTAAAAGAGATAGAGAATGGATGGGAAAAATTTATGAATTTTTAGGCTTAAGTGTTGGAGTAATACTTCATGATTTAAATAATGAACAAAGAAGAGAAGCTTATAATTCAGATATAACTTATGGTACAAACAACGAATTTGGTTTTGATTATCTTAGAGATAATATGGTAATTTATAAAGAAGAAAGAGTTCAAAGGGGTCTTAATTTTGCTATTGTGGATGAAGTTGACTCTATATTAATTGACGAAGCAAGAACTCCTCTTATAATTTCTGGAGAAGGAGATAAATCTACAGAATTTTATAGAATTGCAGATATGTTTGTAAAAACTTTATTAAAGGATAAAGATTTTACTGTAGATGAAAAAGCTGGAGCAGTTATGCTTACAGACGAAGGTGTTTTAAAGGCTGAAAAGTTTTTTGGACTTGACAATTATACAGATGCTTCTAATATGGAAATTCAACATCACGTAGTTCAAGCACTTAAAGCTAATTATCATATGAAACGTGATAAAGATTATATTGTAAAAGATGGAGAAATTGTTATTGTAGATGAATTTACCGGAAGACTTATGGAAGGAAGAAGATACAGTGATGGACTTCATCAAGCAATAGAAGCTAAAGAGGGAGTAAAAGTTCAAAAGGAATCTAAAACTTTAGCAACTATAACATTTCAAAATTATTTTAGAATGTACCAAAAACTTTCTGGTATGACAGGTACTGCTCTTACAGAGGAAACAGAATTTAGAGAAATATATGGTCTTGATGTAGTTGTTATACCTACTAATAAGCCTATGATAAGAATAGATCATCCTGATTTAGTTTATAAAACAGAAAAAGGTAAGTTCAATGCTGTAGTTAAAGAAATAGAAGAAACTTACAAAAAAGGTCAGCCAGTACTTGTAGGTACAGTAAGTATAGAGAAATCAGAGCTTGTTTCTTCTATGCTTAAAAAGAAAGGAATACCTCACCAAGTATTAAATGCTAAATTTCATGAATTAGAAGCTGAAATTATATCTCATGCCGGAGAAAAAGGAATGGTAACAATAGCTACTAATATGGCAGGCCGTGGTACTGATATTAAACTTGGAGAAGGTGTTACAGAACTTGGAGGACTTAAGATTATAGGAACAGAAAGACATGAATCTAGACGTATAGATAATCAGCTTAGAGGACGTTCTGGACGTCAAGGAGATCCAGGAGAATCAAGATTTTACGTATCTTTAGAAGATGACTTAATGAGAATATTTGGCTCAGAAAGACTTCAAAGTATGGTAGAAAGACTTGGCCTTCAAGATGATGAAGCAATTGAAAGTAAAATGGTTTCTTCTGCTATAGAAAATGCTCAAAAGAAAGTAGAAGGTAATAATTTTGATATAAGAAAAACTCTTTTAGGCTATGACGATGTAATGAATACTCAAAGAGAAATTATTTATAAACAGCGTTCACAAGTTCTTGAAGGGGAAAACTTAAAAGAACAAATTCAAGATATGATAAAAGATGTTATAAATTCTGCAGTTGATTCCCATATTTCTGGAATTGAAGAAGAATTTGAAGATGATTTATCAAAGCTTATTGCTTATTTAGATGAAATTTGTATTCCTAAAAGCTTTATTTCTATAGAAGAACTTAAAGATATGGGGAATGAAGCAATTAAAGAAAAACTTATAGAAATAGCATTAGATATATATAAAAAGAAAGAAGAAGAATTTACTCCAGAACAAATGCGTGAAATAGAAAGAGTTATTCTTCTTAGAGTAGTAGATAGTAAGTGGATGGACCACATAGATAATATGGATCATTTAAAACAAGGAATTGGTCTTAGAGCATATAAGCAGCAAGATCCTGTTCAGGCTTATCAATTTGAAGGAAGCGAAATGTTTAATGAAATGATTTATAACATAAAGCTTGATACTGTTAAATATCTTTTCCACGTTCAAATTGAAAAAGCACCTGAAAGAGAAAAAGTAGCTGTTGAAACTAGTACAAATGCTGAACAATCTCTTCCAAAGCAGCCTATAAAAAAAGATAAAAAAATTGGCAGAAATGACCCATGCCCTTGTGGATCTGGAAAGAAATACAAAAATTGCTGTGGAAGATTAGCTTAAAATATTTTTAATATAAAAACTGTTACGAAATTTATTGCTGCAATACATGAAATATATTAGTATTTACATATTTCATATATTGCAGCTAATTTTCATATAACTTATATTTATTTCAATTTGCAAAATAAAATGGAGAGTGATATGTATGTTTTCAGAATTTGATGAAGCAATAAATTCTTTAGGAAATCTAAAAATAGAATTAAATGAGATTAGGGGGTCTCTTTGACTTAGAAACTTTAGAAAAAAAAATAAATGAGCTTGAAAATAAAATGCAGGAAAAGAATTTTTGGGATGATTTAAAAACAGCCCAAAGTATAACTCAAGAGGCAAAAATCCTTAAAGATAAATTAGATAAATATAAAAAATTAGAAAGTGAATTAGAAGATATAGAAGTTTTAATAGAGCTTTCTAAAGATGAAGAAGATTTAGAAATAAAAAAAGAGATAATAACAAATATTAAAAACATAAAAAAAGAAATAGAGGAATTTAAAATACAAACTATGCTTTCTGGTGATTATGATAAAGATAATGCTATTTTAACTCTTCATGCTGGAGCAGGAGGAACAGATGCACAAGATTGGACAGAAATGCTTTTAAGAATGTATACAAGATGGTGTTATAATAAAGGCTATAAAATTGAAACTTTAGATTATGAAAGTGGAGATGAAGCTGGTATTAAAGGAGTAACTATAAGGGTAGAAGGAGAATTTGCTTACGGATATCTTAAAGCAGAAAAGGGAATACACAGATTAGTTAGAATTTCGCCTTTTAATGCAAATGGAAAGAGGCAAACATCCTTTGCTTCTGTTGAAGTTCTTCCTGAACTTACCGAAGATCAAGATATTGAAATAAGACCTGAAGATTTAAAAGTAGATACTTATCGTGCTGGTGGAGCAGGAGGACAGTATGTAAATAAAACAGAATCAGCAATAAGAATAACTCATATACCTACAGGAATAGTAGTTCAATGTCAAAGCGAAAGAAGTCAGCATAGCAATAGAGAAACAGCTTTAAAAATGCTTAAAGCAAAACTTATAGATTTAAAAGAAAGAGCACATAAAGAAAAGATAGAAGATTTAACAGGAGAACTTAAAAATATAGGGTGGGGCAGCCAGATACGTTCTTATGTTTTTCATCCTTATACATTAGTAAAAGATCATAGAACTGGAATAGAAGATGGGAATATAGAAAGTGTAATGAATGGAGAAATAGATTTATTTATCAAAGAATATTTAAAGCAAAGCAGTAATGGTAAATTAGATATATAAAAATAAAGCAGCAGTTAGTGAATTTAAACTGCTGCTTTATTTTATTCTTTTGAGCTATTTATACGATGATATATAAAAATAAACAAAATTAACGTTGATGATGAAAATATAATAATATCTTTATAATATATAAGAAAAATATTGTTATCAAATCCTTCTTTTATTATTTCTTTAGAAATTACATTAAAAGCTCTATCAATAGCTGAAACTTCTATATATTGAGCATCATCTTTTGGAGTATGAATTCTAGACATATCACTGTCACAGAAAGTTACAGCATCAATTCCATTTTTTCTAAAAAATTCGTGATCGCTGGAAGGTTCAAATGTAAGATTATAATTTATTTTTTCTTTATTTAGTGTAGAAACTATAGAACGAACAAATTTTGTATTATCAGAATCATCTTTACCTCCCATTATATTTAATGGTACAGAACTGCTGCCAATCATATCAAAATTATAAACTTTTGCTCCTTGAATTTCATTTAAGTATTTTTCAACAAAATGTTTAGAACCTAAAAGCCCAAATTCTTCAGCATTAAAGGCTACAAAAATTATATCTCTCTCTGGAGTTCCTAAAGAGGATATATATTTACTTAATTCAAGTAAAAATGCAGTACCAGATGCATTATCAAGAGCACCATTATATACTGTTCCTTTTGCATCAGAACCTACATGATCAAAATGAGCAGATATTATAATGGGTGGAAGGCTAGAGTTTTTCCCTTTAATATAGCCTGTAACATTATTTAATTTTGTTTCTTTTACTTCAAAAGGTATAAAACATGAAATTGTATATTCTTTAGATAAATAATTTTTTACTTCTTTTAGTGCATTTTTAGAAAGCATTATATACATATCTTGAGAAGAAGGTTCAAAAGCCATAAAAGAACTTCTAAAACTAAGGTCCTCTCCTTGAGGTACAAAGAATAAAAAACTATTATTTCCTTTTATAACTTGTAAAGCTTCATTTCCTTCTTTAATATAGTCTTTATTACTAAAAACTATATGGTTTTTTTTAAAGCTTAACATTTCTTCTTTATAATCTACACCGTATTTATATTCTTTTACAAAAGATCCTTTTTTATCTAATATTTTAAAGTATGGATCTTGATTTAATTTTTGAGGATAAATTGAATCAAATGGATCATAGTAATCATTATTAAAAGGTAGTAAACCAATTTCTTTAAACTCATTTTTTATGTATGTAGCAGCTTCTAAATTTTCAAGACTCCCTGCAAGTCTTCCTTTAAAATAGTCGGAAGATAAATAATTTATGTTATTTTTTACTATTGTATGGTTAAAACTATAAATTCTATTAAAAATATTTATACTATAAGTTAATAATAATATTGATATTATTATCATAAATGCAGTTATATTTTTTTTCACTTTGTACTCCTTTATATTATTACTATCTATAAATAATATGAACTTTTATAATTTTATATAACTAAAGTTAAATTTTATCTTTTAATTTGCAGGATAGTTTTGTAAAATAATATAGTATAGAGTATACTATTTTACCATTTAATGTAACAATTTAAAGAAAGAAGGTACAAATAATATTATGGGAAATATTTCAAATAGACTTGCTCAAGAATTTAATTTAAAAAAAAAGCAAGTGGAAAATTTCATAGAACTTTTAGATGGAGGCAATACAGTCCCTTTTATTGCAAGATATAGAAAAGAAGTTACTGGAGGTCTTGATGACATAACACTTAGAAATCTTTCAGAAAGACTTACATATCTTAGAAATCTTGAAGATAGAAAAAAAGATGTTGAAAGACTTATAGAAGAGCAAGGTAATATGACTGAAGAAATAAAAGCTAATATAGAGGCAGCAGAAACTCTTACAGAAGTTGAAGATATATACAGACCATTTAAACCTAAGAAAAGAACAAGAGCAACTATAGCTGTAGAAAAAGGTTTAAAACCTTTAGCAGAAATAATATTTAATGGTGAATTTAATGGAGATATTAAAGAATATGCTAAAACTTTTATAAATGAAGAAAAGGGAGTTAAAAATGAAGAAGAAGCTTTAAAGGGAGCTATGGATATTATAAGTGAAATGATATCAGATGTAGCTGATTATAGAAAATGGATAAGAAGTTTAGTTCTTCGTGAAGGTATAATTGAAACTAATGGAAGTTCAGAGGAGCCTACACCTTATGAAATGTATTATAATTATAGTGAAGCTGTAAAATCAATTCCACCTCATAGAATTCTCGCTATTAATAGAGGAGAAAAAGAAAAAATATTATCAGTTAAAATTACTGTAGATAATGATAAAATAATACAATATTTAAATATAAAATGTTTAAAAGAAAATAAAGAAACAGACTATTATATTGCAGAGGCTATAAAAGACGCTGTTAAAAGACTTATATATCCTTCTATTGAAAGAGAAATAAGAGCAGATTTAACTGAAAAAGGAGAAAATGGGGCAATAGAAATATTTAAGGCTAATTTAAAATCACTTCTTATGCAGCCTCCAATAAAAGGAAAAGTTGTTTTAGGATATGATCCTGGATTTAGAACTGGATGCAAGATAGCAGTTTTAGATGATACAGGAAAATTTTTAGATCAGGCAACAGTTTATGCTACTGAACCTCAAAACGATATAGAAGGTTCTATAAAAAAACTTAAAGAATTAATTTATAAATATAATGTAGATGTTATATCTTTGGGTAATGGAACAGCTAGCAGAGAATCAGAAGAAGTACTTTCAAGACTTATTAAAGAAGTTAAAGAAGAAACAGGTAAAGAAATTTATTATGTAATAGTAAGTGAAGCTGGAGCTTCTGTTTATTCGGCATCTGAACTTGCATCTAAAGAATATCCTGAAGTTAATGTTTCTATAAGAGGTGCTATATCTATTGCAAGAAGATTACAAGATCCTTTAGCTGAACTTGTAAAAATTGATCCAAAATCCATAGGAGTAGGACAATATCAACATGATGTAAGTCCTAAAAAATTAGATGAATCCTTAAGAGGAGTAGTAGAAGATTGTGTTAATTCTGTTGGAGTTGATTTAAATGTAGCTACACCATCACTTTTATCTTATATATCTGGTATAAACTCAACAATAGCTTCAAATATAGTTGCATATAGAGAAGAAAATGGAAAATTTAAAAATAGAAAAGAGCTTTTAAAAGTAAAAAGGCTTGGAGAAAAAGCTTTTGAACAATGTGCAGGATTTTTAAGAGTTATGGAAAGTGATGAACCTTTAGATAATACATCTGTTCATCCTGAATCGTATAAAGCTGCTAAAGAGCTTTTAAATATTTTGGGTTATACTTTAGATGATTTAAAAAATTCAAAGCTTTATGACATAGATGAAAGAATTAATGAAAAAGGAATAGATTTTTTAGCTGAAAAATTAGGCATAGGTATTCCTACATTAAAAGATATAGTTAAAGAAATAAAAAAACCAGGAAGAGATCCAAGAGAAGAGCTCCCTAAACCTATATTTAAAACAGGAGTTATAGATATAACTCAACTTAAACCAGGGATGGTACTTATGGGTACAGTAAGAAATGTAGCTGATTTTGGAGCATTTATAGATATAGGAGTTCATCAAGATGGACTTGTACATAAAAGCCAAATGTCAGATAAATTTGTAAGACATCCTTTAGATATTGTTAAAGTTGGAGATATAGTAGAGGTTAAAGTTATAGATGTAGATGAAAAAAGGAAAAGAATATCTCTTAGTATGAAAAAAGAATAATTATTAAAAAATTTTTTGTAATACTTGTTTTATGTATAAAATTGTTATATAATTTTTTTATAAAAGTTAATAATTATAATCTTCAGGGCAGGGTGACTAAGAAATTAGGATTCCCGACCGGCGGTATAGCCCGCGAGCCATTTTATGGCAGATTCGGTGTAACTCCGAAGCCGACAGTAAAGTCTGGATGAAAGAAGAAATATATTTAGAAATATATTTAATTTATAAGCTTGTTTGCCCTGACAGTTTTGTCAGGGCTTTTTATTGTGAATTAAATTATACAAATATACAAAATAATATTATAAGGAGGGGACTTTAATGAAGAACAAAAATATAAACACATTAGTAAAAATTTCATTTTTAGGGGCTATATCATTTGTAATTATGATGTTTAGTTTTAAATTACCAATTTTTCCATCTTTTTTAGAAATTGATTTAAGTGATATTCCAGCATTAATTGGAGCTTTTGCATTAGGTCCAGTAGAAGGTGTAATAATTGAATTATTAAAAAATATATTAAATGGTGCTATAACAGGTTCAAAAACAATGTGGATTGGAGAACTTGCGAATTTTTTAGTAGGTTCAGCTTTTGTATTTACATCAGGATATATATACAAAAGACACAAATCAAAGAAAAATGCCATATTTGGTATGATTCTTGGGAACATTGCTATGACAATAACTGCTGCATTATTTAATTATTTTATATTAATACCTTTTTATGCAACAGCAGGAGGATTTGGACTTCAAGCTATTATAGATATGGCAAAAGCAATTAATCCAAAGGTTACAGATTTAAAAACTCTTATAATATGGTCAATAGTTCCTTTTAATATTTTAAAAGGTATAGTAATTGCAGTCATTACAACACCTTTATATAAAGGTTTATCTCCAGTACTTCATAAAAATACTGATTTTTCAGCCAAAAAAGAAAAATATAATGAAATATAAAATTATAATTTAAAAGGCAATTTGTAAATTTACAAGTTGCCTTTTAAATTATAAATTATATTTCCACATTATAATTCCATCTTCTTTAGTATCAGAATAATAATTTTTTCTTATACCAGCTTCTATAAAACCATGTTTTTTATATAAATTTTGTGCTATTATATTTGAAGCTCTAACTTCTAAAGTCATAGATTTTATTCCTTCTAACTTACAAAGTTCAATTAAAGCTTCAACAATCATATCACCAGCTCCTATACCTCTATACTCAGGATGAACTGCAATATTTGTTATATGTCCTTCATCTAATATAAGCCATACTCCTCCAAAACCTATTACTATATCATTTATTTTTGCCACTACATATTTAGCAAATTTATTATTTAATTCTTCTTTTATTGATTCATAGCTCCAAGAGGTTGTAAAACTCATAGTACTTATTTTAAAAATATCATTTATATAATTTTCGTTAAAAGGTACAATTTCTATTTTATTCATTTTTTATACTCATCTTCTTTTCATACTCTCTTTCAGCTTGAGGCTTTCTTAAATATATTGGTACAGAAGTATAAAGATTATCGTATTCTTTGTTTAAAAGTTTTTTTATGCCTAATTCTCCTAATGAAGAAGCCTTAACTACATTAAGATGATTAGGTGCAAAATAGGTATTTAAGATATTATTTGCAAGTTTATCCTTAAATTTAGGTACAGCATCTCCTACAAATATAACTGGACTATTATATTTTTTTATCATTTCTATTAAATCATCTATATAAAGTGTCATATAATCTGTAAGTTTATTTAAATTTCCATCATTAAAATAATATAAAGCTGTATATACGTTATCTCTAAGTGCATCTAATATAGGACAAACAATAGAATTACTACAAGGAAAATTAAAAGCAAGTGCATCAAGTGAGGATATAGAAACAAAAGGTTTATTAGTTCCTTGACTTAACCCTTTCACCATAGACATACCTATTCTAAGGCCTGTAAAAGAACCAGGTCCTTTTGAAACTACAAATCCATCTATGTCTTCTAAAGTTAATTTAAAATCTTTAAGAAGTTTATCCACCATTGGCATTAATATTATAGAATGCTGTTTTTTGCTATTGTAATTTATTTCTCCAATAAGCTTTTCATCACTTACAAGTGCACAACTAGCACATTCTGTTGAGGAATCTATACTTAATACTATCATAAACTAATCTCCTTTATATAATTATATCTATCTCCATATGCGTCTAAAGTTATTTTTCTATAATTTTCACCTAAATTAGGGAGTTTTTCTATAGTAATTTTTAAATATTCCTTTGGGATGAGTTCTTCTATATAGTTAGCCCATTCTATTATACTTACTCCATCTGAAAATATATATTCATCAAAGCCAATAGCATATATTTCATCAGGATCATTAACTCTATATACATCAAAATGATAAAGTTTTAATCTTCCATAATATTCATTTACTATATTAAATGTAGGACTTGTAATATGTTCTTTTATACCTAAACCTTTTGCTATTCCTTTTGTTATATGAGTTTTACCTGTTCCAAGTTCACCTATTAAACATATAATATCTTGAGAATTTACAAGTTTTCCAATTTTTTCACCCAGAGCAATAGTTTTTTCAACACTATCTACAATAAATTCCATAAATTTTCACTCCTAAGTTTTTACATAAACATATATTTTTATATTAATACACATAAATAAAAAAGGCAATTATATAATAAACTATTATTATAATATTAAACATGGGAATTAAATATATAGAAAGTTTAGTTTGCACTTAACATATATATTATGTAAAATATATATAGTAAATACCATATTATAATAATACAGAGGTGTATAAATTGAAAAAAAATATAATAGGCATATTTATTTTATCTTTTGTATTTATATTTGTATCTTGTACTGTCCAATCTAAAGAAACTAAACCTTATATAAAATCAGAGAATAAAAATGAAGAACAAATTCCATTAAATATAGTAACAACTAATAAGTTTCTTTATAATATGGTTAAAGATATATCAAAAGATAAAAACAATATAGAATATATGTTTACTAATAAGGATGAACTTTTTAATTTTAATTATTCAAAAGAAAATTTAGATTATATAAGTAAAAAAGATATATTCTTTTATTTTGGGAATGCAATGGAACCATGGATTGAAAATTTTATAAATGAGCTAAATAAAAATAAGGTTGCTCCTGTTAATATATCAAGAGGTGTTAAAATAATACAATTAGAGCGTGGAATTTTATATAAAGATAAAACTATAAATGATAATCCATATTTTTGGTCAAATACAGAAAATTATAAAATAGCAATGCTTAATATTAAAAATGCATTACAAGATAAGGATACAAAAAATAGAGATATATATGAGAAGAATTTTAATGATTTAATAAAAGAAATTGATGGATATGAAAAAGAATTAAAAAATATTACTGAACAATTAAAAGACTATACATTCATAGTAGATGGTGATGAACTTGATTATTTTATAAAAAATTATGGACTTAACAGCTTAAAATTATATAATTATGGTTTAGTACTTACAGAAGAAGATAAGAAAAAAATTTCTGATTTAGAGGAGAAAATTAAAGGGAATAACAATATTATATTTTTGTATGACAATGAAGAAAAACTAAAAGCAAATGATTTTCTTATAAAAAAGTATAATATTAATACTTTAAATATTATATCTTATAAAGATGACATAAATTATAAGGATATGTTAAAGTATAATTTAAAAAATTTAGAAACTTTACTTCAAAATATACAATTAAAAGAAGAAAGTAAAAAAGCAGATGTAAATCAGTAAATTCTTAATATGAAATTTTATTGGATATTTCATAAAAATTAAAATTTCCACGATTTTTAAAAATCATGGAAATTTTAATTTTTTATTTAAACAAAATCCAGTTTAAAATTTTAGGAGTAAATAAAATTAATAAAAAAAATAAAATTAATGTAATCACACTTATGGAAAAATATATTTTAGCAATATTTTTAGTTAATTTTTTTATATTCATGAAATCACCTCAATTAAATTATTGACAAAATTATGAAAATATATAAACATAATTATTAATAAATTTATATATTATTCAAATAAGTATAAAAATATATATTGTGCCAATAATTTATATGAGGTGATTTTTTATGGGAGAAATTATTTTAAAATTATTAGATGTAAATTATGGAGAAATGTTTTTTATTTTTATATTGGCAATATTATCATATGAATGGATTAAATTAATAATAGTAAAAATCTTTAAATTTATATTTAAAGATCATAATTCATTTAAAGAATATAATTCATTAAGTGAAATTGATTTAAAAATAGCAGAAAATTTAATAAAAAATATGACAGGTAGAGAATTTGAAAAATTTTGTGCATGGTTATTTAAAAAATCTGGAAAGTACGAAAGTGTTGAACTAACTAAAGCTTCTTGTGATGGAGGTAAAGATATTATATTAAATGGAGATACATATGTAGAGTGTAAAAGATACAATGATGGTAATGGTGAATATGATACATTTGAAATAGGTAGAGAAATATGCCAAAAGTTAGTTGGAGCTATGGTTGGTGATGGCATAAAAAAAGGAATTATAGTTACTACAGGAAGTATTAATAAAAATGCATGGGAATATTTAAAAAATATTGAAAAAAACACTGATTTACAATTGGAGTTTATAATATTTAGTGAATTAATTAATATGATTAGAGAAATCAATAGTGATGAAATTTTTAATGAAATTATTAATATTAAAGATGAAACTGATTTAGCCATAAATTAAAAAGTATTAACAATATCTATTCAAATAACCTTTTAATAGGTAATTATCTAATAATAGGTAATTATCTAAACAACAGATTAAAGTAGTTAAATTTTCTTCATAACACCAATGGATTGAAGTTGTTTTAAAGTAAAATAAAAAAGAGTTTTAGTATACACTAAAATATACTAAAACTCTTTTTTTATGTTTCTAGTTACTTTGGCAGGGGCAGCAGGAATCGAACCCGCAACCAACGGTTTTGGAGACCGAAGAAAGTCCTTCCTGTGCATAATTATAAATGATACGATAAGAATGTAAGAAAGTGATCATTTAAGAATGTACAAATTGATTATATGTATA
>NZ_RJWG01000008.1 GCF_004011155.1 Clostridium prolinivorans | reverse complement strand
AGGATGAGTAAAAAAGCTACATTCTTAAATGATCAAAAAGTTACATTTTAATCTTGACATTTATACATAATCCCTGTTATTTCAAGGCTTTAAAGCCCTTAATGTTCTGTTTGATGTAACGGTTATGTATCTATTATATCATACAGTCAACTAACGGTAAACCCACAGAAATATTTAACAGAAGTCCATGCAGTAATTCATATACAGCAAGGCAAACTATGCCCCTGCAAAGTTATTTTACAGCATATACCCTAACAAAGTTTCCTCCATGTCTGTAATTCTTATGTTCCTTTACAGCAATTACTTATATATACTTATCTACATTTTATATATTCCTTCTTTACAGTTTCAGCTATACACTTTGCCCTCTTATTGACTGAATATAGCCCTTCATATACCTTTATCCACTTTTATTTTCTGGTAACATCTTTGTTTCCTCCTTTGATTTGTTCCTAATAACTAATAAATAAGAAAAAATAGAGTTAAGACAGAAGGTTTCACAGGTAAGTAAAGGTAAACAACAATAAAATAAGGAACACAGAAAAGTCTTTGTACAACTAATCTCTGCCCCTATCTATTATTAAAGTGTTTCATAAAATTGAAACTTTGTCTAAATGTGTATTTAAGAAAAAAGTACCAGCAAATAAGCCAGTACTTAATCTCAATTATATAGTATTACGAACTATTTAATTTAGTTTTATTTTAATTTCCTTATTGCTGAACATGTTTCCCTTATATTTTAAAACTAATGCACTATCATTTTTAGGTTGTTCAAAAGCAATTGTTCCTGTAACTTCTCCACCAGCCGCAAGGTTTCCGCTGTTTAACTGTGTGCTGGTATTTACAGTTGTAAATGCTTGATCTGTAATTTGTCCTTTACTGTTTTGCATTTTGAAATCAAATGGATTATATGAAATCTCATTCTTTCCATCGTTCTTTATTGAAACTGTTACAATTATAAATTCCATTCCATCTTTTGGCTTATCATAATCACTACCATTGGACTTTTCTACTTTTGTAACTTTTACTACTGCGTCATTAAGTTTTACATCTTCATTAACAGCATAAAATTCCTTTGGTTCTTCCTTCTTTGTATCAGCCTGCTTTGCACTTGAAGATGTAGCAGGTTTACTTGTATCATTTGTAGCAGAGCTGTTACCACCACCATTGCTTCCTAATGAACCAATAATTCCTATTACAACTAAAACTAAAATTCCTGTAATAATTTTGTGCTTCATAAAGAAATTTCTTTGGTCTTTACCACAATGTGGACATTTCTTTACTCCCTTTGCAATTTCTTTACCACACGCTTTACAGTTTATAAGATTACTCATGACTAATCCCCCTCGTTTTTTCATTTTCTATCCAATTATATTACATTTATGGAAGTAATGCAATATAACGATTTATAATTACAAAACTTTTGGTTATTATTACAACTTTCCTAAAACTTCTATGTATAGAGATAATATGTTATTAATATTGTTGTAATCCTTGTTATATAAGGTATCCTTTGTGTACACGCAGTATTTACCCCAAACAACACTACTCATTTTATTTATTTACTAACTTCCGAGTTTCCTCATTATTCTACAAAGTCGTATTTTATTATTAATGTTAAGATTATTTTGTACAATTGTGCCAATATTTTTATGTACAATTGTGCTAAGTATCTTTATTAGAAATCTTAGAGAGAGCAGAAGCTGTTCTATAAGAATTGCCTAATATGTTTACAATGCTAGAGTGATGAACAAGTCTATCAAGAATAGCGCTAGCTAGCATGTTATCTACAAATATTTGACTCCAATCTGATAAATTTATGTTACTGGTAATTATTGTACTCTTTTGCTCATAGCGTTTATCAATAAGTTGAAAAAACATTTTAGCTTCTTGTTCGCCAATTGGCAAATAACCTATCTCGTCAATTATCAACAGTTTATACTTACTAAAATGTGTTCGGCTTTCTGTGTCTACAATATTATACTAACACCAAACTGTAGATAATGGCTGTATTGTATCTTTTTGCACTTTAACTAACTTCAACTTACTTGCTATATCCTCTTTTACTATGTCATCACTGTGTAACCAATTGAGATAACATTTCAGTGTCCTTAATCTGATATTAACTGTAGCTGGCTTAAACTGTGAAATCATATATCCTACATAAGCCATAAATAAGCCTTTTTCCGTGTAGCGGTTTGAAGTATCCGTTTCCTCGCAATATTCCTGTAATATCCAGCTATTTAGGTACTGGAAATGTTTCTCATAATCCTTCAAGGTGCGTTCTGCCAAGCCTTCAAGTTTTTTAGTTAAAAGAAATTCCTTCTGTTTACTTATAAATTCCTTAATAGAAATAGTGCCAGTTTTTATCTCATTTCATTCTAACGGTCTAATGTCTGGTAAACTGCCATCCATTGTTAGTTTCTTCCTTGAACCTCTACCCTTTGTAACCGCTTGATTTGTTGTCATTCTGCGTAACCTCCTGTAAGTAGAGAAGGGCTGAACCGCTCCCCTCTGAAATTCTAACGGTCACATTCACAGAACAATACAACGGACAAAAAACAGAAAAAGTAGCTGAGAACGCTATCAACTACTTTAAACCCTTGAAAATATTACTGTTAAGTCCACAGTAATAAAAATGGCAGGGGCAGCAGGAATCGAACCCGCAACCAACGGTTTTGGAGACCGCTACTCTACCAATTGAGCTATACCCCTTTATTTATTAATGTTTTGTCGTTTTTCAGTATTTCTACTGTAACGATTACCGACAAAAAATATTATAAAGCAGAAAGCTTAATCAGTCAAGCATAATTTTTAAAATTCTGTTGATTTTTATGATTGATTTATGATAATGTCATAATGTATCACAATTTATCTTGATAACTGGAAAAAAATAATTAAAAAGATACCAGTTTTACTGGCACTAATAGTATAAAATTTTCAAGAAATTTTTTAAAATGGTTTAGATATTTTTGAAAAAGATATCTAAACATTGTATAATAAAATTATAGAATATATAGTAGAATGTTATATAGCATATTCAAAGGAGTGTACTTATGAAAAAGAGTATTTTAAAAAAACATTCTTTAATTTTTTTTATTTGTGGAATTATAATTTTCGTTGTTACTGTTGTATCTATTATAAAAGATTATTATAATGCTAAAAATGCACAAAGCCTTTTAAATCCTTTACTATATAAATTTTTTCCATTTGTAATTTCATTTATATTGATTAAATTTGGAATGAAAGAACTTTTAAACAAAAAATAATTATATACTTATTATCAGATTTACAATAAAATGAATATGCTATATAAAGATTAATTTTAAGGAGGATTTAAGGATTTAAATGCTTACTACTGAACAAAAAATTTTGGCTGCTATTTGCCATGGAGGTATTTTTTTTGGAGCACCTATAATTATTCCACTTATAGTAATGCTTATTTCAAAAGATGATTATGTTAAAACTCAAGCAAAAGAAGCACTTATGTTTCAAATTTTAATTATTTTGTCATTAATAGCATCAGGTATACTTACAATAATTTTTATAGGAATTATTGGAATTATAGGTTTTAGTATAGCAGGTATTGTATTTCCTATAATTGCTATAGTAAATGTTTTAAATGGCAAAGATTATAGCTACCCTGTATCAAGCAAATGGGCAAGAAACATTTAGATTATAAAGAGCCAAATTTTTGGCTTTTTTTTTATTAAAAATATAGGATAAAAAAATTTACTATGGTAAAATATACTTCGATATATGTTAGTATTTGCATCTTGCAGCCTTACAAGGAGGATTAATTTATGGTTGAATACGATGTAATAATTATTGGTGGTGGTATAGCTGGGCTTTCAGCAGCTATAGGAGCAAGAGAACAAGGAGTAAAAAAAGTTTTGATATTAGAAAGAGAAGAAGTTTTAGGTGGGGCATTAAATCAATGCATACATACTGGATTTGGAGATAAAGAGCAGGAATATGAATTTTTTACAGGTACAGAGTATGTATATAAATTTATTGAAAGAATAAAAGAACTTAAAATTGAATATAAATGTAATTCTGCTGTTATAGAATTAAATGGGAATAAAGAAATAAAGGTTGTAAGCGAAGATGGAATAGAATTTTATAAAGCAAAAGCAGTAATATTAGCTATGGGGAGCAGGGAAAAACCAAGAGGAGCAATAAATGTGCCGGGAAGTAAACTTGCAGGTATAATTACAGCTGGTTCAGCACAAAAGATTATAAACTTAGAAGGTTACTTGCCAGGGAAAGAAATAGTAATATTAGGCTCAGGACATATAGGAGTTGCTATGGCAAGAAGAATGACTATAGAAGGAGGGAATGTTAAATCAGTAATAGAACTTATGTCTTATCCAAATTGTAAAGAAGAAGATATAAAAGAGTGTTTAACTGATTTTAATATACCTATTAAATTTAATCATACAGTAGTAGATATAAATGGTAAAGATAGAGTAGAAGGAGTAACAATATCAGAAGTTGATGAAAAAAAAGTTCCTATTCCTGGGACAGAGGAATATATAGTTTGTGATACTTTAGTACTTTCTGTGGATTTACTTCCCGAAAATGAAATTTCAAGGAAAGCTGGAGTAACAATTTTAAATTCAACAAAAGGACCTGAAATAGATGAAAGCATGCATACAAACTTAGATGGTATATTTGCATGTGGTAATGTATTGTATTTACACGATTCAGCTAGTGATATAGTAGATGAAGCTTTTCAAGCAGGAATAAATGCAGCTTATTATATATTTGGAAAAAGATACAATGAAAAAAATATTGAAATAATATGCGCAGATGGTATAAGTTATGCTGTGCCTAATTTTATCAATTTAAATAATATAGAAAATTATTTAAATATAAAATTTAGAATAAATAAGCCTTATGAAAAAAAATCTATTAATGTGTATTTTGATAATGAATTAGAAGTAAAAATTAATAAAGATAAAATGATTCCAAGTAAAATAGAAACTATAAAAATTCCAAAAGATATTTTAAAAAATAAGAAAGATTGTTATAAAATTACAATAAAATTAGAAGATATAAAAACAGAGGAATAAATTTACCCTCTGTTTTTACTTTAATTAAAATAATTTTGTAAAGCAATCTTTACAAATTATTATTTTGCCATTGTTTGCACTTATAGAATTTTCTTTATTTATAGATTTATTGCATATTTGACATATGGTGTTTGTACTATTTTTAGAATGTGTTTTTGCTTTAGTATTTTTTATGTATAAGTTTTTTTTATTGCTTGGTGGTTCGTAAATTACGGGAGTATCTTTAACTTTTTTTGGAGATATATTGTAATTCATACAATAAGAACTTTCAGCAAAAAGCTCTAATTCAAAACGCGGGAATTTATTATCATAAAATTCTTCTATAATAAGTTTTTTTATTTGAGCATCATTAACTATAAGTCCGCTCTTTTCTATACCATCAAAAATACTTTTTGTTATATTATTTGTATCAGGATGCCTTTTTTGACTTTTGTAATATACCTTAAGAACAGCAATTAATGCTTCATTTAATATAGTATTTGGATTTTGTGCTCTTGCTTCATAAGCTATTTCTTCTTCATATAAAGCATACCTATCATGATATTTCCCAGAATTATATGGAAGTATGGCTCTTCCTTTTATATTAAAAAGTTTAAAATTAGATTTTGAAATTGGAGAACCTTTTACTATAACTTTTGCATAAGTATCAGACATAATTAACTCCTTCTTTTTTAATTATACATAATTGATTATAACATAGATTTTTGTGTATAATAAAGTTTATCATAGATTTTTAAGTAGGAAGGTAATGTTATGGAAAATATAAAAATACTTGCTATAGAATCTAGCTGCGATGAAACAGCAGCAGCAGTTGTCGTTAATGGTCGTGAAGTTTTATCTAATATTATCGCATCACAGATAGACATACATAAAAAATTTGGAGGAGTTGTACCCGAAGTAGCTTCAAGAAAGCATATTGAAGTTATAAGCAGTGTTGTTAAAGAAGCTTTAGATAAGGCTGATTTAACTTTAAAAGATATAGATGCTATAGGTGTAACTTATGGTCCAGGACTTGTAGGAGCATTATTAGTAGGTATGCAGTATGCAAAATCTTTAGCATATGCTATAGACAAACCATTAATAGGAGTAAATCATATTGAAGGACATATTTGTGCAAATTTTATTGAGCATAAAGATTTAGAGCCGCCTTTTATATGTCTTGTAGTTTCTGGTGGACATACTTTTATTGTATATATGAAAGATTATGGGGTATTTGAAGTAATTGGAGAAACTAGAGATGATGCAGCAGGTGAAGCTTATGATAAAGTAGCAAGAGCCATAGGACTTGGCTATCCTGGAGGGCCTAAAATAGATAAACTTTCAAAAGAAGGGAATCCAGATGCAATAAAATTTCCAAGAGCTAATTTTCATGATGAAACATTAGATTTCTCTTTTAGTGGACTAAAATCAGCTGTTTTAAATTATTTAAATAATATGGAGATGAAAGGAGAAAAAATAAATAAAGCAGACGTTGCAGCATCTTTTCAAAAGGCATTAATAGATGTTCTTGTAGATAATGCAATTAAAACCTGCAAAATAAAAAAAGTAGATAAAATAGCAATAGCAGGTGGAGTAGCTTCAAATTCTACTTTAAGAGAAACTTTAATAAAAGAAGGAAATAAAAGAGGAATTAAAGTGTTATTTCCATCTCCAATACTTTGCACAGATAATGCCGCAATGATAGGAAGTGCAGCATATTTTGAATATATAAATGGAAGATTTGCAGATTTAAATTTAAATGCAGTACCAAATCTTAAGTTAGGAGAAAGATAGATAAATACAATTAATATTTTATTGTTAATTAACTTATACATATACCTATATTTTATGGTTTATGTATAAGTTATTTTTTTTAAAAATTTTATGTAGCAAATATTTTGATAAAACATATATTAAAACTATGTGAGTAACTTTTAAGGAGGATAAATTATTATATGGCTTATATTCTAAAACCCGAAGATGGGATTTATAATGAACCTTGTATTCCTATGCAGGAATGTATACCACAGGAGATGGTTATAAAAAATGTAAGATTGGCTACTGCATATGTTCCTTATCAGAATTTATGCGAACTTTTCAAGCCTTTAGAAGCTTTAAAAAGAGGGACTGCCTTTCCAGAACTTTACAGTAAATTTGAGGCGCCTTATGATCCACAGGCTGTTTACAAATCAAAAGTTAAAAAAATAGAGAATATTATAATGAACCAGATTTTGACTAAGGGGGGAGGGCACAGTAATGAATGAAAATATAAATAAAATGGAACTTAAAAAGCAAATCGCTCAAGTACAATTTATGTTAGAAGATCTTCAGCTTTATCTTAATACTCATCCTATGGATAAAAATGCTTTAGCAAAGCGAAATAGCTATGTAAAGCAGCTAAAAACTCTTAGAAGTGAATATGATAAGCTTTTTGATATGATAAATCAAAACGACTCCCTTAGTGCATATCCTTGGGAATGGATAGAAGAGCCATGGCCTTGGGAATATGAAGCAAATTATAAGCTGTAAAGTAAAAGGAAGGAGATATATTATGTGGAATTATGATAAAATACTTGAATATCCAGTTAAAATAAAAAATCCCAATCCGGCCATGGCAAAATTAATAATTACTCAATATGGCGGTCCAGATGGGGAATTAGCGGCTTCACTTAGATATTTAAGTCAAAGATTTTCAATGGTTACGCCTGAAGCTATTGCAACACTAAATGATATTGGAACAGAAGAATTAGCTCATTTAGAAATTGTTGGAGCTATAGTAAATCAATTAGTTAAAGGTGCAAGCTTAGAAGAAATAAAAAAAGCAGGATTAGACAGCTATTATGTAGATCATGATAAAGGGATTTATCCATCAAATCCAACAGGAGTTCCATTTAATGCAGCATATATACAAGTAAAGGGTAATCCAATTGTAGATCTTACTGAAGATTTAGCAGCAGAACAAAAAGCAAGAGCAACTTATGAATGGCTGATAAATATGGCTGATGATCCAGACGTAATAGAACCATTAAAATTTTTAAGAGAAAGAGAAGTAGTTCATTATCAAAGATTTGGAGAAGCACTTAGAATAGTTCAGGATTATCTTGAGGAACCTAACTTATTTATAATGCCAAAACCAAATTTTATGAAATAAATATGAAGAAATAAATAATAAATAAAGAACTTACAGTAATAAAATACTGTAAGTTCTTTATTTAAAAATTTTTATTTCATTAAAAGGATATATTCTAAATATTACATGTCCTTCTATATCTTTAATGTTAATAGGCCCTAAAATTCTGCTATCTACACTATTTTCTCTATTATCTCCTAAGACGAATATTTCATCTTCCTTTAATTTATACTTTTTATTTTTTGTCATAAATGGACCTGGATTAGTAACAGTGTTTTTGTCTAAATAAGGTTCTTCAAGTTCAAAACCATTTAAAAATACTTTTCCATTTTTTATTTCTATTTCATCACCATAAGTAGCAATTATTCTTTTTACATATATATCTTCATTATAATTTTTCGAGTTAAAAATTACAATTTGACCTTTTTTAAAATTATGAGTTAATTTGCTTATTTTTTCCACAAATATAACATCTTTATCATAAAGAGTTGACATCATTGATTCACCATCTACATCAGCTCTAGCAAAAACATAGCTTCTAAATGTTAAGGCAATAATAAAAGCTGCAGCAATTGAAATAACGTAGTCTAGTAAAGTATTTTTTAAACTTTTATTTTTTTCTATCTTTTGATTTTTCATAAAAAGCCTCCGTTATTTTTTATTCATATAAAGAATTCATTATAAATAAGTTTAATAATTTTTTAATTGAATGTCAAATTATGTTATTATAAAATAGTGTTGCTTCAGTTATACATAATTGTTAATATTTAATAAAAAGATTTTTTGTAAGATTATTATGTTATATAAATTTAATAAATATTATTAAATTTAATTGAAAATGTTATTAAATATTATTTAAAATAGATAGGTAATATAGATTATTTATAGTAAGATTTATATTATTGAGGTATAATAAGGATGGATTGAAATAATATATGATTTATGTTGAAATAATATATGACTTATATAGTTATAATATACAGGTTATACAATAGATAATGGGAAGGAGAATTTAAAAGTGGGGAAACCAAGTATTTTTAGTAAGGAATATGAAAAATATAAAAAAAGACGTAGAATAAAAATAACTGTAACAATAATTATTTTTATAATATTATTTGGAGTTTTATTTGCTTTAAAAGGCAATTTGAAAAATATTTTAATTAATAACAATCAAAAAAATACAGATGAAACTGAAAAAAACAACAAAGAAATAGTATCTTCACAGCAAAAAGAAAATACAAAGAATACAAATATAGAAAATATAAACATAGAAAATGCAAATACAGAGGAAAAAACTTCAAAAGATGAAATTGAAGAAAAATCATATGACATTACTTTAGATAATGGAATAAAATTAAAAGCTGTGTATGAATATAGTGAAGGAACAAATAAATTTAAACATATAAGTACTGATAATCCTAATATTTCATTTAATTTAAATCCTTCCAATACAGGTATAGTTATTTTTGATGGTATTTCTCAAGGTATATGGTTTATAAATATAGATGGAAAAGTTGAGAATATTTCGGATTTGAGTTATAAATCATATAAAAGAGATACTGTTCTTAAAAAAAGACCTAATTATGTTTGGTGTACTTTGCCTAAATTTATAGATGATGAAAATATAGCATATTTTTCTCAGCTACCATATATACGTAATTCAGCTACAAAGTATTTATGGACAGTAAATGTTAAAAATAAAAATAGTCATAAAAGTAAAACAAGTATAAAAGGAGAAAATTTAAAATTTGGAGATATACAAGATAAAGGACTGGAGATAATAATGGATAATGGAACATCAAAATTTGTAAAGGTGAATAATGGAAATATAATTATAAGCCAATAAATTTCTAATAAAAATAATTCTTGTAAAATATCAAGTATTTGAGATATAATATAAAATACTAGAAGTTCTTATTTTTATAAATTTTTATTTAAAGAATTTTATTATAATGTTGTTTTGTTTTATTATAATGTTTGTAAATTTATGAATATATGGTATAATATTATGGTTAAAATGCATTAGCACATTTATGTGCTCCGGTGAATTTATTTATAGGAGGAAAAGTATAATGAACGTTAAAGTGGAAAAAATAGAAAAGAACACTGTAAAACTTGAAGTAAGCGTAGAAGCTGAAAAATTCAAGGAAGCACTTCAAAAATCTTATGTTAAAAATGCAAAAAAATTTAATATACCTGGATTTAGAAAAGGAAAAGCTCCAATAAATATCATAAAAAGATATTATGGAGAAGGCGTATTTTTTGAAGATGCTATCAACATTTGCTGTGATGAAACATATCCTTTAGCTATAAAGGAAAATGATATTAAACCAGTAGATTATCCAAAAATAGATTTAGTTCAAATAGAAGAAGGGAAAGATTTTATATACACTGCTGAAGTTACAGTATATCCTGAAGTTGAACTTGGAGAATATAAAGGATTAGAAGTTAAGAAAGTAGAATATCCTGTTACTGATGAAGAAGTAGATGCTCAATTAAAATCTATGGCAGAAAAAAATGCTAGAATTGAAACTAAGGCTGAAGGAACTGTAGAAAAAGGTAATATAGTTGTTATAGATTTTAAAGGCTTTATTGATGGTGTTCCTTTTGAAGGAGGAGAAGCTAAAGATTATTCTCTAGAAATAGGTTCAGGTTCATTTATAGATAATTTTGAAGATCAGCTTGTAGGTATGGCTATAGGAGAAACTAAAAATGTAAATGTAACTTTCCCTGAACAATATGGAAGAGAAGAATTAAATGGTAAGCCTGCAGTTTTTGAAGTTACTGTAAAAGAAATAAAAACAAAAGAAGTTCCAGAATTAGATGATGAATTTGCTAAAGAAGTATCAGAATTTGATACATTAGAAGAATTAAAAGCTGATATAAGAAAGAAACTTCAAGAAACTAATGATTTAAGGGCAACTCGTGAATATGAAGAAGCAGTTATAGATGCTGCAGTTAATAATGCTTCTGTAGATATTCCAGAAGTTATGATAAATAAAGAAATAGATAATATGATTAGAGATTTAGAAATGAGATTAAGATATCAAGGACTTGATCTTAAAACATATTATGAATATACAAACAGCACTGAAGAAAGTATTAGAGAATTTATGAAAGAGAGTGCTGAAAAGAGAGTAAAAACTGATTTAGTTTTAGAAAAAATAAGCCAAATTGAAAATATTGAAGTAACTGAGGAAGAACTTCAAAATAGAGCAGAAGAAATTGCTAAACAATATGGTGAAAATGATATTGAAAAAACTGCTAAGATGCTTCTTGATGTTCAGAAAGATTACATATCTAATGAATTAAAGAATGAAAAAGTTATAAAGCTATTAGTAGAAAATAGCAAAGCTGTTGCATAAAATAAAATGATGTTAATTGCCAGATATATCTGGCAATTAATTATAATTAGAGATATTACATAAAAATAAAAAGGAGGAGATTTTATGAGTTTGGTTCCAGTAGTTGTTGAACAAACAAATAGAGGAGAAAGATCTTATGATATTTATTCTAGACTTTTAAAAGATAGAATAATAATGCTTAGTGAAGAGGTAAACGATGTTACTGCAAGCTTAGTAGTTGCTCAGCTTTTATTCCTTGAAGGAGAAGATCCTGATAAAGATATATATCTTTACATAAACAGTCCAGGAGGATCTATAACAGCAGGAATGGCAATATATGATACAATGCAATATATAAAACCAGACGTTTCTACTATATGTATAGGAATGGCAGCATCTATGGGAGCTTTTCTTTTAGCAGCTGGTGCTAAGGGTAAAAGATTTGCATTACCTAATAGTGAAATTATGATACATCAACCTTTAGGAGGTTTCCAAGGTCAAGCAACTGATATAGGAATACATGCAGATAGAATTTTAAAGATAAAGAAAAGATTAAACACAATATTATCTGAAAGAACAGGTCAGCCATTAGAAAAGGTTGAACAAGATACTGAAAGAGATAATTTTATGACAGCAGAGCAAGCAGCAGCTTATGGTTTAATTGACGAAGTTATAACTAAAAAGAAATAAACTTAAAAGAAATAAACTTGCATAATTTGCATTTGCAAATTATGCAAAGTGAGGTGAGATAATGGCAAAGAATGATGATAAAAGACAGCTAAAATGTTCCTTTTGTGGCAAAAATCAAGATGCTGTAAGAAGGCTTATTGCTGGGCCGGGAGTATATATATGTGATGAATGTATTGAACTTTGCTCAGAAATAATAAGTGATGAATTTGATGATAATATTCAAATAGAAACTGATTCACTTCCAAAGCCTGTTGAGATAAAAGCATATCTTGATAATTATGTTGTAGGCCAAGATGAAGCTAAAAAAGCATTGTCTGTAGCTGTATATAATCACTATAAAAGAATAAATTCTAATATAGATAATGATGATATAGAATTACAAAAAAGTAATATTCTGCTTTTAGGACCAACAGGTTCAGGTAAGACACTTCTTGCACAAACTTTAGCAAAATTTTTAAATGTACCTTTTGCTATTGCAGATGCTACTACGTTAACAGAAGCTGGATATGTAGGAGAAGATGTTGAAAATATACTTTTAAAATTAATTCAAAATGCAGATTATGATATTGAAAGAGCTGAAAAAGGTATAATATACATCGATGAAATTGATAAAATAGCAAAAAAATCTGAAAATCCCTCTATAACAAGAGATGTATCTGGTGAAGGAGTACAACAGGCTCTTTTAAAGATACTAGAAGGTACTATAGCTTCAGTACCACCACAAGGAGGAAGAAAACATCCTCATCAAGAATTCATACAAATAAATACATCAAATATATTATTTATTTGTGGTGGAGCTTTTGATGGAATTGAAAAAATCATAGAGA
Source organism: Clostridium prolinivorans (assembly GCF_004011155.1). Taxonomy (GTDB): domain Bacteria; phylum Bacillota; class Clostridia; order Clostridiales; family Clostridiaceae; genus Clostridium_AT; species Clostridium_AT prolinivorans. Next base: position 95,348 of record NZ_RJWG01000008.1, on the reverse strand, counting down.
GAAGAACTAGAGCTAGTGCTTTGGGCTTTGGTGCTGAAATTCAATCAAAGAAAGAAAAAGATATTAGCAAACTTTTAAAGGATATAATGCCAGGAGATTTACTAAAATTTGGACTTATACCAGAGTTTGTTGGAAGACTTCCTATAGTTGTTACATTAGAAGCTTTAAATAGAGAAGCTTTAATAAAAATATTAACTGAGCCTAAGAATGCTCTTGTAAAGCAATATAAAAAGCTTTTTGAAATGGATAATGTAGAAATTGAATTTTCAAAAGAGGCTTTAAATGCTATTGCTGATGAAGCAATTAAGCGTAATACAGGTGCAAGAGGATTAAGAGCAATAATAGAAGATATTATGCGTGATGTAATGTTTGAAGTACCTTCTAATGAAGCTATTGCAAAGGTAATAATAAATGAAGAAACTATAAAAACTAAAAAACCTGAACTTATAATGGCAGAAGGTGAAAAAAGATTACCTATTAAGCCATCAAGAAAAGGAAGAGGAAGAAAAGGAATAGAAACAGCTTAAAATGGTAAATAAAAAAGAGCAGTAATCTGCTCTTTTTTATTTACCATTTTTAATATAATTATTCAATATAAAAAATATAGAAAATAGTGGAATAAATTAAGAAGTAATTGTACATAATAAAAAAAGGATAAATTTACTATAATTTTACTATGGAAGGGAGGTTTACTAATTTTATATTTTTATGACAAAATATAAAATTGGGAAATATTATGACGAATTTTTTAATTTTTATTGAGCTTTTAGTTACTATTATTATGGGATTGTATTTTTATAATGCTTTAAAAGATCATAAAACAAATAAGGTAACTATTGATAAAGAAAATAAAAAAGAAATGGATAATCTTAAGAAAATGAGGAATATAAGTCTTACAGAACCACTTACAGAAAAAAGCAGGCCAAGTACTTTTGAAGAGATTATAGGGCAGGAAAAAGGTATAAAAGCTCTTCAAGCAGCACTTTGTGGTCCTAATCCACAGCATGTCATAATATACGGTCCTCCGGGAGTAGGTAAAACGGCAGCTGCCAGACTAGTACTAGAAGATGCTAAAAAAAGGGCAAATTCACCTTTTAAAACAAATGCAAAATTTGTGGAAATAGATGCTACTACCATAAGATTTGATGATAGAGGTATTGCAGATCCTTTGATAGGTTCTGTACATGATCCTATATATCAAGGAGCTGGACCATTAGGAGTTGCAGGAATTCCACAACCTAAACCAGGAGCAGTTACTAAAGCTCATGGAGGTATTTTATTTATAGATGAAATAGGAGAGTTACATCCAATTGAAATGAATAAACTTTTAAAAGTTTTAGAAGATAGAAAAGTTTTTTTAGATAGTGCATACTATAATTCTGAAGATAGTAATATGCCTACTTATATAAGAGATATATTTGAAAATGGACTTCCAGCTGATTTTAGATTAATAGGTGCAACTACAAGAAGTCCAGAGGAAATAACTCCTGCTATTAGATCAAGATGTGTAGAGATATTTTTTAGACCTTTGCTTTGTGAGGAAATAGAGGAAATTGCACAAAATTCTGTTGATAAGTTAGGGCTAAAGTTAGAAGAAAAGGGGCGTATATTAGTTGGTAAGTATGCATCTAATGGAAGAGATGCAATTAATTTAGTACAGCTTGCATGTGGTATTGCTATAAATGATAATAGAAATATAATAACAGCAGAAGATGTTGAATGGGTTATAGAGAATGGTCAATATTCTCCTAGACCAGAAAATAAAATTAACAATAAACCACAGGTCGGATTTGTAAACGGACTTGCAGTATATGGAGCCAATATGGGAGCTGTTATGGAAATTGAAGCAAGTGCTAAAAAGAGCAGATTTAGAAAAGGAGAATTGAAAATAACAGGAATAGTAGAAGAAGAAGAGATAACAAGTTTTAATAGAAAAGTTATACGAAAAAGTATGGCTCGATGTTCTGTAGAAAATGTAATGACTGTTCTTGAAAGAGTTTATGAATTAAATTGTGATAAATATGATATACATGTAAACTTTCCAGGGGGTTCACCAGTAGATGGTCCATCTGCAGGAATAAGTATTACAACTGCTATATATAGTGCCATAAATAACATACCTGTAAATAATGAAGTTGCTATGACAGGTGAAATATCTCTTTATGGGAATGTAAAACCTATTGGAGGAGTAAATGCTAAAATTGCTGCAGCAATTAAAGCTGGAGCAAAAAAGATTATTATTCCTAAAGAAAACTGGCAGGATAGTTTCTCTAACATAAAAGAAGCTAAAATTATACCAGTAAGCCATATAAAAGAAGTTTTAGAGATATCACTTATAAAAGAAGAAAATGAAAAGAATGAAAGTATAATCATAGATTCAAACAATAGCATACTTACAGCAAAATCTCTTTATTCATAAAATTTAATTATGTATAATATAACATTAGAAATTTTAAAAAAATAAAAATATATTTTATATAATCAAATTCACAAAACCTCATAGGTTTAAGATAGAGGATATAAGGACTTTAAGTTAGGGGAGTATTAATACTCCCCTAACTTAACATTATACTAATTTATGATTTTGAATATACATTTAAAAATTTCTATAATGATTGAAAAAGGATTGTTTTATGAGTATAATATATAAAGTCTAAATAAATTATGATTATTTTAATTACAAAAATAATTGAATTCAAATAAATTTAAGTGAGGGGATAAAAATGGAAAAAGACATAAAAATTATTCCTCTAATTCCCTTAAGAGGCATTACAATATTCCCATATATGGTAATGCATTTTGATGTCGGCAGGGAAAAATCTATTAATGCTTTAGAAGAAGCAATGCTTAACAATCAAGAGATTTTTTTAGTTTCACAAAAAGATGCTAAAATTGAAGAACCAGTTAAAGAGGATTTATATGATATAGGTACTATCTGTATTATAAAGCAAATACTAAAACTTCCTAATGATACAGTACGTATTCTTGTAGAAGGATTAAATAGAGCCAAAATAATTTCTTTAATAGAGGAAGAGAAATTTTTAAAGGCAGAAATTGAAATATTAAAGGAAGAAGATATCTCAGATAATGAATGTGAAGCTTTAACTAGATCAGTTAAAAAGTCATTTGATGAATATATAAGATTATCTGGAAATGTTCCACAAGAAATATTAATATCATTAGAAGATATTGAAGGTCCGGGAAGACTTGCAGACGTAATAAGTTCATATTTAATGTTAAGAAGTGAAAAAAAGCAAGAATTATTAGAAGCTTATAATATAATAGAAAGACTTGAAAAACTTTTAGTAGTTATAAATAACGAAATTGAAATATTGAATATTGAAAGAAAGATTGGCAATAAAGTAAAAAGTAAACTTGATAAGGTTCAAAAGGATTATTATTTAAGAGAGCAGCTTAAAGCAATTCAAGAGGAGCTTGGTGAAGAAGACGAAGATAAAAAAGAAATATCCAAGTATAAAAATAGAATAAACAAAGCAAAACTTCCAAAGCCTGTTAAAGAAAAAGCTATTTATGAGCTTGATAGATTAAAAAACAGCGGCTTTTTTTCTCCAGAGGGAGGAGTTATAAGAACTTATTTGGATTGGATACTAGATTTACCTTGGAATAATGAAACTGAAGATAATTTAGATATTAAAAAAGCTAGAGAAATATTTGACAGAGAACATTATGGGTTAGAAGATGTTAAGGATAGAATAATAGAGTATTTAGCAGTTAGGAAAATGAGTAAATCTTTAAAAGGTCCAATATTATGTCTTGTAGGCCCTCCAGGTGTTGGTAAAACTTCTATTGCAAGATCTATAGCTAATGCACTTAATAGAAATTTTGTAAGAATGTCTTTAGGTGGCGTGAGGGATGAAGCAGAAATAAGAGGCCATAGGAAGACTTATGTAGGAGCTATTCCAGGAAGAATAATATATGGCATGAAACAGGCAAAATCAAAAAATCCATTATTTTTATTAGATGAAATAGATAAAATGAGCAATGATTTTAGAGGAGATCCTGCTGATGCACTTTTAGAAGTTCTTGATGCAGAACAAAATAGTACTTTTAGAGATCATTATTTAGAATTGGATTTTGATTTATCTAAAGTGCTCTTTATTACTACTGCTAACAGTTTAGATACTATACCAAGACCACTTTTAGATAGAATGGAAATAATAGAAGTTTCTGGATATACATATGAAGAAAAATTTCATATTGCTAAAGAACACTTAATTCCAAAACAATTTAAAGAACATAATATAGAAGAAAACATTATTAATTTTACAGATAATGCTATATACAATATTATTGAAAATTACACAAGGGAATCGGGAGTAAGAAATTTAGAAAGAAAAATTGCTACTGTAATAAGAAAAAGTATAGCTGAGATGGTAGAAAAAGATAAAAAGAAAATTAATATTAATTCTAACTATGTAAGAAAGTATCTTGGACCACCTATATATACTTATGATAAAGCAGATAAAATTGATAAAATTGGCGTAGTTATGGGAATGGCATGGACGGGATATGGTGGAGATACCTTGCCAGTTGAGGTTAGTGTTATGCCAGGAAATGGAAAGCTTGAATTAACTGGTCAGCTTGGAGATGTAATGAAAGAATCTGCTAGAGCAGGGTATAGTTATATACGTGCTAATGCTGAAAAATATGGTATAAATCCTAACTTTTATAAAGAAAAAGATATACATATACATGCTCCAGAAGGGGCTGTACCAAAGGATGGTCCATCTGCTGGTGTTACAATGGTTACTGCTATGGTTTCTGCACTAAGTTTAAAAAGTGTTAGACATAATGTAGCTATGACAGGAGAAATTACTCTTACAGGACGAGTTTTACCTATTGGTGGATTAAAAGAAAAATGTCTTGCAGCTTATAGAGCGGGTATAGATACTGTTATAATACCAAAGGATAATGAAAAAGATATGGATAAAATACCTAAAACTATTAAAAATAAATTAAAGTTTATATTAGCTGAAAAAATAGATGATGTACTTTCAAATGCATTAGTTAGTGGAGGGAAAAATGTTAATTAAACAATCTGAATTTATAACTTCTGCAGCAAAGCCTAATCAATATCCTACTGATAATAGGCCTGAAATAGCTTTTGTAGGACGTTCAAATGTAGGTAAATCTTCAATTATAAATAGCCTTACTAATAGAAGAAGTCTTGCAAAGGTAAGTTCCACTCCAGGTAAGACAAGACTAGTAAATTTTTTTCTTATTAATAATAAATTTTATCTTGTAGATTTGCCAGGTTATGGATATGCTAAAGTTTCAAAAGCTGAAAAAGAAAGCTGGGGAAAGATAATTGAAAATTATCTTTTAAATAGACCAGTTTTAAAAAAGGTAGTTTTATTAGTTGACAGTCGCCATAAACCAAGTGATGATGATATTCTTATGTATAATTGGATTAAACATTATAATTATAATACAGTTATAATAGCAACTAAAAAAGATAAACTCAAAAAAAGTGAAATTGCAAAAAATGAAAAAATTATAAAAGAAACATTGGGTTTAAAAAGCGAAGAAAAAATATTATTTTATTCTTCTTTAACAAAAGAAGGCAGAGAAGAAATTTTAGATATTTTATTTGGTGAATTTGAGGAAAATTAAAAAATTGATTAAAAAAACTGAGTTTAAAATTATTTAAACTCAGTTTTTTTTGTGTCAAAAGATATTTATTAGAATAGTATATAGTAGAAAACAAATGATAGAAAAATTTTCTGAGAGGGAGGAGTGATTGGATGGACAGTGTATCGAAAGAAATTGCAGCTGCAAGACAAATTGGAGCTCCCGGAGCAGTAAGGAGAAGAAAAAATGATAACCTAGTAATTTGGGTGATAATTATTATAATAATATTCTGCTTATGCAATGGAGACGGTTGTGGCTTTGGCAGCTATGGATGCGATTGTGATAGAAAACACCACCATCACCACCATCATCATCATGGACATACAGACAACTTCTTTAGTGAAAATGGATGGTTTATATTAATCATATTCGCAATATTGATTTTATGTAATGACAGTAGTGAAAACACTAATATTATCAATTTAGATACAGATGATGATTGCTAAATTTTAACAAAAGATAGAAAATAAAAAAGCTTGGGCTTTAAGGAAAGCTCTTAATGAAAAGGAGGATATATTTTATGAGTAAAAAAAATAAAAAAGAAAATACATCTTTAGCTAATTCTTGCTGCTGTGATTTTTCAACATTAATAATATTGATATTGATAATTCTTCAATTCAATAAAAAAGGCAGCTATGGTGGTTTTAGATCTGTAGTGTCAGATGATTCATGTGATACTCAATCATCTGTAGTACCTACGTTCTTTGGTGGAGGAAATTTAATAGATAACAGTATATTGTTTATAATTGCACTGTATTTCCTTTCTTGCTGTACTCCTTGCAGAAAATAAAAAATTTGAGGGCTGTTTTTTATCAGCCCTCTTAACATAATGCAAAAATATATGGAGGTGAATGTATGTCTAAGCACAGTAAAAAACAAAAAAGATATCATGATGAGGATAGAAATAATAATTTTGATATAAATCAAATAGGGAATTTATTTAGTAATATGGATCCTAATCAGCTAACAGGATTACTTAACAATGTAGATTTAAGGCAATTATCTTCTATGGTGCAAAATTTTATGAGTGGAGAGCAAACTGAAAATAATGTATCTTTTAAAGAAATGGATAAAAGGATTGAAATTTTAAATGCAATGAAACCGTTAGTAGATAGTGATAAGTCTAAATTAATAGATTCAATTTTGCAAATTTATAATATAACTAGACTTATGAAAAGATAAGCATAAATTAATATTATATATTATATGCACTTATAAAATTTATAAAAAAATATACAATTCTATATCACAAATTTATATTTATAAGAATAGTATATAGTATAAACAAATGATTTCAAAGCCTATAGAAACAGCAGAAATCCATATATCCCTAATACACAGATAGATAAGCTGTTTCAAAAACTTATGCCCTTAAAAAAGCAAATGATAAAAGATAGATTACATTAAACCAGTGCCCAAGAAAGGGGGGTTTCATATGAATAAAAAGGATAAATGCTGCTGTAATTTCCCAACTTTAGTTATATTAATTCTTATACTTCTTCAATTTAATAAAGGTGGAAAACCAATGGATAAAGTTGGAGAAATGGGCGGTATTTCAAATTCAGTAGATAATGGCATATTATTTATAATAGCTTTATTCTACCTATCCTGCTGCAATCCATGCAAAAGATAGAATAATTAAAAAATAAACAGGAGGTCTTAAAATTAGACCTCCTAATTATTTTTGTTATGATAAAATTTCACTTGGTTCTTTTGACATGACCATGGTACATTTTCCATCTAATATACCACCTTCTTTTATTACCAAATTTTTAACAGTTATATTTCCAGTTACTTTTCCATAGCTTTCTATAGTAAGAGTATTTTCACATATTATATTTCCTTCAACTTTGCCATTTATAGTAGCATTTTTGCAATTTATGTTGCTTTTACATAAAGCATTTATATCTATTATAATATCATCTTGTAAATTTATATCTCCTTCAATAGTTCCATCTATTTTCATTAAGCCTTCACCTTGAATAGAACCAATAACTGTACATTTATCACCAATAAGGGTTTCTATTCTATTATTTTTTTCTTTTTCATTAAACATTATAGTGTTGCTCCTTTTTATTTCTTTACTTTTATATTAAATATAAAAAAATTTTATATATATGTATAAAAGTTCAATTATTAGTCAATATTAATAATGTGATTGGAGATTAGTCTCCAAAGCATATAATGAAAGTTTAATTCTTTCATTTAATGCTAGAACCCCCCATCCCCCTTGGGACCGTTAGTAGCGGTCCCTTTTGTTTTAATTATTAATATTTTTAATACTTAAAAGCTTATAGAATATATTTTAAAAGCTTTATTATCCTCAGTTTTATTTGAAGGTTTGAGCAGCAGATTTAAAGTATAATTTTTTATTTTATTTTTATCTGAAATTGATGTTCCTTTGAAATTAATTGTCCAAAGTATTTCACTTATTTCTCCATTATTATCAGATTTTATATCTTTAAAAACACAATTTTGAAAAACATAAGTATTGTTATCTTGAGCTAGCCTTTCAATTACAGATATATTTTCTTCAGTTAATCCTGGATAAAAAATATTTTCTAATTTATTAGAGGCACTTTGAGGAAGTCCCTCAATGAGTTTTATAAACGAATATACATTATCTTTTCCCATATAATTATCTTTATAATTATATGAAAAATTTTCTAATTTTTTTTGATCAGGTAAAAATATGTAATTTGAAAGTTCTATATTTTTGTTAGTTATTTTTCCTGTTAAAAATTTAGGAGTTTTGTTATTACTAACATCAACAAATCCTATTATTTTATTGGAATCACAGAACATATCTTTAAAAATTCCATCACTATAAATAAATACATGCTGGACTCCTTTACCATTTTCTGAAGATTGTGTAAATATTTCTGGTACTTTATCTCTTGTTATATCCATAAGTGTAATTTTCATAGGATTATTAGCATCATACAATCCTGCTGTAGGAAGATTTTTAGATGTTTCTAAATAATAATTATTTTTTCCATCGTTTACTTCCATATAGTATTTACCATTTTCTACTTTTATATAAAGAATATCTTTTTTGCCGTCACCTGTTAAGTCAGCTTGAATAATTTTGTTGTTATCAACTAAAGTGTTAAAAGTAGAAACGCTTTTTTTAGTTAAAAGTAAAACAACTAAAAGTATAATAATAATTAACGAAAGTACTGCATAATAAATATGTTTTTTCTTTAGAAATATTATCCTAAATTTCATATAAATCACCTCCATTTAATTATATGATTTAAGTTTATATTTAATTAATTTACATACAATAAAATTAAAAGATTTTATATATTTGTATATTTATATTAATAATTAATACAAAAAATTATCAAATTTGTTTTTTATATAAATAGGGAGGTGATAAAATTGAAAATAAAAAGGGAATTTTCTATAATTTTATCTATTTTTTTATGTATAAGTTTATGTTCTTGCAAAAAGAAAAATTCACAAGATCAAGATAAAGAAGAAAAAGAATTAAAAGTGTATGTAGATATTAAAGATAAAAACTCTTTGAGTATAATAAAATTTTTAACTGAAGAATATATGAAAAAAAATACAAAAGTAAAATTAAAGATAAATGATGTGCTAGAGACTGAGAGCAATATAGTAGAAGAAATAAGTAAAGGAGATAAAGCTGATTTAATATTAACATCTAGAAACACTATGATCGAACTTTCTAAAAAAGGTCTTTTAAGTGATATGTCTCAGTATTATGATAAAAACAAAATTAATGAAAAATATTATAATATAATGTCCTCTTATGGAAGATTTGAAGATAAATATTATGGAATAAGTATAATTCCTTATGTAATTACAGCTTTTTATAATAAAGATGCTATTAACAAATTAGGAATATCTAAGATGGCAAATGTAGAAGATATATTAGGAATTTTAAAAAAATTTAAAGAAAATAATATAAGAATTCCTGTTATTGTTCCTGAAGACTTAGATATAAATATAGTTTTATCTTCAATGATTGCAAGTAATAGAGTAAAAATATCAGATTTAGATGGGGCTTATGATAATAAAAATTCATATAAAAATATTAAAGAAATGCAATATATATTTGATGATATAAATACTGCTGTAAGAGAGGGCATAATAAATAAAAATTCTTTTGAAATTGGTAATGAAAGTACATTTACTTCTTTAATAAATGGTAGTACACCATTTATTATAAGTACTTCTTATTACTATGATAAATTAAAAGATGGCAATATTGAAACAATAAATGATATAATAATTACTAATAATATAAAAGTTAATATACCAGTTTTAGTAGATACAATTTTATCTTTGCCCATTAATGGTAAAAATTCTGAAGAAGCAAGTGAATTTATTAAATTTGTATTAGATGAAAAAACTCAAGAAGAACTTGTTAAAAAAGGTTATATAACTGGTAATAAAAAGGCTAATGCAGAAATTCAAGGATTAGGAGAAAATATTGTAACAAAACTTTCTAATGCAAATCAAAATAGCATTGTATATATTTATAACCTCCCAAAAAATTTTAATAAAATTATAAGTTATAAAATAAATAATATTTTATTGGGAAATTATAGCAAAAATGAGTGGAATGAAATATTAAATGAAATTTATAAATAAAAAGAGGATATGTTAGCTTAAAACTAGCATATCCTTTTATATTTTAATTATCAATATCATCATTTGTGTTTTTCTGGCAGTCCTTACATAAACCATAAAAATAAACTTGATTTGTTAAAATTGCATAATCTGTATAAGCACTTATTTTTTCGTTTAATTCTGATAAACAAAATCCTTCAATATCATCTACACGTCCGCAATTTAAGCATTGTATATGAGAATGTGGGCATGTATTTCCATCATATCTAAAATTTCCTTCACCAACATTCAGTTCTTGAACTAATCCTACTTCTACAAGAGTTTTTAAAGCTTTATATACAGTAGCAAGACTCATTGTAGGATAGTCAGGCTGAAGAGCTTTATAAATAGTTTCTGCAGATGGATGTTCTTTTGTTGATTTTAGATATTTATATACTGCGATGCGTTGAGGAGTAAGCTTGAGTTTTTTTTCTTTAAAAATTTCTGTTAAATTATTCATATTCACCATCCTAAATTATAAATATTTAAATTTTTTAATACATCATTATATAATAGGGCTAATATTATCATATATTAATAATAATTATATAATAAAAATTATTATTTGTCAAAAAACTATATATGGAAAAATTAAACAATAAATATTATATAAAAATTAATATACTATTAAATCTGCTAAAATATTTATGACTAAAACTATATAATATATTTTTATAATTATTAATAATATATTTACCATACTAAATCATAATATAATAATAAACATATTGTAAATATATTTAAAAATAAATTTATATTTAAAAACTTTAAAACTAGAAAAATACTTAATTTGAATAAAGAAATATATATACTTTAAATATTTATAAATTAAAAATATAAAGTTTTAAATTAAATTTTTATATCTTAAAATTCAGCTAAGAAAGGGGATAATACCTTGAAGAAGACATATGTTTTGGATACTAATGTTATTTTATATTTGCCTAGTGCTATATTTTCATTTGGAGATAATGATGTAGTAATACCTGAGGTAGTATTAGAAGAATTAGATGCTTTTAAAAAAGATAAAACAGATTTAGGTTCAAATGCTAGACAAGCAGCAAGAATTTTAGACAATCTTAGAAAAAAAGGAAAATTAAATAAAGGTGTTGATCTTCCAGGTGGAGGAAAACTTAGAGTAGAAATGAATCATCTTGATGCAGAAATACCAAAAGTATGGAATAGTCATAAAGCTGATAATAGAATAATTCAAGTATGTAATGGACTTAAAAAGCAAGGAGAAGATGTTGTTCTTGTTTCAAAGGATATTTTTGAGAGAATAAAAGCAGATACTATGGATATAGAATCAGAAGATTTTTATGAAAAAATGGTTCCAGAATATGAAAGTCAATATACTGGAAGAATTGATGTATATACTTCTCCTGAAAAATTAGATGAATTTTATCAAAAAAAATGTATTGAAGTTAAAGATTTATTATATTACTCTAATGAATTAGATGAGTATTCAGCTCCAGAACTTTTTGTAAATGAATTTTTAATAATTCATAACATTTTAAATCCCAAAAAAACAGCATTAGGAAGATTTGATGGTAAAAAAGTTGTACCATTATTATTTAAAGATATGACACCTTTGGGAATTGCTCCAAGAAATGTTGGTCAAAAATTTATGCTTGAAGCTTTATATTTAGAAGCTGATAAAGTTCCTCTTGTTATAGTAAAAGGACCAGCAGGTACAGCAAAAACTTTATTTTCTCTTGCTGTAGGACTTCAAAAAATTATGGAAGAAAATAATGGACAATATAGAAAGATACTTGTATGTAGACCTAATATAACAATGGACGAAGAAATAGGTTTTTTACCAGGAACCGAACAAGAAAAGATATCTCCTTTTATGAGACCTATTTTTGATAATCTTCAAATATTAGTAGATTCTGATGAAAAAGAAAGATATAAAAATGAAAAAGAATTAGACGATAAAGTTAGAGAACTTTTTGATAGAAAAATAATAAATACTGAAGCTGTTGCTTATTTAAGAGGACGTTCTATAGTAAAAAACTGGGTAATAATAGATGAAGCACAAAACCTTTCTCCAAAACAAGTAAAAGCTATAATAACAAGAGTAGGTGAGGGTACTAAACTTATATTAATAGGAGATCCAGAACAAATAGATCATGCTTTTTTAGATTCTAGGTCTAATGGATTATGCTATGCAGCAGAAAAAATGAAAGGAAGTGAGCTTTGCTGTCAAGTAACTTTAAAATATGATGAATGTGAAAGATCACCACTTGCTTATGAATCTGCTAAAAGATTATAATTAAAGAGAGTAAGGTTTATTGCCTTACTTTTTTAATTTTGAAAATTGATGCAAATTATATAACTTATTGATATAATAAAATAAACATAAATTGAAATATATTTTTGCAATATCTAATATAGATAGTGACGGAGGGATTTTTTTGACAAATACAATACTTTTTACTTTACTTATTATACCTGGAATTTTAGCAGGGCTTACTTTTCATGAATATGCTCATGCATTAGTTGCTGATAAATTAGGTGATAAAACTCCAAGATTTCAAGGAAGACTTACTTTAAATCCTATAGCGCATATAGATCCAATTGGGTTTTTAGCTCTTTTAATTTTTCAATTTGGATGGGCTAAGCCAGTTCAAGTTAATCCTAGTGCTTTTAAAAAATATTATAAAGATGATTTAAAGGTATCTTTAGCAGGACCTTTAGCTAATGTTGTAGTAGCTTTTATTTCTGCATTATTAGCAGTATTATTTGAAAAATTAGTATTAAAAATGAGTTTAAATATGCCTGTATTAGCTATTATATATACTATTTTAAAGCTTTCAGTTTATATTAACTGCAGGCTTGCAGTTTTAAATTTAATTCCATTACCTGGATTTGATGGATTTCATATTTTGAGAGATTTATTTCCAAAAGTTTTTTATAACTTTGCTGAAAAAGTATATAATTATCAGGTTATTATTATGATAATTTTTTTTGTAACACCTATTTCAAGCATATTAGTTGGGGTTCCAGCTTCAATTATTGAAAAATTTATATACACAGTTGTAGGTGTAATATAGATTTATAAAATGATTAAACCACAATAAGCTGTAAATAAATTTTCCTTACACAATGAGTAGTATGCTTATTATTGATTTATTTTAAAATATAGTGATTAATTCTAAAAAATAGTTTTTGTGATATAATCATAAAATATTAAAGTATTAATAAACTTATTTTAAATATAAAATTTTAAAATTCAATTTAATTATTTAGTAAAATAATAATATTTTTTGTTAAGAATAAAAAATATTTCATGCTTATAGTATTTTTAAAAAATTATATTTATTCTTTATGTTTGATATATAACTAAAATTATACAATTGTTATATAATAAAAATTAGGAGGATATTCATGAGATTAAGAAAAAAGTGGTGGGCAAGACCAGAACTTGAAAGTAGTCCATTTTTTATAACAAATCCTAAAGAACATTTTGGAAAATGGAAAGAAGAATTTAAAAATAATAATGATATACATTTAGAACTTGGATGTGGAAGAGGAAGGTTTATAAGTCAAAAAGCAAAAGAAAATCCTAATATTAATTATATAGCTATAGACTTAAAAGATGAGGTATTGATATATACTCTTAGAAATATATTAAAATCTGAAGTAACAAATGTAAGAATAATTCCTCTTAATATTCAGCTTATTGATGGTATATTTGATAAAGATGAAATATCAAAAATTTATATAAACTTTTGTAATCCATGGCCAAAAGAAAGACACAAAAAAAGAAGATTGACTCATACGAAATTTTTATCAGAATATAAAAATTTTTTAAAACCTCAAGGAGAGATTTGGTTTAAGACAGATGATACAGGGCTTTTTGAAGATTCTATAGAATATTTTAAAGAAAGTGGATTTGATATAAAATATTTAACGTATGATCTTCATAATAGTGGATTTAAAGAAAATACAGTTACTGAATATGAAGAAAAGTTTGCTTCAAAGGGAATGAAAATAATGTTTTTAATTGCAAAGCTTAAATAAATACTTAAAATAAATTTATAAAAGTTTGGAATAAATATTTCAAACTTTTTCGTTTTGTATAATAAATTAGTAAAGGTAGTGTTTAATATATGAATTTAAGTGGTAAAATTGCTTTAGTTACAGGAGCTTCAAGAGGAATTGGGAAAAGCATAGCATTAGAATTAGCAAAAGCTGGAGCTGTTGTTATAGTAAATTATAGAAAAGATGAAAAAGGAGCTATGGATACATTAAAATTAATAAAAGAATCAGGAAGTTATGGTGAGTGTATAAAAGCAGATGTAAGATATTATAATGATGTATATTCTATGACTTATAAAATTATTAAAAAATATGGAAATATAGATATATTAGTAAATAATGCAGGTGTATCTAAAACAGGATTGTTTATAGATATGACAGAAGATGAATGGAATGAGCTTTTAGATATAAATTTAAAAGGAGTTATAAATTGCTGCCATTGTGTATTAAATCATATGGTATCTAAAAAAAGTGGTAACATAATAAATATATCTTCAATATGGGGAAATACAGGAGCTTCTTGTGAGGCAATATATTCAGCATCTAAGGGAGCTATAAATAGTTTTACTAAAGCTTTAGCTAAAGAATTAGCACCATCTAATATAAGAGTTAATGCTATAGCCCCTGGAGTTATAGATACACAAATGAATAATAATCTTTCAAAAGATGAAAAAGAAGCACTTAAACTTGAAATACCTATGATGAGATTTGGAGATGGAGAAGATATAGCTAAATTGGCAGTTTTTTTATCAAGTGAAAATTCGAAGTATATAACAGGACAGATTATTACTGTAGATGGAGGTATGATTTAGTTTTTTATTTAAAATTTAATTTGCAGTCGGCTTATCTATGTAATTATATAATACAATCTTTTATCATATATATATTATATATATTATTATTTTCATACTATATATTAGTAATTTTTTATTCGCACTTATACTTAAATAATAAAATAAAAAAGTACATATTATTTTATATTTGAATAGTATAGATACTAAGGGAAGATATATTTTATGAGAATTTTTATTTAAACTAATTTTACGAAAGGGGTTTTATATATGGGGCATAAACGAAAGCCGGCACTTATAACAGATGTAAAATTAGAAAACTCAAGTCTTAATTTGACATATCCTAAAGTAAGTGGACTTAAGCATAAAAGTGCACAATCTAGTATAAATAGGTATATTAAAAAAGAGGTCTATAGTTTACTTAATAAAGAAGGATATGGGGTAGATGAAGGTAAAAAATTTACTGCAGGATATACTGTTAAACTTAATAAAAGAGGAACTTTAAGTATACTTTTAGAAGTATTTTCTTTTGTAAAAGGTGAAGAAAAAAGGAATACTGTAAGAAAAACTATTAATGTAAGTTTAAAAGATGCAAGAATTTATTATTTAGATGATCTTTTTTCTAGAAAAATAAAAAAATCTAAATGGATAAGTATATTGAACGATATAATTAGAAATCAGATATCATTTAAAGGAATAAATTTATCTAAAGAATTTAAAGGAATTTGGTTAAAACAGGATTATTATTTAACAGAAGATGCATTAGTTATATATTTCCAAATGAATGAATATACTGAACCTGAATATGGGTTTCCTGAATTTACAATATTTTTTAATGATATAATAGAAATTATAAATAATAAAGGTCCTATTGGAAGACTATTAAGAGACAAAAAAGATGAAGAAAAAACAGCGGACCAATAAATGTCTGCTGTTTTTATTTAAAGAATTCTCCTTATACCCTAAATAAACATAATAATTGGGAGGTTTTTATGAATATATTAATACTTATTATAAACATAATAATTGCAGAGGGTACAGGAATACTAAGCGGGTATTTAGGATTAGCAAATCGGGAAAATTATAAAGATTTTATTAAACCAAATTTTACTCCACCATATTGGGTTTTTATAGTAATCTCTATTATACTTTATATGCTTATGGCAATTGCAGTGTATAAAATTTTACTTAAAAGAAAAAATGTATATATTAATAGGGCTGTAACTTTATATACAATACAGCTTATATTAAATTTTTTATGGCCAATAATTTTTTTTAGATTTAGGCTCATAGCTATTGCATTTATTGAAATAATGATGCTAATTATTTTTACTTTACTTACTACTTTCGAATTTTTTAGAATAGATAAGATATCAGGATTTTTAATGCTTCCATACATAATTTGGGGATGCTTTACAGCTGTATTAAATTTTACATTTTGGATGCTTAATAATATGTGATAAAAACGTAAATTATATGAATAATTCCCATAAATTATAGCTTAACTGCCATTATATAATTTATAATATAATTTTTATATATTAAATCGCTTTCAAGAAAATTTAAAAATTTATTTACACTAGTTGACACTAGAAATTTTTTGCTGTATGATAAATTTGTAAGCTATGTAAAGCAAATAAACCGGTGTTGTATTTAAGTAATTGAAAATGAATGTGCTAAACCAAGAGCCCATCTGTATACAGATGGGCTTTTAGTAACATAAGAATTATTATTGTTTTTTATTTTACAAAATTTTATATTAAATCTAGTATGGCTTTAGTAGGACATTTTTCAACGCATACTTTGCATTGAGTACATCTATTAAAATCTATTACTGGTAAATTATCAATCATAGTAATGGCATTTTCCGGGCAATTTTTAGCACAGATTGTACAACCTATACATCCTTTACTACAAATATCTTTTACAGATTTTCCTTTTTCGTGAGAATTGCAAGCTATGCGGATATGTTTTGAAGCAGGAACTAGTTCAATAACATTTTTTGGACATATTTGAATGCAGGCAGAACAACCTGTACATGTGTTTTCATTTATAACTGCAATTCCATC
Organism: Clostridium prolinivorans; assembly: GCF_004011155.1. Classification (GTDB taxonomy): domain Bacteria; phylum Bacillota; class Clostridia; order Clostridiales; family Clostridiaceae; genus Clostridium_AT; species Clostridium_AT prolinivorans. Next base: position 78,154 of record NZ_RJWG01000008.1, on the reverse strand, counting down.
TATTATTTGAATACTATTAAACTTACAAACTGTAACGCAGCTTCCAAGACCTAAACATCCAAAATCACAAGCCTTAGCCCCACCACCAGGAGCTACAACTGCTTGCCTGCAATCTTGAACGCCATAATAATTATATTTTTCTTTAGCTATTTTACAACTGCCTTTACATTTTACAAAAGCAACTTTAGGTTCAGAAGTTTCTACTGATATACCTAAAATAGACCCTATTTTTTTAGAAGCAGAAGGGCCTCCAGGTGTACATAAATTAGCAGGAGCTTTTCCATCACTAACAGCTTTAGCATAAGCATCACAGCCTGCAAAGCCACATCCACCACAGTTTGCACCAGGCAAACATTCTCTAATTTTAACTATCTTTTCATCTACTTCTACAGCAAATTTTTTTGATGCATAACCAAGAAGAATACCAAATATGGCTCCTAATCCACCTAAACTTATAATAGGAAATAAAATTTCATTTAATGGCATTTAGATACCCCCTTAATGTATTAAGCCTTGAAATCCTAAAAAAGCTATAGACATAAGTCCAGCTGTAATAAGTGTTATTGGAAGACCTTGAAGTGCTAAAGGCATTTTATCATTAGCCTCCATTCTTTCTCTTATGCCAGCTAAAAGAACTATAGCAAGAAAATATCCTAAAGCAGCACTTAATCCGTTTACTACAGATTCAATAAAGTTATAACCTTCAGTCATATTTAAAACTGCAACAGCAAGTACAGCACAGTTTGTTGTTATAAGAGGAAGATATATTCCTAAAGCTTTATATAATCCTGGGAAAATCTTTTTTATTACCATTTCAACAAATTGAACCAAAGCTGCTATAACTAAAATAAAAGCTATGGTGTATAAATACTCAATATGAAGAGGAATTAAAATAAATTTATATACCATATATGACATAGAAGAAGCTAATGCCATAACAAATGTTACTGCAAGCCCCATTCCTGTTGCTGTCTCCACTTTTTTAGAAACTCCTAAAAAAGAACATATACCAAGGAATCTAGACATTACAAAATTATTAACTAATAAACCTGCTAAAAATATAGAAAAAATTTTCATACTTTATCAACCTTTCTTTATTTTTATTTATTATCAAGTATTTTAGCTTGACTGCAGGTTCCAGCATTAGCACAGTGGCTGCAATCATAATTAGCTAATCTTGAATTAGCCTCTTTTGTTTTATATATTTGTACCGCATTAATAATTGCCATTATTATTCCAAGAGCGAAAAAAGCACCTGGAGCAAGTATCATAATTAGTGCAGGCTTATAAGAAGTTGGCATTACTCTAAATCCAAATAATGTACCAGCACCTAAAATTTCTCTTACAGTCCCAAGAAGTACTAATGCTAAAGTAAATCCAAGTCCCATTCCAAGACCGTCCCAAAGTGATGCAAATACAGTATTTTTAGAAGCGTAAGCTTCAGCCCTTCCAAGTATTACGCAGTTAACAACTATTAAAGGTATAAACAATCCAAGGGATTTATAAAGAGAAGGAACAAATCCTTTCATTAAAAATTCTAGTAAAGTAACAAATGAAGCTATAATCACTATAAAAGCAGGTATACGAATTTTATCAGGAATAAGTTTTCTAAGAGCAGATATAACAATATTAGCTCCAACAAGAACTGCTGTAGTAGCAAGGCCCATGCCTATAGCATTAGTAGCACTTGTAGTAACAGCTAAAGTAGGACACATAGCAATTACTTGTACAAAAATGGTGTTTTCTTTAAAAATACCATTTTTTAATCTTTCTATTATAACACTCATTATTTTAGTCTCCTTTCAAATTGGTATTATAAAATGTAATAGCCTCATTAACTCCATTTGTAACAGCTCTTGATGTTATTGTAGCACCTGTAATAGCTTCAATTTCATTAGAATTTGAGGGCGCTTTTTTTACAACTTCTAGTTTTTTATCTATTGATTTTCCTTTAAACTGTCCAGAAAACTTTGGCTGTGGAGCATTAGCACCAAGACCAGGAGTTTCTGAATGAGAAAGAATTTTTATGCCCTCAACATTTCCTTTAGTTGAAATTCCTACCATAAGTTGAATTGTTCCGCCATATCCTTTAGGCGTTACTGTAATAACATAACCAGATGTCTTTCCAGAAGTTAGACCTTCATTAACTTCTTTTATTGTTCCGCTTAAAGTAACTTCTTTTACTTTAAATTCAGAAGCTTCTGGGAGTATCTCTTTCATAGCTGCAGCTTTTGACATTTGTTCTTGTTTAGCTATAGGTTTTAATGTTATTGAATGTGCAGCACCTAAAAGAAGACCAGCTGTAGCAGCTATAATTAAAAGAATTCCGCCTAATTTAAAATTTTCTTTCATTATTTACCACCTCCAAAAGCACGAGGCTTAATAAATTTATCTATTAATGGAACAAATAAATTCATAAATAATATTGAATATGATACACCTTCAGGATATCCTCCATATATACGAATAACTGAAGTTATAATACCACATCCTAAAGCAAAAATAATTTGACCTTTTTTTGTTATAGGAGAAGTTGTATAATCAGTTGCCATGTAAAATGCACCTAGAATAAGACCTCCTAAAAAAAGTTCATAAAAAGAATTAGTAATTGAAAAACCATTTCTGCCTAATATAAGGTTTAACACAAATACTGTACCTATATATGTAAAAGGTATATGCCAGCTTATGATTTTCTTAAATAAAAGATAAGCTGCACCTATAAGAAGTGCAAGAGCAGAAGTTTCGCCAATACATCCTCCTATATTACCTATAAATACATTTGAAAAAGAAGGTAAATTACCGCTGCCTTCTTTTAAAATACCAAGGGCAGTAGCAGAAGATACACCATCGACAGTCCAATTAGTCATTTGAACAGGCCAAGAAGCTAGCAAAAATGCTCTTGCAGCTAGAGCTGGATTCATGACATTTTGTCCAATTCCACCAAAAAATTGCTTAACTATTATTATTGCAAAAATTCCTCCTATTATTGGAATCCAAAGAGGAACAGAAACAGGAAGATTAAATGCTAATAAAAGCCCTGTTACTGCAGCACTTAAATCATATACTTTAATTTTCTGATGTGTAAGTTTTTGCCATAATGCTTCTGAACCCATACACGAAATTATAGAAATAAGCATTATTAAAAAAGCTCGAAGTTTAAAAAAGTATATTCCAGCAACTGCGGCTGGAAGAAGAGCAATTAAAACATCTTTCATAACTGTCTGAACAGTTGTATTTGAACGAATATGAGGAGAAGAAGACACCGTATACATTGTTTCAACCATATAAATAGACCTCCTTATTTTAATTAGCCTTTTTTCTATTTTGAATTACAGTTCTTTTACCTTCACGACAAGATTGTGTTAAATGACGTTTTGCAGGACAAACTAATGTACAGCATCCACATTCTATACAATCCATGCCGTTATTTTTTTCAAAAAGTTCATATTCTCTTCGTTTAACTAAAGAATCTAAAGTTGAAGGAACTAAATTCATAGGACAAGCTTCTACACATCTGCCACATCTTATGCAGCTTTCTTCTTCTGGAAGTACAGCTTCTGTTTTAGTTAAAGCTAAAATTCCTGAAGTTCCTTTTATTACAGGTAAATCTAAAGTGCTTACTGCAGTACCCATAAGAGGTCCGCCTGAAATAATTTTTACTGGTTCTTCTTTAAAACCACCACAGGCTTCAATTAATTCTTTAAAAGAAGTACCTAATTTAACCCTTAAATTTTTTGGCTCTTTAATAGCTTCACCTGTAACAGTAACAACTCTTTCCAAAAGAGGCCTGCCACATACAACAGCATTATAAATTTCAAATATAGTACCCACATTTTGTACTATACAGTGAACATCAGAAGGAAGTTTTCCTGAAGGAACTTCACGCCCTGTAATAGCATATATAAGCTGTTTTTCTGCCCCTTGAGGATATTTTGTTTTTAAAACTGCAACTTCAATATTTGGATTAGAATGAGCAGCTTCTTTAATAACTTTAACTGCATCCATTTTATTATTTTCAATTCCTATATATCCTTTTACTCCAGGGAACAACTTAAGCACAATTTTTAATCCTTCTATTATTTCTTTTGGATTTTCAAGCATAAGACGATGATCACAAGTTAAATAAGGTTCACATTCTGCACCATTTACTATAATAGTGTCAATTTTTTTATCTGGCGGGGGTGAAAGCTTAACATGGGTTGGAAAAGCTGCTCCTCCCATACCTACTATGCCTGATTTGGCAATTATTTCTAAAATTTCTTCTCTAGATAAATCATTAAAATTTTCTCTAGGTTTTAATTCTGGAGATTCTTCATAAAGTCCATCATTTTCTATTATTACAGACATTACTTTTGAACCATTTACATGAGGCATTAAAGTTACGTTTTTTACAATACCAGAAACGCTGCTATAAATTGGAGCTGATAAAAAACCTTTGGCCTCACCAATTTTTTGACCAGCTAAAACTCTATCACCTTTTTTTACTAAAGGTTCACAAGGAGCACCTATATGTTGAGACATAGGAAAAATTAAATCCCCTTTTGGAAGCAGATTTTCAATTTTTTTATTTTCAGTAAAATGCTTACCATGAGGAGGAAGAACCCCTTTTTTAAAAGTTAAAAGCTTCATACAAACATCCCTCCTATATAATTTTTGAAACATATAACAATAATAATTTGTATGTTTCATATAAATTTATATAACCTAAAACTTCTGTTATATAAATATATTATATTCTGTATAATTATGATGAAAATGGTTACAATATGATATTTGTTTAATTCTCTGTAAAGCTTAATAATAAAATTAAACACATCATACTATCTGTATTAATATAATTATACATCAATAATTTTGTATACGCAATTTTGGTTTTTTTTTAACGATATTGTTTCTATTTTAACAAATTAATAAAAGTGGATACTATCTGTGATAATATCCACTTTTATTAAAAAAACTGTATTAATTATTTAAGCTTAAAATTATTAACTATATTAATCATATCCTTAGTCATAGTATTTAAAATTTCAGCAGAAGCTGCTACTTCTTCAGAGGAACTATTTAATTCTTCAGAAGATGCAGAAATTTCTTCAGATGATGCAGAAATTTCTTGCGATATGGAAGCAGATTCTTCAATTTTTGATAATATATTATCTTTATCATTACTGATATTTAATATAGAATTATTAATTTCATTAATTTTTGGAGTTATAGTGTTTATTGAATTTATAATATTATTAAAAGATTTCAAATTAATATTTATGATATTAATTTGATTGTCTAATTCAGATTTTATATCATTTGTAGTTTCTAATATATAAGATGAATTATTTGATATCCCTTTTATAAGTGTATTTATATTTAAAGAAGAAGATTTGCTTTGTTCTGCAAGTTTTCTTATTTCTTCTGCGACCACAGAAAATCCTCTTCCAGCTTCACCAGCTCTTGAAGCTTCAATTGCTGCATTTAAAGCTAAAAGATTAGTTTGTTCTGATATACTATTTATAAAATTAGTTATTTCATTTATTTTGTTTATATCTTCTTTAAGATTTGATATTTTATTTATAAATTCTTTAAAAGAATTTGTAATTGTTACTACTGAATTTGATAAAATTTGCATTTCGTTATTGCTTTTATTTGCTGCAGAATTTATATTTTTTGAGCTTGTATCTACTTCTGAAATAGAATTTACTATTTTTTCAAGTTTAGAAGAAAAATCATTTAAAATAGTTGTAATATTTATAAGTTTTTCAGACTGAGAACTTGTACCTTTTGCTACTTCGTTTATAGCAGTAGCAACATTTTCAGAAGATGAAGCCATTTCTTCTGATATAGCAGAAAGATTTTCTGCTTGAGATTCTATATTGATAGATTTTTCTTTTATATTTTTAACTATAAATGAAATATTTTCTATTGTTTTATTAAGTGCCTGTTTCATAATGCCAAATTCATTATGATTATTAACATTAATTTTAACATTAAGATTTCCCTTAGCTACCTCTTCCATAGTTTTTATCATATCTTGTGAAGATTTTTTTAATACTACACTAATTATATAGCTTATTCTCAAAAATATAATAATGCATACAGAAAAAATTATAATCATTAACATTATTGAAGATTTATATACATCGTTACTATTTTTTATTACATTTTCAGCCATGTTTTTGTTATAATCTATAAGCTTTGCTAGTTTATCTTCTGCAAGATAACCATAGCTAGATAAAGTACTTTTTTCATCCATAGTAGAACTTTCGCCGTTTTTAAGCTTTTCGTTAGTTTTTCTCCAAAATTCTAAGTATTTATCATAATAATCTTTAAATTGATTTATAGTTTCTTTTTCAGAATTACTAAGATTATAATTCATATATTCTTTTAACTGTTTATCTATTTTAGATGCATAATTTTCTATATTACTATTTAAAGTATAATCATAATCATTTAAAGCTGTTGAAGCTTCTACTCTAATATTTAAAAAATTTCCTTGGATTTCACTTAATTTAACAATAGGCTCAAGGCTATTTTCATACATAGAAGTCATGTTACCTTTAATAGTTTCCATATCATAAAATGATAGAGCACTTATTCCAATAATAAATACTATTGCTAAAATGCTTATTGTATAAATAGCAGTTGAAATTTTAATATTTTTAAATAATTTTTTCATGAAGTCATCTCCTTATGTAATAAAATACTTATTTTGATTATCGAAATAATTTAATCAAACTTTATATATCGAAATAATTTAGTTAAACTTTAGATTATGTTTTATAAATAATTGAGTAAATTATCTATAAATTAAAAATTTAAATATTTAATATCTATTATAAAATTTATTTCTCTGGAAATACTAAATTATGCTATTAATAATTAGGTTTTAAAGGAGAGTGTAGAATGTTCTATTTTTATATAGCAGCTTTAATAATTATAGTAAGTACAATTTTATATGCATTTATGAAATATAAAAATGAAGAAGAACATAATTTAATGGAGGATGTTCCAAGTGTAAGTGTAAGTAAAGAAGAGTTAGAAAACCATGCAGTTCAAATTTCTCAGCATTATGATGATTTTCATAAAAAATCAAATTGCAGAAGAAAACTTATGAAAAGTTTAGATAAAAGCTATAAAGATATATTAAAAGCTTATGAGTACATAGATAAAGATACAAAGAACAAAAGAGATATAGTACCAGCGGCTGAGTGGATGCTTGATAATCTTTATTTAATAGAAAAAGAATATAAAGATATAAAAAATAACATGCCAGATTCATATTACAGGGGACTTCCTGTAATAAATAAAGGTATTTTAAAAGGATACCCTAGAATTTATCATATAGCTGTAGAATTGGTATCTCATACAGACGGGAGAATAGATGAAAGTACAATAGAAACATTTATAAATGCTTATCAAAAAAATGCTGTACTTAATATGGGAGAACTTTGGGCACTTCCTATAATGATAAGAATAGCTTTAGTACAAAACATAAGTAAAATATCAAGAAATATAATATACTCTTTAAAAGAAAAAAAACGAGGAGATTTATTAGCAGAACAATTTATAAATGCTTATAATAAAAATAATTTAGAAGAAGAAATAAAAAAGATATCCAATGAAAATATAGATTTAAGTATACATTTTATAGAAAGATTTCTTAAGACATTAAGAGATAGTGGAATAGATAATACAGAAATTTATAAATGGATTGATTCTAAATTAGAGTTTCAAGATTTAACTGCTGAAAAAATGATAATTTTAGAACATAAAAGGCAAACATCTTTTCAAATATCTATTGGAAATTCTATAACAAGCATGAGAGAAATTGAAGCTATAAATTGGAGAAATACTTTTGAAGAGTTAAGTTTTGTAGAGAAAATATTAAAAAATGATCCCTTAAAAGTTTATGAAAATATGGATTTTGAATCTAGAGATAATTATAGGCATAGCGTGGAAAAATTAGCTAAAAGAAGTAATAATTCAGAAATATTTATAGCAAAAAAAGCTTTAGAATGTGCCGAAAATGGAGGAGAAGAAGATTTTAAAAAACATACAGGTTATTACCTTATAGATGATGGTTTAAACACATTAAAAGAAGTTATTAATTATAAAGAAAAAGGAATTTTTAGATTAAATAAAATTAATAAAAAATCAAAAGTAGTTATTTATATTTCATCTATTTTAATCTTAACAGTAATTTTAAATATAACTATTTTAAGTACAATTTATTCCCCAAATAGTAATATTTCTTTTTGGAAAACTATTATAGGTTTTATAGCATTAATAGTTCCATGCAGTGAAATAGTTATTTCTATATTAAATTGGAGTATAAATCATTTATCTTCTCCAAGATTTGTTCCAAAGATGGAATTTAAAGAAGGTATTAAAGAAGAATGCAGTACTGTAGTTATAATTCCAACTCTTTTAAGTAATGAAAATAGAGTACACGATCTTATAGCTGATATGGAAGTTTATTATCTTGCAAATATGGAAAAAAATTTATATTTTGCATTGCTTGGAGATTTTAAAGATAGCATTAGGGAACATGAAGAAGATGATAATAAAATAATTAAAGCTGCATTAGATGATATAAAAGCTCTTAATGAAAAATATTCAACAAATGGAGATGAGATTTTTTATTTTTTAAACAGATATAGACAATTTAATGAAAAAGAAGGTATTTGGCTTGGGTGGGAAAGAAAACGTGGAAAGATTATGGAGTTTAATGCTTTATTAAGAGGAGATAAAAACACAAGCTACAATATAATAAGCGGAGATTTAGAAAAACTTTCAAAGGTAAAATATGTAATAACTTTAGATGCAGATACTCAGCTTCCAAGGGACACAGCCAAAAAATTAATAGGAGCCATGAGCCATGTACTTAACAGGCCTAAATTAGATTATGATAACAAAAGGGTTATAAGAGGATATGGACTTATGCAGCCAAGAGTAAGCGTAGGTACAGTAGAAGCTAATAAAACTATGTTTTCAAAGATTTTTTCTGGGGAAACTGGTATTGATATGTATACTACAGCTGTTTCAGATGTATATGAAGATCTTTTTGGTGAAGGTATTTTTACAGGAAAAGGTATATATGATATAGATGTATTTAATTTTATGCTTAAGGATGAAATACCTGAAAATACGGTATTAAGTCATGATCTTTTAGAAGGCTCATATGTAAGAACAGCTCTTGTTACAGATTTAGAACTTATAGATGGATATCCCGCTTATTATAATTCAAGTTCAAAAAGACTTCATAGATGGGTAAGAGGAGACTGGCAGATAATAAGCTGGATAACTAAAAGATCTCCAATAAATTTGCTTTCTAGATGGAAAATAATTGACAATTTAAGGAGAAGCCTTTTATCACCATGTATAATGATTTTAATAATATTATCTTTTTCAATATTACCTCGCAGTGATGAATGGCTTATAACGGCATTTTTAGCCATACTTTGTCCAATATTCTTTGATGTATCAGAGGCAGTAGTATCTCCTATTAAAGGTATAAGTCTATCAGGAAGAATAAATAATACCAAAATGGCTTTAGAACAAGTATTTTTAATATTTTGTTTTTTGCCTTATAATGCTTATTTAATGCTTGATGCTATAGTAAGAACAATATATAGAATGACAATAAGTAAGAAAAAACTTTTAGAATGGCAGACGGCTGCTGATGTAGAAGCTAAACTAGGCAAAAAATTAAGCAATTTTGTAAGAGAAATGTATCCTGGAAGCTTAATTTCAATTTTTATATTGATTTTAGCTTTTAATAATTCTATTACAAGTGGAATTTGTATTTTGCCTTCTTGCCTGCTTTGGTTTTTTAGTCCATATATAGCTTATTATGTAAGCAGAGATATAAAGCCTCCTAAATTAGATATAAGTACTGAAGATAAAGAAATATTAAGAAAACTTTCTAGAAAAACCTGGGCATATTTTGAAGACTTTGTAAATGAAGAAAATAATTATTTAGCACCGGATAATTTTCAAGAAGATCCTCCTAACAAAGTTGCTCATAGAACTTCTCCTACAAATATGGGAATGGGCATTACTTCTAATTTAGCAGCTTATGATTTAGGATATATTGGTATAATTGAGCTTTCTGAAAAAATTCAGAAAATAATTAACAGTATGGAAGAACTTGAAAAATATAAAGGGCATTTTTATAATTGGTACGATACTATATCAAAGAAGCCCCTTCATCCTAGGTATATATCAACGGTAGATAGTGGTAATTTAGTAGGTTATTTATATTTAACATCAGAAAGTTTAGATGAGTATTTAAAAAAACCTGTAATAAGTCAAAATAGGATTTATGGATTTTGTGATTTGATAAGTATTTGCAATGAAGAAATTGAAAATGAAGTTAAAATAAAAAATTTTTATACTCAAATTGTTAATGAAATAAAACAATCTGATATTGATATAGTATATTGGAAAAATATACTTATGAATGTGTGGAATAAAACAATAGAAATTAAAAAAATAAAAAACTGTGAAAGTTTATATTGGAATTCTAAATGCAGTCATTTTATAAGTAGTAATTTAAGAGAAATGCAAAAACTTTTCCCTTGGGTAGACTTAATAATAGAAAGACCAGACTCTTTAGAAGATTTAGCTCAAAAGGTTAAAGATATTTCTACTAATGTATCTTTAGAAAATTTAGAAAATGCTATAGAAGAATTATGCAAAATTATAGAAAATGATTATAATAAAAGAACTTTGGGATCATTAGAAAAAGAATATATAAATGAGTTAAGCATACTTTTAAAAAATAGTAAAATTGAAATAGCTAAATTAATTAATAATATAAAGAATATAAGACAAAAATTAATTAATATGGCAGAAGATACTGATTTTTCTATTTTATACGATAAAAAGAGGGAGCTTTTTGCTATAGGATATGATATTGAAAAAGATACTTTAGGTAATTCTTATTATGATTTGCTTGCTTCAGAATCAAGACAGGCGAGTTTTATAGCTATTGCCAAAGGAGATGTTGAACAAAAACATTGGTTTAAATTATCTAGAGCTATGACTCTTATGGGAAAAAGCAAAGGATTGGTTTCTTGGAGTGGTACTATGTTTGAATATTTTATGCCACTTCTTATAATGAAAAACTATCCTGATACACTTTTAAATGAAACTTATAGAGCGGTAATAGATGGGCAAAAAAGATATTGCAGTGAAAGAAGAGTACCTTGGGGAATATCAGAATCTGCTTATTATTCTTTTGATCCTGCTTTAAATTATCAATACAAAGCGTTTGGAGTACCTGGTATTGGGCTTAAAAGAGGACTTGTAAATGAAATTGTAATATCACCTTATTCAACAGTTATGGCGCTCTTAATAGATTTTAAAAGTTCTATAAATAATATAAAAAGATTAAAATGTGAAGGATTAGAAGGTAAGTATGGATTTTATGAAGCTGTAGATTATACAAAAGAAAGACTTCCTAAAGGTAAAAAGAAAGCAATTGTTAAGTGCTTTATGGTACATCATCAAGGTATGAGTTTGATGGCGCTTAATAATGTATTAAATAACAATATATTTCAAGAGAGATTTCATAGAATACCTGCTGTAAAAGCAACAGAACTTCTTCTTCAAGAAAAAGTTCCAAGAAGGGTTGTATATGATAGAGAACAGCAATTTGAAATTTCTTCTAATGTAACTTTTGAAAAACAAAATATGATTTCAAGAAAATTTAATACTGCAAAAACTAAATATCCAAAGACTAATATTTTATCTAATGGAAGTTATTCTATGATGATAACCAATAGCGGAAGTGGATATGGAAAAGTTGACGATATGACAGTATATAGATGGAGAGAAGATGTTACATTAGACAACAGTGGTATGTTTTTTTATATTAAAAATTTAAATTCTAATGAATTTTGGAGTGCAGCATATGAACCATGCAAAACTGAGGCTGAAAATTATGAAGTTATATTCTCTTTGGATAAAGCAGAATTTAAAAGAAAAGATGGGAATTTAACTACTCGTATGGAAATTGCTGTTTCAGAGGAAGATAATGCTGAAGTTAGAAGGATTTCTATAACTAATCATAGTGAACATTCAAGAACAGTAGAAATAACAAGTTACTTAGAAGTTACTTTAGCTTCATATAATGCAGATATAGTTCATCCTGCATTTAGCAATTTATTTATAAAAACAGAATTCATAGATAACCCATCTTGTATAATAGCAAACAGAAGGCCAAGAGCAAAAGGTCAAAAAAAGCCGCATATAATGCAAACAACTGCTATAAAAGGAGAGGCTATAGGAACTATACAATTTGAAACTAGCAGGGCAAACTTTTTAGGAAGAGGAAGAGAAATTTCAAATCCTATAGTTATGGATAATGATGCACCATTAAAAAATACTGTAGGAGCAGTTCTAGATCCTATTATAAGTATAAGAAGAAGGCTAAAGATAAACCCTGGAGAAACAGTTAAGATTGCTTATACAACAGCAGTATGTGATACAAGAGAAGATGCAATTGATTTAGCTAAAAAATATAGTGAAATGCATAATATAAATAAAGTATTTGAGATAGCTTCTACTCAGACTTTAGAAGAACTTAAATATTTTGGTATAAAGTCTAATCAAGCTAATTTATATCAAAATATAGCTTCTAAATTAATTTTTATTAATTCAAATCTAAAAGAAAGAGAAGAATATATAAAAAATATTAAAAAGTATCAATCAGCTTTGTGGCCTTATGGCATATCAGGAGATTTGCCAATATTTCTTACTATAATAAGAGATGAAAAAGATATTGATTTAGTAAGGCAGGTATTACAGTGTCATGAATATTTAAACAATAAAGGGCTAAAAGTTGATTTAGTTATATTAAATCTTCAAAATAGTATTTATTTGCAGCCCCTTTTAGATTCAATAAGGGACTTGATATCTTCAAGTTTTTCAAGAGATAAAATGAATAAACCAGGAGGGATCTTCCTTTATAGTAAAGAAATTATGCCTATAGAAGATATAGATTTTTTGATTTCTATATCAAGATTAGTTATAGATTCAGAAAAAGGAAATTTAATTCAACAAATTAAATCTGAAGATGAAGGAAAAGGTCAAGTAAAACTTATAAATACTAAAAATATAAATTACAACATAAAAGATTATAAGTTTGAAGATTTAAATTTAGAATTTTGGAATGGTTATGGAGGATTTGATACAGAAAATAATGAATATGTAATAATTTTAAAAGATTACAAAAATACTCCTGCGCCTTGGATAAATGTAATATCAAATGGAGAATTTGGATTTCATATATCTGAAAGCGGTAATAGTTATACTTGGTATAAAAATAGCAGAGAAAACAAAATAACTACTTGGTCAAATGATCCTGTAAGTGATCCTATTACTGAAGCTTTATATATAAGAGACGAAGAAAGTGGTGAAATTTTTGGAATAACACCAAAACCTCTTAGAGATGATGGCGAGTATAGAATACATCATGGCTTTGGATATTCAGTTTTTGAACATGTATCTCATGGCATAGTATCTCATATGACTTCTTTTGCAGCTTTAGATGAAAGCGTTAAATTCTGTATAGTAAAACTTAAAAATATATCAGACATAGAAAGGAAACTATCTCTTACTTATTATGCTCAGCTTGTACTTGGAGTAGTTCCACAACAAACATCACAGTATATATCGACATATTTAGATGAAGATAAAAATTTTATATATGCTAAAAATCCATATAGTGAGCATTTTGGTGAGGCTTATGCTTATTTAACCATAGCAAATGGATTAAATAAATCTTTCTTAGGAGATAGAACAGAATTTTTAGGAAGATGTGGAAGTACAGAAAATCCGGAAAGTTTAAAATATGAAAGCTTATCAAATAAAACTGGTTCAGGGTATGATCCATGTCTTGCAGCAAGTAGTAAATTTAGTATAAAACCTTTAGATGAAATAAATTTAATAATACTACTTGGACAAAATGAAAATTTAGAAAAAATAAAAGAAATTACTCAAGAATTTAATGAAATAGAAAAAGCAGAAAAAAAGCTTGCAGAAGTTAAAAATTTCTGGAAAGATTTATTATCTAAAATACAAGTTAAAACACCAGATAAAACTATGGATATAATGCTTAATGGGTGGCTTATGTACCAGACAATTTCTTGTAGATATTGGGCAAGAACAGCGTTTTATCAATCAGGTGGAGCTATGGGATTTAGAGATCAACTTCAAGATGTTATGGCTATAGGATATTTAAAACCTGAGTTTACAAGAAATCAGATAATTTATAGTGCTTCAAGACAATTTTTAGAAGGAGATGTTCAACATTGGTGGCATCCAGTAGTAAATAGTGGAATAAGAACAAGATTTTCTGATGATCTTTTATGGCTTCCTTATGTAACAATAGATTATATAAAAAATACTGGTGATTACAGTATATTAGATGAAGAAGTAAATTACTTAGAAGAAGAACCTTTAAAAGAAGGAGAGGATGAAAGATATAAAGTTACTCCACCTTCAGCTAAAAAAGGAAGCATATATGAACACTGCATAAAAGCTATAGATGTATCTTTAAAATTTGGACCTCATAATATACCATTAATGGGCAGTGGTGATTGGAACGATGGTATGAGCACTGTTGGGAATAAAGGAAAAGGAGAAAGTGTATGGCTTGGGTGGTTTTTATATAGTATATTAGATAAATTTAAAGAACTATGTAAATTTAAAAATGATAATGAAAGAGCTAATAAATATGAAGAAATGCAAAATTTTATAAAAGAAAATTTAGAAAAAAATGCTTGGGATGGTGGATGGTATAGAAGAGCTTATTTTGACGATGGAACTCCTCTTGGTTCTATTGAAAATGATGAATGTCAAATAGATTCTTTAGCACAATCTTGGTCTGTTATATCTGGAGCAGGAAAGCGCTCAAGAAGTGAAGAAGCTATGGAAGCTTTAGAAAGACATCTTATAAAAGAGGATAAAGGTATTGTCTTACTCTTAACTCCAGCTTTTAATAACTCAAAACTTGAACCAGGATATATTAAAGGATATGTACCTGGTGTTAGAGAAAACGGAGGCCAATATACTCATGCAGCTACTTGGGTAGTTTTAGCTATGGCAAAACTTGGATATGGGAATAAAGCATGGAGAACATATAATATGATAAATCCTATTAACCATTCAAAAACTTATTTTGAAGCTGAAAGATATAAAATTGAACCATATGTTATGGCAGCAGATGTTTATAATACACAAGGGCATGAAGGCAGAGGAGGATGGAGTTGGTATACTGGAACTTCAGGATGGATGTTTAGAGTAGGTATAGAGGGAATTCTTGGACTAAAATTAAAAGAAGGTAAGGGATTTACTATAGAACCATCTATTCCTAAAGAATGGATGGAATATGAAATCCAATATAAAAAAGATAATGCTACTTATCATATTAAAGTTAAAAGAGATCAAGAAGCAAAAATTTATTTAGATGGTAATATTTTAGAAAATAACTTAATACCATACTTAAAATCAGGAGAACATAAAGTTGAAGTATATATAAAATAATACTGTATTATATGTATTCAATTATATATTCAATAAAAAACTAAATTTAGTCTAGTAAAATAATAATCTAAAAAGAAAATACATTTTATCTTATTAGAGAATATTTATTATTTTACTAGACTATTACATTAATTTTATATTTAATATTATGATTAAACCACAATAAGCTATAAATTAACTTCCATTATACAATTTATGGAGTTAAAAAATTACTATTATATAGATATATAGTGGGCAATTTTTAATAAAAATACTTTTTGTGGGATAGTGATATTATATTATAAATAAAAAATAAATAAATTCTGTCATTTTTTATTTATAAGAAGGATTTTATAAACTTTTATAGAATAATATAAAACAAATGATAATAAATAATTATTATCTAATACAAATATTTATTATAGGAGGGATTATTATGACAGAATTAAGACAAATATACAAATGCGAAAAATGTGGGAATATAGTTGAAGTAGTTCATGCATCAGGCGGAGTACTAACATGCTGTGGGCAACCAATGACTCTTTTAACAGAAAATACTTCAGATGGAGCTAAAGAAAAACATCTTCCAGTTATAGAAAAAGTAGACGGTGGAGTATTAGTTAAAGTGGGATCAGTAGAACATCCAATGATTGAAACACATTATATTGAATGGATAGAAATTCATACAGCAAATAAGGTTTATAGAAAATACTTAAATCCAGGAGAAAAACCAGAAGCTTTATTTAAAGTTGAAGAAGATGTTTTATTTGCAAGAGAATATTGCAATCTTCACGGACTTTGGAGAGCATAAAGATTAATAAGTATATAAACGATAAATCACCTAACAAATTTCATATACTTAAAGGCTAAGATTAATAAATAATAATGTATAATATAAAAGCCAATAATATTTAAACAGTAAATTTTGGCTTTTATATTATTTTTTGCATTATTATAAATAAATAATTATGAAATTGACAAAACAAGTAAAAGAATTTCAATTAGAGTTGACAATATTTTGTATAAGCCATATTATATAAGTAACAGTTTATATAAATGAAAGCCGCTATAGGTGGTACTGCGTGTAATAGCGTCCTATGGTTTTTTAGTAAACTGTAGGGTTTTAATTTTAAGTAATAATTTTTAGTGTATATTTAACTTGTATTATAGTATCTAAACTAAGTTTTAATTTTTTATAATAACTTTTATTAATGACGGAGGATTAATATGGAAGAAAAAAGAAAGGTAATTTTTAGTGGAATTCAACCGTCAGGAGAGCTGACATTAGGAAACTATTTAGGAGCTATAAAAAATTGGATTAAACTCCAGGATGAATATGAATGTTATTTTTGTGTAGTTGATCTTCATGCCATAACGGTAAAACAAGAACCTAAAAATTTAAGAGCAAGAACTTTAGAAGTTATGGCTACATACATTGCATCTGGAATAGATCCTAAAAAAAATACTATATTTATTCAATCTCATGTTCCAGCACATTCTGAAGCTGCATGGCTCTTAAATTGCTATACATATATGGGAGAGCTTGGAAGAATGACGCAATATAAAGATAAATCTCAAAAATATGGCGAATCTGTTGCTGCAGGACTTTTTAATTATCCAGTTTTAATGGCGGCAGATATATTGCTATACCAAACAGACTTAGTTCCAGTTGGAAGTGATCAAAAGCAGCATTTAGAATTAGCAAGAGATATTGCAAAAAGATTTAATAATACATACAGTGAAACTTTTGTAATTCCTGAGCCTTATATAGCACCTAATGGAGCAAAAATAATGAGCCTTCAAGAACCTACAAAGAAAATGTCTAAATCAGATGATAACCCTAATAGTTATATTTTAATTATGGATCCTCCAGAAGTAATAAGGAAAAAAATCTCAAGAGCAGTAACAGATAGTATTGGTGTTGTTAAATACAGAGATGAACAACCTGGAGTAAAAAATTTAATGACTATATTAAGTACATTGACAGGTATGTCTATTGATGAAATAGAAAAGAAATATGAAGGCCAAGGTTATGCTCAGTTTAAAAAAGATGTAGCAGAGGCTATAATATCTGAACTTGAACCTATTCAAAAAAAGATAAAAGAATTGTTAGCTGATAAAGTATACCTTGAGAGCATATATAAAGCTGGAGCAGAAAAAGCTAATTATGTAGCATTAAAAACTCTTAGAAAAATGCAAAAAAAGATTGGTTTTATACCACTATCTAAATAAAATAATTTTTTAATGAGCCATACAGTTAAGTTGGGCAAATTACGTTAATTAACTGTATGGCTTTAGTTGTTTTAAAATAAACAAGTACTATATAAAAAACAGTTATAAAAATTTTTTAAATTAACGGTATATTATTGTCTAATTGAGGAATTATAGTTATAATTAATATTGACAATATTTTTTAAACAAGTTTGTTAATCTTGTTTAAAATTTAATAAACTTGTTTAGATAAATATAAATAATATTCATAAGAAAGGTGTTACTTCAATGGATAAATATAATATTGTTGAAAATGGAAAGGAATTCAAATTTTTAACTGTTTATAATAAGCTATTTAAAATGATAAGTGAAGGTGAATTCCCTGAAGGAAGCAGATTGCCTTCTGAACCTGAACTAGCAAAATTAATGGGAGTTAGTAGAACTACTTTAAGACAGGCACTTTCACTTTTACAAGATGATGGAATAGTTAAAAATATTAGAGGGAAAGGAAATTTTATAATAAAATCTAATTTTGATAAACCTTTTGGGTTAGAAACCATAGGCCATCCAATATATAAATGTTTAACTGATACAATAGATGATGTCAAAATGAAGATGCATCTAGAGGCTGCTACAGATTATATTAATAAAACTTTAGGAAAGAAAACTCCTGTTGTAGTAGTTATAGATAGATGGTATAAATCTCAAGGTAATACTGCAGCTTATTCTTTTACTTTAATTCCAATTGAAACTATTTCAAAATTTAATGTGGATTTAAATAATCAGAATGAAATTTTGGAATTTTTAGAAAAAAAAATTTATGAATTATGTACTAATGCATTAATTGATATAAAATATTCTACTGCTGGAAATTTTTCTGCAAAAGTTTCTCCTATTTCAAAAGAAAATCATTTTTATCTTATACAAGAAGCTATATATGAAAATTCAGAATTTCCTATAGTTCATAACAAGCATTATTTGCCAATAAAATCAAGTTCTATAAAGCTTCACCAAAAAAAGTAAAAACAATTATATTTTTCAATTAATTTTAGACAGGTTGTTTTTTTTATAACAAATTAATTTTAAAAATATTTATTTGTTATGTTGTTTATTTTTTATGTTGTATATAATGGGTTACATTATCTTATATATCTATTATAAGGAGAAAATATATAAATGACTTTTGATAGATTAGTTTACAGATGTTTTGGATATATTTAAATAGATATAAATTATGTATAAACATGATGTATAACAACTAATACGATGTATAACAAATAATATCAAGAAGATAAATTTTATATAAAATCTTTATATAAAATTCTAAAAATGAACAATAAAAATACTTGACATAGAAAAACAGACATGATACACTTTGTATAAAGACAAAGATACAAGTTAGTAGACAAGTATATAAAATGTTTTTATTTTAATTTTAATTTGTAAACGTATAGATAATTTATGTAGAAAATAAATGGAGGTAGTAATATGATTTACTCACAAGGTTCAGGTAAACAATATCATATTAATGTTGGAGAAGGGGAAGTTGGAAAGTACGTTATACTTCCAGGAGATCCAAAGAGATGTGCAAAAATAGCAGCACATTTTGATGATCCAAAATTAGTTGCAGACAGCAGAGAGTATGTTACTTACACTGGATATTTAGACGGAGTTAAAGTAAGCGTTACATCAACAGGTATAGGTGGACCATCAGCGGCTATAGCATTAGAAGAATTAGTACAATGTGGGGCGGATACATTTATTAGAGTAGGAACATGCGGTGGAATGGATATAAATGTTAAAGGTGGAGATGTTGTTGTAGCTACTGGTGCTATTAGAATGGAAGGTACAAGCAAAGAATATGCACCAATTGAATTTCCTGCTGTTGCAAATTTTGAGGTGGCAAATTCATTAGTTGAAGCTTGTAAAACTTTAAATAAAAACTATCATGTTGGGGTAGTACAATGTAAAGATTCATTTTATGGTCAGCATGCTCCAGAGACAAAACCAGTTGGTTATGAATTAATAAATAAATGGGATGCATGGTTAAAATGTGGAACTCTTGCCTCTGAGATGGAGTCTGCTGCTTTATTTGTAGTAGGAAGTTATTTAAGAGTAAGAGTAGGCTCAGTATTTTTAGCAATTGCAAATCAAGAACGTGAAAAAGCAGGGTTAGAAAATATACAAGTACATGATACAGAAATAGCAATAGAAGTTGCAATACAAGCAATTAAAGATTTAATTAAAGCAGATAGAAAAAAATTAGATAATAAAACTTTAGAAGGAGAGGTAAAATGATTAATTATCAAGATATTATAGATAGAGCATTTAAAGCTTGCGAAAATGCATACGCACCATACTCAAATTATAATGTTGGAGCTTGTGTTTTAACAAAAGATAATAAATATTTTATAGGAGCAAATATTGAAAATGCTTCTTATGGCTTAACAAATTGTGCTGAAAGAAATGCAATATTTCAAGCTTATTCAAATGGATATAGAAAAGAAGATATTAAAGCAATAGCAATTGTAAGCAAAGGAAAAACTTTAGCAACTCCTTGCGGGGCTTGCAGACAAGTTTTAGTAGAGCTTATTAATAAAGATACACCAATAGTTTTATCTAATGGAGAAATAGAGAAGGTTACTAATATAGAAGAACTTTTACCTATGTCATTTACTAAAGAAGATTTAGATGTATAATTTAAATATATATTTTTAATGTATAAAAGATTAATTATAAAGGAAATATTATTTTTATATATAAAAAATATAGTTTAATAAAATAATAATTTAATGTAAAATACATTTTATATTTGATAAAGAAGATTATTTATAACTAAAGCTTCTTTTTATATATAAATTAAATTTATTTAAGTATTAATACTTTTAAACAGTAACAATGAAAGGAGTAAATATGAAAAAATATAAAAGAATTTTTACAATAGTAATAGATTCTCTTGGAATTGGAGAAATGGATGATTCAAAAGAATATGGAGATATAGGAGTAGATACTCTTAGACATATATCAGAGTCAGTAGAAAGTTTTAAAATTCCTAATCTTCAAAAATTAGGAATTGCAAATCTGCATTCAATAAATCATGTAAAGCCAGTAGATAAACCTTTAGCTCATTTTATGAAAATGAAAGAAGCAAGTGTAGGTAAAGACACAATGACAGGACATTGGGAGATGATGGGTTTAAAAATTGAAACTCCATTTAAAACTTTTACGGAAACAGGTTTTCCAAAAGAACTTATTAATGAACTAGAAAAAAGAACAGGACATCATATAGTAGGAAATAAGAGTGCAAGCGGTACTGAAATTTTAGATGAATTTGGAGAACATCAGATGAAAACAGGAGATATGATTGTTTATACTTCAGCTGATTCTGTGCTTCAAATTTGCGGTCATGAAGAAACTTTTGGACTTGAAGAACTTTATCGCTGCTGTGAAATTGCAAGAGAATTAACACTTAAAGATGAGTGGAAGGTTGGAAGAGTTATTGCAAGACCATATATTGGCAATAAAAAAGGAGAATTTAAGCGTACAAGTAATAGACATGATTATGCTTTAAAGCCATATGGAAGAACAGTTTTAAATGCATTAAAAGATAATGGTTTTGATGTAATATCTGTTGGAAAAATAAGAGATATATATGATGGAGAGGGTATAACAGAAGCATATAAATCAAAAAGTTCTGTTCATGGTATGGAGCAGACTTTAGAATTAATGAATAAAGACTTTAAAGGATTATGCTTTGTTAATTTAGTAGATTTTGATGCATTATGGGGACATAGAAGAAATCCTATAGGTTATGCTGAAGAATTAGAGAAGTTTGATGTTAATTTAGGTAAAGTGCTTGAAAAATTAAAAGAAGATGATCTTTTAATAATTACTGCAGATCATGGTAATGATCCTACGTATAAAGGTACTGACCATACTAGAGAATTTGTTCCTTTCCTTGCATATTCACCATCTATGGTTAAAAATGGTTTAATGGAAACAAGTAATAGTTTTGCAGCTGTTGGAGCTACTATAGCAGATAATTTTGAAGTAGAAATGCCAGAAAATACAATTGGTGAATCTGTATTAGAAAAATTAGTTTAATAAAAGAAAGGTATGAATTAATGGACAGTGCAATTAGTAATACTAATAATAAATCATATAAAATATTTTTAAAAAAGTTTATAATAGCATTAATAGGAGTTTCATTAGTAGGATTTGGATTAGCTTTTAATTCAGCAGGTATGTTGGGAAATGATTCTGTTGCAGTTTTATATGATGGAATTAGGAATGCATTTGGTCTTCCTATAGAAAAGCTTGGGTTAGTTACAAATTTAGTAAATATAGTTTTTCTAACAATAGTATTGTTATTTGATCGTAAGTATATAAATATAGGGACTTTTATTTATGCATTGCCTCTAGGAAGCTTAATAAGTATTGGTTTTAAAATACATGGAATACTTAATATTAGGACTACTATAGGAGGAAGAATATTAACTTCTTTTTTAGGATGTTCGATGCTTTTTATAGGAATAGGAATATTCATAGCAATAAATATTGGAGTTGACCCTGTTACTGGTGTAAATATGTTAGTAAAAGATAAAACAAAACTTCAATATAAGACAGCTAAAATAATTTGTGATTTAACTTCACTTATAATAGGATTTTCTCTTGGAGGGAAAGCAGGCGTTGTTACAATTATTACAGCCTTTACAGCTGGACCTGTTATTCAGAAAATATCAGAAACTTTTGATAAAAAAATTCTTAAAAAAATGAATTTAAATAATTATAGTAACTAAGGAGGAATTGTTATGCAAACACCAACACCGCATATTGGAGCAAAATTAGGAGAGATTGCAAAAACAGTATTAATGCCTGGAGATCCATTAAGAGCAAAATTTATTGCAGATAATTTTTTAGAAGATGTTTTTCAGTTTAACTCAATTAGAAATATGTTTGGATATACAGGAACTTATAAAGGTAAACGTGTCTCTGTTATGGGCGGAGGTATGGGAATGCCATCTATAGGGATTTATTCTTATGAACTATTTAATTTTTACAATGTAGATAATATAATACGTATTGGAACTGCAGGAAGTATGAATGAAAATGTTAAGGTAAGAGATGTAGTAATAGCATTAGGAGCATCTACTAATTCAAATTATGCAGCACAGTACTGTCTTCCAGGAACATTTGCACCAATTGCAAGTTATGAGTTAGTAAGTGCTGCAGTTAAAGCAGCTAAAGAAAAAAATATAAATACCGTTGTAGGGAATATTTTATCTTCTGATACTTTTTACTGTGCCGATAAAACTGCAACAGAAAAGTGGAGAAGTATGGGTATTTTAGCAGTAGAAATGGAAGCAGCGGCACTTTATATGAATGCTGCTCAAGCTAGAAAAAATGCACTATGTCTACTTACAATTTCAGACAGTCTGCTGACTGGAGAGTCGCTTTCAGCAGAAGAAAGACAGCTTAGTTTTACTGACATGATGGAAATTGCACTTGAAATAGCAAAATAATATATTAATTTTAAGGAGGAAAAACTTATGAAAAAAATTATTGCATTAGTAATGTCAGCTACAGTTATTATGGGTACATTAGCAGGATGTGGAAGCAGCCAGCCTAAGACAAATGAAGAAAAAAAGGAAACTAAAAATTTTAGTGTTGCAATGGTAACAGATACTGGCGGTGTTAGCGACCAATCTTTCAATCAATCTTCTTGGGAAGGCTTACAAGAATTTTCAAGAAAAACTGGAGCAAAAGTAAGTTATCTAGAATCAAAGCAAGAAACAGATTACAGTACCAACTTGGACAAACTTGTTGATTCAGGAAATAACTTAATTTGGGGTATTGGATTTGCTATGGCAGATGCAATATTAAATGCTGCAAAAATAAATAAGGATGTAAATTATGCTATTGTAGATAATTCCTATGGAGATAATACACCAGAAAATGTTACAGGAGTTACATTTAGAGCAGAAGAACCTTCATTCCTTGTTGGATATATAGCAGGAAAAACTACAAAGACAGGTAGAGTAGGATTTGTAGGAGGTATAAAAAGCCCTGTAATAGATCAATTCCAATATGGATATCAAGCTGGTGTACTTTATGCATCAAAAGAATTAGGAAAGCCTATTAATGTAGATGTTCAATATGCTGAAAGCTTTTCAGATGCTTCAAAAGGTAAAGCTATAGCAAATAAAATGTTCTCTGCTGGATGTGACATTGTTTTCCATGCAGCTGGCGGTACAGGAGTAGGAGTAATTGATGCAGCTAAAGAAGCTGGTAAGTTTGCAATAGGTGTTGACCGTGATCAGTCCTATTTAGCTCCTGATAATGTCTTAACTTCTGCATTAAAGTTAGTAAATGTAGCAGTTGCAAAAGTTTCTGAAGAAGCTATGAATGGTAACAAAATTGGCGGAAAAACTTATACTTATGGATTAAAAGAAGGTGCTGTTGGTATTCCTAAGGAAAATAAAAATGTAAAACCAGAAGTTTATGAAGCAACAATAAAATTAGAAGAAAAAATTAAAGACGGTTCAATAGTTGTTCCATTTGATGAAAAAACTTATAACGAATTTAAAAATAAATTATAAAATTCAACTTAAACTTATGAGCCTAAAAATTTAGTAACTTATATTTAAAGTCAGATCTTTGCCAGCAGTATAAAAATGTATTGCTGGCAAAGCATATGACGAAAGGAGGAATTAGGATGGAAATCAGTGAACAATATGCAGTTCAAATGCGTGGGATTACAAAGATGTTTGGTACATTTTGTGCATTAGATGATATCAATTTAGATGTCAAAAAGGGAACTATTCATGCATTATTGGGAGAAAATGGGGCGGGGAAAAGTACACTTATGAATGTTCTTTATGGATTATATAAAGCTGATAAAGGGGAAATATATCTTAATGGTAAGAAAGTAAATATTAAAAATCCTGGAATAGCAATTAAAAATGGTATTGGAATGGTTCATCAGCATTTTATGTTAGTTGATAATTTTACTGTTACAGAAAATATTGTTCTAGGAAGCGAAATTACTAATAAATTTGGCGTAACAAATATGAAAAAGGCACGTAATGAAATATTGAATATTGTTAAGAAATATGGGCTTGAAGTAGATCCTGATGCAAAGATTGAAAACATTTCTGTTGGTATGCAGCAACGTGTTGAAATATTAAAAGCATTGTATCGTGGAGCAGATTTATTAATACTTGATGAGCCTACAGCAGTGTTAACTCCACAGGAAATACGAGAGCTAATTAAAATTATGCATAATCTTATAGAAGATGGAAAGACAATTATTATAATTACACATAAATTAAAAGAAATAAAGGAATCATCTGATGTTTGTACAATTATACGTAGAGGAAAGTATGTAGATACAGTTAAGGTTAATGAGGTTAGTAAAGAAGAACTTGCAACTATGATGGTAGGGCATGAGGTTAACTTAGTTGTTAATAAAACACCTGCAAAACCTAAAGAAGTTGTATTTGAAATAAATAACTTAACTGTAAAAAATGAAAGAAAGTTAGATGCTGTTAAAAATTTATCACTTAAAGTTCATAGGGGAGAAATTGTTGGTATCGCTGGTATTGATGGCAATGGACAAAAAGAATTAGTAGAAGCTATAACATGTCTTACAAAAGTTGAAAGTGGTACTATTAAAATAAATGGGGAAGAAATACAAAATACAACTCCACAAAATGTAATTAAACATAAAATTTCAACAATTCATGAAGATAGACAAAAACGTGGATTAGTATTAGATTTTACTGTTTCTGAAAATGCAATAATTGAAAAATACAATAAAGAACCATTTTGTAAAAAAGGATTTTTAGATAAAGAAAAAATTGTTGAGCATACAAAAAAGCTTATAAAAGATTATGATGTTAGACCTGAAAACTGTGAATTGATGCCAGTTAGAGGTTTATCAGGAGGAAATCAGCAAAAGCTTATAATAGCAAGAGAAGTAGCTAATAACCCTGATTTATTAATTGCAGTACAACCAACTCGTGGTATGGATGTAGGAGCAATTGAATATGTGCATAAGACTTTAATAAATGAAAGGGATAAAGGAAAGGCAGTTCTTTTAATTTCTTTAGAGCTTGATGAAGTCATGAATGTATCGGATACAATAGCTGTTATTTACGATGGAACTATTGTGGAAACATTTAAACAAGGAGAAGTAGATGAAAATACGATTGGGTTACTAATGGCAGGAGGTAAACTAAATGAAAAAAGTAGTTAATATACTTAAAAAGCCGATTACTTCAACATTTATTGCAATCTTTTTTGGATTTATAGTAGCTGCTATAGTACTTAGTGCTGCAGGTTATAATCCTTTTGAAGCCTTTAGTGCACTTTTTAAAGGAATTTTTTCAAAGCCTAAATATATATCAAATACTATTATTAAATCCACACCAATTATATTAACAGGGTTAAGTGTTGCTTTTGCTTTTAAAACTGGATTGTTCAATATTGGTGCTGAAGGGCAATATATTGTAGGAACAATTGTAACTACAATAGTTGGTATAAAATTAGATTTACCACCAGTTTTACAAATTCCTATAATAATTCTTGCAGGTGTAATAGCAGGAGCTTTATATGGAGGAATTGTAGGATTATTAAAAGCTAAGTTTGGAATACATGAAGTTATAACAAGCATAATGCTAAACTGGATTGCTCTTTATTTATCAAATTTTGTTGTAGGACTTAAAGAATTTCACCAACCAAGTTCAACTGCAACTTATATGATAAATAAATCTGGATTTACGACAATTCTTGAAAATTGGAAAAATTCAGACGCAGGAATAGAAACGTTATCAAAGCATAAATGGCTTTCTGATATGTTGTTAAAAACTGATATGAATATTGGAATTATAGTTGCAATAATAGCAGCTATTGTAATATGGCTATTATTATATAAATCTTCTAAAGGTTATGAGCTTCGTGCAGTTGGATCAAATAAATATGCAGCAGAATTTGCAGGTATAAATGTTAACAAGAATATAATTCAGGCAATGCTTATTGCTGGAGCACTTTCAGGATTAGCAGGAGCTTTATCTATTACTGGAGTTGCACCACATAAAATATCAACTATGGCAGCTTTTGAAAATAATGGGTTTAATGGTATGTCAGTTGCATTAATTGCAGGTAGTTCGCCTATAGGATGTATCTTTTCAGGATTACTTTTTGGAGGATTAATTTATGGAGGTCAAGCTATACAATCTGCTATAGGAGCTCCATCTGAAATAATTAATATTATGATGGGTACTATTGTATTCTTTGTAGCTTTAACAAAAATCGTGCCTGTTTTAGCCGATAAACTTTTAAAAAGAGGTGAGATAAATGTTAAATAGCATTCTACTATTAATAGGAATTACCTTAATGTATTCAGCACCATTAATTTTTGGAGCACTTGGAGGTGTACTTTCTGAACGTGCTGGAGTTGTAAATATCGGCATTGAAGGCATGATGGTAATGGGTGCTTTTACAGGTGCAGCAGTTGGATATTATTCAGGGAACCCTTGGCTTGGATTTTTTTTAGCAGGTATTTCAGGAGGATTAATTGCTTTAATGCATGCAGTAGCAGCTGTTAGTTTTAAAGCAGACCAAACAATTTCTGGTATTGCAATAAATTTGATCGGACCAGGGTTTGCATTATTTTTATGTAGATTATTTTTTGCTGGAGCAACTATGACACCACCAGTACCAAAAAAATTACCTAAAATATTCGGAGAAAATGTATCGAATAATATACTTAAAAGTTTAAATGTAGATAGTACAGTTCTTATAGCTTTAATTTTAACAGTACTTTTATGGTTTATACTTTATAGGACGAAATGGGGACTTCATATCCGTTCAGTTGGAGAAAACCCAGCAGCAGCAGATACTATGGGAATTAGTGTAACTAAGGTTAGATATGTATGTGTTATAATTTCAGGAATTTTAGCAGGTTTTGGTGGTGCAGCAATGACACTAGCTATTATTCCTCAATTTAGTCAAACAGCTATTAGTGGGCAAGGATTTATAGCTTTAGCTGCAGTTATATTTGGTAAATGGACGCCTCATGGAGCTTATGGAGCCTGCTTACTATTTGGATTTTCACAAGCTTTAACTGTTATATTGGGTGGAGGACGTTTTGCTATACCTTCAGAAATTCTTGCAATGCTTCCATATATTTTAACAATTATAGTATTAATTCTTTTTGTTGGAAGATCAGTAGCACCTAAGGCAGATGGAGTACCTTATGAAAAGGGATCACGTTAATTATATATAAAAGTTAAAATATATATAATATACAAGCATATATATTAGAACAGACTTAATAAAATTTAAAATAAAGTTAAATTTAAGGAGAGATTAATATGGATATAGCTAAGTATATAGATCATACTTTACTAAAACCTGAAGCGACAGCAGAAGATGTAAAGAAACTTTGCAAAGAAGCTTTAGAATATAATTTTGCATCTGTTTGTGTAAATGGATGTTATACTAAATTAGTAAGTACTGAACTTTTTGGAAGTGGTGTAAAGACTTGTACAGTAGTTGGATTCCCATTAGGTGCAATGAGTAAAGAAGCTAAAGCATTTGAAACAATTGATGCTATAAAAAATGGTGCAAATGAAATAGATATGGTTATAAATATTGGAGCATTAAAAGATAAAAATTATACTTTAGTAAAAGAAGATATAGAAGAAGTAGTTAATGCAGCAAAAGGAAAGGCTATAGTAAAGGTTATTATAGAAACTTGTTTATTAACAGAAGAAGAAAAAATAAAAGCTTGTGAAATAGCTAAAGAAGCTAAAGCTGATTTCGTTAAAACTTCAACAGGGTTTTCAACAGGTGGAGCTACTGTAGAAGATATTGCGTTAATGAGAAAAGTTGTAGGTGAAGATTTAGGAGTAAAAGCTTCAGGCGGAATTAGAGATTATAAAACTGCTATGGACATGATAAATGCAGGAGCAAGCAGGATTGGATGTAGTAATAGTATTGCTATTGTTAACCAAAGCAGATAATTTTGATTTTTATATAAATTAAAATTATTATATAAACAGCATATAGAGTTTTCTATATTTTTACTTAGTTTTATAAAAATTTTAAATATTTTATTATTTTAAATATAAAAACGGATGGTGCTTAACCATCCGTTTTTTAAATTAAATTATCTTTATTTTATTTTTTACTATGGATAAATTAGGCTAAATTGTATTTATTTTTATAGGATATTAATCTAAAATTTGAGCAAATTAATAGTACAAAGCAACACCAATATAAATTTAAAATTTAATTTAAAAGGAGGATTTTATCATGGCTAGAAGCAATAAAGTTTTAGTACCACAAGCAAAAGCAGGTTTAGATAGATTTAAAATGGAAGCAGCAAGAGAAGTAGGAGTTAATCTTAAAGAAGGTTATAATGGAGATTTAACTTCTAGAGAAGTAGGGTCAGTAGGTGGCCAAATGGTTAAAAAAATGATTGAAGCTTATGAAAAAAATTTATAATTACTTCTAATTATAAATTTTAAAAACTAATTAAATTTATTAAATATAAAAATATGCAGCCTCTCAATTAAAATAATTTATTGATGAGGCTGCATTTTATTTTTAATTTCCATTGACAATATGCTATTATGGAGTTAAAATATAATTTGTCAGTTTACTTATTATATGGCTCCTTGGTCAAGCGGTTAAGACGTCACCCTCTCACGGTGAAAACAGGGGTTCGATTCCCCTAGGAGTCACCAAATTTTAATACCAGAATTTTTAATTAAAAATTCTGGTATTATTTTATAATTATTTATAAAAATATGAGAGAAAAATATGAGAGTCAAATGACTCTCATTAACTTGCCTTTTCATCGTTAAGTATGAATTTATTTATAACATGAGCTACACCATCATCTTCATTGCTTAAAGTTATATAATCAGCTATTTCTTTTACTTCTGGAAATGCATTGCCCATTGCTACTCCTAATCCAGCAAATTGTATCATATGAAGATCATTTCCTGCATCTCCTATACAAATAACTTCTTCTTGTTTTATACCTAAAATTTCAGAAAGAGTTTTGACTCCTTGTCCTTTGTTTACATTTTTATCCAAAAATTCTAAGAAATAAGGAGCACTCCTAAGTACTGTATATTTATCATATACTTCTTTTGGAAGATTATTTATAGCTTTTTCAAGAATTTCAGGTTCATCTATGAACATTATTTTTACTATAGTTGTATCTTTATCAATGTTATTAAAATCTATAATATTTAATGGAATATCATTCATATCAGATTCTAATTGGCTGTATTTATTCCATTTAGGTGTTATGCAAATTTTATCAGTTAATGCATGTATATTAACTTGTAAATCTTGACTTAATTTATATAAGTAATTAATATCATCTATTGACATAGTGGTTTTAGCTATAACCTCTTTTGTTTTAGTATTTTGTATAAGAGCACCATTGTATGCTATTGCATAATCATTTTCACTTATTAAATTTAATTTATTAAGATATGATGTTATTCCATCCATAGGTCTTCCAGTAGTTAAAACAACTTTTACACCTTTAGCTTTTGCATTTTGAATAGCTTTATAGGTCTCTTTTGATATAGACCTATCTTCCTTTAAAAGTGTACCGTCCATATCAACTGCTATTAATTTATACATAGAATTCCCCCCTAAATAAATATTTCAGAAAGATTTTTATCATAATATTATTATAACAAAATAAAAAATAAAATGAATAGTAGCAAATAGTATGTAAATGTTATCAAATGCGTTTTAAAAAAATAATTGAAAAAATTTATGTAAATTGTTATAATCTATAGAGTTTTTAAATTATATATAAAAATTTAATATAAATGTTAAAATTAAAAAGAAGTATAATCCAATGTAGATAATAATGCTTTTATAGATATAAATTATTGAAAGGAGAAAACAATTTTGGAAAATTTAATAAATGAGATAGAAAAAAGAAGAACTTTTGCTATAATATCTCACCCAGATGCAGGTAAAACTACTTTAACTGAAAAACTTCTTTTATATGGAGGAGCGATAAGGCTTGCAGGTTCAGTAAAAGCAAGAAAAGCTTCTAAACATGCAGTTTCAGATTGGATGGAAATAGAAAAACAAAGAGGAATTTCTGTTACATCTTCTGTTATGCAATTTAATTATGAAGGTTATTGCATAAATATTTTGGATACTCCTGGTCATCAGGATTTTAGTGAAGATACTTATAGAACACTTATGGCTGCTGATAGTGCAGTTATGGTAATAGATGGAGCCAAAGGGGTTGAGGAACAGACTAGAAAGCTTTTTCATGTATGTAGCATAAGAGGAATTCCAATATTTACTTTTATAAATAAAATGGATAGAGAAACTAAAGATCCCTTTGAGCTTTTAGAAGATATAGAACAAGAACTTGGCATAAAATCTTATCCTATGAATTGGCCAATTGGATCAGGAGTCGATTTTAAAGGAGTATATGATAGAAATAAAAATATTATACAGGCTTTTAATGGTGGAAATCATGGTCAAACTTTAGTTCAGTCCATTGAAGGTAATATTAAAGATAAAGTATTTGAAGATTTAATTGGAGAAAGTCTCCATAAAAAACTTATGGAAGATATAGAACTTTTAGACATAGCCGGTGATAAATTTGATATAGAAAAGGTAAGGCGTGGAGAGCTTACTCCAGTTTTTTTCGGAAGTGCTCTTACAAATTTTGGTGTAGAACCTTTTTTAAAAGCTTTTTTAGATCTTACAACAGCTCCACTTCCAAGGCAATCAGATATTGGAGAGATAGATGTTTTTAGTCCAGAATTTTCTGCTTTTGTATTTAAAATACAAGCCAATATGAATCCAGCACATAGAGATAGAATAGCTTTTATGAGAATTTGTTCTGGAAAGTTTAAAAAAGGTATGGAAGTTTATCATGTTCAAACTGGGAACAAAATAAAACTTTCTCAACCACAGCAATTTTTAGCACAAGATAGAGAGATTGTTGAAGAGGCTTATGCTGGAGATATAATTGGAGTTTTTGATCCAGGAATATTCAGCATAGGAGATACATTATGTGAAAGCACTAAAAAATTTAAATTTGAAGGTATTCCTACATTTGCTCCAGAATATTTTGCAAAAGTAAGAACTGTAGATACTATGAAAAGAAAACAGTTTATAAAGGGTATTACACAAATTGCTCAAGAAGGAGCTATACAAATTTTTAAAGAATTTAATATAGGAATTGAAGAAATAATAGTTGGTGTTGTTGGAGTACTTCAATTTGAAGTACTTGAATATAGACTTAAACATGAATATGGTGTAGATATTAAAATGGATAGACTTCCATTTAAATATATTAGATGGATTGAAAGTACAGAAACTGATGTAAATGAACTAAACTTAACCAGTGATACAAAAAAAGTTAAAGACTTAAAAGATAGGAATCTTTTGATATTCCAAAGTGACTGGGCTATAAGCTGGGCATTAGAGCATAATAAAGGATTAGTTTTATCTGACATCGGTAAAAACAATGAATAATAAAATTTGTTGTAAATGAAAATATTATATTATAAAGTAAATAAAAACATATATTATGATTAACCTACAATATCAAAATATAAAATCAAAATATAAATTTTTATCTATTACAAATTGTAATAAATAACTTTTTACAGTACTTTCTATAGAAGCTGTAAATTAATTTTTACTATACAATTTATAGTACTTCTAAATTTATTAAATCTATTATACAGAGATCAATACTTAATAAAAAGATTTTTTGTGAGATAATCATGTTATTAAATAAAAAAATCATACATAAAAAAATTTTTTATGTATGATTTTTTATTTATTTTAATAATAATGTTTTTAAAATTATATATAAATTTAGAAATATAAATATATTTATTATTTATAATATATTTACTTAAAAAGATTATATTGCTTTTTTCTTTGTAAAAAGTATATCTAAAATAAAAACTGCAGCAGATGCTATAATAAGTATATTTATTATATTTCCTCCAATTTTAAATATAAGGGTAATAAGCCAAAATAAAACTATAAATCCGCCAATCCAACGTAAGAATGTCATATAGGCTTCCTCCTCTAATTTATTTTATATTTTAAATAAACTGTATTTCAACAATAAAAATTTTAAATTACATAAAAATAATTTAGCAATGTTTATTATTGACTATATTTTTATAAATTATTATAAAAATATCAATTTATATATTCACATAGAGTATCCATACACTTTTAATATTATACTCACAGTAATATAATTATAATATAAATATTAGTGCACTAATTTATAAATAAGCAAGCTTGCTATTTAAAAATTAAATTTAA
This sequence comes from Clostridium prolinivorans, assembly GCF_004011155.1. Classification (GTDB taxonomy): domain Bacteria; phylum Bacillota; class Clostridia; order Clostridiales; family Clostridiaceae; genus Clostridium_AT; species Clostridium_AT prolinivorans. The sequence continues at coordinate 45,067 of NZ_RJWG01000008.1, read as the reverse complement.
AATATATATTTTAAATTTAAAAATTTTCATATTTAAATTTATAGGTATTATTTATCAATAGAAGTGAGGAGAATTAAATGGAAAGAAATGAAATGAATAATAGTTTTAGTGTTAATGCTATTGTCAAAGTTGGATTAATGGCAGCTGTAATTTTTGTAGCAGCTTATATTGTTCCAATAAAAACTTTTATGGGAGTAATGCATGCAGGAGATAGCATGGTATTTTTAGCTGCACTATTATTAGGAAAGAAAAAAGCAGCGGCAGCTTCAGCTATAGGAATGTCTCTTTTTGATATTACTTTAGGATATATAACTTGGGCGCCTTTTACTTTTGTAATTAAAGCATTAATGGCTTATATTACTGCAGAAATTGCTTATAGAGGTAACTACAAAGGAGAAAATATATGGAATAATATTTTAGCCTTTATTATAGGTGGTATTTGGATGATAGCAGCTTATTATTTTTCAGGAGCTATTATATTAACTTTTTTAAATCCAGAAAAAAAAGCGTTTACTGAAAGTTTAATAATATCATTAAAAGATGTTCCAACTAATATAGCACAAGCAATAATAGGAATAGTTATTGCACTTCCTCTTTATATAGCACTTTCTAAATCAGGAATAAAAGATAAAATTTAAAATTAAAAAAAGAGAGGAATAACCTCTCTTTTTTTAATATCTTCTTTCTCTTTGGCTGTTCTTTTGAACTTTTCTAGCTTTTCTGCATTCTGGGCATCTAACTGGATCATTTTCAAATCCTTTTTCTTTATAGAAAGCTTGTTCACCTTCAGTAAATATAAATTCTTTTCCGCAATCTTTGCATACGATGTTCTTGTCTGACATTATAAAAATCCTCCTTAATCATAGGGACTAATTGTTCTTGGTAACTTCCCTTTTATGATTAAAGGGGATAAGAGTTCCTTGAAAAATTGACCCGAATATATAATTGAGATACTTCTCGATTATTATTATAGCATATATAAAAAAAAAAACAATAGTATTTTAAATTATACATAAAATTATTTTAAATTTATGTTAAAGAATTTTTGTTTTTTAAATAATGAATTGTAAATATTATAAAAGGAATTATAATAAGGCTTATTAAAGAAAAATATGAATAATATTCTAAAAGTCTAAATAGCCTGAATAAATTAGAGGAAACCCAATATGCAAATATAAAAACTAATATACTTATAAAATAGTGTATATATTTATTATTTATATTTAGTTCTTTTAAAAGTAAAAATATAGCAAAAAAAGTAAGAATATATTTTATAAACCATCCTCCTACCATTTGAAGCATTACAAAAAGTTCTCCCATTTCAAGAAAATCTAAAATACTTATACGCTGAGTTTGAATTAATTTAGGATAAGATATTAAATTGGATCTATTTATTCCAAAAGTCATAATAACTCCTGTAACTGATATAATTTGCATTTGAATAACTATAAAAAGTCCTATTAGACTGTCTTTTATAATAGTTTTTTTATTTTTAATTTCACAAAGATAAGGAAGAGTTATAGAAATAGAACCGTACAATCCTAAAGACTTTAATATTGAAATAATAAAGTTAGTTGTTATTCCATCTTTAAAAATTGGAAACAGATATCTATAATTTTTATATTTTGCTGAAAGAATAGCTAAATTTATTCCTGCTATCATTATAAAAATTAATCCTATACAAGATACAGTAATTACGGCTACTTTTCCTTTTTTTACAGTATATATAGCTGGAACTATAAAAAAAATAAGCAAAAACCATTGAGGTGTATTTAAAAGCATATTTGTATGCATAGAATTAGCTTCAATAGAAGAGCATTCTATTAAAGTTATAAAAAGTGATATTATAAATAAAAAAATAAAAATAGTACCTAAAATTTTTCCTAAAGCACTGCAGTATATTTTATAAAGACTATATGTATTAGTCTTTTGGCAGATTTTAATTATATAAATAAAATATATAAGAATTAGTATTGAAGATATTATTATTGCAATCCAGCTATCTCTTCCACCATTTTTCATAAAAACAGTGGGGTAAGTTTTTAAAGACACTATAGTGGTTCCTAAAATTAAAAATATTAAATGTTTTGATGTAAATTTATCCAAAAACGAACACTCCTTAATAAAAAATTATATTTTTATTTTTGACTAAAATTAGGGATATTAATCTATAAAAAAGCAAATAATAAATTGGGTGAGTGTAATGAATGAAAATGTACTTTTATATATAAAAGATATATTTAAAAGTAGTTTTGATATAAAATATAGAGAAATAATTACAGATAGGGGCATTATAAATGTAATATATATAGATAGTATGTGTGATTCAAAGTTTATAAGTGAATTTATTATATTCCCGCTTTCAAAGTATAGAAACAATATAGGTAATATACTTGATATAAAAAAGGGGATCTTATCTGTAAGTTCATTAGAAGTTGTAAAAACTAAGGATGATCTTTTGCTTCATTTGCTTTCAGGTGATGTTATTTTAATATTTAGCTTTATTAAAGAAATTTTATATTGTGATGCAAAAGGATTTACTAAAAGAGCTATAACAACACCACCAACGGAGACTCAGATAAAAGGTTCTAGAGAAGGATTTAATGAAGTATTAAATGATAATTTATCACTTATTAGAAGAAGAATAAAAGACTCAAATTTAAAATTTGAAAATATGATAGTTGGAGATAAAACAAATACATTGGTCGTTATAGCGTATATAGAAAAATCAGCACCTGAAAAACTTATTGAATATATAAGAAATCAGATTAAAAGCATTAAAACTGAGGCTGTATTAGATATTAACTATATAGAAGAAAAATTAAAATGTAAAAATACTGCTTTTGATACTATAGGATATACAGAAAAGCCTGATGTAATAGCTTCTAAGTTATGTGAAGGAAGAATAGCTATATTGCTTGATGGAACCCCTTTTGTTGCTGTAGCTCCATATTTTTTTATTGAAAATTTTCAAACAGGAGACGATTATTATTCAAATATTTTCTTTTCAAATTTTACAAGAATACTTAGATGGATAGCTTTTTGGCTTGCAACTTTTCTTACAGGATTTTATATTGCAGTTGTAACGCATCATTTTTCTTTAATACCTTATATGTTTACTTTCAGGCTTGCAATTTCAAGAGCAGGAGTACCGTTTCCAACTGTAATAGAAGTTCTTCTTATGAATTTCTTTTTTCAGCTTTCAAGAGAGGCAGGTATTAGACTACCTCAACCTATTGGATTGACTATGAGTTTAGTTGGAGCTCTTATATTAGGTGATGCTACTGTAGGTTCTGGACTTGCATCTCAAACAACACTTATAATAGTAGCAGTAAGTTCTATTTGTTCTTTTTTAGTTCCTAAAGTATATACAGCTATAGCTATTTGGAATCTTGTAATAATATTATTTTCTTCAATTTTAGGACTTCCAGGTTTTTATATAGGTTTTTGTATTTTTGTATCACATCTTGCAGGATTAAATACTTGCGGATATCCTTATTTATTCCCCGTTGGAACACTTAGAAAATATAAACATAAAGATATTATAACTACCAATTATTTAAGAAATATGAGTAATAATATTTTTGATGAAGGTGAAAAAGATGAAAAAAATAGTTAGCTTAATAATTATAATGAGCCTATTTTTTTCTGGTTGTTTTAGTTATAGTGATATAAATAAAATTTTGTTTGTAACTTCAGTTATAATAGATATAGACAAAGATAAAAGACCTATAATTTATGTTGAGGCATTTAAGCCTTTTAGAAGTTCAAGCTCAGGATCTGAAAAAGGGCAGAGAATATTAATTCAAGGTACTGGAAAAACAGCTTATGAAGCTCTTAGAGATATAAATTTAGCAACAAGCTATAAGCTTAATTATACTCAAAATAAAATAGTTATGTTTACAATTAGGGCAGCAAAAGAAGGTATAGATAATTGGATTGATATTTTTGATAGAAATCAAGAGTTTATAATAAGACCATATTTAGTAATGACAGAAGAAAGTCCTGAAAATTTATTGAATTTAGGTGTTTCAGAAGAAGAATATTTAGGTATTCTTTTAAAAGATCTTATTAGTAATGAAGGAGCTTCTACTAGATCTGTAAGACTTTCTCTTAATGACTATTTAAATTTGAGACTTATTGGGAGTAAAACAGAAGTTGTTACTCTTATTGGAATAAAAAAAGATCAATTAGATCAAAGAATGGAGATATTAGGTGGAGCAATAATTAAAAATGACAAATTTGAAACAGTTCTTCCTAGAGTAGATGGTGAAGGCTATAATTTTTTAATGAATACTTTAAAAACAGGAAGCCTTGAGGTAAGTAATCCTAATAATAAGGATAAATTTATATCCCTTAATATATTAAAAAATAATACTAAAACCTACATAGAATATGATGGGAAAAGAGTAAAATTAATAAAAGATATAGAAGTAAAAACTAATATAGAAGAAATTCAAAAGAATGCATTTTTAAATGATAAAACTATAATTGAACTTAAGAAAAAATCTGAAGATAATATAAAAAAAGCTTGTATGAGAGTGTTTAAAAAATATAAAGATGAAAATTTAGATATATTTCAAGTACAAGAAATGTTTGAAAGAAAGTATCCTAAAGTAAAAATTGATAATGTTATAGGTATTACAGAACTTGAAATTATAGTTAACGAAAATCTTGAAGGTTCACCAGATACTCAAGATTTTTGGAATTAATTTTATAAATATGTATTTAAAAATAATGATATGCAAGTTATAATAATAGTTAATTGTGAAAGGAGGCATAAATTTGTTAGGGACAGTAGTTAACACATTAGCTATTATTATAGGGAGTTTAATAGGCTTTTTATTAAAAGGGGGAATACCTAAAAAAATTAATGAGAGTATAATGAAAGCTTTAGCTTTATGTGTTTTAGTAATTGGAATTAATGGAGCAATTAAGTCTAAAAACATGATTTTAATAATATGTTCATTAATCTTAGGTACACTTATTGGAGAATTTATAGATATAGATAAAGCTCTTAAAAATTTAGGAGATAATATAGAAGCTAAATTTAAAGGAAAAGGGGGAAAGATTTCAGAAGGATTTGTAACTGCAAGCTTGGTGTTTTGTGTAGGTGCTATGTCTATAGTTGGTTCATTAAATAGTGGACTTAAAGGGGATTATAGTATTCTTTTTACAAAGGCTATATTAGATGGAATATCATCAATAATGTTTACATCTACTTTAGGAATAGGAGTAGTTTTTTCAGCAATTACTGTATTTATATATCAAGGGATTATAACTTTAACAGCATCTTTTCTTCAAGGGTGGCTTCTAGAGTACATTATAGTAGAAGTTTCCGCAGTAGGAAGTATTTTAATTATGGGTCTTGGACTTAATATGCTTGGAACATATAAGATAAAGGTAGCAAACATGCTCCCAGCTATATTTATACCTCTATTATATTATATAATTTTTTAAAAATAAAAGGCCTTTGTAAAATATAAAATAGTTTACAAAGGCCTTTCTAAACTTATATTAATTCTTCCCATTTTGAATAAAGTATTTTTAACGAATTTTCTATAGAAAGTATTTCCTTATTTATTTCTTCACTTTTTTTAGGATTAGAATATACTTCTTCAAGACAAAGTTTTTCTTGAAGCTTTAAAAGTTTATTTTCATTATTTTCAATAGAAATTTCAATTTCTTTTATTTTAAGCTGCTTTTCTTTAAGCTGCTTTTCTAATTCTCTTTTCTTTTTCCTCTCTTCTTGAATTTGAGTTTTAGTTTTTCCTTCATTAATAGATTCTTCTTCATATCTTAATGGATTTTTCTTTTTCTCTATAAAATAGTTATAATTACCAAGATATTCTTTAATACCATCTTCCTTAAGTTCATATATTTTATTCACAACTTTATTTAAGAAATATCTGTCATGAGATATTACAAGAACTGTTCCATCATAATTTAAAATAGCATCCTCTAAAGCTTCACGCGATATTATATCAAGATGATTTGTAGGTTCATCTAAAAGAAGAAAATTTGATTTTGAAAGCATAAGCTTTAAAAGATTTATTCTACATTTTTCTCCGCCGCTTAAAGTAGAGATTGTTTTAAATACATCATCTCCAGTAAATAAAAAAGCAGCTAAAGCATTTCTAATTTGTGTTGTAGTCATTTCTGGAAATTCATCCCATACTTCATCTAAAATAGATTTTTCTTCATGTAAATCTGATTGTTCCTGATCGTAATAACCTATATTTACATTTTTACCAAGAACTTTTACACCATTATCTTGTGAAACTTTATCCATTATTATTTTAAAAAGAGTAGTTTTTCCACGACCGTTTTCACCAATAAGAGCTGTCTTTTCTCCTCTTTTTATATCCATATTTAAATTATAAAAAAGTTTTTTATCACCATAACTTTTGCTCAAATTTTCAATATGAAGAACATCATTACCAGATTTAATCTGAGTTTCAAATTTAATTTTAGAGGCTTTTAAAATAGCAGCAGGAGGAGCTATTTTTTCCATTTTTTCTAAAGCTTTTTCTCTGCTTTCAGCCGCTTTTATGCTTTTTTCTCTGTTGAATGAACGATATTTTTCTATTATTTCTTCTTGCCTTTTAATTTCAGCTTGCTGCAGAGAATATGCCTTTAACTGAATTTCATAATTTTTCTTTTTCTGTTCTACAAAGAAAGTATAATTACCATTATAAGTATTTATATGTCCATTTATCATTTCCAGAGTTTTTGTAGTTATAGAGTCTAAGAAAAATCTATCATGAGATATTATTATAATTGTACCTTTATAAGATTTTAGATATTCTTCTAGCCATTCAATAGCATCTAAATCAAGATGATTAGTAGGTTCATCAAGAAAAAGTATATCAGGACTCTCAAGAAGAAGTTTGCAAAGAGCAACTCTTGTCTTTTGACCTCCACTTAATATATTTATGTTTTTATTAAAATCTTCTTCATTAAACCCCAAACCTTTTAATATTTTGCTAATTTCTCCCTTATATGTGTAACCTCCACGATTATTATAAATATCAGATAATGTTGTATATTGTTCTATTATTTTTTTATGATATTCTTCTTTAGACCTATCGTAAGGTTCATTTAGTTTTATCTCAAGTTCTTTAATTCTATTTTCCAATTCTATCAAATCTTTAAATACTTTTAATAATTCTTCATATATGGTATTGTTATTTTCAAGAGAAAGGTGTTGAGAAAGGTAGCCAATTTTTTTATTTTTATCTATAAAAATTTCTCCGCTATCTGCTTCAAGTTCACCTGCTAAAATTTTAAAAAGAGTAGTTTTACCTGCACCATTAGCTCCTATTAAACCTACTTTTTCTCCTTCATTTATATTAAAAGTAACTTTATCTATAATTACATTTATACCATAACTTTTATGAATATCTTTACAACTTAAAACTATCATTTTTTCACCTTCCTAAAATGTTTTGTTAAATTTAATGTTATATTTTATTTCTAAAAAATATATTTTCATAAAATTTAAAGGCTTTGATATTTATATCTTTAAAAAATAAGTATAATATTAAATGATAAAATACTTGATTTGTGAAACCAAGCATTAATAAATATTAAAAATGAATTTGAATATTGTGATAATGTAAAAGAATATAATCAAAATGTATTTTAAATATATTTTATATTTAAAAATAATATTTAATAACAAATTTGTATGTATACATAATATACATAATTTATATTCTACTATGAATGTAAATTTTTTTGTAGTATTAATTATAACAAAGATGTTTTAAACTTTAGAAATATGTTAAAATATTGACAGTAAATATAATTTAAGTCATACTATTAATGTATAGATAAAAAGAGAGGTGCGGTTATGGAAAAGAAAAAAAGCAATATATCAATGGCAGTTATTAAAAGGTTGCCAAAGTATCATAGATATTTGCAAGAATTGATGAAAAATGATGTTGATAGAATATCATCTAAAGAACTTGGTGAAAAAATAGGATTTACAGCGTCCCAAATAAGACAAGATCTAAATTGTTTTGGAGATTTTGGCCAGCAGGGATATGGATATAATGTAAAAGATTTATATAATGAAATAAGTGATATATTAGGACTTACTAGATCTTACAACACAGTTATTATAGGGGCAGGTAATATAGGTCAAGCTATTGCAAATTATACAAGATTTGAAAAATTAGGATTTTCTTTAAAAGGAATTTTTGATGCAAATCCAAAATTAATAGGTATTAAAATAAGAGACGTAGAAATTGATGATATAGATAATTTACCTGATTTTCTTAAAAATAACAAAATAGATATAGGAATAATATGTGTACCTAAAGCAAGTGCACAAAAAATATGTGATACTCTTGTAGAAGGTGGAGTTAAAGGAATTTGGAATTTTGCACCAACTGATTTAGTAGTTCCAGAAAATGTTGTAGTTGAAAATGTTCATTTAAGCGAACATCTTATGACTCTTACTTATTTACTAAAAGATAAAAGTGATAAATAATTGTTAATATAATGTCATTTAATTAATTGTTTAAAACCAATATTTGTATAATTTAATAAATCAAAAGCCATATATATAAAAAGATTTTTTCTAATTTTATCTATGGCTTTTGATTTTTTTATACTTTTAACAAATATTTCATAAATAGTACTTTTATAAAAAAGTAAAATGTGTTAGAATAAAAATGTTAAAAAAATATCAATCAAATATAAAAAACAGGAGGAATGCTAGATGAATAGATTTACTTTACCAAGAGATATTTATTTTGGGAAAAATTCTCTAGAAGCTTTAAAAACATTAAAAGGTAAAAAGGCAGTTGTAGTTACCGGCGGAAGTTCTATGAGAAAATTTGGGTTTTTAGATAAAACCATATCTTATTTAAAAGAAGGTGGATTTGAAATTAAACTTATAGAGGGAGTTGAACCTGATCCGTCTGTTGAAACAGTTATGAAAGGTGCAAAGATTATGAGAGAATTTGAGCCTGATTGGATAGTAGCAATAGGTGGAGGTTCTCCAATAGATGCAGCTAAAGCTATGTGGATATTTTATGAATATCCAGATTTTACTTTTGAACAAGCAGTAGTTCCTTTTGGAATTCCAGAATTAAGGCAAAAAGCAAAATTTGCTGCTATACCATCTACAAGTGGTACAGCAACAGAAGTTACAGCTTTTTCAGTTATAACCGATTATAAAACTGAAATAAAATATCCGTTGGCTGATTTTAATTTAACTCCAGATGTAGCTATAGTAGATCCATCTTTGGCAGAAACAATGCCAGCAAAGCTTACAGCACATACTGGAATGGACGCATTAACTCATGCTATTGAAGCTTATGTTGCTTCATTAAAATCTGCCTTTTCAGATCCACTTGCAATGCAGGCTATTACTATGATTAAGGAAAATTTAATAAAATCATTTTATGGTGATAAAAAATCTAGAGAAGAAATGCATATTGCTCAATGCTTAGCTGGTATGGCTTTTTCTAATGCATTACTTGGAATAACTCATAGTATGGCACATAAAAGTGGAGCTGTATTTCATATTCCTCATGGATGTGCAAATGCTATATATCTTCCTTATGTTATAGACTTTAATAAAAAAGTTTGTAAAGATAGATATGCACAAATAGCTAAAAATATTGGACTTTCTGGTAACACAGAAGATGAATTAGTAGATTCTTTAACTAATATGATTAGAGAAATGAATAAAGAAATGAGCATTCCTCAAACTTTAAAAGAATATGGAATAAGTGAAAAAGATTTTTATGCAAATGTAGATAGAATAGCTGAAAATGCTGTTAAGGACGCATGTACAGGATCAAATCCAAGAGAAATATCAAATGAAGAAATGAAAGAACTTTTTATTTGTACATTTGAAGGGAAAAAAGTAAATTTTTAAAATAATTTTAATAAAAAGCTCTCTTGCATAGTAATGCTTGAGAGTTTTAATTTTAAAAGCTTATATAAATATAATGATATAAAAATTAATAATTATACAAAATTATTAATTTTTATACTTTTTTTATAATTATTAATGAAATATTTTGATAATATGATATAATAATTAATAATTAAATTTTGTTATATATTTAATAGAGTAACTAAATGAAATTTGAGAATTTGTTTATATTATTTATTAAAATTTTTTAAAAATTAAATACTACATTTATTCAAAAAATTTTTTAAAAATTATATACAGGAGGATTAATAATGTACAAAATTGTAAACAAAAGAATATTAGCGCCCAATATATATCTTATGGATGTAGAAGCTGAAAGATTAGCTAAATCTGCTAAACCAGGACAATTTTTAATAGTTAAAATGACCGAAAAGGGAGAAAGAATTCCTCTTACAATATGTGATTATGATGATAGAAAAGGGACAGTAACTATAGTTTTTCAAAGCATTGGGAAATCTACTAAAGAAATGGCTAAGTATGAAGTAGGAGATAGTTTTTCAGATGTTGTTGGTCCTCTTGGACAGCCTTCAGAATTAGTGCATGAAGACTTGGATACTTTAAAAAATAAAAATATTATATTTATTGCTGGTGGAGTTGGAACGGCTCCAGTATATCCTCAGGTTAAGTGGCTTAATGAAAGAGGAATAAAAGCAGATGTTATTATAGGATGTAAATCTAAAGAATTTTTAATATTAGAAGATGAAATGAAAAATGTGGCAGGAAATGTTTATGTAGCAACTGATGATGGTTCTTACGGTTTTAAAGGTATGGTTACAGATCTTCTTAAAAATTTAATACAAAATGAAGGAAAACATTATGATTTAGTTGTAGCTATAGGACCTATGATAATGATGAAGTTTGTAGCTAAACTTACAAAAGAATTAGGAATAAAAACTGTTGTAAGTTTAAACACAATAATGGTAGATGGAACTGGAATGTGTGGAGCTTGCAGGGTTACTGTTGGTGGTGAAACTAAATTTGCATGTGTTGATGGACCAGAATTTGATGGTCATCTTATAGATTTTGATGAAGCTATTAGAAGACAGACTATGTATAAAAATGAAGAATTACAGGTAGAATTTAAAAAAGAGCATCATAAAAATGGAAATGCTGGCTGTGGATGCTGTGATTAACAGACTTAGAGGGGGAAGTATAAATGAACAGAATGAAAAGAGTACCAATTAAAGAACAAGACCCAAAGGTTAGAGTTAAAAATTTTGAAGAAGTTTGTTTAGGATATACTAAAGAAGAAGCTATGGAAGAAGCAGCAAGATGTTTAAATTGTAAAAATCCTATGTGTGTAACACAGTGCCCTGTAACTATAGAAATACCTAAATTTATACAACATGTTAAAAATGGAGAATTTGAAGAAGCGGCTAAAGTTATAGCAAGACAAAGTTCTCTTCCTGCAGTATGTGGGAGAGTATGTCCTCAGGAAACTCAATGCGAAGGAAAGTGTATACTTGGAATTAAAGGAGAACCTGTTGCAATAGGAAAACTTGAAAGATTTGTAGCTGATTGGTCAAGAGAAAACAATATAGATTTAACTGAAACTGAACCTAAGAAAGGCAAAAAAGTTGCAGTCATAGGAAGTGGACCTGCAGGACTTACATGTGCAGGGGATTTAGCAAAAATGGGTTATGATGTAACTATATTTGAAGCACTTCATGAACCAGGAGGAGTTTTAGTTTATGGAATACCAGAGTTTAGGCTTCCAAAGGATACTGTGGTTAAACATGAAATAGATAATGTTAAAAAGCTTGGAGTAAAAATAGAGACAAATGTAATTGTAGGAAAAACAATTACTATAGACGAACTTTTGGAAGAAGAAGGATTTGATGCTGTATTTATAGGTTCTGGAGCAGGGCTTCCAAAGTTTATGGGAATACCAGGAGAAAATTCTAATGGAGTGTTTTCAGCTAATGAGTTTTTAACAAGAACAAACCTTATGAAAGCTTTTAGAGAAGATTATGATACACCAATAAAAATTGGTAAAAAAGTAGCCGTAGTAGGCGGAGGGAATGTTGCTATGGATGCAGCAAGAACGGCTTTAAGATTAGGGGCTGAGGTTCATATAGTATATAGACGTTCAGAATCAGAACTTCCAGCAAGAGTTGAAGAAGTACATCATGCTAAAGAAGAAGGAGTTATATTTGATCTTCTTACTAATCCAGTAGAAATATTATCAGATGAAAAAGGCTGGGTTAAAGGTATGAAATGCATCAAAATGGAGCTAGGTGAACCAGATGCTTCAGGAAGAAGAAAACCTGTAGAGGTAAAAGGATCAGAATTTATTATGGATGTAGATACTGTAATAATGTCACTTGGTACTTCTCCAAATCCACTTATAGCTTCAACGACTAAAGGATTAAAAATAAACAATAGAAAATGCATAATAGCTCAAGAGGAAACAGGACTTACTACAAGAGAAAGAGTATATGCAGGTGGAGATGCAGTAACTGGTGCAGCTACAGTAATACTTGCTATGGGAGCAGGTAAAAAAGCTGCAAAAGCTATAAATGAATTTTTATCAAATAACAATTAATAATTATATAAAATATACCGATATATAAGTTTAAAAATTTATGTATCGGTATATTTTTATTAAATAAATGTAATCACATAGCACATAAATAATAAATTCATATTAAGTAATGTAATATTTTACAGCACTAGATTATAGGTTTATAATTACATAAATATTTATGTTAAGTATATGTTATACATTTAACATAAAAACTATATTATCATTATGTAAAGTGAATTGTAATATAAAATTTTTATTAATTATATGTTAAACAAAATAATTTAATTTATATTGAAAATGCTAAATTTATAGTATATATTAAAAACAAAAGATAAAAATTAAACTATAATATGTCTAGAGGAGAAAAATAATGGCTGATTTTGACAGTGTAAAAGAATTTGATAAAGGTATAATAATTAAAAATGTCAAAAATTTTGAACTCAATCATATTTTTGATTGTGGACAATGTTTTAGATGGCATAAAGAAGAAAATGGAAACTATATTGGAGTAGCTTTTAATAAAGTATTAGAAATAGAAAAAAAAGATAATGATATAATTATATATAATACAAATGAAGATGAATTTAATAAAATTTGGGTAGAGTATTTTGATCTTAATAGAGACTATGGTAAAATAAAAAAAATTTTAAGTAAAGATCCATTACTAAAAATTGCAGTAGAGTATGGGTATGGTATAAGAATTCTTAAACAAGATCCTTTTGAGATTGTAGTATCTTTTATAATTTCTGCCAATAACAGAATACCAATGATAAAAAAGACAATCGAAAATATTAGCAAAAACTTAGGGAATGCAATAGATTATAAAGGTAAAACTTATTATACTTTTCCATCTATAGAAGAACTTCATAAAGCTTCTATGGAGGACATAGAAGCTTGTGGTGCAGGTTTTAGAGCTAAATATATATATGATACAGTAGATAAAATATACAAAAGTCAAAAATATGAATATAATAAAAATTACGATTTAGATTTTATAAAAAATCAAGAAGATGATATATGCCATAGTATGCTCCAAAATTTCAGCGGAATAGGTCCTAAAGTTGCAGACTGTATTATGCTTTTTTCTATGAATAAGCTTTCAGCTTTTCCTGTAGATGTATGGGTAAAGAGAGCTATGCAGCATTTTTATCTTGCACCAGATGTATCTTTAAAAAAAATAAGAGAATTTGCAAGAAATAAATTTGGAGGATTTTCTGGATTTGCTCAGCAATATCTTTTTTATTATGCAAGAGAAAACAATATACATGTTTAATATAAATTTTAAAGGTGAAACTATGTTAATAAAAATTAAAGCATTTTGTAAAAACTTATTTAAATCAATGTATGATAATAGAGCATATATTATGATAATATTAATTGCACTTTTTATATTTATCATGGCATATGAATATTATGGTCATTATTTTAATATATTTAGAAATCCACAAAAGATAAAAAATATTATATTATCTTATGGTGATTATAGTATTTTTGCCTTTTTAGCATTACAAATTATACAAGTAATAGCATTTTTTATACCTGGTGAAGTTATACAAATTGCAGGAGGATATATATATACAACTTTTGAGGGAGGATTTCTTTCGTTATTAGGCATAACTATAGGAAGTGCTATTGTATATTCTATATCTAGATTTTATGGTAAGCCTTTTATAGAAAAAATAATATCAAAGAAACATATAAAATTTTTTGATAAAATTTTAAAACTTGGAAATATTAATTTTGCAATTTTTTTATTATATTTAATTCCTGGCATACCTAAAGATGTTTTAGCTTATATATGTGGTATTTCAAATATAAAATTTAAAAATTTTATGATTTATTCTACAGCAGGCAGAATTCCAGGTATATTTTTATCAGCATTTTTTGGTTTTAAAATGTATTCAGGCAATAAAAATATGCTTATTATTATTGCAATAACTGCATCTATTTTATTTATAGTTGGAATTTTTAAAGGTGAAAAAATTATAAAATCTTTAATTAGAAAGGAATAAAAAAGACATCATAATGAATTTTATATTTCATTATGATGTCTTTTTATTTTTATGTAAGATAAATATAAAATTATGCTGAATATTGATAATATAGCTAAAATAAAAATTGCACAATGAAAGAAAAATTCTTCAGGAAGAACATTTATAATAGGATCAAGTTCAGGATCAAATTCCCAATAATCGTTATTAAAAAATATTTTATGGAAAATAGTGAAACTTTTATCAAAGTTTATAGCAAAAGGTACAGAAAGCAATATAGGAATAGATATAAGAAATATAGAACTTAGTTTTAAAAATTTAAAATTTCTTTTTTTTATTTTATAAAATATTCCAAATAAACTTAAAAAGAAAGTAATATACATAATAGTATTAAATTTAATAAATATATTTTTTACTTCAGCAAAATGTATTTCACCTTCTTTAGAAGTTTTAAAAGAAGGCATATTAAGTTTAGTTATATTTTTATTTTTAAGATAATCTATTAATATATCATAATTTTTAATAATTTCTTCCTTTTGCATTCCATAATTTTCAGATATATTTAAATAATCAATATCTAAATAATATAATTTTTTAAATGATAAAGTAATATTAACAGATAAAGATATTAAAAATAATGCAATAGTTATAGATAATAAAAAATTTGTAAATTTATAAAAAAAATTATTTGATTTATTCATTAAAAATCCTCCGATTATAAAATATACTATTTATTTTATAAAACAGTATATATTTAGTCAACTATTATATTTTAATTAGATTTTTTCATGTATAAATTTAAATTTATAAGATAATAATATTTATTGTTTGAGTTTTATTTTGGATAAAATTATCAAATTGAAATTTTAATCAAAATTAATTAATTCATTATAAATTTAGAAATATAATAAAAAAAAGAGTAAAAAGGCAAATTATTAAAATATTTTATAATAAAATTATATTTTCAAGGTTAAATGAGCAAATAAGTTAAAATATGACATTTGCTATTATTCTAAGTATTAATTATTATAATAATTGTGTTAGCACTCATTAATGTTGAGTGCTAACAATAATGAATTTAAGTTTATAATATTATTAATCATAAATTATAAAAAAGTTTAAGGAGGGGTTTAAATGAGAATTAGACCACTTGGTGACAGAGTTGTTATTAAAAGATTGGAAGCTGAGGAAAAAACAAAAAGCGGTATAGTATTAACAGGTACTGCTAAAGAAAAACCACAAGAAGCTGAGGTTGTAGCAGTAGGACCTGGTGGATTAGTTGATGGAAAAGAAGTAAAGATGGAAGTTAAAGTAGGAGATAAAGTATTATTTTCTAAGTATGCCGGTACTGAAGTTAAAGTTGACGGCGAAGAATATACTATTATAAAACAAGATGATATTTTAGCAATTGTTGAATAATTAATTAAGTTTGGAGGGATGTAAAATGGCTAAAAAGATATTATATGGTGAAGAAGCTAGAAGAGCAATGCAAAGAGGTGTGGATGCTTTAGCTGACACTGTAAAAATAACACTTGGACCAAAAGGAAGAAATGTAGTTTTAGATAAAAAATTTGGTGCTCCTCTTATAACTAATGATGGAGTTACAATAGCAAGAGAAATTGAATTAGAAGATCCTTTTGAAAATATGGGAGCACAACTTGTTAAAGAAGTTGCTACAAAAACTAATGATGTAGCAGGAGATGGAACTACTACAGCAACACTTCTTGCTCAAGCAATAATAAGAGAAGGATTAAAAAATGTTACAGCTGGAGCTAATCCAATGCTTATAAGAACTGGTATCAATAAAGCCGTAGAAAAAGCTGTTGAAGAAATCAAAAAGATTTCAAGACCAGTTGATGGAAAAGAAGACATAGCTAGAGTTGCTTCAATATCAGCTGCTGACGAAGAAATAGGAAAGCTTATAGCTGATGCTATGGAAAAAGTAGGTAATGAAGGTGTTATAACAGTTGAAGAATCAAAATCTATGGGCACTGAATTAGATGTTGTTGAAGGAATGCAGTTTGATAGAGGATATGTAAGCCCATATATGGTTACTGATACTGAAAAAATGGAAGCTGTTCTAGACGATCCATATATACTTATAACTGATAAAAAGATTTCTAACATACAAGAAATCCTTCCAATACTTGAACAAATAGTTCAACAAGGAAAGAAACTTTTAATAATAGCTGATGATATAGAAGGAGAAGCATTAGCTACATTAGTTGTTAATAAATTAAGAGGAACATTCACTTGCGTAGGAGTTAAAGCACCAGGATTTGGAGATAGAAGAAAAGAAATGCTTCAAGATATAGCAATACTTACTGGTGGAGAAGTTATATCTGAAGAATTAGGAAGAGATTTAAAAGAAGTTACTATTGATATGCTTGGAAGAGCTGAAAGCGTAAAAGTTTCTAAAGAAAATACTACAATAGTTAACGGAAAAGGCGACGCAAACGAAATTCATAATAGAGTTAATCAAATAAAAGCTCAAATAGAAGAAACTACTTCAGATTTTGATAGAGAAAAATTACAAGAAAGATTAGCTAAACTTGCTGGAGGAGTTGCAGTTATAAAAGTTGGTGCAGCTACTGAAACAGAACTTAAAGAAAGAAAACTTAGAATAGAAGATGCACTAGCAGCTACAAAAGCAGCTGTTGAAGAAGGTATAGTACCAGGTGGTGGAACTGCATATATTAATGTAATAAATGAAGTTGCTAAACTTACTTCAGATGAACCAGATGTTCAAGTTGGTATAAACATTATAAAGAGAGCATTAGAAGAGCCAGTAAGACAAATAGCATTCAATGCTGGACTTGAAGGTTCTGTAATAATAGAAAAAATTAGAAACAGCGAACCAGGAACAGGATTTGACGCTTTACATGAAACTTATGTAAATATGATCAAAGCTGGTATAGTTGATCCAACTAAAGTTACAAGAAGTGCACTTCAAAATGCAGCTTCAGTAGCAGCTACTTTCTTAACAACTGAAAGTGTGGTTGCTGATATACCAGAAAAGAACCCAGCACCAGCAATGCCTGCTGGCGGAATGGGAATGGACGGAATGTATTAAAATAAAAAATAAAAAATTCCCCAATATTGGGGAATTTTTTATTTTTTTGAAAAAAGAATATCGCGAAAACCCCAATTATGATAAAATATAAAAAAATAAATAAAAATATGTAAATTTATACCATTTTATATATTGTGTATACTTATGATTAAATGTATAATAATAACATAAATAAAAATTATTAAATTACATAAAATATTATATAATTTAAATATAATTTATATAAAATTAAAATAATTACAATAATTAAAAAATTAACAAAGTATATAAAATATTGCATTAATTATATTAAAAAATTCATTTAAGGAGTATTATCCTATGGAATTTAAGGTTAAAAGAAGGCTAGGAGATTTATTAGTTCAAGAAGGTAAAATCTCAATGCTCCAGCTTAGAGAATCATTAATGAAACAAAGAACTTTAGGGAAAAAGCTTGGAGAAATTTTAATAGATGATGGATTAGTTACAGAAGAAGATATTATAGAGGTACTAGAAAAACAGACTGGAATTCAAAGGATAAATATAGATAGTATAACAATAGACAAAAAAGCAATAAAATCAGTTCCAGAAAGCATATGTTTAAAACATGATCTAATTCCATTTGGATTTAATGAAAACAAAATAAAAATAGCTATGTGGGATCCTTTAAATATATTTGCAATTGATGATGTTTCTATAGCGTCAGGATTTGAAGTTGAAACTTATATAGCACTTAAAAGTGAAATAAAAAAATACATAGAAAGATATTATTCTGATCAGCAAGTACTTAAAGCTGCAGAGGAACTATCAAAAGAAAAGTTGGGAGTAAGTAAGCTTCAAAATCAAATTGAAGAAGAAGAATTTAATAATATAAAAAATGCTCCTGTTGTTAAAATGGTAGATTATCTTATAAAAAATGCATTAGAAACTAGAGCTAGCGATATACATATTGAACCTTTTGAAAAGTATGTAAGAATAAGATATAGAATAGATGGACAACTTGTTCAGGTTTCAACGGTAGGAATTGATTCTCAAGCTGCTTTAGTTACAAGGTTAAAAATACTTGCTAATTTAAATATAGCAGAAAAAAGAATTCCACAAGATGGACGAATTATTACAAAAGTTGGAGAAAAAGAAGTTGATCTAAGAGTATCAATACTTCCAACTGTTTTTGGAGAAAAAGTAGTTATAAGAATTCTCGATAGAGATAATTATCAAGTTGGGATAGATAAACTTGGAATGGAAGATGAAGATATTAAAAAAATTAAAAATATTATAAAAAGCCCTCATGGAATAATACTTATAACAGGGCCTACAGGCTCTGGAAAGTCTACTACACTATATACTATATTAAATGAATTAAATAATGAAGATAAAAATATAATTACTATAGAAGATCCAGTTGAATATATGCTTGAAGGAATAAATCAAGTTAATGTTAATGTTAAATCAGGTCTTACTTTTGCTAATGGACTAAGGTCTATTTTAAGGCAGGATCCTGATATAATTATGATAGGAGAAATAAGAGATGAAGAAACAGCTCAAATAGCTGTTAGAGCAGCTATAACAGGGCACTTGGTATTAAGCACCCTTCATACAAATGATGCACCTTCTTCTATAGCAAGACTAATAGATATGGGAATAGAACCTTATTTATTAGCAAGTTCTATTGAAGGAATTATAGCTCAAAGGCTTGTAAGAAAAATATGTCCTAGATGTAAAACATTATATGAGGCTAATTCATATGAAAAATCTATTCTTTCATGTAATGAAAATGAGCATATAATTTTAAGTAAAGGAAAAGGATGTGCTTTTTGTAATAACTCTGGATATTTAGGAAGAACCGGAGTCTATGAAATAATGAAAATAGATAAAGAACATAAAGATTATATAATGAAAAATATAAACTCTGAAGCATTAAGGGAGCTATCAATAAAAAAAGGCATGAAAACTTTAAAAACGTATTGCAGAGACTTAGTCTTAAAAGGTATTACTACAGTTGAAGAATTAGTTAAAATTACATTTTTAAAAGAATAGAAATGAGGTGATTAATAATTATGCCTCTTTATAAATATAAAGCAGTGAATGAAAAAGGAGAAAAAATTGAAGGAACTTATAATGGTACATCTAAAGATGACGTTATTTCTATGATAAGTACTAATAATTATTATCCCCTTAAAATAGAAGAAATAAATGAAAGAGGGAAAATCAATTTTGAAATTTTTAATAGAGTAACAATAAAAGATATAGCTGTTTTTTGCAGACAATTTTATACTATGCTTGATGCGGGACTTTCTATAAATAATGCACTTCATATATTATCAGAGCAGCTTACTAATAAAAAATTTAAAGAAACAATTAGTAATATAGAAGAAGAAGTAAGAAAAGGTTCTACATTATCGGAAGCTATGAAATTACATAATAATATATTCCCTGATTTACTTATAAATATGATAGAAACAGGAGAATTAAGTGGTAATTTAGACCAAATTATGCTTAGAATGTCTAATCATTATGAAAAAGAAAATAAAATTAATAATAAAGTTAAAAATGCTATGATATATCCAATTATATTATCTATAATATCAATAACTGTTATATCTGTAATTCTTATTTTTGTAATGCCTGTTTTTGTAGATATGTTTACAAATAGTGGAGTAGAGCTTCCGTTAACAACTAAAATACTTCTTGGAATAAGTAATGGTATAAGGGAAAATATAATAATAATATTTTTATTAATATCAATTATTATTACTTTAGTAAGATATTATTTAAAAACTTATAATGGATTACTGTGGATTAATAAAATGAAACTTTCATTACCTATAATAAAAGAATTAAATCAAAAGATAATTGTTTCAAGATTTACAAGAACACTATCTACTATGCTTAGTAGTGGACTCCCTTTAATTCAAAGTCTTCAAATAGTTGGACAAGTAATAGGAAATAAATTAGTTGAAGATGCATTAAATACTGTAAGAGAAAAGGTAATAAAAGGGGAAGGATTAGCTTTGCCTATTAAAGAAACGGGACTATTTCCTCCAATGCTATCATCAATGATAGGTATAGGTGAAGAATCAGGTGCTCTTGATGAAATCTTAAATAAAACAGCAGATTTTTATGACGAAGAATTAGACAGTGCAATAACCACTTTTACTTCCATGCTTGAACCAATAATGATAGTAGTAATGGGAGTGATAGTAGGATTTTTAATAATATCTATTATTCAGCCTATGTTTGGTATGTATAGTACCATACAATAAAATTAATTAGAATCTAAGGAGGATTTAACAATGGAAAAAAGAAGAAACACAAAAAAGAAAGGATTCACTCTTATTGAACTTATTGTTGTTATTGCAATAATAGGAATATTAGCAGCAATTATGGTTCCAAGGCTTACAGGATTTCAAGACAAAGCTAGAAGAACTCAGGTTGTAAATGATGCAAGACAATTAGCTACAGCTATTGACTCAATTGTAGCTGAAACAGCAGATGGAAAAGTACCTACTGATGTTCAACTTACAAGAGAAAAAACTGCTGCAAATATAATAGCCAATAAAGCAGTTCAGCTTGCAGGTATTGCTAAATCAGGAGATACAGAAGTGAGAATAACTGAATTAACAATTGGTAAAAATGGATCATTTACATTTAAAGAAAAAATAAATAATATAAAATACACTGCATCTAGAACTGCTACTGGAGAAGCTTCAACAGTTACACCATAAAAATTAATTTATTAAAAATGACAATAATTTAAATAAGAAAAAAGTGTAAAGTTTATTAAAACTTTACACTTTAATATATATTAAATGTATATCGAATTAATAAAAATATTTACTATAATTGATTACTAATATTTATAACAAATTAATAACTAATATAAATATAACTATATATACCATATATAGAAATTTATTTACAGTTTACTGTGATTTAATCATATTTTTAATTAAATAAGAGGTGAGCTTTTTGGATTTAAAAAAAATTAAAACCTTAGATTTTAACAATTTAAAAAAAATTCTAAATTCTGATATATCTTCTTTAAAAAATATAAATAAAAAATCAAAAACAGTACAAATTGATTCGAAAATTAAACCTAAAAATACAAAATATGTAATATCTTTAGATATAGGAACTAATAAAATAAAAGTAGTGGTAGGCAAATACTCAAAAAATAAAATTATTATAAAAGATGTTTTTTTGGTAAATACTCCAAAGGGAATAATTAATGATGGAAATATATTAAATAATATTCTTATGGCTGAAACGTTACAAAATATATATGATTTATCCAGAATAAAAACAAAAACCAAAAATGTTATTTGTATTATTAATAGTACTTCTATAATAAACAGAGAGATATTAATTCCAGCTGCTGAAGAAGATGAATTAGATACATTAGTAAAATATGAAATAGCCCAGTATCTTCCAATAAATTTAGAAGATTATATATTACAATATAATTTAATTGAAGAAATTAAACAAGATGAAATTAACAAATTTAAAGTATTGGTAGTTACTTATCCTGATAAATTAGCAAAACAGTATTATGAAGCTTTATTAAATGCTAAACTTATTCCTTATACTTTAGATGTTTCTTTTAATTCTTTAAAAAAATTATTATATAATACAACTATGATTAATGAAAATGATTATAACATTAAAGATACTATTGCTTTTATAGATATGGGAGCCAATACTCTTAATATAAATATATATGCTAATGGACAGATGGATTTTACTAGAATAGTAAAATCTGGAGGAAAGTTTATTGATAATGAAATTGCTAAAAATACTGGAGTTACTATAAAAGAAGGAGAAGAAAAGAAAATAAAATATTGTAATTTAAATGGGTTATTTAAAGAAAATACAGAAGAATTCTTAATAAATAAAATAATAAAAGAAATAACTGATGAATGGATTGATGAATTAAATAGAATCATACAATTTTATAAAAACAAAAAAGTAGGAAACAAAATAGACAAGATATATATTTATGGAGGAAGTTCAAATTTAAACGGTATAGATATATATTTAAATTCAAAGTTAAACATACCAGTAGAAAAAGTAACAACTTTTAATAATATAGTTTTAGACAATAATATTGAAAAAAATGATTTAAATTTATATATAAATGCTATTGGTTCAATTATAAGATTTTAGGTTGGTGAATTTATATGAATGATTTTAATTTTTTTCTCCCATATTTAAATAAAAATAAAAGCAATAAAAATACAAATTTATATGTTGCAATTTCAGCAATAATACTAATTGTTTTTATAGGTGGTACTTTCTTATGGAATAGTATAAGTATAATAAAATTAAACAAAGACATAAATGAAATAAATGCTCAATTAAAAAATCCTGAAAAAGCTGAAAAATTAAAAAAAGCAGAAGATATTTCTAATAAACAAAAAATTTTAAATAAATATTATGATGGAGTTAAATTGATAGTTAAAGAAATAAACAAAAAAGATTTAGTAAAAAGTGAATTGCTTATAGACATAGCTTCAACTTTACCTAAAGATGTTTCTTTTAAATCTATTGTATTTGATGAACAATTTATACATATACAAGGATCCTCTAAAAATAGAGTTTCTATAGCAGAACTTCAATATAATTTAAAACAACTTGAATTTATTTCAGATGTTCAAGTAAACAGTATTACTGATGGAAGCGATGGTGAATATTCATTCACATTAAAATGTGTGTTAAAGGATGTTGAGCAAAATGAAAATGAGTAAAAGGGAAAAAGTATTGATAATTGTTTTAACTTTACTAATTATTATATATGGTTATTATGAGAATATTTATAAAAAACAAATTTCAAAAATTAACGAGCTTAAAACACAAAAGGTTACACTAGAAAACAAATTAAATTTTTTAAATAATATGATAGCAGATTTAGATAAAAATGAAAGTAATTTTAAAATATTAAATTCTAAAATTCAAGACACATCAA
Source organism: Clostridium prolinivorans (assembly GCF_004011155.1). Taxonomy (GTDB): domain Bacteria; phylum Bacillota; class Clostridia; order Clostridiales; family Clostridiaceae; genus Clostridium_AT; species Clostridium_AT prolinivorans. The sequence continues at coordinate 21,583 of NZ_RJWG01000008.1, read as the reverse complement.
AAAATTTATATCCATATATTTCCCAAGAAAAAATAATTACAGAATTAGATAAAATTATAACTAATTCTAAGATTATTGGTGCTTTTAATTTTTCAGAAGTTTCAGTTCAGCCAATAAAAAATAACAATAAAGAAGAAGATAAAAAAACAAAGGAAAGTTTTTTGCAGCCTACTGTAGATGAATACAATAATATAACAGACAATACTAAGAAAAATATAGGAAACAACAAGAATGAAGATGAAAATAAAACATATTCAAATAATGATTTAAATATAGAACAAATGCAGGCAACTCTTTCTTTTAGAGGAAATTACAATAGTATTATTAATCTTATAAAAAATATAGAGAGCAATTCTAAAAAAATATTTATTACAAATATAAATTTAAATCAAAGTGATAAAAATGAAATTAGTGGATCATGTCAATTGGAGTTTTATGCTATACCTAAAATTGATAATTATGTAGAGGATGAAGAATATATAAATTGGAATTACAGTGAAAATTATGGGAAAGTTAATCCATTTGATGGAGGTAATTCTACAAATATTAATAATACAATCGAAGAGTCTAGTGTTATTAAAAAAACTTCTTATGATTTTGTTATGAGTGTTAGAAGTATGAATTCAGATCTACCGACAATAATGCTTGGGAAAGCAAATGATAATTCTAAAAATACATATGTATATGCAGATAGTAATTCAAAAGAAAATGTTGAAATTGTTATTACAAAAGAAAATAATAATTACTATTATAAATATAAGACAAGCAGGGGGAGTTTTCCTATTCAATATAATGGTAATGGAGTAAAATTTCAACCTCTAAATGAATATATTTCACTTAAAATATATTCAAATAAAAGGCTTAATAATGATGATAATGCTGGAGCAAATATAAAAATAATAAATAAAACTGATAAAATAATAAATGTTGAAATAGAAAGTGATGATACATTAAATCCTAGAATTAATATATCTGGTGAAGGCAGCAGCATAAATGTTAAAAAAAATTAGGTAATTAATTTGAGAGGGGATAATTAATTGAAAAAATATATAATAAAAAAAGGTTTTACACTAATTGAAATATTGATAAGCATTTCAATACTTTTCATTATAATTATTCCTTTAAGTAATCTTATAATATCTTCAACTAAAATGAGTAAAAGTGGAGAAGAAAAGCAACAAGCTGTTACAATTGCTCAGCAAATAATTGAAGAAATTAAGGGGATACCTGATTTTAATTCATTTTCAACTTATGGGATTACTTTAAATGAAGTAGCTCAAGGTAAAGATGAATTTTATGGAAATAAAGTTTTAGATGAAGGATATATTGTAGATATACATATTAAACCAATAAATGATTTGTCTTTTTATAATAAAATAGATTCAAATGTAGTTTATGATGTAGATATATTTATTGAAGGTACAGATAACGATATAAGAATAAAGAAGGTAAATGACGTAAATGTAAATTATGCTATTAAATCAGGTGAACTTATAATTGATAATAATATTTCAAATATAAAAATAACCTATGGTATCAATGGAACTAATACATTTGAAAAAAATAATAATTCTTTTGGAAAAGTAAGGGTAAGCTTTGGAGCAAATACAAATATAAATAATAATTTTATTTTTAAAGCTTCAAATTATAATTTAGAACCATTTGAAATTTATATTGAAGTTGATTCAAATGCACATGTAAACTATTCAATGGATAATAACTTAGGAAAAATCAGAAAGTATTTTAATATCGTAAATTCAGAAAAATCTTCTTTTGCAAATAAAATTTATGATATCGAAGTTTCTATATCTAAAAATAATAAGCAAATTTATAAAGCAATAGCTAATAAGGTAATATATTAAATTGTTCATAAAGGGGGAAAGGTATGAGCAAGAAAAAAAGGGGAGCTTCTTTAATCACTGTAGTTGTAATATTTTCTATATTAATTACTTTTGGAACAGCAGCTTTAAGCTTAACAGCAACAGACTATCAATCTAGAATTGCAGAAGGCAATCGTATTAAAAATTTATATTATTCAGAATCAGGATTGGATATAACTTATGGAGTTATAGAAAAGATGATAGAAACGTCAATTACTAAAAGTAACAATTCTGTTGATGATTTTATGCAAAACTTAAATTCCCAAATTGAAAAAGAAATAAATATGATAAAAAATGGTAAAAATGACGATTTAAAATATGTTAATTTAGATGGGAGCTTAAATGAAGAAAATATAAATAAAGAAAAAAATATAATATTTAAAGATATGTTTAAAAAATGGTTAACTGAGGCGTCTTTATATACTAATAATACTTCAAAGATAATATATGCAATAGAAAACAGTATATATTATGATAATTCTGGTAATATAATAAATTTTTATAATTCACAAAAGCCAGCAATATCAGTAATAAACATTGATAAAAATGAAAGTAATGGTAAAATAGTAGCTTTTAACGGCGATAATTTAGAACTGGAAGTTCAATCGAAATTTTCAACTTTAAAAGATATTTTTGGAAGTTTAACTCAAAAACCTTTTGAACGTATTGTTAGTGCTAAATTTATAATACATGTTCCAGATTATAAAGATAATTATTATGTAGAAACAAATATGCTTGATATTAAGGTAAATCCGGTATGGAAAAAAGCCATTTCAATAGATGGAAATTTAATTTTAAATGGGAATACAGAAATAACAGGGGATATTTTTGCTAAAGGTAGAACTGATGATAGTATAATAGATAAAGTATACGATAAATATAAAGGTGGTATAATTATTCAAGGTAATAATGGAGGCAAAGGAGATACAATATTAACAGGAGATATAGTAACTTCTAAAAGCTTTCACGTTAAAGATACAAATAATGTTAAAATACAAGATCCAAATGATATTAATAAAAAATTTAATCTTTATGCTGGTAATGTATATGTGGGGAAAAGTTCAAGTAGTGAAAGTAATACAATAAATAGCAGCTTAATAGTTAAAGGAAATGTATATACTGATAATGATTTAGCTTTAAATGCAAAAAATAGTAAAATTGAAATTGATAATTATTATGGTATTGGAGATTTAACTAAACCTAGCAATACAAGCGGAAGTAGATCATTATATGATAGAGAAATGATATCAAGCAGTATACTTATTAATACAGATGATATAGGAGAAGGATCTTCAATTACTATAAATGATGAAGCATATATTATGGGAACTGCGTATATTAAAACTCAGCCAGATAGTTATCAAACTGGAGAATCTGTAGCAGTAAAGGGGAACTACATAGCTTATGCAAGTCAGCTTACAGGGGATAGCGCTTTATATGAATCTGATGGGATAAATAGCTATAATGAACTTTATGGTAAAACAGCAAAAGATTTTAATTTAGATAGCAGTAAAGTATATTTTAAATATTATAATCCTTTGCAATTAGTAGATAGTTTTAATGATTCAAAAGATTTGGGAAAAGAGAATATAAAATTTATGACGGTAGAAGAAAAGAGTAAGTATTTTAAATATTACTCAAAAGAAAATAATAATTTAAATTTAAAGGGAAAAGGAATAAAACTGCCTGATAATACAGTAAGTATAGGGGCGTTTATTACTGAAAAAGGAGATTCATTTATAGTTAAAAGCCCATCTTATACACCTGAAAAGGAGGAGGAAGTTAGAAAATTTAGAAAAAATTATGCTTCACAAGTATTTGAAATGGGCAATCCTTCTAACATAAACGAAGATGAATTATTAGATGAATATTTAGAAGGTGATGTAAAAAAAACTGTAACTAATCAGGTTAATTTTAGTTTAATAAATGAAAATATACCTTTAGAAAATGATGAAGATAAAATAATATTAAGTAAAAATAAAAATGTAGTTATAGTTGGGAAAAATTCTCCTGATTATGTTGGAAGTTCTGATGAAATAATAATAAATATACCATCTGGAATTGCAAATGGAATTATTATAACAGGAGGGAATGTTACAATAAAAGGTGAATTAAATTTTACAGGTACAATTATAGCAGCGGGAGATTTAACTTTATATGGAGATGGATATAAAAAAAGAATAATTTATAATTCTAATTATGTTGATAAATTAATAGCATATAATCATGATAAATACTTTAATAAAATATTTAATACTAATGATTATATATATTCACAGAAAATAGAAGTTTTTTCACAGACTGATACTGCAAAAAATTTAGGAAGTAATAGTATTATAACAGATAAGTTAATAACTAAAAAATCATGGAAATTAATAAAATAATTAAGAGGTACATTTTTATGAAATTTAAAAGTAAAGGATTTACTTTAATAGAAATAATGGTTTCTACAGCTATTTTATCAATCTTATTATCAGTTATTTTTTCTATATTTATATCAACTCAAAAGAATATAAAAAAAACGGAAATAAAATCAGAATTGCAACTTAATGCAAAAAAATTATTGGAATGTATAAATAGAACTATGCAGGCAGGATATATATATTCAATAAGTAATAATAATGTAAATTTTATTAATTCAACATCTGAAAATTTAATTATAGATAATATTGTTTTAAAAAATGATGATGGAGAAACTTTTACTTTTAATCTTGATAAAAATACACATAAATTATTTTATAGCTATGATGGAGGTCAATTTAATAAAAGTGATGTAATAGAAAATGTTCACAATATTAAAGTAAGTATTATAAATGGGGAATCAGGAACTACTTATAAAGAATGTGATTCACTAAAATTATCTGTAACTTTAGCTAAAAATGGACCGTATAAAGATATTATAGATTATGTAGTTACAACTAATTTATATTTTAGAAATGCTAACTAGCAAGTTATTAAAAAGGGGGTGGATGTTAAATGATATATAAAAATAAATTTATTTATAAAATTACTATTTTTACATTGCTTATATTTACATCTAGTTTATTCATTTTTTCAAATAAAGTTAAATCTAATGAGGCAAAAGTTCCAATATTAAATATTACTACTAGTCAAAGTACTATTACTGCAGGAGTAAATGAAGAATTTTCAATAACTTATCATGTGCAACCCCAGCCAATACCGCTAGATAAAATAAGCCCACAGACGGAAAAAGAAATAGTTCTTGTAATTGATACTTCAGGAAGTATGGCTTCTTCACTTGATTCAAAAAATACTAGAATATCAGCATTAAAAACAGCAGCTAAAAATTTCGTAGATAAATTTGCTGGAAATGATAAAGTATATTTAGGAATTGTAGATTATGATACTTATTCTAAAGTAATAACTAAAACAAGTTATTCTGATGGTTTTATAAGTGCAAGTACAAATAATATAAGTACTATAAAAAATTTAATTGATAATAAGTTAGATGCTGAAGGTGGTACAAATATTGGAGATGGCATAAGAACAGCATTAAATATTCTTAATAGAAATAATAATAGGAAAAAATATATTATTGTAATGTCTGATGGTGAACCTACTGCTTTAACTTATACAGGTAAAGCTGGATATTATATGACGAGTTGGATGTGGGGTAAATATTATAGTATTGAAGAAACAATTCATGATAGTTCAAATAATGTATGGTGGTGGTCAAGTAAATTTCAAGAAAATACAGATTTTTGGAATTACTATACTTCACTTAGTAATTATTCTCAAAAATATGGAGTTATTCCTTCAACAGATACAGATCCTGGATTATTTTTAAAATATAGCAAAATAATGGCTGAAGAAATAAAAAAAGCTGGATATACAAGTTATTTTATAGGCTTTAGCAATGAAAGTAATTCAAATAAATTATCCCAGATATCAGCCAGTGCTGGAGGAATATATCTTGATGCTAAAGATGCTTTTGCAATTGATAAAGTATATTCAGATATAGCAGATCAAATTAAAGCAGATTATATGGTTGAACAAGTTAACTTCAATTTTAATTTACCGGGAAATATTACTTATGCTGGATCACAGCTAAATTTAACTGTTAATGGATCATCTTATTCCAAAAAACTTCCTAATATTACTTATATATTAAATAGTACTAAAACTTATTATGAAGCACAGCCATTTGATATAGTAATAAATTTAAAGGCTTTAAAAAGCGGAACATATAACTTAGGTTCTAGTGATGGTTGGAATATAACCTATAAAAGTGTCAATGGAACAATTGTAAATGAAGTAATTCCAAATGTAAGTATAGCTATAAGTTCAATTAATTTAGGATTTAGTCTAAATAGGAAAATTCTTGGAGTTAATGATAATTTAATAAATATAAATAAAGAATTTAAAATGGAGTATAATATAACACCAACACCAATAAGTACAAGTGCTTCAATTAAAGGGAAAGAAGTTATATTAGTGATGGATACATCAAAAAGTATGGGGCAAAATTTAAATGGAGAAGATACTAATTTAATTAATGAAAAAAAGCTTTCTATTATGAAAGATACTGCCTCATTATTTATAGATAATTTAAAAGGGAACTCAAATGTAAATGTTGGTATAGTAACATTTAATAAAGGAGCATCTGTATGTGATTTTGGTAACTCTCAATATTTAATTCCAAGTTCTAATGAAGATATTATTAAAAATAAAATAAATAGCATTACATTATCTCCCGATTCCAATGATGGTTCTAACATAGGAGATGGAATAAGAAAAGCATTGTGGTTATTATCTTCTAATAATAATAAAACTAAATATATAGTAGTTATTAGTGATGGGAATGCTGATTATTATTCATATAATAAAAATGATAGTAGTAGTTTTTATATAAATGTAGATAATGAATCAGAGTCTGGAGGTAAATTAGCTTATGCTGAAGGAATTCAAGCAGAATCTGATGGTGCAACAAAAGGAGAAAAATATAGTAAAATTATGGCGGAAACTATGAAAAATAACTTTGATCAAGTTGTTAAGCCTTATTTTATAGCTTTAGGGAATAAAGCTGATGTAAATCTTTTAAATACTCTTTCTAGTGTATCTAATGGTAATTTTATAAATTGTGCATCAAATGATAAAAACTTATTTTTGAATAATATGGAAGATATCGCAGATATAGTAAGATCTGAATTTATTATAAGAAATTCCATATTAACTGAAAGTCTGCCAGAGGGACTTCAATTTAGTGATTCTAATAAATATGTGCAAATTAATATACCTAAAATAGTTTATGTATACAATAGTTTATTAAAACAATATACAGCAGAAGCTTTTAGTATAGATTTAACTATAAAAGGTACATCTTTAGGAAATTATATTTTAACAAATGATGCTGTATTTCAATATAAAGATATTGAAGGTAATAATATAAATAAAAAATTCCCAGATTTTAATTTAAAGATAAAAGATGACTATGTATTAAAACAAGGTTTATTTAATATAAGACCTTCAGATAATACTCTTATAGGAGAAAGTTATTTAAATACTGATTTAAATGCCACCAATATTGCAGATAATTTTATAACTCAAGTAGCTGCATATTTAAAAACTTCAGGTCAAAAAACTACACTAAAAATATCTATTAATAAAGATTTAAATAATAATATAAAAAATATAGATAATTTGACTTGTAGAGTATATAAGGTTAATCCTATAAACAATAGCTTAAATGAAATAAATGGAATCTGCGACATAAGAAGTTATGGAAATAATTATAATGAGATTATTATTAATATACCAGAAAGTACTGATTTAAATTATAATTATTATATAATTAATTACAATTTTAAAGCCAAAGGAGATATTGAAAAAGGATATAAAGTTAATTGTACAGCATTAATAGAGGAAACTCAAAAAAATAATACTTTAATATTAAATGCTGTTGGTTTACCAGATTTATTTTAAGTAAAAAGTGCAGTAATATTGCACTTTTTATTTATATTATATGTTCAGCGTGGATGGAATATTTAATAAAAAGACTTTTTGGGAGATAATTATATTATAATTAATAAGAAAGAATAAATTTATAAGGAGAATTTCAATGTTAAATATTATATATGGGATTTTTATATTTACTATAGGGCTTATGCTTGGAAGTTTTTTTAATGTTTGTATATATAGGATACCTAGAGGTGAATCAATAGTTTATCCTCCATCTCATTGTACAAGTTGTGGTGAAAAGTTAAGATATATGGATTTAATTCCGGTTTTAAGTTATATTTTTTTAAAAGGGAAATGCAGATATTGCAATGAAAAAATTTCTATTAGATATGCTGCAATTGAACTTTTTACAGGAATATTATTTTTATGTATATATTTAAAATATGGATTTACAATTGAAGCAACAAAATATATGATACTTTCCAGCTTTTTAATAATAATAGGTATGATTGATTATTATACTATGGATGTTTATTCAATAATTACTTATACTGGAATTATAGTTGGAATAATATTTATCCTTATAGAATATTTAACAAAATCACAGATTTATACATATTTATATGGAGGAATTTTAGCAGGATTAGTAATAGCATTAATTATAATTTTAACTAAAGGAATGGGGTGGGGAGACTTTGAAATATGTATTATGAGTGGATTATATTTAGGCTTTTCTAAATCCATTGTTATGCTTATGGTATCATTTATACTAGGAGGGATTATAGGAATTTTATTAATAATTAGTAAGAAAAAAACAAAAAAAGATTATATTCCTTTTGGTCCGTATATAGTTTTAGGTAGTATAATTTCTATTCTTTTTGCAGATAAAATTATTTTGTGGTATTTAGGGTTTATTCATTGACAAAATTTAAATATTTCATTAAAATAGAATAAATCAAATATTGAAGAATTAACTCATATATCCCCTGAATATGGCAGGGAGTTTCTACCGGAAGCCGTAAATTTCCGACTATGAGTGAATATTAATATGTTTTTTTGGCATACTAATTTCACTTATAGTTTTGTGCGATTAGTATGCTTTTTTTGTACAGTTTTTTATTAATTTAAAAATTTTCACATCTTAGATATTACATTAAACTTTAAATATCAAATTATTTTATATTATATATTTGAAAGGAGTACATTTATGGCAAAAATTATTAAACAGGCTTATACTTTTGATGATGTTTTGTTGGTACCAAATAAATCAGAAATACTTCCAAGAGATGTAAACTTATCTACAAATTTAACTAAAAAAATATCTTTAAATATTCCAATTATGAGTGCTGGTATGGATACAGTAACGGAATCTAAAATGGCAATAGCAATTGCAAGAGAAGGTGGTATAGGTATAATTCATAAAAACATGAGCATAGAAAGACAAGCTTATGAAGTTGATAGAGTAAAAAGACAGGAGAACGGGGTAATAACAGATCCTTTTTCACTTTCTCCAGAAAATACTATACAAGATGCTTTAGATCTTATGAGCAAATATAGAATATCTGGCGTTCCAATTACAGAAAAAGGGAAATTAGTGGGGATTATAACTAATAGAGATATAGTATTTGAAAAAAATTATGAAAAACCTATTAAAGAAGTTATGACATCTGAAAATCTTATTACTGCTCCTGAAGGCACTAGTGTAGATGAAGCTAAAGAAATATTAAAGAAACATAAAGTCGAAAAACTTCCTTTAGTAGATAAAGAAAATAATTTAAGAGGATTAATTACTATAAAAGACATTGAAAAAACCAAAAGATTTCCAAATGCTGCAAAAGATGAAAAAGGAAGATTGCTTTGTGGTGCAGCTGTAGGAGTTACAAATGACATGATGGATAGAGTTGAGGCTTTAGTGAAAGCTTCTGTAGATGTAATAGTTTTAGATACAGCCCATGGGCATTCAAAAGGTGTATTAGAGGCAGTTAAAAATATCAAAAAAGTTTATCCAGAACTTCAAGTTATAGCAGGTAATGTAGCAACAGCTGAAGCAACACACGATCTTATTGAAGCTGGTGCTGATTGTGTTAAAGTTGGTATAGGACCTGGTTCTATTTGTACTACAAGAGTTGTAGCAGGTGTAGGTGTACCTCAGCTTACTGCAATTATGGATTGCGTTGAAGAAGCTGAAAAGTATGGCATTCCTATAATAGCAGATGGAGGCATTAAGTATTCAGGAGATGTGGTAAAAGCACTTGCGGCTGGAGCAAAGGTAGTTATGCTAGGTTCTCTTTTTGCAGGTTGTGAAGAATCCCCAGGAGAAAGTGAAGTTTATCAAGGAAGAAGTTATAAAGTTTATAGAGGTATGGGCTCACTTTCAGCTATGGCAGCAGGAAGTAAAGATAGATATTTTCAAGAAGGAAATAAAAAACTTGTTCCAGAAGGTATCGAAGGAAGGGTTCCTTATAAAGGTTATGTTGCAGATACAATTTTCCAAATAATAGGTGGACTTCGTTCGGGTATGGGATATTTAGGAGCTAAAGATTTAAATACATTATATAAAACAGCTACTTTTGTTGTGCAAACTGCTTCAGGACTTAGAGAAAGTCATCCACATGATGTAACAATAACTAAAGAAGCTCCAAATTATAGTATATAAATAAATTAGATTTTAAAGAATATATGAGAACGCAATAACCAGTTGTTTTTGCGTTCTCATAAGGAATATAGGAGGGTAACAAGTTAAATGGATAGAGAATTAGTTTTAATAATTGATTTTGGAGGACAATATAATCAGCTTATAGCAAGGAGAGTAAGAGAATGTGGAGTTTATTGTGAAATTGTACCCTATACATATTCCATAGATAAAATAAGAGAAAAAGATCCTAAAGGCATAATATTTACAGGCGGCCCTAATAGTGTTTATGAAGAAGGAGCACCTAAAATAGATAAAAAAATTTTTGAATTAGGAATACCTATACTTGGAATATGTTATGGACATCAGCTTATGACTTATACTTTAGGTGGAGAAGTTAAAAGTGCAAATACAAGAGAATATGGTAAAACAAATGTAATATTAAATAAAACTTCTCCTATTTTTAAAGGAATAGATAATAACAATAGTTGCTGGATGAGCCATACGGATTATGTAGCTAAAGTTCCAGAAGGATTTAATGTAATTGCTAGTACTAATGTATGTGATATAGCAGCTATGGAAAATAGTAAAGCAAAATTTTATGGAGTACAGTTTCATCCTGAAGTAGAACATACTCCTTTTGGATTAAAAATGATTAAGAATTTTCTTTATAATGTATGTGAGCTTAAAGGTGATTGGTCTATGACTTCTTTTGTAGAAGATAAGATAAAGGCTATTAGAGAATTAGTTGGAGATAGAAAAGTTATTTGCGCATTATCAGGAGGAGTTGATTCTTCCGTAGCAGCAGTTTTAGTTCATAAAGCAATAGGGAAGCAGCTTACATGTATATTTGTAGATCATGGCCTTCTTAGAAAAGATGAAGGAGATCAGGTTGAAAATATATTTAGAAAACAATTTGATATGAATTTAATAAGAGTAAATGCAAAGGAAAGATTTTTAGGAAAGCTAAAAGGAGTTAGTGATCCTGAAAAAAAGAGAAAAATAATTGGAGAAGAATTTATAAGAGTTTTTGAAGAAGAAGCTAATAAACTTGGGAAAATAGATTTTTTAGTTCAAGGAACAATTTATCCAGATGTAGTAGAAAGTGGCACTGGAACCTCTGCAGTAATAAAAAGCCATCATAATGTTGGAGGTCTTCCTGAAGATATGAATTTATCTCTTATAGAACCTTTAAGAGAATTGTTTAAAGATGAAGTAAGAAAAGTAGGAGAAGAACTTGGTATACCTCATGATTTAGTATGGAGACAGCCTTTCCCAGGACCAGGACTTGCAATTAGAGTTTTAGGAGAAGTAACAGAAGAAAAACTTCATATTGTAAGAGAAGCAGATGCGATTTTTAGAGAAGAAATTGCTAATAACGGTCTTGAAGGTAAAATATGGCAGTATTTTGCATGCCTTCCTAATATTCAATCTGTAGGAGTTATGGGAGACGAAAGAACTTATTGCCATACAGTAGCATTAAGAGCTGTTACAAGTTCAGACGGTATGACATCAGATTGGGCAAAAATACCATATGAAGTTTTAGATATAGTTTCTAGAAGAATTGTTAATGAAGTTAAAGGAGTAAACAGAATTGTTTATGATATAACTAGTAAGCCACCAGCTACTATTGAATGGGAATAAAGAAAAAAGGTCTGTAAGCCTTATAAAAAGGGCTTGCAGACCTTTTTTAAAAACATTAAAAAATAAAAAAGTAAAATCAACAATAAAAATTTCAACAATTACTTTTGTGGTGTTATTGCATTTATGATTTAGATAAGAAATTTGAATAGATTAGAACATAGGATTAAAAAAGTACTACCTAAAAAACTAAAATGCCACTATTATTTTAGGACAAGAATGGAAATAAAAGCTATATAAAAATACAAGCTTGGGCTGAAGATAATTTTGAAATGGCTCATTCATAAATAAAAGTAAGATTTATAAAATTTATAGAAGAAATTTATAATTGAGATAAATCGGAAATTAAAGAAATCTGGATTATAACAACAAATAAATTTACATCAGCAGAAACTTTATGAAAGATAATACATAAGAGATAAAAGGTTTACTATAGAAGATAATTGGAATAACCCACTGTTGGTAAAAACTAATTTAAAAATAAAATTTTCACTGGGATTTTTGTGCTAAACTTTTAATAACAGTAACACTAATTTGACATATTACAGAAAATTGCATAAAATTAAACTAATTATAGCAAATATGATGATAATAAAAATATAAATCTATAAACAATTATGGAGTGATATCATATGATGAGTAAAACAAAGAAGGCTATATTTGATGCTGCAATAAAGATTTTTTCAATTAACGGATATGAAGGGGCTACTATGGATGACATGGCTCAGGAAGCAGGTGTAGCTAAGGGAACTCTATACTATCATTTTAAAAGCAAAGAAGAAATATTTAAATATGTTATAACTGAAGGTATAGAAGTTATAAAAGAGCAGATTGCAGAGGTTACAGAAAAAGAAAAGAATGCTTTATCTAAGCTAAAAGCTTTGTGTAGGCTTCAGCTTAACTTGGTTTATGAAAAGAAAGATTTTTTTAAGGTAATAATGAGTCAGCTTTGGGGGCAAGAGCTTAGACAGTTGGAGCTTAGGGAAGTTATAGGTAAGTATATAAACAGTATAGAAAAATATATAAAAGATGCTATGGATGAAGGTGTAATAAAAAAGGGTGATCCTTATTTTATGGCTTATATATTTTTTGGTCTTTTGTGTTCTGCAGCTGTATATGAACTTATAAATAAAGGAAGAAGTAATATAGATGAGGTTACAGAAAATTTAATGATGTATATATTGAATGGAATTCAGGTTTAAGACTGAAAACTCAGGCTTCAAATTAAAAGAAACCTGAGTTTTTTATTGTTAAAAATTAAGAATTCGGTAGAAATCTTATTAATAAACGTAAAAATTTTTAATACTATATAGTTCTCTTGATTTATTTTAAAAAAAGTGGTATAAATATTTTTGTACTGACCAGTCAGTTATAAAATTTATAAAGGAGGTAAAAACATGAGTTTATTTCGAATAACTAAAAGTGAACTTGAGACTTTAGTGGAAAATAAGATAAAAATAGTTGCTATAATTGCTGTTATTGCTATACCTTTGCTTTATACTTTACTATATTTAAAAGCATATTGGGATCCTTATGGTGATTTGGAAAATTATCATATTGCTATAGTTAATAATGACAAAGGAGCTGTTTTAGATGGGAAAAACAAAAACTACGGCAATGATATTGTTGATAATATTAAAAATAAAAACAATATAGGCTTTGAATTTGTGGATAGAAACACAGCAGAAGAAGGTCTCAAAAACGATAAATATTTTGCTGAGATTGAAATTCCAGAAGATTTTTCTCAAAATATAGTAAATGCTAAGGATGGAAATATTAAAAATCCTAAGCTTAACTATATTTCAAATAATAAAAAAAATTATATTGGAACAAAGATTTCAGAGAGTATTAAAAACGAAATATTAAAAGAAGTAAACAGTGATATTTCTAAAAATTACGGAAAAATAGCTTTTGATACAATTTATGAACTTAGAGATGGTCTAAAGTATGCTTCTGATGGAACTTCAAAACTTATAAATGGTGAGGATAAGCTTTATAAAGGCGGAAAGGAGCTTGCAAATGGATTAAATACTTTAAATAGTAATGTGCCAGAACTTAAAAATGGATTTATAAACCTTAAAAATGGAACAGATAAGTTAAATAATGGTTTAGAAAAGTTAAATTCTAAGATGATGATTTTATCTGATTCAATAAATAAACTTTCGGATGGAACAAAGAATTTAAAATATGGAATAACTTCTGCAAAGGAAGGAGCTGAGAAAATTACAGCTAATTCTAAAGCTTTAAAAGATGGATCAGATAATTTAAACAGTGTTTATGAAAAACAGATTATTTCTGGATATAAGCAATTAACAGGTGCTTTAAAGAATGGAGCAGATAAGCTAAATAATGGTGTTTTACAGGTTAGAGATGGAGTAAATTTACTTATAGGAACTACATTACAGAGCCAAGAAAATATGAAAAAGTCTTTAACTTGTGCTGAGGGAAGCTTAAATGCATACTTACAGGCAAATCCAACTGCAATGCAAGATCCTAATATTCAGATACTTTTAAAGACCATGCAGGATATAAAAGGTCAGGCTATTTTAAGTGAAGAAAACAGTAAATACATTAAAGATATTCAAAATGGGATGGATAGTTTAGTTTCAGGAACTCAAAATCTTTCCAGTGAGCTTGACTTAAATAATAATAAATCTGCAGCTTTTATTTACTATGATGGGCTTAATAATTTTAAGGAGCAAGGAATTAAAAATTTTACTATAGGTGTTAATACTTATGTAGATAGCACAAATAAATTAGCTTTAGGAATAAATAATTTAGATGCAGGTTCATCGGAGTTATCTAAAGGAATGGATAGTTTAAATTCTAGCATACCAATTTTTTCTGATACAGTTTCTAAATTATACAGTGGTTCATTGAATTTAAAAGATGGTGTAAGTGTCTTGAATTTGAAAATGCCTGAATTATTTTCAGGGATAGACAAACTCGCTTATGGTTCAAATAAGCTTACAGATGGAATACTTTCATTAAAGTCTGGAACGGAGAAATTAAAGAATGGTTTAGAAGATGGGGTAGAAAAGGTTGAAGATAATGTTAAAGCTACAAGTGAGGATTTTGGAGATTTTATAGGAGAGCCGGTAAAGGTATCAGAAATGACCATAGGGTCAGCAAATAGCTATGGATCAGGACTTGCACCATACTTTATTCCTATATCTTTATGGCTTGGTGCAGTATTTATGCTTTTAGCTATAAAAATAAAAATTAAGGACTATGAAAAATTAAGTAATGCGAAGCTTACAATAGGGAGGTTTATTCCTTATGCATTAATAGGTATAGTTCAAGCAGTTTTACTTGGAGAAATTATTTTATGGCTTGGACTCAAACCTATAAATATACCATTGCTATTTTTGTTTCTGATACTTATGGCACTTTCATTTGATTCTATAGTATATACACTTATAAGTTTATTTGGACTAGCAGGTGAAGCGGTTGCAATAGTATTACTAGTACTTCAGTTATGCTCTGATGCAGGAACTTTTCCAATGGAAGTTTTGCCAAGCTTTTTTAAAGATATAAGTATGTATCTACCATTCACATACTCAGTAAGTGCTATAAGGGAGATTTTATTCTCAGCTAGTATGAATACTTCATTAATCATAAAAGATTCTATAATTTTAACTATATTTGGGATGATATTTATGATAATTAACATGATTTTTATAAGAAAAGGGGAAATCATAAATAAAGTTATAGAAAATAATTTATCAGTATAAAGAGGCGGCCGAAAGAAGCGTTCACTTAGGGATTGAAGAAAAACTTAAATGAACAGCTTCAAGCGGGGCAAAAAAGACCAGTCATGTTCAAGCGTAATTGCTTGTAGTGACTGGTCTCTTTTTTATACAATTATTTGCGTATAGCTGCAACAATTGAACTGGTATTCCACTTAACAATTTCATCAGCTGCATTTTTAACAACTTGTGAAGTTCGTTCAGAGCCCCAAGGCTCAATTGCAATAATCCGTTTTGGAGTATAAAAACCATTTTTCGCAAGGTCTATTTCTATATTAATCCACTTACTATACGTAGAATAGACACCAGCAAGAATTAAAACACAACCGGCAGGAGCCATTTGAGCTTTAATGGCTTCTTTTAGCTGCCACTGTGTCGGGGCATTGTGTATAGGGTCATCCTTAGGCACAGAATAATTTCTATACGAGAAATAGCTAGCGTTATCTAATAGATCAACCAATCTGTCATATGCATCCGAATAAGTCCATGAATGGCTTATAAATAAATTATACATTTTATTAACCTCCTTAGTATAAAATTTTTTTCATGTATTATCGTAATACTACTGTACAACTATTGCTCATGTAAGTATTCATTTAAAAATACAAATTGCCACTTGCCAAAATATGCATATTATGTAGAGGATAATAAAAAGCCATGGAAGAATTCGTTCCAGATGTGTAAATCGCCTATACTTTTTATTATCTCCAAGCAATGACCATTCATAGGCATATGGAGATATGGGCAACTTTTTTTCGATTTCATTTATTATTTGATATTTAACACTATTAAGTTTCTTATAGCTTATTATCGAATTTAACCACAGTATACTTACAATTGCTCCGACCATAGATAGAAGTATGCTTTTATAATCAAACGTAAATGAAATCAACGCAATAATAGCAGCATTGACTGTGATGTATACATTGTTAGTACTGATTCGTCTCTCACTATTACAATTAGCCATTTCAACACAGGTTTTCCATTGTTCAAGCAAATGATCCTTATATTGTTCTCCATATTCTTCACTTTTCAAGTTTTCTATTTCCACTGTCATCCCTCCCCCTAAAAATTAGCATAGCAACTATAATGCTAATTATAATTAATGATCGTAATGCATTTTGCTACACCAACCCTAAATACTTCTCAAAGAATAACATTAGTTTTTCGATAATTCCTTGCTTTTTCGCGGCTCTGCCTCCGCCAAAGCGGGATACAGGTGGCATGATTTTATCAATGGCTGTACCGGTCGTCTTAAGCATTCCATCTCGGAAAGCATTGTCGATGAAACGGCGGGTTTCTTCGGGCTTTAATTTTTCTTCTTCTATAATTGCTGAAATATCCGCTTCCTTACGCTCATGGAGGAATTTGCGCCAATCCTCATCCACTTTGGTCGATACATTGACTTGCTCTATAAAACGCTCGATAAGCTCTTTCTTACTTCGAAGTTCAATACTTGAATTGATAGCCTTATCAATAGTTGTAAGAATGGTTTTATCCTTACAGTTGGATTGTTGATATTTAGCTACAAGCATAAGGATGTAATCAATGTTTACCTCTATCTGCTTGACCAGTTCAATCTCAAAAACTATGTCATCATTGATAGTTTCTTTGTCACCATCAGCACCTTTTCTGTATTCCTGATACAGGTCAATATAAATGCTCTGATAGTCCTGAAAATCCCTTTCAGATAAAATCTCATTTCCTTCAAAGTCATCGAAAGAAGTAAGAATGTTTCTAAGCCGAAGTATTGCTCCATATAGCCGTATAAAGTCTTTTTCAGCTTCTTCTCCGAGAATAGGTTGTCCAAGGGGATACTGTGTTGTAAGGGTTGCAATCAGTTCAGCATAGCCCGGCTTGTGTTCACCTTTTTCATCATATCCCTTATAATATTCATCGAATGTTTTTAGCAGTACAATACCGCCTGCATCCTTATTGCCGAATAGTGCAATAGCTTTGTCTGTTTCTTCTTTCAAATCTCTAAAGCAAACGATATTACCATATGTCTTAACGCTGTTTAGGATGCGGTTAGTTCTTGAAAAAGCCTGAATAAGTCCATGTTGCCGCAGATTTTTATCTACCCATAGCGTATTTAGGGTTGTTGCATCAAAGCCAGTAAGGAACATATTAACAACAATCAATATATCAATCTCCCGATTCTTTACACGAAGAGAGAGGTCTTTATAATAATTCTGGAACTTGTCCGAGGAAGTATCGTAATTTGTGCTAAATGTGGAATTGTAATCTCGGATAGCCGCATCAAGAAAATCTCTGGAGCTCTGGTCAAGGTTTTCCATATTAAAATCCTCTTCAGGAAGCAGTCCATCTGGCTCCTCCTCATTTGCACTAAAACTGAAAATAGTTGCTATGGTAAGATTACGGTTCTTTTCCTCTATCTGCTTCTTAAACTCATTATAGTATTTGATTGCCATTGGGATGGATGCAGCAGCAAATATGGAGTTGAAACCGGCAACTCGCCTTGTTTCACGCTTTTCTATCATCTTTTTAGGGTTGTGCTTATCTGCTTCTTCCCATTTCGCAGAGAATGTGTAATAACTATTGCGCTTCGTCTTCTGATCAAAGTGTTCAAGAACGTATGAAACAATTTCACTGATTCGCTGTGGATCTGCTAAGGCTTTTTCCCTATCTATGCTATAGACTTTTTTATCATTAATGTAATCAGGCATCTTGATGGTGTTAATAAAATCTATTCTAAAAGGCAGAACATTCCCATCATTGATGGCATCTACAATGGTATAAGTATGTAGCTTTTCTCCAAAGGCCTGCTCTGTTGTACGAAGCAGTGGGTTACCTCTTGAACTGGCATTGGCAGCAAAAATTGGGGTTCCCGTAAAGCCGAAGATATGATAGTTCTTAAAGCTCTTCGTAATTGCTTGATGCATTTCACCAAATTGGGAACGGTGACACTCATCAAAAATCAATACCACATGTTTCTTATAAATATCATGCTGTTTGTTTTTTCGAATAAATATATCCAGCTTCTGAATAGTGGTTACAATGATTTTGTATTCATGAGGATTTCCTTTTTCATCCCTGTCCTCCAATTGTCTTTGAAGAACTCTTGTGGACGTATTACCGTTAGCTGCCCCCTTTTCAAAACGGTCATATTCCTTCATAGTCTGATAGTCTAGGTCTTTACGGTCAACAACAAACAGTACCTTGTCTATGTAAGGCAAGGCAGAAGCTAATTGGGCTGTCTTAAAACTGGTCAATGTCTTACCAGAGCCTGTTGTATGCCAAATATATCCTCCAGCTGCAGTTGTGCCCATCTTCTTGTAGTTGGTTGATACTACAATACGTGATAATATACGTTCTGCAGCAGCTATTTGATAAGGACGCATTACAAGAAGCAGATCTTCAGATGTGAAAATACAATATTTTGTTAGAATGTTTAAAAGGGTATGCTTGGCAAAAAATGTTTTAGTAAAGTCCACAAGGTCAGGAATAATTTTGTTATTTGCATCTGCCCAAAAGCTGGTAAACTCAAAGCTGTTGCTTGTTTTTTTGCTTCTTCGACGTTCACTGCTATTTTGCTCCTTGATATGAGCATTTCTTGTGGTGTTACTATAATACTTTGTATGAGTGCCATTGGAGATTACGAATATTTGTACATACTCAAATAAACCAGAAGATGCCCAAAAGCTGTCACGCTGGTATCTTTTTATCTGGTTGAAAGCTTCACGGATAGCAACACCACGACGCTTTAACTCCACATGAACAAGGGGAAGTCCATTGACAAGTATAGTCACATCATATCGGGTTTCATGCTTGCCACCTGCTTCTTCGTATTGATTAATAACCTGCAGGCGATTGTTATGGATATTCTTTTTATCCAAAAGGTATATGTTCTTTGTTGTTCCATCTTCACGTTTTAGAATCTGGATATGGTCATCTTGAATCTTTCTAGTTTTCTCAACAATCCCTTCATTTGTATTGGCAATACACTCTGTGAAAAACCTATCCCATTCGCTATCAGTAAAAGTGAAGTCATTAAGCAGTTCAAGTTGCTTTCGGAGATTTGCTGTCAATGCAGCTTCATTGTGCACTGAAATATATTCATATCCTTGGGAAGTCAACTGGCGAATAAACTCCCGCTCAAGTTCCGCCTCGCTTTGATACTTTTCAGGACGGACATTGTATTCAGCTGCATATTCAGCAACAACCGTTGCTTCGTCAGTACTTGCAACGATGTTGTATATACTCATGCCGTCACCTCCTTGAAAGATAACAGTTTATCTCTGTAATATTCATATTGCTTTTGCCGTGTTTCGATTTCGGCAGGAATGCCGCTGGTTAAGTCGTTGCAGAGAGCGTCAAAGCGATCTAGGATAGCTACGATGCACTCTTGTTCCTCAATGGGAGGGACAGGAATCCGATAATCCTTAACATTTGCGTCGGATATTGCTGGATAACTTGCACCTTGTTGATACTTTTCAACATGATAATAAAAAGAAGAAGATGCAATGTGATATAAAACCCATTTTTGTAGAACAATATCTGTATTTGCCCTTAAAACACAAAATCCAGTGCTACATATTTGTCCATCATACTCACTATCAATTAAACAATATCTTTTTAATAAAGGTCTTGTAGTAGCGAACAAAATATCGCCTGCCTTTACGATTTGTTGTGCCCTACTTGGTGCATTGTTTTTATTGATTTCCTGTGTTTCAGTAATATAATGTAGTTCTCTATCAACTGACGTTAAATCAATATATTTGTAAGTTGTTGCTTCATCTTCCAAAGACCATTTTATATTTGATGTTGGTAGGGTGCATTCTTTAAGCGAAATCCATTTAACAGTATCTTCGTTAAGATCAGTCAATAGCAAATCCCTATAATACTCATACTGCTTTCTTCTTGCTGTAAGCTCTGCTGTAAGCTCTGCTGTAAGCTCTGTGAAATTGTCCAGAATACGGACAATTTCCTGCTGCACAGGTAGAGGGGGAACGGGGATAACAAATTCTTCTGTAACCCGAAGAGAAATCTGCGGCAATGAACCCATACCTGACGCAGCTTTTCTAAAATATGAAAGGTTGCTTTTAAGTACATAATATAAATATTTCACAGCTACTTCATTATCGGCTGTATACGCCCACATTTCATTCTTAAATGTAAATGGCTTATCATAATAAACAGCATCGATTACACCTCTGGATTGTACCAACACTGCTGGAACTCTTGTAATATTTGCGTTTGGAATATCTTTTTCCATTGCGTTAATTACAGTTTTTCCACCTGCAAAGATTCTGATTTCACCATTGGGATTATCAATTTCTTTCATTTTTCCTGCAGTAATAGGGGTACCCTTGAGTCTTTTATAGACTTGTTTTATTTTTTTATATTTCACCCCTTCCGGGCAAAGTTCAGTAATTAACTCATCCAATTTACTCATTTGCCCACCTCAATTTCTGCAATAATCTTATCTATTTCTTCCCTCAAAACCTGCTCTCTCGCCACAATCTTTTCTATCTCAGCATTGAGGGCAACAATATCAATCTTTTCTCTCGTATCCTCTTGTTCCACATATGTTGAAACAGACAGGATATAGTCCTCTTCAGCTATTTCACTGTTTGGAACAAGCCTAGCAAAATGCTCAATATCCTTTCTTTCTTTGAATGCATTAAGAATGGTCTCAATATTTTCTTGTGTCAGCTTGTTGTTATTCGTAACTTTGACAAATTCCTTTGATGCATCGATAAATAAGGTGCTATTTTCTGATTTAGACTTCTTCAGCACCA
>NZ_RJWG01000007.1 GCF_004011155.1 Clostridium prolinivorans | reverse complement strand
TTATTCTCTGTTTAATTTTCAAAGACCAATCATTTCGCTGTCATCTGACAGCTTTTATAGTTTATCAAGATTTATTTGTTTTGTCAACAACTTTTTTATTGGTAATTTTATATACTCTATAAAGTTATTGACTAAACATTGTTGTCGCTCTCAACGACGTTTTTTATAATATCATGAGATAAATTAGAATTCATAAGAAAAAATATTTATTATATTAAAATAAATTCATTATTCTTCATATTTCTTCATTATTCTAATTAATTTTACAATTGATACACCCGGCACTGGAGATTATATAAAAAAGATGCTATCAAAAAATACGTAAATATTTTTTATAAATAAAATATGACTAACTTATAAATTGTTACATAATTCAAATTATACCAGGTGTATCTCCATATAAAATAATTAGTATTAAAGAGAAAAAAAGATTTTAATATAATTTTAATTAATGATGTTATATTAAAAAGTTATTAAGTTGTAAATTAATTCTCACTGTATATTTATTTATAGTGTTTCTAAATTTTCATTACAGCTATATATAGTGCTCAAATATTTAATAAAAAACTTTTCTAATATAATTATAAAAGTTTTTATAAATTATTTACTATCTCTTTAAATTTATTTCCCCTAACTTCAAAGTTTTCAAACATATCAAAACTTGCACAAGCTGGAGCCAATAAAACTATATCTCCATTTTCTGATTCATCCTTTGCCTTATATACAGCATCTTCAAAAGAGTCTGCCATAATAATAGGTAAATTTAAATTCTTTTTAGAAATTATTTTTTCAAAAGCAGATTTTATTTTATATTTTGTAGCCCCTAAAAGTATTAACTTTTTAATATAAGGATACCCCTCTTGTGCAAGAGGCTCAAAAGGAATTTTTTTATCATATCCACCTGCAATTAATATTATAGGTTTCCCAAAAACTTTAATATCTGCAAGAGTTCTAGATGGACTTGAAGCAATAGAACTATTATAATATTTCACTCCATTTATTTCTCTTACAAATTCAATTCTATGTTCAACCCCTTTAAAAGTATAAGCTACTTTTTTCATACTTTCTATTGATACATCTTCGCTTAAAGCACAAAATGCAGCAAGATAGTTTTCTATATTGTGCATACCTTTTATAATAATTTTATCTGCTTTACATACTTTATTACCCATTAAATAAAGTATTCCATCTTTATAATAAGCACCTTCTTTAATTTCTTCTTTAGTACTAAATTTTAAAACTCTGCCCTTAGCTTCATTTTCCATAGAATTTGTAATTTCATTATCTCTATTTAGAACCAATATATCATTTTTATCTTGATATTTAAAAATATTTTTCTTAGCATCTACATATTCTTCCATGTCCTTATGAATATCTAAATGATTAGGACTTAAATTTGTTATAACAGAAACTTGTGGTGATACAGTCATAGTCATAAGCTGAAAACTAGAAAGTTCAAGTACAACTTTATCAGTTTCTTTAATTTCTTCAATTTTATCAAAAAGCGGAGTACCAATATTACCTCCTACCCAAGTTTTATATCCTTCTTCTTTTAATATATTATAAATTAAACTTGTAGTGGTTGTTTTCCCATCACTACCTGTTACGCCAAATATCTTTGCAGGACAATATTTTATAAATTCCTCCATTTCAGAAGTTATATATGCTCCTTCTTCTTTAGCTTTTATCAATGAAGGACTGTCAATTCTCATAGAAGGTGTTTTAAAAATAACATCATAACCTGTTAAATTATCTAAATAATTATCACCAAGAATTAACTTAACTCCTTTTTCTTTAAATTCTTTTCCTATTTCACCAAGCTGATTTTCATTTTTTTTATCAAAAGCACTAACCTTTGCATCTAAATTTAATAAAAATCTTATAAGCGGAATATTACTAACTCCTATTCCTACAACAGCAGTATTTTTCCCTTTTATAAATTCTTTAAATTCTTTAAAATCTTTTTTCACCAAATTTCCTCACTTCCATAATAATAAAAATAATTCTTTTTTAATTATACCATTTTCTTATCAAGTTACATACTCTAAGTTAATAGTATGATTATATAAATATTTATGAAAAAGATAGAAGAACCATTGGAAGTAAATCAAATTGGTTCTTAAGCAATAGCCTATAAAATGGATCCTATGAGAAGTAAAATATATGAGAGGTAAAATAATAGAAGTATGATGCTTTAAGATATAATGTTATCTATTAAAAATGCCTATTCCTTAGATTATTTATTTATATATTCAATTTATTCAAAATCAAATATAAAAACGAGTAAAAATACTTACTTTTTATATTATTTTACTAGGTTATATTTAATTTTTATATTGTATATTTATATATAGAATTAATTATATGGAGTTAGAAAAATGGCATTTTTAACATTAATTTTAACTTGTCCTTTAGTTTTTATTTCTAAATTTAAAAAGCAAGAAAATGAAGAATATTATAACTATAAACTTTTAGGTATTTGGTTTTTATGCCAATTATACATAACTTTTAATAACAGTTTTAGATTTCCATTTGGCATAATACTAGCATTATTAGTTGTTTATAAAACAAAATTTAATAAAACATCTAAGTTTATTGCTTTAATTTTAGGAATAATGAGTTTATTTATTAGTTCTATAGTTTATTTAATATTCTCAAATTAAGTTGAAATTTGTCGAAATTATGAGAAAATACTAAAAATAAAAACTTTTATGTTAGGTATTGTAAATTTAGCAATATATATGCTATACTATTAACGTGCCGTAAGGAAAACATTAATATAATTCCCCATAATTTAATAACATATAATATATCCCCATGATAAACCCCATTTAGTGCCGAGCGACCCCATGCTCGGTATTTTTTTTTATTTTATAAAGTCTTCCACAGCTTTTATAGAAGGTAATGAACTTATAGCTCCTTTATTAGTAGTAGTTAAGGCAGCTACTGCATTTGCAAATTTAAGCATTTCTTCCATT
The DNA here is from genome assembly GCF_004011155.1 of Clostridium prolinivorans. Taxonomy (GTDB): domain Bacteria; phylum Bacillota; class Clostridia; order Clostridiales; family Clostridiaceae; genus Clostridium_AT; species Clostridium_AT prolinivorans. The sequence goes on along the minus strand of NZ_RJWG01000007.1, from coordinate 114,767 downwards.
TCAGATTTGCTTATATTATTTATGTCTATATTATATTTTGAAAGTTTATATAAAAATGCTCCTATAAATGAATCTCCAGCTCCAGTAGTATCTATAACTTTAACATTATATCCTTCTACATTTACTTTACTATTATTAAAATAAGCTGAAGCTCCATTTTTGCCTTTTGTAATTATAAGGATTTTAATATTTTTATAAGATAAAAGGTAGTTAATAGCCTTTTCTTTTTCTTTAATACTCGTAATAAATTCAAGTTCATCTTCACTTATTTTTACAATGTCAGCATATTTTAAAAATTCATTAATAACTTTTTTATATTCTTCATGATTTTCCCATAAAGGAAGTCTTATATTAGGATCAAAAGATATTAGTCCGCCTATTTCTTTCACTGCTTTAATTGCTGCTATATGTGCTTTTTTAACAGGTGCATCTATAAGACTTACAGAGCAAAAATGTAAAATATCTTCTTTATTAAACCAATTTTTATCTATTTCGTTTTCCTCTAAAAGCATGTCTGCACTAGGATTTCTATAAAAAGAAAAATCTCTGTCTCCATCTTCTTTTAATGAAACAAAAGCAAGAGCAGTATTAGCTTTATTAGTCCTATATATGTATTTTGTTTCTACTCCTGTATCTTTTAAAGTTTCAATAAGAAAATCTCCAAAAGCATCAAGTCCTAGTTTTCCTATAAAAACGCTTTCACCTCCAAGTTTAGAAACTGCAGCAGAAACATTAGCTGGTGCACCTCCTGGAGCTCTTTCAAATGAAGATACAGATTTTAATGCTACTCCCTTTTGTTCTGGAATAAAATCAATAAGTGCCTCACCAATAGTAAAAACTCTTCCCATTTTAAAACCTTCCTAACTTTTTATTTTATATTTATTATATATATCATGCATTTAAACTAAATATATAATAGGTAAATATAGAACAGTAAAATAATAACCCAATCATTAAATATATATTTTATTCTTAGAACAGATAGGATTATTATTTTACTAAATTACTAAATTTTAAATTTCTTTATATCTATTATTATGAGATTTCAATTAAAATTCTAATTTTTCTTCAATAAATTTTTCAATTTCATCTATATTTATTCTGATTTGATCCATTGTATCTCTATCTCTTACTGTTACTGTGTTGTCATTAAGTGTATCAAAATCTATAGTTATACAATATGGAGTTCCTATTTCATCTTGTCTTCTGTATCTTTTACCTATACTTCCTGCTTCATCGTAATCTACATTAAATTTCTTTCTAAGTTTGTCATAAACCTCTAAAGATTTTTCTGAAAGTTTCTTTGAAAGAGGTAGTATTGCTGCTTTAAATGGTGCTAATGCTGGATGAAGATGAAGTACAGTTCTTACATCTCCGTCTTCAAGAGTTTCTTCATCATAAGCATCACATAAAAATGCTAATGTAACTCTATCTGCACCAAGTGATGGTTCTACGCAATATGGAATATATTTTTCATTAGTTGTTGGATCTAAATAACTCATATCCACTCCTGAATGTTCAGCATGTTTTTTAAGGTCATAGTCTGTTCTATCAGCTATTCCCCAAAGCTCGCCCCATCCAAATGGAAATAGAAATTCTATATCTGATGTTGCTTTACTGTAAAAAGATAATTCTTCTTTAGCATGATCTCTCATTCTTAAATTTTCTTTTTTCATTCCTAAGTTTAAAAGGAAATTCCAGCAATAATCTTTCCAATATTTAAACCATTCTAAATCTGTATCAGGTTTACAGAAAAATTCAAGCTCCATCTGCTCAAATTCCCTTGTTCTAAATATAAAATTTCCAGGAGTTATTTCATTCCTAAATGATTTACCTATTTGAGCTATACCAAAAGGTACTTTTTTTCTTGAAGTTCTTTGAACATTTTTAAAATTTACAAATATACCTTGTGCAGTCTCTGGTCTTAGGTATACTTCTGATTTTGCATCTTCTGTTATTCCCATAAAAGTTTTAAACATAAGATTAAACTTTCTTATATCAGTAAAATTTTTCTTGCCACATTTAGGACAAACTATATTATGTTCATCAATATAATTTTTTAATTGTTCATTAGTCCATCCATCAGCACTTGCTACTTCTATTCCATTTTCAGTCATATAGTCTTCAATTAATTTATCAGCTCTAAATCTAGATTTACATTCTTTACAATCCATAAGTGGATCAGAAAATCCTCCAACATGTCCTGATGCTACCCATACTTCTCTATTCATAAGTATTGCAGAATCTATTCCAACATTATAAGGACTTTCTTGTACAAATTTTTTCCACCATGCTTTTTTAACATTATTTTTAAATTCAACTCCAAGAGGGCCATAATCCCATGAATTTGCAAGTCCTCCATAAATTTCTGATCCTGCAAATACAAAACCTCTATTTTTAGCAAGTGCTACTATTTTATCCATGGTTTTCTCTACTGCCATTTATTAGTACCTCCTATTTGCTTATATGTTTATAATAATATATAATTGAATATTTTTAATTTAACCAAAGTAATCTATTACTTTACATTATATATACATTGAATTTTAAATAATTAATTAAATATATAAATTATGCCGCAAAAGTATTTTTCTTAAAATTGACCACTATATTTTAAAGTAAATCAATAATGAATATACTACTTCATTGTTTAATGGAAATTTATTTAAAACTTATTGTAGTTTAATCAATATATAATTTTGATATATTTTTAACTCATTTAATTATTTAACTAATTAAATTTATATAAATTTAAGCCAATTTCATCACTAAATTCTCTATCTACTTTTCCATCAATAGTATCTATTATAATTTCTCCAGTAGCACTTATTACAGCTGAGTTTAAATGTCCTCCATAAATTTTATTTTCTTCATCAGCAACATCAATATGTAGATGTAAATACACCTCTCCATTCATAGTAGAAACATTTCCTAAAAGGCATGTCATTTCATAATCACCTTTTAGTTCTATTGAATGATATTCTTTAAGAGATGGCTTAAATAATCCAACCTTTACATTACTTACAGCTCCAATTCCTTGTATTGAACCTAGTGTTATGTTTTCATCTTGGCAAAGTTTCTTTAAAGTTTCAATAATTTCTTCACCTTTGTTAAGTCTTACTATGTATTTATTCCCAAATTTCCTAAATTCCATAATATTTTCACCTTCCTAAACAAAATGCGTAATAATAAAAATATAATTTTATTTTTATAACTATATAAGTTACTTATTTTTATTTATTATTATATCCTAAGTATAATAATAATTCCAATACTTTTAATTTATGTATTCGCAAAAATGATTCTAAAAATTTTAAACGTTTTAAAACAAAAAACTGAAATATAGTTAAATAAACTGAAATATAGTTAACTAATTAAACAAAAACTCTAGGTTTTTAGCCTAGAGTTTTTAATTTATTCATCAAAAAATAAAAATGGCTCCGTGGAGAGGACTCGAACCTCCAACCCTTCGGTTAACAGCCGAATGCTCCGCCATTGAGCTACCACGGAATATCTATTACATGTGTAATTATATCATAAAATAAAAAAAACACAATATATTTTTAAATATTTTTATTGCATTTTATGATTAATTTATGATAATGTCCTAATATGCAACTATTTTTATTAATAACTGTACAAAAATAATTAGAAAGGCATCATCAACTTAGTGCTAATATTATAAAAATTTTGGAATATTTTTTTAATGTTTTTATTGTATTGTTAATAATAATATTTATTATTATAATTATTATTATAACTTATACAAGGTAGGTTATAAATTAAGAATATTTTAAAGAAATGAGTTGTTATTGTTCGATTGAAAATCTATATGTTTTCTATGAAATGTTACAACTACATTATACAAGGGAGGATATATAATTGGGAAATAATGATGTATATAAAACATTATATATAGATAAAAATGGTAATGAAATTGTTTATAACCATTCTAAGTTCGTAAAGGCAGTTGATAATTTAAATAATTTTGTTGACAGTAGAATAAAATCAGTTAATACGAAAATAACTAAAGAAGAGGCTTTTAGAAAGCTTAAAAAACTATATGAAAAACTTGATATTGCTTCATCACCTGCTGCTGAGGTAGCATCATGTAGACAAGGTTGTGGTCATTGTTGTAAACTTTTGGTTTTAACAAGTAAGCTTGAAAAAGAATATATAGATGAATATTTATCTTCTCATTACTCTGAGGAAGAAATAAATAAATTTAAAGAAAAAATTAAAAAACATAAAGAGCTTTTATCTAAAATAATTGTATATAGAGATGGAAGCTTTAATAAAGATATAAAAAATGAATATCTATCTTGTAAAATTCCATGTGCTTTTTTAGATGAAAATGAAAATTGCAGTATTTATGAAGTTAGACCATTTATATGCAGAAAATATTTAGTTTTTGATTCTCCTGAAGTTTGTTCTGCTTTAACTAAAGATACTACTCAATATTATTCTACTTTTCAAACAACTGTTAAAGACGCTATAATAAAACTTAATCAATTAACATATGGTACTGATTATGAATATAAGCATTTACAATCATGGTTTATTTAGTAAATCAATTTTAAAATAATTATTTTAAAAAGACAGAAATATCAAAAACATTTTGCTATTTCTGTCTTTTATGTATTTTTTATATAATATTTTTATTTATCTCCATAAATGTTTAAACTAATTCCTTTATTTAAAACCTGCTTTGCATATTCTTTTGCTCCAAATAAAGATAAATCTTTGTAGTTTCCACATTCTACTTCACTTCTTGCTGGCACTTCTTTAGCATCTAAAACTTTTTTTAATGCATTTTCTAATCCTGTCTTTATTTCTGAAGTTTCTTTATCTCCCCACATTATTAAATAAAAACCTGTTCTACAACCCATTGGAGATAAATCTATAACTCCATCTAATTCTTCTCTTATAAATCCTGCTAATAAGTGCTCTAAAGCATGAATTGCTGCTGTACCCATAGCCTCTTTATTAGGTTGTGTAAATCTTAAATCATATTTTGTTACTTTATCTCCATTTTCCCCTATCATTGTAGAACATTTTCTTACATATGGCGCAACTAATTTTGTATGGTCTAATTGAAAGCTTTCTACCTTTACCAAAACAATTACCTACCCTTCTTCAAATGCTTCTATAATTACACGTTATTATTTTTAAATATAAAAGTACTACGTTTTATATTATCTATTATTAATTAATTCTTTTGTATGATTAAAAACCCATTCAGGTGTAATTTCTTTTTTCCTTGCTACTCCTGTTTTTATAGCAGCTTTAGCTACAGCCTCAGCAACTTTAGGTGCAACTCTTAAATCAAATGCATCTGGTAATATATAGTCTTCTTTAATTTCATCATCACTTATAACGCTAGCTATAGCTTTAGCTGCTGCTATTTTCATTTCTTCATTTATCTCTCTTGCCAAAACATCTAAAGCACCTCTAAATATTCCTGGAAATGCAAGAACATTATTAATTTGATTTGGAAAATCTGAACGTCCAGTTCCTATAATTTTAGCTCCAGCTTCTTTTGCTTCTTTAGGATAAATTTCTGGTATTGGATTTGCCATAGCAAAAATCATAGGATCTTTATTCATTGTTTTAATCATTTCTTTAGTTAATGCTCCTGCAGCAGATACTCCAATAAACACATCTCTTCCTTTTATAACATCAGATAAAGAACCCTTTATATTATATGGATTAGTTATATCAGCAAGCTTTTTCTTTGCACTATCTAAATTTTCGTTATCCTTTGATATAGCACCTTTTCTATCACATACAACTATATCTTTAACTCCCATAGATAAAAGAAGTTTTGCTATTGCAGTACCAGCTGCACCAGCTCCATTTATAACAACCTTTAAATCGCAAAGTTTTCTATCAGTAAGTTTAAGTGCATTTATTATAGCTGCAGCAGTAACTACTGCAGTTCCATGTTGATCATCATGAAATACTGGAATATCACATATTTTTTTTAATTTGTCTTCAATTTCAAAACACTCTGGAGCTTTAATATCTTCAAGGTTTATTCCTCCAAAGGTTGGTTCCATAAGTTTTACTGCTTCAACTATTTTATCTACGTCTTTTGTATTTAAACATATAGGGAAAGCATCTATACCTGCAAAAGATTTAAATAGTATAGCTTTCCCTTCCATTACTGGCATTCCTGCCCCTGCTCCAATATCACCTAATCCCAATACTGCTGTCCCATTAGTTACAACCGCTACTAAATTTCCCTTTGATGTATAATCATATATTTTATTATAATCTTTCTCTATTTCTAGGCATGGTTCTGCAACTCCTGGTGTGTATGCAAGAGTCATATCATCTCTAGTTTTTACTGGGACTTTGCAATGAAGAGCTATCTTTCCTTGATTATCCTTATGCATTTTTAAAGCTCTTTCTTTTAAATCCATTTAAATATCATTCCCTTCGCGTAAAGTTTTTATTTTAAATTTTATAAAAAGCAACTAGTTTAAACCAGTTGCTCTATAGTAAATATTATTGTTGATTTGGTTTCATAGTTGGAAATAATATAACATCTCTAATTGAATAAGAATCAGTTAAAAGCATAACTAATCTATCTATACCTATTCCAAGTCCGCCTGTTGGAGGCATTCCTGTTTCTAAAGCACTCATAAATTCTTCATCTATTACGTAAGCTTCATCATCTCCAAGCTCTCTTTCTTTAGCTTGCTGCTCAAATCTTTCTCTTTGAACTATAGGATCATTAAGTTCTGAATAAGCATTACATATTTCTCTTCCAAAAATAAAGCCTTCAAATCTTTCTGTAAAATTTTCATTTCCTCTTTTTTTCTTAGTTAAAGGTGAAATTTCAACAGGATAATCCATAAGGAAAGTAGGTTGAATTAAATGTTCTTCCGCATACTCTTCAAATAATGCATTTAAAACATCTGCCTTTGTACAATCCTTTAATTCCTTCTTAAATTCAAGATTTTTTTCACGAGCTATAGCTTGAGCCTCTTCATCTGTTTTAATTTGATTAAAATCTACTCCTGCATATTCCTTAACTGCATCTACCATAGTAAGCCTTCTCCATGGAGGAGTTAAGTCTATTTCAGTTCCTTGATATGTTATCTTTGTAGTTCCATTAACTTTTTTACAAACATACGCTGTTAAATTTTCCATAAGTTCCATCATGTCATTATAATCAGCATAAGCTTCGTATAATTCTATCATAGTAAACTCTGGATTATGTCTTATGTCTATACCTTCATTTCTAAAATTTTTACCCATATCATATACTTTCTCAAATCCACCAACAATAAGTCTTTTTAAATATAGTTCTGTAGCTATTCTTAAATACATATCTATATCTAAAGCATTATGGTGAGTTATAAATGGTCTTGCGGCAGCTCCTCCTGCTATTGGTGAAAGTATAGGTGTTTCAACTTCTAAGTATCCTCTATTATCTAAAAATTCTCTTACACTTTTTATAATTTGAGTTCTTTTTATAAAAGTATCTCTTACATTTTCATTCATTATAAGATCAAGTTCTCTTTGTCTATATCTTAAATCCGGATCTTTAAGTCCATGCCACTTATCTGGTAGTGGTTTTAAAGACTTAGAAATAAGCTGGAAGTCCTTAACATGTACAGAAATTTCTCCTGTCTTTGTTTTGAATACAAAACCAGTAACACTTATCCAGTCTCCTAAGTCAAGACTTTTAAATTCCTTTAATCTTACTTCTCCAACATCATCTATTTTTATGTAAATTTGAAGCCTTCCATATCTATCTTGAATATGTGAAAATCCAGCTTTGCCTTGAACTCTTTTAGACATAAGTCTTCCTGCAACTGTAACAGTTTGATTTTCTAAAGTATCAAAATCATCTTTTACTTCTTTTGATGTATGCGTTCTATTCACTTTATAAACATCAAATGGATCTTTCCCTTGAGACTTAAGATCTGCAAGTTTTTGTCTTCTAAGCAATACCTGTTCATTAAATTTAGCCTCCTGCTGCTGAAAGCTTAATTCATCATTTGCCATCTATTTTTCCTCCTTTTATAGTGCCTTAGGGCAGAGCAACTTAAATATAGGTTATTCTGCCCTTAATATTATTATACCACTCTTATTTCAAGAATTTCATATTTAGTTACTCCATCTGGAACTGGAATTTCTACTATATCTCCAACTTTTTTACCAATCAAAGCTTTTCCTACTGGAGATTCGTTAGATATTTTATATTCCATAGGATTAGCTTCTGCTGAACCAACAATTGATAGTTCAATTTCTTCATCAAATTCGTAATCTTTAACTTTAACTATGGAACCAACGCTTACCTTGTCTGTAGATAAATCACCTTCATCAACAACTTGGGCGTTTTTTAACATATTTTCTAGTTGAGCAATTCTGCCCTCAACAAAGGCTTGTTCATTTTTAGCTTCATCATATTCTGCATTTTCACTTAAATCCCCATACCCACGGGCAACTTTAATTTTTTCTTTTATTTCAACTCTTTTTATTGTTTTAAGATATTCTAATTCTTCTTCTAATTTTTTAACTCCTTCATAAGTCATTATAAATTTTTTTGAATCTGCCATTTTTTTCTCCCCTTCATGATTTTACTAATAATTCCCTTTAAATGTGCCTAATTTAAATAAAGTATATTGACACATAGAAACATTATTACTATGTTTTAATATAAACAAGCCAATCATTTAAGTTAATATTATAAATCAGCCTTTATATAATGTCAACAGCTAGAAATTTTTTATTTCTTCATTAAATTTTATTTTGTCTAAATATATCCCATTATATTTTAATGAAGCTTCTATATCATTTTCATTCATTTGACTTAAAATAGCTCCCACAAGTTCAAATCCCAAATTTATATCTTTTATATCCCAAGGTACTGAAAAACTTATATCATTTATTGCTAAGTCTTTATTTGTGCTTGGCAGAAATAAATTATCTATGTACCATACTAAATTATCTATTTCTAAATTTTTTGAACTTATTACAAAGTCTGATTTTTTTAAAGCATATTCTACATCATTAGTTACTATAGGAGATATACCATAATTTGCGATAATATACTCTCTTAGATTGCTTGTAAAGGTTATATTGTTAGATAGCAGTATACAGTATTTACATTCTTTTGATAATTCATAAATTATATGTTGGTTTATATCTTCTGCAGCATCATATACTACTATACAAGATGATTTTATGCTTTTATTTTTCAATCTAAGTATAAGTTTTATGCTGTTTACAACTCCATATGCAAAAAGCTTTTTCTGAAAATCATTTAAAAATTGAAAGTCAAGATACCTATAAGTTTTTAATGCTAAATATGGTTGTCTTTTTTTTATATATTTTTTAGCTATTTGTATGTTGCGTCTATAAGCTTTAGGATTAAAATTAGGAGGAAGTTTTACACAAGCTATTTTTAAATCAAGCTCTTTTATAAAACTCTCCCCCTCAAAACTTGTGTGAAGCCTATCTTTTACCTTTCCTAAAAAGCTTTCATCGTAATAAGCTTTTTTTATATCTGTATTTACATACACAATGGGATTCATTTTTAACCTCGATGGACTTATTTATAATGATATTATATTTAACTATATTTAAAAAAATTACTTTATTTTTAATTTTTATGTAAAAGATTTGCTATATTCTTTCAATATTTTAACCACATTCTCTGCACTTTTTTCTGTATTTATTATATTTTTAATCTCTGTACAATTTAAAAGACCTTTTATATACCAAGAAATATGTTTTCTCATTTCTCTTATTGCTTTATTTTCACCAAAATAATAAAGAGCAAGTTCAAAATGCCTTATAGCTAAATTTATTTTTTCACTTGGAGTTGGATAAATTATATTTTCTCCATTAAACGCCTGGTTTATCTGTGTAAATATCCATGGATTTCCCATAGCTCCTCTTGCTATCATAATTCCATCACAGTTTGTAAATTCAATTATTTTTAAAGCATCTTCGGCTGAAAAAATATCCCCATTTCCTATAACAGGGATTTTAACACTTTCTTTAACCTTCCTTATTATATCCCAATCAGCCTTACCTTCATACATCTGTTCACGAGTTCTGCCATGAACAGTTATAGCATCTGCCCCTGAATCTTCCATAACTTTAGCAAATTCTACAGCATTTATTTCTCTATCGTTAAATCCTTTCCTAAATTTAACTGTAACAGGTTTAATACTTGCCTTTTTTACTTCTTTTACAATATCTGAAGCTAAACTTGGATTTCTCATAAGTGCAGATCCTTCTCCATTTTTTACTACTTTTGGAGCAGGACATCCCATATTTATATCAATAAGAGATATATCTTCATTATCATTAAAATAATCACAAGCTTTTGCCATTATATAAGGATCATTACCAAAAATCTGAACTCCTATAGGTTTTTCTTTTTCTGAAACTTTAAACATATCTATTGTATTTTCACTTTTATAATATAATCCTTTTGCACTTATCATTTCTGTATATACAAATCCGCATCCCATTTCTATACAAAGGCCTCTAAATGCTATATCTGTAACTCCAGCCATAGGTGCTAAAAAAACATTATTTTCAAACTCTAGATTAGCTATTTTCATTACATCACCATTTCTTTATTTTTTTCATATATAATCCTAAGTCCTTCTAAAGTTAAATATGGTTCAACCTTTTCTATATATTTGGAATCTTCACTTATTAAATTAGCCAATCCTCCTGTTGCAATAACTAAAGGATTAATTTCTCCTAAAGCTTCCATTTCATTTTTCATTTTTTCAACTATATAATCAACCAATCCAGTATATCCATATATTATTCCAGACTGCATACTTGTAACTGTATTTTTACATATTACGCTAGATGGTTTAGAAAGTTCAACTCTAGGAAGTTTTGCCGCCTTTTCAAAAAGAGCATCTGCAGAAATTTTTAAACCCGGACTTATAGTTCCTCCTAAATAATCTCCATTTTTAGTTACAGCACAAAATGTAGTTGCAGTGCCAAAGTCAATTATTATAATAGGTCTTTTATAAATCTCATGTGCAGCTACTGCATTTACAATTCTATCTGCTCCAACCTCTTTAGGATTATCATATTTTATATTTATACCTGTTTTTATACCAGGTCCTACAATAAGTGGAGTTAAATTGAAGTATTTTCTTATCATATGTTCTACAGTATACATAATATTTGGTACAACAGAAGATATAATAACTCCATTAACTTTAGTATAATCTAAACTTTTTTTCATAAATAATTCAGTAACTTGTATCCCGTATTCATCTGCAGTTCTTTTAAAATCTGTTGCAAGTCTCCAATCTGCAATTAAAGTTTTCCCTTTATATACTCCTAGAACTATATTAGTATTTCCAACATCTAAAACTAAAATCAAAATAAGCACCCCCTTAATGATACATATTATATTGTATACTCGTAAAATTATTTGTAAATATAAAAATAAATAATTTTTTATTTAATAATAGCTAGTATATCTCCAGTATTTACTGACTGACCTTTTGAAACTGATATAGAAATTACCGTACCCGAAATTGGAGAAACAATTTCATTTTCCATTTTCATAGCTTCAAGTATAAAAAGCAAATCTCCTTTTTTAATATTATCTCCTTCTTTAACATTTATATTTAATATAGTACCTGGCATTGGACAATTTATTTTTTCTCCTTCTTTTATATCATTATTTAAAATTTTTTCTTTGGAAATTACTGGTTTTGGAACTTGCATTGGTGATGGTTTATAATTTCCCTCTCTATTACTTGATGAATTCAATACTTTAGATGGCCCATTAAAATCTTCCTTAGCCTCTTCAACCTCAACCTCATATCTATTTCCATTTACAGTTACATAATATTTCTTCATAATATAAAAACCTCCTTTTAAATTATCTCACTTCTTCTAAAAGTTCTACAATTCCTTCTTTTCTCCAAGTCGATTTAGTTCCATCAACTCTTTTTATACTTTTTATTTTAAGATTTGAATCCTGAATATCCATATAAGCTGATAAAGCTCCCATTATAGCGGCAACCAATTCTAACTGTTTTTCATCTTCATTAATCTTATTATCAGATAAAATTATATCAGAAGATAATTCTTCTTTTTCATTTAATGTATCGTATTTTTTATCAGATTTTATTTTAGGATATAAAAAATAAATAATAACCATTAAAATAATTATTAAAGCACTTATCACCAAAGAACCATTTAAATCAGGCATAAATTTTCTCTCCTTATATTTATCTCGTTTTTAAATTTTAAAGTTCCCCATTCTTTTGTGTTTATATTTCACAGTTAACTACAAACATAATTATAAATATTTTGTAGTTGTTAAATTAGTACACTTCCATACTTTTTAGGATAACTAATTTCTCTCTTACTTTGAAGCATATCTAAAATTGCAAACAATCTTATCCTAGATTCAGAAGGTAAAATAATATCATCTATATATCCTTTTTCTGCTGCTTTATAAGGATTTGTAATTTCTTCTTTATACTTTTTTATAATTTCTTTTTCTTTTTCTTTTGGATTATCAGAAGCTATTATTTCTTCTTTATATAAAATTTTTATTATATTTTCAGGTTCTCCTATACAAATTTTAGCATTAGGCCAAGCATATGTAATATCAAAAGATACCTCTTTACTTGCAAAGGCTAAAAAATTACTTCCATAAGCTTCTCCTATTATTAGAGCAATTTTAGGAATTTTGGCATCAGAAAGAGTGTATATAAATCTTGATAAAGTAAGAGCTAATCCATTTTTTTCTTCATCTAAATCTGTTTTTAATTCTTTTATATCAACAAAACTTAAAATTGGTATATTAAAGCAACTGCATAATTTTACAAATCTTATAAGTTTTTCAAAGCTTTCCCTTCCTAAACCGTTATTCTTTTCTATTTTATCTATAGCCATAATACCTACTGTAACTCCATTTAATCTTGCAAATCCTGTTAAGACTTCTTTTTGAAAATTTGAATTTACCTCAAGAAAACTATCCTTATCAAAAATTAAATTTATAACTTCATATATATCATAGTTTTCCTCTTTTGATATTTCATTAAGTCTATTTTCTACACTGCTTAATTCTTCACTAATGCCTAAAGGTGGAGTTTCTAAATTATTAGATGGTAGATAAGTTAAAATCTTTCTAACTGTACTTAAAGCTTCCTGTTCATTTTCTGCAGTAAATTGAGCCGTTCCATTTTTACTTATATTAAAATCAGTAGCATATTCATTTATATCTATGTATCTTAATTCCTTTGAAATTATTTTTTCTGGAGAGTTTATATATAATTCTCCATTTTTTTTAACTATTATTGTGAAATCACTCATAGCTGCACTAACTGATGCTGCTCCCGTACAAGGCCCTGCTATTACTGCTATTTGAGGTACAACACCAGAAGCTTCAGTATTTTTTCTTATTATATTTCCATAAGCTCCTAATACCTCAATTCCATTTTCTATTTTAGCCCCTATAGAATCAAAAATTTGTATTATAGGCGCCCCCATTTTAATAGCCATATCTATTATTCTGCAAATTTTATTACTGCCTGCAATACTTATACTTCCACCATCTACAGTATAATCTTGACTAAATACGTATACAAGTCTTCCATCTATTGTTCCATATCCTGTTACTACTCCCCCTCCATTATTTTCAACAAAAGATCCTATCTCTATAAATGTACCTTCATCTAAAAGATTTTCTATTCTTTCTCTTGCCGTAAGTTTATTTAAATTATGCTGTATTTCTATATTTTCATCTCCTCCTCCTTTTTCATTTTGCTTTTTAAAATTTATTAAATTTTCTATATTATCCAACCATAATTCCTCCTTTAATTATTATAAAATATTATAATTAAATATTTCTAAAAAATAGTATCAACAAATAAATAATATCATAAATGTTATCATTTATAAAATTCTAACTAGTATAAACATTACCATTTTATTTAATTTATACAATTTATACAATTTCATACTCTGTATATTAATAATATTCTTTAAATATAATTTATTAAATATAAAATATATTCTACAAAAATAACAGCAATAGGTTATAATACATCCTATTGCTGTTATTTTTAATTTAAAATATAAAATATATTTATTTAAAGTTTTCTAAAAGGTATTTCTCTGCTTCAGGGCACCATAATCCTTTGTTTTTGCTTACTATTTCAAATAATTTTGCAAAACGTTTATCTGTTTTCCCCTTTTCCTCAAAATCTTCAATAGCAGTAAGCTCCATATCTATATGAGTGTAGATAAGTTTTTTCCCTCCAGGAATTTTGGGTAAATTAAGTGTAGTCTCAGCAACACAATTAAGTCCTCCTATATGAGTTACCATAACTGCTGGATTAATCCTTCTTTGTTCTGTAAGCTTTAATGATTCTATTAAATCATCAGTATTTCCACCTGTTGTTCCCATTATGTGAGTTGAAGCATAATGAACATTATAATAATTTATTTCACCAGAAAATTTAGTATCTGTTGGTCCTGCAAAGAAGTTTAAACATCCATCTCTTCCTAAAATTTTATCTGCTTGTTCAACAACAGATTTTACTGGTGCAAAAGCAAATACATCATCAAATCCTGTCCCTCCACTAACCTCGATTAAATATTTTTCAGGATTTTCTAAATTTTTAGTATTAACAAATATTAAATCTACTCCACATTCTTTAGCCTCTTCTTTTGTAAATATTTCTTCTGCTCTTTTTAACCTGTTATCATCTACATCAGTTACAACCAAAAGTCCAGGTCTTCTATCACAGTGAAGTGCATAATCTATTGCACCAAGTCCCATTGGACCTGCTCCTGCAAGTATTGCTAATTTTCCACCTTCTTTTATGCCCATATGATGAACATATTTTCCCATTTCAGTATGATAATTTGCATGGAAGGCTCCAATTATACAAGACATTGGTTCAGCAAGTGAAGCCTCATAATATGCATCTCCTTTATAATTTAGAAGGCATCCAAGTTCCATTACTTCTTGAGGAATTATAGCATAAGTTGCATCTCCTCCAAAGTACATATAAGAATATCCAGGTGATGCCATACTCCCTTTATAATTTAGGGCTGGTTGCTGTGCAAATTTTGTACCAGGTTTAAACTGATTCTGCCATTTCTTTCCAACCTTTACTATATTACCTGCAAATTCATGTCCAATTATTATTGGATTTTCATGAACATCTTTTGGAACTCTTTTATGATTTTCTCCAAGTATTGCACATTTGTAAGTTGACATACAAATACTATCGGATATAATTTCTACTAATATTTCATCATCTTTTATTTCAGGAAGTTCAAATTCCTCTAATCTTAAATCATTTGCTCCATATAATCTTACAGCCTTAGTCTTCATAATCTCTACCACCTTTTCTTATTATATATTTAAATTTTACTTTTTTTTCTAATTCTAAAATATCTTTAAGTTCTGCAGGTTCTGTTCCAGATGTCATAACATTTGCAGCACTAACAGCTGTTGATAATACTACAGCTTTTTCTAAAGAATAGTTTCTTTCAATGCTTAGTGCTAAAGCTGCTACCATAGAATCTCCTGCACCTACAGTACTTTTAACAGGTACTTTAATACCTTCAGCATGAATGACATTATCTTTATCTATAAATAGTCCTCCATCTTTGCCTAAAGATACAACAACTCTTTCAACTCCATATTTAAAGAATTCTTCAGCAGATTCAACTACATCTTTCATACTCTCAAGTTTTTTATTACAGAATTTTTCAAGTTCATGAATATTAGGTTTAACTAAATATGGACCTGCTTTTACTCCTTCTTTTAATAATTCTCCATCTGCATCCAATATAGTTTTTGCTCCTTGCTCTTTAGCCTTTTTTATCCAAACTGCATAAATATCTTTAGGAACGCCTTCTGGTACACTGCCTGATAAAATTAATATGCTATCTTTATTTACTACTTTAAAAATGCTTTCTTCAAGCCTATTTAAATCTTCTATAGATACAATATTCCCAGGTTCATTTATATCTGTATTTTTTTTATTGATACTATCTATAATTTTAAGATTTGTTCTTGTTTCTCCTTTAGTAAACACAAAATTATTTTCAATATTTAAAGAATTTAAATAATCTCTTATAAATTCTCCATTTTTCCCTGAAAGAATTCCAAGTGCTATGCTTTCTCCATTAAGGCTTTTAATAACTTTTGAAACATTTATTCCTTTTCCACCTGCATCTAATCTTATAGATGATATTCTATTAACATCTCCAGCTTTAAAATCATTAATTTCTACAGTTTTATCTACTGCTGGATTTAATGTTACTGTTACTAATTTAATTTGCTGTAAAGGTTTCATAAATATAATTCACATCCTTTGTCATTTTTAGTTCCTGAATTTTGTTCTCGTCTTCGCCTATTATAGTGGCAATATTAGAAAGTATATTAATATGCTCATCTCCAACACCTGCTATTCCAATAACAAGGTAAGCTTTTTCTTCACCAAAATCTATGCCTTCTGGAAATTGAAGTACTACAATGCCGGATTTTTTAATAAATTGTTTAGCTTTTCCTACCCCATGAGGTATAGCTACACCATTACCCATATAAGTACTCAAATCATTTTCTCTTTCAATCATTGCTTGAATGTAATTTTCATCAACATATCCACTTTCTACTAAAAGTTTACCTGCCATTTTTATAGCCTCATATTTATCTACTGAAGGTAAATTAAGCTTAATATTGCTTTTTAATAATATTTCATTCTCTTTATTTTCATAATTAGTTTCTAACTGTACTTTTTTTTCGCATGAACTTTCCTTTTTGTTATTTAAACTTGAAAAAAATTTAAATCCCACATTGAATTCCTCCTATATAGTCTGATTTTTATGGTTAATTAAATTTTGTTTTATAAAACTCATCAAGAAAATTATTTAATTTTAAATATATATCCTCTTTATCAGCTTTTTTTAAACAATCAATAAAGTCAGGTTCTTCAATTAGCTTTGTACTTAAAAATCCCATAATATCTAGATGCATTTTATTACAATCTTTTGGTACTAACATAATAATGGCAAGATTTATATTTTCATATTCACCTTCTGTATTTATTACAGATAAATGTTCTTTTAGCCTAACTGCACCAAAAATTAATTGTTTTACTCCTGATGTTTTACAATGAAGCAGCATAGTTTCAAATCCTGTTAGAATTGTACTTCCTATTTTTTCTCTTGCCATTAAATCTTTTTCAATATAATCTTTATTATTTGGGGAATCCCCAAGTTTAAAGCTAACTTCTTTTATAATTTCATCTATATTATTAAAATTATTATAATCATATACAAAAATATTATCTAAAATTTGCAAAATGCCTTCTGTGTAAATGTTAATCTTTGATAACTTATCCTTTAAATTCGTTGAATCTTCTTGTATTTTATTTTTATTAATTGGAGTATTTTTAATCTGTTTCATCAAATTATCTACTAATTCTTTATCTTTTTGAAAAAACAATGGATTTACTATTGCTACTGGAAGTTTTGTTGTTTCAATAGGTACAGTAGAAATAATAAAATCTATACCTTTATTTATAAGAAAATCTTCATCTATATTAATTGAAGATATAATATCAATAACTTTAATATTGTCATATTCCTTTTCAATTCTTGCTGCAAGAAGTCTTGATGTCCCTATGCCTGTGGTACAAGAAATCACAATTTTATAAGTTCTTTTTACGGATTTCCCTTTTTCTAACACTGCTCCTAAATGCATAGCAATATAAGCTATTTCTGATTCAGGCATATTGATATTATATTTTTTTTCAACTGGTTCAACACATTTTTTAGCTAATTTAAAAATCTCTGGATAATGTTCTTTAATTTCCTTAAGCAGAGGATTTCTAATATTCATTTTCATCTTTAATCTATTTATTGCTGGTCCTAAATGATTAGTAAGCCATAATATAGACTGCTCATTGTATTCTAAAAAGCTTCCAGTTTCAATTTCTGCTATTTTAATCATTTCTTTAGCTAAACTTTCAAGTTCATTATCTGAATTTTTACCTTCAAAACTTTTTGAACCTCTTAAATGCATAGTTATATAGCCTACTTCATCTTCTGGTATTTCTATATTAAATTCCTTTGATATTTTTATAGATAAATATTTAGCTATTTTAAACTCATCATATTTTTTAAGTCCTTGTAAAAAAACTTTATCCATTCTTATTTTTTCATCTTTTTTTATTCTTTCTATAGCAAGAGCTAAATGAACAATAAGAGCAACACATGCATTATCTGCTAATTTATAATTAAATGTATTTTCTACTTCAAATATCAAGGTTTCTAATTTCCTAATTATATCTTTATCTATAAAATTTAATAATTTTTCTCTTGTATTTACATATACAGATAAATTTTCTCTAATCAAATCTAAAAGTTCCATTTCATTCATATTTTCATAAATTAAATTAACTATAGCTTTTCTAAATTCTTCTTCTTTACCTTCAATATATACTCCAACCCCTGGTTTTCTTATTAATTTTAATTTATAATCTTTAAGCCACTTTTCAATTTTATCCAAATCATGACTTACTGTTCCTTCGCTAACATTTAAAGATTTAGTAAAATTAAAAAGCTTTATAGGTTCCTTTTCATTGAGAAGTTCTGATAAAATAATAATTTGCCTTTCTTTTGAAGAATAATTTTTTATCTCTTTGTTTTGTTCTAAACTATTTAAAACATTTTTTCTATCTTCATCTTTTCCCTTTAGCTTTATACCCATGCCTGATTTTTTATCCAAACTGCAATTATAAGCTTTAAGAAAACCTTCTATATCTTCAAGTTCCCTTAATACTGTTCTAGAGCTTATTCCTAATTTTTCAGCTATACTAGATACAGTTATATATCTATATTCACTGCATATTATTTTTAATATTTCCTTTTGTCTTAGTGTAACTTTTATTTTATTCATGCTTAACCACCTTATTATTAAAAGGGGTAGCAGCGGATATTACTCCGCCGCCTGCCTATTTATTTTTGAGTATTATAACAATCTTTTTACTAATTCATCATATTCTGGACTGTTCATAAAATTCTTTATAGATATATGCTCTGCATTTGGAGCTTTTCTTCTTGCTCTGTCAGTTAAACTTTCGTGGGTTATAACTATTTCTGCATCAGATGGGACTTCATCTACTGCACAGTGAACTACTTCTATATTAAGTCCAGCTTTTTTAAGTTTATTTCTTAATGTAGTAGCTCCCATAGCACTAGAACCCATTCCAGCGTCACAAGCAAATATTATTCTGCTGACATTTTTCTTTACTGATACATTTGACACATTCTTTAATTCTTTAACTTTATCTTTAGCATCAGTTAGTTCTGAATCATCCATCTTATCTGCATTTTTCTTAACAAAGTAAGATGCTACTAAGAAAGATACTACTGTTGATACAATAACTCCAGCTATTACTCCAAAATAGCTTCCTTTAGGTGTCATTGTTAATAGAGCAATAATACTTCCTGGTGATGGTGTCGCAACAAGCCCAGCTCCTAAAATGCTAAAGGTTAATACTCCGCTTGCTCCACCTGCTATTACTGCCAATAGTAATGCTGGATTCATAAGAACATATGGAAAATATATTTCATGTATTCCACCTAAAAAGTGAATTATAATAGCACCTGGTGCTGACTGTTTTATCATACCCTTTGCAAACATCCAATATGCTAAAAGTATTCCAAGTCCTGGACCTGGGTTAGTTTCAATTAAGAAAAATATAGATTTACCAAAATCCTTAGCTTCTTGAATTCCTATAGGTCCTAATACTCCGTGATTAATAGCATTATTTAAGAAAAGAATTTTACCTGGTTCAACAAATATAGAAGCTAGTGGGAGTAACCCTGCATTTACTATTGCCTCAACTCCAGATTTTAAAATATTATTTAATCCTTGAACTACTGGTCCTATTCCTAAATAAGCAATCAATGTAAGTAAAGCTCCAATAATTCCTGCTGAAAAATTATTTACTAACATTTCAAAGCCTGCAGGTATTTTCCCATCTATTGCCTCATCAAACTTCTTTATAATAAAACCTGCTAAAGGTCCCACAATCATTGCACCTAAAAACATTGGTACACTAGCTCCAACTATAACTCCCATTGTAGCTATAGCTCCAAGTACTCCACCTCTAACTCCGCTGACAATCTTACCACCAGTATAACCTATTAAAAGTGGAAGAAGATAAGTTATCATAGGTCCAACTAATTTTGCTAAATTTTCATTTGGTATCCATCCAGTAGGAATAAATAATGCCGTTATAAGTCCCCAAGCTATAAATGCACCAATATTTGGCATAACCATACCGCTTAAAAAACGTCCAAATCTTTGAATTTGTTCTTGAGTCTTTCCCTTTTTAACTGCTGCATTAGTTTGTAGATTTGCCATCTTACTTCCCTCCTATTTTAAAATTATAAATTATTTAGTATAATTATTATTACGTCTTAACAAATGTTTGCTAATTAGATTTTTCGTAAATAAAATATTATGATTGTTATTAATATAAATGAATAAGGCTTTCTGC
Organism: Clostridium prolinivorans; assembly: GCF_004011155.1. GTDB lineage: Bacteria > Bacillota > Clostridia > Clostridiales > Clostridiaceae > Clostridium_AT > Clostridium_AT prolinivorans. The sequence goes on along the minus strand of NZ_RJWG01000007.1, from coordinate 94,218 downwards.
AGAACTCCTTTTCTTTATCTTGATTTTATTATATATTGCAAATCGTTTTCATTCAATTTAAACATACACGACATTAGTCCACATCTATTAGTGACAAAATTAAATATTACAAAAATAAAAAACTGAGATATCTCAGTTTTTTATTTTACAAAACTTTTCTTAAAAAATCTTTTGTTCTATCTTCCTTAGGACTTTTAAATATTTCATCAGGGGTTCCCTGTTCAAGTATTTTCCCTTCATCCATAAAAATAACTCTATCTCCTACTTCTTTTGCAAAACCCATTTCGTGAGTTACAACAACCATTGTCATTCCCTCTGAAGCTAATTCTTTCATAACATCTAAAACTTCCCCTACCATCTCTGGATCAAGAGCTGAAGTTGGTTCATCAAAAAGCATAACATCTGGAGACATAGCCAAAGCTCTTGCTATAGCAATTCTCTGTTTTTGTCCTCCTGAAAGTTGTGTTGGATAACTTTGAGCCTTATCAGAAAGTCCAATTCTTTTCAATAAACCATAAGCTATTTTATCAGCTTCTTCTTTAGAAACTTTTTTTAACTTTCTTGGAGAAATAGTTATATTATCTAAAACTGTCATATTAGGGAAAAGATTAAATTGTTGAAAAACCATACCCATTTTTTGCCTTAATATATTTATATTAGTATTTTTATCTGTAATAGATGTACCTTCAAATATAATTTCTCCTTCAGTTGGTTCTTCAAGACGATTTAAACATCTTAAAAAAGTACTTTTGCCAGAACCACTTGGACCTATAATAACAACTACTTCACCTTTATTTATTTCAATATTTATATCTTTAAGTACATGAAGTTTACCAAAATATTTATTTAAATTAGTTACTTTAATCACTAGTTTTCATCCTCCTTTCAATCCAGCCCATAAGCTTTGAAAGAGAAAAAGTCATAACAAAATATACAAATGCACCTATTATTAAAGGCTCAAAAGCTCTAAAAGTATTACCCCTTACTGTGTCAGTATTATACATAAGTTCTTTAATTCCTATAACTGAAACAACTGAGGATTCTTTTATAACAGTAACAAATTCGTTACCAAGTGCAGGAAGTATATTCTTAATTGCCTGTGGTACTATTACATATCTCATAGCCATACCATAAGGCATTCCAAGTGAACGTGCTGCTTCCATCTGACCTTTGTCAACTGCTTGGATACCAGCTCTTATTATTTCAGAAACATAAGCTGCACTATTTACTGCTAATGCAATAATTGCTGAAGGTATCTCTGGTAAATTTACTCCTATAATATCTGGTAATGCATAATATATAATAAAAATTTGGACCATAAGAGGAGTCCCTCTTATAAACTCAACATAAGCTGCTGCTATAAAATTAAATATTTTAATTTTCGATATTCTAAGAAGTGCAAGGAAAAGACCTAATATGCTCCCAATTAAAACAGTAAAAAAGGCAAGCATTATTGTAAATTTTGCACCATCTATAAAAAACATATAATATTTAGGCAAAAACGAAAAATCCAAATAAGTTCCTCCTATCTTTTTTTATTTAAAATAATTATCAATAAAAGTTAATCTATAGATTATTATAATTTAATTATATAATAATTATTTAAAAACTACTCTGCTTAACTAATATTTATTTTTATGCTAAATATATATAAACATAAAAGTAGGTTAGGCATTACTGCCTAACTTTACTAATTTAATATTTTATTTTGATTCAAATAAATTTGTTGCTTCAGTAACTAATTTATCTATAGTTTTATCTTGTATAAGTTTGTCTATTGTTTTGTTAACTGCATCTACAAGTTCTTTATTTCCCTTTTTAAATGCAACTGCTGAACCTGCTTCTTCAGTTTTTAAATTTATATCTGATATTGCTAAATCACTATTTGCAGAAACATTAGATTTAGCAACTGGTTCTTCTATAATTGCTGCATCTATTTTTTTAGTTTTAAGTGCTAAAGTTATATCTGAAATTTTTGAAAGAGCTTTAGCTTCAGAGTTTGGCATCTGTTTAGCTGCAATTTCTTCTTGTATAGCACCCTTTTGAACGCCAACTTTCTTTCCTTTTAGATCATCTATAGATTTAATTTTATCTTTATCTTCAGCTCTTACTACAACCTTTTGAACTGCAGTATAATATACATTAGAAAAATCAACACTCTTTTTTCTATCTTCATTTGGAGTCATACCAGCTAATACCATGTCTATACTTCCAGCTTGAAGAGCACTTAAAAGCCCTTTAAAATCCATTTCTTTTATTTCAAGCTCAACTCCTAAATCTTTTGCAATAAGCTTTGCAATTTCTATGTCAAAACCTACAACTGTTTGTTTGCCATTTTCTTCTTTAATAAATTCATAAGGAGGATAATCTGGACTAGTACCTAAAACTATCTTTCCTTTTTTCTTTATTTCATCTAATTTACTTTCTGATTTTACTTGTTTATCTGAGTTTGTATTATCACCAGCAGATTTATTACTTCCACATCCTGATAATCCTACTGTTAAAATTGCTGTAAGAGCAAATGCTGCCAATTTAAAATATCTCTTTTTCATTTAAATTTGACCCCCTGTATTTAGTATTAGGTTTATATATTTATTTTGTATTTTACATATTTCACGAAACATTATACACGTTTTTTTATAATTATGCAATTAAATTTTTATTTTTTTATTAATGTCTATAATTGATTTATGATAATGCCCTAATATACAACTATTCCCATTAATAGTTGAACAAAAATATAAAAAAGCACCAGTAAAGCTACTGGCAATAGTATAAAAATTTTAGAACATTTTATTGAATTTAAAATTACTGATATTAAATTTTTATTTTTTTATTTATGTCTAAAAAAATAAAAATTGGTTAAAACTATACCTAAGAGTATTTTGTATAACTTTATTATTAAATTACTTTGATTATATTACTTATACTTTTAAAACTAACGTGATATATTTTTATATTTACCTATTTTATAATAAATTTTATTTAATATTACCTTAATTAAAAGTGAGGTCTTAGTTATGAAAAATTTTTTAATAGCAGCCGCTGTAGATATAATAATTATTATGGCTTCATACTTTTTGTTTAAAAATATAATAAGTGGTTCAACAAGACATAAAATTTATGAAAAATTTCTTAGTTCCTTTGCAAAATTTGTTATTATTATTTTTTTAGCCTCATTGGCTATAACTGGCATTGCAGCATTTATAATGTATCGTACTAGATACATTCAATATATAAACATTATAGCACCTTCTCTTGTATCAATTTTAGTGGGATTTGTAGTTTCTACAGTCCCTACAAAAGGTACAGGAGATAAAGATAAAGTAGAAAAACAAAAATAAATTAGATTCCCCCTTTAATTTTTAATAAGGTCTATGGTATTTTTTTCATAGACCTTATATTGTATTTTTTATAAAAATCTCTTGATTTTTTCTCATTTTCATAATATAATACTTATTGTACTTCGGGGTGTGGCGCAGATGGGAGCGCGCGTGGTTTGGGACCATGAGGTCGCAGGTTCAATCCCTGTCACCCCGACCAAAATAAATGAGTTATCATATGATAACTCATTTATTTTTTTATATCTTCTATATTTCTAAATAATTTATATTTCTAAATAATTTACAGAAACTATCTCATAAATTCATAAATCAATTGGATAATTGCCTATATATTTTATTAATGAGTTATAATCATAAATAAACATATAGTTTATTCTTATGTTTTTACCTTTTTTAAATCTTTGTTGAACTTTTTTTTATTTTTAAATATAATTATTATATAAATCTTATCGGGGTGTAGCGCAGTTGGTAGCGCGCGTGCTTCGGGAGCATGAGGCCGCAGGTTCAAATCCTGTCACTCCGACCATTATAAAATTTTTCCATCCCATCTATCAGTATGTTCTTTAATTTTTTCTTTTACGTGTTCACCTATTTCTTTGCTTATTTTTCTATTTAAAACTAATTCATCAATAGATAAAAATCTATCTTGATTTATAAACATTTTAAGCTGTTCTTCACTAAATCCCTTTTCTTTTGCTAAATCAAAAGCTGTTTTATTGTTCTTTTGTGCTTCTTCTATTTCAGAATAAGTAGCTCCTATTTTATTTAATAAAACCTTTTTTGCACTTTTTGTTATTTTAAGTTCTTCATTTTCATAATTACATGGATTTTCTTCTTGAAAACACTCATTTTTATCTTCTTGATAATACTGATTTTTTTCTTCTTTACATTTCATAAATTTATAAATGGCACAAGCAGCAGCGCTTATTCCTATAACAGCAAATGTTCCTGCAACTATATCATCACACAAATTTTTATATTTTCTTTTCATGTTAGTAATCCTCCTATTTTATATAATCTTAGTATATAAAATTTTTAATATATAAATTTTATTACTTCTTATTAATTTAATGTATCCAAATTAAATCAAATTAATGTACTCAAATCATATTTATAATTTTAATAAATATTTTTCATATAATTTAAATAATTATTTTAAAAAATATAAAAATATTTCATATAAAAATAAAAGCCATACATAAATTAAATAAAATCTTTTATGCATAGCTTTTATTTTTATATCACATAAATAATAATTATTAATTAATTTTTTTATAAAAACAAATATTATTTTAATATTATTTGTTTTTATTATTTTGATAATTTTTTGCTTCTATATAAAAACTCATAGCTTTATAGCAGCCTGCCATAACAGTAACAACTACAATAAAAATTACTAGAGCTATTATAAATACCATATTTCCCCCTAGAAATTACAATTGTTATTTTATTTAATAAAATATGTCTTAATATAATCTATGAAATAATAGGGAGAATGGCTATCATTTATTTTAAATATAATTACAAATATTAAATTATTTATTGTATTATTATTTTTCTATTTTTCTTTCTATTTTTTCTATTTCTTCATCTGCCTTTCCTGCAGCTTTACAAAGAGCAGCTGCAAAAAAACCAATTATTCCGCCAACCATAATTAACAATACAGTTCTCATAAAACTCACTCCAATTTTAAATTTATAATAATTATTATTTATTATTTTTTATTTTTTTATACATTTATTTAGATTATCAACTTTTTTATATGAATATATAACATACTAATAAACTTATATATATATTTATATATATATTAACTATAAAAGTTAAATATAGTCTAATAAAATAAATAATATAAGTAGGTGAGTTATTTTTCTATTACATCAATATATAGTAGTCAACATTTAATAAAAAGACTTTTTGTGATATAATCATGCTATTGCTATACTAAAAATAAAATTATATAATAACTTTATTTTTAGATCTTTATATAAATATAGGAGGTATATATGTTTGATAATATAAAAGCTGCTATTTTTGATTTAGATGGAACTTTGATTGATTCCATGTGGCTTTGGGAAAAAATAGACTATGATTTTTTAAAGCTTAGGGGATTGCAAGTACCCTCCGATTTATTTGATAATATAGCACATTTAAATTTTTTAGATACAGCAAAATATTTTAAAAACAGATTTAATTTAAAAGATGATGTTGAAAAAATAATGAATGAATGGAATGAAATGGCCTATAATGAATATGCACATAATATTAAACTTAAACCTTATGCAAAAGAATATCTAAATTTATTAAAAAGTAAAGGTATAAAATTGGCAATTGCAACCAGCAATCATCCAAAACTTCTTGAGGTAGTTTTAAATAATAATAAAATATATGATTATTTTGATGCTATTAGTACTACACTAGAAGTTAAAAGGGGTAAAAATTTTCCAGACATTTATCTTCTTTCTGCAAATAAATTAAATGTTAGTCCAAATGAATGTGTAGTATTTGAAGATATAGCATCAGCTATTAAAGGAGCTAAAGCTGCTGGTATGAAGGTTATAGGAGTTCATGACATTCATTCAGAGCATCAAATTGATGAAATTATTAATCTTGCAGATCATTTTATTTATAAATATGAAGAATTAACTAAAGTAGTATAATTTTAATAATTTGAGCAACCAATAAAAATCTATTGAATATACTATAATAAAAGCTAAATAAGGAGATAGATTTTATTGTTTACATTTATTTTAATATTAATTTTATGTGCCTTTTGCTTTATAATTTATCAGTATTTTTCTAATAAAATAATAATGTATAAAAAACAAATTATACTTCTTACTTATGAGAATGATAAATTAAAAACCAAACTTAGAAAAATTTCAGAATCCAAAACTTTTTCAAATGATGAAGATAAAGATATCTATGACATAGATTCTAATCAGGAGTAGTAATTATGGAAATTATAAATTATATTGATAATATAAAAATTTCATCTTTATTTAAAAGTTTCACTAAAGATGATTTAATTAACCTTTTTAGTAAAATACCTTATGAAATAAAAAAATATCACAAAGGAGATATTATACTTAGCGAAGATGATTCTTGTGATACTTTAAATTTAATCCTTGATGGAATTATAGAAATACAAAAGATAGATTCAAGTGGTAAAGTATTATCTATAGCAGAATTTAAAAAGGGAGATATATTTGGAGAAATGCTAATTTTTTCAGACAAAAATACTTCTCCCATAAATGTTATAGCCAAAAATAATACAATAGTTTTACATATAAATAAAATTTCAGTTATAAAACTTTGTCAAAGCAATTCTGAATTTCTTTTAGAATTTTTAAGAATTTTATCTAATAAAGCTATGATACTAAATTTAAAATTAAAAGAAGTAACACTTAAAACTATAAGACAAAAAATTTGTGAATATATTTTAGCTCAATATGAAAAACAAAATTCTTTTGAAATAAAAATTAATATGACAAAAAAAGATTGGGCCGATAAGATAGGTGTTCAAAGACCTTCTCTTTCTAGGGAGCTTATAAAAATGAAATATGATGGAATTATAGATTATGATAAAGATATTATAAAAATAAAAGACTTAGAATTGCTAAAAAGCTTTGTATAATTTTATAGCAAACTTACAAATAAAAAGCTGAAACTTTATATTATTTTAAAAGTTTCAGCTTTTTATTTATTCTTCAAATTTAAAATTTTTTAATTTGTCCTTAAATAAGTCTCCCAAAGTTACTTCTTCTGATTTATCTTCGAGAAATTCTTTAATTTCTTCTCTTTCCTCATTGTTTGCTGCTTCTTTGATACTTAAGCTTATTTTTTGAGCTTTTTTATCTATAGATAATATTTTAACTTTTACCTTTTGTCCTACTGAAAGTACAGATGATGGTTTAGTAATTCTTTCTTCTGATATTTCTGATATATGTACAAGGCCTTCAATTCCTTCAGAAATTTCAATAAAAGCTCCAAAATCAGTAAGTCTTACTACAGTTCCTTCAACTATATCATTTACTTTAAATTTATCTGACACATTGTTCCAAGGATTTTCTGAAACTTCCTTAAGTCCTAATGAAATTCTGCCTTTTTCTTTATCAAAATCAATTACATAAACTTCTACTTTATCTCCTACTTTTACCACTTCAGAAGGATTTATAACTCTTTTCCAAGAAAGATCTTGATTATGAATTAGTCCATCTACTCCCCCTAAATCAACAAAAGCACCAAATTTTGCAAGCCTTGTAACAGTTCCTGTTCTTTTTTGTCCCTTTTCAAGAGAAGCCCAAAGCTTTTCTTTTTGTGCCTCTATTTTAAGCTTTTCTACTTCTTTTCTTGAAAGTACAACCTTTTTCTTATCTTTATCTATCTCTATAACCTTTACCTCTAATGTTTTTCCTAAAAATTTTTTTAAGTCTTCAACATACTTTAAAGAAAGCTGTGAAGCAGGTATGAAAGCTCTTACTCCTTTTATATTTGCAATAACTCCACCTTTAACAACTTCATTAACTTTAACATTTAAAGTTTTACCTTTTTCTAAAGCTTCTTTAAGCTCATCCCAAACCTTAATTTCTTCAGCCTTAACTTTAGATAAAGTTACATTTCCTTCTCCATCATTAACTTCTAGTATATAAACATAAATCTCATCACCAGGTTTTACAGATTCTTTTAAATTTATATCCTCTTCATAACTAAACTCTTCTTTTGATATAATTCCATCGGCCATATAGCCTATATTTACAAAAACTTCATCATTAGAAACTGAAATTACAGTTCCTTTTACTACATCACCTTTTTTTATTTTTTTCATGGAATTATTTAAATCTTCCATAAAATCTTTCATTGATTCCTCACTCACAGCTTTTTCACTCCTTAAATTCGTTTAAAAATTTATTTATTATAAATATTTAAACTTAATTTAAATTTTTTAAAATTATTATCTTATAATATACTTTCTATGAAAGATATTATATTTTTAGTAAATTTTAGTCCTTCCCTCACATCATCATCTTCAGCTATTAATGGATCTTCTGATGGATATCTTGTTTCTATATAGTATCCATTTAAAATTGCACAGTCCTTAATAAATTTTCTAAATTCCTTATTATAAAAAGCTGCTTTTTTACATAATTTAATCAAACTATGCCCTTCTTGAAAAATTCCTGTTTTATAAATTAAATATCCTTTTAAATATTTTTCTACAGCCTGCTGAAGGTGAAATAATACTAATCCATTGTCTGCATTGTTTTCATAAAGTATTTTAGCCGCTTTTAAATCCTTTTGTGCCGTATTAAACCATTCTTTATATTTTAAACTATCGACCATATATAATAATTCCCTTCCTGTATATCAAATTGGCAAATGTAGTCGTATCTTCTTTATAAACTTCCCACTCTTCTGGTCTATATAATATAAAATCTACATCTCTTTCATAATCTACATTAATTAATAGTTCTGTTAATAGCTTTTGTTTATCTTCATAATCACAAATTATGCATAAATCAATATCACTATCATCTCTAGCACTACCAGTAGCACAAGATCCAAAAAGAATTATTTTAAATGGATTGCAAATATTAATTATTTGATTTTTAACATTATCTATTTCTTCTTTAAATGGTACCATATTTATCAGATCCTTTTAATATTTATGTTTATAATTATTATATCAAATTTATTAATTGATAAACATAAATTAACAACTACATTATTAGTAAAATAAAATCCAATTTTCTTTTATTCCAATACAACTTTACCTTCTTTTAAAACTATATTTATATGAGAACCTTCTTTAAACTTGCCACGAAGATAACATTCAGAAATTTCATCTTCAATATATTTTTGTATAGTTCTTCTTAAAGGTCTTGCCCCATATTTTTCGTCATATCCTTCTTTTATTAAAAAGTCTTTTACTTCTTCAGAAATATTTATAGTTATATTTCTTTCTCTTAACTCTTCTACAACTTCATTAATCATTAAATCCATAATTTTATAAAGTTCTTCCTTTGTAAGAGATTTAAATACAATTGTTTCATCAACTCTATTTAAAAATTCTGGTCTAAAATATTCTTTTAATGCTTCTTTAACTTTATTCTCAAGTGCATTATAGTTATCTTGTGCAAAACCAATACCATTATTTTTAAAATTAGTCCCTGCATTAGAAGTCATTATTATAATTGTATTTTCAAAATAAACAGTTCTTCCTTGACTGTCTGTAAGTCTTCCATCTTCAAGTATTTGAAGAAGCATATTAAATACGTCTGGATGTGCTTTTTCAATTTCATCTAAAAGTATAACTGAATATGGTCTTCTTCTTACTTTTTCAGTAAGCTGACCTCCTTCATCGTATCCTACATATCCAGGAGGTGCTCCTATAAGTTTTGATACAGTATGCTTTTCCATATACTCTGTCATATCCATCCTTATAAGAGCTTCTTCATTTCCAAAAAGCTCTACTGCAACTGCTTTTGCAAGCTCAGTTTTACCCACTCCAGTAGGCCCTACAAATATAAATGAAGATGGTTTTTTCTTTTTCTTAAATCCTAATCTATTTCTTCTTATAGCTCTTGATAAACTTACTATAGCTTCATGTTGACCTATTACACGCTTATGAAGCCTATCTTCTAAATTTAGAAGTTTTTCTGCTTCTTCTTCAGTTATACTCTTTACAGGAATTTTTGTCCAAGCCTCTATAACATAAGCTATATCTTCAACAGTCAAATAAACATTATCACATTCTTTTTCAAGACTTGCTATCTTATCTTGAAGTCTATACTTTTCTACTCTATATTCTGCTGCTTTTTCATAATCAGTTTTCTTAGAAGCTTCTTCTATTTTATCTTCAATATCTTTTAATTCTTCTTTAAGTGCTTTTAATTCAACTAATCCTTTATTTTTTAGATTTGCTCTAGAACTTGCTTCATCTATAACATCTATAGCCTTATCTGGAAGAAATCTATCTGTAATATATCTTTCAGAAAGATTTGCTGCAGCTTTGATAACTTCATCTGTTATATGAACCTTATGGTAATCTTCATAATAATGCTTTATACCTTTTAAAATCTCTATTGTTTCTTCTACCGTAGGTTCTTCTACAATTACAGGCTGAAATCTTCTCTCTAAAGCAGAATCTTTTTCAATATATTTTCTATATTCCTCTAAAGTTGTAGCTCCTATTACTTGAATTTCTCCACGGGCTAAAGCTGGTTTTAAAATGTTTGCTGCATTCATAGCTCCACCTTGAGCTTCTCCAGCACCTAATATATTATGGACTTCATCTATCACTAATATTATATTACCATTTTCTTTAGCTTCTTCAATTATAGATTTCATTCTACCTTCAAACTGGCCTCTAAACTGTGTTCCAGCAACTACAGCAGTTAAATCTAACAAATAAACTTCTGAATTAAAAAGTTTTTCTGGAACTTCTTTAAAAGCAATTCTTACAGCCAGCCCTTCTGCTATAGCTGTTTTACCTACACCAGGCTCACCTATTAATATAGGATTGTTTTTAGTTCTTCTATTTAAAATCTGTATTACTCTATCTATTTCACGATTTCTTCCTATAACTTTATCTACCTTATTTTCTAATGCCTTTGTTGTAAGATTTATACCATAAGTATCTAAAAACTTTCTCTTTCCTTTTGTTTTTTTAACTTTTTCATCATCTTTATCTCTTTTTAAAGAACCAAAGAAAGGATCTTTTTTATTTTCTTCCTTTTTTTCAATTCCCATAGGTTCTGGAAAAGCTCCATTTATAAGTCCATTAAATATATCGTTATCTGCCAGTTCATCTATATTCATATCTTTTAACATTTCATTCATTTGTTCAGATAAATTTTCAACTTCCTCTGGGCTCATCCCTGTTTGCGCCATAAGCTGATCTATTATTGGAAGTCCCATTTTTTTAGCACATGGAAGACATACCCCAATGGTTTCAGTTTTTCCATTTAGTGTTCTTGTTGTAAATATTGTAGCTATATTTTTATTGCAAATTGAACATAATTTCATAGTTTACCTCTCTATATTTTCATTTAATACTTTATTATGATATCCAAATTTTTCAATGTATTTTTATAATAAAATAATAATAATAATCTCATATTTTTCACAATAATAAAATATATTCATTTTATTATTATTATTTTATTAAATTTAATTTTTCATTTTAAATATCTATAATAAATAGTATACTATCTTATATTATAATAATTTTCAATAAATTATCCAACAAAAAATTTTTATTTATTATATTTAGTTTTTTATTTTTTTGTTAATTTTAGCTTGTGAACTTACCCCACCCACAAGGGTATGGGGCTTCCTGCTTCTTAGGTCTCGCAGCCTACTATCTCCATAGGCTTAATTCCGATAGTCCCTACCGTATTTATCTACAGGCTTACGCCACTTCTATTTTAGTTCCTTTAGACCTTGTTTAAGAATGCTCTTACTTGCATTTATGTCCCTATCGTTTTAATTCCACATTTAGGACATAGCACAAAATGACTTTCTTTATACCTACATCAATACCTATTGCATTAGAATTTTGAAGTAGTTTTTACTCTCAACATTGGTGCAACAAATAGAAACAAAGTACTTATAAGTGAATAATTAAAAATATAGCTTAATTACTAATTTTTAGTAAATTTTCTATCATAATAAACAATTTAAAATCATAAATTGGTATAATATTAAGTTAAGGGAGTATCAAACTCCCTTAACTTAAAGTTTTTCGTCCTCAACTACAAATATATGAAGTTTTACAGACTTAATTATAAAAATAAAAACTAACAATAATATTATATTTTTTCTCTATTTTTAATAATTATCCATCAATTATATTTTTAACATAAATGTTATTAAATTTTATAATATAATTAACCCACAATAAACTGTAAATTAATTCCCACTAATATTTATAGTATTTCTAAATTTCTATTATATCTAATATAATAGTAAACATTTATAATAGTAATCATTTAATAAAAAAACTTTTTATTAAATAATCATAATATATTTATTTATAACAAAAATATATTGTTTTTTTCGCATTCAGCAATTATATCATCTGTCCATACAGACGCTTGTACTTCTCCAATGTGTGCCTTTCTTAAAAAGAACATGCATATTCTTGACTGACCTATTCCCCCTCCTATAGTAAAAGGAAGTTTTTCATTTATAATAAGTTTATGATATTCTAAATTTAATCTATCTTCACAATTTGAAATTTTTAATTGCCTTAAAAGTGAATCTTTATCAACTCTAATTCCCATAGAAGAAACTTCAAAAGCTCTTTCTAAAATAGGATACCAAAATATTATATCTCCATTAAGGGACCAATCATCATAATCTGGTGAACGTCCATCATGTTTTTCCCCTGATTTTAATATATCCCCTATTTTCATTATAAATACAGCACCTTTTTCTTTAGCTATAGCATCTTCTCTTTCTTTTGGAGTTAATTCTGGATATCTATCTTCTAATTCCTGTGTTGTTATAAAATAAATATCTTCTGGTAATATTTTGCCAAAAATAGGATAAATAGAATAAACATAATTTTCAGTTTCTTTAAAAACCTTATAAATCTGTCTAACAACATGTTTAAGCATATTTTCTGTTCTATCGGATTTTGATATAACTTTTTCCCAATCCCATTGATCTACATATATTGAATGAAGGTTATCAAGGTCTTCATCTCTTCTTATAGCATTCATATCTGTATATAAACCTTCTCCAACATTAAATTTATACCTGTAAAGAGCCATACGTTTCCATTTTGCAAGAGATTGTACTATTTCTAAATTATTATCTTCTATAGATTTAGCATCAAAAGACACAGCTCTTTCTACGCCATTTAAATTATCATTTATACCCTTCCCGCTTTTAACAAAAATTGGTGCTGATACTCTTGTTAAATTTAATTTTTCAGAAAGTCTTTTTTCAAAAAAATCTTTTATAGCTTTTATAGCTATCTCTGTTTCAAGTAGATCTAAATGCCTATTATATTCTTTCGGTATAATTGTTTTCCCTGCCATTATTTCTGCACTCCCTTAAACTTTATATCTTTTAATTATAATATACTTTTTATAATAAATACATATATTTTTATAAATGTATTTATATTTTAAATTGCAGTATTAAATAAATAATTATTTCAATAATATTTAATAAATATTTAAAAATCATATATTGTAAAAAATATATTATACTTGCATTATACAATAGATTTTATAAAAAATTATTGTATATTTATTTAAAATAAAAAGAACGGCAATATTTTTAAATTTAAACCGTCCTTTATAATTTATATATGAACATTTATTTATTTATTTTTAATATATTTTAAGCTTTTTAATACTTTTAATTTTTAAAATCTTTAATTTATACAATTTTTATTATTTATAATTAGTATTCTAGCTATATTTTCAGCAGCTCTTTCTAAGTTTTCACTGCCTTGCTTTAAAGCATCTTCTATAGAGGAAGCTCCGGGCATTATACCTATTATTGAATTTATGCCTTTATCATAAAGCACTTCTATTCCATCTCCAATTCTGCCTGCAAAAGCTATTACTGGAATTCCTAATTTTTGCGCTGTCATTGATACACCGTAAGGAGTCTTACCAAATATAGTTTGGTGGTCTATACTTCCTTCTCCTGTAAATACATAATTTGCTTCTTTTATTTTTTCTTCAAGATTTGTATATTTTATAACAAGTTCTACACCTCTTTTAAGCTCTGCATTTAAAAATGCCATAAGTCCTGCTCCTAAACCTCCTGCAGCACCAGCTCCAGGAATGTTTTCTATATCTTTACCTAAATCTTTTCTTATTATTTCTGCATAGTGAGCAAGATTTTTATCAAGCTTTTCTATCATTTCAGGAGTTGCTCCTTTTTGAGGACCAAAAACATATGAAGCTCCTTCTTTACCAGTTAGAGGATTAGTTACATCACAAGCTGCTTCTATAATAACATTTTCAAGTCTTTTATCTAATCCAGATAAATCTATTTTGTAAAGTTTTTCTAATGCTCCTCCTCCAAATTCAATTTCATTTCCTTCTTTATCTAAAAGCTTTGCTCCAAGAGCTTGTATCATTCCTGCTCCGCCATCATTTGTAGAACTCCCACCTATTCCTATAAGAATTCTTTTTACATTTTTATCAAGTGCTGCTTTTATAAGTTCTCCTGTGCCATATGTTGTAGTTAAAAGAGGATTTCTTTCTTCTTTTTTTAACAGATGAATTCCACTTGCGCTTGCCATTTCTATTACAGCAGTTTCTCTATCCCCTAAAATTCCAAACATAGCTTTAACTTTATTACCTAAAGGTCCTGTAACTATTGTTTCTATTATTTCGCCATTTGTAGCATCAACTAAAGATTGAACAGTTCCTTCTCCGCCATCAGCCATTGGAACTAATACGCATTCAGCATCAGGTATTACTTTTTTTATTCCTTTTTTCATAGCTTCTGCTGCTTCTTTAGCACTCATACTTTCTTTAAACGAATCTGGGGCCAAAACAAATTTCATAATTCTGTCTCCTTTCAATATGCCTGTAAAAAATAAGCTTATATATTTATTTTAATAATCCATATATTATTGTTGAAATTATTGTCATGGATAATCCTATTAAAGATTCATAAGGTATAAGCTTTAATCTTTCTTTCATATCCATAAATACGCTCCCACCAGTTGCATGAAAAAAACTTCCATGTGGTAAATGGTCAAGTACTGTAGCTCCTGAATGAATCATCGCTGCAGCTGATAATGGCTTAACTCCTAAATCAAGTAATGTTGGTCCAAATACTTGACTTCCAACCGCTGTACCTGAGGTTGTTGATGCTGTAGCTCCTGACATTAATATACCTGCTATTGGTGCTAATGCAAAAGCTGGAAGTCCTAAAGTATTTAATCCATTTATAATAACATCCTTTAATCCTGAATTTGATATTATTCCTGCAATTGCTCCAGTACCAAGAAGTAATATAGCTACCCCACTCATTCTAGCTAAACCTGCAGTTGCATATTTGTTTATGTTTTTTATTTTACCCATAGCTAAAGCTCCAATTATTCCACCTACCGGAAGTGCTATAAGAGGATCTATACTTATATTAAATAATGGTCTTAATGCTAATAATAAAATTGCTACTAATGGCCCCACTATGGCTCCTAAAAATCCTGGTTTTTCTTCAATATTTATTTCAACTTCACTAATTTCTACTTTTGAACCTTTTCTAGCTAGTTTTTTAGCTATTATACAAGTCACTATAATTCCTGCAATTCCAGGTATAATTCCTGCTGCCATAACTGAAGTTAATGGAATTTTAAAACTATCTGATGCTGCTATAGCATTGGGATTTGGAGACATTATGTTTCCTGCCTTACCTCCTCCTATCATAGCAATAAGTATTCCAGTTTTAGTTAAATTAGCTTTTTTAGCAATAGCCATTGCTATTGGTGCAACTGTTATAACTGCTACATCTATAAATACTCCTACTGTTGTTAAAACCATAGTTGCTATAGCTAATGCTATAAGTGAATTAGATTCTCCAAGTTTGTTTACTATCGTTTCAGCAATTTTTCCTGCAGCACCTGATTCAATAAGAACTCCAGCAAGCACACCAGCAGTTAATATTCTAAGTACTGCTGTAATAATTCCTTTGGCACCATCTAACATCAAAGTAACAGTTCCTGAAACTCCAGCTCCTCCAACTATTCCTCCAATAATTGCTCCAAGTATTAATCCATATACTGGATGAACCTTTTTAATAATTAACACAATTGCTACTATTAATCCTATTATTGCTCCTAAAGCTGTAACTGTAACCTGCATATAAAACTTACCTCCTCTTTATTTCATCTGTAATAAAACAGTATGATTACGATTACGATTTAAATTATAGATATTTTTGTAACCTATTTCATCATCCAAAGGTTTAATATTTTTGGTATGTTTTTTGTTCCTTTGCACAATTTATTTTAATTTATGGAGTATGCAGGCTGTAAAGAGTTCTAAAAGTTCAGTTAAATTTCTAGGATTTTTACCTGTTATATCTTCTATTTTCTTTAATCTATAGTTTAAACTATTCCTATGTATATGAAGTGCTTCTGAAACATGATTTACTTCTCCATTAAGAATAACATATGTAGTAAGTGTTTCTATTAAATCTAATCCTTTAGATTCTTTTTCTAATTTTTCTACTATGTATTCTAATTTATTTTTTTCTATACTTTTAGATAATATATCTATAAAAGAAATTTCTTTGTAATAGCATATATCTTTATTTATTCTAAGTTTTTCCATAATTTCCATAGCAGTTATAGCTTCTTGCATAGATTTTGCCATTATTTTTCTATCATATCCTACTCCAATTTTTACAGGCTTTTTTAGTTCATCAAATATAGTATTAATTCTTTTATTTATTTTGTAATCAACTTTCATAAAAATTAATATATTTTCACGATTTAACTTTATTGTATATTCTCCTTCTTGAAGGTATCTAGATATTTTATCTAAAATATTTTTTTCACTGCTGTCTTTTATAACCACAGCTATACGTTCTATTTTTAAATCAATATTTAATGTAAGAGCTTTATGTAAAAAATCATCATCATAGTCTTCTCTTAAATATGCCCACTGATATAAAAATCCTTCCTTAACCTGCTCTCTTGCTTTTTGCTCGTTTAATACATAAGCTTGGTTTATTAAAAGTTCAGCAGTAACTTTAACTATAGATGCAAAAGCTTCAACCAAGGCAGGATCTCCACTTATACCTATAACCCCCATTACTTTATTATTAAAATGTATAGGCATATTTACTCCTGGTTTAGCTCCTCCTTTAGCTTCATATACAGCTATAAGTTTATCTTTATCAATAGCTTCTATTGCTCCTTCATGAATTTCTCCTATTCTGCTTTTATCTCCACTTCCTATTATTCTTCCCTCACTGTTCATTATATTTACATTATATGGTATAACATCCATCATTTTATCCACTATATCTTGAGCTATTTGTTCTGTAAGTTTTATCATATCTGCCTCCAAAATATATGATATTTTTTAATATAATGCAAAAGAGGGATATCTATTTTTTAGAATTCCCTCTTTATATATTATATTTATTTTACTTTTTAGGTCTTGAAATTTCAACATTAACTTTTCTTCCTGAAATTTTTTTACCATTACATTTTTTAATTATAATATCTACAGCCCTCTCGTTAACATCAACAAAAGTAAATTTTTCAAAAATATCTATATTTCCTATATCTTCTTTGTTAATTCCAGCATTTTCATTAAAAAACTGTAAAATTGATTTAGGATTAATTTTATCAATTCTTCCTACTGTTAAAAACAGCCTTATAAAACCTGTTTCAACACTTATGTTATTTTCTGTATATTCATAAGAAATTTCTTTATTATAAAGTATATTCATAAGTGCTGCTGCTACATCTACAAGATTATAGTCATCATCAAGTTCTGTTGCTAAAGGTACAAATCTTTTATATTCATCTTCTTCTAAAGTTTCTTTAATTCTATCTAAAATATTTCTAAATTTAGCTTGAAATATATCATCAATTGTTGGTATTTCTTTCCTCTTTATCTTACTCTTTGTAACTTTTTCTATTTGCTTTAAAGTCATATATTCTCTTGGGGTAACTAATGAATATGCTATTCCTTCCTTTTTGGCTCTCCCTGTTCTTCCTATTCTATGAACGTAAGATTCAATATCTTGAGGTAAATCATAATTTATTACATGAGTTACATTTTCAACATCTATACCTCTTGCCGCAACATCTGTGGCAACTAAAAATTCAAGGTTTCCTTCTTTAAATTTTTTCAACGTATTAAGCCTTTGATTTTGACTCATATCTCCATGCATTCCTTCTACACTATAACCTCTAGTTTGCATAGCTTCAACTAATTCATCTACGCCTTTTTTAGTTTTACAAAATATTATAGCTGAAGATGGTTCTTCTACATCAAGTATTCTACAAAAAGATTCAAATCTATTATTTTGCTTAACTTCATAGTAATATTGACTTACAGTAGACACTGTCATAGTATTTTTAACTATAGATATATGTTTTCTATCGTCTTTCATATATCTTTTTGAAAGTTTTTTTATTTCATCAGGCATAGTGGCTGAAAAAAGCATAGTCTGTCTATCTTTATTTGCATTTTTTATTATTTCTTCTATATCATCTATAAAGCCCATATCAAGCATTTCATCAGCTTCATCAAGTACCAAAAATTTTATTGAACTTAAATCTATTATATTCCTTCTTATTAAGTCTAAAACTCTTCCTGGAGTACCTACTATGATATCTATGCCATTTTTTAAAGCTCTTATCTGTCTTTCTATTGGTTGACCTCCATATACAGGAAGTGTCTTTACTTTTATATATTTAGCTAAACGCACAAGTTCATCATTAACTTGTATTGCTAATTCTCTTGTTGGAGCAAGTATAATAGCATAAATATTATTTTCTTTTTTTTCGAACTTACTTAATATAGGAGCTCCAAAAGCAAGAGTTTTCCCTGTACCAGTTTGCGCTTGACCTATAGCATCAAAGCCCTGAAGCAAAACTGGTATAATTTCAGCTTGTATTCTTGAAGGTTCTTCAAACCCCATATCATCTATTGCTTTTATAACTTTTTCATTTAAACCTAAATCACTAAATTTAACATTTTGTTTATTTTCCATGAATTATAATCCCTCTTTCAATATCAATTATTTTATTATAATATAGTATTTCAATATATACAAGAGAATATTATTTATTTAAAGATTAAACCCAATACTATTGTTAAAATATGTAATGTGTTCATAATAACAAAATTTTTAACTGCCAAGGCAAAAGTATCTTTTTTAGAAGGATTTGCTTTAAATATTTTTATATTTTTAAAAACTGGAATAAAAGCAAATAAAGTAATTAAAGACCAAATAGGATCAATTTCTAATAAAACTAAAATTATTATATCTATAAAACCTATATAGTAAAATATTTCAAACAATTTAAGTGCACTCTTTTTGCCTATGTAGTAAGGTAGTGTAAATCTTTTATTTAATACATCATCTTCTATATCACAAATATTATTAGCAAGCATTATGTTAGCAATTCCACCCATTTCAGGTATTGCAAGTAAAAATAAAAAAAATACTTCTTTTATATTTATATTAAGACTTAATATATTATTTATATAAGTTAATGACACTAAATTTTTATCTGCTATGTGAATAAATATTGATAAAAACATTATTATAAATCCCATAAAAAAGCCTGAAAATGCTTCTCCTAGCGGCATTCTTGATATTGGAAGCGGTCCAAATGTATAAAAAATTCCTACTGCAAAAGATATAATTCCTATTAAAAGTACAATAACATTTGTTTTTATTGTAAGTAAAATCCCAAAAATAACAGCAATGGATAAAAGTATATATATTATTGCTGATGCTGTTTTTTCTTTTATTCCATCTCTAACAATAGCATTATGGAATTCATATCCATATCCTTCTTTTTTATATGCTTTTTTAAAATCTATATAATTATTTATAGCTGTTGTAGTCATATCAAAAGTTATAAGAGATATAAACATTATAATACAATTTAAAATGTTAAAACTTTCATATCTATAAAAAGCAAATACACTTCCTAATATAAAAGGTATAACACTAGCTACTTTTGTTTGAATTTCTACGTATTTTAAAAAACTTTTTATTGACATTTTTATCCCCCTTTGTTTTAATTAATACTTATTATATATTATATAATATTTTTTGTAAAAGCAGCATATTTAAGCCTCAAATTTGACAAACTTAAAAAAAAACTATATTATTTACATATATTTACTACTGAAGGCATAACTATAATTATCTCATAATATAAGTTTGAATTTAATTTTGAACCTATAAAATGGAAGGAGGAGAACATTATTAGTTTTAATTTTAATTTTACTAAAGCTAATATAAAAAAGTTTACTGCTTCACTCTTAGTAATAGCTATACTTTTGGCAGTAATATATAGCAATTTTAAAACAGTTACAATTGTTATAGATGGTAAATCGACTCAATATAAAACTTTTAAAAATACTGTTAATAAAGTTTTACAAGAAGAAAACATAGTATTAGGCCCTAAAGATAAAGTTAAGCCAAGTTTAAATTCAAAAATATCTAAAAATAGTACAATCAATATAAAACGCGCCTTTAATGTTAATCTTTTGGCAGATGGTAAAAATTTAAATATTTTAACTGCTGAAGAAAATGTAGCTTCTATGCTTAAAGCTGAAGGAATTGCTTTAAGAGAAAAAGATAAAATAACTCCGCCAATAGATACAAAAATTGAAAAAAATATGAAAATTGAAATAATAAGAGTAGATGTAAAAACTTTATCTGAATCTAAAAATATAGATTTCAATACTGTAATCAAAACCGATAATAATTTAGTTAATACTGTAAGAAAAACTGTTCAAGAAGGTAAACCTGGAGAAAAAAAGGTGAATATTGAAGTTACATATGAAAATGGCAAAGAAGTTTCAAGAAAAATTTTAGAAGAAATTATAGTAAAAAAACCACAAGATAAAATTATAGTTGCAGGAGCTCTTCCAGCACTTACTATATCAAGAGGTGGAAATGCCATCCCTTATACAAATGTTTTCACCGCAAAAGCTACTGCTTATTCTCCTACAGGCGGTGCTATTTCTGCCTACACAGCATCTGGCAGAAAGGCTGTAAGAAATCCTAATGGATATAGTACTATTGCAGTGGATCCAAATATTATACCATATGGAACAAAACTTTATGTTGAAAATTATGGCTTTGCTATTGCTGCAGATTGTGGTTCTGCCATTAAAGGAAATAAAATAGATGTATTTTTTAATACTAAATCTGAAGCTTTAAAATGGGCTGTAAAATATGTTAAAGTTTATGTTCTTAAATAAAATTTTATAATTGTCTAAAGATAAAAATATTAAATATTATTAATCAAAAACTTGTTTTATATTATGAGAAAAAGTGCTGCTAAATCTAGTTAAATAGCTAGCTTCAGCAGCACTTTCATTATTTAACAAAAACAAATTTTCTCTGAGACCAGTAGCTAAATAGAAATATTGTTATTTCAGTAAAAATCTTAGCTAAAAATAAAGATAAGCCTATTATACTGTAATATATATTAATCACCTCGTAATTTGCAAACATTATAAATGCTGCAAGTATAAAATATCTTGGTAAAGAAGTTTTTACTGAAACTCCCTTAAACTTTGAAAATACAAAAAATTTGTTTACTGTATAATTAAATATTGCACTACATATTCTTGCTCCTGCTACTGCCAAAAATAAATTTGAAGTAAAAAGTTGTATTATACCTAAAAGAAAGAAATCAATAACTCCAGCCATAAGAGAAGATGCACTGAATTTAATAATAGGAAGGTATACTCTAAGAGAATCTTTTAAAGTATGAAAATGTGAAGATTTATTTTGTTCCAAATATACTGTATCTATATCAATTTCATGAAAGCTGTAGCCCTCTGGTACAGCCTCCAAAAGCATATTCATTTCATATTCAAATCTGTCTCCTGAAATCTCACAAAGCCAATTTAGCATACTTACAGAAAATCCTCTAAGACCAGTCTGAGTATCATAAACCTTAGCACCGCTTGCAAAGGAAAATATAATTCTAGTCAAGCTATTTCCAAAGCGGCTTTTAATTGGAACTTTACCTGCAAATTTTCTGCTCCCAAGTATTATAGAGTTATTATGATCTTTTATAGCTTCTGCAATTTTTACAATATCTTTTGGTAAATGCTGTCCATCGCAGTCAGCAGTAACAATTCCAGTACATTCATTTGTTTCTTTTATATATTTAAAACCAGTTTTTAATGCTGCTCCTTTACCTTTATTTTGCTCATGAGTTAGTACAGTACAACCAAGATTTGAAAGAGTATCAAAAATATATTTATATTTTTCTCCACTTCCATCATCTACAACTACAATATCATAATCACAAATATCTCTTAAATTATATATCAAATCAATAAATCTTTTGCTAGGTTCATAAGCTGGAATTAAAATTGTCATAAATTACACCTCCTTAGATTTCTATCTTTTAGTACTGTGCTGTATCTTCATTCATAGATAAAGTAATATTTAAATTCCCATTTCTGCATCTTAATGCATCTAAAAATTCTTTTTGGCTCTTACTACTGTCCATTGTTACAGTAAATACAAGCTGAAATAAACTTCCCAAATCTGTTGTTTTTACTTTTATAAGTTCATGCCCTGTTGTATATTCTGCAAATATATCATCAAAAGCTCCTTCATAATCCAAATCTTCTGGTATAGTAATCTTTAAAAGCTTATGTGAAAACTTTCTTGATCCAAAGTTTGTTAAGTTAAGTATATACATTAATGTACAAAGAAAAACTGTAAATAATACTGCATACCCATAAGCCCCTGCTCCACAGGCAAAGCCTGCTGCCATAGTAAATAAAACAAATGCTATATCTTTAGGATCTCCAGGAGCACTTCTAAATCTAATTATAGAAAAGGCTCCTGCTAAACTAAATGCTCTTGCAATATTACTTCCTATTAAAAGGACTATAATAGCTATAACTGTTGGTATTATCACAAGTGTTAAAGAAAAATTTTGTGAATATGCTCCTTTATTTGAAGTTTTCATGTAGGTTATGCTTATTGCAATACCTAATATAAATGATATAAGTATAGTTAAAACTGAATCCATTAAAGGAATTGATGCGCTAATTGATGAGTTAGATACTGAGCTAAATATTGATCCAAACATTTATTTGTTTCTCCTTTCAATTTTTTATTATTTATAAGCATTTTTTCATATTCCTTGCCATACTTTGAAAAATTAGTTTTATAAACCTTATATTTTGATAGAAGTTGTGCAAGCCAAATAGGGATATTTTTTTCAGCTTTAATTTCCATAAGCCATTTGCCCTTTTCTAAAAGCTGTTCTCCATAATCTCCTGCTTCAAGTTTTAAATCATATCTTCTAGTTCGTATATTTGTATCAAAAGTTATTCTTAATTCTTTATTATCCTTTCCAAACATAGCCCTTCTATCATAAGCTAGGTAAAGCTTTGGCTTTACATTATAAAGTTTTAAAATATATTCAATTTCATTTATAACCTGTTTATTCATGTAAGTTTGAATTTCTGGCTTTTTACTTGTGCTTAAAAAAGTATAAGCTTCTTTTAATTTTATAGAAGTCCTTCTTTTATTAACTACTCCATTGAATTTTTTCTTAATTTTCAAATATACTTTGTCATTTTCACTTGGAACACCATAAGCTCTAAGTCGAAGCTTTTCTTTATATGTAGGCTTCATTAAAGAGTTTCTTATTAAATAATTATCTTCACTATCATAGTAAATATTGCTTATTGTATAAAAATTGTCATCTTTGCTATAATCATCCTTATCCATATACTCTTGAAGTTTTACGCTCAATGATTTATATACATCATCATTAAGTAAAAACTTACATTCATTTCTATTAAAAACCTCTATAGCCATTTAATTTATCCCCCTCCTTGCTTTAATTTTTTTATTTAAGCTTATTTTAAAACCTTAACCTTAAATAAAGCTTAAACAATTTTACTTTTCTGTAAAATTTCCTTATGAATTTATCTTACAAAAATAAGCTTAAACAAACCTTAAATATTTTTAATTGATTAAATTTAATTTAAATATAAAACTTCATTTAAGTTTCATTAAAGGTTTCTATGCTATAATAAATTTACAAAAATCTATCTTAAACATTAGGAGAAGATACTATGAGAATTTTAATAGTAGAAGATGAGCTTCCTTTAGCTGAAGCTTTAACACAAATATTAAAAAAAAATAATTATACTGTTGATGCTGTTAATGATGGGGAAAGTGGTCTTGATAATGCTTTAAGCGATATATATGATTTAATAATTTTAGACATTATGCTTCCTAAAATGGATGGTATAAGCATTCTTAAGACTTTAAGAAAGGAAGGAATATCTACTCCTGTAATACTTTTAACTGCAAGAGGAGAAATTTCAGATAAAGTGACAGGACTTGACAGTGGAGCTGATGATTATTTAGCAAAACCATTTGCAAGCGAAGAATTACTTGCTAGAATAAGAGCTATATCTAGACGAAAAGGTGAGGTACTTCAAGATAATTCTTTAAAATTTGGAGATTTGCAGTTAAATCCTTCTACATTAAAACTAGCTAAAGATGATAAAGAGATTAAGCTAATACTTAAAGAAGCAGAACTTTTAGAACTTCTTATTACAAGAAAGAACTTAGCTACTTCAAAAGAACTTATAATTGAAAAACTATGGGGGTTTGACTCGGAAGTTGAACATAACCATGTAGAAGTTTATATCTCTTTTTTAAGAAAAAAATTAGCTTATCTAAATTCTAAAGTTACTATAAATACTGTAAGAGGTGTTGGATATATATTAGAATTAAACTGATTTTAATAAAATTAAAAGGAGCTAATTATGTTCAAAGAGCTTAGAAATAAATTTTTAATATTAAATTTAATTATTATTTCTATTATGATGATAATATCTTTTTCAAGTATATATTTAATTACATATAAAAATGTTCGTAATGATATAAATATGGAGTTAAATAGATTATCAGATATTAATGGAAAGGTAAATAATATACAAAAAGAACCTAAATTAAATTACAAAGGTCCTAATAATATGGAAGATCCTCATCCTAAACGTTCATTATCCTTTACATTGATAATTGATAATAAAAATAATATTATAAGTAGTCAATCTGTATTTGATATGGATGATAGTTTTTATGAAGAAGCAAAAGAAAAGGCTTTAGCATCAAATACTGACAAAAGCAGATTTAAGCTTGACGATACTTATTGGGAATTTATGTTTAGACCTTCTTTAGATAATTCGGGTTATAAAATAGTTTTTTTAGATGTAACTGATAGATACAATTATTTAACAAATCTTATTTATACTTTTTCAGCTGTTGCATTGCTAATGCTTATTGCAATTTTCTTTATAAGCAAATTCTTTGCAAATAAAGCTATAAAACCTATTAAAGAAACCTTTGATAAACAAAAACAATTTATTGCAGATGCTTCTCATGAGTTAAAGACACCCCTCACTGTTATAAATACTAATGCAGAATTACTTTTAGCAAACAGTGAAGACACTATAAAAAATCAGTCTAAATGGGTTTACTATATAAAATCTGAGGTTGAGAGGATGATTAAATTAACTAATGATTTACTCTATCTTGCTCAAACAGATCACTCAGATATAAAGCTAATTTCCACTGATTTTAACTTAAGCGAAACTATAGAAAATGTTATTTTAACAATGGAAGCTATTATTTTTGAAAACAATATGTTCTTAGATTATAATATTGAACCTAACATCATATGTTATGGAAATAGTGAACAGATTAAGCAAGTTGTAATGATTTTATTAGATAATGCTTTAAAATATACAAATCCTAATGGTAAAATTTCACTTTCACTAAAAAAGTATAATAATAAAGCTATACTTACTATATCTAATACTGGAAAAGGAATTCCTGAAGAATATCTAAATAATATATTCGACCGATTTTACCGTCTGGATAAATCTCGTTCTAAAAAAAGTGGAGGTTATGGATTAGGACTTTCCATAGCAAAGTCTATAGTTGAACAGCACAAAGGTAAAATATCTGTTAAAAGCATTATAAATGATATAACTACATTTACAGTTGAGCTTCCCCGTATAAAAAGCAAGTAAAAAAAAATCTATCTTCCTATGTTAGCAAGATAGATAAAAAACAATCCAGTAGTAAGCATATCAAAATGCTTTCTACTGGATTGTTTTTAATTTCTTTACTATAAAGATTTCTATTTTATAATATCTTTTTTATATTTTTAACACCTTTATTTGTTATTTATGTCCCCAGAAGTTGATTGATTTTCAGTTTCAGGTAAATTTTGATCTTGTGTTCTTGGTGGACGTTGTCCTTTTTCCCCTCCATAACCACCACCTGGCATAGAGCTTCTTGGAGTTGTTATCCCTGATTCATTAAGCCAAGTTACTGAATCTGAAATTGTAAAACTTACTATTTTAGTACCATTTTCATATTTGCCATCTTTATAAAATCCGTCTGTTAATGTACCTGTTGAACTTCCTCCAGAATAAAGTGTATAGCTCTCTCCTTTTTTAAGTTCAGGTGAACTAATAAGTACAGATTGATACTCTTTTAAAGGTGCAAAGGTTGCTATAGAATTTCCTTTACTATCTTGTAAGTTTACAATAGTTCCTGCCTTCTGAGTCTGTGGATAAGTCATTGCTATTGAATACTGAGTTGATGTATCTGAAGGTGCTTGCATCATCCCTAAGCTTCCAGCAGCTATCAAAAATCCTCCTGTCATTTCAAATGTACCATTGTAATCTAAAGCTCCATTCATATTAGCCGTTGGACCATATACAACCACTGTCCCTTTAGTTATTTTTATTGATCCATTTGAATCTAAACCATCACCAACAGCATTAACAACAACATATCCACCATTTATATTAAGCATATTGTTTCCTGACGATTCTAAATTATTTGGTGCTGAATTCCCAATTGTTGAAGATCCATCAACACCTCCAGCAACATTTATACCGTCATCATCTGAAGTAACATGTATTTCACCATCTGAAATTGTTATTAAAGAACTTTCTATACCTTCATAACTCTTTTTAATATTTATTTTTCCACCCTTTATCCCTAAAATTGTATCTGCATGCAATCCATCATCACCAGAAGTTATTGTAAAGTTACCTCCTTCTATAATTGCATTATTATTACTATGAAGAGCATCATCAGAAGAATCTATATTAAATGTACCTCCTGAAATTCCTATATCTGCAACAGCTTTTATTGCCTTTGCACTTTCAGTTTCTAACTCAGCTTCAGTTGTTGTATTAAAATTTTTATTATCCTTTCCGCCTGGTCCATCCATACTATCTTCAACTTTTTTAGTACCATTTACACTGCCTCCACCTGAAGTAATACTAAAATTACCATCTGAAATAAGTACTGCTGTTTCTGCTTGTATTCCATCATTTTTAGCTTTTAAATTAAACGTTCCATTTTCGATAGCTACAATTCCTTTA
This sequence comes from Clostridium prolinivorans, assembly GCF_004011155.1. Taxonomy (GTDB): domain Bacteria; phylum Bacillota; class Clostridia; order Clostridiales; family Clostridiaceae; genus Clostridium_AT; species Clostridium_AT prolinivorans. Next base: position 66,728 of record NZ_RJWG01000007.1, on the reverse strand, counting down.
GTGTTTTCTGTATCATTAGTAGACTTTACTGCATCTCCACCAGCTTCAATAGTTATATTACCTTCTTTTACTCCTATTATATCGCGACCAACTAAGCCATCATCAACTGATGTAATTTGAATATTCCCTCCTGTAATTTTTAAATCATCTTTACTTGTAATTCCATCTTTATAGTTTCCTTTAACAATTAACTTGCCTGTCCCATTTATAACAAGATTATCTTTACTAAATATTGCTGCACTAGGTTCATCTGTAGAGGAATCTTCTAAAACATATTTTGTTCCATCATATATTGAATTTGTTGTTCCTTCCTCTAAGGAAATAACTGTCTTTTCTGATTTTTTTACATAAATAGCTGCATTATCAGAATTATTTATTTCTACCCCATTTAAGACAAGTCTAACAGCCCCTTTATCCTGAACATCTACAATAATTTGACCATTATCTAATTTCCCGCTTATTACATAAATCCCTGCTTTATTTATAGTAACTTTACCCTTATTAATTTCTGCTCCTGAGCCTTTTAAATCGGCAGTTGATCCATTTAACTCAATATAATTTGGGTTCTCATTTTTCCATTCAACATATGTGTCTTCTTTATCATAAGTAATCAATCCGCTTATAACACTTTTTACAGTTTTATTCCCGATAATACTTGCTTTAACTTGTGAAGCTGCAGATCCTTTTGTATCAGAATTACTTTCTGTTTTACTCTTTGATGAGCAGCCATATAACAATGTAGTACATGTAAGAACTGTAGCTATAATAAGATTTATAGATTTTTTATTCATATTTTTAGTCTCCTTTTCATGTTTGTTTCTATTTAATTATAAATATTTAAAGTTTAATAGAGCCATCTAACAAAATAACTAATACTCTCTACTAATAATATAGAACATATTATTACTCGTATTATAATTTTAATAGGCTATATTTAGATTTTGGATATCTATAATATGTTTTTTACATATTAATTGTATATACTAAGGCTTAAACAAACCTTAAATAAATTAAAACTGTTTAGCTTTATCTTTGTTAATGAGCATTATAAATATTAAAATCAACCCTATAACAACAAATAAAATTCCAATCACATAGTAAAATATTAAATGCTTTGAATCAGCACCTGCAATATCTATAATGCCCTTTAAAAAACTTCCAAAAGTTAATATTGCAATTCCAGAATTATAAATATTAAAAAACATTCTATAACCATTAAATCTAACTATACAATTTGCAAACACTAAAATCAAAGAATAAAAGAGAGAACCTCCAATCAATGGATATAAAAACATCCAAGTCATAGCTTCTGAAGATACTCCGTGAGCAAAAATAGCGTAAATTTTATTTATAACTATGGCAATTATTGATAATATTAAATAGATTAATACTGTTTTTCTAATATGTTTGCTTTGTTTTTTCATATTAATATCCAAAATAGACAATATCGCTAACCTGCCTTTCTCCATTTTTTCTACCATCTGTAGGATTATTTATGATTTTACCATTAAAATACATTGTAGAGGATCCTCCTCCATCTAAGTTATATGCTGTAGTGCAGCCTCTATCCTTAAATTCCTGAGCAAGCTTTAATAAAGAAAGTCCTTCATTATCGCTAGTACGCCCATCAGAAACAATTACAATATAATGTAACTTTGAAATCTGACCAATGGCAGTCCTTGGATTACTATTCATAGATTTTCCTACTTCACTTGAGGTATCTACAGTAATTTCTCCATCTTTAACTAGTCCAGGCCCAAATGACAATACCTGCCATGTACCTTTATCACTTAAAGATTGCATACTTACTTCACTTTCCGAAACTATAGATAAATTTCCTTCTTTATCTATAACAAGTGCTTCATTGTTTCCTCCAGTGCTTCTGTATACAATTCCGTTACGCAATACATAACCTGTATTCCTAAATCCATAATAATCTCCATTTATAGCAAAAATAGCATTTTTTTCTTTTGCCATAGTTGAAGTTTCAGACTTAATATTGCGTCCATAAGTGTTATTTGCAAAAGCTGTTTTTAAATAAGAAGCATCAGAAAGCTGAATATCTGCAACATACATATTTGTGTCATATTTACGAACTTTTTCAATGGTAATTTTAATATTTTCATCCTGATATGAATTATCTGTAATTAAAGCCTTTGATTTATCCTCTGATTGTTTAATTTGTATTATTTTTTGGTCTGCTGATGAAAGCGATGTTGAAACCTTAGATACTGATTTTTCTAACACAAAAGTATCTAACAAAGTAAAAGTAAATGCTGCTAACAATAAAATAGAAAAAATAGCTGCCCATCTATAAGGTTTTGCTAAAAAGTTTTTCATTTATTACTGCATCCTTTCTTTAAAAATTTATATGTTGTTAAAGAACAATCTTATAAATTTATGGTATACTTAAAACCTTAAATAAAGCTTAAAAAATTTTAATTTATTAGAAATTTAAAAAAATCTAGCAAAAACAAATTTTATTTTAAAAAATTATCCACATTTTCTTTGGAATTATCCACAAAATGTGGATAATTTTTCCAAAACAATTTAAAATTAGTATAAAATAAAATTATAAATATCATTATTAAAAATAAATAAACTATTTGTGATAAATATTGAGTGAAGTTTAAAAGCTTTTTACTACAGTTTTTTATTAATCAATTTATAAAAAGTTCATATAATATTTATTGTAGATATTTACTATATGTGTTAACTTAAAATTATAAATTTTAATATTACATTAAAAGATTAATTAGTTTTTTACATTAATAGGAGGAATTTTAAAATGAAAAATATATTAGATAAACTTTCTTATTATTTTAAAGATTCATATGGATTGGATAAACTTACAAAATATCTTTTTATTTTAGGGCTGCTGCTTTCTTTTTCAAAATATACTTCAATAGCAGGAGTTGTTTTAATATTTTATGGATTTTTTAGAACATTTTCAAAAAACAAATATAAAAGACATCAAGAACTTTCAGTATTTGAAAATTACCTATTAATATTAAAGCAACGATATTATAGGTTTAAGTCTTATATTAAAGATTCTCGTAAATACAAAATATTTAAATGTCCTAACTGCTCTCAAAAACTTAGAGTTCCTAGAAAAAAAGGTAAAATTATAATTACTTGTAAAAAATGTGGCACCGAGTTTAAGGGGAAATCATAAAAACATAATTTACATATTAATTTAATCAAAAATGACTAAGCAAAATTAGTGCTTAGTCTTAAAATATAAATATTTAATATTGAAATAAAATATAGTTTAAAAATAAGTAGCGTAGTTAGATTTGATTTTACACAAAGCTAATTACGCTCCCTAAATATTTATTTAAAAATTATATTTAATTAACATATTTTTAGCAGCATTTCTTAAATCTTCTATAGTTCCATCATTTATTATAACTTCATCACATAAATTATTTATTATATAAGGGATATCTGATTCTGTATTATGTTCACTATTACTGTTTTTTACTGTAATTTCTCCATCTCTATCTATAAGTCTTTGCTTTTTAACTTCTTCATTTACTTTAATACCTACAATCAAATATCCTTTTTCTTTCCAATAATTAAAATCCGTAATAGTACGTCCTCCAACAATTATTGAAAGTTCCTCATTTCTTATAATAGCTAACTGATTAAGAAGTTCTTTTTTATATTCTTCATCGTTTAGCTTAGTATTATCCCACCCATATTTCTCCTGCCATCTTTCATATATAAGGGCTAATATATAGTCGCACATTATGTTAATATCAAGCTCTCTTATTTTATCTGCAATAGCTTGACCTATGTATCTTTCTTTTCCTGCCCATTTAGGGTTTACCTTAGATACTTTCATCATTTCTCTGCATAATACACTCATTTTGTAAATTTTTGCATTTTTTCTTAAAGTACATATCTGCCTTGCAAGTTCATCTTTTCCCGAACCCATTCCTCCAAAAATTACTATACCATTAAATGTTTTACTCATAGTAACTGCCCCCTTAATCAATTATTTTTTAAATTTTGCCATAGTATATCTTCTCTTTTAGAAATAAATTATATTAAATCTTCAAAAATTTTTACATTGATTAATGTTGCAAAAATGAATATATTAATATTTTAATTTTTAAAAATTATCATCATGTTTTTTATAATTCCCTAAAATTTTAAAATATCTGCTATTGTTTTTTACAGCTTCAATAGCTAATTGTACAGTTTCATCCTTAAGGTTTCCTTCAAAATCTACATAAAAAAGATATTCCCATGGTTTATTAGGTAATGGTCTTGATTCAATTTTAAGTAAATTTAAGTAATTTTCAGAGAAACATTTTAAAACATTATAAAGACATCCTACTTTATGAGAAGTGGAAAATACAACACTTACTTTATTATTATGAATATCTTCTTTTAATTCTCTAGATATTATTACAAATCTAGTGCTATTAGTACTATTAAAATTTATATTACTTTTGAGTACATCTAATCCATAAAGTTCTGCTGCTTTTTTACTTCCTATTGCTGCTAATTTTTTATTATTTTGATTTTTTACATATTCAGCACTTTTAGCAGTGTTTTTATATGGGATAAGTTTCCAGCTAGGGTAATTTTTTAGAAACTCAGTAGATTGACTAAAAGCTTGGGGATGGGAATATACTTCCTCAATATCTTCTATAGAAGCTCCTTTTATTCCTAATAAATTTTGATCTACTTTTAAACAAATTTCTCCTGTAATATAACAATCATATTTGTTTAATAAATCATATACTTCAGCTATAGCTCCTGTTGAAGAATTTTCTATAGGAAGAACTCCATAATCAATTTTATTATTTTTAAGCTCTATAAATATATCCTCAAATTGTTCTACGGGTTTTGTTGAAACATCATATCCAAAATACTCTAAAAGAGCCTGCTCGCTAAAAGATCCCGAAACACCTTGAAATCCAACTATTATATTATTTTTTTCATAAGATAATATAATTTCGTTTTGCATCTCTCTACTTATTTTCATAATGGAATTTAAAAATTTTTCAACTGAATCTGAAAATCTTTTATCATTTAAATGTTTAATACCATTTTTAATAACTTCTTCTTCTCTGGATTTATGAAATACTTCTAAATTATTTTTCTTCTTATATTCAGCAACTTCTAATACATATTTCATACGCTGTTCAAATAATTTTACAAGTTCACTATCTATCTTATCAATTTCTTCTCTAATTTTTAATAAATCATCCATTTCCCATCACCACCTAAAATTTTATTGACAATATAATAAATCTAAAACAGCCATGGCTGTTACTGCTTCTACAACAGGTACCGCTCTTTGTACAATGCAAGGATCATGTCGTCCTTTAACCTCTAATTCTGTATTTTCCATCTTAGATATATCTATTGTTTTTTGTTTTTTTGATATAGAAGAAGTAGGTTTAAAGGCAGCTCTAAAAATTAAAGGCATTCCATTAGTAATTCCACCTAATATACCACCATTATTATTTGTACGTGTTTTTACTTTCCCTTCTTCTATATAAAGTTCATCATTTGCTTTAGACCCTTTTAACTTTGAAATATTAAAACCTTCACCAAATTCTACTCCTTTAACTGCAGGAATAGAAAATAAAAGATGAGCTAAAGTGCTTTCTACAGAATCAAAGAAAGGCGAACCTAGCCCTGCAGGTAAGTTTATTGCTGCAGCCTCTATAACTCCTCCTACTGAATCTAAATCTTTTTTTGCTTCTATTATTAAATTTTTCATATCTTCACCTTTTTGTATATTAAGAACAGGGAAATCATTATTTCTAAGTTCTTTTAAAACTTCAGGTGATATATTTACCTTATCAAAAGGGTCATCATATATGTTACCTATTTGATATAAATGACTTCCAATAATTATATTATCTTTTTCTAAAATTTGTTTTGCAACGGCTCCAGCAAACACTAAAGCTGCAGTTAATCTTCCAGAAAAATGTCCTCCTCCTCTATAGTCGTTAAAACCTTTATATTTAACATAGCCAGTATAATCTGCATGCCCTGGACGGAAAACATTTTTCAATTTATCATAATCTTTAGAGTGTTGATCATTATTCCATATCACAGCACAAAGAGGAGTACCTGTAGTAAATTCATTAAAATATCCGCTTATTATTTCAAAACTATCTTTTTCATTTCTTTGAGTTGAAAAAGTGTTCCTTCCAGGAGCTCTCCTTTTCATTTCAAACTCAATTTGTGATAAATCAAGCTTAAATCCTGAAGGAAGTCCATCGATTGTAATTCCTATTCCTTTTCCGTGGGATTCACCAAAAATTGAAAATTTAACTTTCCGTCCCCATACTCCACTCATCTACTATTCCTCCTTAAATTTATTTGTTAAATCTATAGAAAACTTAACCTGTTATTTTTCCCTTTCTAATCTGCTTATAAAGTATTTTTAGGATATTTTCCCACCTAACATTGAGAAATCTTTAAAAAATTCAGGATAAGATTTTTTTACAGAGTCACTGTTTGTAATAATTACAGGTTCATCACATTTTATAGAAGCAATAGAAAGAGCCATTGCTATACGATGATCATTCCAGCTGTCTACTGTTCCTCCTTTAAGTCTCTTTTTACCATGAATTAACAATCCTTCTCTCTCTTCCTTTATATCTGCACCTAATTTATTTAATTCAGTACTAATTGCTTTTAATCGGTCAGACTCTTTTATTCTAAGTCTTCCTGCATTTATAATTTTAGTAGTACCTTCGCTCAATGCTCCTAATACTGCTAATATAGGTACAATATCAGGGCATTGTGATGCATCAATTACAGTTCCTTTTGTATGTGAAGCTTTTGCAATAATTTTATCTTCTTCTAAAGATATATTGCCTCCCATTTCTTTTATAATATCTATTATAACTTTATCTCCTTGAAGTGAATTAATATCTAAATCAATACATTCTATTTCTTCTCCAAATACTCCTGCCACAAGATAGAATGCTGCTTGAGAAAAATCCCCTTCAACTTTATAATTATTGGCTTTATATACTTGATTACCTGGAATATAAAACTCTTTATAAGAATGATTTTCAACATTTATAGAAAACTTTTTTAAAATATCTAATGTTAAATCTACATATCCTTTAGATTCTAACTCTGTTGTAATAAAAATTTTAGAATCTCCCTCTAATAAAGGAAGAGAAAATAAAAGTCCAGTAATAAATTGGGAACTTATATTCCCTTCTATTTCATATTCTCCAAAATTAAGTTTACCTTGTAATGTTAAAGGTAACCCATTTTCATTGCTATAACTAATATTTTGTTTTTTAAATATTTTATAGAAAGGATTGAGAGGACGGTTTTTTAACCTCCCCCGTCCATTAAAAGTAACTTCATCCCCAGTTAAAAGAGCAATAGGTATAAGAAATCTCAAAGTTGATCCTGATTCAATGCAGTCAATTTCTCTATTTATTAGTCGTAAAGGATTAGCTCCATTTATTATTAAATTGTTACATTTATTTTCTATTTTAACTCCTAGTGCCTTCATTCCGTTGCAAGTTGCAGTAATATCATCAGAAAATATTACATTTTCTATATTACTTATACCTTGAGCAAGACCAGCAGCTATAATAGCTCTATGACAAAGACTTTTTGATGGTGGAATTTTAATAGAACCTTTAAGCTTTGATGGTATAATACGAACACAATTCAAAACTAAACTCCCCTTTAAAATTTAATATATTTTTCTATATCTTCAGGTTTTATTTTTTTTATAAAACTTTGTCCTATTTTTTTTAGAAGAATAATATTTATATTTTTGCCTGTATTTTTTTTATCTAAACTTATGGCATTTATTATATCCTTCTTATCCATAGGTGGAAGTTTATATGGAAGGTTATACTTAGCTATAATTTTTTTTAATAAATCTGAAGTACCTTTTTCTGTAATTCCAAGTTCTTCGCTGCTTTGAGTAATTGCAATCATACCCATAGCTACTGCTTCTCCATGAGTAAATTTTTCATATTTAAAATATTTTTCAATCCCATGACCTATAGTATGCCCAAAATTAAGTAGCATTCTTTCACCTGTATCTTTTTCATCTTTTTCAACAACATCTTTTTTTATGCTGCAGCAAGTATATATAACTTCATCTATATTTTCGAGCAATTCTTCTTTTGATTTATATTTTAATAAATTATAAAAAAGTTCTTCATCTTTTATAGCTCCATATTTTATAGCCTCTGCCATACCATCATACAAAACTCTATCTTCTAAAGTCTTTAATAAATCTGAATCTATATAAACAGCTATAGGCTGATAAAAACTTCCTATAAGATTTTTCCCATGTTTTGTATTGACAGCAACTTTTCCTCCTATACTGCTATCAATTTGAGCAAGTAAAGAAGTTGGAATTTGTATAAATGGAATACCTCTAAATAATATAGATGCAGCAAATCCTCCTAAGTCTCCAACTACACCGCCCCCAAAAGTAATGATTAAATCCCCTCTAGTTAATCCAAATTCTAAAAGCTCATCACAAACTCTTTCAAGTACTTCAAAACATTTGCTTTTTTCGCCAGGTTCTATTATAATTTTCTGGGTTATAAAATTTTCTCTTATTAAACTATTTTCAATTTTTTCGCCATATAACTTTTCAATATTTGAATCAGTTATTATGGCAATTTTTTTATTATTATATATTTTTTTTATTTCCTTACCAATATTATTAATAATTCCTTTATCTATATATATAGAATAAGTCTTATTAGGAAGATTTACTGTAACTGTGCGCATTATACTAACCAAGCTCCTTTCTTTTTAAGCTAGCTTTTTCAAATTCAGATTTAATAAAATCACAATTATTTTCCATTATGGCATTTTTTATCATTTTAATGTTGTTTTCAAAAATATCTAATGTATTTAGTATATTCTTTTTATTTGAAATTAATAATTCTACCCATAGAGAAGAATTTATTTCAGCTACTCTTGTGCCATCTTTAAAACTTCCTCCAACAAATAAAGAAGTTTCTAAATTTAATATATCACTACTATTTATTAAACTTACTGCTATAACATGAGGAAGATGACTTGTAAGGGCAATAATCTCATCATGCTGCTTTGGATTAACTCTAACAGTATTTTTGCATCCAATTTTTCTTGCAATATTTTCTAAAAGTTGAATATTCTTTTCTTTGTTTCTTTCTACTGGAGTAAATATATAACTTGCTCCAGTAAATATATCTTTTGAAGCATATTTTAATCCTTGTTTTTCTTTTCCTGCCATAGGATGCCCACCAATAAACTCTAAATCATCAGGAAGGAAAGAATTAATTTCATTAACTATTTCTTCTTTAATACCACCTATATCAGTAATAATAGCCCCAGATTTAAAACTGTTAATATAATCTTTTACAAATCTTAAAGCTGACTTAGGGTACAATGCAATAATAACTATATCTGAATCTTTTAAGGGTACCTCTGGTTTTGTATATCCTTTATTTATTATTCCCATTTCTTCAGCAGTTTTTAAAGTATCTTCATTTATATCAACTGCCCATAAATTTTTGGGATTTAACTCTTTTAAAGCCATTGCATAAGAACCACCCATAAGTCCCAGTCCAACTATAGTGATATTAAAGTCTAAATCCTCCAATATTACCACCCCATTGATTATAAAGTTCTGCCATTTATCTTGGCTATTTCTTTTAAAGATTTCATAAGCGTATCAAATCTTTCAGGTTTAATAGATTGCTCACCATCACATTTTGCATTTGCAGGATCATTATGAACTTCTATTATTAAACCATCTGCTCCAACTGCTATAGCTGCTTTTGCAAGAGGCTCTACCATCCACCATAATCCTGTAGCATGACTTGGGTCTACAATAACTGGCAAATGAGTTAGTTTTTTAAGTGCAGGTATAGCACTTAAATCTAAAGTATTTCTTGTGTAAGTTTCAAATGTTCTAATACCTCTTTCACAAAATATAACATTTTGATTTCCTTCAGCCATTATATATTCAGCAGACATAATAAATTCTTCAATAGTAGCGGAAAAACCTCTTTTTAAAAGAATAGGTTTATCTGTTTTGCCAACTTCTTTTAACAAATCATAGTTTTGCATATTTCTTGCACCTATTTGAAGTATATCTGCAGATTCCATAACTTTTTCAATTTGATTTACAGCCATAACTTCTGTTACAATAGGCAATCCAGTTTCTTGTTTAGCTAATTTTAAAAGTTCAAGACCGTCTTCCTTTAATCCTTGGAAACTATATGGTGATGTTCTTGGTTTGAAAGCACCGCCTCTTAAAAATGTTGCTCCAGATTCCTTTACCTGCTTTGCAATGCTTATAATTTGTTCTTCACTTTCAACAGAACAAGGACCTGCCATTACCGCTATTTTATCACCACCTATGCTATTTTCCCCTACTTTAATTACACTATCTTGAGGATGAAATTTTCTATTAGCTAATTTAAAAGGTTCTTGAACACGCAAAACTTTATCTACATTTTCATCTGTTAAAAATTGATTTGGATCAATTTTCCTTGTATCACCTATTAATCCTAATACACAACAATTTTCACCTTCAGACATGTTAACCTTAACCCCCAAACTTTCTACTTTTAATTTTAATTTTTCAATTGCCTCTTTTTCTGTATTTGGTTTCATAATAATAATCATAACTTTTCCTCCTTCAATTATTTATAATAAAATATAATAAAAAAAGAAGACTCCAATGAGTCTTCCTTACTTATAGGCTTATATACATTAAAGGCAAATTATATAAATCTATTATATGCAAACAGCATACTTTCCTAAACTCATTAGAAAAGGAAACTTCTTTATTTTTTTGTAAGACAAATAACCAGCGCTAAAGTAAAAGCCCCAGTAAAGATAAAAGCTAAAGTAAAATTGTCTTACAAAATTTTTTCTAATTGAGTTTTCCATATCGTTTGCCTCCAATTAGTTGTATTTATTTTCAGAATTATTTATATATATTATGCAATTTTTTTTTATTATTTGCAAGTACTTTTTTAAAAAAATTCATAAAATATTTTTAATAACTGTAAATTTATTTATAGAATTGTATTTTTTTGAACCTTAATTTTTCTTAAAACTCAATATTTTTAAAACTCATTGGGTTTTACATTATCATTTTTCCTGCTTATTTCTACCTTATCATTATAATGTGCTATTTCTCCATTATCATTCATTTTAATTCCCATTGCAGTTTTTTGTTTATTTGTAAATTTAGGTTTATTTTTCATGTCACATTCTCCTTTCTAAAAATAGAATTTCCAGTAAAAATATAAATATTCTTTAATATTTATATTTTATAAAAAACTTGTTTAAATTCTTTTACTTTTATATAATTAATTTGTTTAAATTTAACTTCAAAGAATATATTTACCTGAAAAATTTACTAAAAAATTTAGGAGATGATATTATATGGATAATAACAGAATAAAAAATTTAACTGTACTTGCACAAACAAAATATTTAAGCCTTTATGATGCTGAATATATAAATAAAAAAGGTATTAAAAAGCATTGGACTATTGCATCTAGAAAAGATTTTAATACTTTAAAAGAAAAATTCTTTAAAGGCAGGGAACAAAATATTGATGCTGTTATAATTGCTGCACTTCATAAAGAGAGCAAAAGCCTTGTTTTAATAAAGCAATTTAGAGTACCTTTAAATGATTATGTGTATGAAATACCTGCAGGACTTTTAGATGGAAATGAAACTATTGAACAGGCCGTTAAAAGAGAATTAAAAGAAGAAACCGGCTTAAATCTTATTAAAATAAATAATGAAAAAAGCAAAAATAGAGTTTATGTCTCCGTTGGTATGACAGATGAATCTGTGGCTATGGTTTACTGTACTTGCGAAGGAGAGATTTCAAATAAATATTTAGAGGATGATGAAGATATAGAAACTATTTTAGTATCTCAAGAAAAAGCTAAAGAGCTTTTAAAGCAAAATATAAATATGGACATAAAAGCATGGATGACACTTCAAGTATTTGCATCTTTAGGTGAAGATTTATTTTACTAGAATTATACCCTTAATCTTTCAATTTTGATATTTATATATAATTCACAAACAATATTCAATATTGACACAAAATTTTCATATTTTTAGATTAATATGTAATTACAGAGGAAGTTAAATCCCCTAATTTAAATCCCCTTAAATATAAATAAAAAATCGCAGTTGGTTTTCCCCCTTTCCAACTGCAATTTTTTTAGTTTTACAATCATTATATTAGTTTTAACATTATTTTACATATTTTTCATATAATAATCCTGCAATTTTCTTGGTCCTTCTAAAATATCTTTCCCAACAAATAATGTTCCATCATTTTTAGTTTTAACACTCCATTTTACAAGTGCTATATCCCCATCTGTAATTTCAATTGCTGTTATACATCTTGGATGTACACAGCTTCCATCATTAAAATACGGAGGTTCTCCTATTTGAGGGAAAAATGGCTTATGATTATGCCCAGCAATAATCATATGCTTTTCTTTTATTACCCATTCAGTGAGTTTTTTAGCCATATCTTTTTTCTTTGTATAATTTTTTGCTGCACGAGTTGGATCATTTACACCTAAAAGATTAAGTGGTTTCCATAAAAATCTTACTAAAAATCTAGACAAAAGCCAAAAATCACTATTAAAACGGTCTACTTGATGGCCATGGATTAAAAGAATTTTATTCCCCGTATCTTTATGCTTTAATACCAAACCTTCATGCACCTTTATATTGTCAAATAAAGGAATATAAGTATTTTCTCTCTCACTAAAATGTTTATATAAATTTTTTTTTACAAATTTTTTATTTTTCTTTACCATATCATGATTTCCAAAAATAAAATAAAGTCTTCCTTTTCTATAGAAATTAGATAAAAGCCAAAATACATGACTATGCTCATTTATAATAGAATCAATCTTACTATTTTCCCAAAGTTCATCTCCATCACCTATTTCTATATATGTGTAATTTTCGTTATAATAATAATTTAATGCAGAAAAGTATATATTTTGATTTCTTGCAAAATCATCTGCAAAACTGCCATCTCCTCTATGACAATCACTCATTAAAACAATTTTTGATGAATCATCAAAAATAATTTCATCAGCTGATTTAAAAACTTTAGATACACATTTTAATGTGTTCATTTTAGTCCCCCACAAAACATTGAATTATACTATACTATATTCAATGTTTAAGATGTAAGGAACAGTATATATTAAAATATTTCTTATTAATATTTTCTTAAATCTTCTTTTTTTATTTTATGAAACTAATTTTAATATAACAGGGAAAGTTAAAATACATAAAAGAGTTGTAAAAAAAACTATTCCCGCTGAATATTGTTTTTCTTTATTAAAGCTTTCTGCATATAATGACAAAGTCGCCCCTGCAGGCATAGCTTGTAAAATTATCATTGTATTCATAACTTTTGAATTATCTTTTATAATTACAGATATAATATAAAAAAATATAGGTATTAAAATAAGCTTTAAAAACGTACCATAATATATAGTCCAATCTTTTAAAAGGCTCTTAACATCTGTTTTTGATAAAATAACTCCAACTATAATCATTGAAAGCGGTGTAGTCATAGAACCTACACTTTTTATACTTTTAGTTAAAACTATAGGAAGTTTTATATTAAAAACCATTATAGCTACACCTATGTATACTGCAACAATTCCGGGATTTAATAATACTTTTTTTACATCTTTTAAAGATAATTTATCTGAAAAAAGTGCAATTCCATAAGTCCAAACAAATAAAGAAAAAAACATATTAAATATTGCTGCATACGCTACTCCTTCTCCACCATAAATACTATCCATTACAGCAAAGCCTATAAATCCACAATTAGAAAACACATTTGCAAACTGAAGTATTTTTCTTTTATTTACTTTAACTGGTAATAAACAAATATATGAAATAATAGGAGTTACTATAAAAACTATAAAGCTATAAAAAAAACATTTTAAAATATTAGCTTTAATGTCTTGGCTATAGCTAAAATTAAAAGAAGATACTATTAAAAGCGGAAGCGTTATTTTTAAAAGTATTTCTGTTAATCCTTTATTTATTTCATCACTTATTATTCTTTTTTTACTAGCTATAAATCCTACGAGTATTATTAAAAATACTGAGATTACTTCTTTTATTACTGCTGAATTATTAATCATTTCCTTCCCCCATTTTTATAATATTACTTTATATTGTATAAATATAAATCTATAAGAATTATTTTATATAAAAGGCATTTAATATGCAAATTTATTAATCATATTTATAATTTTTATAATTTAAAATAATAAAACAGTAATTATATCATTTCAAAATTTATATAATATAAAGATTGATACTATACAATCTGGGGGTACATAAATGAAAGAATTTGTTTTTTGGATTATAGGTGGAACTGCACTTTTAATGTATGGTGTAGATATGATGAGCAAAGGATTAGAAAAAGCTTCTGGAAAATTTATGAATAAAGTTCTTTCTATATTAGCCGGAAATGTATTTACTGCTTTTCTTTGCGGTACTATTTTTACGGCCATAGTTCAAAGCAGTACAGCCATTACTGTGCTTACAGTTGGTTTTGTAAATGCTGGTCTTATGAATCTTTCACAAGCAGTAGGAATAATTTTTGGTGCTAATATTGGCACTACAATTACAGCACAACTTATGGCTTTCAGTCTTGAATTTAATATAACGGATTATGCTCTTCCTGCTATTGGAATTGGGTTTATTGTTACATATATTTCTAAAAATGATACTTTTAAATACATAGGTCAATCTATAATGGGATTTGGTTTCATGTTTTTAGGACTAAAATTTTTAAATTCCGGTGTGCCTTTTTTAAAAGAAAGCGAAACTTTAAAATACTTCTTTAAAAATTATGCTTCAATTCCTATAATAGGAATAATACTTGGAATTGTTGCAACAGGTCTTGTTCAAAGCAGTAGTGCTACTGTTGGACTTGTTATAATTCTTGGACAGGCAGGTCTTATCGATCTAACTTCAGCTATATGTATAATGCTTGGAGATAACATAGGCACCTGTTTTACTGCCCAAATTGCAAGCCTTACTGGTAGCAAAAATGCTAAAAGAACAGCTTGGGCTCACACTATTTATAATGTTATAGGAGTTATTATAGTTACTCTTTTTCTCCCTTATTTTGTATTCTTAGTAAAATATATAACAGAATATTTTCAGCCTAATGCAGATATAAGCATACAAATTGCTAATTCTCATACTATTTTTAATGTACTAAGTGCCGTTATATTCCTTCCAATACATAAATATTATGTAAAGTTTATTGAATGGATAGTGTAAAAAAATGTCGCAAAATAAATTATATTTTGCGACAATACTTTTTTATTAAGTTACTTTTTACCAATCACCTGAAGAACCTCCACCTCCAGATGAGCCGCCTCCGAAGCCTCCAAAGCCTCCGAAGCCTCCTGAATCATTATTATGCCAATTATCATCGTGCCAGTCATCATTTCTTCCTCCAAAGAATGAATTCCAAAAGAATAATTTAAGTAAAAATCTTATTATTTTGCCTCTGAAAAATATGAAGTCAACAAGCAAAAACCCAACTATAAAAATTAAACCATTAGAAGATTCTTCTTCATTAGAAACACCTTTTTTATTAATATTTTGTTTAATATTTTTTTCTAAAGTGACATTATATTCTGAAGCAATTTTATCAGCAAATATTGAATAAGCATCCTTTATTCCCTTTCCATAGTCTTCATTTTTAAAGTCAGATACTGCATAATCTTCCATAATTCTATGAGAGTATATATCAGTTATAACTCCTTCAAGTCCTCTTCCAACTTCAACTCTCCATTTTCTATCTTTTATGGATACAAGTATTAAAAGCCCATTATCTTTATCTTTTTGCCCAATTCCCCATGATCTAAATAACTCATTGGAATAGGATTCTATATCTCTTCCTTCTAATGAATTTATTATAACTACTACTTGTTGTGCTCCTGTTTTATCCTCCAGCTCTTTACCTACAGAAACTAAATAATTTTTATCTTCATCTTTTAATATCCCAACATAATCATTTACATATTTTAATTCAGTAGGATTAGGAAATTTATTAACTGCTTGAACTTTACAAATAGGCAGTATAAAAAACACCAATATTAGAATTATTGTTAATAATTTAAATTTATAAGCTAACTTTTTCATATATTATTTAACATTAAAATCTACTTTAGGAACTTCTTTTGCTCCTGCAGATGCTTTATAATATGGTTTCTCAGTAAACCTGAATATATTTGCTATTATTGAAGTTGGAAATTTTCTAATAGTAGTGTTATAGTTATCTACTGCCTTATTATAGTCTTGTCTTTTTATAGCAATTCTATTTTCAGTACCTTCTAAAGCTACCATTAAATCTCTAAAGTTTTGATTTGATTTTAGTTCTGGATATCTTTCTACAACTACTAAAAGCCTAGATAATGCATTGGACAGCTGATTATCTGCCTCAGCCATTTCAGTTACATTACCTGCATTAACTAATCTGCTCCTAGCATTTGCAATTTCATTTAATATATCTTTTTCTTGTGCTGCAAAGCCTTTTACTGTCTCAACTAAATTAGGAATCAAATCATTTCTTCTTTGTAAATCTGTATCTATATCAGCTTCTGCTGTTTTTACAGCCTGCTCAAGATCTACCAATTTATTGTAGCTTCCTGCTATAGATGCTATTAAAACTATTAGTATACCTGCTATAATAGCAAGTGTCGTTAAAGTTTTTTTCTTCACTTTAAATACCTCCCTTAAATTATAATTTATATTTTTATAATATTATATCGTATGAATTTAATATAATTTATATGTAAAATTACTTATTTTTAAAATTTTTAATATCTTTAATAAATTCAAGTACATTTTCTTCTTTAGTAGCCCAAGATGTTACAAGTCTAATAGCTGAATTTTCTTCATCTATTTTTTCCCATATAGAAAATGAATATTTTTCTTCAAGTTTTTTGATTAATTCATTAGGGAAAATCGGAAACAGCTGATTTGATGATGAATTTGTTAAAAATAAATATCCAGATTCATATATTCCGTTTTTTAAAATTTTAGCCATATTATTAGCATGCTTTGCTAAATCAAAAAATAAATTATCTTTAAAAAGCTCTAAGAACTGTATTCCAAGAATCCTTCCTTTAGCAAGCATTGCTCCTTTTTGTTTTATATGAAATCTAAAGTCTTCTTTAAGAGAATCTTTACAAATTACAAGTGCTTCACCTATTAATGCTCCATTTTTTGTCCCACCTATATAAAAAGCATCTGAAAAATTAGCTAAATCAGAAAGAGTTAAATTATTTTCTTCTGAAGTCAAAGCTGAACCAAGTCTTGCACCATCAATATATAAAATAAGATTGTTTTCTTTACAAAAATTACTTATTTCCTTTAACTCATTCTTTGTATATATAGTTCCAATTTCTGTAGAATTTGATATATAAACTAATTTAGGTTTTACCATATGCTCGTCTGTATGTACATCTAATACTTTTTTAATAGCAGATGTAGTAATCTTTCCTTCTACGCCTTTTACAGGTATTACTTTATGACCTGTAGCTTCAATAGCTCCAGTTTCATGAACAAAAATATGCCCTGTATCTACTGCAATGGCAGCTTCATAAGGCCTTAAAAAAGCTGAAATAGCAATTAAATTTGTTTGGGTACCACCAGGTATTAAATGAATATCTATATCTTCTCTTTTAATTTTTTCCTTAAGTAAGTTAATAGCTTTTTTAGTATATATATCTTCCTCATATCCTTCAAGCTGCTCCATATTAGTTTCTAATAAAGTATTTAAAATTCTTGGGTGTGCTCCTTCGCTGTAATCATTTTTAAAACTATACACTTATAGCCCTCCTAATTATTTTATTTAAGTATTTCTTTATAAACACGCAAAACATTTTTATAAAAAATCTTCTCAATATCATTATAACTAAATCCTGCTAATTTTAAAGCTTTTTCTAATTCTGGCATTTTACTTGCATTATCTAATTCTAAATCTTGATATATACCATCAAAATCACTACCTAATCCTACACAATCAATTCCTGCTAAATTTACAATATGCTTAATATGTTTTATCATATTACTAATTTTTGAACGTGATCTTTTACCTGTCTTTGGTTCTTCTAAAAAATCTCCTGCAAAATTAATTCCTATAACACCCCCTCTTTGAGCAATTTTTAAAATCATATCATCTGTAAGATTTCTAACATTATTTGTTACACTTCTAGAATTAGAATGACTTGCTACAAATGGTTTTGTTGTATATCTTAATACATCTTCAAAACCAGCATCGCTTAAATGAGAAACATCAATAATTATTCTTAGTCTTTCCATTTCTTGCACAAATTCAATCCCAAAATTTGTAAGTCCATCTTTTGTGTTAGGTATATGAAAATCTTGTCCTTTTTTATTGGATAAATCTATATTAGGCCAGCCTATTCCATTAGGGTAATTCCATGTAAGCGTAATCATTCTTACTCCTAAACGGTAAAGTATTCTTAAATTTGATAATGAAGAGCAAGTAGTTCCACCTTCTTCAACAGTTAATAAGGCTGACATTTTACCTTCGTTTTTATTTTTAATTATATCATCATAACTTAATGCTAATGATATCATATCCTTATTTTTTTCTATTTCTGTGTAAAAACAATCAATTAAACTTAAACATTCTTCTAAAGGATTTTTTACATTTTGTAAATTTACAAACATAGCAAAATTTTGAAGTAAATAATCCCCTTTTTTCATCTTTAAAATGTCCTCCCTTAATTCAATATTTTCCCCTTCTCTTTTTTTATTTAATATAACACTAATAGTATCACAATGCATATCTACAACTTTCACTTTTAATATCCCCTTTATTAAAATATATTAAATACCCTAATTTTATTATTTTACCACAATATTTTAATTCATTTTCTATTTTAATTAAAAATTAATAATCAAAATATATAGCTATATATGATTACTATTAAACAGCTATTTTAATTTTACTAAATTTATATATATTTCTTTTACATTATATATGGGTTTTTCTTCACCAAAGAATTTCCATCTAATCCAGTCATCAAGATAAATTGCAATAGGAGTTAATAAAAACCATACTATAGCAAATGGTATGCATATTTGGCCTTTAAAATCCCCCCATCTTTGTGAATAATCCCATATATTAAGCTTAAACCACATATTTAAAATTAATCCTGAAATAAATTCAATAATAAGAATTATCATAGTTCCCAATATGCATTGCTGCCAAATTTTAAATTTATAGACTTTTGGAAATTCGTCTAAAAGCCCAATAAGTCCTCCGCAAAGTCCTCCAACAAAGAGCATAGAAATATTGGTCCATCCTCTTATAAATCCTTCAAATGTAAAATAAGCCATTCCCATAATAAACCATATTATAATAAACTTTTTCATTTCACTCTCTCCCATATTTATGTTTTATCACTAAATTTTAACTTTAGTATTTCCTTTAAAAATAAAGTTAATTCATTTTAGGTATAAATATCCAATATGAGAAGTAAACATAATCTATTAAAATAAGAATATAATCGGAAAATATATTTTCAAATAAAGTTATTTTTTATTTATTAGCATTAAAAAAATATAAATTATACGTTATAATAATGTTATATTACTAAATATTATACAAGGAGGATTTATGATAAACTTAAGAAAAATTTTATTACCTGCAGTATTTTTAGTTGCATTAACTTTAAAGCCTCATTCAACTTTAGCTGCTCCTAATATGTTAAGACTTGGTGGAGCTGACCGGTATGAAACGTCTATAAAAATCTCTCAAGACTCTTGGAATCAATCAGATTATGTAGTTATAGCTTCTGGGGAAAACTTTCCGGATGCCTTAAGTGCATCTCCTTTAGCAGCAAAATATAATGCCCCTTTAATTCT
This sequence comes from Clostridium prolinivorans, assembly GCF_004011155.1. Taxonomy (GTDB): domain Bacteria; phylum Bacillota; class Clostridia; order Clostridiales; family Clostridiaceae; genus Clostridium_AT; species Clostridium_AT prolinivorans. The sequence continues at coordinate 46,763 of NZ_RJWG01000007.1, read as the reverse complement.
TACTTATGAAAACACTATGACTACCAACACAATTTCAGAGTTAAAAAGATTAAAAGTTAAAAAAGCCTTTTTAGTAGGGGGAACAGGAGTATTATCTCCTAATATTGAAAATCAGCTTAAAAGTTTAAACATAACTTTTACCCGTGTTGCAGGCATTGATCGTTATGCTACAAGCCTTGAAGTAGCTAAAATTATTGGTACTTCTAAGGGAACTGTAATTGCTTCAGGAGAAAACTTTCCAGATGCCTTATCAATTGCTCCTATAGCTGCACAAAAACAAATGCCTATTTTGCTAACTACTAAAAACTATATACCTAATAATATTAAAAATTTTATAAAAACGAATCCTTCTTCAAAATATTACGTTATTGGAGGAAGTGGAGTAATCAGTGATTCTTCTTTAAAATTTTTAAGCAATTATGAAAGATTAAGCGGAACTAACAGATATCTTACTAATTTATCTGTATTAAAAAAATTTTCAAAAGAACTTAATTTAAATCAAATATATTTTGCTTACGGAGAAGATTTCGCTGATGCCCTAAGTGGTGCTGTTGCAGCTGCTAAAAATTCAACAGCTATAATATTAACAAATAACAGTGTTTCTAATGAACTATCTGGTATTGATAATTTAACCAATTTAACTATTTTAAAAATATTAGGTGGTACATCAGTTATTTCTGATAATACAGTGCAAAACTTTATAGATAAAAATTTTAAATCAAAGGTTGTTTTAGCATACACTACTTATTATAACTCTAATGACAATTTATCTTATAATTCATTAATTAACCATGCTTCTTTAATTGATTCAATAGCTACAGACACATTTAAAATAGATAGTAATGGAAATATATTTGGAAATGTTCCCAAAAATCAAATAAGCTACGCAAATAATAATAAAATTAAAGCTTATGCTATGGTACATAATGATTTTAATGCAGATTTAGGAAAAGCTGTACTTGAAAACGAAGACAAAAGAAAATTTTTGATTAATAATATATTAAATGCTTTAAAAACATATGGTTACAATGGTGTTAACATTGACTTTGAATCTTTATATTATTATAATAGAAGCCATTTTACATTGTTTATGAAAGAGCTTTATTCAGCTTTAAAGCCATTAGGTTATAAAGTTACCGTTGCTCTTCCCGCTAAGACTTATGATAATTTAAAAAATTCTTGGACTGGAGCTTATGACTATGCTCAAATTGCAAAATACGCTGATCAGATTGTACTTATGACTTATGATGAACATTGGTCTGGAGGTTCACCAGGTCCAATAGCTTCAATTGGATGGGTTCAAAAGGTAATAGATTATTCTCTTACTGTTATTCCTAAAGAAAAAATTCTTCTTGGTCTTGCCGCGTACAGTTATGATTGGCCTTCAAATGATGATTTAGCTAAAGCCTATGGAATTTCATACACATATAATATAGCTAAAAAGTATGGAGCTTCTATTCAATGGGATAATACTTCAAAAAGTCCTTATTTTACCTATAAAGATAGCTCTTCTCTTGGACATACTGTTTGGTTTGAAAATGCACAAAGTATTAATTATAAACTTGATATTGTAAATAATAAAGATCTTTTAGGTATAGCATTTTGGAGGCTCGGACTTGAAGATGAAGATTATTGGACAAGCATAAAAAATAAACTAAATAAATAAATTTATATACTTTTATACTTTATTTACAGCTTAAAAATATATAGTATTAATATTAAAAGCCATGCTATTTTGCATGGCTTTTAATATATTGAAATTATATATAGTAAATATAATTAATTAATAATATTTAATAATAATTTATATTAAAATATCTACTATTAGTTATTATTAATCATTGTAAATATCATAGTATTCTTCTCCCCAATACTTTTGTATAAATTCATCTCTTCCTGATATTTTTCTATCGCTCTTATATTCTGTAGGACTTTTTTTGTAAAAATCCTGATGATAATCTTCAGCCTTATAAAATTTAGATGCTGGAAGTATTTGTGTTACTATAGGTTTAGGAAATCTTTTTGATTTATCCAAATTTTCTTTTGAAGTTTCTGCTTTTATTCTTTGTTCTTCCGTTGTATAAAATATAGCTGTCCTATAAGATGAACCTCTATCTTGAAATTGACCTCCATCATCAGTTGGATCGATTTGACGCCAATAAGCTTGAAGAAGTTTATCGTAAGTTATAACTTCTGGATCGTAGGTTATTTTTACGGCTTCATAATGACCTGAATTTTGAGATTTAACATCTTTGTATGTTGGATTTTCAAGATATCCCCCTGTATATCCTGAAACAACTTCAATTATTCCATCTAAAATATCAAATGGTGAAACCATGCACCAAAAACATCCCCCTGCAAATATTGCTGTTTCATATTTTTTATATTTATTATCCATAATGTATCACCTTCTAAATAAAAAAAATTATTTAATAACAATTATATATTCTTATTAAATTAATATCAATCGTAATATAACAATTAATACTTTAATTTGTAGTATAAAAATAAGGTATTGATTATGATTTTAAAAATACTATACAATAAATCTATAATTTTTTATAAATCGTAATTATAGATAAGCAACTCATTTATTTCTCCTCTGCCACTTCCCTTACTATTGATGTTTCTTGTTGCTTTTACTCTCACTATATTATATCCTTTATAAATATCCTCAAAAAAGTTATCATTTCCATTTACATTTTTAGGATCTGAATTACTTAACATAAAACAAGCACCTTTTTTATCAACTACTATTCTTACCCAATCTGCAAGCCTCTTTTGACTTTCATCATCAAAAGGTATTTTTGAATAATCATTAAAACTTGATGTTTCATTCAATGGTCTATATGGCGGATCTATATATAAAAAAGAATTTTCATCTATAAAATTAGTTACATTTTCAAAATCCCCTATTAATAAATTTACTTTTTTCAGAGCACTATTAACTGCTATTAAATTATCTTTATCACATATAGTTACCTTTTTCCTTTTCCCAAATGGAACATTATATTCTCCTTTTTTATTTTGCCTATATAATCCATTAAAACATGTTTTATTTAAAAATATCATTTTGGATGCATGGTCAATCCATTCATTTGAAAACATATTGTAATTTAATGTTTTCTTTTCTATATTAAACAATTCTCTTTGCTCATAGAATATTTCTTCTTTTTTAATCATATCTCCTTCTAAATATCTGTTTTCTAATATTTCTAGTTGCTCAATCAGCTCATTGACATTATTTTGAGCAACATAATATGTTAATATAAGCTCTTCATTTATATCATTTAAAATTATTTCTTCAAAATTATATTGAGATTGCAAAAAGAAAAAAACTGCTCCACCACCTAAAAAAGGCTCAATATATCTTTTTACTTTACCTTGTAATAATTTTTGTGGATAATAATTTTGAAATTGAGCTAATAGCTGATTTTTCCCCCCTGCCCATTTTAAAAATGGTCTTGCATTTAAATCTGACAAATTCTATTCCTCCTAGTACATCTGTAGTATTCGTTTCTTTGTTAATTCCAAATATTCTTCTTCAGTATCTATTCCTATAAAATTTCTTTTATTTTCTACTGCAACAACGCCAGTTGTTCCCGAACCGCAAAACGGATCTAATACAATATCTCCTTCATCAGTACATGCCATTATACATCTATATAGCAACTGATATGGTTTTTGTGTTGGATGTATACCAAAATTTTTTTCTCTTTTAGGAGTAGTTGGTATTTCCCAAACACTTCTCATTTGTTTTCCACCGTTTAATTCTTTAATAAAATCATAGTTAAACTTATGCTTTGCATTTTTTGATTTCTTTGCCCAAATCAAAACTTCATGGCTTGCAGTAAAACATCTGCAACTCATATTTGGAGCTGCATTGGGCTTAAACCAAACTATTTCATTAATAATATGATAACCTATCTCCATTAATGCAAATGCTATTGAATGAATAATATGATATGTTCCTGATATCCATATAGAACCATTATCTTTTAATACTTTATCACATGCCTCTAACCATTTTTTATTAAAATTATAATCGCTTTCAAATCCATTTGAGCGATCCCATCCACCCTTATTAACACATGCAATTTTCCCTGACTTACATGTTATTCCATCATTACTTAGTCTATATGGTGGGTCTGCAAATATCATATCAATACTTTTTTCTTCTAAATTCTTTAATATTTTTATACAATCGCCTAATATTAACTCAATATTTTTATCTTTATAAAACTGCATATACTAACACCCTTTATATTGAATATACTCCTTTAATTTTATCATAAATGTTTTGTTATAAAAATGACTATTTTTGAAATATAAATAAATACTCATGAGCGATGAGATAAAAATTTCTTTTTACACTAATTTCCCTCCAATAATCTGTTTTACTACAATTGTGTTGCTCTTTTATTATTATTTCCTTAAGCTTAAATCTCTGATTTATAAATATATTCATTACCTCATATCCTAAGGGCTTAATATATCCATTTTTCCTTATATCTGCAATCAATATTGCACAGTATTTACCTTTCTTTAATACTCTGTAGCATTCTCTTGCCACTTTTACCATCTCAATTAAAAAATTATCATACTCAAGCAAAGATAAATCTTCATCAATTGCTTTGCTATATCTAATAATATTACTATATGGAGGATGTGTACATATTAAATCTATAGAATTATCTTTAATGCCAAATAAATTTCTTGCATCTCTTTTTAACAATATTGTTTTGTTATTTGCTTCTATATTTTTCGTTCTTTCTAATGATTTTTTAAGTGCATTTTCATTTATATCACAGCCTATACCTATTCTATTAAGCAATCTACATTCAATTAAAGTAGTACCACTACCAACAAATTGGTCAAGTACAACATCATTTTTATTTGAGTACCTAAGTATTATATTTCTAGGTACATATGGGCTCCAATTACCTGGATAGTCTCCTTTATGTGTAGAATAATTCCCTCTATCCTTAAAACTCCAAATCGTAGTTGTTTCTAGTTTAAATTTTTCACTCATATTAACTCTCTCCCTTAAAAATCTATTGAAAGTTTATCCAAACTTATAATTATTAAACATAAAATCAGCATTTAAAAGGGAAATAAATTAATTTGTCGAATAAAATAATATATAATTGATACTTTTAGGAGGCTTTATATGAAAAATACAAATCATTTTCTTTATGATAAATCTAAAAATACTTTTTCATTTTTAATTGATTCTCTAAAAGATTCTATTAAAAATTGGGATTATTTTATTGATTGGAGTAAAGTAAAAAATAACATTAAGGACATAGAAATTGAACTTAATACTTTAAACTATTTAATCGGTAAAGAAAATATAAAAGAAGAGCTTAAATATCTTTTAAATAAACATCCTGAAGTAATTAAAGCATTTCCTTATTTATTGGCGAGTAGAGAAAATAAATTTGAAATTTTATCTTTAAATGAAAATGACAAATTTGATTATAAAATTTTTGATTTTAATAAAAAACATTTAAATAGCAACGATATTGAAAATATCATAACTTTTATAGAAAATACCAAATTAATAAATATATTTAAAGATAATACCATAAAAAATTTAGTAGACTATGTATTTGGTGTGGAAGTTGGTTTAGATAGTAATGGTAGAAAAAACCGTTCTGGTACTGCTATGGAAAATATAGTTGAACACTTTATCGAAAAAATTTGTACTAAATATAACTATCAATATATAAAACAAGCTACTGCAACAAAAATAAGAGAAAAATGGGACTTCAATGTTACTGTAGATAAATCAGAAAGAAGATTTGATTTTGCAATTAATACAGGTTATAAACTATTTTTAGTAGAAACTAATTACTATAATGGTGCTGGTTCTAAACTTAAAGCAACAGCTGGTGAATATAAAACATTATTTGATTTAATAGAACAAGATGGACATGAATTTATTTGGATAACTGACGGTAAGGGTTGGCTAACTGCAAAACGCCCACTAGAAGAGACATTTAATCATAATAGGTATATTTTAAATTTAAAAATGATAGAACTAGGCATTCTAGAAGATATATTAAATAAAAATGTTAAATAAGAAAACTTGCTACATAGATAGACATCATCTTGTTCTATGTAACATAAAATTCATATTCTAATTTTGAAAGATGAAAAAATTATGTATATGGGAGGTACCTTTTGTATCTCCTTTATTTTTCATAGTAATTAATACTATATTTACCTACTAAAATTATAATTTAAATATAACAATTATATTATATGTTATAATATAAACTATAGAAGGAGGTATAAATTGTGAAAAAATTATTATCTATATTTATAGTAACTATAATTTTATTTAGTACAAGCCCTGTTAATGTATTTGCTGATAATCCTAAAAATTCATTGGTTGAAAGTAAAATAAGATTTCAGCAAATTAATAACGACATAATGAATACTAATAAAGAAATATCTTTACTTAATTCTCAAATAGACAAGTTAAAAAAAGAAATTAAAATTAATAATGAAAATATAGAAAAAAACAATAAACTTATAGAAGCTCAAAAAAAGAATATGGAAAATTTAGAAAAAGAGGTAAATGAAACTCAAGAAACTGCAAATAAAAGACTTAGAGCTATGTATATAAACAGTTATAGTGAAAGCTTTTTTACCCTTCTTATGTCATCAGAAAATTTTGCAGACCTTTTAGATAGAATAGAATCTATAAAAAGAATTGTATTGCTTGATAAAAAAATATTAAATGAATTAGAAGAAAAAAGAAAAGTTTTAAATAAAGCCATAGAAAATCTTAATACAAAAAAACAAGAATTAGAAAATTTACAAAAATCTAATGAAGAAAATCTTGCCAAAATAAATGAAGATAAAATTAAACTTGAAGAGTTAATTTTAAAGTATGAAAAGGAAAAAGCTGCTGCAGCACAATTAATAAAAGAAAATGAAGAAAAACTTATATCACATGCTGTACATATTATTGATTCTAGTTCTTCTAGTATTGATGATATAAAAAATGCTATTTATACTTTAAATAGCTTAATTCCCCAAATAAGTACTATTTCTGTAAAAAATAAAGCTCAAAGTTATGTATCTTTAGGAAATAAAAAATTAAATTCTATGTTGGAAGAAGCTAAAAAGAAAGCTGAAGCTGAAAAAGCCTCAGTTACAACAAGCCAAAATGTTTCACCTTCAAGAGGGAATACAGGTAGTTATAAAGCTACATACACTATGACCGCTACAGCTTATACTGGAGGTACATTAACAGCTATGGGATTAAAGCCTATACGAAATCCTAATAGTTTAAGTACTATAGCAGTAGATCCTTCCTTTATACCATTGGGTTCAAAGGTTTATATACCTGGATATGGTTATGCTATTGCTTCAGATACAGGGAGTGCTATTAAGGGTAATATTATAGATCTTTATATGAATTCAGAAGAAGAATGTATAAATTGGGGTAGAAGACCAGTAACTTTACATATAGTTGCTTACCCAGGAGAATGGTAAAAAGCAAAACATATATTATGTATAATTTTAATAGGCAAATATAGTATTAATTACTATAAAAAAATAAAGGAGATACAAAAAGTATCTCCTTTATATATAGTATATCCAAAGTTTTTGCAAATCTTAATTATAAGTTTAATTTAAAGCAAAAATTTAATAATATTAATACTATTTCTTTTTATTATCTTTTTTTTCTTTTTTCTTGTCTCCTTTTTTAGTTGATCCGCTTTTGCTCTTTCCTTTATCTGGCATAGTAGTACCCTCCTTAATTTTATATAGTAAGTTATATTAAGTTTCCTTAAATATATATTTCTATATTTTTCTGAATATTCCTTCAATATCAGAAAGTTTTTCTAAAATTTAACATTTTGTTTAAAAATCATTTTAAACTGTATACAGAATAAAAAATAAGCTGTATCAAAATAAATATATTTTGATACAGCTTTTTAAAAATTATTTTATAATTTTTCTAATGGTACATAATTTGTTGCAGGCATTTCTTTAACATCTGAAAATTTATATACAATTATCATTCCTATAATTATAATTATAGTTGTAATTATTCCTGCTTCAGGTCCAAAAGCTCCACCAGTTAATATATTATCATTTACTTCTTTAATAGTATATATACCATGAGGATCTGTACCACTTACTGGAAATCCGAATATGTTTCCTTGAAAATAATTCCAGGTTATATGATATCCAATAGGCATCCACAAATTTTTTGTTTTTACAAACATATAACCAAATAATATTCCTACTAAAACTATGTTAAATAGTCCTAAAATTTTTACATTAGGATTAAAAAAATGCATTGCTGAAAAAATAATTGAAGATATGATAATTGAAAGCCATGGTTTTTTCATATGATTATTTAATAAAGTTATGCAATACCCTCTTGAAAGGAGCTCTTCTTTAATTCCTACAATTATAAATAAAATTAATCCATAAAAAGTATAAGATGAAAATTTAGGTTTTCCTAAACTTCCCTCAATTTTTATATTTTCAGTAACTATAAGTATAAAAAATATAATAGTCATAGAAATTGCTCCAAGTAAAAGACCTAAAAGCAAATTTTTATAATTTTTTGTAATAGATGCAAAACCAAAATCACTAAACTTCTTTTTATTTATAACTTTTATAGTTATTGTAAGTACAATAATTAATGCTATAAAATCCATAATTTGAGCTAATAAAATTCCTAATGGATTTGCTTGCATAAAATTATTTATTGTATTTGGTATTTGCTCCATTGGTACATTTTTAGCTATAAATATTACTGATACCATACCTGTTATTGCAGAAATTACAACTGTAAAAAACATATAAGATGCCATGACAAATAAAATTTCCCAGCCAGCTCTTAATTGATTTTTGTTATTTTTAAATATTTTCCCCATTTTTGTCCCCTCTCTAGTAAAATTTACCATATTTTATATAATAATATATAATTTTAATAATATCAATAATGAATTAATAAAAAATTTAAATTTATACTTATATATAATCTATACGTCTATAATATCTTCTCTATGAATATCAATTATTTCAGCATCTGTATTATTTTCTATAAATCTTATGATATTTTCCGTTGTAGAATCCACTTGTGCTGAAGTTCCACATATTCCTGCTATACCAATTACTATTATTTGATGAATATCTTGTTCATCTACTTCTGCTACCGATATATTAAATTTATTTATAAGCTTTTGAGTAATACTTTTAACAACCATTCTCTTTTCCTTTAGTGAATGTACCCAACACGCTCTAAGTTTAACTTTCATAATTAAAATTTTCATAAATGCTCCTCCATTTCATATAGATGTTATATTATAATTATCTCATATAATATTTTTTATCAAAAGGATTTTTATATTTAAAATTTTTAAATATAAAAAACTATCAAACAAATACCTGTTTAGTTACTCGTTTGATAGCACAATTAATTTTTCTAATTAAATATATGTTTTAATACTTATTATTATTTTACTAAACTATTTAATTTTCATGTTATATATAATAATTATTTTTATTTACTAATAGATACTATAATGTGATAAAATATTATTTAAAGAAAGTGAGGTAATAAAATGGATTTTAATGAAGTTATTAAAAAAAGAAGAGCTATTCGTAAGTATAAAAAAAAGGAAGTTCCTGATGAAAAGCTTCAAAAACTTTATGAAGCTATAAAACTTGCTCCTTCAGGTAATAATCGTCAGCCTTATAAATTTTTATTTGTAAAAGATACAGAAAAAAGAAAAGAAATTGTTTCAAAAGCTTGTCATCAAGATTTCTTATATGACGCTCCAATACTTATGATAGCATGCTGCGAAAAAGGAAAAAATTTTGATACAGCTATTGCTGTAGAAAATATGGTACTTGCAGCTACTAATGAAGGTTTAGCAACTTGCTATATAGGTTGGTTTGAAAGAGATGTAGTAAGTAAAATATTAAACATACCAGATGGAATGGAACCTTGTATACTTGTTCCTATAGGTTATGGTGATGAAACTCCTGAAGAAAAAGATAAAAAATCTATAGAAGAGCTTGTTAGTATAATAGAATAAATTATAAAAAATAAGAGAGTAATTATATTTGATTTTATATAAAACTAATTACTCTCTTATTTTTTAAGGTTAATTACAAAATTTTAATATTTATTATTTATTTTGTTTCACTAAAAACTCTAACAAATTTAATTGAATAAATATCACAAAGTAATTCTGTTCCCTCTGGTTCTCTTAAAATAACATAGCTAATTCCTACTTTCTCTAAAACTCCTGTTCTATCTTGATAAGTATTAGTTCCAATTAAAAAACTTATAAGAACTCTTTTGCCAATTTGTGTTCTTAAATATCCTTGTGTGTAATTTATATCCTGCTGAACAGGTGAACCAGGTGCTGTTTCAAAATTTGAATCTGCTATACCTTGAAGAGTTTGAGGTGTTGGATATGGTGGTACTGCAGTAGTCCCATCTGTCATAAAATATGGCATCCCAGGTATAAATCCCGGTATACCTTGATACTGTGGATACATTTGCTGAGCCGATATAGGCATTGGTATGTATCCAGGCATCATAGATACTCCTTCCATTTGCTCTCTAAAAGGGCAATCTTCATTAAATTCACTCATTATAAAAAACCTCCTTTTATTAAGTTTCAAAATATAATGCTGTTGGATTATAAAAACAATGCTGCACTACTCTTACTTGAAAACTTCCTGATCCATTGTATGGAAACATATAAGGGCAAGATGGTTTAAAAGGATTAAAATACCAAAGAGAAGCACCTACAGTAAATAATTTATTTCCTGCCAATGCCCAATCTGCTATTTTATAATGTATATCCTCTGGAGGATTAGACCATATAGTTTGAGGATTTGGCTGACCATTAATAACAGAACGGACACAATCAAATTGTCCTTTTTGATAAATTACTTTTCTTAAATCACCTTGGCATACTCTTAAATATTCGCCACCACTTACATTTACTCTATTCATAATTACAGTGGCAACTGCCTTCATACCATTTTCTCCCTCTCCACCAGCTTCACACCTAATTATTCTTGCTAATAATTCTCTATTATCATATGCCACTTTAACTATCCCCTCATAAATTTAACTCATATTAATATTTTATTAATGAGCATAAAAAATGGTGCATAGTTTTAATAAATTTATTAGCAAATTTTATATATAACTCATATTATATCTATGAAAGAATAAAAGATTTAATGATTAACTTTTATATAAATTTAAAATTACACATTTTATGAATATATTTACAGGAGGTGTATAATATGTATAAATATAGTTTTTATAGAAGCTGAGGGTGTGCACCTCAGCCTGTAGGCTGGGATATTACATTAAATTCAAATCCGCCTAAATTTCCACCCCCTAATTTTATACCTGATAAAAATAAAGCTCATGCACTTGGATTTGAAAAAACCCCTGGAATTAATTTAGTTTTACCTTCAACTATTCTTCCATGCTTATATAGACTTACTTATATTTGGTTAAATAATGAAGCTGCATTTTGGGCAAAACCTATTTCAATATTAAAAAATACTGTCATTTGCTGGGTATGGAATGGTACCAATTGGTATTTAATTCAATTAAATCTACATGATATATTCTGCTTTATATGCCAATGGTTTTAATATATTAAAAATTTTTATATTTTGTATCAATTTTTTACATCAAATCATATATTAAATTAGACTATGTAAAAAGGTGGGAAATTTTTTGATTATTCATGTTGTAAAACCAGGGGAATCTCTTTATTCTATTTCTCGTTTATATAATGTCCCTCTTGATAAAATTGCATCTTATAATGAACTTGAAGATCCAAATAGATTAGTTATAGGGCAAACTTTAGTTATTATTGAAGGAGTAAGAAAACATGTTATTACTCCTAATCAAAGTTTTTATACTATTGCTTCAATTTATGGATTAACAATTGATGAACTCATAGCTGCAAATCCTCACATAGCTAATCCATCTTGGATATATCCAGGCCAAATAATTAATATACCATCAAAAACAAAAAAACTTGGAACCATTGAAGTAAATGGATATGCTTTTCCTAATATAGATATGACGGTTTTTAAAAAAACCCTCCCATATTTAACATACTTAAGTATATTTAGTCACGAAGTAAAAGAAGATGGTTCTTTAAGACCTATTAATGATACTCCTCTTATTGAAGAAGCAAGAAAAGCAAATGTTGCACCGCTTTTAGTTATTACTAATCTTCTAGAAGGCAAAGGCTTTAGTAGTGATTTAGCCCATACTATTTTATCAAATGAAAATTTACAAAACACACTGCTTAATAATGTTATTCAAACTCTTAAAGACAAAAATTATTATGGGCTTGATATTGATTTTGAATATATATATCCTAAAGATAAAGAACTATATAATAACTTTATTGAAAAAGCCGTAAATAAGTTAAATCCTTTAGGATATTTTGTAACAACAGCATTAGCTCCTAAAGTATCTGAAAATCAAAAAGGTGTTTTATATGAAGCTCATGATTATTCTTTCCACGGAAAATTAGTTTCTCATGTTATACTTATGACTTATGAATGGGGTTATACATTTGGGCCTCCAATGGCAGTAGCACCTCTTAATGCTGTTAGAAGGGTTTTAGATTATGCAGTTACAGCTATACCTAAAAATAAAATATTAATGGGAATACCAAACTATGGATATGATTGGACTCTACCTTATAAACAAGGTACTAGTGCAACTACACTCTCTAATGTAGGTGCAGTTAATCTTGCAGCTAAAGTTGGAGCAGTAATACAATATGATAACATTTCTCAATCTCCATATTTTAATTATTATGACAGCAACGGCAGAGAGCATATAGTATGGTTTGAAGATGCTAGAAGCATAAATGCAAAGCTTAAATTAGTTAATGAATTTAAACTCGGAGGTGTAAGTTATTGGACTATAGGTCAATATTTCCCTCAAAACTGGCTTGTTTTAAGTTCACTTTATGATATAAAAAAGGTAATTTAATTATAAATACAATAAGCGTCAAATAGCTTTTAATTAATAGTTATTTGACGCTTATTCAAATTATATTTTATTTATACAATATGATTATCATACAAAAGGTATTTTTATTGAGAATTAACACAGCTACATATTTTTATATTTAAACAAAATATAGCACTCTTATAGGAAACCATAAATTTAATTATAACAAACAACAGGAGTTCCTACTTGAATATTTTCATATATTGTCTTTGCTAAATAATATGGTGAATTTATACATCCATGAGAACCATTGGTTTTATATATCTCCCCTCCAAATTTGCTTCTCCATTTTGCATCATGAATTCCTATACCTCCATTAAAAGGCATCCAAAAATCAACAGGAGTTACATAGTCTTCTCCTTTTAAAGTAGCATTTCTTTGTTTATATTTTAATCTATAAATTCCTGGTGGTGTTGTATTCTTTTTTCTTACATTACCTGTAACAACATCTCCATCTACTACTAATGATCCATTTTTATAAAACCATAAATGCTGTTTTGTAAGATCTATTTCAACATAAGTATTTCCTATATCATTTTGTCCATAAACCGCAGCTGTTTGTTTATATGTTGGTTTCTTTGTTACTGTTTGTCCATCTTTTATAATTTTAATCAAATCTTCAATTTCTTTAGACTTATTAATTGCCCATCCGTAATCGCCACCGCCAATTTTAATTACCTTACCTGACGATGTTAAAAAATCTCTTTTTTTACCAACTGTATTATATTTGTTTGAAATCATATCTATATATTTTTTTAATTCTTTTTCATTAATTTTTACTTCAAAATTTTCATCAACCACAAGCCATTTATTTATTATATTACAATCTATAACTTCCTTTTGTTCTCCAAATAAATATGTAATATTTGAAGATACATATTTATTAAGAATATCTCTAGCTTCTATAACCTTTTGTGAATTTGAAGTATATTGTGGTTTTATATAACAATTTGTATTTTCTAAATCTATTACAGTTTTCCCTTTAATTATAGATGTTTCTATATTTTTATATAAGACACTTTTATCTATTTTATTCCCCATTACCTCTTTTACAATAATATATTTATTATTTTCATATTTAAGACTTGCATTTTTAGGTTCAATTATATTATCGTTTAAGCAATTTAATTTATTTATTCTATCTTCTAATAATTTTTTATCATAATGTAGATTTATCTCTATTTCACGTTTTTCCTTATTAAAAATATCCGCTCCCCATTTTAAAGGACTTTGTATGTTTTTAAGCTTTTTAAAATCTTCATTTGGATTGCATCTTAATCCAATTTCACTGGATTTAATTTGTTCTTCTTTTCCATCTTTCTCTTTTAAATTTAAAACATATTTATTAATTTCAGCTTTTATTATTTCATTTGCTTTATTTACTGATTTCCCCGATACATTAATACCATTAATTTTAGAGCCAAAATAAAAATGATTTATAAAATATATCGATAAACTAAAATATATAAAAATTAACCCCCCGAGTAAAATACTTATAGTTAATGCTAATTTTTTATGTTCTTTTAGTTTTTCTTTTAATTTTTTTATAATTTTTTTTATATTTTCTTTTGTTAAATTTTCTTTTAGTTTTTTTATTAAATTTTTTACTGGCCCTACTTTTAATTTTTTTAATTTTTTTACCACAATTTCCATAGTGCCCACCCCTTTAAAAGCCCTTGATATTTTAAAAACAAAGTTTAATGATAAATTATATATAAAAGAACTTATATATTCCATTTTATGTATTTAATTTAATAATTAACACTGTTTTTATTATATAACTTTATTTAATAAATTGCTATTGAAAAAATTTTTATTTATATTAGATAAATTTTTAACAAATTAAAGTATAATTTTATAGTGATTATCTTATAAGTAAACTTCAAAATTTTCCATAACTCACTTATAAATTTTTATTTTATAAAATAATCCAGTAGATAGCCGTAAATGCTTTCTACTGGATTTATTTTTAAATTGTTTTATTATGTCAATGTTCATTTTAAATCTTTAGCTACCTTTTTCCCTCTATATAAATACCAAATTTATTTAATATCAAAGCTTGCCCTATTGACATAAATAATAAAGATAGTAACAGTATATATATTATATTACTATTCATTGAGATCTCTGCTAATTGAAATTGCACTTTAAAATTATAGATATTAATAAAACTTAATATTTTGCCTTCGCTTAATAACTCAAAAGTACAATATCCAAATGGAATTGCTATACTAACTGACGTGTTTTGTGTCAATAAAACCAGCATAAAGCTCAATCCAGTAAAGAAAAAACTTTGTATGGCAAGCTGAATAAAAACATTTATTATGTTAACACTATCTACACTACAAAATATGATTAATATATAAGTAATAATCATATGTAATATATAAAATGCTAAACATCTACCTATTCCTATCCACCAACGATTCATAGGATATGAGAAAAAAACCTCCTTTCCTTCTTCCTCTACTAAATTATAAAAAGATAGGACAACCCACCATGAAGACATTACTGGCAGCACAGCTTGTAATGCTAATATAATAATTCTTTGATCATCACGAAATAATCTGCAATAAAAAAGTAACAAAATATACACTAAAAATGGTATATAAGCACTTATGCCTAATGATTTCCATTCATTTATAAGTATATTTTTTATTTTCAATTTAACTCTCTCCCAATTAAGCTTAAATATATTTCTTCTAAATTTGGCTGAACTTGCTTAGCTGATTTAATTGGTTTATTTGCCGATAATAGCCTTAATTTATATCCAGTATTTGTTTTATTTTGCCGAGTTATTATGAAATTTTTTTCTATGTCTAAAAATTCTTCATTTGATACTTCCGCTTCCCATACTATATACTTTGCAGAATTCTTGATTTCAGCAATTTTACCTTCTAATATAATTTTACCTTTATCCATAATTGCTACTTTTTCACACATCATTTCAACATCATCTACAATATGAGTGGATATAATAACTATATTATTTTTATTCCTATTTAACCCTTTAATCAAATTTCTAAATCTCATTCGTTCTTCTGGATCTAATCCTGCAGTTGGCTCATCAACTACAATTATATTTGGATTTCCTAAAATAGCCTGTGCAATTCCAACTCTTCTAATCATTCCTCCTGATAAATGACCAATTTTTTTATCCTTTTGCTCAATAAGATTTACTTTTTCTATAACATCAATTACTTGGCTATTTATATTATTTTCTATACCTTTTAAAATAGCAATATGTTCTAAAGCTTGTACAACAGTTAAATTTTTATACAAAGAAAATTTTTGAGGTAAATATCCTATTATTTTTCTTACATCATTTTTATTATTCCAATTTAAATCACCATATGTTATTGTACCCGAATCTTCATTAATAATTGTAGTTAAAATACGCATTAATGTTGTTTTTCCTGCACCATTAGGGCCTAATAATCCATAAATACCTGGTTCTAAAGAAATATTTATGCCGTCTAATGCTTTATTTTTACCAAAGTATTTAACAATATTATTTATATTTAGTGTCATAATATCCCACCTTATAAGTTAATTAGTTCATTAATTTTTCAAGGCTATTAAAATTTATTTCAGAACTACTATTAGCCATCTTAAGCCAATTTATAAAAAACATTTTAATTTTATCATCACTGTTATTCATTATAAAATCATTTAGCTTTCTACATAAATCTGCTGACTCTTTATCTCCAATTTTTTCATAAACACCTTCTTTGTATTTTAACATATTGGTAATTGGCATGCTATTTGAATAGTTATCCTTAAATCTTTTAATATACCAAGTTATGTATGAATTAGTAAAATATTCTTGCATAGATAATTGATTATCATTCCAATACTTATCATAAATAGTTGATTGTAATATCCAATTCATTGTAACATCAGGATAAATAAGAAATTCACCATCTGAATATGCTTCATTTATAGATAAGATTAAATGATCATCAAAATTGTATATACCATCATTTCTAAGATACACATTAGGCAAAAATAAATAGGTTTTTACATTGCTTGTATCATTTTTATTTATATTAAAATCATTATATATTATCTTTTGATTTTTTTCGAATTCTTTAATCATCTTAGGAACATATTCATCATATTTTTTATAAGATATAGGGTAATAAAATCTTTTACCATCATCTGTATATCCTTCTTTAATCCAACCATTAACCATTGAAATTCCTGATTTTGATGTTCCCTTCCAATGATTCTTACCAACAATCTCTAAATTACATATTGGATTACCTGATCCTATATATATAATCTCATAATTAACAGGAGTTTCCTGCTGGATATAATTAAATGATAAATCATATATATCATTTGAATTCCTTATTACGGCAGGTCCTGATCCAATAAATGGCATCCATGCAAAGTTAACAGGAAGCATCCATGCATTTGTATCTTGATATAAATAATTTAATGGAAGCCCTTTATATTCCATCTCTACATCGAATTTTTCATTTTTTGTAAATTTTTGATTGATAGTTATATCGTCATCCTTCCTTATAAAAGATACATTATTCCCATTTATCTTTATTGAGTCTATTTTAAAACCTTGATATAATATAAAATTTAATTTATCTGCATCTTTATTAGGCTTTATATTCATTTTAACAATCATTGATATTTTACCTTTTGTATTCATTACAATATTTGAACTTATTATTTCAAATTTTTTCTCATCTTTTTTTATATTATTTTGAATACCATATTTTTGCTCAATATCATCCATAACATATTTATAATAATGTTGTTTAACATATTTAAATGATATTATATAACTTGTCGTAAGCATAATTAATATAAGTATAGTGCAAGCAGTATTAATTTTTTTCTTTATTTTATTTTCCTCATAACGATAAAATAATATTATTAATACTGTACATAAACATAAAATTAAAATTAATCTTATAATCCATAACTCTTTTTGCATTTCATATCCAAATAAAGAATTCATACCTTTATGAGGATCTAACTGTCCTAAATTTATTGCCATAAAATATGGGTGTAATATTATATGAAATTGATCTAATAATGGATCAATTATATCCATACAAATAGGACCAACTAAAAGTCCAACAAAAATAATAATAAAATATACTGCCTTAGAATAAAAAACATTCCCTAGAATAATACCCAAAATCCCACTTATAATAAATGTCAGAAACCAATAAAGAAAAATATATTTAATAGAAGAAAAATAGTAAATCGCATTTACTTTATTAACAAAAAAATATGACATAATTGCAACAGTTGATGTTATGAATATAATTAAACCTATAATTATAATATTAATTATCTTAGATATTTGTTTTAATACATAAGCATTAGGCAGTGATGCTATTATTTCATCACAATTATTATAAAATTCATTTTTACCATAATAATATCCTATAAATAAACCTAAAAATATTAATATTTGTACCCAATATGCTGATAATGTTAATGACGTTCCAATTTCTTGGTTTTCTGGCATTATAATTAGTACTTGCATTAATAATATTCCTATCCATAAAGCCATTACCAAGTAAAACCAATATGATTTAAAAGTAAATCTATTTTGTATTTTAATACAATTTAATAATTTTTTAGTTACATGATTATTAGCTGTTTTATTTTTCAAATTATATTCCCCTTTCAGTAATTGATACGCACGTGAGCATTAATCAATATTATTAAGACTTATGATAACTAAGGTTATCATAAGTCTTAATAAAAAGCATTAATCTACAAGATTACCTGCACCCCAACAGCCTTTTGTAAGAGCTCCATCTGGATCCAAATGAACGTAATAGTTACCTGCACTTACTTTTTCTTGATTTATTACTTGTTTAAATTTTGTATTAGTTCCTGTACTAGGTGCCATTTTACTACAAAGATAATCTACTCTTTGGTCTGGTCCAGTTACTGATCTGTATATTTCATACCAAAGTGCACGCTCCGAACTTTTGTCATTAAATCCATAACCATCTACAAAGCTACTGCAATATTGAGAAATACTGTCAGCTCCTGTTTTATCCTTATAAATAGCTATACTTACTGTTCCAGATGCATAAGCACTTGTCCCTAAAATAACCATAGATAATACTAACGTAGAAATTGTCTTTTTTTAACATATTAACATCCCTCTGTTCATATAATATACATTTTAACTTAGTTAAAAGTTTAACTAAGTTAATTAAAAAATTAAAAAATCAAGACTGTGAACAAGCTTGTTCACAGTCTTGATTTTAGTCCTCTATTACAAATATGTCAATAATTCTCTTGTAAATTTTTTCCGACATTAAATGACAAAATTAAATTTTTAATAATTAATTTTAGTTGACATTTTTATTGTTACTTTCTTCATCATAAATATAGTCTTTAATTAATAATGCCCTTATATATCCTTTATCTTTTGTAGTAGATTCAATATAGAAATCATGTTTATAATAGCAGTGTATAAGATAAGAAGCTTTTGTTGAAGTATGAAGAGATAACTTACTTACAGAAGCTTTCTTCATAGCCTCATCTACTGCATCTAATAAAGCACTACCTACTCCATGTCTTTGGAGTTCAGGAGATACTGAAAATCTGCTTAGATATGCAGTTTTATCAGGTAATATTTCAACCCTTACACTTCCTACAACTACATCATTAAATAAAGCTACAAATACTTCCTTTGTTTCAATATCTTTTTTTATATCTTCATATGTTTCTGTAAGTGCCTCTAAATCATTAGATTCTGGAACATATTTTTTGTATTGTTTAAAAGCCTCTTTTGTTATTTTATATATTTCTTCAATATCTTCAAATTTAGCTTTTCTAACTTCTAAATTTTTATTTTTTATATCCTTAAACTTACGTGATGAATACTCATTTAAAGGATATATATTTATTATATTACTTTCTTTATCTTTTTTAATTGTTTCAAGTATAGCATTAACAGTATCTAAAGATGTAATACATGGTATATTATATTCCATTGCTGTACGCCTTAAAGAGAATCCATTTTTATTAACTATTTTTCCATTAGTAGGAGTATTTATTATAAAATCAATTTTATCCGTTTTTATATATTGCTGTACTTCTTCCATAGGTACTAGTAAAACATTAATACCTTTATCCTTAAAATAAGTGTAAGTATTATCTGTAGCATATAATTTATATCCTAAATCAGAAAGCTTTTGAGCAATACTTAAACTTTCTTCTCTATTTCTTTCTGCTATAGATAAAAGCACATTACCATCCTTTGGAATAATAAGTCCAGAAGCTTCAAGAGCCTTTCTTAAAGCTTTATGATAATCTTTATCAATTCCCATAACTTCACCAGTAGATTTCATCTCTGGTCCTAGAAATGTATCTACCATTGAAAGTTTTGAAAAAGAAAATACTGGTGCTTTTACAGCAACAAAATCTGTTTCTTTTACTAATCCTGTATTATATCCTAAATCTTTTAAATATTTACCCATAATAATTTTTGTAGCTAAATTTATCATAGGTATACCTGTAACTTTGCTAAGTATAGGAACTGTTCTGCTTGCACGTGGATTTACTTCAATTACATATACTTTATTATTTTCATCAATTACAAATTGTATATTGAAAAGACCTTTTATATTTAAGGCTTTTGCAAGGCTTATTGCATAATTAACAATAGTATTTTTGACATTTTCACTAATACTTTGAGGTGGATATACAGCTATGCTATCTCCTGAGTGGATACCGGCTCTTTCTATATGTTCCATAATTCCAGGTATTAAAACATCTATGCCGTCTGATATTCCATCAACTTCTACTTCTTTTCCTGAAATATATTTATCTATAAGTACAGGATGTTCTATAGAAATATCTACTGCAAGGTGCATGTATTGCTTTAATTCTTTATCATTATATACAATTTCCATTGCTCTTCCACCAAGTACATAAGAAGGTCTTACTAAAACAGGATATCCTATTTTTTGTGCAATCTCTAAAGCATGTTCTATATTAAAAGCAGTACTTCCAGGAGGAAGCGGTATATTAAGTTTTTCTAAAAGTCTAAGAAATCTTTCTCTGTCTTCTGCAATATCTATTCTGTCTACAGCAGTTCCTAATATTTTAACTCCAGCCTTATTTAAAGGAGCTGCAAGATTAATAGCTGTTTGACCTCCAAATTGGACGATTACTCCTTCAGGTTTTTCTTTTTCAACAATATCTAAAACACATTCTTTAGTAAGTGGTTCAAAATAAAGTTTATCTGAAGTATCAAAATCAGTACTTACAGTTTCAGGATTATTATTTATAATAATAGATTCATATCCAAGTTCTTTAAGTGTCTGTACTGAATGAACACTGCAATAATCAAATTCAATACCTTGCCCTATTCTTATAGGCCCAGAACCTATAACAACAACTTTTTTTCTATCACTTACTACTACATCATCTTCCTCTTCATAAGTTGAATAATAGTAAGGAGTAACAGCTTCAAATTCACCAGCACAGGTATCAACTATTTTATATACAGGATTTATGCCATATTGTCTTCTTTTCTCTATTACTTTCTTTAAAGAAGTATTTAACAAATTAGCTATATAAGTATCTCCAAAGCCTATTTTTTTAGCTTCGTACATTAAATCATAGCTAATATCTTCAATATTTGTATTTTTTATTTTTTCACCTAAAAGAACTATTTTTTCTAATTTTTTTATAAAGAAATAATCTATTTTAGTTATGTCTATAATTTCTTCTACGGAAATACCCTTTTGTAACGCCTTACATATTGCAAAAATTCTTTCATCGCTAGGGACACTAATAATTTCTTTTAACTGCTCTAAAGTTCTATCTTCAAATTGCTTTAGCCCTAATTGATAGTCTAATTTGATATCTAAAGAATCTATTGCCTTTAATAAAGATTCTTCAAAAGTTCTTCCTATTGCCATAACTTCTCCAGTGGCTTTCATTTGTGTTCCAAGGGAACGATTTGCTGTTGTAAATTTATCAAAAGGCCATCTTGGGACCTTTGTAACTACATAATCTAATGATGGTTCAAAACAAGCATAAGTATTTTTAGTAATAGAATTTTTTATTTCATCCAAATTCATGCCTATTGCTATTTTAGCTGTTACCCTTGCGATAGGGTATCCTGTAGCTTTTGATGCTAATGCACTAGATCTGCTTACTCTCGGATTAACTTCTATTACAACATACTCAAAACTATTTGGATTTAAAGCAAACTGTATATTGCAACCTCCATTGATTTTAAGAGCACGAATAATTTTTATAGAAGCAGAACGAAGCATTTGATACTCTTTATCAGATAATGTTTGGCTTGGCGCTACTACTATACTATCTCCTGTATGAACTCCTACTGGATCGAAATTTTCCATATTGCAAATTATTATGCAGTTGTCGGCTTGATCTCTCATAACTTCATATTCAATCTCTTTCCATCCAGCAACACTTTGCTCAAGTAAAACTTGATGAATCATACTAAGCTTTAATCCGCGGCCTACAATATACTTAAATTCTTCCATATTATTTGCAATACCGCCTCCTGTTCCACCTAATGTGTAAGCAGGACGAATAATTATAGGAAATCCAACTTTTTCTACAAAAGCAACAGCATCTTCTAATGTAGTAACAATTGTGCTATGAGCTACTTTTTCTCCTATTTCTTCCATCATTTTTTTAAATAGTTCTCTATCTTCAGCTTTTTCAATAGATTCTAAAGAAGTTCCAAGAAGTTCAATGCCTAATTCTTCTAATATACCATCTTTAGCTAATTCTACTGCCATATTAAGAGCAGTCTGGCCGCCTAATGAAGGAAGAATACCTTGAGGTTTTTCTTTATATATGATTTTTTTTATAAATTCTAAAGTAATTGGCTCTATATATACCTTGTCAGCAATATCCATATCGGTCATAATAGTGGCAGGATTGCTATTAACAAGTATAACTTCTATACCTTCTTCTTTAAGAGCTTTACAAGCTTGTGTTCCTGAATAATCAAACTCTGCTGCCTGCCCAATAACTATAGGACCTGAGCCTATTACCATTACCTTTTTTATATCTTCTCTTTTAGGCATTAGTTATTCCCTCCTGCCATTTTTATAAAATCATCAAATATATAGTTTGAATCCTGTGGTCCTGGGGCTGCTTCTGGGTGATATTGAACACTTATAATTGGTAAAAATTTATGTTTAAATCCTTCCACAGTACCATCATTTACATTAATATGTGTAATAATAATATCACTATTAAAATTATTTTTTAAAGCATAATTATGGTTTTGCGATGTTATATAAATTTTACCTGTAATAAAGTCTTTTACAGGATGATTACCACCATGATGTCCAAATTTTAATTTATAGGTTTTACCTCCAAGAGCTATACCTAATAATTGATGTCCTAAGCATATTCCCATTATAGGTTTTTTCCCTAAAAGTTTTTTTATATTTTCATAAGCTTGCGGCAAATCTTCTGGATCTCCTGGGCCATTTGAAAGTAAAATTCCATCTGGATTAATTTCTAATAATTCTTCTGGAGTAGAATCATAAGGAAATACATATATATCACAGCCTTTATTTTGTAAAATCCTTAAAATGCTTTGCTTTACTCCAAAATCTAATACAGCTATTTTTTTACCTTTACCTTCAATATGATATTTTTCAGTAGTGCTTACTTCTTTAACAAGATTTGTTTTCAAAAGTTTATTTTCTTTTATTTTATTTAAAAGTTCTTCTATACTTTCATCTTTAGTAGAAATAATGCCATTCATGCTTCCAAAATTTCTTATATGTTTTGTAAGTTTTCTTGTATCAATATCCTTTATTCCTACAATATTATATTCTTTAAAATATTCCTCTGGAGAAATATTCCCCCTCCAATTGCTTGAAGCGTCACATATTTCTTTTACAATAAATCCATTAACCTGAGGTTTAAAAGATTCTTTATCTATATTATTAAAACCATAATTACCTATTAGCGGATAAGTCATGGTTACCATCTGACCTTTATAAGAAGGATCTGTTAAAATTTCTTCATAACCAGTCATAGATGTATTAAAAACTACTTCTCCTAATGCCTCTCCTTCAGCACCAAAAGAGTTCCCAATGAAAGCTGTTCCATCTTCTAATACAAGTTTTGCTTTCATATGCCTCCTCCTTTAAAATCAAAATCTATCAATTTTAATAATTATTCTCCAAGTGTAGCAACCATAACAGCTTTTATAGTATGCATTCTATTTTCCGCTTCATCAAATACAACAGAGTGCTTACTTTCAAATACTTCATCTGTAACTTCCATTTCTTTTAATCCAAATTTCTCAAAAATTTTCATCCCAATTGTTGTATTTAAGTCATGGAAAGCTGGCAGACAGTGCTCAAATAATACATTTGGATTACCTGTTAACTTTATCATGTTCATATTAACTTGAAAGGGTTTTAATAAATTTATTCTTTCCTCCCAGATGGATTCTGACTCTCCCATAGATACCCAAACATCAGTATAAATTACATCTGTTTCTTTAACTCCTTCTGCAATATTATCTGTGCATGTAATCTTTGCTCCAGTCTCACTTGCAATTTTTAGACATTTAGACATAAGATTTTGAGATGGAAATAATTTTTCAGGTGCCACTATTCTAAAATCCATTCCCATTTTAGCAGCACCAATCATAAGTGCATTGGAAACATTATTTCTTCCATCACCTACATATGTCCAAGTCATCTCATTATATGGCTTTTTTAGGTGTTCGTATGCTGTTAAAAAATCCGCAAGCACTTGAGTTGGATGATCAACGTCAGTAAGTCCGTTCCAAACTGGTACTCCTGAGTACTTTGCTAAATCTTCAACTATATTTTGTGAAAAACCTCTATATTCTATTCCATCATACATTCTTCCAAGTACTCTAGCAGTATCTTTTATAGATTCTTTTTTAGCCATTTGGCTGCCTAAAGGCCCAATATAAGTTACATGAGCCCCTTGATCGTATGCAGCCACTTCAAAAGCACAACGAGTTCTTGTAGAATCTTTTTCAAATAATAGTGCTATATTTTTGCCTTTTAATTTTTGTTTTTCATATCCGCCATATTTTGCTTTTTTTAATTCTGATGATAAATCAAGTAAAAATTTTATTTCATCTGGAGAATAGTCCATAAGAGTTAAAAAACTTCTGTTTTTTAAATTGTTCATGACATCACTCCTTCGATACTTAAAAAGTTCTTATTCTCTAATTAACTATTATTTACATTTATTGTTGATCTTCTTTTCATTCATAGCCTTAATTCTATAAGGAAGACCAAATAAATTAATAAATCCTTCAGAATCTTTATGACTATATAATTCACTTTCTCCAAAAGAAGATATTCCTTTATCATATAGTGCATAAATTGTATCTACTCCAGCAGGAATAATATTACCTTTATAAAGCTTTAATTTTACTGTTCCTGTTATATTTTCTTGAGTTTTATCAATAAAAGCATCTAAAGCTTCTCTTATAGTACTAAACCATACTCCATCATAAACAATTTCAGCATATTTTTGGGCTACAATCTGTTTAAAATGATATGTCTGTTTATCTAAAATTGCTTGTTCTATTTCACGATGAGCAGCTAAAAGCAAAGTTCCAGCTGGTGTTTCGTATACTCCTCTTGACTTCATACCTACAAGTCTGTTTTCAATAATATCTGCAATTCCAACTCCATTTTCACCTGCAATAGTATTTAATGTTTTTATAAGTTCTACTGGTGCAAGCTCTTTTCCATTAACTTTCTTAGGAACTCCTTGTTCAAAGTAAATTTCAACATAAGTAGGTTCATCCTTAGCTTTTTCAGGAGGAGTTACCATAAGATACATTTCTGTTTTATGTTCATTTGTTAATTCTTCTAAATCTCCACCTTCATGGCTTACATGCCATAAATTCCTATCCATAGAATATATTTTTTCTTTAGTTACAGTAATTTTTATTCCTTTTTCATTTGCATAATCTATAGCATCTTCCCTTGATTTAATATTCCATATCCTCCAAGGAGCTATTATTTTAATTTCAGGATCTATTGAAGTAATACCTAATTCAAAACGTACTTGATCATTACCCTTTCCAGTGCATCCGTGGCATATATATTTAGCTCCTTCTTTATGAGCAATTTCAACAAGTCTCTTTGCAATTAATGGTCTTGCATATGATGTACCTAATAAATATTTTTCTTCATAAACTGCTCCTGATTTTATAGCTTTGTATAAATAATCAACTACAAATTCCTCTTTTAAATCTTCTACATAAACTTTTGATGCTCCAGTCATTATTGCTCTTTCTTTTATTTCTTCCATATCATCTTCTTGTCCAACATCTGCACATACCGCAATAACATCAAAATTATAATTTTCTTTAAGCCAATGTACTATTATAGAAGTATCTAATCCTCCTGAATATGCTAATATAACTTTTTCTTTCATTTTAAAAATTCCCCTTTCTTTACTATTTATATAATTTAGATATCCATTATCTTAATTAGTAATAATACTTATACATTTTTTATAAACTCAAATATCAGTTTTTCTTTTAAGTTCATAAATTATATTTATAATTATGCAACTTTTTTTATAAATATGCAATACCTTTTTTGTATTTATTTTATATTTTTTATAAAAAATAAGTCTGCCTCAAAATAGGAGTTAGTTTGAAACTAACTCCTATTTTGAGGCAGCTCTTTTTATAGTTAAAAAATCTACATCTATAAATTTAGTGAAAGTATAAAATTAGTTATAATATTAATCCCATGAAAAAGAGCATCGTCTGAAGCATTAAAGCAAGGAGAATGTAGTGGATATAAGCCTTTATTACCATCTGCTATTCCCAGTCTAAAATGTACAGATGGTATTTTTTCTGCAAAAAACGAAAAATCTTCAGCAGCAAAAGTTTTTTCAAGCGAAATAACATTTTTTTCTCCAATAAAAGATTTTGTAATATTTATGAATTTATTGGTAAAATCCTCATCATTTATTAATGGAGGATATTGAAAATTATATTTTAATTCTGCAGTACAATTATATTTTTCTGCACTTAAAGAAGAAATTTTTTTTATATCTTCATAAATTTTACTTCTTAAATTATTATCAAAAGTTCTTACAGTTCCTAAAACCACACATTCATCTGCTATTACATTTGGTGCAGTATCGCATTGAATTGAAGTAAAAGTTATAATATGTGAATCAAGTGGATTAATTTCCATTTTTGTTTTAAAATTCATAGTCTGAATAAAATCCATTGCAGGATATATAGGATTCTTACAAAGATAAGGCATAGCTGCATGACCACCATTACCTTTAAATATTATTTTAAAATCATCTACTGATGCCATAGAAGGTCCTGGTGAAACCTCTATAGTTCCAACATTAACATTTGGCCATACATGAAATCCTATCATATTTTTAACTTTAGGGTTTTCAAGTACACCTTCTTTAATCATAGGCAAAGCTCCGCCGTCATCTTCCTCCGCAGGTTGAAATATAAATTTTACACATTTATCAAAACCTATTTTTTTGAGAATTAAGCAAGTTCCCATAACTATAGCCATATGATAATCATGCCCACAAACATGAGATACTCCGTTTACTGGAAGTGCATCCATATCAGCTCTAATAGCTATACATTCTTCTCCACTATTTAAAGTTGCAACTACTCCAGTTTTAGCTAAAATTTTAGAAGGTATATTTAAATCTTTTAAAAAATTTAATATAATCTTCTGAGTTTTAAATTCTTTAAAAGAAAGTTCAGGATTATTATTAAGTTCAAGCCTAATCTTTTTTATATATTCAATATTTTCCTCAATTACTTTTTGGATATTCAAGTTAACACCGCCTTTAATAAATAATTGTAATTAACCTGTTGAACATATTTATTTCAACAGGTTAATTACAATATATCTATGCAGATAATTCCTGCATAATTCCTTCTAATATATTTAATGCAGCATCCATATCCTCTTTTTCTACATTAAGAGGAGGAAGGAGCCTTATAATATCTTTTCCAGCAGTAATTACTAAAAGTCCCTTATTAAAGCAAGCTTTCATAAAAGATTTTGGATCATCAACTTTAATACCTATAAGCAAACCAATTCCTCTTATTTCTTTTATAACTCCATACTTGTTTTGTAATGTTAATAATTTTTCTTTTAAATATTTGCTTTTTTCATCAACAGACTCAATTATTCCACCATCTACTAATTCATTTAATATAGCACATCCAACTGAGCAGGCAAGAGGATTTCCGCCAAAAGTACTTCCATGATCTCCAGGTACTAATGTTCCTTCAGCTTTTTCATTTACTATAAAAGCTCCTATTGGAAATCCACCACCTAAAGCTTTTGCAATAGTAATTATATCTGGTATAACTCCAAATTTTTTATAAGCAAAAAGACTTCCAAGTCTACCCATACCACACTGTATTTCATCAAAAATTAATAAAGCATCATATTTATCACATTGCTCTCTAGCTTCTTTTAAGAATTCACTACTAGCCTCTATAATTCCTCCTTCTCCTTGTATAGGCTCTATTATAACCCCACATACATTTTCATTAAAATTTCTTTTCAAATCTTCAATATTATTAAATTCAACTTCTTTTACCCCACCAATTAAAGGCATAAAATTCTTTTGATATTTGGATTGTCCTGTAACTGATAAAGCTCCCATACTCCTGCCATGAAAAGAGTTAGTCATATATAATATAATATTTTTATCTTCTTTGCCTTTTAACTTGCCATATTTTCTTGCTGCCTTTAGGGCTCCCTCTACTGCTTCTGTGCCACTATTGCAAAAAAATACTTTGCTATGATCGCAATTTTCTATTAATTTATTTGCAAGTTCTATATGTTTTGTATTCCAATAATAATTTGATATATGAATAACTTTTTTGCTCTGTTCAGTTATAGCATTAATTATTGCAGGATGGCTATGTCCTAAGCAATTTACTGCAACTCCTGATACAAAATCTATATATTCTTTACCATTTACATCATAAAGTCTGCTTCCTATACCTTTTTCAAAAATAACATCAAATCTTTCATATGTATTCATTAAACTATTTTTTGACATAAATTATCTCTCCTCTTTGCTATTATTTTAGTTCCACTATCAGTTGTTATATTAAGTAATAAATTATGTTCTTTTCTTCCATCAATTAATTGAACACTATTAGTTCCTTTATTAAGAGCATCAATGCAGCATTCAAGTTTTGGAATCATTCCTCCAGTAATAATACCAGAATCTATATATTCTTTTATCTCATCAATAGTAATAGATTTTAAAATACTTGATGGATCATTAATATCTATATATACTCCATCTATATCAGTCATAATCAATAATTTTTCAGCTTTTAATGCTCCACTTATAAAAGATGCTGCATAATCTGCATTTATATTATAACTGTTCCCATTATCATCGCACCCAACTGGAGATATTACAGGAATTATATTGTTTTCTAAAAGTTTTAAAAGTAACTTTTCATTTACACATTCAACTTCTCCAACAAAGCCTATATCTAATTTATTGTTCCCATCATATACATATTTTTTCTTTGCCTTAATTAATTTAGCATCTTTACCACTTAAACCAATAGCTGTAAGACCTTTTATACTTAAACGTGAAGATAATTTTTTGTTTACATTTCCTGACAAAACCATCTCTACAATCTCCATTGTAGATTTATCTGTAACTCTTAAGCCTTTTATAAATTGAGTTTCTATACCCGTTTTTTTCAACCATTTAGATATTTCAGGACCGCCTCCATGTATAATAACTACTTTTATTCCTTTGCTTGTAAGTAACAATAAATCATCAATAAAAGCTTCTTGAGCTTTTTCATCATTCATTATGCTTCCACCATATTTTATTACAAAAGTCTTTTCTTTAAACTTATTAAGTTGTAAAAAATTGTTTTTATCTAAGTCAGTAGATTGATTATTCATTTCCTTCCTCCAGTTTGGTATATTTTTAAGAATAATTATACAACCTTATATATAATTATTCAATAAAAACATTGACTTTTTTATTAATATGTCCCATAATTATTTTTATCATATAAATTTTAAAAATTGAGGTGAAATCATGATAAACGCAGGAATTATAGGAGCAACCGGCTATGCAGGGCAGCAGCTTGTGTGGATACTTAATAATCATCCAAATGTAAATGTTCAATTTTATAGTTCTCATAATTATGCAGGAGATTTTTTAAATGAAATATATATAAATTATTATGGTTTTATTGAAGATAAATGCATTAATATGGATGAAGCTGAAAATCAATTAAAATATATAGATGTTTTGTTTATTGCACTGCCAAATGGGAAAACTTTTGATATAACAAAAAAATCTTTAAATCTAGGTGTAAAAGTAATTGACTTAGGAGCAGATTTCAGATTAAATTCTAAGGAAGTTTACGAAGAATGGTATAAAATAAAACATGATTTACCTTCTCTTTTAGAAGAAGCAGTTTACGGACTTACAGAACTAAATAGAGAAAAAATAAAAAAATGTAATCTTTTAGCAAATCCAGGATGTTACCCTACTGCAACTATATTAGCTTTAGCACCTCTTTTAAAAAATAAATTAATAGATACAAAAAGCATAATTATAGATGCAAAATCTGGAGTTTCTGGAGCAGGAAGATCAGCTAATGTAACTTCTCTTTTTACAGAATGCAATGAATCAATAAAAGCCTATGGACTTCCAACACATAGACATACTCCAGAAATTGAACAAGAACTTTCAAAGCTTGCTTTAGAAGATTTAAAAGTATCTTTTACTCCTCATTTAGTTCCAATGAATAGAGGAATACTTTCAAGCTGTTATGCAAATTTAAATACAAATATAAATACAGAAGAACTTTTAAACTTATATAAAGATTTTTATAAAAATGAGTATTTCATAAAAATATTAAATACTCTTCCTGAAACCAAATGGGTAAAAGGTTCAAATCTTTGCCATATAGGTATAAAATCAGATACTCGTACAAACAGAGTAATTGTAATATCTGCTATAGATAATTTAATTAAAGGTGCTGCCGGTCAGGCTGTTCAAAATATGAACATTATGTTCGGATTAAAAGAAACAGAAGGATTAGAATTTATATCAATGGCTCCATAGTATTATTATCCATATATATCTAAAATTAAAAGTCTAGAAAATAATAACCTTTTTTTATTTAGAGATTTCTCTCTTAGATTATTATTTTACTAGACTAATTTTTCTTACTAGATATCTATATTTATTTAGGTTCATTTCTAAGAAACCACCAACGTAATGTCCAAAGCAAAGTTGATATAATTCTTAAAAATAATATTATTAAAAATGTAATGTGAAGAGCATTTAAATTAGATCCTAAGCTTGTATAAATTTTAACTCCTACAATTGGCATTACAGCATTAGAAAAACATATAAATAAAGTATATATAGAAATGCTCAAAGTCTTATTTTTTTCAGGTATTACCTGAAGCAAACACTGTAAAATATTAAGCATAACTGTTGCGAAAGCCAAATTGGCAATACTGTTAAGAATAAGAAATAATGGTCGCCCAATATTTAAAGGTACACTAGTTGAAAAAATCATAGCAATTGGACCAAAGCAAAGCCCCAATCCTCCCATTATTATAGAAAATCTTATGCCTTTTTTTTCATTTATACGACTCCAAAATCCTATTGTTAAAAATTGTATTGATGCACTGCAAACATTTAAATATCCAATCCAAGCTTCATTAAGTTTTAAATAATTAATTTGTCCTATATAATATAAAGTCCAATCCATTTGCCAGCTCATATAAAAAAATAAAGCTACTCCTAAAAATCCAAGAAAATTTTTATTATGCATTAAATCTATTGCAACATTTTTTAAATCTTTAAAAGTAACTTTATTTTGAATCTTTTTCTCATTTTCTGATTCTATCTTTTTTAAAATAAATATTTGTAACAATATAAACAAACACGCTGCCCAAAAAAAGCTTTGATGGAACTTTAATTTGCCTGAATTAGTAGAAGCAGATGCTAAAAGAGTTCCTGTTAAAAGCGGGGCTGCAATATTAACTAAAAATGTCCACTTTGTTCTTAAAGTAAATACTTTATTTCTTTCTTTTATAGGTATTACGTCCGAAAAATAAGCCTGCCAAGAAGCATTATATAAAGTCATAGGTCCAATAGATAATGAAATAAGTATTAAAAAGGCTGTAAATCTATGTTTTTTCATAATAGGTACAAAACCAATTAAAAAATAAAATACTGCAAGACTTAAAAGAGACATTATAACCATTTTCTTTTTACTAGACATTCTATCTGTTAAAATTCCACCTGGAATAAGCACTAACATTCCTACAAATTGAGGTAGTGCTGTAACTAAACTAAGTTGGAAATCACTTGCTCCAAGCCTTGTGGCAAATAAATTATTATTATTATTAATGAAATTATTTACAAGAGCAATAAGTATACCCTCATAAGCAAATAAAAACATATTACTATCTTTTTTTAAGGAGGTCTTTGCCTTATTTATAATTTTATTATGTATAAGGCTTAAAACAATATTGCCGTTATTATTCATAATATAATACCTCTTTTTATAATACTCATATTAAATAATCTCACATAATTGTATCAAGTTTTATAGCTTATGACCATAGTTTTTAGTAATAAAAAATCAGCAAAAAATTGATATTTTTTGCTGATTTTTTTGTATTATTTCACAAATTTATTTTTATTAAATTTTACTTTTATTATTTAAAACTTTCTATTGCATTTTTAGCCCAATTTGAATCATTAAGTATAGCTCTTCCTACTCCTATAAGATCTGCTTTTCCATTCATTAAAAGATTTTCAGCTGCTTTTGCTTGTGTTATACCTCCTGTTAAAATTAATGGAATTGAAACAACTTTTTTAATTTCTTCAGTAAGCTTTGAAAAATATCCTTGCCCGCTTAAACCCTGAACATTATATCCTGAAAAGCCTCCAGAAATATCAAGTATGTTTATTCCCGCTTTTTCAAATTCACAAGCTACAATTTTGCTATCTTCTATAGTGGTTCCCCCTTCTTTAAAATCTGAAGCTCCTAATCTTAATAAAATTAGAAAATCCTCTCCCACTGCTTCACGTATAGAATTTATAATTTCAATATGAATTCTAATTCTATTATATACATCTCCTCCATATTCATCTGTACGTTTATTAGTTAGTGGTGAAAAAAATTGATTTAATAAGTATCCATGAGCTGAATGAATTTCTACCCCGTCAAAACCAGCTTTTTTTACCCTTAAAGCTGCATCAGTAAAAGCTTTAATAATACTTTTAATTTCGGTTTTACTAAGCTCCTTTGGTATTATTCCCTGTTTTGGATGAGGTATAGGAGATGGTGCTAAAACATCTAATCTTGTAATTTCTTTATTTGTTGCACTTCCTGCATGATTAATCTGCATAACAGTTTTAGATCCATTTTTATGAATAATTTCAGATAATTTTTTAAGCCCATCTATATTTCTATCATCGGCTACTGAAAGCTGACCTTTACTTGCCTTCCCGTCTTGTCTTATAAAACTATGTTCAATTATTATAAGTCCTATATATCCTCCTTTAGACTTTTCATTATAATAATCAAGAATATCTTGACTTATACTTCCATCTAATTCAGATTTGGATGTAGCCATAGGGGGCATAACCAATCTATTTTTTAATGTAACTGTCCCAACTTGTAATGGATTAAGCAAACAAGCCATATGAAAAATCCTCCTTTATTATTAAAAGTTTATAATTTTATTATACTTCTTATTAGGATTTTTCATTTATTTTTTTGAAAATTAAGCCAAAAATTTATAGTTTTTAATAAATTAAAACTCCTAATAGCTTTTCTACATCTTTTATATTTTTTTTATTTCGTTTAGTATAATCTTCTAATTGATCTTTTCCTATTTTATAAATATCAAAATATTTAGCTTCCTTTGATGCAAAATAAAGTCCACATACACTAGATGATGGTTCCATCATATAATTTTCAGTTAAAGATACTCCTATACTTTCACCATTTAAAATATTAAATAATTTTTCTTTTTCACTATGATCTCTTAAACAAGGATAACCAAATGCAGGACGTATGCCTTGATATTTACCTTTAAGCAAATCATCTATTGATAAATTTTCATCTTCTGCATAACCCCAATAAGTTTTTCTAACATTTTCATGAAGAAGTTCTGCAAAAGCTTCTGCAAGCCTATCTGCAAGAAGTCTTATCATTATTGCTTTATAATCGTCTCCTTTAGATTTAAAAATTTCTTCGTATTCTTTTACTCCAGTGCCGCAATTTACAATAAATCCTCCAATATAATCTGTTATTTTACTATCTTTTGGAGCTATATAATCTGAAAGACATCTATATATATTGCTATTATTTACTTCTTGCTGCCTTAGCATATTAAAAGATTCAAGAACTTCACTTTTATCTTTAATATTATAAATTTCTATATCATCACCATTTGAATTTGCAGGGAAAATACCAAATACAGCATTGGCAGTTAATATATTCTCCTTTTCAATTATATCCAGCATTTTATTTGCATCTTCAAAAAGTTTTTTAGCCTCATTCCCATATTTTTCATCTTTAAGTATCTTAGGATAAACCATTCCCATATCCCATGCTGTATAAAAAAATGTCCAATCTATATATTTTCTAATCTCACTTATAGGAAATTTCTCTAATTTTTTAATACCTAAAAAATTAGGTGTTTTAATGTATGTATTTTCCCAATTAATTTTATAGCTCTTTTCTCTAGCTTCTTTAATTGAAATTAATTTTCTTGATAATCCTAAATAATTTTCTCTTATTTTTTCATATTCTTTATTTATTTCTTCTAAATATTTATCTTTATTATCTTTATCTACTAATTTTCTTGCTGCCTCTACAGCTTTAGATGCATCAGTTGTATGAACAACACCTTTAGAATATTTAGGTGCAATCTTTAAAGCTGTATGAACTTTAGATGTAGTTGCTCCTCCTACCATAAGAGGAATATTAAATCCCTGTCTTTCCATTTCTTCTGCAACTTGTGCCATCTCTTCTAATGAAGGAGTTATAAGTCCGCTTAATGCTATTATATCAGCTTTTTCCTTTTTAGCAGTTTCAAGTATAGTTTCTGAGCTTACCATTACTCCTAAATCTATAACTTCAAAATTATTACATGCAAGTACAACAGATACTATATTTTTGCCTATATCATGAACATCTCCTTTTACAGTTGCAAATACTATTTTACCAGCACTGCTTTTATTGCCATCCTTATCTTTTTCGATATATGGGAGTAAAAAACTTACTGCTTTTTTCATAACTCTTGCAGATTTTACCACTTGAGGTAAAAACATTTTTCCTTCTCCAAAAAGCTCCCCAACAGCTTTCATTCCATCCATTAATGGTCCTTCAATAACTTCAAGTGCTCTGTCGAATTTAGTTATTGCAATATTTATATCTTCTTCAAGATATTCCATTATACCTTTAATAAGAGCATGTTTTAATCTTTCATTAACATCTAAGCTTCTCCAAGAAAGCTTATTCTCATTTTGAATATTTTCAGTTCCTTTAACTTTTTCTGCAAACTCTAAAAGTTCTTCTTGTGCATTTTTATGCTTATTAAGAATAACAGCCTCTACTTTCAAAAGGAGGTCTTTATCAATTTCGTCATAAATTTGTATCATACCTGGATTAACTATTCCCATATCTAAACCTGCATTTATTGCATGATATAAAAATACCGAGTGCATAGCCTCTCTTATAACATTATTACCTCTAAAAGCAAAAGATAGATTACTTACTCCCCCGCTTACCTTTGCATAAGGAAGATTTTCTTTTATCCACTTTACTGCTTTAATAAAATCTACAGCATAATTATTATGTTCTTCAATACCCGTTGCAATAGCTAATATATTAGGATCAAATATTATATTTTCAGGTGGAAATTTAACTTTATTAACTAATAATTCATAGGCCCTTTTGCATATTTCAATTTTTCTTTCAAATGTATCTGCCTGACCTTTTTCATCAAAAGCCATAACAACTACACCAGCACCGTATTTTTTTATTATACCTGCCTGCCTTAAAAACTCCTTCTCTCCAGATTTTAAAGAAATTGAATTTACTATAGCTTTTCCTTGAATTGCTTTTAATCCTGTCTCTAAAACTTCAAACTTAGAAGAATCAATCATCACAGGCACTTTTGCTATTTCAGGCTCACTAGCTAAAAGTTTTAAAAATATATCCATTTCCTTTTGAGCATCTAAAAGAGCATCATCAAAATTTATATCAATAATCTGTGCCCCATTTTCTACTTGATTTTTTGCTATGGATAAAGCTTCTTCATATTTTTTTTCTCTTATAAGCCTTGAAAATTTAGCAGAGCCTGCTACATTTGTTCTTTCTCCTATATTTATAAAGTTATTTTCTTTATTTATTTTAACAATATCAAGTCCACAATATACAGTTTCTATAGTTAAATTAGGAATAATCCTAGGTTTAATGTCCTTAACAGCTTCATATATAGCCTTTATATGAGATGGTGTTGTTCCGCAGCACCCTCCTACTATATTTAAATGACCTTCTAAAGCTATTTCTTTTATATAAGAAGCTGTAACTTCTGGTATTTCATCATATTCACCTAATGAATTAGGAAGTCCAGCATTAGGATGAAAACTTATATAAAGTCCTTGAGTTTTTGAAAGTTTTCTTATAAATGGAAGCAAATCTTTTGCACCAAACGAACAATTCAAACCTATGCTTATTATCCTCTCATGCTTTAAACTTTCTGCAAAAGCTTCTAATGTCTGCCCTGATAATATTCTTCCACTTTTATCTGCAATAGTTCCAGATATCATAATATTTAAGTCTATTTTTTTTCTTGAAAGAACATTATCTGCTGCAATAATTGCTGCTCTGGCATTTAATGTATCATATATAGTTTCAATTAAAAGTATATCTACTCCTCCATCTACAAGGCCTTCTATTTGCTCTTCATAAGACTCTAAAAGTTCATCAAAACTTACAGCTCTAAAACCTGGATTTTCTACATCAGAAGATATGGACGCTGATTTATTTGTAGGACCTATAGATCCTGCTACAAATCGAGGCTTTAAGCTATCTTTTAAACTATAAAAATCTGCCATTTCTCTTGCTATTTTTGCACCATAATAGTTTAAATCATAAATTTTATCTTCTAACCCATAATCTGATTGAGATATTCTATTAGAATTAAATGTATTAGTTTCTATTATATCCGCTCCTGCCTCTAAATAAGATTTATGAATATCTCTTATAACATCAGGCTGAGTTAAATTTAATATATCATTATTACCTTTTTGGTTAATTTTAACAGTTAAATTTCCTCTAAAATCTTCTTCACTTAAATTTAGTTTTTGTATAACAGTTCCCATAGCTCCATCTAAAATTAATATTCTTTTTTTTAAGCAATCTTCTATATTTAGTTTCACTTAAAAGCCCCCTTGTATTTTAGTTAATATTATCCTTATATTCTAAAGCTTCTCTTATATTAGATATATTTTGAATAATTCTTCTTACTGTTTCTGGACGATTCATAGTATATAAATGAATTCCATCTATTCCCCAAGAGAGCAAATCAACAATTTGTTCAGTAGCATAAACAATACCTGCTTCTTTTAATGCTTGAGGGTTATTCTCATATTTAGCCATAATTCTTGAAAATTTAGCTGGTAAAGATGCTCCGCTTAAAGAGATCATACGTTCAATTTGTTTTTTATTTGTAACAGGCATTATTCCAGCAGAAATTGGCACATTAATTCCTTTTTTATAAGATAAATCAATAAATCTATAAAAACTTTCATTATCAAAAAAAAGCTGAGTTATAAGAAAATCTGCTCCTGAATCCACTTTTATTTTTAAATTTTCAATATCTTTTTCTAAACTGCTACACTCGAAGTGCCCTTCAGGATAACATGCCCCACCTATACATATTTCATCATCTTTTTTTATGGACTTTATTAAATCACTTGCATATTTATACTGGCTTTTTTGAAATAACTCTTCATTAAAATTTTGAGGTAAATCTCCTCTAAGAGCCATAATGTTTTGAATATTATTTTCTTTTAATTCTTCTATAAATTTTTGAAGTTTTTCTTCTGTTAATGATATACAAGTTAAATGTGCTAAAGTCTCAATATAATATTTATTCTTTATTAATGATGCAATTTCTATAGTTTTATCTCTAGTGCTTCCACCTGCCCCATAGGTTACACTTATAAAATCTGGTTTTAAATCTTTTAAAGATTCTATTGTATCATATATAGTGTCTATAGGACTTTCCTTTTTAGGAGGAAAAATCTCAAAAGAAATAATAGGTTTTTTCTTTTTATAAATATTTTTTATTTGCATTTTAGTGCCCCCTTTTAATATAAAAATAAACGCTACTTTCGAAAAGAAAAATA
The DNA here is from genome assembly GCF_004011155.1 of Clostridium prolinivorans. Lineage (GTDB taxonomy): Bacteria > Bacillota > Clostridia > Clostridiales > Clostridiaceae > Clostridium_AT > Clostridium_AT prolinivorans. The sequence goes on along the minus strand of NZ_RJWG01000007.1, from coordinate 8,248 downwards.
GCGTTAATTTCTTATTTTACTATTTCCCTTATCTCTCAGAAATAATACATCTCTGCTGGAATTGACACCTTTTGTCTTAAAATGACATAGGTTGTCGGGCTTCTTAGGGCCAGTCCCTCCGCCTCTCTTGATAAGAAAAGAATAATATTAAATTTTATGTTTATTTTAAATTAATACAGCAAAAATGTCAATGAATTTATTTTTATTCATATAAAATTTAATCATAAAATATATTTTTAATAAAATTATTATTTTACTAAATTATATTTAATTTTTATGCTTAGCATCTATAAATGCAATTTCTCCATCTATTAAAACTAATTTTGTTTTAGCATAAATATCAAAAGGATGTTTGTCAAATACCACAATGTCTGCATCTTTACCTATTTCAATAGATCCTACTCTATGAGAAATACCAAGTATTTCTGCTGGATTTATAGTTATTGCTTTAAGTGCAGCTTCCTCATCTAATCCTGCTTTTACTGCTAATGCAGCACACATAGGAAGATAATGTACTGGTATTACAGGATGATCTGTCATTAAAGCTATTTTTACACCTGCTTTATATAAAGCTTTAGGAGTTTCAAAACTCAATTCTTTTAACTCAACTTTACTTCTAGTTGTAAGTGATGGTCCAACTATTGCAGCATATCCTTCTTTAGCAAGTTCATCTGCAATTAAATGCCCTTCTGTACAATGCTCTATAGTCATTTTAAGACCAAACTCATTAGCAATACGAATAGCAGTAAAAATATCGTCTGCTCTATGAGCATGAGCTTTTACATTTAGTTCTCCATTTACAACTGGTATTAAGCTTTCAAGTTTCATATCAAAATTTTCATTTTTATCTTTGTTTTTTATATAATTTTTAGTCTTAAAAAGATATTCTCTTAATATAGATGCTGTTGCCATTCGAGTTGATGGTGTTTGTTTTTTTGAATTATAGCATCTTTTAGGATTTTCACCAAAAGCAACTTTCATTGCTGCTGGTTCCTGAACTATCATATCATCTATTCTTTTACCTTTAGTTTTAATTGTTGCAAATTGTCCTCCTATAACATTAGCACTTCCAGGTCCTGTACATACACATGTTATACCATTTTCATAAGCTTCTTTAAAAGCTCTATCCATAGGATTAATTGCATCAATAGCCCTAAGCTGTGGAGTAACAGGATCCGTAATTTCATTCCCATCATCACCTTCAAAGCCAAGACCATCTTCCCACATTCCTATATGACAATGAGCATCGATTATACCAGGCATAACAAAACCGCCTTCAGCATCAAATATTTCACAATTTGAAGATACATTTATATTTTCACCTACTTTTATGATTTTCCCTTTATCAATTAAAACTTCTCCATTTTCAATAATATCGCTACACATAGTAATAATTGTTCCATTTTTAATTAATAACATTTTAAGCCTCCTATATTAAAACTAATCTATATAATAATATGATTAATTTAATAAAATATTTTTATTAAATTAATAAATAGCCATGGATATAATAAAGCTTTTTAATCAATATAAATTAATAAATTAGAAAATTAAAAGCTTATCGTAATTTAATCATACTATATATTTTTTATAAATTATTTTATTATAAAAGTGAATGAAGTGTAATTTGTTATAATTACATTTCATTCACTTTTATATTTTATGTATTAAATTTTATCCTTCTAATAAAGCTAAAGCTACAGCTCCTATAACTCCAGCATCTTTTCCTAAAGCTGCTGGGACAATTTTGCAATATTCAGACATAGCTTTAAAACATCTTTTATCCACTACTTCTTGAACTTTATCAAAAACTATTTTACCAGCCTGTGCAACTCCTCCACCTATTACAACCATATCTGGATCAAAACTGGTTATAATATTTGCAACAGCTATACCTAAATAGTTTAAACTTTTATCTAATATGTCTTTAGATACTTTATCTCCTTTTTCAGCTTCTTTAAAAACTTCATATGAAGTAATGTTTTCATAATTTTTAAGTGAAGTTTCCTCTCCACTTTCTACAGCTTCCCTTCCTTGTCTTGCTATTGCAGTACCTGAAGCTAATGCCTCTGCACAGCCATAATTACCACAATTACATCTTGGACCATTAGGAAGCAGAGTTGTATGTCCAATTTCTAATGCATTGGATGTACTTCCTCTATATATTTTACCGTTTAATATAGCACCTCCACCTATTCCAGTGCTTACTGTTACATAAACCATATTGTTTGTCCCTTTTCCTGCTCCAAGCATATATTCTCCTATAGCTGCAACATTTGCATCGTTATCAAGATATGTAGGTATATTAAATTTTTCTACCAATGGTTTTACAAGCTGAAAATTTTTAAAAGGAAGATTTGGCGTAGTTATTATAACTCCAGTCTTAGCATTTAAAGGTCCAGGAGAACCTATTCCTATTGTTTTAATTTCACTGGAAGTTTTATTAGCTATCTCCATAACCTTTTCAATTACTTCAAATATTCTATTAAGTACAGCATTTTCACCTTCAGAAGCTTTTGTAGGTATAGTATGCTTACTTAGCACATTCCCATTTAAATCTGCAAGAGCACCACTTATTTTAGTACCACCTAAATCAATTCCTATTACATATTTTTTATCCATGACTTGCCTCCATATTTTTTTAATTTTCAAACATTATTATATCAAAAAATAAAGCATTTTTATATAGAAAAACAAAGATAATGAGACTGCTATAAAAATTTATTATAACAGTCCCATTATCTTTATCCTTTAAATTCATCTCCTCTTCTATAAGCAGTTATAAAATATCTTCCGTCATCATCATGTCCGCCCTTCATTGCTACTTCAAGTCCATTATGATGTAATATATTTGTTATTATATCTACATTATGTGCATCTCCAGGGCCGATTGAAATAATAACTTTATCATTTTCTCCAATTATATTCATATAATCATTAATATTACTATAATCACTTAATCCTATAGGCCCATTGATTTCTAAACGGTATTCTGACATAAAATCTCTCCTTTAGCTTACAATATTTTCTCCTTAAATAACGCCATGATTATTTTTTGTATTATATTATAAAATATTCATTATTTTTTAACATAAATTTTTACTATACAGCGAAAATTTATGATATAATTTAAGTAAAAAAATATATATTATGAACATAATGTAATTTTTACTAAATGGAGGGATTTTTATGAATTCACTAAAGGGAACTAAAACAGCAGAAAATTTAATGAAAGCCTTTGCAGGAGAATCTCAAGCAAGAAATAGATATACTTTTTATGCTTCTGTTGCAAAAAAAGAAGGATTTGTACAAATATCTAATATATTTACAGAAACAGCTAACAATGAAAAAGAACACGCAAAAAGATTTTTTAAATTTTTAAATGAAAATGGACTTGCAGGGGATACAGTAGAAATTACCGCTAATTTCCCTGTTGCACTTGGAGATACAAAAACAAATTTACTTGCAGCTGCAAATGGAGAAAATGAAGAATGGTCTGATTTATATCCAAAATTTGCTGATGTTGCTGAAGAAGAAGGATTTGATACAATAGCTATTGCTTTTAGAAAAATTGCAGAAGTTGAAAAACATCATGAAGATAGATACAGAAAGTTATTATCTAATGTAGAAAATGATAAAGTATTTAAAAAAGAAACTTCTACTTTATGGAAATGCGGCAATTGCGGTTACATATTTGAAGGAGAAGAAGCTCCAAAAGTTTGTCCTGCTTGCTTACATCCACAAGGTTACTTTGAATTATTAGCTGATAATTTCTAAAAACAACAATTTAAATCTAATATTTCTTTAATTTTATAAATAAAAACCATGCATAAAAAGATTTTTTCTAATATATGCATGGTTTTTTAATTTATCTAAATATATTTATATGTCCACTTAAAAATTTATTGTTTTAATATATTATTATTCTTCCTTGTCCTTTTTAGCATTTTCTATTATTTTCAAAGCTTCATTAGCTGGAACTTCTTCATATCTTTCAAATTTCATTTTAAAACTTCCTCTTGCTTGAGTCATAGATTTAAGGTCAGTAGCATATTTAATCATTTCTGCCATAGGAACTTCAGCAATAATTTTTTGATATCCATTTTGTGGTTCCATACCAAGCACTCTTCCTCTTTTTTTATTTATATCTCCCATAACATCTCCCATATACTCATCCGGTACAAGTACTTCCACATGCATTATAGGTTCAAGTAATATAGGGTTTGCCGCTGCAAGACCTTTTTTGTATGCAAGAGAAGCAGCTACCTTAAATGCCATTTCAGATGAATCTACAGGATGAAAAGAACCATCATGAAGAGTAGCTTTTAGTCTAATAACTGGATATCCAGCTAAAACACCATGTTGAATACACTCTCTTAATCCTTTTTCAACGGCAGGTATATATTGTCTAGGTACAACTCCCCCTACTACTTCATCAACAAATTGCAAGTCATCTTCTTCATCTTCCCTTGGCTCAAATTTAATCCATACATCTCCATATTGTCCATGTCCTCCAGACTGCTTTTTATGCTTTCCTTGGACATCCACAGCCTTTTTTATAGTTTCTCTATATGGTATTTTAGGATTTTCAAGGATAACATCTACCCCAAATTTATTTTTTAATTTACTTGCTATTATATCAAGATGGGTTTCTCCAATACCCGATACTATCATTTCAGCATTTTCAACATCTCTTGAAATTTTAAAAGTAGGATCTTCTTCTAAAAGTTTAAAAAGCCCTGAAGAAAGCTTATCTTCATCCCCTTTAGATTTAGGCATAACAGCCATAGATATAGAAGGCTCTGGAAAATTAATTTTTTCAAAAGCAATAGGTAAGGCCATTTCACATAAAGTATCTCCAGTATTTGTATATTGCAGTTTAGCAACAGCACCTATATCACCTGCTATTATTTCTGAAGTAGGTATCTGTGATTTACCTCTTAAAAAATACATACTTCCAATTTTTTCTTGCTTGTCTTTTGTAGAATTATATACAATAGAATCAGTTTTAGCTTTACCACTCATAACTCTAAATAAAGACATTTTCCCAACAAATGGATCGGCTATAGTTTTAAATACAAAAGCTGAAAATGGAGCAGCCTCATCTATCTTAATTTCAACTTCATTATTATTTTTTATATTTTTAGCTTTTAACAATTCTATATTATTAGGTGATGGAAAACATTCAACTATATCTTCTAAAAGAGTTTCTATTCCTATTCCCTTTAACGCACTTCCACACATAACTGGTGCAATTTCTCCTTTTGAGGCACCATTTATAAGACCTTTATAAATTTCTTCATCGCTTAACTCACCTTCATTAAAATATTTTTCAAGTAAAACTTCATCTGTTTCTGCTACAGCTTCCATTATCATATTTTTACATTGGTCCACTTTATCTAAAATTTCATAAGGGATATCTTCTTCTAACATTTTGTTAGTTTTTGAATTAAATATTCTTGCTTTTCTTGAAATAACGTTTACAACACCTTTGAAATTTTCTTCACTCCCTATAGGATATTGAATAGGTACTACAGATATACCAAACTTTTCTTTTAAATCCTCCAATACTTTTTCAAAATTACTATTTTCTCTATCTAATTTATTTATAAAAAATGCTCTAGGCATTTTATTCTTATTTACATAATCCCAAGCTTTTTCAGTCCCAACTTGAATTCCAGATACTCCACATACAGCAATTAAAGCTATATCTGCAGCTTTTAATCCTTCTATCATTTCTCCTATAAAATCAAAATAACCAGGCATATCTAATAAATTAATTTTTATATCTTTCCATTCACAAGGTGCTACTGATGTAGCTATTGATATTTTTCTTTTTCTTTCTTCTAAATCATAATCACTTATAGTTGAGCCTTCTTCTATTTTTCCTGCTCTATCAATTGTATTAGTGTGAAATAATAAAGATTCTGTTAATGTAGTTTTTCCTGCTCCACTATGTCCTACAATTCCTACATTTCTTAAATTTTGAGTTTTGTATTCTTTCATAAGAAACTCCTGCCTTTCTAAAAATATAAATTTTTATATAATTTCAAAATTAAATTTTGTCATTTAAAAATTTTAAAAAATACTATAAAAGTAAATATATAAAATTTTATTCAACAACAGCTTATTAAATGAAATTATATAAATATTAGTTAAATAATCAACTATAAATTAGAGATAATTTATTTTAATTTATATATTTCTATATATTAAATATATATTCTATTTTTTTACTTTATTTCCTTTTTTATTTTAAACATAATTTTCAAAATAGTATGACTTTTCTTTAAACAATATTATATATAATAGAAATTTATATATCAATATATTTTCAAATAATTTCAATAATATATAAAAAATTATGGCAACTTCTTTTATTTGGAAATTGCCATGCTTTTAATTTCAATAGAAAAATAATATTATTAAAGTAAAATAATCTATAAATTAACTTCCATTATACAATTTATAATATTTAAAAATTTACCGATAATATAGTGCTTAATTCTCAATAAAAATACTTTTTGTTAAGATAATCAATTTTTTCTATTTTTGAATAAAAACTTTATTATCAAATAAAAATTTATTTAGTAAAAAGTCCTTTTTCACAATATCCCTGTGAAAACCACCCACAATTAGAACAAATTCTTATAAAGTTTTCACGGTCTAATTTTTCCTTTAAAATTTTTAAAATACTTTTATAATGAAATACACTATTACTATTAATACCTAACAATTTTAGCACTTCATTATCCAAATAAGAAACTTTATATTCATCTTCACATAAACTATTTATTGTATTATGAGAACATGCTGAACAAATTACATCTGTTTTTGCTATTATTTTTATATAAGGATTATATTTAAGTGCCTTTATAACTCTATTCATATTATAAACAAATTCTCTATTATAACCATTCCCTACATAACCTTGGATACATAATAAATGATGAGCTCTTAAAACTAACATTTTATCAAATTAGCCTTTAAAAGACTTACTCTAACTTTTACTCCAATTAAATATGCAATTATAATTTTTAATATATCCAAGGGAATAAAAGGAAGAGCTCCTACTAATATAGCTTTTTGAATTGTTATTTTAGTAATTATGGAAAGTTGAAGTACTCCAATAAAATAACAAACTATCAAAGAAAATAACAAGCCTAAAACTGTAATTATAAAAGATTGTTTTTTTTCTAAAATTTTACCTATAATAAATGCAATAATAGGATAACTTAAAATATATCCTCCTGTAGGACCGAGTATAAAATGTAACCCACCAGAAAAGTTAGCAAATACAGGTATACCTATTGCCCCTAACAGTACATAAATTATTTGAGACAAAGTTCCAAGCTTACTACCTAATATTATTGATGATATGTATACTGCAAATATTTGAAAAGTTATAGGAACGGGACTAAAAGGAAGAGGTATAGAAATCTGAGCTAATATTGCTGTTAACGCAGAAAATATAGCTACTGTACTCATTTCTTTAATAGAAAACTTTAAACTCATATTAACACTCCTTTTGATAATTGTTAACTTAACTTGCATATAAGGTTGACAATTAAAGTATATATTCCTATTATATATTTGTCAATGATAAATTTTAAATTATAAATATCTATTATAATTGATTTATTATAATCTCTTAATATATTGCAATTTCTGTTCATAACTGGACAAGAATAATTAAAAAAGCACCAAATAAAGCTTACTATAATATTATAAAAATTTTAAGACATTTTTTTAAATGATTAATAAAGAAATTTACTTTTGCATCACTAAAACTTACTCTACTTTGATGGATATTTTTTTAATAGAAATTTTTTATGTTTATTATAATGATTGACAGGTAATTTTTAAATTATAGATATCTAATTATATATATATTTTCAATCTAGAATAGAAAAATTAACACAAAAAACCACTAAGCTTTTAAACTTAGTGGTTTTTATANCAGGAATCGAACCAGGGACACGAGGATTTTCAGTCCTCTGCTCTACCGACTGAGCTATCTGGCCTTAATAAACTTTATATTAGGTTTTTAAACCTACCTGGCAACGTCCTACTCTTCCACTCGGTCTCCCGAGCAGTACCATCGGCGCTGAGAAGCTTAACTTGCGTGTTCGGAATGGGAACGGGTGTTACCTTCTCGCCATCATCACCAGATATTAAATTATGGCTCCGTGGAGAGGACTCGAACCTCCAACCCTTCGGTTAACAGCCGAATGCTCCGCCATTGAGC
>NZ_RJWG01000060.1 GCF_004011155.1 Clostridium prolinivorans | reverse complement strand
GAAGTGGAATAATTCATTTAAATACTGAACTTAAAAAAGGGATGGTACTTCAAGGCGGCAGCCTTTTAGGAACTATTTCAGCTACTGATGAAGATATAATTGTAGAAACACTTATTCCAAGTAGTGATAGACCAAGAATACATGAAAATGATGAGGTATCACTGGCAGTAGGAGGATTAAACCAGGCTGAATATGGCACATTAAAGGGACAAGTTATTGCTATAGATGAAGATGCAACCATAGATAATGAAAAAGGAAATGTATTTTTTAAAGTTAAGATAAAGCCTGAAAAGAATTATTTAACAG
>NZ_RJWG01000059.1 GCF_004011155.1 Clostridium prolinivorans | reverse complement strand
TAATAAGTATGTATGCTTAGGAGCGGAAGAGAACCAAAAATATATTAATGTAGAAATAATATTTGAAAAAGAAAATATCAAAACTTTATCAGGGGATGGAGAGCTTATGCTAACCGTCCTCTCTTCTTTTGCACAGGAAGAAAGCAAAAATGTCAGCGACAGCTTAAAATGGAGGGTAAAGAAGAAGTTTGAACGAGGAAAGCTGATTATAAATACCACAAGATTTTTAGGTTATGACAAGGATGAATACGGCGATTTAGTTATAAATCCTAAAGAAGCAGAAATAGTTAAAAGAATATTTGAAGATTATTTAAAAGGCAAAAG
>NZ_RJWG01000006.1 GCF_004011155.1 Clostridium prolinivorans | reverse complement strand
AATTCATGTACAAAATTGTACATTTTTATTTTCCACTTTTTGTGCATTTTTATTTTATCATTTACAATAGACTTCATATAGACTTATAGAAAAATAAATAATATAATAATATTGTCATAAAATAAGGAAATATACAAAAAAATATAAATATAATACAATGTATTTGAATAAATACATTAATATTAGTATAATAAAATATGTATTGTTGACATATAGTGAGATTTTATGTCAAATTTATAGGGGGAAATATTTATGGAGAGTATAAGAAAAGAAGATTCTGTTTATAAAGATGAAAATATTAATAAAGATGAAAATATTAATAAATTTGAAAAGAGCAAGGGGTATTATATAACAAAAAGGTTTATAGATGTTTTAGGTTCTTTGTTTGGAATAATTTTATTAAGCCCCATAATGATAATAACAGCTATTTCAATAAAAATTGAATCAGGTGGATCAATTATATTTTCACAAGAAAGAGTAGGAAAAAACGGAAAGCTTTTCAAAATGTATAAATTTAGATCTATGATAGAAAATGCAGAACAATTACTTGATAAACTTAAAGACAAAAATGAGATGTCTGGACCTATGTTTAAGATGACAGATGATCCTAGAATAACAAAAGTAGGAAAATTTATCAGAAAAACAAGTATTGATGAATTACCACAATTATTTAATGTCCTTAAAGGGGACATGTCTTTGGTAGGCCCAAGGCCAAATCTTCCTAAAGAAGTAAGCCAATTTACAAATTATCAAAAGCAAAAGTTATTAGCAAAACCAGGGCTTACATGTTACTGGCAAGTTATGGGGAGAAACAGTATAGATTTTGAAGATTGGATGAAATTAGATATAAAATATATAGAAGAAAGAAATACATGGATTGATATGAAATTAATATTTAAAACATTTTTTGTATTATTTGGAGATAAAAATGCTAAATAGGAGGAAATAAGATGGAAAATAATTATTCAAAAATTAGAAATTTAAAAGAAGAAATTAGTGAAAGTTCGTTAAATAAGAAAGTGTGTATATTTGGACAAGGATTTGTAGGACTTCCGCTAGCATTAAGTTTTGCACTAAGAGGATGTGATACAATAGGGGTTGATGTTAATTCAAGCCTAGTAGAAGATATAAATAATGGAATTACACATCATACAGAAAAATTTTATAATGTAACTATACAAGAAATTCTTAAAGTTCAACTTAAAGAAGGAAGATATAAAGCAACTATAGATGCAGAAGGAGCAGTTAAAAATTGCAATAATATAATTGTAACAGTTGGAATTCCTATAAAGAATGGGAATTATATAATGGATCATCTAAAAGAAGCTTGTACATTAATAGGAAGAAATATTAAAAGACAGGATTTAGTTGTAGTTAGAAGTACTGTTATTCCAGGAACCACTGAAGAGTTTATTTTGCCTATACTTGAGAAGGAATCAGGTATGAAAGCAGGAGAAGATTTTTATTTAGCTTATGCATCTGAAAGAATAGCCGAAGGTAATGCTTTTGATGAATTTGCTAATATGCCTACTTTAGTAGGAGCAATAAATGAAGCAAGCCTACAAAGAGCAATGAGTCTTTTATCGATTGTTTGTAAAGCCGAAATGGTTCCAGCAAGTAATATAAAGGCAGTAGAAACTTCAAAAGTATTTGAAAATGTTCAAAGAGATGTCAATATTGCTATGTCTCAAGAATTTGCAAGATTTGCTGAAGCTCTAGGAATAGATATTTTTGAAGTTATACGATTAGCTAATACACATAAAAGAGTTAATTTATTAACACCAGGTCCAGGAGTAGGAGGATATTGTATACCTAATGCTTATCATTATATATCACCTAAAGCAAATGAATTATCTGTAAATATGGAATTGTTAAAATTAGCACGTGAAAAAAATGAAAAATTACCTCAATTTATAGTTGATAAAACAAAAGAATTATTAAAAAGTGTCAATAAAGATATAAAAAATTCTAAGATAGCAGTTTTGGGATTAGCTATGAAAGACTATTCTAATGATGATAGAATAAGTCCACCTATTGATATTACTAAACTTTTAATTAAAGAAGGGGCAGATGTTAAGGCTTTTGATCCTATTGTACCAACAAAATATCCTTTTAAAGTAAATACACAAGAGGAGGCTTTAAAAGATGCTGATGTTGTATTAGTACTTACAAAACAGTATCAAATAAAGTTTGATGATTTAGAATATATTAAAAATTTAATGAAAACATCTCCTATATATATAGATACAAAAGCAGTAGTAGATTCTGAGAAAGCTAAACAATTGGGTTTTAAATATTGGAGAATTTAAAGGTTGTTATATATAACAACCTTTAAATGTAATAATTATAAAAAGGTGGGAAAATAATTGGATAAAAGGATACATATGTTGGGATGTTATATAGATGCACTTACAATGGATGAAACTATAGAAAAAATAAAACAAATTATTAAAAGTAAGAAATATACACAACATGTTGTAATAAATGCGAGCAAAGCTGTACTTATGCAAAAAGATAAAAAACTTACAGAAATAATAAACAACTGTGAACTTATCAATGCAGATGGACAATCCATAGTTTGGGCGTCTAAACTTTTAGGTAAACCACTCCCAGAAAGAGTAACAGGTATAGATCTTTTTAATAACTTAGTAAAAGAAGCAGCTAAAGAAGGATATAGAATTTATTTTTTTGGAGCAAAAGAAGAAGTAGTAAAAAGAGTAGTTGAAATTTATAAAGAGAAATATCCTAATTTAAATATAGCGGGATATAGAAATGGATATTTTAAAGAAGATGAGAGTTTACAAATAGCAGAACAAATAAGAAATTCAAGACCAGATATTTTATTTGTTGCGTTTTCAAGTCCTAAAAAAGAATATTGGATTAATGAATATTTGAAAATTATGAAAGTACCATTTGTTATGGGGGTAGGTGGAAGTTTTGATGTAGTTGCAGGAGTAACTAAAAGAGCTCCTAAATGGATGCAAAATTTAGGATTAGAATGGTTTTATAGATTTATTCAGGAGCCAAGAAGGATGTGGAGAAGATATATTATTGGGAATTTTAAATTTGTTAAATTAGTCCTAAAAAGTAAATTTAGATAATCTAAAAGATTAATATTTTAATATTTTAAGATATAGTATGGAGAATAAAAACAATGAAAGAAAGAATAAAAATTTTATTAATTTCAAATATGTATCCTAACAAAAGATATCCTAATTATGGAGTTTTTGTAAAAAACACTGAAAAAATTTTAAAAAATTCCAATTTTAAAGTTTATAAAATTGTATTAACAAAGCAAACTAATAAAATAAAAAAGTTAATTAAATATATTTTATTCTATTTTAATATTATATTTAAAGGTATTTTTAAAAAATATGATGTTATATATGTACACTATGCATCTCACAATGCAATACCACTTATTATTTTAAAAAAAATAAAAAAAAATATAAAGATATTTGTAAATGTTCATGGCAGTGATATAGTTCCAGAAACTAATTTTCAACAAAAATTACAATTATACACAAAAACATTATTACAAAACAGTGATTTAATAATAGTTCCTTCAAATTATTTTAAAAATTTGGTAAATAAAGATTTTAATATTAATTTTAATAAAATTTTTGTTTATCCATCTTCAGGGATAAATAAAGAAAATTTTTATAAAATAGAAGATAAAAATTTAGTGTGTGAAAGACTTAAATTAAATCCACAGTATGATTATATTGGATATGTTGGGAGAATAGATACAAAGAAAGGTTGGAATGTGTTTTTAGAAGCAATGTATCTTTTAAAAAAACAAAAGTTTTTTAATGATAAAAAAATAATTGTAGTAGGAGATGGGAAAGAATTAGAAAAATTCAATTTAAAAGTAATAGAATATGAGTTACAAGATGAGATAATACATTTTCCGTTGTTACCTCAAGAAGAATTAATATACATATATAACTCTTTAAAAATTTTTTGTTTTCCTACAATGGGTGAAAGTTTAGGACTTGTAGGAATTGAAGCTATGGCTTGTGGAATACCTGTAATTGGTAGTAATATAGGAGGATTGAAAGATTATATAATTGATGGATATAATGGCTTCTTTTTTGAAGCAGGTGACAGTGAAATGCTAAAAGAAAAAATATTAAAGTATTTTCAATTAGATGAAAATGATAAGAAAATTATGATAAAAAATGCTTTAAATACTAGTCGTATGTATGAAGTTAATAATATTAAAAATGATTTAATAAATATTTTTATTAATAATGTTTAATAAAAACAGATTGAAATTTATAACAGTAAGTTGATTTTTTAGAAAATAAGATATTTTGTTAATTAAATTACAATATATAAAGGATGTATTTTTGAGAGGCAGAGTGATAAAAATATGAAATTTGGTTTAAAGAATAAATTGTCATTTGAGGAAGTAGTATTTTATTATATACTTTCTTTGACATTATTTATTGATTTTTTAAATGGAATTTGGATAAAATTTGTTAATCCCAATATTTCTCTTGGACAGTTTATTAGAGTATTGGTAACAATGTTTTGTATATATTGTATATTTAAATATAATAGTACGAAAAGCAAAAGAATATTGTATTTCTTTTCTATTATATTTTTTTTAGGAATTAATTTTTTATTTTATAACAAATTTTTCAATATTTATTCTTCGTTTAAATTAATATATTTTTTAGTTTTAACATTAGCTATATTTTCACTTTATGATGCAAAAAAATTTCAATTAAGTACAATAGTAAGTTCAATTAATAATAATTTATATATTTTGCCTATATTAATTTTGACTTCATATGTTTTAAATATAGGGAGTTCAAGCTATACAAAAGGATTTGGATATAAAGGATCATTTATATCATTAAATGGTCTTAATATAAGCATGATTGTACTTTTGATTTTTGCTATAGAAAAGGAATTTAATAAGTTTAAATATATTAAAAAATTTTTAATGTTAGTTTATATAATTATTCCAACTATATTTCTTGGGACTAAATCTAGCATACTTTTTTCAATATTTTCATTTATTTTATATTTTGTATATAATAAAATTTATAAGATTAACTCTATTAATAATGATAAGTCTGTAAAAAATATATATAGTTATATAGGGATAATATTAATAATAATCTTCTTAATATTAAATAATTATAGTTATTTAATATTAAGAAAAATTTTAGAAAGACAAATATATTTTATACAATTTACTTTGCAAAAAACAAATAATTATAATATTATAACTTATTTATTAAGTACAAGAAATATTTTTTTAAGAGAAATATCAAAATATTTTTTGAATAATTTTAGTATTATAAAAATATTTATTGGATCAGGTGCATTTGAAATACAAAAAGAGTTAGCACATATCTTAGGTCTTAACGGTTTAAAAAGTATAGAAATGGACTTATTTGATATATTTTTTTATTATGGAATAATTGGAGTAATCCTAACTTATGGTTTTTGCGTTTATATATTTATAAAAAACATACCAAAAGAAAACTTTAAAGTGAAAAGACCCTTTTTCATATCTTTTATTTGTATTATTATTTTTAGTATTTTAGGTGGACATGTTTTTTTTCAACCAATGAGTTCGACTTTTTTATCCATTAGCTTATGCGGGTTATATATGAAAGGATTTAATAATAAAGATGAAAATAATAGAAATTTATATGATGTATAAAATAAAAAATAATTAAGAAGGTGTTAAAGTGAAGGATAATGATATTAAAGTGTCGGTAATATTACCAGCATATAATGTAGAACCTTATATTAATAAATGTTTAGATTCGTTATTAAATCAATCATTAAAAGAAATTGAGATTATTGTTGTAAATGATGGGTCTACAGATAATACAATTGATGTTATACAAAAATATAAAAAATATTTTGAACATATTTTAATTATTGAACAAAAAAATAAAGGACTTTCTGCAGCTAGAAATATAGGATTAAAATATGCTAAAGGTAAATATGTATTTTTTTTAGATTCAGATGATTTTATAGATACTAAAATGCTAGAAGAATTATATAAAGAATGTGAGATTAACGATTTGGACATTATTTGTTTTAATGGTTATTATTATAATGATAGTAAAGATTTAAAGATTATAAGGGAAGCAAATATTGATATAAATAATATATATTGTGGAATAAATTTTTTACAAGATTTAATAAATTTTAATGCCTATTTACCTATGGTGTGGTTAAATATGTACAAAAAAGAATTCTTATTAAAAAATAAACTTTGTTTTATGGAGGGAGTATATCATGAAGATATAGAATTTACTCCAAGAGCATATATTTTGGCACAAAAGGTAAAGTATAATAATAAACCATTTTATTATTATATACAGAGAAAAGGAAGTATTACAAAAACAAAGTCAAATAAAAATTATTTAGATATATTAAAAATAATTGAAAGTTTAATTAATTTTGTTGATGAGTTAAAAAATAAAAAAATAAATACATTAATTTATATAATAATAACTAAAGTTTTATTAACAATGTATAAAGAGATGAATTGTATTGCCAAAAATGATGCTTATTATATTATTGATTGCATAAATAATAATCATAAATTAAAACAATTAGAAAAAAATATTGAAAAATTACAAAAAAAAGATTGGATAAGGAGTACTATAATAAAATTTCCAAAATTAATTGTAAAAATTTATAAAATAGGTAATAAAAATACGTATTAAATAAAATTTATTTTAAGATAAATCATTACAGTTAAATTTAATCAGAGATTATAATAAATTAGAGGTAATAATATGAAAAATAATCAATTGGCAATTAATATGATAGCAAAAATTGTCGCTTTTATTGTAAACGCAGGTACAAGTTTCTTTTTAGCCCCATTTTTAATTAAAAATGTTGGTAGAGAAGCTTATGGATTTGTAGGATTAGCTAATGATTTTGTTAATTATGCTCAAATAGTAACGGTTGCTCTAAATTCAATGGCAGGTAGATTTGTTACGATTAGCCTTTATAAAAACGATGATAAATCTGTAAATAAATATTTTACTTCAGTTATATTTGCAAATATAATTATAGCTAGTGTAATGACCATTCCTTCAGTATTTATTATATTTTTTATAAATAGAATAGTAAATGTTCCATATAATATTTTAACTGATATAAAGTTATTATTAACATTTGTTTTTTTAAATTTTTTAATTAATATAATAGGATCAGTATTCGGAATAGCACCATTTGCTAAAAATAGACTAGATTTGGAATCAAAAAGAATAATAGAAACTAATATATTAAAAGCAGTAGTATTAGTAGTATTATTTTATGTTTTTGAACCTTCTGTATGGTATATAGGATTAACATCATTGCTGTGTACTATATATATAATAATTACAAATATATTTTATACAAAAAAATTATTGCCTCAGGTTAATATTAGAAAAAAATATTTTGATTTTAATTATATAAAAATTTTATTATCATCTGGCATTTGGAATTCTTTTTCAAAATTAAGCTCAATATTAGCAACTGGGTTAAATTTGCTTATTACTAATATATTTATTGGTGCATCAGCAATGGGTATATTATCTATTGCAAAGACGGTGCCTCAAATGATATTATCAGTTTTTTCTATGTTAGCAAGTATATTTGCACCTCAACTAACAATTAGTTATGCACAAAATGATTTTGACAATATAAGAAAGCAATTATTATTATCAATGAAACTATTAGGTATGTTAGCATGTATACCTATGTCAATATTATTTGTATATGGAGATGTTTTTTATAAATTATGGGTTCCAGACCAAAATGCACTACTATTGCAAATGTTATCAATTATATCTTGTTTCGAATTAGTTTTTGCATTACCACAAGAAAGCTTATGGAATGTGTTTACGGCAACTAATAAAGTAAAACAATCATCTATAGTATTATTTTTTACAAGTTTACTATCGATTATAATTACAATGAGTGGAATAATATTTGCAAAAAATGCAAATCAAAAACTTTTTATTATTGCAGGGACAAGTACCATAGTTGCAGTTATAAGAACATTAACTTTTTTGCCTATATATGGAGCTAAATGTTTAAATTTTAAGAAAACTACATTTTATCCTTTAATAGTAAGAAACACAATATCTGTTGTTATAGTAACACTAATATCATTTTTTATTAAAAACAAAATTATAGTTAATACGTGGATTAGATTTTTTATTATATGTATTATAACTGCTATTATTGGTATATTTATAAATATAATTTTAATATTAGAAAAAGAAGAAAGAAAAATATTAAAAGATATTATTTTAAATTTATTTAATTTTAAAAATGCTTAATTATAAATGTAACAAATAAAAAATATATCAACCATACTTACTGAAATTATTTATGATATAGAGGTCTAATCTAAATATACAGGAGAATCTACTATGGTTGATGGAAATAGTTTTAATACATTTACACAATTTCTTAAATACCTAAATTTATATATTGAGAAGAAGGTATAAAATTGATATTATAAATTAAAAAGAAAGGAGATTTATATGAGCAATATACCTAAAATAATTCACTATTGTTGGTTTGGAGGGAATCCTTTATCTGATCTAGCTTTAAAATGTATAAATAGTTGGAAAAAATATTGTCCTGATTATAAAATTATAGAATGGAATGAAAATAATTTTGACATTAATTCCAATATGTACGTGAAGGAGGCATATCAAGCAAAAAAGTGGGCTTTTGTAACAGATTATGTAAGATTATTTGTATTATATGAATATGGTGGAATATATATGGATACAGATGTAGAAATAATAAGAAATATAGATAGATTTTTATGTTATGATGCATTTTCAGGATTTGAAACAGTTAATAGTATTCCAACTGCGATTATGGGAGCTAAAAAAGGTAACGAATGGATAAAATATCTTTTATCATTTTATGACAATAAGCATTTTATTTGTGAAGACGGAAGTTTTGATACTACAACTAATGTTATTACAATAACAAATATGACAAAAAAAAAATATAACATACATCTTAATAATAAATTTCAAAATATAGATGAGGGAATTGTACTTTATCCTAAAGAATATTTTTGCCCCAAAGACTATATCACTGGAGAAATTATTCTTACTAAAAATACTTATTGTATACATCATTTTGCTGCTTCATGGCATACAGAAGTAGAAAAAATACAATTCGAAAAATACAAAAAATATAGAAAGTTATTTGGTAATAATTTAGGGAAAAAAATTTATATATTTAATAGACATTTGAATACACTTAAAACAAAGGGTATTTTTTATTGTATAAAAAAGTTGTATAATAAATATATAAATATTATATTAAGAATTATAAGTTAATATGTTAAGTATTAAAAATAAAAAATAAAAAATGTTTTTTTCCAATGTTTTAAAATAGATATGAGCATAATTAAAGAAAAAATAAAACAATAAAAGTTAAATTATTACAATTGTTATTAAGCATAGCTTAACTATTTAAAATGGAACTTAAGTTGAAATTAAAGAAACAAAAAAGGGTAGACTATCCCCTTGGTAAAATTGATGCTTAAAAATTTTGATACAACTTAGTTTAAGCTGTCCTTTTTAATCCCGATAGGGATTTGTATTTATCAACACAGCCAGATTTTATAGCAGCAATTGCAATAGTTAAAAGGCAAATATGTCCGATTGTATTTAGATTAGTAATAGAGTTAATATTTCTAACATAAGCTTGTTCAATATTTAAAATCTTCCATCTAGAATTGTATCTTTCAGATTCAGTTCTAAGGCTGTATATTTTCTTAAAAAATATAGAATCACGATTTATAGAGGATCTATAATCAGTTCCAATGCTTATGTATTTTATACAACCTCTGTTCTTCTTACCGTTAAAGAATTTTTCGTGTTTACATGGACATAAAGAATCATCTTTAGAAGTCCTAAAAGGACAGCAAAACTTTTGTTTAATATATGAATCAAAATATTGTTTGCCATCTTTATGCATTGCTAATCCGGCATCGCATATTACATTGCCTGTTGATGTTAAGTTTTTAGGTTTTGATCCATGTTTATTTAATGCAATGAAGGCATGGCCTTTAAGGGTATTACGAATAAAATCATGATTTTGCTTTGAGTCATAACCTTTATCAGCAATAATATAACTACCAATGAGTGAAAACCACTCATTAACAGGAGTGTCATCAACTGATATAAAGTTGTTGTCAATAAACCCTAGCTATTTAAGAAGATTAACTTGATTTTTCATGATTTCTTTAAAATAAGAGTTAGATAAATTTTTGATAAATCTCTGAAAAACCCAGTATGAAGGTAAAGGCTTAAGAATATTGAAACCATAAAGCTGAGCAATGATTAGATTATTTTCTAGAAAATCTTTAAGGTCAGTAACTTGGCCAAGCTTCTCACATTTCATGACAATGAAAGCTCTAAAAAGAGCATGACGTGAAAATCCAGCAGGACCAAATTTTGAAGGTACCCTATCGGGTAATGAGGATAGAGCAAGATTATCGAAGATTCTTGTATAAAAGTTGATAAGCTTTTGAGAAGTAAAAAGTTCAATTATGTTAAAAATTTCTTGACGTTGGTACATAGAGATTTCCTCCTTATTGTTTTTATATTATTTGTGTTTATATAGTATAATTCGACAAAAAGTGAGGAAATCCTATGACATATATTTGAGTGATAAAAAAATTAGTCCTAACGGGCTAGTAATATCAAGACCTTAGAATTATGCTCAAGGCTAATGAAGTAGGGATAAGAGGTGATAAATTGCTAAGATATAGGAAAAATATTATAGTTTTGGTTATTACAAGTTTAATTTTATCAAAAACAAGCAGTATTCAAGCAGGCACTATGACTGCTGATAAGTATTATAATACTGCTATTTCATATAGTTCTACTAATCCATATGAGGCTCTTAATATATATAAAGAAGCATATAGTATTTACTCAGATGATTATAGATTTATTAATGGAATAAATAATTCAGCAATTACTATTTTAAGATGGAGTATAGGTAGTCATAATAAAGGAAATTTTGGTGTAGCAATTAATGGCTATGATACAGTTATTAATTCACCAGCTAATTTTTATATAAAGCAGGCTGCTACACGAAATAAGCAGTTAGCTATAAATAAAAAAGTCCCAATAACTTCAAATGAATATTATAGTATAATGTCAAAATTTAGTTTATCAGCTCCGTATGATATATTTAATATATCAAATGAGGCTATAATGATTTATTATAATGATAAGAGATTTATAGATGGCATAAATGATAGTGCAAAAGTAATATTATCATGGAGCAAAGGAAGTCATAAGAAAGGTAATTTTACACCAGCAATTAATGGATATCAAACTATATTAGATTCAATTAATGTGAATGATGAGATCATATCTGAAACAAATAAATATCTTAATCTTGCTAGTAATAAAAAGATTTGGTATACAGCAGATGAATATTATAATAAAATGAAGAAAGTTATTTCAAGTAATCCTTATGAAGCTTTGGATATAAATATAGAAGCTCAAAATTTATATCCTAATGATAAGAGATTTATAGATGGCATAAATGATAGTGCAAAAGTAATATTATCATGGAGCAAAGGAAGTCATAAGAAAGGTAATTTTACACCAGCAATTAATGGATATCAAACTATATTTAATGCTCCTAATGTTGAACCTAGTTTAAAAAATGAAACAGCAGTACTTTTAATTATTGCAAAAGCTAAACAACCATATAATGACGAAGGAATATATATTACGAATACTAATTATACTATAACATTTGAAGAAGCATTAGATAAACAAATGAAATATGGAAGCCCTTTAACTGATTTATATGGCAGAGGCTCTAATGGGGAATATTGGCAAAAAGCTAAAAGAGAAGATGTAGCATATTATCTTAATCCTAATAATTTTTTAGAAAAGAAAAATATTTATCAATTCTTACAACTTTCTGGACAAGCTGGAATAAATGAATCTGAGCTTAATAATATTTTATTAAATAAAGGTATATTACAAGGAAAAGCTAAATATTTTATTGAAGCTTCACTTAAACATAATGTAAATGAAATATATTTAATAGCACATTCACTATTAGAAACTGGAAACGGTACAAGCTCTTTAGCGAATGGAGTATATTATGGAGGTAAAAAAGTATATAATATGTATGGAGTTGGAGCTTATGATAAACCATTCTATTCTTCTGATGGAGATAGGCCAAATCCTGTTGCTTGGGGTGCGAAATATGCTTATGAGCATAATTGGTTTACGCCAGAAGATGCAATAATAGGAGGGGCTGAATTTATAGGTAAGGGTTATATAAATGCTGGGCAAGACACATTATATAAAATGAAATGGAACCCAGCTAATCCGGGAAATCATCAATATGCGACAGACATAGGATGGGCTGTAAAACAAATAAATAGTATAAAAAATTTATATGATAAATGTAAAAACTATATATTAAGATTTGATATACCTGTATATAAAAAATAAATTATTAAAGCTTGACTAATATAAGTAAATGTCAAGCTTTTTTAGTTACAACTCAATAAATTATAAATTGAATAATAAATATATTTTGATAAAATAATAGATATATATAAAATATTATAAAGTAATATGATGAAATATGGAGATGATAAAATGGAAAAAATTAAAATTATGACTATTTTTGGGACAAGACCAGAAGCTATAAAAATGGCACCATTAGTTAAAGAATTAGAAAAAAATAACAAATTTGAATCGACAGTATGTGTTACAGCACAACATAGAGAAATGCTAGATCAAGTACTTAAGTTATTTGATATAAAGCCTGACTATGATTTAAATATTATGACTACTAAACAAACATTAACATCTATAACAAATAAAGTTTTAAGTGGATTAGAAAATATATTTTCTAGTTATAAACCTGATATTATATTAGTTCATGGTGATACTACTACTACGTTTGCAGCTTCTCTAGCAGCTTTTTATCAACAAATTAAAGTTGGACATGTAGAAGCTGGCTTACGTACATTTAATAAATACTTTCCTTTTCCTGAAGAAATGAATAGAAAACTTACTGGAACAATTTGTGATATACATTTTGCACCTACAAATGGATCTAAACAGAATTTATTAAATGAAGGAATAAATGAAGAAATAATATATATTACAGGGAATACTGTTATAGATGCAATGAAAACTACTATAAAAAAAGATTATATATTTGTTAATGATGTACTTAATAAAATTGATTATAATAATAGGAAAGTAATAATGGTTACAGCTCATAGAAGAGAAAATTGGGGAGAACCTTTAGAAAATATTTGCAAAGCTTTAAGAGATATAGTTTTAAATAATGAAGAAGTGGAATTAGTTTATTTAGTGCATTTAAACCCAATTGTAAGGAATACTGTAGAAAAATATTTAGGCAATCTAAGCAGAGTGCATTTATTACCTCCACTTGATACAAAAGAAACTCATAATTTAATGAATAGATGTTATATGATTATGACAGATTCAGGTGGACTACAAGAAGAAGCCCCTCATTTAGGGAAACCTGTATTAGTATTAAGAAATGTTACAGAAAGACCTGAAGCAGTTAAGGCGGGTACTGTTAAGCTTGTAGGAACTGACTATCTTAATGTTTTAAAAAATGCTGAAGTTTTAATTAAAAATATTAGTATGTATGATAAAATGAGTGAATCAATAAATCCATATGGAGATGGATTAGCAAGTAAAAGAATTATTGATGCTTTATTATATTATTTTGGATTAACAAAATATAGGCCTAAAGAATTTAAATCAGTGTAAATACAAAGGGAGAATTTAACTATGAATAAAACAACATTTAAGAAAAATGTAATTATATTTTTAGTGATAGTCATAATTTTTATAATAGGCGTGATAGGCATATATAGGTATAACAAAACTAAAGATTTAAAAGCTATTAAAGCTATATACAATAAAGGAATAAGTTTAATGGATGAAAAAAAATATTTAGAAGCTGAAAAAGAATTAAATAAAATTTATAAAGAAAATTTAAATTTATATGATAAAGCTCAAGATAAAATTAAGCAATGTAAAGAAGAATATATAAAACAAAATATAGAATTAGCTAATAATTCTATTCAAGAAAATAAATATGAAGAAGCTACAAAATATTTAGATGAAATCTTGAAAATTGATAATAAAAATAAAGAAGCTAAAAGCTTAAAAGATATTTTAGATGCTAAAATTGAAGAGCAATTTATAAAAAATATGAAAGAAAAAGAAAAGGAAACTGTAAACAAAGTTGGTGCTACAATAACTCCAGAAAAAGCAGTAGAAATAGTTAAAGGATGTGTTAAAAATAGTACTTCACAAATAAAATATGCTTATGACCATATTCAAGATCGTGATAATCAAAGTTATTATGTAATACAAGTTTATGAAAATATGGAAGACCATGTAGCTACAATAGGTTGGTATTATGTTAATGTAAATACTGGAGAAGCTTATGAATGGGATTTAATAAATGATAAATTAAAGCCAATAAAATAGATAAAAATTAAATTTTATAGTTTTGCAAGGAATAGAAAAATGAGGATTATATTTCTACTCCTTGCAAAACTTTTTTCAAACTTATTTTATATAGTCTTCAATTTGAAGTTGAATCTGATAAGAAATATGCTCTATATAAAATAATTTGTTTTCAATACTTTGTTTATTAATAATAAGTTCAAATATTTCCATTATATTAAATATATCTTTAGTATAAAGAATAAATTTATTTCCTTGTAGTTTCTTATTTAAAAGTTGATTTTGTATATAAGGAATTAGATTTATTAAATTTTCAGTATTTTTATTGGATATATTATTTTCCAATTTATTCACCTCCATATTACATAATATGTTTGGGAAAAGTATCATATTATTCATAGTTGAAGTTTATTTATGTTTTTATTAATTTTTATTTATATATGCAAGTGAAAATGTTAATATATAGTTTTTAATGTAATAAAAGCAAAAAATAATTTATTTTACTTTAAAATAAAAAAGTTGAAAAAATAAAAATTTAACACAAAAATTTTAATAATTTATAATTAAATTATTACTGTTTAAAAAAATGCCATTATATTATATAATAATTAAAAAATTAAAAGTATATAAAAACATATAAGAGGAATTAAATATGATTTTGATGATAGATAATTATGATTCTTTTGTATATAATCTTTTTAGATATTTTAAAGAAATAAATGAAGAAATATGTGTATATAGAAATGATAAAATAACTTTAAAGCAGATAGAAGAATTAAATCCAGAAGCAATAATACTATCGCCTGGTCCTAAAAGTCCATTAGAAGCGGGTATTTGTTTAGATGTAGTACATTATTTTAAAGAAAAAACTCCTATTCTTGGAATTTGTTTAGGGCATCAGACAATTTGCAGCTATTTTGGCAGTAAAATAATAAAAGGGGAAAAACCTGTTCACGGGAAAGTAACCCCTATTTATCATAACAGTCAGGGAGTTTTTAAAGGACTTAAAAATCCTATAAATGTAACAAGATATCATTCATTAATAGTTGATAAACATACTTTGCCGTCAGAGCTTAAAATTACTGCTGAAACTGAAGATGGTGTAATTATGGCAGTTAAACATAAAAAATACTTAATTGAAGGTGTTCAATTTCATCCTGAAGCTGAACTTACAGAATATGGACATAAGATGCTAAAAAACTTTTTATTGGAAGTTAGAGGCAGGAGGAATAGATTTTGAAATTATCAATTAAAGCTATTGATACTTTGCTAGATCCATTTGATATATATTCTATTTTTAAAGATGAAATTAATTCGGCTATTTTAGATAGTGGAAGTGATTTTTCTAATCTTGGCAGGTATTCATTTATTGGTATCAATCCATTTTTGACTTTAAAAGTAAAAAATGGATTGATAAAATATAATGATGTAATTGAAAAGGGAGATATATTTAAAAAAATAAATTATATTTTAGAAGAATATAATATTGAAAATAAAACAGGATTACCTTTTGTAGCTGGAGGAATTGGATATATTTCTTATGATATTGGAATGGAATTAGAAAATATTCCTAAAAAATCTTATGAAGATATTAATATACCTTCTTTATATTTTAATTTTTATGATAATATAATTATTATTGATAATTTATTAAAAAAAACTTATATTACAGCGTTAGGAATACTTAAAGACACTTGTTCTAGTATTAATGAAATAGAGAACAAAATAAAAAATGGCAAAAAAATTGTTTACGATGATGCAGACTATAATATTAATAAAAAAATTTTTAAATCTAATTTTACTAAAGAAGAATATATAAACACTGTAAATAAAGTAAAAGAATATATAAGAAATGGGGATACTTATGTTCTTAATTTGTCGCAAAGATTTACTTGTGATTGTAAAAGAAAGCCTTATGAAGTTTATAAAGACTTAAGGCATATTAATCCTGCTCCTTTTTCTGCATTTATGAATTTGGATGAATTTGCAATTTTATCTTCGTCGCCTGAGAGGTTTTTAAAAATTAAAGATAGACTAGTAGAAACTCGCCCAATAAAAGGCACAAGACCAAGAGGTAAAAATAATAAAGAAGATAAATTGTTTTTAGAAGAACTCAAAAATAGCGAAAAAGATAAATCTGAACTTTTAATGATTGTAGATTTAGAGAGAAATGATTTAAGTAAAGTATGCAAACCTCATTCAGTAAAAGTTAAAGAAATGTTTAAAATTGAAACATATCCTTCAGTACATCATTTAGTATCTACTGTAATTGGAGAACTTGAAGATGAAAAAAGCAGCATTGATTGTATTAAGGCATGTTTTCCTGGGGGATCTATTACTGGAGCACCTAAAATACGTTCTATGGAGATAATTAATGAACTTGAGAAGGCTCGAAGGAATATTTATACGGGTTCAATAGGGTATATAGGTTTTGATGGTAACATTGATTTAAACATAGTAATAAGAACTATATTAATGATGGAAGGTAAAGCGTCTTTTGGTGTTGGAGGAGGAATTACATGGGAATCTGATTGTGCTTTTGAATATGAAGAAACTCTTCATAAGGCGGCTGCTCTTATGAAAGTTCTTGGGAAAGAAGGGCCTATATGATAATCAATTTAATAAAAAATGATAAGCCTATTATAGAATATGACAGTGGTTTCTTTTTTGGTAAAGGCTTATTTGAAACTATTCTTATTTTAAAAGAACCTGTTTTTTTAGATGAACATTTAGAAAGATTAAATAAAGGTCTTAAAAAATTAGAAATTAATAATGAAGTTAATTCAAAAATGGTTTATGATAATATATGTGGAGTTACAAATTGCGCACTTAAAATTATGGTTTCTGAAAAAAATATAATTTTAAGTGCACGTGAGCTAAAGTATACAGAAGATTATTACGATAGAGGATTTAAAATTAAATTAAGCAGCATTAAAAAAAATCCTGAAAGCCCAATTGTGAGTTTAAAAAGTTTTAATTACCTTGAAAATATAATTGAAAAAGAGAAATGGCAAAAGCAAGGATTTGATGAAGCTGTATTTTTGAATATAAATGATTATATTACAGAAGGAACTATGTCAAATATATTCATAATTTTAGATGATTTTATATTAACGCCTTCCGTAGAATGTGGACTTTTAAATGGAGTTGTCCGTAATTTTATTATTAATAAATTAGGCTCAAAATTTAATATAATTGAAGGGAAAATACCATTAAGTGTTATTAAACAATGCAAGGGAATGTTTATTACAAACAGCTTGCTTGGTGTTATGTGGGTTAGACAATTTGAGAATTTATATTTTCCCAAACACAAAATTTATGAAGAAATAAGGAACTATTATAATGAATATATTAAAAACAATAAAGCTAAAAAAGGAGTTAAGTCATGATAGATCATAACAAAATAAAAGAAGCAGTAAAAATGATAATTGAAGCAATAGGTGAAGATCCTGAAAGAGAGGGGCTTATTGAAACTCCTGATAGAATAGCAAGAATGTATGAAGAAATATTTTCAGGTATAGATGAAAGTGCAAAAAAGCATTTGTCTAAAACTTTTTCTGTTAAAAATAATGATATAGTGATTGAAAAGGACATACCTTTTTACTCCATGTGTGAACATCATTTTTTGCCTTTTTATGGGAAAGTCCATATAGCTTACATACCAAATGGTAAGGTTGCAGGGTTAAGTAAACTTGCTAGAACTGTAGAAGTATATGCAAAAAGACCACAGCTTCAAGAAAGAATGACTTCTGATATAGCAGATGCATTAAAAAAATATCTTGATGCACAAGGTGTTATAGTTATAATAGAGGCTGAACATTTATGTATGAATATGAGAGGAATTAAAAAGCCAGGAAGTAAAACTAAAACTTTAACTGTTAGAGGAATATTTGAAGAAAATTTAAAACTTAGAGAAGAAGCTCTTGAGCTTATTAGAGATTAGGGTGAAAGAGATGAATGAAAATATAGACAGAATAAATTTAATACTTAATAATAAGTTTTATATTGAATGTATTAAAAAAATCGAAAATTATGAAAAAGATAGAATTTATTGCAAGCATAATATAGAACATTTTTTAGATGTAGCAAGAATTGCTTATATTATAAATTTAGAAAATAAACTAAATATAAAAAAGGATATTATATATGCTGCAGCTCTTTTACATGATATTGGAAGATTAAAACAATATGAACAAGGAATTCCTCATAATATTGCTGGCTGTGAATTATCAATTGATATTCTCAAATCAGCTAATTATAATGAAGAAGAAATAAATGAAATAACTAAAGCTATTTCAGAACATAGAAATTTAGATAATAATGAAAATAAATTAGCAAGTATTATTTATTTTAGTGATAAAAAATCTAGAAACTGCTTTAAATGCTCTGCAAGAGAAAGCTGTAATTGGAAAGAAGAAAATAAAAACTTCAACATTATATATTAAAATTTGGGGGACTAAATAAATTAATTTAGGGGAGAAGAGAAATGGTAACATTATTATTAATTATTATTTACATAGCTTTTATAAGCTTAGGACTTCCTGATTCTATGCTTGGAGCTGCATGGCCTGCTATAAGAAGTGATTTTTCTTTGCCAATACAAGGAGCAGGATTAATATCTATGATTATATCTGGAGGTACTATTGTTTCAAGTTTAATAAGTGGTAAATTAATTAAAAAATTAGGTACTGGAAAACTTACACTAATAAGTGTTTTTATGACTGCTGTAGCTTTGTTTGGTTTTTCTATAAGTAAAAATTACTTATGGCTTTGTATAATGGCAATACCATTAGGACTTGGTGCAGGTGCTGTTGACTCTGGACTTAATAATTTTGTAGCTTTGCATTTTTCAGCAAGGCATATGAGCTGGCTTCATTGTTTTTGGGGAGTTGGTGCAACATTAGGTCCTATTATTATGTCAGCTGCTATATCTAAAAAAAGCTCATGGCATAAAGGTTATTTAACTGTATCAATAATTCAGATGTGTTTAGTTATAATTTTGTTTGCTGCTTTACCTCTTTGGAAAACGTATAATGATAGTGAAATGGAAAATTTAGAAGAGGAAAGTGAAAAAGAAAGTATATTTAAACTCTCTGGAATATTGCCAGCACTTATAGGTTTCTTTTGCTATTGTGCTTTAGAAAGTACTGCTGGGTTATGGGGAGCCAGTTATTTTGTGCAGATAAAAAATATTTCTCCTAATGTTGCAGCAGCGTGGGTATCTATGTATTATTTAGGTATTACTATAGGAAGATTTATTAGCGGATTTATTACAGTTAAGTTTAAAAATACAGACTTAATAAGAGCAGGGCAGATTATTATAGGTATAGGTGCTATTTTGCTTTTAGTTTTTGATAAACCTTATATAAATCTTTTTGGTCTTATTTTTATAGGGATGGGATGTGCTCCTATTTATCCTTCTATGCTTCATGAAACACCGGTACGTTTTGGTAAAAGCAATTCTTCAAGGCTTATGGGTATACAAATGGCTAGTGCCTACATTGGTACAACTTTAGTGCCGCCAGTTCTTGGATTAGTTTTTGGAAAGATAGGAATGGGGCTTTATCCGGTATTCATTTTAATATTGATGATTATTATGTTTATAAGTAGTGAAAAAATAAATAATATAGTAAAGTTTAAAATTTAATATTTATATTTGATATATAACTAAAGAAAGAGGTGATTTTAGTTGAGTAAAATTATAAAAATAGGTAAAAGTGAATTTGAACTTGGCAAAAGGACTTATATTATGGGAATACTTAATGTAACGCCGGATTCTTTTTCTGATGGTGGAAAATTTAATACACTTGAAAGTGCTGTAAAACGTGCTAAAGAAATGGTTGAGCAAGGAGCAGATATTATAGATGTTGGAGGAGAATCTACAAGACCAAATCATATTCCTGTAAGTGAAGAAGAAGAAATAAAAAGGGTAATACCTGTAATAAGGGCTTTAGCAAAAGAGATAGATGTTCCTATTTCTGTAGATACATATAAAGCTAATGTGGCTGAAATAGCTGTTAAAGAAGGAGCATCTCTTATAAATGATGTATGGGGATTTAAAAGAGAACCTAAAATTGCACAAGTAGCGGCTAAATATGATGCTGCATGCTGCTTAATGCATAATAGAAATAATAATATTTATGATAATATTATAGATGATATTATTAATGATTTGAAAGAAAGTATAAAAATTGCTTTAAAAGCAGGAGTAAGTCCAGATAAAATTATTTTAGATCCTGGTATTGGTTTTGCTAAAGATTATAATCAAAATCTAATTGTTATGAATAAATTAGAAAAATTAACTACTTTAGGTTATCCTGTAATGTTAGCAACATCAAGAAAATCAATGATAGGAAATACATTAAACCTCCCTCCTGAAGATAGAGTAGAAGGAACTATAGCTACAACAGTTATAGGTATAATGAAAAATTGTGATTTTGTAAGGGTTCATGATATTATACAAAATAAAAGAGCATGTATGATGACAGATGCTATTGTTAGAAAATAATTATTTGGGTTGGTGGATTTATGGACAAAATATATATAAAAGATTTAGAGGTATATGCTTTTCATGGTGTTAATAAAGAAGAAAAAAATATGGGACAAAAATTTTTAATATCCATAGAACTTAGTCTTAGTTTAAGAGAGGCAGGGAAAACAGATAATTTAAATGCAACAGTAAATTATGCAAAGCTTTGTCATGATATAGAAAGAGAATTTACAAAGGAAAGTTATAATTTGATTGAAAAATCTGCTGAAGCTTTAGCAAATTTTATTTTGCTTAATTATTATCAAGCAGAAGGAGTTAAAGTATTAGTAAAAAAGCCATGGGCACCTATTGGAAAGTCGTTAGATTATGCTGCCGTAGAAATTGAAAGGTATTGGCATAAAGCTTATATAGGTCTTGGTTCTAATATGGGAGATAAAGAGGAAAATATAAAAAAGGCTTTAGAATACATAAATACTGATAAATGCAGAGTAGAGAAAGTATCAAATATATACAATACAAAACCTGTTGGATATTTAGATCAAGATGAATTTTTAAATTGTGCAGCAGAAATAAAAACTTTACTTACACCTGAAGAATTAATTAGATTTTTGCTTAATATTGAAAAAGAATTAAAAAGAGAGAGAATTATAAAATGGGGACCTAGAACTATAGACTTAGATGTACTTCTTTATGATGATATAATAACATCATCTGAAGAGATTACAGTACCTCATCCAAGAATGCATGAGAGATTATTTGTATTGAAACCATTAAGTGATATAGCACCTTATTTAATACATCCAATACTAAATAAGAGGATAATATCTTTGGAAGAAGAACTATCAAAAGTTCAAAATCTTTAAAATATAATAAATAGCCGTAAATTAAGGGCTTTGATTAAATTTATTAAAATATAAATATACAAAAAGCACTAAGATTTGCGGCTATTTTACAATAGTCTACAAAAATAAGAGATAAAAAATTAAAAAATACAAAAAAAATATTGACAATTAAAATAAAATAAGTTATTCTTTATATATCAGAAAACGTTTATAAGTATTTTGGATTGTTACTGATTCGATCAGGCGAGACCTTAACTTATTAACATGGATTTATTTTATCTATGTTAATAAGTTAAGGCTTTTTTGTTAAAAATATAGATTGAAAAGGGGGGGAAATATGATAATAAAAAAGATATTTAATAACAATGCTATAGTAGCAAAAGATTCAAATAAAAATGATATTGTTATTATGGGTTGTGGAATTGCATTTAAAAAAAGTGTAGGCGATGAAGTAGACGAAAATCTAATTGAAAAGATATTTATTCTTAAACAAAAAGATGCTTCAGAAAAATTTAAGCTATTACTAGAAGATGTCCCTTCAGAATATGTTTCTTTGTGTTATGACATTATTGAATATGCAAAAAATATATTAAATGTTAAATTAAATGATTATTTATATGTTACCCTCACTGATCATATTTACAATACTATTAAACTGTTTGATGAAGGTATAAAAAATTCAAACCCTTTAATTTGGGAGATTAAAAAATTTTATCCTAAAGAGTATAATATTGGATTAAAAGCATTAGAATTTATAGAAAGTGAATTGGGTAAAAAGCTTCCAGAAGATGAGGCAGGAAATATAGCCCTGCATTTAATAAATGCTCAAATAAATAATTCATTTTCTAATATAGAAAACATAGCTGATCAAACTAAAAAAATACAAGATATTTTAAACATTGTAAGGTATACTTATGGTATAACTTTAGATGAAAAATCAATAAGCTATGAAAGATTTGTTACACATTTAAGATTTTTTTTCCAAAGGTTAAATAAAAAAGAACAGATAAATGAAGTAGAAGATGATTTTTTACTAAAAAAGGTTAAAACAAAGTATAAAAAAGCTTATGAATGTATGTTAAAAATAGAAAAATATTTAGGAATAGAACTATCAGATGAAGAAAAACTATATTTAACAATTCATATTCAGCGTATAACTCAAAGATAAAAATATAATATTGTTTTGGATTGTTACTGGTAAAGCAGGCGAGACCATCTAAGTAGTATAAAATATTTATATTATACTATTTTATTGGTCTCGCTTTTTTATATAAAAAAATAAAAGGAGATGGTTTTATGAAATACGAAAAACTAGCAAAAGATATTATTGAAAATGTAGGTGGAAAAGAAAATGTAATTAGCTTAACTCACTGTATTACTCGTTTACGTTTTAAATTAAAGGACGAAAGCAAGGCAAATACAGAAGTTTTAAAGAAAATGGATGGAGTTGTAACTGTAGTTAAAAGCGGTGGTCAATATCAAGTGGTTATTGGAAATCATGTACCAGATGTATATGCTGATGTTGTGGCTGTAGGAGGATTTCAGACAGGAGATAGCGAAGAAACAGTTTCAGAGGAGAAAAAGAGTTTATTTAATGCATTTATAGATACAATTTCTGGTGTGTTTTCACCAACTTTAGGGGTATTGGCTGCAACAGGTATGATAAAAGGTTTTAATGCTTTGTTTGTAGCATTACATTTAATTACAAATACTTCAGGAACTTATCAAATTTTAAATGCCATTGGGGACTGCTTGTTTTACTTCTTCCCAATATTCTTAGGTTTTACAGCAGCTAAAAAGTTTAATGTAAATCAATTTATTGGTATGTCACTAGGAGCTATACTTGTTTATCCAACATTTACTACAATAATGGCGGGAAAACCATTATATACAATATTTGCAGGAACGCTTTTTGAATCACCTGTATATATAACATTTTTAGGTATTCCAGTTATATTAATGAGTTATTCTTCAAGCGTTATTCCAATTATATTATCTGTGTATATAGGATCTAAAGTTGAAAAATTATTTAAAAAGATAATACCAGATGTAGTAAAAACATTTTTAGTTCCATTTTTTACTTTATTAGTAGTTGCTCCTTTAGCATTAATTATAATTGGACCTATAGCAACTTGGGCAGGTAAATTACTTGGTACATTAACACTTTATATATATAACTTCAGCCCTGTTATTGCAGGAATATTTATGGGTGCTTTCTGGCAGGTATTTGTTATATTTGGATTACACTGGGGATTTGTTCCTATAGCAATAAACAACTTAGCAGTACTTCATTATGATCCAATTCTTGCAGGAACTTTTGCAGCTTCATTTGCTCAAATAGGTGTAGTTTTAGCAATACTTTTAAAAACAAAAGATAAAAAGTTAAAATCACTTTCTATACCAGCATTTATTTCAGGTATTTTCGGTGTTACAGAACCAGCTATTTATGGTGTAACTTTGCCACGTAAAAAACCATTTATATTAAGTTGTATCGCAGCTGCAGCAGGTGGTGGCATAATAGGACTTATGGGAACTAAAACTTATATGATAGGTGGACTAGGAATATTTGGGATACCAAGTTATATTGGACCTAATGGAATAGATAAGGGATTTTACGGTGCTATTATAGCTATAATTGTAGCTTTTGTATTAGGCTTTTTATTAATGATGTTTGCTGGATTTAAAGATGAAGAAGAAAATAAAGAAGTAGATAAAGATACAAATAATGGAGATGTTTTAATAAAACAAGAAGTAGTATCAAGTCCAGTTAAGGGAGAAGTTAAATCTTTATATGAAGCAGAAGATGAGGCTTTTTCAAAAGGTGCTTTAGGAAAAGGCGTTGCAATTGAACCTAAAGAAGGCAAAATAGTTGCTCCAGTAGATGGAATTTTAACTACATTATTTCCAACAGGACATGCTTTAGGAATTACAAGCGATAAAGGTTCTGAAATATTAATTCATATAGGAATGAATACTGTTCAATTAGATGGAAAATATTTTTATCCTAAGGCAAAACAAGGAGATCATATAAAAAAGGGTCAGGTAATATTAGAA
The DNA here is from genome assembly GCF_004011155.1 of Clostridium prolinivorans. Lineage (GTDB taxonomy): Bacteria > Bacillota > Clostridia > Clostridiales > Clostridiaceae > Clostridium_AT > Clostridium_AT prolinivorans. The sequence continues at coordinate 110,713 of NZ_RJWG01000006.1, read as the reverse complement.
TTTGATATTGAAGCTATAAAAAAAGAAGGATATTTATTAACAACACCTGTAGTAATTACAAATTCAAGTAATTATTTAGATATTATTGAAACAGATAAAAAGAATATTAATTATGGAGAAGATTTATTAACAATAATGATTTAAAATATAAAACAAAAAAAGAGAGGAGAAAAAACAATGAATAATATATTAAAAAAATTCCCAGAAGGATTTTTATGGGGAGGCTCAACAGCTGCTAATCAGCTTGAAGGAGGTTATAATGAAGGAGGAAAGGGTTTAAGTATAGCTGATGTTTTGACTGCAGGAACAAATACTACACCTAGAAGGATTACTCCTGTTTTAGAAGATGGGACATATTATCCAAATCATGAAGCTATAGATTTTTACCATCGTTATAAAGAAGATATTAAATTATTTGCAGAAATGGGTTTTAAAACATTTAGAATGTCTATTGCTTGGTCAAGAATATTCCCAAATGGTGATGATGAAAAGCCAAATGAAGAAGGATTAAAATTTTATGATGATGTATTTGCAGAATTAAAAAAATATAATATTGAACCTTTAGTTACAATATCCCATTACGAAACACCTTTTAACTTAGCTAAAAAATATAATGGATGGGCAGATAGAAGGCTCGTGGATTTTTATGTTAAATACTGTGAAGTTATTTTTAATAGATATAAAAATGTAGTAAAATACTGGTTAACTTTCAATGAAATTAATGCTTTAACAATGCCTTTTGGAACTTTTATGGCTGGAGCAATTATGCCAGATGAAGATGGTGAAATTAGCAATAATATAAAAGATAATGAACAATTAAGATATCAAGCTCTTCATCATCAGTTTATAGCAAGTGCAAAAGCAGTAAAGTTAGGCCATGATATAAATAAAGATTTTAAAATAGGATGTATGATAGCTTACATGTGTTCTTATCCTCTTACATGTAATCCAGAAGATGTATTATTAGCTCAACAAAAGGATAATTTAAATAATTTCTTATGTTCAGATGTTCAAGTAAGAGGAGCATATCCTGGATTTGCAAAAAGATATTTTGCAGAAAAAAATATAAATATAGTAATGGAAGAAAATGATGAACAAATATTAAAAGAAGGCTGTGTAGATTTTTATACATTTAGCTATTATATGTCTAATTGTGTAAGTGCTGATCCTAATCAAGAAGAAATAGGCGGAAATCTTGTAATGGGATTAAAAAATCCATATTTAAAATCAAGTGATTGGGGATGGCAGATAGATCCAAAAGGATTAAGATGGGCATTAAATAATATTTATAATAGATATCAAATACCTGTAATGGTAGTTGAAAATGGTTTAGGTGCAGTTGATGTTATAGAAGAAGATGGATCTATTAATGACGATTATAGAATAGATTATTTAAGAGAGCATATTAAACAGATGAAAGAAGCTATAGCTGATGGAGTAGATTTAATAGGATATACTCCATGGGGCTGTATAGATTTAGTAAGTGCATCAACAGGAGAAATGAAAAAACGTTATGGATTTATATATGTAGATAAAGACAATGAAGGTAATGGTACTCTTAATAGATTAAAGAAAAAAAGTTTTTATTGGTATAAAAAAGTTATAGAAACAAATGGAGAAGATTTGGTATAATTATAATAAAATAATAAAGTGCAGTAAAAAACTGCACTTTATTTAATTTGTAAAATAGATAGGTGATTTTTATGGATTATGAATTAATTTGTATAGATATGGATGGGACTTTATTAAACAGTAAACACAGTATAAGTGAATTATCTAAAGAAACAATTAAAAAAGCACATAGTATGGGAGTTCATATAGTTGTTAATACTGGAAGAATTTATACTGATGCTGAGTATTTTTCTAATCTTTTAGGGGTAAAATCTCCAGTAATTGCTTCAAATGGAGCATTTATAAAAGAAAAAGATAAAGATGAAATTATTTATAAAAACATTTTAAAAGAAAGTGTATGTTTAAAGCTAATAGATGTATTCTCAAAATATAACGTTAACCCTACTTTTTTGACGCCTGATAAAATTTATTCAAGCAGTATAGTATGGAGAATTTTTATGCAATATTTAAAATTAAAAGGAATATTTAATAAAAATTTATGCTTTCAATATGTGCCCTTTTGGACTAAATGGGATAATATATTTAAACTTGAAAAAGAAAATATAATAAAATGTGAAGTTATGAGCAAAGATGAAAATAAATTAAAAAAAATCAGAGATGAATTAAAAACAATAGATGAAATAGAAATTGCAAGTTCAACAAAATATAACATTGAAATTACTAATAAAGGTGTTTCAAAAGGAAGAGCTGTGGAAATATTAAGTTCTTATTACGGCATAGATAGAGAAAAAATTATAGCAATTGGTGATAGTGAAAATGATTTGTCAATGATAGAATTTGCAGGTATGGGAATAGCTATGGGTAATGCTATTGATATAGTAAAAAATAAAGCAGACTTTATAACAGATACAAATGATAATAATGGGGTGGCAAAAGCTATAAATAAATTTGTGTTAAAAAAATAATATTACTTCAATCACATTTTTTTATATAGTACATATCATAATATTGTAAGCCTACTAAGAAGGAGATATTTAATGTATGTATAGTACTTATAAAACCCATCCATGTTTTAACTGCATGTATAGCCCCAATAATATGAATAATATTTATCAATGTCCTTATTATACTAATGCAATGATGTATAATCCAAACTTTGTAAGACAATTTGATGAACAATTTATACCTTTTAGTGATGAAATTGATAATGATGCAAAATTTAATTTTTTTAGATTAGATGACGATAATACTTTAATAAAATTAAAAGATTATGGTCCAGAACCTTTTGTAGTTAATCTTGAAGAAGCTACTAAGGAAAATAATACTTTCCGTACAGCTTTATGGACAGGAAACCATTTGCAGCTTACATTAATGAGTATTAATGTTGGGGAAGATATAGGTTTAGAAATTCATCCAAATGTTGATCAATTTATACGTATTGAAGAAGGTCAAGGACTTGCACAAATTGGAGATAGAAAAGACAATTTAAGTTTTCAAGCTAAAGTTTCTGATAATTATGCTGTTATTATACCTGCTGGTAAATGGCATAATATAATTAATACGGGAGATAAACCTCTTAAATTATATTCTATTTATGCACCACCTCAGCATCCACGTGGAACAGTTCATCAAACTAAAGCGGATGCAGAAGCTCATGAATAAAAAACTTAAAATATTGTAAAATTCTAAATATAATTTGTTTATATTATGATTAAACTACAATAAGCTGTAAATAAATTTCTATTATACAAGTATGCTCATTATTGATTTACTTGAAAATATAGTAGTCAATTTTAAGAAAAATACTTTTGTAGGATAATCATAGGATAAATTTACTATTGACTTAAAAAATATATTATTGTACACTATATCTGACAATTTAATATATAGCCTCATCTTTTGTAGATGAGGTAGAGGCGCGGTATTTAACAGTCTTTAGAGGAGCATGAGAAAGCTATGATGCTAAGGAGAAGGAAATATCGCCGAAGTGTGTAATATTCTCAGTATTACATGCTGGGCCTGCAGTTAAGAGCTGTAGGACTGTCTTAATAAACATCCCGGTTTATTAAGTTGTGCTATCTCATTTTGGGAAAGAAGAGGGGCTTAGCTCAAAGTGTATGTATTGAGACCTAAGTTTACCTTAGGTCTTTTTTATATGCAAAATATAATTAATAATTAATAAATAAGTTATAAATAATAAAAGGAGAATCAGTAATTATGAAAAAGAAATTATCAATATTAATATCAATGTCATTATCAGCAATTATGCTTTTATCAGGCTGTGCTTCAAACAGTTCAAATAAGGCAAAAAAAGATGAAGATCAAAATATTTTCAGGGTAGGAATGGAAGCTGGCTATGCTCCATTTAACTGGACTCAGACAGATTCATCTAATGGAGCTGTAAAAATTGAAGGCAGCTCAGAATATGCTGGAGGATATGATGTAGAAATAGCTAAAAAAATTGCAGATGGATTAGGTAAAAAGTTAGTAATAGTAAAAACTGAATGGGATGGACTTGTACCAGCAGTTACTTCAGGAAAAATTGATGCAATTATAGCAGGTATGTCACCAACAGCTAAACGTAAAGAAACTATTGATTTTTCAGATAACTATTATAAATCAGATTTAGTTATGGTTGTAAAAAAAGGCGGAAAATTTGAAAATGCTGATTCAATTCAAGACTTTGCAGGGGCAAAAATAACTGCTCAATTAAATACTTTTCATTATTCAGTAATAGATCAAATTAAAGGAGTAAATAAACAAAATGCTATGGATAATTTTCCTGCAATGAGAGTTGCTCTTGAATCAGGAATGATTGATGGATATGTTTCAGAGCGTCCTGAAGGAATTAGTGCTCAAAGTGCAAATCCAAACTTTAAAATGATAGAGTTTAAAGATGGATTTAATACATCAGAAGAAGATACTGCAATTGCTGTAGGTGTAGCTAAAAACAGTGGTTTAACTGAAAAAATAAATGAAATATTAAAAGGAATTTCAGAAGAAGAAAGAAAGGAAATTATGGATATTGCAATTAAAAATCAACCAGCAGCTAAATAAATATAAAAAAGGAGAGAATCAAAATGAGTTTTGATTGGATAGTTAAGATAGTTACGGAAAACTGGAGTATGTTTCTCCGTGGAGCTGCTATGACTTTGTTTATTTCTATGATAGGTACTGTTATAGGTTTTATAATAGGGCTTATTGTAGGTGTCATACGTACTACTCCAATACCAGAGAGAGGTATAACAAAAATACTTTTAAAATTTATAAATATAATTTTATCAATTTATATAGAAATATTCCGTGGTACACCTATGATTGTACAAGCTATGGTAATATACTATGGTTCAGCTTTAGCTTTTAATATAGATATGAATAAAATTTTTGCTGCTATACTTATAGTATCTATAAATACAGGAGCTTATATGTCAGAAATAGTAAGAGGAGGTATTGTTTCTATAGATAAAGGTCAGTTTGAAGCTGCTCATGCTATAGGAATGACACATTTTCAGACCATGATTAATGTAATATTACCCCAAGCTATTAGAAATATTCTACCAGCAACAGGTAATGAATTTGTAATAAACATAAAAGATACTTCAGTACTTAATGTAATTGCTGTATCAGAATTATTTTTCCAAACAAAATCTGTAGCAGGGAATAATTTTAGATACTTTGAGTCCTTTTTCGTTGCCTGCATACTTTATTTTATAATGACATTTACAGTTACAAGAATTTTGCGTTATATTGAAAAGAAGTTAGATGGACCTGAAAATTATATTATGAATTCTAATCAAATGCAAGTATAAGAGATATTTATAAAAAATAAGGCAATTTATAAAAGGAAGAGGAATAATTATGGAAAAAGTAATTGAAATAAATCATTTAAGTAAATCTTTTGGAAATCATGAAGTTCTAAAAGACATAGATTTTTATGTAAATAAAGGAGAAGTAATTTCTATAATAGGCTCATCAGGTTCTGGTAAATCTACTCTTCTTAGATGTATTAATCTTTTAGAAAAACCAACAGGAGGAGAAATAATATATAAAGGAGAGAATATTTTAGACCAAAGACATGATACCAGAGCTTATCGTACAAAGCTTGGCATGGTTTTTCAGCAATTTAATTTATTTGATAACCATAATGTATTAAGTAACTGCATAGTTGGACAGGTAAAAGTTTTAAAACGCTCAAAAGAAGAAGCAGAAAAGGTAGCTAGAAAATATTTAAGGGTTGTTGGAATGGAGCAATATATAAATGCAAAACCAAAGCAGCTTTCAGGAGGGCAAAAACAACGTGTAGCTATTGCAAGAGCACTTTCTATGGAACCAGATGTTATGCTTTTTGATGAGCCTACTTCAGCTCTTGATCCAGAGATGGTAGGAGAAGTTTTAAAAGTTATGAAAGAACTTGCTGAAACTGGACTTACAATGCTTATAGTAACTCACGAAATGGGTTTTGCTAAAGAAGTATCTGATCGTATAGTGTTTATGGATAAAGGTGTTATTGCAGAGGAAGGAACTCCTGAAGAAATTTTTAATAATCCAAAACAAGAGAGAACCAGAGAATTTTTAAAACGTACTTTAGAAAAAATATAAGAATGAGCTTAAACTTACTAAACTATAAAAAACTCCATTGTTTGTAGGAACATGGAGTTTTTTATGCGTTATTATGCTCATATGTGAGCGAATGAATTAATTTGCATGATTTTTTATAAATAAAAAATTTTAAAAAACTATAGAAAACGTATTGATTTAAATAAAAAAATAATATATAATTTAATCAATAAAAAGAAATGAGCATAAATAAGAATAAATAATCAAAAGTGAGAGTGAACTTCTATGTTTGTAGAAGAAAGGCAGCAAAAAATAGCAGAATTATTAGAACAAAAAAGAAGTATAAAGGTTAATGAGTTATCAGCCATATTTAATGTATCAGAATCTACAATAAGAAGAGATCTTCAAGATATGGAAGAAAAAGGGCTTTTAAAAAGAACCCATGGTGGTGCTGTAGGAATTAAAAAAACCAATTTTGAACCTACATTTAAAGAAAAAGAAGACGAAAAGCATACTGAAAAATCTTTTATTGCAAAGATTGCAGCTTCCTTAATTGAAGATGGAGATACTATAATTTTAGATTCAGGTACTACAACTTTAGAGATTGCAAAATGTATTGAAGCTAAAAATATAACTGTTATAACAAATTCCATTGATATAGCATCAGAACTTTCTAATAAAGACGACATAGAGCTTGTTGTTACAGGGGGAAATTTAAGAAAAATTACAAGAGCTATGGTTGGCCATATAACTGAGAATGTACTAAGAAATTTTAGAGTAGATAAAGCTTTTATAGGAGCTAATGGAATTTCTGTAGAAGAAGGAATAACTACTCCAAATTTTATAGAAGCTCAAACTAAAAAAGCTATGATGAATGTTGCCAATAAAGTTTATATTGTATCTGATAGTTCAAAGTTTAATCAAGTAAGTTTTTCTGTCATAAGTCCTATTAGGGCTGTAACTGCTATTATTACAAGTAAAGATTTAGATGAAGAAATAATAAAGGACTTTGAAGATGCAGGTGTTGAAATAATAAATAAAGGCGACTAATATAAGCAGAAAGGCGGTAAAATATAGATGGTAATAACTGTAACGTTAAATCCAGCTTTAGATAAAACATTAACTATTGAAAATTTTAAATTAGGTGCTGTAAATAGAGTATCTAATATCAGATACGATATAGGTGGTAAAGGAATAAACGTATCAAAAGTTCTTAAAAATTTTAATGTAGATTCTGTATGTACAGGATTTTTAGGTGGGATTTGGGAAAGCTATTTTATAGAAGAATTAAATAATAGAAAAATTTCTTCTAAATTTATTCATATAAATGAAAGTACAAGAACTAACACAAAAGTGGTAGATAGTGTTAATAAAGTATATACAGATATAAACGAAGCAGGACCTTATATAAAAGATAAAGAATTAGAAAGCTTTATAAAAACTTTTAGTGATTTATGCAAAAAAGATGATATAGTAGTATTATCTGGTGGAGTAAGTCCAAGTGTACCTTCTAATATTTATGGTGAACTTATTAAAATAGCAAAAGAAAAAGGTGCAATAACTATATTAGATGCTGAAGGAGAATTATTAGAAAAAGGAATTAAAGAAAAACCAGATATAATAAAACCTAATATACATGAATTAAAAAAACTTATGAATTTAGATGAAGAAAAAGAAGAAACTGTAATAGATGCTTCTAAAAAACTTATAAATTATGGTATAAAAAAAGTACTTGTTTCTTTAGGAGATAAAGGAGCAGTTTATGTAACAGAAAATAAAATACTAAAATGTGATGGTTTAAAAGTACCTGTTAAAAGTACGGTTGGAGCAGGAGATTCTATGGTTGCAGCTTTAGTATACAGCATAATAAAAAACTTTAGCGATGAATATACGTTAAAGTTTGCCAATGCAAGTGGGGCGGCTTCTGTAACATTAGAAGGAACAGAAGCTTGTACATTAGAACAAGTAGATAAATTAATAGATAAAGTTATAGTGAAGGAGGAGCAATAATGACAACAAGAGAAATGTTTTCAAAAGAAAGAGTAAATTTTAATTTAAAAGGAAGCAATAAAGATGAAGTTTTAAATGAACTTATAGACATTTTAGTAGCAGATGGAAAAGTAACAGATAAAGAAAAATTTAAAGATGCTGTTTTAAAAAGAGAAGAAGAATTCTCAACAGGAATAGGAATGGGTATTGCAATTCCTCATGGAAAAAGTTCAGCAGTTAAAGAAGCTTCTATTGTTTTTGGAAGAAGCAATAAAGGCATAGATTATGATTCTATGGATGGTAAGCCTGCACATTTATTTTTCCTTATAGCTGTTCCAGAAGAATCCAGTGATTTACATCTAAGAGCTTTAAGTGAAATATCAAGAAAACTTATGCATAATGATGTAAGAGAACAGTTATTTAAAGCAGAAACTTTTGAAGACTTTATAAAAGCTTTTTAAACTTTAAAAATTTTAATAAATAACATAATCTATATACTAAAAATATTTTATTAAAAGATATTAAGGTAAATAGTTTATAACTTACAATGCAATTATTCTATATTTTTATATAGGCTATTTACCTAAATATATATTATATTTTAAGGGAGGATTTATATATGAAAATTGTAGCTGTTACATCTTGTCCCACTGGTATAGCCCACACTTATATGGCTGCAGAAGCGCTCCAAATGGCAGCTAAAGAACTTGGTTACGAAATAAAAGTAGAAACTCAGGGTTCTGTAGGAGCAGAAAACGTTATAACAGAACAAGACTTAAAAGAAGCAAAGGCAGTTATTATTGCTGCTGACACTAATGTAGACAAGTCTAGATTTAAAGGCCTACCAATAGTAGAAGTTTCTGTTAAAGATGCAATAAAAGATCCTAAAGCATTAATAAATAAAGCTTTAAACGCTAAACCAAAAGAAAATTTAACAGAAGAAGTAAATAAAATAAAAGCTGAAGAAAAAGAATCAAGAAAAGGTCTATATAAACATTTAATGACTGGTGTTTCATACATGATACCTTTTGTTGTAGCAGGCGGTATATTAATAGCTTTAGGTTTTGCTTTTGGTGGTATATATGTTTATGAAAATGTAGGAAGTTTTGGAGAAATAATATTTTCAACAGGAAAATCAGCATTTGCTCTTATGATTCCAGTACTTGCAGGATATATTGCTTATTCTATAGGTGATAGACCAGGTTTAGTTCCAGGTTTTGTTGGTGGAGCACTTGCAGATAAATTAGGTGCAGGTTTTATAGGTGCATTGATTGCAGGTTTGATTGCTGGTTATGTAGTAGTTTTATTAAAGAAATATATTAAACTTCCAAAGTCTATGGAAGGTTTAATGCCAGTTTTAGTATTACCTGTTCTTTCTACAGCAATTATAGGAATTATAATGGTTTTAGTTTTAGGTGGTCCAGTAAAATCCATAAATGATGCTATGGCAGCTTGGCTTAATGGATTACAAGGAACTAGTGCAGTATTTTTAGGTATAATATTAGGTTGTATGATGGCTCTTGACATGGGTGGACCAGTAAACAAGGCAGCTTATGCTTTTGCAACAGCAACTATAGCAGCAGGTCAGCCTTCAACTATAATGGCAGCAGTAATGGCTGCTGGTATGGTACCTCCACTTGGACTTGCTTTAGCAACAGTTATTTCTAAAAACAAATTTACTCTTCAAGAAAGAGAAGCAGGTAAAGCAGCTTGGGCACTTGGACTTTCATTTATAACAGAAGGTGCAATACCATTTGCAGCATCAGATCCATTTAGAGTTATTCCATCTATAATGGTAGGTTCTGCAGTAACAGGAGCAATTTCAATGTTCTTTGGTTCAACATTAGCTGTTCCTCATGGTGGAATATGGGTATTATTTATACCTAATGTTGTAGGAAAGCTATTACCATATATAATAGCTATAGTAGCTGGTACAGTTGTTTCAGCCTTAATGCTTTCAATATTGAAAAAGCCTATTGAAAAATAAATTTTAATTAAATAAAACTTTCTATTGAACTTATTTAAATTTGTGCTTTTAAAATATTAGAAATTTCTAATATTTTAAAAGCACTTTTTTATTTTAATATACTATATCTGACAAAAACTATTTATTGTGGTCTAATCATACTATAAAATATTTATTTTTGTTTACATTTTATTTACAACAATGACACTTTAATGCCACTTTAAATTAATAAAATCATAAACATAGGATTTATATAATTTATTTATAAATAATTATTTTTCAATTTTTTTAAAAATTATATAGAGAGGTTAAATGTAAAATATTAAATTGCTACGAAATTTAAAAATTTAAAAGGAGGCTAATGAATGAAAAGTAAGGCATTAAAGGCTGTTATTGCAGGATTAATAGTTATTGGAGTTGGGTTTGGAGGATATTTTGGATATAAAGCTATTTTCCCTGAAAAATCAACCGTAGCTTCTGCTAGGTACATAACAGCTGCTGCAACAAAAAGAAATTTAGAAGTAAGTATACAAGGAACAGGTTCTGCTTATGCGGCAACAACTAAAGAAATAGGTCCTAATAATAATGGTACATTGCAGGGATTAACTTTAAAAGTAGGAGATAAAGTTACTGCAGGGCAAAAACTTTTTACTTCATACAGTGATGAACTTAATAGTGCTGTAACAACTGCACAAAATAATTTAAATGAGGCAAATATTAATTTAAAAAATGCTCAAAGTGATCTTACTAATGCGCAAAATGAATTAGCTGCTGCTCAAAGTGCAGCTGCTTCATCAGAAAAAGCTTCAGAAGATAATCAAGCTAATACAGGAAATAATAATCAAAATAATTCTGGACAAAATACTAAATCTATAGAGTCATATAAACTTGATGTTGAAAAAGCAAAATCTTCTGTAGAACAAGCTAAACTTAAAGTTACAGATGCAAAAAATAAATTAACAGAGGCTAAAAATGCTGTAAGCAAAATGACAGTAACAGCTCCTATATCTGGAGTAGTTACTGCAGTAAATAATGTAAATGGTGATAGTGTTCAAAGTGGAAAAGCAGTTTTAACAATAGTAGATATGTCTTCTATTAAAGTTAAAGTAGCAGTAGACGAGCTTGATATTACAAAAGTAAAATTAGGACAAAAAGCACAGGTAAAATTTGATGCTATTGAAGATAAGAGTTATGAAGGTAGTGTAGAGCAAATAGCAGAAGTAGGGACTTCTTCTAATAATGTTACTACTTATGATGTAGTTGTAGGAATAACAAATCCTGAAGGCATAAAAATTGGTATGAATGCAAATGTAACAATTTTAGTTGAAAGCAAAGAAAATGCATTAGTTATACCAGCAGAGGCTTTGATAGAAAATAACGGTAAAAAATTTGTAAGAGTTGAAAGTACAGATAATACAGGTACAACCCCTACTATACCAAACCAAAGTGCTAACCCTCAAGATGAAACAAGTAAGACATCTATAGAAAGTAAACAAGCACCTCAAGGAGAAAATACTAATTTACCAAAAGATGAAACAAGCAGTCAAAAAACAGCAAATACAAATAGTAATGCTCAAGGGACAAGAAATAGGCAATATGCATCATCAGGACAAAGTGGAGTATCTTCATCGCAAACTTCTATTAATGCAGGGAAATTAGTTGAAATTAAAACAGGACTTGAAAATGAAAATTACATTGAAGTAACAGAGGGACTTACAGAAGGCCAAAAGGTAATAATAACCCTTCCTCAAACAAGTACTACTACAACTAATAGTAGTAAAACTAATAGAAACACTATGGGAGGATTTAGTGGAGGAATGCCTATGGGTGGAGCTCCAAGCGGCGGATTTTCAAGAGATTAGTTTGTAAAAATGAGAGGAGGGTAAATAGATTGGAAGAGAGTGTATGCAGCAAAGAATTAATTAAAATAACAAATCTTGATAAATTTTATAAAATGGGAAATAACACTTTTAAAGCACTGAATAATATAAATTTAAGTATTTTTAAAGGCGAATATGTAGCTATAGTTGGACCTTCTGGTGCTGGTAAGTCTACACTTATGAATATAATAGGCTGTTTAGACATTCCAAGTGGTGGAGAGTATATATTAGATGGTTTAAATACAACAAAATGCAGTGATTCTAAACTTGCAGAAATAAGGAATAAAAAAATAGGTTTTATATTTCAAAATTATAATTTGCTTCCTAAATTAAATATATTAGAAAATGTTGAATTGCCACTATTATATTTAGGCTATCCCAATAATAAGATTAAAGAAAAAGCTAAAAAAGCTATAGAAAAAGTAGGACTTTTAAGTCATATAAAGCATAAGCCTTCAGAGCTTTCAGGAGGACAAATGCAAAGGGTAGCTATAGCAAGAGCTTTGGTTACTGAGCCACAGATTATTTTAGCCGATGAACCTACAGGTGCACTTGATAGTAAAACTGGGAAAGAAGTTTTAAAGATGTTAAGAGATTTAAATGAAGAAGGCAATACAATAATTATGATAACTCATGACAAAGAAGTAGCTGCTAATGCCAAAAGAATAGTTACTGTAATGGATGGTAAAATTATATCAGATGTTTTAAATGAAAAGGTGGTTATAGCATGAGGTTTTCAAAGCTTATAAAAATAGCATTATCTTCTGTTTGGAATAATAAAATGCGTTCATTTTTAACTATGCTTGGTATAATTATAGGTATATCTTCAGTAATTATACTTGTTGGTATTGGAGAAGGAACAAAAAAGAACATTACAGAACAAATAGAAAAGCTTGGTACAAATCTTATAACTGTTAATATTATGGGCAAAAGAAATTCTAATATTACAGATAAAGAAATAGAAGAATTAAAAAGTAAACCTGGTATTAAAGAAATTGCTCCATCTTTGTCATCAAATGTTAATATAAAATCAGGATCCCAATCAACAACTACAACATTAGAAGCATCTACACCTAATTATGCATCAATAAGAAAACTAACTTTAAGCGCAGGAAGATTTATAACTCAAAGGGACGTAGATAATAGATACAATGTACTTGTAATAGGACCAGAAACAGCTGAAAATCTATTTAAAACTACTAATGTAGTAGGAAAGAAAATGTATGTAAATGGTATTGAATTTAGTATAGTAGGATTACTTAAATCTGAAGGAACTTCAGCTAATGGCTCAAATGATGATAGAATAATACTTCCTATATCTACCGCAAAGAGACTTTTAAAAACTTCTAATATAACAACATTTTATATTGAAGCAGAAAGTAAAGATAAAGTTGAAGAGGCTATGGCATATACAACATTATTTTTAAATAAAAAATTTAATAACAATACACAAAGCTACAGAGTTATGAATCAAACTAGTCTTCTTGAAACCGCAAATTCTACAACAGAGAGTATGACAGCTATGTTAAGTGGAATTGCAGCTATATCTTTAATAGTTGGTGGTATTGGTATTATGAACATAATGCTTGTATCTGTTATTGAAAGGACTAGAGAAATTGGTATTAGAAAAGCAATTGGAGCAAAAAGAAGGGTAATACTTTTGCAATTTCTAATAGAAGCCTCAACTATAAGCAGTTTAGGAGGTATAGCAGGAGTTTTAATAGGCTACTTAGGTTCATATATTGGACTTAAATATTTTGAAACTACAATTGTAATTTCTGGAAATGTAGTAATTGCAGCATTTGCTTTTTCAGTGATTGTAGGAATAGTTTTTGGAATTTATCCAGCAAACAAAGCTTCTAAATTAAACCCTATAGATGCTTTAAGGTTTGAGTAGAAATTTAAACCACATTTGATATAATATATATTAAATGTGGTTTATTAACTAAATAATTAAAAGAGGTTAAATATATGAAAGAAAGAATTTTAATTGTTGATGATGAAGAAAGAATGCGAAAACTTATTGAAGCCTACTTAAAAAAAGAAGGATATGAAACTTTGCAAGCAGAAAATGGATTAGAGGCATTAAATATATTTAAAAAAGAAAAAATACATCTTATAATTTTAGATATAATGATGCCAATAATGGATGGCTATACTGTTTGTAGAGAAATAAGAAAAACTTCTAATGTGCCTATTATTTTTCTTACAGCAAAAGGAGAAGATGAAGATAAACTTCTTGGATTTGAACTTGGAACAGATCATTATGTTACAAAGCCTTTTAACATGAAAATATTAATAGCTAAAGTTAAATCTCTTATAAACAGAGTATATAACTCAACACCTCAAGAAAAAAAAGAATATTTTTGTGATGGACTTTATGTTGATGAATTATCTCATAAAGTTACTTTAGATGATGAAAATTTATATTTATCACCTAAAGAGTTTGATTTATTAATTTATTTTATGGCTAATAAAGGTATAGTTTTAAGTCGTGAGAAAATATTAAATGCTATTTGGGGATTAGATTTTGAAGGTGATTTAAGAACTGTAGACAGCCACATTAAAAGACTTAGAGAAAAGCTTGGTGATAAAGCTTATTTAATATCTACTATAAGAGGAACAGGATACAGGTTTGAGGCTAAAAATGAAGAGTAAAATAAATTTAATAAAAAAATTTAATAAGAAAAATATAACTATAACAAAAAAATTATTTATAATAAATGCTATTGTTTTTGCAATTTTTATAGGAAGTACATTAATAATACAATCTTTATTTTTTGAAAAATTATATATCTATAAAAAGAAAACAGATTTAATAGATATAATAAATAAATTAAAAGTAGAATACAACAAAGCTGATGAAGATACTCAGAAAGAATTAATTGAGGAATGTGAAATAAAAAATAATATAGAGATAATTGTATTGCAAAATTCTAATACAGTTAAAATTCTAAAATTTTTACCTTCCTTTTCTAATAACAGAGCGAACATGGGAAGAGCAAGAGAACTTACTGATTTTATAAAAATATGGCTTGAAGATGATAAAAATTTAATAAATTTAAATAAAAAAAATAAGAATATAATAGTATATTCAAATCCTAGGGATAAATCATCTCCACAAAATATAATAAATATATCAAGCAATGATGAAAAAGATGAAATATTTTTTGCTCTTACTTCATTACAGCCTGTAAATGAAGCGGTATCAGTTATTGAAAGATTATATTTATATTTTTGCATAGGAGCAGTTTTTTTCATAATATTATTATCTTTTATATATTCAAATATGATAGCTAAACCTCTTGTTAAAATAAATAAAGTAGCTACAAAACTTGCAAATTTAGATTTTTCGGAAAAATGTGAAGTAAAAAGCAATGATGAAATAGGTAATGTAGCAGCATCTTTAAATTTTTTGTCAGAAAATCTTGATAATGCTCTTACTTCTTTAAAAAAAGCTAATGCCAAACTTGAAGAAGATATAGAAAAAGAAAGAAAACTAGAAAAAATGAGAAGAGATTTTGTTGCGGCAGTATCGCATGAATTAAAAACACCTATAAGCTTAATAGATGGATATGCAGTAGGCTTAAAAGATAATATTTTTGAGAATGAGGATAAGGATTATTATCTTGATATAATAATAGATGAAGCTGAAAAAATGGGAAATTTAGTTTCTGATATGCTTGATTTATCATATCTTGAGTCAGGAAGTTTCAAGCTTACAAGGGAAGAATTTAATATTATACCTTTAATAAAAATAACATTAAAGAAGTATGAAAACTTAATAAAAGAAAAGAATGTTTCATTAGAAGTAAATCTTTATAGTGAAGTAAAAGTATTTGCAGATTGGAATAGATTAGAGCAGGTTTTAACAAATTTTATTACCAATGCTATAAGACATGTTAATGAAAATGGTAAAATATATGTAAGAACTCTTTATGAAGATGATTTTATAACTATTGAAATAGAAAATACAGGCTCACATATAAATGAAGAAGAAATCGATAAAATATGGGATCAATTCTATAAAATTGATAAATCTAGAAATAGAAAAATAGGAGGAACAGGTATAGGATTATCCATAGTAAAAAATATTCTTTTACATCATAATTATCCTTTTGGAGTGTTAAATACTAAAGCAGGAGTTAAATTTTATTTTAAGGTTCCTAAAATTTAATAGAAATTTTAAAAATAACTATACTTATTGTTGCTGTTATAGCTTCAAATATAAGTATAGTTATTTTTTGTAATCATAAAAAAGGATACCAAATCGTAAAAAATGAGCCCCAAAATAATTTTATATGAGTATATAATGAAAACGTATTAATAAAAAAGAAAAGATAGGGGGAATAAAAATGAATAAACTTTCAAAAATTGCGGTGGCTCTTACATTAGTAATGAGTACTTCGGTATTTGCTGGATGCTCAAATAAAAAATCATCTAATGAAAATGCTCAAAATTCAACTAATGCAGTAAACAAAATAGATCCAACTAAAATTTCAGGTACAGTTAATTTTGCAGTTTATAATAGTAGATGGTAAAGTTAAATATACAAATGAATATTTAACAATGAAAAAAGAAGATACTGAAATGGCTAAAAAAGTATATGGGATTAATGATTTTTGGCCTTTAAAGCAGCAATTGTTTTATGAAAAAACTATTAATACTAAATATTTGCCAGAAGAAGAAAAAAACTATAAAAATATAGTAAATTATTTTTCAAAGTATGCAATACATACACCTGAAACTATGGGGATTTTACCAGAGGAAGGAAGTCCCGAAGCTGGCATACTTCAAAAAATTAATGATTATTGGGAAAATCAATCAAGAAAAATGATATTAGCTAAATCTGAAAAAGATGTTGAAAATATATATAATGAATCAATTAAATATATTAATAAAATTGGTTATCAAAGAGTATATGATTTATCAAACGCTAAATTTAAAGCACAAAAAAAGAAAATAGGTAAAGAATTCAGTTATCCAGGAAATGTTAAGTAGATTTATTACGGAGGGGAACATATGAAAAAAATTACTAATATGTGTAATAAAATATATAAATATTTTTCTGAAATGAATCTACTTAACAAATTGTCATTAGTATATACTATTGCTATTTTTATTCCTGCTATAATAATGGGAATTTATACTTATTTTCAATATATGAATAATATGAAAAAAGAAGTATCGCAAAATTCTCATCAAATGCTTTTTCAAATAAAAGAAGATATAAAAAGAAAAATGGTAATAATAGAAGGAGTTGCTGATAACATAGCTTTTAATAGTAAAGTACAAAACTTACTTTATTATGGTATGGAATTTACACCAGAGGAATTAAATTATTATATTAATTCAATAGCAATGCCTATAGAATATGCATTAAATTTTAATGGAGCTAATATTTATCAAATATCTGTTTATTTTGTTAATAATACAATTCCTGAATATAATAATTTCTTAAAAGAAGAAAGAATAAAAGATGAAGAATGGCTTAAAAATTTTAAAAAAAGTAATGAAGATGAAATATGGATATATCCAGCAAAAAGTAATAAATTTGATTTTAATATGGCATCTAATGAAACCAATTCTAAAGTTTTAAAAATGGCAAAAAAAATTAAAAGTGTTAATGGTAAGTACCTTGGAGTTTTAACAATAGATATTCTTGAAGAAGATATTTTTTCTAATATAAACACAGAAATGGAAAACAGGAAAATTTTTGTAGTTAAGGGTAATAATATTATTTATCCTAATGATGATGATGATACACAAAAATATATTAGACTTCATAATGAAGAAATAAATAATAAAGAAAAGGGAGATTATTTTTACAATAATAAATTATATAGTTATGAAACAATTAATTCTCTAAACCTTAAAATTATAAGTAAAACTTTTGTAAATGGATTAGCACAGGAAACTTTAAAAACTAGTGGATATAATATTTTAGCTATAATTATAGGAAGCATAATATTAGCAATAGTTACGTATTTTATATTAAAAATGTTGTTTTCAAGACTTAATCAAATTGTAAAGGTTATGGAAGTTGTTGCACAAGGGAATTTTAATATAAAAATACCTATAGTTCATAGAGATGAAGTTGGGAAGATATCAGAAAATTTCAATATATTAATAGAAAAAATTAATACATTAATTAATGATATTGTAAAAAAAGAGACAGCACAAAAAGATGCCCAATTAATTGCTTTACAATATCAAATAAATCCACATTTTATATATAATACCATAGATATATTTAGAATGAAGTTAGAATTAGAAGGCAACTATGAAATAGCAGATTCAATTGCTAATTTTGGTAAAATGCTTAGATATAATATAAATAGAGATTCTCAATATTCTACGGTTAAAGACGAAATTGAGTATGTTGAAAAGTATATAAGCCTTCAGAAGCTTAGATATGGAAATAAAATTAATTTTAAATCAAATGTATATGAAATAAGTCAAAAGAATGATAAGTATAATTTTTCAAGTGAACTTAACAAAATTAAAGAATTTATACTTAATTATGATACTGTTCAAATTAGCAATTTAATTGAAATATTGTTTAGTAAAGAAAAAATAAAAGAAATATCTATAAACCAAATAAATAAACTATATAGAAAAATAATTAATATAATAAATGATATTGCAGCAACTAAAGAAGTATCTTTTCAAAATGAAAATTATAAAGAATTTAATAGTTTTAACAGTTTAAGTGATTTAAAAATATATTTAAAAACTCATATATTTGAATTCATTAATTTATTAAAAAAAAGAAATGAAACCAATTCTATATCTGACATTATAAAAAAATATGTACAAGAAAATTACTACAAAGATATAGATATGGCTGTAGCATCTAATATTGTTTCTTTAAGTTATTCGCATTTTAGCAAAATTTTTAAAGATGAAACAGGTATGAATTTTTCAGATTATCTTTTAAAAGTTCGAATGGAAAAAGCTTTAGAACTTTTAAGCGATCCTACAAACAAGATAAATGATGTATCAAAAAGTGTTGGGTATAATAATCCTAAACATTTTACAAGAGCTTTTAAAAAATATTTTGGATTTTTACCAAGTGAATATAGAGGGAAAAATAATTAGATTAAAAATATTTTATTTAGGAGAGGCTGTTAGAAGGTTGAATAAAGCTTAGATAATGGGTTACAGAAAAAATATATAGAATATGAAAGGAGTGTATTTATGAATAATATTAAATTAGGAATAATGGTTTATCTTACCCCAAATGTATATGAAGATTTTAAAAAAGCTAAAGATATGGGATTTAATACTTGTCAGTTATGTTGCTGGGATGAAAAAATGTTTAATAAAGAGTATGTTGAAATAGTAAATAAGGCTTCTATTGATAATAATATTGAAATTTCTGCCTTTTGGTGTGGGTGGCAGGGACCAAAAGTTTGGGATTTTTATAGTGGACCAGATACTTTAGGGTTAGTACCGCAAGCTTATAGATTTTCAAGAATGGAAACATTAATAAAAGGTTCAGATTTTGCTAAACAATTAGGTGTGAGTGATATAGTAACGCATGTTGGGTTTATACCAGAAAATCCAAATGATAGAGATTACAAAGGAGTTTTAGAAGCAGTAAAATTTGTTGCTAACCATTGTGAAAGCAATAATCAATATTTTTTATTTGAAACGGGACAAGAAACTCCAATAACATTGAAAAGATTAATTGAAGATACAAAATTAAACAATATTGGCGTTAATTTAGATCCAGCTAATCTACTTTTATATGGCAAAGCAAATCCTATAGATGCCATAGATATTTTAGGCAAATATATTAGAGGAGTACATGCTAAAGATGGCGAATATCCTATTAATGGAAAATATTTAGGTGAAGAAAAACCATTAGGGAAAGGTAGAGTAAATTTTGAAGCCTTGATTTACAAGCTTAAATCTATAGGATATAGTGGAGCTTTGACTATTGAAAGAGAAATAAGTGGAGAAGAGCAAGTAAAAGATATCTTATATGGAAAGGAATTTTTAGAAAAAATAATAAATAAGTAAATATATAAACTATAAAATTATTAATAAAAATATTTTTAAGTAGAATTAATTAAATATATATAAAGATTATATAGACTGTGAGGAGAAATATAAATATTATGATAGAATTTAGAACATTAAAAAATGATGAGTTGGAAAAATGGTTTGATCACTGTATGTATGTTTTTAATGAGGGAATATATAGTAGAGAATATAGACAATATTTTGTAAATCATTATAATAATGATCCATGGAGAGATTTAGATACTATATTAGTTTGTATGGATGATAATAAAATAGCAAGTACAGTTAGAATTTTTAATAGAAAAATATATTTAAATAGTAAAGAAGTTTCAATGGGAGGAATAGGAGAGGTAAGTACTAAGAGTGAATATAGAAGTCAGGGGTTGTCCACAAAGTTGCTTGAGATAGCTATAGAAAAAATGAAAAATATGGGCATAAATGTTTCTATACTTGGGGCGGCACAAAATAAATTTGGTTATTATAATAGGCTGGGATGGGATAATATACCAAGATATTTTAATGCATCAAATGTAAAAGGAAACAATAATTTTAAGTTTAAAATAAGACCAATAAATTTTGAAACTGATATTACTGAAATTATTTCTATTTATAATAATTATTCTAAAAAACTTAATGGTACATTAGTACGTAATGAAAAATATTATTGGGAAAATTGGGTTAAAAATGAGGCTAAAAATTTTTATATTGTAGAGGATAATAATAAAATTATTTCTTATATTGATTTTGAAAAAAACAATAATGTTATTAAAATAAGAGAATTTGGAGAATTATTACACTCTAAAAGTATATTCAAAGAATTATTATCTAAAATAGTTTATTTAGAAGGTGAAGAGGAGTGTAAGGTAATTTATCCAAAAATTATAAAATCTGAATTAAAAATTGAAGAAGTAATTAAAGAAATGGGTTTAATGATTAATGTTATTAATCCTTTTGAATTTAAAGGTATTAAAATAGAAAATACTAAAGATTTTATTAAAATTTTCAATAATATTAACAAAATACAAAATGAAGAATTATTTACTTTTTGGGATATAGATGGATTTTAAAATTTATATAATAGTATCTTTATATTTATCTAATTAAATAGCCAATAGTAAAACTATTAAAAGGTTACTATTGGCTATTTATAATTTATTCAAAGAATAAAAAATACAATATTAAAATCAAGATGAAAAAAAGTTTATTATATAACAAATTTCATCATCAGATATATTTATAAGATATTTATTACATAAAAATGAAAAGGTTTCTTTAACTATATAATATATTTCTTTGTTTTGTGATATATAACTATCTTTATCAGGATATTCTATTGATGCATCGCCTTTTTTTAACCTACTTAACATAAAAGCTAAATGCAAAATTATACCAATTAAACTTTCATCTTTTAACTTTAAAGATAAGGTTTCCTCTAAACGTTTTAAAAAAATTATAATATCATTATAAAGCTCAATTCCATCAAAATTATCAATATTTTCTTGTATTATTATAGGCATTTTTAAAAGTGTAGTTTTTATATCTATACTTTCTTGAAGTGAATCTAAAACTTTCATATTAAGTACATCATACATATTATATTGTTTAATATCTATATCTATTGGGAAAGAAGATACTATAAATAAAATTTCTTTTTCTTTTAAAATTTCATTTAGTTTTTGTTTAAAATAATTTCTGTCTAAACAATTTAAAGCAATTATTTCAAATAAATCTTTATCATATTTAAGATTATTATTTAAAAAACTTTTAATTGCTAAAGAACCACCTTGTCCAGTTAAACATGCTGTTATTATAACTACTTTAGAGTTATGAGTATTAGCTTCTTTAATAATTCTATTTTTTTCAAAATATGAATTTACTTGCAATACTTCATTATAAATATCATCTAATGAAAGACCTAAAAGAGCTTTTCTTGCAGCCTCCAATACATGTAATGTTGAAACAAGAGGTATTACTTTTACAGGAACATTAAATTCTTGACTTATAGTTTCACCAAAAGTAGTTAAAGAGTCCATGTCAACAAGAAAAAGATATCCACTATTATTAATATCTTCAGATATAATTTTTTTGGTTTTTTCAAGAATAACTACTGGGCTTTCATCTATTGGTGAGTTGATACCTATAACATAATTTTCTCCCAAAAGTTCATTAGCTACATTTGCCATGGATGTTGCAGTAGATTCACCATGAGCTATAAGAATTATTTTAACTTTATTTTTATTATTAATGTTATACTGTTCTTCAGGTAATAAAAATATTGTTAAATATCCAGCTTCATCTTCAGGTATTGTATGATGTATATATTTTTCAATAATTTCTTTAGCTTTAACAGCTATCTTAAATTCTTCAGGGTATAGTTCTTTAATTTTATATAATTGAGGATTAGTTATAGTTTTATTACTATTTATTCTTTTTATAAGAGTATTTATATGAAGAGCTAAAGCAGTATAAGTATTATTACTAAGATTTCTTTTTAACTGAGAAGTTACATAATATACAACCTTATCAATACATGCTAAAGCTTCTTCGCCAACAATGCTTAGTAAATTTTTCCTGTTTATTTCTTCAGAAATTCCACTGATATGCTTTACAAAATATTTTGTTATATCTTTTTCTAATATATTTTCTATAGCAATATTTGATATACCTTTAGATTTTAAATTTTCAAGTTTTGTTTCAATAATTTTATAAATTCCGTTATCTTCAGATTCTAAGTTTTCGTCATATTCCATAGATTTTGAGAACTTAAAATATTCTATTTCTTCACCAACTAATTTGTTCCATAAAATTCTATGTTCTTTTTCCTTATAAAGTCCTTCTCTAATATAAGATGGAAGACTGCCGCTGTGTATTCTTACATCAGATCTGATATTTGTAAGAAATTCAGAATAAGCTTTAGCACAAATAAGTTGAATATCACTTTTTAACTGACCTACATTATTTGGACAATCATAAGATAAAAGGGCTCTCATACTGTTTAAAGACACATATATATCTCTATTTATTTTTTGACTTTCTACTTTAAAAAAATTTTTAATTAAATAAAGTCTTTCTTCTAATGATCTTTGTTTTAAAGATGGAATTTTTATTATCATTGGGATTCTTCTTGTGAATGTTTTAAGCAAGGCTGAACTTGGATCTTCAGTTGTAGCACAAATAATAAGAACATCTGATTTTCTAGTTTCATAATCTCCCATACGTCTAAAACAACCGGTATCAAGAAATGTAAAAAGTATTTCTTGTCCTTCAGGAGGGAGTCTATGAACTTCGTCTAAGAATAAAATACCACCATTAGCTTTTTCAAGTAAACCAATTCTATCCGTTTCTGCTCCCGTATAAGCTCCTTTTTTTACGCCAAAAAGCTGAGAAGTAAGCAGCTGAGGGTTATTGCTGTAATCGGCACAATTAAAAACTATAAATGGTGAATTTTCTTCTCTTACATTCATTTCTACGGCATACTCATACATTAATGAAGCAAGCATTGATTTACCAACACCTGTATCTCCTAAAATTAAAGAAGGAATACCTTTTGGGGGATATAATATAGCTGCCTTCATTTGCTCTACAGCTTGTCTTAAACTCATATTATTTTTAACCAATAGATCAAGTTTACTTTCTTTATTTTTACAAAGTATATTATTTGCAGCCCAAAATAGTACTGGACGGGTAGAAGATTTTTGAACTTTTCCTTCTTTATAAAGCTTATTTAATTCATGGCTAACATTAGCTCTGCTCATACCTAAAATAGAAGCTAATGTTTGAGCATCTATTCCTTTACCATCATTAAGTTCTAAAAGCTTATTATATATAATTTCACTATTTTTCAAAGAGCCTTTCCTCCTTTCAATTGAATTTTCAAACTAATCAAAATTATATATATATTATACATTAATAACGTTTAAAATCACAGTGTTTAAAAAAATAAACACTATTATTTTTTTTGATTTTTCAGCAAATTAATATAAACACTAATGTAATTATATTTAAACACAACAGAGCCATTGTAAACGTTATAAAAACAATGCAATTATTATTAATAAATAAAAATTTAAAATACAATTTTTATATAGCCTTAAATAGTATAATTTCAATAAAATTCATTGCGATTATTAGAGTAATCATAATGAAAATTATAATAATTAGAGTTTTGGCATAATAATTGCTGTATTAAATAAGCAGAAATATAAAACACAAATTAATAAATATTTAGTGTTTGGCATAGTTTTTGCTAAATAAATATAGTGAAAACATAAAAATAAATTACTAGACTAATTCAGGAGGTGACTTAAATGAGTGAGATGGAATTAATGATTATGAATATTATAATTAATGCTGGAGATGCAAAAACACATGCATATGAGGCTTTAAGAAAGGTGAATGATGGGGATTATGCTGGTGCAGAAGAGGAAATGAAAAAATCTGAAGAAGCACTTGAAGTAGCACATAATGCTCAAACATCATTAATTCAAAAAGAAGCTAACGGTGAAAAAATTGAGTTTTCAGTTTTATTTGTTCATTCTCAAGACCATTTAATGACAACTATAACAGAAAAAAATTTAATTGAACAAATTATTGAACTTAAAAAAACAATTAATCAAATATTAACTAAAATTAACAACTAGATATAATTAATAATTTTAAATTTAAGTAAAATATTAAAATCAATAATTAATGTAATAAATAATTTAAAAATTAAAATATTATTTAATTATTTAAAGGAGGAGTTTTTTATGATAAAAATTAGATTATTTTGTGCTGCAGGAATGTCTACTAGTGTATTAGTAAACAAAATGAAAAAAGCTGCTCAAGAGAAAGGAATTGAGGCAGATATTGATGCATTGCCAGAAAATGCTATGGCTAAAAGTTTAGATGGTGTAGATGTCGTACTTCTTGGACCACAAGTTGGGTATACATTACCAAAGGCAAAGAAAATATGTGGAGAAAAAGGAATACCAGTAGAAGTAATACCTATGGTAGATTATGGAATGATGAATGGGGAAAAAGTTTTAAATTTAGCATTAAAATTAGCAGGAAAATAATATGAGTACCCCATGTGCTAATACTAAAAGTGTTTAGGCAAATACTTATAAAAATAAACAAATGAGGTACTCAATATAAATTATATATAAAATATAATAATAATTCAAATTAAAATTAATATAAGAGTTATAAATACAGGGAGTTGATTGAATGAAGTTTCCACACGATTTTTTATTTGGAGCAGCTTCAGCTTCTTATCAAGTGGAAGGTGCATGGAATGAAGATGGAAAAGGTATTTCTAATTGGGATGTATTTTCAAAAATACCTGGCAAAACATATGAAAATACAAATGGAGATGTATCTGTAGATCATTACCACAGATATAAAGAAGATATTAAATTAATGGCTCAAATAGGATTGGAATCGTATAGATTTTCAATTTCATGGCCAAGGATAATTCCAGATGGAGATGGAAAAGTCAATGAAAAAGGAATAGAGTTTTATAACAATTTAATAGATGAATGTTTAAAATATGGAATTGTTCCTTTTGTTACATTATATCATTGGGATTTACCACAAGTTTTAGAAGAATGTGGAGGGTGGACCAATAAAAGAACCGTAGATGCATTTGTAAAATATGCCAATGTATGTTTTAACGCTTTTGGAGATAGAGTTAAACATTGGATTACTTTTAATGAAACAATAGTATTTACTTCATTAGGGTATATAGCAGGGGCTCATCCACCAGGAATAAAATATGATGTAAAAAAATACTTTGAAGCAACACATAATGTATTACTTGCACATGCAAAAGCTGTACAAAATTATAAAAATTTAAGACAATTTGGAGAAATAGGTATTACTCATGTATTTTCACCGGCTTTTAGTGCAGACGATAATGAAGAAAATAAAATTGCAGCATATCATGCTAATCAATATAATATTGCTTGGTTTTATGATCCTGTACTTAAAGGAGAATATCCTGAATATGTTGTTAAACAAATAAAAGAAAAAGGATGGACTCCTGATTGGACAGATGAAGAATTAAATATTATTAAGAGTTCTGCTGTAAATAATGATTTTATTGGATTAAATTATTATCAGCCTCAAAGAGTTATAAAAAATCATAAAGAAGATGAAAATACACAAAAAACTAGAGAAAATTTTACTGGAGCACCAGGAAATGCATCTTTTGATGGATTTTATAAAACAATTAAGCTTGATGATAAAGTTTACACTAAATGGGGATGGGAGATTGCTCCAGATGCTTTTCTTGAAGGTTTAAAAATGTTGAAAAAAGATTATGGAGACATAAAAATATATATTACAGAAAATGGATTAGGAGACGAAGATCCTATTATTGATGGTGAGATAGTTGATGTACCTAGAATAAAATATATAGAAACTCATTTAAGAGCTGTTAAGAATGCTATTAAAGAAGGCATAAATATTAAAGGCTATTATGCTTGGTCAGCAATTGATTTACTAAGCTGGTTAAATGGATACAAAAAACAATATGGATTTATTTATGTAGATCATAAAAATAATTTAAAAAGAAAGATAAAATTATCTGGTTATTGGTATAAAAAGGTTATTAAAGAAAGAGGAGAAAATATTTAATACAGTAATAAATTAAGTAAAATAAAAATTTACAATAAATTTTAAGGAGGCCTGTAAATATGTCAGAACAAACAAAATTAACAGATAAATTAGTACCTGCCATAATGCGATTTGTTAATACAAAAGCAATTATTGCTTTGAAAGATGGTATACTATACACAATGCCTTTAAGCTTAGTAGGATCAATATTCTTACTTTTGGCGCAAATACCTTATCAACCATTTAATGATTGGATGGCAAGTATTTTCGGACAAAATTGGACAGCACCATTACTAAAAATTTACAATGGTTCATTTGCACTTATGGCTTTAGCAGCTGTTATGGGTATAGCTTATACTTATACAAAAAATGAGGGACATGAAGGTTTACCTGCAGCAGTAATTGCTTTATGTTCATTGGCAATTGTTATTCCAGGAACAGTTACTGCAATAGGAGCAGATAACAAGCCAATTACTGTAAGTGGTGTTTTACCTGCAAGCTGGCTTGGTGGACAAGGAATGGTACTTTCTATAATTTTGGGATTACTTGTTGGTTATGTATACTCCTTATTCTTAACTAAAAAAATTACAATTAAAATGCCTGAAGGAGTTCCACAAGGTGTTGCAAATCAATTTATTGCTCTTATACCAGCATTAGTAATATTTACAGCATTATTAATTATAAATATATTCTTCTCAGTTGTATTTAAGACTACTTTTGCAGAATGGATATTTAAGGTATTACAAACACCTCTACAAGGCGTTACAGATTCATTGTTTGGAGTATTTATTATGGGTGCATTAATTCCATTCTTATGGTGGTTTGGTGTACACGGAGCTACAATTGTAGGTGGAGTTATGACTCCTATATATCAAGCAAATATGCTTGCTAATCAAGCTATACTTGATAGTGGAAAGGCATTAACTTTAGAAAATGGAGCACATATTATTACTGAACAATTTCAATCATTATTTGTTACAGTTACAGGATCTGGACTTACTATAGGGCTTGTAATTGCAATGATTTTAGCAGGAAAATCTTCTCAGTCAAAAACTTTAGGAAAATTAGCTATATGGCCGGGTATATTTAATATAAATGAACCAGTTACATTTGGATTTCCTATAGTAATGAACCCTTTTATGTTTATACCATTTGTATTAGTTCCACTTGTATCAGCTATAGCAACATATTTTGCCATGAAAATAGGATTTTTACATCCATTTTCAGCTGTAACAGTACCTTGGACAACTCCACCAATAATATCAGGATTTATTCTTCAAGGTTGGAAAGGTGCATTATGGCAAATTATAATAATGGCTTGGTCTACAATAGCATATTTCCCATTCTTTAAGAAACAAGATGCAATTAACTTAAAAATAGAACAAGAAGGATCAGCAGAATAATAAAAACAATAATAAAAACTTTAATATAATTATAAAATTTATGATATTAACCCAATATTTTATAAAATATTGGGTTAATATTTAAATTTAAAATTTTTAATAAAAAATAGATAAAGAATTAATACAATTTTAGAGTGTTTAAAAGACTAAAATTTATAAAATTATTATTTAATGTATGTCAAAATAGAACTAAATATATTTATTCAAATTATTTAGTACACTAAATATAATTAAGTATTACTAAATATAATTAAGTATTATAGAAGGAGAGAGTTTAAAATGAAGTTGTTTAAATTAAATGTTAATGGAAGTAGTGATAATTTTAATATAAAATATACAGCAGCATCTAATTTTATTACTTATGAAGACTGTGGTTTTAACGGATCAGAGCAAGAAAAATATAATTTATTTTTAAAAGAACTAGAGAAAAATGGTGGACCACAGCCTGTAAATATTAAAGTAAAATTGAATACACAAACAGTAGATAGAGCTTTATCTAAAAATGAAATATTATCTATAAAAGATGTTAATGAATTTATAAAAAGATTAAGCAGATAATTACAAACCATATAAATTATACTATTAAACCACAATAAATTGTAAATAAATTTCCATTACACAATGAGTAGTATATTTATTATTGATTTATTTAAAAATATAGTGGTTAATTCTAAGAAAAAATAATTTTTGTGAGATAATCATTATATAAAAAGTAAAAAAATATGTTTAAGAAATTTAAAGTTATTAAATGTTTCTTATAGATATTTTTTTACTTTTTTTGTGTATGTTTATATTTCATAATATATAATTGTAATTGTAATAAAAATTATTTTTATTAAGAATTTATTATAAGATTTTTATACAATAAAAAATTTTAAGCAGGAAAGGTTTATTTTCATACTAAAATTGTATACTTAAAGTTAGTTTACAGTTTATTTAATAAATTATTTAAAATAAAAACTAGGGGATAGAACTATGTATGAAAAAATAATTGATGAAATAAAAAAAGATATAGTAAAAGGAATATATAAACCTGGTAAAAAATTACCTTCAGTAAGAGAATTAAGCGATAAATATAAATGTTCTAAAAACACTGTTGTTAAAGCTTATGAAGTTTTAAAAAATAATCATATAATTTATTCAATACCACAAAGTGGATATTATATAGTTGAAAAAATTATAAATAATAATATAGAAAATGATTTTAAAACAATAGATTTTCGTAGTGGCAATCCTATTATCGGCAATATGAATACTCCAGATCTTAAGCATTGTCTTGATAGAGCCGTTGATATTTATAAAAATAATTCATTAAATAATACAGAATATGGAGTGGATTCTTTACGCAATATATTGCCTAAATATTTAGCAGATTTTCAAGTATTTACTTCCCCTGATAATATATTTGTAAATTTAGGAATTCAGCAGGCTTTAAGTATATTAACACAAATGCCGTTCCCAAATGGTAAAGATTTAATTTTAATAGAGCAGCCTACTTATAGTCATTTCATAAATTTTTTAAAATTTATAGGAGCAAAAGTTATAGGAATAGAAAGAGATAAAAACGGAATAGATTTAGATAAGTTAGAATACCTTTTCAAAAATGAAAATATTAAGTTTTTTTATACTGTACCCCGTAACCATAGTCCATTAGGTGTTAATTATAATAAATATCAAAGACAAAAGATAGCAAAGCTTGCAAGCAAATATGACGTTTATATTGTTGAAGATGATTATTTTGCAGATATTTCTTCTGATAATAAATACGATCCCATATTTACTTATTCAGATCGTTTGCATCATTTTTATTTAAAAAGCTTTTCTAAAATATTACCATGGATAAGAATAGGGTTAATAGTTATTCCTGATAATATGATAAATTTATTTAAAGAATATAGTCATGTTTCTTATTATTATTCTTATTTTTCAGCATCTTTAATATCTCAGGCAACACTAGAAATTTATATAAGAAGTAATATTTTAAAAAAGCATGTATTAGCTGTTAAAAAAGAACTTGAAGAAAAGCAAAAATATTTAGCAAATTATTTTTCTATATTAAAAAAATGTGGTATTAATTGTACAGGTGGTAAAAATGGATTTTATTCTTATATTTATTTGCCTGATTATATAAATGAATATATATTTGTAGAAAATCTAAAAAAACAAAATGTAATTGTAACTTTAGGAAATAGATTTTTTTTAAATGAATCTTTTTATAAAAAAGGAATAAGGTTAAGTATTGCTAATTCAAAAATAGAAGATATAGATAAAGGATTACAAATTATTATTAAAGAGATTGAAAAATATAAAAAATTTTAATTGTTATTTTTGAATTTTATTATTAGTAAAACTTGTAATAAAAAATAATATTGCTATAAATATAAATATTATCACTCCAATAGTATCTTTAACTAAAAATCTTGTTAGAGCAATAAATAAGAAAATTATAGCTAATATTAAATTAAAGTTCCATGATTTAAATTTCATTTTTATTTACCTCGCTTTGTTTTAATTAATAATTTTAAAAATAATTTATTTATATAAATAAATTATAATCATATTAAAAATTTTTACAATACATTATAATTTGCACTATTTAAACTGTGCCAATACAGTTTGAAGTTATTGTGATTGAGATACTTTTTTTGTGGATATATAATTGTTATTGTAAGGTAGAAATAATTAATTATATATACCTTATTAAAAAATTTTTTAGTATATAAATGTAATAATTTTTATATACTAAAAATTTATTTGTAGGAGGTTACTATGGGGAAAAAAGGAATTAAAATTGCTACTATTGGAGGAGGTTCAAGCTATACTCCTGAATTAATCGAAGGCTTTATTTTAAGGAAGGATCAATTTCCAATAAAAGAAATTTGGCTTGTAGATATTGAAGAAGGAAAGGAAAAGCTTGAAATTGTAGGTAATCTTGCTAAACGTATGGTTGAAAATGCAGGATTAGATTGGGAAATACATTTAACACTCGATAGAAGAGCAGCTTTAGAAAATGCAGATTTTGTAACTACACAATTTCGTGTTGGACTTTTAGATGCAAGAATAAAAGATGAAAGAATTCCTTTAAGTCATGGAATATTGGGACAAGAAACAAATGGTGCTGGAGGAATATTTAAAGCATTTAGAACTATACCTGTAATTTTAGATATAGTTAAAGACATGAAAGAATTTATGTCCTAATGCATGGCTTGTAAATTTTACAAATCCATCAGGAATGGTAACTGAAGCAGTATTAAAATATGGTAATTTTGAAAAAGTAGTTGGACTTTGCAATGTTCCTATAGGACATAATATTCGAGAATCAAGTTTAATTGGGAAAAATCCTGATGAATTATACTTTCAATATGCAGGGCTTAATCATCATCATTGGCATAAAATTTATGATAAAGATGGAACCGATTTAACTCCAATAGTTATGGAGAAAATGTTTTCAATGAAAGAAAGTGAATTAGAAAATATTCATTTTGAACCATTCTTTGAAGAACAGATTAAAGACCTTGGAATGCTTCCATGCGGCTATCATAGATATTATTATTTAACTGATGATATGTTAAAGGAAGAATTAAAAGAATTTGAAAAAAATCAAACTCGTGCTGAAACAGTAAAGAAATTAGAGGAAGAACTATTTGAATTATATAAAAATCCAGATTTAAAAGTAAAACCTGAGCAGCTATCTAAACGTGGAGGAGCTCATTATTCTGATGCTGCTTGTGAATTAATATGTTCAATTTTTAATGATAAAAGAACTGATATGGTAGTTAGCACAAGAAATAATGGTGCATTAGCTGATTTACCATATGACTGCGTAGTAGAAGTAAGCAGTATAATTACTGCATCTGGTCCAAAACCAATTACATTTGGTAAATTTAAACCAGCTATGCGAGGAATGGTTCAACTTATGAAAGCTATGGAAGAAGTTACTATTGAAGCCGCAGTTACAGGTGATTATGGCAAGGCACTTCAAGCTTTTACAATTAATCCATTAATTCCTAGTGGAAAAATTGCAAGAACATTATTAAATGAAATGCTTATAGCACATAAAAAACATCTTCCACAATTTAAAGAAGTTATAGAAAAAATTGAAAATGGAGAACTAAAATAAAAATTTAATTAAATAAAAGTAAAACAAAATTAATATTTATATAATTTTGTAAATAAAAGCTGTGCATAAAAAATATTTTAATTTATGCACAGCTTTTTAATTTATTTTTCAAACATTAAAGGTAAGGAATATTGTTTCCCTAAAAGTAAATCGTATTGAATTAATTTATATTCTTCAATTAATTCTTTTTCATCATCGCTTAAATCTTTCTTTATATTGCTATTAGAATCTATAAGAACAGATGATTTAAGCCCTGGTACTTGAGATTTTATATCTTCAAGCATTGCATAATAAGGTGTTAAAGGCTTATTTAAAATATCAAATAAAGTTACTCCTAAAAAAGCAGGACTTATAGTTTTTAAATTCTCTTTTTTTAAGTTGTAGTTTGAATATATAAACAAAGGAGTTTCAGATAGTTTCCTTTCATTTAAAGACTCATCATCTCCTAAATACTTAGAATCTTCATATATTGAGTTAGATAGTGATGGAAGATGATCTCCCCAAAATACTACAATAGTAGGCTCTTTTAATTTTGATACACCGTCAATTAAATTTTTTATTGCTATATCTGATTGCTTTATTCCTTCAGAATAAGTTTCTAATTCTTTAGCATCTTCTTCATTTAATCCAGAAATAGATATTGAATTTTCACCATGTTTACCATCTGTTATAGGAAGATGATTTTGCATAGTAACAGCATGAATAAATTGAGGATTATTTTTTTCGTTTAATACATCTAATATTTCATTTACAACAGATTGGTCAGAAATATAAGAATCTTTAGTAAGTCTATCTTTATAACGTATATTTTCTTCACTTGTAAAATAATCAAATCCTATAAGAGGATAAACTTTAGAGCGCTTATAAAATATTTTATTATAAGGATGAATAGCCAAAGTATCATAATTATCATTTTTTAGAATACTTGCTATAGATGGTATTTTTGTATCCTTTTGAAAACCTTGCTGAAAAGGTACAGTACCTGGAAAAAGATTATACATTGAAAAACCAGTAAGAGCTTCAAACTCTACATTAGCAGTACACCCTCCAAAACTAGGTGAAAGCAATGC
Source organism: Clostridium prolinivorans (assembly GCF_004011155.1). Lineage (GTDB taxonomy): Bacteria > Bacillota > Clostridia > Clostridiales > Clostridiaceae > Clostridium_AT > Clostridium_AT prolinivorans. The sequence goes on along the minus strand of NZ_RJWG01000006.1, from coordinate 77,528 downwards.
TCCAGATGAAGAATTAGACATTATTTCACGTATATTTTTCATAGGATCATCGCTGAATTTTAAATTTGTAAGTTTGGTTGGATCCCAAAAAGATTCATCCATAACAAAAACTATATTTGGATTTTCGCTTGAAGAAATATTTCTGTCTTTATTTATTTCTTCAGCCTTTTCTTTATATTTTAAAGCTATTTTATTAACATTTTCTTCAGTATAATTCTCAGGCATTGCCATTATATCATTTTGAAGATTTGATAAAAGAGCAATCATAAATCCATTTGTAGAATAATTCACTGGCTGATTCCAAAAAACAATAGTTACTCCAGCTTTAGATAAAATATTATTTAAAAAGCTATTGCTAAAATTTAAGTATGAATAAAGCATAAAACCAGACAAAATAATAGAAATAACTCTATTTTTTAAACTTAAAGATATCCTTGGAAGTTTTTTTATTGCTTTTACAAAAGCAAACAATAGCACAAAGAAAATAATTAAAAAAGATAATGAAAAACTTCCTTTTACAAATTTAAACAAAGATTTTATTTCTAAAACCTGATAAAAATCAACAGGATAAATAGGCTCTCCTAATATTGATAATTTTTGGCTGTTTGCAAAATTAAATATTAAAAAAACTATAAATCCTATAATAAAACCTGTAGTAAAATTACCTGCAATAGATATAATTAAAAGATAAATAAAAAATATAAATATTGTATTAAATATAGATATTTTTATATTTGATACAAACCATATTAAAGTTTTAAACAAGCCTTCATTTAATTGAGTATTTTGAAATATAAAAAATGTTATAAAAGATAAAACAAAAAGAGCAACATAAGGAAGTCCATTTTTTATATTTACTTTTTTTAAATTTAATTTATTAAAATTTAAATTAAACTTCATTTCGTTCCCCCTAATTTTAAATATATTGTATAAATATAATTATGTGTTTATAATATGTATTTTTTATTGTGATTTTATAAATATTTTGTAAATGAAATCATTAATTAAAATTTAAACTCTCTAAGCTATATTATATATTATTTATATATTTTTAGCCTAAATATATGAATATTTTAAATATTAAAAACTGCCAGACAAGTTTAAAAAAATAAATGTCTGGCAGTAGTTATAATTATTTAATATTTAATTATTATTTTTAATATTTTCACAATTTTTATGCTTATGTTTTTTTATAGAACCATCCCAATTTGCAGTTTTTTCTTTTGCTTTTTCAATCATTTTTTCGGCTTCTTCTTTAGTAAGTTTACCTTCTTGAACAGCTTTGTTTATAACATCAGTTTTATGCTTTACAAGAATGTCTTTAACCTGTTTTTCTGTATAACCTTTTTCTTTAGCTAAATCAAAAATAGTTTTATTTGACTCTATTCCTTTTTTTAAATCTTCTTTAGTTAATCCTATCTCAGTAAGGAATTTATCAAAAGCTTCTTTATTTATCTCTCTTTTATAAGATTTTTGAGTATCTGTTTTTGGTAAATTACTTGTTTCACTAGGATTAAGTGATGTACTAGCAAAAGCAGTAGAGCTTATAAAGGTTAAACAAACTAATGTAAGTGCTGCAATTTTCTTATAAATTTTGTTAACCATAATGTTTCCTCCTTTTTATATTTTTTATCCTGTATTATATTTTGCCTATAATGTGTCAAGAATGTGTTGAAATTATTAACAGTTTATAAACATTTTTTTATTAAAATAAATTTAAATAATATATAATAAAAAAATATTTTATTAACAATCAACCTCTAAATATTGATACAATACAATAATTACGACTAAAATATTTTTATATTATTTAGCAATTAAATTTTATTTTACAAAAAAGGATATCATTATTTTAATAAAGTATTTAATTAAACTTTGGAAATTAATATTTATAGATCTAAAAAATAATTGATTCTGTAAATATAAAAAATTTAAAAAATAATTAATATTGTTAATTTACAATTAAATTTATTTATAAAATTTAGTAATTATGATATTATATGTTTATAAGTTAATTGTCTGAATAAAAGTATAAAATAAAAGAGAAAGGGAGATGCTGTATGTCAAGTATATTTGAAAAATCCATTAATTTAGGGCTCGGACTATTCTCATATTCAAGAGAAAAAGTTGAAGAAATAGTAGATGAATTAGTAAATAAAGGTGAAGTGGCAAGAAAAGATGCCAAAGATTTAGTTAATGATTTAGTTAAAAAGGGAGAAGAAGAAAAAGAAGAACTTAAAAAAATAATAAAAGATGAAGTTACTGAATCATTAGATTATATGAATGTAGCCAAAAAAGAAGATTTAATTTCTGAAAAAGATATAAGAAAAATTATAAGGGAAGAACTTATAAATATATTAAATGAACAAAATATTGCAACAAAAGATGATATTATTAATCTAAAAAAAGAATTAAATGGGGAAAATAAATAATATAATAATTGATAGGAAATACATTTTAAGTATATAATTTATATAATATAAATAAGATTCGCTATTTAAGCTTTACAAAATACTGTAAAAATATCAGAATTTTACTAAGCTTAAATAGCGATTTATTAATAAAATTTTTGTTAGATTTTAAAATAGTATGTATTAATTAAATATGAAAAATAGGTTGTGATAAAATTTGATTGCTGCCAGTCAATATAATCATATTAAAAGAGTACGACAAATTATACAAGTTTTTATTAAGCATGGGTTTGGAGCTATAATAGATAATATAGGTATTTTATCTTATTTAAAAATTAAGAAAAAAACATTAAATAATAATGTTGAAGATAAAGTTATGAAGCTTACTGTAGGTCAAAGGCTAAGACTTGCATTAGAAGAATTAGGACCTACCTTTGTAAAGCTTGGACAAATAATTAGTACAAGACATGATTTACTCCCAAAGGATATAATTGAAGAACTTGAAAAACTACAAGATTCTGTACCCCCTTTTCCTTTTGAAGAAGTTAAAAATGTTATAGAAAGTGAACTTGGAGATAAACTTGAGAATATATATGCAAAATTTGATAAAGAATCTTTAGCAGCAGCATCTATTGCTCAAGTTCATCTTGCACAGCTTCTTTCAGGTAAACGGGTGGTTGTAAAAGTTCAAAGACCTAATATAGAGGAAAAGATTGATCTTGACATAAAGATATTAAAAGATATTGCATATTTTATTGATAATCATACAAAGTATGGTAAACTATATGATTTCAATAAAATGGTGAAAGAATTTGAAATTAGCATTAAAAATGAATTAGATTTTAGAATTGAAGGAGAAAATGCAGAAACATTTAAAAACAATTTTTCCAAAGATAAAAATGTATCTGTTCCTAATATCAGTTGGATTCATACAACACAACGTGTTTTAACAATGGAATATATAGAGGGAATAAAATTAAATGATTTTGATAAATTCGATAAAGCAGGTATTGATAGGAAAGAAATTGCTTATAATCTTGCAACTTCAATATTTAATCAAATATTGAGAGATGGTTTTTTTCATGGAGACCCTCATCCGGGTAATATTATGGTTTTAGAAGGAAATAAAATTGTTTTTTTAGACTTAGGTATGGTAGGAAAATTAAATCAACAGAGAAAAAATCAATTTTTAAAAATGTTAATGGGTATTACTTTAAAAAACAGTAAATTAATTATTGAAGGAATAATAGGATTAGATGCTATACCTAACAGAATAAATATGAAAAAACTTGAAAAAGATATTGATGTATTAAGGGATAAATATTTATCAATTCCTTTAAGTGAAATAAAAATTGGAGAGATGTTTAATGAAATTTTTAATCTTGCCTTTTTTTACAATATTGTAATTCCAAGTGAATTTACAATGCTTGCAAAATCACTTATTACATTAGAAGGAATTGTTGAAAAATTAAATCCAGATATGAGTGTTTTAGAAGTTGCAGAGCCAATTGCAGAAAAACTTATATTTACTTTATTTTCACCGGAAAAGATAGGTAAAGAAATTATTACAAGTATAATGGATTATGGTAACTTAGCAAGGAAATTTCCATCTTCTATGATAAATTTTTTAGATATGATAGAAGATGAAGATTTCACTATGCAGTTTAAGATTAAAGGAATTGAAGATATTACAAAACGAATTGATAAAATTTTTAATCGCCTTTCATTTAGTGTAGTTCTTTTAGCAGTCAGCATTATTATTGCAGGAATTATTATAGGTTCTAGTATGAATGCAAATATTGGAGCAGAGATGTATTTATTTAATATAACAATTTTAAGAGTAGGATTAGTAATAGCAGCTCTTATAATATTATTTCTTATTATTTCAATATTACGATCAAGTCGTCTATAAAACTTAAAAAATTATAAATATAATTTCACAATTCTTAATAGACAAATTAATGTATAAAATAAGAAGGGGTAAAAATGAATATAAAAAAATTACAGCTAAATTTAAAAAAAGAAAATGAAGAAAACAATTTAGAAGAAAATAATATATATAAAGAATATGAAAATTATATTAAAGATTTGCTTATGGATGAAAAAGTAAGAATGATGGATAAGTATAGGCACCATTACTCTACTACTTGTCTTGAACATTGTTTAAATGTATCATTTTGCAGTTATATAATATGCAAGAAATTAGGATTAGATTATATTTCTGCTGCAAGAGGGGGACTGCTCCATGATTTATTTTTATATGATTGGAGAACTACGAAATTAGATGAAGGAAAACATGCATTTAGGCATCCAGATATAGCACTTGAAAATGCTATAAAAATATGTGAATTAAATCCTATAGAAAAAGATATTATAAAAAAGCATATGTGGCCTCTTACAATAAAAATACCTAGATATATTGAATCATTTATAGTTTCTTTTGCAGATAAATACTGTGCACTAATGGAATTTGGACAGGAGATGGTAATGAATATAAAACAATCTAATTGATATTTATAAATAAGTAAATTGTTAGATTAGTTATAAATAAATTATTAAATTACTTGTTTTTCAATAACATATTACATAAAATGTAATATTATCAATAATATGTTTTTTGAAAGTTAAACATTGACTTAAATTCATTTTTCAAATAATATAGAATTATATAAAAATAAATAATATTTTTATATAATTCTATATTATTTTTTTATATTTTGCATTTGTTGGTTAATAAAATAAGGTAAGAATAGCTTTAAGAAACTGTGGAATTATAGATCCTGAAAATATTAATGAATATATTGTTTTAGATGGTTATGGTGCACTTATAAAGGTTTTGACAACTATGACGCCTAATGAAGTTATAGATACAATTAAGCAGTTTGGATTAAGAGGAAGAGGAGGCGGGGGCTTTCCTACAGGTAATAAGTGGGAATTTGCAGCCGTGCAGCAAAGCCCTGAAAAGTACATAATTTGTAATGCTGATGAAGGAGATCCTGGAGCTTTTATGGATCGTTCCGTATTAGAAGGAGATCCTCATTCTGTACTTGAGGCTATGACAATAGGAGGCTATGCAATTGGAGCAAATAAAGGTTTTGTTTATGTAAGAGCTGAGTATCCAGTAGCTGTAGAAAGGCTTCGTACTGCTATTGAGCAATCAAGAAATTATGGACTTCTTGGAGATAATATTTTGGGAACGGGTTTTAACTTTGATATAGAAATAAGACTGGGAGCTGGTGCTTTTGTATGTGGAGAAGAAACTGCACTTATGCAGTCTATTGAAGGGAAACGAGGTATGCCAATGCCAAAGCCGCCTTTTCCTGCTGTAAGAGGATTATGGGGTAAACCTACAGTTATAAATAATGTAGAAACTTTTGCAAACATTGTTCCAATAATATTAAAAGGAGCTGAATGGTTTAGAAGTATAGGAACTGAAAAAAGTCCTGGAACAAAGGTTTTTGCTTTAGGAGGTAAGATAAGAAATATAAAATTTTTGAAATATGCTTGACAGTGAGTTTTAAAATGTTATAATTACTATAACAAAATATTGATTAATTCTATGATGAGAAGAGTAAGTTCCCCGTAGTTTTCAGAGAGAGGATAAAGAAGCTGAAATTATCCTTAAATGAAAGGGTACTGAAGACCACCTCAGAGAGGCTCTAATAAAGCCCGGTAATTCCGTTATAATTTTTAAGAGAATCATTTATATGATTAATTTGGGTGGAACCGCGGGAGAAGTATGCACTCTCGTCCCATATCTTTAAGATATGAGACGAGAGTTTTTATTTTGTACAAAATGGTAATTAAACAAAATTTTTAATTAATAAGAAAGGAGAATTTATATGATTAAGATTAAACTAAAAGATGGTTCAGAAAAAGAGTATGAAAAAGGGATATCAGTTTTAGAAGTTGCAAAAGATTTAAGTGAAGGATTAGCAAGAGTAGCTTGTGCAGGGAGCGTAAATGGAAAAACAGTAGATTTAAGATTTAAATTATATGATGATTGCGAATTAAATATTTTAACTTTTAATGATGAAGAAGGTAAAAAAGCTTTTAGACATACAACTTCTCATATATTAGCTCAGGCTGTTAAAAGACTTTTCCCTGAAGCTAAACTTGCCATAGGTCCTGCTATAGAAGAAGGATTTTATTATGATTTTGATAAAGAAGGATCTTTCTCTTTTGAAGATTTAGAAAAAATAGAGGCAGAAATGAAAAAAATAGTAAAAGAAGAACTTCCAATAGAAAGATTTGAACTTTCAAGGGAAGAAGCACTTAAACTTATGAGCGAAAAAGGTGAAAACTATAAAGTTGAACTTATAAATGATCTTCCAGAAGAGTCTATAATATCTTTTTATAAAATGGGAGAATTTATTGATCTTTGTGCAGGACCTCATTTAATGAATACTAAATATATAAAAGCATTTAAATTAACTCAAGTTGCAGGAGCATATTGGAGAGGAAACGAAAAGAATAAAATGCTCAGCCGTATTTATGGGACTTCTTTTACAAAAAAAAATGAGCTTGAAGAATATTTGAAAAAATTAGAAGATGCTAAAAAAAGAGATCATAATAAACTTGGAAGAGAATTAGAGCTTTTTACTACTGTTGAAGAAGTAGGTCAAGGACTTCCGCTTCTTATGCCAAAAGGAGCAAAGGTTATTCAAATACTTCAAAGATTTGTTGAAGATGAAGAAGAAAGAAGAGGATATCTTTTAACTAAAACTCCTCTTATGGCTAAAAGTGATCTTTATAAAATTTCAGGTCACTGGGATCATTATAAAGAAGGAATGTTTGTACTAGGCGATGAAGAAAAAGATGAAGAAGTTATGGCACTTAGACCAATGACATGCCCATTCCAATTTCAAATATACAAAGCTAAACAAAGAAGTTATAGAGATCTACCTCTTAGATATGGTGAAACTTCTACTCTTTTTAGAAATGAAGCTTCAGGAGAAATGCATGGACTTATAAGAGTTAGGCAATTTACTATTTCAGAAGGTCATTTAATTGTTAGACCAGACCAGCTTGAAGAAGAATTTAAAGGTGTAGTAGACTTAATAAATTATATGCTTGATACTTTAGGCATTAGAGAAGATGTATCATATAGATTTTCAAAATGGGATCCTAAAAATAAAGAAAAATATATAGGATCAGATGAAGATTGGGAAAATACTCAAAGTATAATGAAGAATATACTTGAACATTTAGGATTAGAATATAAAGAAGCAGAAGGCGAAGCAGCTTTTTATGGACCAAAACTTGATATTCAATTTAAAAATGTTCATGGGAAAGAAGATACAATAATAACTGTTCAAATTGACTTCTCTTTGGCACATAGATTTGAAATGACTTATGTTGATAAAGATGGAGAAAAGAAATATCCTTATGTAATTCATAGAACTTCTATAGGATGCTATGAAAGAACTTTAGCAATGCTTATTGAAAAATATGCAGGAGCTTTCCCAACTTGGCTTGCTCCAGTTCAGGTTAAAGTTCTTCCAATATCTGAAAAGTATCATGACTATGTAGATAAAGTAGTTAAAGAACTTAAATCTAAAGGTATAAGAGTAGAGCCTGATTATAGAGCAGAAAAAATAGGATATAAAATAAGAGAAGCTCGTATGCAGAGAATACCATATATGCTTATAGTAGGTGAAAAAGAAGCTTCAGAAAATACTGTATCAGTAAGAAGCCGCAAAAATGATGATGAAGGTGCAGTAGCTTTAGAAGCCTTTATAGAAAGAATTGTTAAAGAAGTAGAAAATAAAGAAAGATAGTTTTATAAAGTTTTACAATTAAGCTCATAAAACTTCTAAGCTTAAAAATAGCCGCAAATCAAGTATTTTCGTTAAATTTTTTAAATTTCTTAAATGTTAAACAAACGAAAAAATAAGATTTGTGGCTATATTAATTTATTTTGAAGTACACTATTTATTTTAAGATTGATTTTGAATATTTGTATGGTTATAATAATTTTATAAGTAAAAATTTCACTTAGTTACATTTATAGGCATATTATAAAATGAAAATTTCAAAAATAAAAAGGGGGCAGTTAATGATGTCTTTTAGGAAAAGTATTATTAAAAGATATATGTATTTTTCCCTATTGTCAGGTATTATAATGGGGGCTATATTTCCTTTTTTAGTAAGCTTTTTTACCTATTATAAAAAGCCTTCATATTCATTGTATTTTACTTTAACATGCTTACTAGCAGGTGTATTTGTTGGTTTTATTTCTTTTTTGATAGGTAGATTTACTTTAATTTCCATTATATCAAATTTAAATAAACATTTTGATGCTATAAGTAATGGAGATTTAACTAATAAATATGAAATAAAAAGCAATGATGAAATAGGTAAATTAACAGATAATATAAATAAAATGCAGAATTTTTTAATAGAATTAATTAAAAAAATTATGAATGAGACTGGTACACTTGAAGGTGTAGTTAATGTTTTAAATAATTATATGACAAAATTAAATAATGATATAGAAGGTGTATCTGCAACTGTACAAGAGCTTTCTGCAGGTATGGAAGAAACAGCAGCTTCAGCAGAAGAAATGTCTGCAACTTCACAGGAAATAGAAAAAGCAGTACGCTTAATAGCACAAAAATCTCAAGAAGGAGCAATGCAGGCAGGAGAGATAGATAAAAGAGCAAATGAAATAAAAGGAACAGTTGTAAGTGCTAAAGAAAGAGCAAATAATATATTTATAAATACAAGGGATAAACTTGAAAAGGCTATAGAGGAATCAAAAGTAGTAGAGCAAATTAATATATTATCTAGTACTATTATGCAAATAACAGAAGAAACAAATCTTTTAGCATTAAATGCAGCAATAGAAGCTGCAAGAGCAGGGGAATCAGGAAGAGGATTTTCAGTAGTTGCTGAAGAAGTAAGAGGGCTTGCAGAGCAGTCAAAAGATACAGTTAGTGAAATACAAAATATAACAAATAAAGTAATAAATGCAGTAAAAAATCTTGTAGAAAATTCAAATAATCTTTTAGATTTTATGTCAAAAGATGTGAACAAGGATTACAAGACTATGATTGAAGTAGCAGAAAAATATAGCGAAGATGCAAAATTTGTAGATAACCTTGTAACAGATTTTAGTTCAACTTCAGAAGAATTATTAGCATCTCTTGGTGATGTATTAAAGATTATAGATGGAGTTGCACAAGCTGCAACTGAAGGTGCAGGAGGCACTGCTGATATAGCAAATAAAGTATCTGATGTTAATGATAAATATAACAAAATTCTTAAACAGGCTGCTAAAGCAGAAGAAAGTGCAAATAAATTAAAAAATGAAATTTCAAGATTTAAGATTTAATATATCAAATTTAAAATTATTAACCAAAAAGTAGTGTTAAGTTAAAACAAAATATTTATAATATTAAGGCTAAAGTGGAAGAAATTATAGGATTAACTTTCTTTTTGCTAAAATAAACTATTATAATAACTTAAGCAAATTTTAGAATATTTTATAAAATAATAGCCGCAAATTAAATGCTTTGATTAAAACTTTATAAGTTTAATAAGAGCATTTAATTTGCGGTTTACTTTTTAAGATTCTGATTTAATTACAGAATGATTTTTCCATTTTCCATTATTTAACCTTATGTAATATAAAGCACCTCTTACAATCCAATCTATAAACATTCCAAGCCAAACTCCTAAAAGACCTAAATGTAGATTAATACCTAATAAATATCCAAGAGTTATTCTAAAAATCCACATTCCTATAATTGCTGTAACCATTGTATATTTTGCATCTCCAGCACCTTTAAGACCAGCTGGAAGGACAAAAGAGAAAGGCCAAAATATAATAAATATTCCATTTACTCTTATAATTTTAGCAGATAAATTAATTATATCAGCATTATCGGTATATAATGAAGCAAGAACTTTAGCTAAAGGAATAGAAATAAGTCCTAATGTTGTTAAGCAAACAGCTGAAAAAAATAAAATATACCTAAGTGAATTTTCAGCTTCTTTTTCTTTTTTTCTTCCCATATGTTGTCCAACTATTGCTGTTGCAGCAATAGATAAAGCATTACCAGGGATATTAATCATTCCTGCTATGGAGCCGCTTATAGAATTTGATGCTATGGATATTGTACCCATGCTTACTATGTAAATTTGAGTAATTAATTTTCCTGCATTAAAAAGTAAAGATTCAACACTTGCAGGTATTCCAATTCCAAATATTGAACTTAGATATTCTCTATCAAATTTAAATTTAAAAATCTTATTTAACTTTATGATTCGAGAACCTCTTAAAAGCACAATTATTATTATAATTGCTCCTGTAGTTCTAGCTGCAGCAATACCAAGAGCAGCACCTTTTATGCCCATTCCAGGTATATAAATATGAAAATGTGAATTTTTAACATCTATTCCATAAATAAAGAAATAACTTAATATTACATTAATAAAATTCATAAATATAGTAATTTTCATAGGAGTTTTAGTATCTCCTGCACCTCTAAGAATACCGTTAGAAATTAAATCTATTGAAATCAAAGGATAAGTAAGTAGGGTTATTCCTAAATATATATAAGCATTATTTATAACTAAAGGATCAGCTTGACCATATAATATACTTATTAAAGGTTCACGTAAAATCCATGTAATAATAGTAATTACAAAAGAAAGCAAAAAACCAGCATATAAAGCCTGTTTTAAAGCTGCATTTGCTTTTTTTATATTTCCACGTCCAACATATTGAGCAACTACAACTGTACCACCTACAGCTAAAGCAGAGAAAAAAGCAATAAAAATATTATTTATTGAATCTACCATACCTATTGCAGATACAGCTTCTTTACCTATATGTCCAGCCATCATGGTATTAACCATACCCATAGATATAACAAAAATCTGTTCAGTTAAAATTGGAAGTGCAAGACTTAATATATCTTTTCTTATTAATTTCATTTCATTACCTTCTTTAAAAAAACTATCTATATTAATAATATCATATAAATTAATAAACTAAAGCAAATTTATAAAAATCGCTTTAGTTTATTTTATACTATTAATATTTATATAGATATAAAGCTTATTTAATGCATTCATCAAATAAAATAATAATTATGTTTTGTAGTTATATTGTATTTCAATAGCATATAATAAAATAATAATTATATTTTATTAGTTTATATTTTATACAAACTAAAAATCTATTTTATCTAATATACCAGATAAATAAGCTATTGCAACACCATAATTAGTCATAGGAATTCCTTGCTCTTTAGCGGCATCTAATCTTGAAATAACATATTTTCTATTAAACATGCAGGCTCCGCAATGAATAATTAAGTCATATTCTGAAAGATCAGAAGGGAAGTCTGCACCTGAAACTACATTGCATGTAAGTTTTTCGCCAACTCTTTTTTTAAGCATTTTTGGAATTTTTTCACGTCCTATATCTTCTTCTAAAGGTGCGTGAGTACAAGCTTCTGCAATTAATACTTTAGAGTTTTCTGTAAGATTTTCAATAGCATAAGCACTTTTTACAAAATAATCTATATCACCTTTATAATTTGCAAATAAGACTGAAAAAGAAGTTAACTTACTTTCTTTAGGCTTTTTTTCATAAACAGTCTTAAAAACTTGAGAATCAGTAATAATAAGTTCTGGAGGTTTTGAAATACAAGATAATGCTTCGTCTAATTTATCTGTAGTTGAACTTAAAACAACACACTTTTTATCTAAAAGTTCTCTTATTGTCTGTACTTGAGGAAGAATAAGTCTTCCCTTTGGAGCTTGTATATCCTGAGGCATAACAAGTAAAACCAAATCGCCTTCTTTAACTAGATTTCCAGTTATACTTTTTGCTTCAAAATCTTCAGGAAGAAGTCTTATAAGTTCTTCCTGAATTTTTTTAATACCAGTTTTATCTTTTGCACTTACTATAATTGGATTAAGACCTGATTTTTCATTAATAATTTTACAAAGTTCTTTTGTATTATCCAATATATCAGATTTATTTATTACAGCAATTACAGGAGTGTTTTTTTCTTTAAAATCAGATATCCATTTTAATTCTTCTTCAATTTGGCTATCAGTAAAAACAACTATAGCAATATCAGTTTTTTCCATAGCTTTTTTAGTCTGAGAAACTCTCATTAATCCAAGCTCACCAACATCATCAAAACCAGCTGTATCAATAAAAACACAAGGACCAATACCATGAATTTCCATAGATTTATAAACTGGATCTGTAGTTGTACCAGCAACATCTGAAACTAAAGCTATTTTTTGATTGGTAAGTGCATTTATAAGAGAAGACTTTCCACTGTTTCTTTTTCCAAATATACCAATATGAAGTCTGTTTGATCGAGGTGTACTTTGTAAGCTCATTTTTTCTCCTTTCCTAAATTAAAAATTAAAATCTAAAATCACGTTTTCCACTATTTATATCATTTAAATGTTCTTTAGCTATTTTTCTAACTTTTTCATTAGGTATAAGTTCAACTTGCTCTTTAATTAAATCTTCACCTATTTTTCTTGTATCTTCAGAAGCATAATCTTCAAGATATTCTTTAAGTGTCATTAAAGCATTTGGATGGCAGCAGTTTGCAATCTGTCCGGATTTTACAAGTTTCATAAAACGATCACCGGTTCTTCCTTCACGATAGCATGCTGTACAAAAACTTGGGATATAGCCTAGTCTCATAAGCCAGTTAACAACTTCATCTAATGTTCTGTCATCACTTATTTCAAATTGTGCTGAAGTATGAGTTTTATCTTCTTTTTCTGCATATCCTCCAACACTTGTTCTTGAAGCACCACTTATTTGTGATATTCCTAAATCTAAAACACGTTCACGGGTTTTTTGAGATTCACGAGTAGATATAATCATTCCTGTATAAGGTACTGCAATTCTAAGTACAGCGACTATTTTAGCAAATATATCATCAGGAATTGCATTTGAAAAATTATTAGGATCTATATCTTCAGCTGGACAGATACGAGGTACGCTTATTGTATGAGGACCAACCCCGTAAACAGCTTCTAAATGCTCTGCGTGCATAAGAAGTCCTACAAAATCATAACGATACATATTAAGACCAAATAATACTCCAAGTCCTACATCATCAATTCCAGCTTCCATAGCTCTATCCATTGCTTCAGTATGATAAGCATAATTATGCTTTGGTCCTGTTGGATGAAGTTCTTCATATATTTTTTTATTATATGTTTCTTGGAAAAGTATATAAGTACCTATACCAGCTTCTTTAAGTTTACGATAATTTTCTACTGTTGTAGCAGCAATATTTACATTAACACGACGTATAGCTCCGTTTTTATGTTTAATACTATAAATAGTTTCTATACTTTCTAAAATATATTCTATTGGATTGTTTACAGGATCTTCTCCTGCTTCTAAAGCCAAACGCTTATGTCCCATATCTTGAAGAGCTATAACTTCTTTTACAATATCTTCTTGAGATAATTTTTTTCTTGCAATATTTTTGTTTTTATAATGATAAGGACAGTAAACACATCCATTTACACAGTAATTTGAAAGATATAAAGGTGCAAACATTACAATACGATTTCCGTATAATTTTTGCTTTATTTTCTTTGCAAGTTTATACATTTTCTCATTTTCATCTTCTAAGTCACATTCTAAAAGAACTGCAGCTTCACGATGATTTAAGCCTTTGCAGTCTTCTGCACGTTCTATAAGGCTGTCTATAAGTTCTCTGTTTCTTTTGTTTGCCTGTGCATAGGCAAGTGTTTCCTTAATTTCTTCATCATCAATAAATTCAGTTGCAATTTTTGATTTACAATTATACATATTTAAGACTCCTTTTTAAATTATTATTTTTCTAATGGAACAAAATCTCCTCTATCTACAGCTAGTTCATATCCAATTTTTTTCATTCTATTAGCAAGACAAAATCTACATTCTGCCGCTTCTTCTCCTGTACAGATTTTATTATCATATAATAAATATTGTTTTCTGACTTTAACCGGAGATAAATTTGGCATTACTACATTTGCACCAGCCAAAATACCTTTTTCTCGTCCATTTGGGTCAATAGTTCCTAATGCTGTAGTAGCGGGAATAAGTAAATTTGGTATCATAAGCCTTAATATTCCAATTAAAAATAACGTCATATCTAAACTCCCTTGAGGGAAATCAGAAAAGGGAGTAGCATGGTGTGGAATAAAAGGTCCTATTCCAACCATTTGAGGTTGCAAATCATTTATAAAAATTAAATCTTCTGCAATGTTTTCTATAGTTTGATAGGGAGAACCTACCATAAAACCTGCACCTACTTGATAGCCTATTTTTTTTAAATCTCTTAAACATTGTTGACGAGCTTTAGCTGTTTGATTTTCAGGGTGCAGCATACTATAATGTTTAAAGTTTGCTGTTTCATGGCGAAGAAGATATCTATCAGCACCTGCTTTATAGTATTTTTCATAAGATTCATAACTTTTTTCACCAATTGACAAAGTAATAGCTGTATCTGGAAATCTTTTTTTAATTTCAGATACAATTTCCACTATATAGTCATCACTATAATGTAAATCTTCACCTCCTTGGAGTACGAAGGTTCTAAAACCTAGTTCATATCCATTTTCACAACAGTTTAAAATGTCTTCCTTGCTTAAACGATAGCGTTCAACATCTACATTGCTTCTTCTTATACCACAGTAAAAACAATCATTTTTACAATAATTAGTAAATTCAATAAGCCCTCTGGTGTATATTTTATTTCCAAAATATTTTTTAGAAGTATTTCTTGCTTTTTCAAAAAGATAATTTGATGTTTCTTCTGTAAAATTGCTTAAAAGCTCTATGAATTCTTCAAGGCTTAAAATTCTTTTATTTTCAAGTTTATCTATTAACTCTTTTAAATTTCCCATAAATTACCTCCGTTATTTATCTAAAGAAGAGGGTAGTTTAGAATATACAGTTTTAATATTTACATGAGGAAGCATCCCAAGCTTTCCAGAAAGGGCACTTATTACATTATTTGGAGCATCAATAACAATACTTATTATCGATACATCACGTTTTTTATAAGGTATACCCATCCTTCCCACAATATACTCTCTATATTCGTGTAATATTTTATTAATTTTTTCAACAGAATCTGAATCTTCAACAATAATACCAATTAAAGCAATTCTTGTATCCATTTTTAACTCCTTTCATAAATGAGAGAATTTATAATAAAAAATCCTTGAACCCAAACGGGTACAAGGACAATAAACATAAATCATAGAAAAACTATGATATCTTTATTATTCTCTCGCCTTCTCGTTTGGGATTCCCCTCATGTTTCAGAGCGATGCTTTTAATATTTATGTGGTTTGCAGTAAGGCTTAATCCTTTTCTGCTCACCAAGTGTTAATATATTAACAAGTATATCTGCTATTAAAGTATAGCATAGTTTATTTATTTAGAAAAGATATTTTAATTATTTTACAAGATTTTTTATGGGATGTTTTAGTTTTGAAATAATAATTTGGAATAATAATATTATAACTTATTATTGGAAAACTAATTATAAAAATTATCTTAAAAAAGTATAAAACATATTAAAATTTTATAAAGATTATATATTTTTAATTATATACTAAAAATAAATTAAATAAAGTTCCTTTGGGAATTATTTTGATAATAAAATAATTTAATAAAAACAGAAAGAGAGTAGAGTGTATGAATAGTAATTGGATAATATCAGATAATAGCTTAAAAGCTGAAGATTTATTAAAAAATGAAAGTATTTTTAATACAGCTAATGGATACATTGGAATTAGAGGGAATTTTGAAGAAAAATACAGAAAAGATTTTTCAACAATTAGAGGAAGTTATATAAATGCTTTTTATGAAAATGCACCTATATCTTATGGAGAAAAGGCATATGCTTTTCCAGAAACCACGCAAAAGATAGTTAATGTTATAGACGCTCAAGATATTGATATATTAATAGGTGGAGAAAGATTTTCATTATTTGAGGGCACTATTAAAGAGTTTAAGCGTTATTTAAACATGAAAGAAGGATATTATAAAAGAGAAATACACTGGGTATCTATAAATGGGAAGGAAATTAAATTAAATATAACAAGAGTTGCTTCTTTAACTCAATTGGAATTGTTTGCAATAAAATATGAAATAGAAAAAATTAATTTTGATGATGAAATAATAGTTGAATCCAGAATTAATGGAGATGTTTCAAATTATACAGATGACAAAGATCCACGCATATCAGGAGGACATGCTAATATATTAAGTGTAAAATCTATCAATATAGATATGAATAATGAAATTATGCAGATAGAAGCCCAAACTCAAAATTCAAAACTTTCTACAGCAGTTACCTGCATACATAAATTTAATACAGATTATAAATTTAAAATAGAAAAAGGAGCAAAAGATTTAAAAGCTATATATATAGTACCAAAAGGAAAGCAAAAAATAGAATTTACTAAATATAATGTTTATACTGATTCAAGAAGATATAAAGATGTTTTAAGCTGTGGCAGAGATATAATAGAAAATGTAAGGGAAAAATCATTTGAAGTTATTTTAAAAGAGCAAAAAAATTATCTTGATGAATTTTGGAATATTGCAGATATTGAGATTAATGGAGATGAAAAACTTCAGCAGGGAATTAGATATAATTTATATCAGCTTCTTCAATCTGTTGGTAAGGATTCTATAAGCAATATATGTGCAAAAGGATTAAGCGGAGAGGGCTATGAAGGTCATTATTTTTGGGATAGTGAAATTTATATTATTCCATTTTTCACTTTATGTAATCCTAAACTTTCTAAGCAGCTTTTAAGATATAGATATACTATTTTAGACTCTGCAAGAAAGAGAGCAAAGGAATTAGGGCACAAAAAAGGGGCTGCTTATGCATGGAGAACTATAACAGGTGAAGAATGTTCAGCTTATTTTCCTGCTGGAACAGCTCAATACCATATAAATGGTGATATTGCATATTCTTATATTCAATATTATTTAGCAACTTCTGATATTGATTTTATAAAAGAATTTGGAGCTGAAGTTATATTTGAAACAGCAAGAATATGGATTGAAATAGGGCATTTTCATAAAGGTTTATTTAAAATAGATGCAGTAACAGGACCTGATGAATATACAGCTATTGTAAATAATAATTATTATACAAATGTAATAGCTAAATATAATTTAAAATGGGCAGTAAAATTATATAATTTATTAAAAAATGATCATGAAGAAACTTTAAATAAATTAGCTTCTAAAATAAATTTAAAAGAAGAAGAAATAGAAATATTTAACAAAGCTTGTAACGCTATGTATCTGCCATATAATGAAGAATATAATATTGCAGCTCAAGATGATACATTTTTATCAAAAGCTGTTTGGGATTTTGATAATACACCTAAAGATAAGTATCCACTGCTTCTTAATTATCACCCTTTAACTATTTATAGATATCAAGTATTAAAGCAGGCAGATACAGTTCTTGCACACTTTTTAGTAGAAGATGAGGCAGATTTTGAAATTATAAAAAATTCTTATGATTATTATGAAAAAATAACAACTCATGATTCTTCTTTATCATGTGCTATATATAGCATTATGGCTGCTAAATTAGGGTATATGGAAAAAGCATATGATTACTTTATAGAAACAGCAAGACTTGATTTAGATAATACCCATGGGAACACTAAAGATGGTATACATACAGCTAATATGGGTGGTACTTGGATGGCAATAATTTATGGATTTGCAGGAGTTAGAATAAAAGAAGATTACATTTATCTAAATCCAAAACTTCCTATAAATTGGGAAAATCTTAAGTTTAAATTTTTATACAAAAATGCACTTATAGAAGTCTATATGCAAAAGGATAAAACTACCATAAATGTGAAATCAAATGAATATATAAATTTAAAAGTAAAAGATAAAATATATAATATCATTGGAGAAACCACAATAGATATTTAATAAAAATAAAAGGGTATGCAAAATATGCAGCCCTTTATTTTTTAAGATTATATCATTGAATTTGATGGAAAAAATGTTAAAATAATATTAAAGTATAAACAAATAAAGTAAATTAGATATTAAAATTATTTAATGAGGTGGGTTATTATGGATTTATTATCTATGGAAGTAGAGGATATGGCGGGAATATGTTTCGATTGTTCTTGCGGGCACAGACACAGTGTAGAAATTAAAAATATAAAAATTGGGAATGGAGCAATAAATGAACTTACTAATATAGTAGATGAACTAAATATTAAAAAAATTTTTATTGTAGAAGATAAAAATACATATAAAGCAGCAGGTAATATTGTAGAAGAAAAATTAAATAAAAAATTTGATATAACTAAGTTAATTTTTCAAGATGAACATCTTATAGCTGATGAAAAAGCATTGGGTAAAATGCTTATTGAAATTCCTTACGATGCTGAACTTATTTTAGCTGTAGGTTCTGGAACCATAAACGATTTATGCAGATTTTTAAGTTACAAATTAAAAATTCCATATATAATTGTATGTACTGCACCATCAATGGATGGGTATGCTTCTGTAGTTTCTCCTTTAGTAGTAAATGGAGTTAAAACAACTTTAAATGCAGTATATCCTAATGCAATTATAGCTGATATAGATATTTTAAAAGAGGCACCTATGAAAATGCTTTTGGCAGGATTAGGTGATATTTTAGGAAAATACACAGCTTTAGCTGATTGGCAGCTTTCTAAAATTTTAAATGATGAGTATTTTTGTAATTTAATATCGGAAATAACAATAAAAGCTTTAAAAAAATGTATAGAATATTCAAATGGAATACAAAAAAGAGATAATAATTCTATTAAAAGCATAACTGAAGCATTAATTCTTTCTGGACTAGCTATTGGAATGTGTGGCACATCAAGACCTGCTTCAGGAGAGGAACATCATCTTTCTCATTGCTGGGAAACTATTTTTATGAATGAAGGTAAAAATTCTGAATATCTTCATGGGAATAATGTTGGCATAGGGGTTGGCATTATTACTCAAGCCTATAAATATTTAAGTGCACTTGATATAAAAAATATATATTCTTCAGGAGAGTATAAATATTTTACTAAAGATAAGTGGATTAAAAGAATTAATGATGTTTATGGTAAAATAGCACCAAGTATTATTGAATTTAAAGAAGAATGTATATGTTTTGACAAAGAACAAAGAGAGAAAAATTTTAAAAAAATAGTTGATAATTGGGATAAAATTAAAGAAATTTGTGATTTATTTTTGCCAAGTGCAGATACAATAAGAAATATTATGAAAGATACAGGAGCAGTTTATAATCCTTCAGAATTAGGATTTGATAAAGAAATGTTTAAGAAAAGTTTTATTGCAGCTAAAGATATAAGAAAACGTTATGGAATTTTGCAATTATTAGAGGATATTGGAAAAATTGAAGAAGCAGCACAAGTAATTGCAGATATATATTATAATTAAATTTTATAAAATAAATCCAGTAGAGAGCATAGTATAATAGCTTCTACTGGATTATTTTTAATTTATTTTGACAAAATAAATTAAAAAGAGATGATATAGAGTTTATATTATAAATTTTTATATTAATCAAATGTTCTATAAATTAGTCGTTAGGTGCAGGCTGCTCATATATAACTCTAACGTTTATTCCTTGATTATAATTTCCAAAATTTTTACCATATATAGTAAGACCACCAACATGATTTGCATTTTCAGGAACAGATAGTTTAAAAAACAAATCGCTTTTATAGTTTAAATTTAAATCTTCTAAAGTAACGTCAGAAATTTGTATTCCATCAATAAAAGTACCAAATTTATTAATTGTAAGTAATTTTAAAAGACCATATTGATTCCAAGCTGGAAACCACCAAGAAGGAGTAAGCAATCCTTTTGTATCAGCATAATCACCAGGACTTGTCCAGCTTCCTAAATTAATATTATTTAAAATAAAATTAATATCAGAAGGCCATATAGAACAATTTCCTGGAGCTTCTGAACTTATTTCCATAGAAATTTGAATTTCAGAAAATTCTTGTCCAGGTTTAAGATAATTAGGGATTCTATATTCCACATAACCTTTAGTAAACCATAAAATATCGCTATTTATTCTTTCAGGATCTGCAAAATAGCTTGGATTATCTACTTCACCAATTAATTTATCTTTTGTCGCTATTCCACAAGTTGGATATATTTCATAATCTGAATAATGTCCAACTCCTATTTCACATTCATAGGAATTTGGAACATCTTGTTTTCCTATATCTATAATAAACTTATCCTCATGTAAACAGCAGATCTTTTGAATTCCGTGTTTTGCAGTAAGAGTGTTAATTTTGATTAATCCACACTCTTCTAATTTTTTTATATGCATAGTTACAGCACCATTAGTTAAATTAAGCTTTTCTGATATATCATTCATGTTAAGCTGCTTATATTGTGAAAGCAATTCAATAATTTCAATTCTAATATCAGAACTTAAAGCTTTAAATAATGGCAAACTTTTCTTTAAATCAGTAATATGAATCATAGTCTGTCTCCTTTGTACTATTTTATATAAATTTAAAATAATTATATTTAAAATATTTTTTATTATAAGTAATTATATGAAAAAATAGTTTAAATTAAATAATTAAATATATAGATGTAAATATTATACTATATAATATGAAAAAATAAAATATACAAGTATTTAAATAATTTTAAAAAAATATAAAATATTTTAATTAAATATATTGACAATAATAACCAAAGATGAAATAATATAAACATACAAATGAGTAAAATGATTTATATAAATATAAATCAAACAATGTAAAATTACATTATTTTAAAAAATAATACATATTATATAACATAAAATATAAAATAATGCTCATTAAATATAAGATTCTAAAATAAAAAATATACAAAATTTTAAAAAATTTAATAATATTTTTTATTTGTTTTAAAGTAATGTAAAACAATATTATTTTTAAATTTTTATTATAAATTTAACTTTATTATAAATTTAATTATGAGGGAGTGATTTTTTAAACAATTAATTTTTAAATACTAATTACTCATTAACTTTAAGGAGGCAGACATTATGTTAAATGCAAAAAAAGCTAAAATGATATTAGACAAAGATTATAAAATAGGCATGGTGGACAAGCGTCTTTATGGTTCTTTCATAGAACATTTAGGACGAGCAGTATATGGAGGTATATATGAACCAGATCATCCAGAGGCTGATGAAGATGGTTTTAGAAAAGATGTAATTAATCTTGTAAAAGAATTAAATGTTCCTATAGTAAGATATCCTGGCGGAAATTTTGTTTCTGGGTATAATTGGGAAGATGGCGTAGGACCAAAAGAAAAAAGACCAAGAAGAACTGAACTTGCATGGGGAACTATTGAAACTAATCAAATTGGTACTAATGAATTTGCCGATTGGGCTAAAAAAGTAAACACTGATATTATGATGGCAGTAAATCTTGGAACTAGAGGAGCAGATGCAGCTAGAAATCTTGTTGAATACTGTAATCATCCAAAAGGTACTTACTGGAGTGATTTAAGAAGATCTCATGGGTATGAAAATCCACATAATATAAAAGTTTGGTGTTTAGGAAATGAAATGGATGGACCTTGGCAAATATGTCATAAGACAGCAGAAGAATACGGACGTATTGCTTGTGAGACAGCTAAAGTAATGAAGTGGGTTGATCCAACAATAGAGCTTGTAGCTTGTGGGAGCTCAAATATTAATATGCCTACTTTTAGTGATTGGGAAGCAACAGTGCTTGAACATACATATGAATATGTAGATTATATATCCCTTCATCAATATTATGGAAATCATGAAAAAGATACAGCTAATTTTTTAGCAAAAACTATGGACTTAGACGCATTTATAAAATCAGTAATTGCAACAGCTGACTATGTAAAAGCTAAAAAGAGATCAAAAAAGACAATAAATCTTTCATTTGATGAATGGAATGTTTGGTTTCATTCCAATGAAGCTGACAAAAAGATTGAAAGATGGTCAATAGCACCTGCACAACTTGAAGACGTTTATAATTTTGAAGATGCACTTTTAGTTGGAGGAATGCTTATAACTTTTTTAAAACATGCTGATAGAGTTAAGATGGCTTGTTTAGCTCAATTAGTAAACGTTATAGCACCTATAATGACATCAAATGGAGGAGGAGCTTGGAGACAGACAATATTTTATCCTTTTGCTCATGTTTCAGCTTATGGAAGAGGTTATGCATTAAATCCTATTATTTCATCTCCAAAGTATGATAGCAAAGATTATACAGATGTACCAATATTAGATGCAGCTGCAGTATTTAACGAAGAAAAAGATGAATTAACAATTTTTGCATTAAATAAAGATATAAACGATTCTTTAAGTTTTGAATGTGATATAAGAAATTTTGAAAATTATAAAGTGATTGAACATATTGTGCTTGAAAATGATGATATATATGCTGTAAATACAGAATTAAATCCATACAATGTTAAACCAAATAATAATGGAAATGCTAAAATTACAGATGGTATGCTAACAGCAGATTTTTCAAAACTTTCTTGGAATGTTATAAGATTAGGAAAATAAATAAAAGGGGGAAATATTATATGAAAAAATTTACCAAAACTCTAGTGGCTGTTACTGCAGCTTCATTAATGCTTATAACTGGATGTGGGAAAAAGTCGGACAGCAAACAAAGTGAATCATCTGAAACAAAACAATCACAATTAGGATCAGGAACAGCTGGGGCTAATGCAACAGAACTTAGTTATTGGACATTTGTTGACTTACATGGGAAACATTTTGAAAAAATGTTAGAACTTTGGAACAAAAACAACCCAGATAGGCAGATTAAATTAAATGTTACTGTTATGCCATATGATGATATGCATAATAAATTATTAATGGCAGTGCAAACAGGCAAAGGTGCTCCAGATATTTCTGATATTGAAGTTGGGAGATTTCCTAACTTTTTAGAAGGCGATGATGTTCCATTAGTAGAGTTAAATGATGTTGTAGAGCCATATAAAGATTCAATAGTTCCTTCACGTCTTTCTATATACAGCAAAGGAGATAAGATATATGGATTTCCAACACATGTAGGAGCAACTGTAGCTTTTTATAATACAGAAATACTTGAAAAAGCTGGGGTTGATTATAAAACAATAAAAACATGGGATGATTATAAAGCTGCTGGTATAAAGGTTTACGAAAAAACTGGTAAATATATGGGAACGGCTGATACTTCTGCTATATGGCAGGCATCACTTCTTGCAGCACAGCAAGGTACTGATTTTGTAGATGAAAATGGAAAACCAAAAATTAATTCACCTGAAATGATTAAAGGTCTTGAAATGTTAAAAGATTTACAAAAAAATAATGTAATACATACAATTCCAGGCGGACAACCTGATACTGAAGAAGGTAAAGGTGAATTTAATAAAGGTAATTTTGCAAGTGCATTTATGCCATTATGGTATATGTCAAGGTTTACAAATGAAATGAAAGATCTTAAGGGTAAATTTGCAATAGCTCCTCTTCCAGTATTTAAAGAAGGACAGCCACGTTCACTTGGTTTAGGAGGTACTGGTACTGTTGTTACTAAAACTGCAAAGGATGTCAAACTAGCAAAAGACTTTTTAACATTTGCTAAAATTTCAGAAACTGCAAATATAGAAATTTGGAATACATTAGGTTTTGATCCAGTTAACACAAAAGTTTGGACAATGAAGGAAGTTACACATAATCCTAATAATGAATTCGTTCAATATTTTAAAACAAATCCTTTTGATACATTAAACGAAATTAAGAATGAAATTAAAGAACATAAATCGGTTTCAGCTTCACCAACTATAAATAATGTTCTTTGTACAACAACTTTAAATTCAATATTTGAAGATGATAAAGATGTTAAAGAAGCTTTAGATGAAGCACAAGAAGCAATTGAGCAAGAATTAAAATAGATTAACATCTATAAAATTATTAAAAAATATGATAAGAAATAGCCATATACGATATTTTATATAAAAATATGGTATATGGCAGTTCCTTTATCAAAAAGGAGGCATTATTAGGAATGTTTAAAAAAATTTTCTATTCTCAAAAGGTTGCACCTTATGTATTCGTTTCACCATTTATAATAGTATTTATCATATTTTGGTTTTATCCTCTTAGTAATTCTGTTATTATGAGTTTCCAAGAAAGAATGCTCGGACAAGCACCAAAATGGGTAGGATTTGCTAATTTTAAAAAACTTCTAACAGATAAAGTATTCATGCAGGCTGTTTTAAATAGTGTTAAATATATGCTTGGAACTTTAATTCTTTTAATACCTTTTCCTATGCTTTTTGCTGTTCTTATTAATAGCAAAATAATGATAGGAAGAGAATTTTTTAAATCAGCATTTTTTCTTCCTGCACTTACTTCAGTTGCAGTAGCAGGTACAATTTTTCGTTTAATTTTTGGAGAAATGGAAGGATCTTTGTTAAATAGTGTATTTTCTATATTTGGTATGGGACCTTATAAATATTTAAAAGATGCTACGTGGAGCTATATTGCTTTATTGGCACTTGCCTGCTGGAGATGGACAGGTGTAAATATGTTATATTTTTTATCAGGATTAAAGAGTATAGATAATGAATATTATGAAGCAGCTTCTATTGATGGTGCTTCTCCATTTCAACAGTTTATAACAATTACAATGCCTCTTTTAAAGCCAACAACAATTTATGTTTTGACCATAAGCATATATGCTGGGCTTGCAATGTTTACAGAAAGTCTTATGATGTTTAATGGGAATAATTCACCTAAAAATATAGGACTTACAATAGTTGGATACTTATATAGACAAGGTATTGAAAAAAATAAATTAGGATATGCAGCTGCAGTTGGAATAGTTCTTTTGGGTGTTGCTATGATAATTAATTTAGTTCAATTGACATTTACAGGAATGTTTAAAAAGGAGGAGGATTAAATTGAATAAAGTAAGTATTGCTAATAAAACTAATATTAAGTTAAATACCAGCAATAAAAAGAAAAAAAATAAGGTTCTTAGCATTTTACTCCTCTTATTTTTTATTGGATTATTTTGTTTAATTATGATTCCTTTTTATGCAATAACTTTATCTGCATTTAAACCAGGGGAAAGTTTAATACGTTATGGTTTAAATCTTAAATTTGATTTAAATATAATGAGCCTTGATAACTTTAAATTTCTTTTTACAGGTGATCATGATTATTTTATATGGTTTAAAAATAGCATGTTTATAACAATAATACAGGTAACATTAACATTATTTATAAGTGCATTTGTAGCATATGGTTTTGCAGCTTATGATTTTAAAGGAAAAAATTTTTTATTTATTTGTGTATTATTAATAATGATGATACCTTTTGAAATATTGTTACTTCCTTTATATACACTAATTAATGATTTAGGTATGATGAATAGTTTTTCGGCAATTATTCTTCCAGGTATTGCTAATGCAGGTACTATATTTTTCTTTAGACAATACTTAAGAAGTGTCCCAAAGGAAATTATAGCTGCTGGAAGTTGATGGAGCAACTGAATATGGCATATTTTTTAAATTAATTTTGCCAGTTATGAAGCCTTCTTTTGCTGCTATGGCAATATTAAATGGAATGAATAGCTGGAATAACTTATTATGGCCATTTATGGTATTAGGAGATCAGAAAAAATTTACTCTTCCAATAGGGCTTAAAACTTTATTAACACCATATGGTAACAATTATGATTTACTTATGGTTGGCTCGTTTTTTGCAATATTCCCTATATTTATATTATTCATGTGCTTTCAAAAATACTTTATTGATGGCATAACGGCTGGAGCTGTTAAGGGTTAATATAATTTTATAATATTAAGATAGCTTTATATTTTATAAAAAATTAATAAATCCCTATAGATTTATAAAAATGAAAAATTAATAAATCTATAGGGATTTAAAGTGTTTAAAAATATACTAATTAATTAAAACCGTTATTTTTAGCTACTTCTTTTATCCAATAAGCACTTTTTTTAAATATTCTTTTTTGAGTTTTTAGATCTAGCTGAATAAATCCATATCTATTTTTATAGGCATTAGTCCATGACCAATTATCTATAAAAGTCCACATATGATATCCTTTTACATTACAGCCTTCTTCAATTGCTTTATGAAGCCATATAAGATGTTCTCTTATAAAATCTATTCTGTAATCATCTTGAATTATACCATCTTTTATAAATCTTTCTTCATTTTGTACACCCATACCATTTTCAGAAATATATGATTCAATATTATTGTAATTTTCTTTTAAGTTTATTGCTATATCATATATTCCTTTTTCATATATTTCCCAACCTCTATATACATTCATTTTTCTTCCTGGCATTTCGTAATTATCAAAAAAATCATCAGGCAAAAGTGGAGATTCAGGATTAGGCATACAAGCTTTTGCTTTAACTCTTCTAGGTTGATAATAATTAATTCCTAAAAAATCTACTGTATTATTTTTTATTAAATCTTTATCTCCATCAAATACAATTGGTAATAAATTATTACTTTTTATTAATTCTATTAATTCTTTAGGATATTCTCCTTTAACAGTTGGATCTAAAAAACTTCTGTTAAAAAATAAATCTGCTATATTTGCTGCTTTTAAATCAGCTGGATTATTACTCCTAGGATAAGAAGGAGTTAAATTAAGTATTATACCTATCTTTCCTTTTTTTATATTTAATTTTTTAAACTCTTTTATAGCCTTTGCGTTAGCTATGACAGTATTATAAGCTACTTGAACAGCTCTCTTAAAATCTACAACATTAGGATAATGAAAATCATATAAATAACCGCCTTCTACAGGAACTATAGGTTCATTAAATGTAAACCATCTTTTAACTCTGTCTCCAAATAACTTAAAACAAGTTTTTGCATATTCTGTGTATGCATCTACTACATCTCTATTTTCAAAGCCGCCTTTATTTTGAAGTTCTAAAGGCATATCAAAATGATATAAGTTTATAAAAGGCTCAATATCATTTTTTAATAATTCATTTATTAAATCATTATAAAAATCTATGGCTTTTTCGTTTAAATTTCCATTCCCATTAGGAATTAATCTTGACCATGAAATAGAAAATCTAAAACTATTATGACCTATTTCTTTCATAAGTTTTATATCTTCTTTATATCTGTGATAAAAATCAGATGTAATTTCTGGTCCTATTCCTTCAAAAAATCTATAGGGTTCTTTTTCATACCAGTAATCCCATATATTTAAGCCTTTTCCATCTTCTTTTGAAGCGCCTTCTATTTGTGTAGCAGAAACAGCACTTCCCCACCAAAAATTTTCAGGGAATTTATATTTTAAATTCAACTCTATCACTCCTATTTTAATTTATAAATTTCAACTATTTCGGCAGCTAAATCTCTAACAGTCATAGCTGTCATAAGATGATCTTGAGCGTGAACTAATAATATATTTATTGGATTAGATTCTCCATTTGCTTCAGATTGAATTAACTTTGTTTGAAATTCATGAGCTTTACCAAGTTCAATAGAAGCTTCTTTAATTAATTCTTCTGCTTTTTCAATATTTCCTTTTTTAGCTTCTTGTATTGCTTCCATAGCATTTGATCTACCATTACCTGCGTATAATATTAATTCAAATGCTATGCTATTTATATCTTCCATATTTTTAACCTCCGTCAATTTCTAGTTATTGTCTTCAGATTCTTCTTTTTCTTGTTTACAATATTTTTTATCAAGTGCAATTATAAATGGTGTCCAAATTATTAAAACAATTATAAGATTAACAATTTGCAAAATACCACCAGCTATAGAATTAGTTGCAAGTATACCACTAAAGAATATTGGAACTGTCCAAGGGACATCAACTCCTATTGGAAATGGTACAAGACCAATAGACATAACAAAATATGTGAAAGCTGTTACAATCATAGGTGCTAACATCCATGGAATTAATATCATTGGATTTAATACTATTGGTAAACCAAATATTACTGGTTCATTTACATTAAATATTCCTGGAGGGGTTGCAACTTTACTTATTTCTTTTAATTGTTTACTTTTAGAAAAAATTAATATACCTATTAAAACGGCTAATGTCATTCCTGTTCCACCCATTCCAACAGTGAATGTATCTATAAATTGCTTATTAACTATATGTGGCAAATGTTTAGCTCCTGCTTGATAAGCTTGAAGATTTTCTAAAGATAATGCTCTCCAAATTGGATCTAATACAGAATTTATTATTATTTGTCCGTGTAATCCAAAGAACCAAAATAATTGAGTAAGAAAAATTGCAACAAGTGTAGCTCCTAAACTTGAACCTAAAGACATAAGAGGAGCTTGTATTATTTTATATATAAAATCGTGTACATTTCCCCATGGGGTAAAAGTAAAAATAATTCTTATGATAAGAAAAAAAGTCAAAGTTATAAATGCTGGTATTAATGAAGCAAAAGATCGTGAAACTGCACTAGGAACTCCTGCTGGCATTTTTATTGTCCAATTTTTTTGTATAATTTTTCTATATATTTCTACTGCTATAAATGATGTAATTATACCAACAAACATTCCCTTAGCACCTAGTCTGTCAAGTGGAATTACTCCATCTACAACTTCTTTTGTACTTTTTCCATATTGGAAAAAGGTAGGAGTTAATATAATAAATGAAGCAAGTGAAACAGCAGCGCCATAAATTGCTTCTATTTTATACTGTTTACACAAACTATAACCTATACCAAATATTACAAATAACGTCATTATTGATAAAGTAGAATTAGATGCTGCACCTAATAAATTTTTTAATTGATTTACACCATCTTGTCCAAAAATTTTATCTAGATAAGGTAAATTTGATATAACTACAAAAACTGATCCAAATATAATTAATGGTAAGCTTAACATAAAGCCTTCTCTTAAAGCTGTTAAATATTTATTGTTATTTAATTTATCAGCTATAGGCATCATGTACTTATCTAAAAAATTCATAATTTTATCCATCAAATTAAACACTCCTTTTTGATTTTTGAATTTTTATTTTTCAAGCATAGATAAAGCCATATTTAATATTGCTTTGCCATCACATCTTCCATAATCCATAGGTTTAATTACGTCCAATTTAATGCCAAGTTCTGTAGCCTTAGATTCTAATTTACCTTTTAAAAATCTCATTTGTGGTCCTATTAATACCACATCTGCATTTTTCATTTCTTCTTCAACTACATCTTGAGATACTGCCCAAATTTTACAATCAATTCCCTTTTGTTTAGCTGCTTCCTCCATTTTTTTCACTACTAAGCTTGTAGACATTCCTGATGCACATGCTAATAAAATATTCATAAATAATTCCTCCTCCTATTATAAGTTTATTTTTCATTAAATATATGTAGCAAGATTTATGCCAATATAAAGTACATAATAAATTCAACAATTTATTATGTACTTTATATAATGATTATATACACATAATTAAAAATGTGCATGTGTATATAAATAGTATTATACACATGCACATTTTTTAAATCGATTAAATAATATTTTATATACACATAATTATATACCAAGTATTATCATAAGTATATAACAGATTTCATCTTCTGAAAAATTTATATTATAAAAATTTTCTATTTCTTTTAAAGCTGTTTTTAAATTTATATATTCATTAGAGTATATATTTATTATTTCATCTAATCTTGAGCATTTATTAACATTTTCTTTATTTATTAACCTTACTATAGCACAAGCTAAATGTAATATTAATCCAGAAACTATATATATATCTAAATCATTAGTAATAGTTTCTTTAATTTTATCTATAAATCTTATACAAAGAGGTTCAAACTCACGAATATTAAAATCTGTCATTTCTTTTTCTAATCCCTCGAAAATATCTTTATAAAAATCTTTAGGAGTTTTTATTCTATTAACTATATTTTTAAGTCTTGTATAATTACTATCTAAAAATATTTCTGAGGTAGATATATATGGTATACCATATATATCAGGATTTACAGTACCTACTATTGCTATTATTTTTTTGCCTTTTGATAATATATTTATAGTATTATACATTTCTTTTTTATCACTAGCGGATATAGCAACTACTTGTATGTCTTTTTCATTTAAATTTATTTTTTCTTCAATTATATTTTTTAATTTAATAGCACTACCTTCGCCAGTAATGCATGTGGTTATTATTATATTATCTTTGCTAGGTATATAATTTTCTTTTATACTCATGCTGTAATTATTAATAAAATTTATTGATTGTTTTACTTCTTTGCATATTTCTTCTATATTATTATTTGTTAAAGCTTTTCTAGCACATTCAATAGCTAAAAGAGTAGATACCATATCCATAACTTTTATATTTATTCCTGTTTCTTCAGCTATAAGTTCGCCAAACATACTTAAAGAGCCCATATCTACTAAAAGAATTACTCCTGCTCCTTGGTGATTGGTAATTATTAAATTTTTAATTTCTCTGTAAGCTTCTTGAGGTTTTTTATCTAAATTCATATCATAAGCGAATACATTATTTCCACCTACTAATTTATTTGTTACTTCTGCCATTGAAGAAGCTGTGTTTCTACCATGCATGGCTATAACAATAATAGGTTTATTGTTTATATTTTCTTCATTTTCAGAATCTACACATAAAAACATAGCTAAAAAACCTATTTCATCAGCTGGAATTTTAATGTTGAATTTTTCTTCTAATTTATTAGCTAAAGTTAGTGCTAATCCATATTCTTGGCCATGCTTTTGTATTATTTCTGCTAAATTATGATTGATTATATTTTTATTGTTTAAAATTCGTTCAATGCTTGAATTTATATGAAGACATAATCCATAAAAAACTTTTGTAGGGAAAATTCTTTTTAATTCTTGAGAAGCTATTTTTAAAAAGTCTTCAACTATATTAATGATATTATTATCTACAATTTTAGATAGTTCTTCTTTATTAACCTTTTGTTCAAATTTTTTAATATATTTATTAAAATAATTTTTTATATCGAAAGATATTGTAAAATTGATGTCGTCTTCTTCTACACCTCGATTTTTAAGTTCTTGAATTCTTTTTTCAATACTTTCATAAAAATTATCAGGAAGAGAAGTATCAGTATGTTCCATTTTTAATTTTGTACCTTTTGAATTAAAAGTTAATTTTGCATCTTCTTTAATAATTTTATCTATACTTTTAGAATATTGTTTATATAATACTAATCCTTGTCTTACATTATTAGAAAAATCTGTACTGTAAACTTCTATTTTTTTTTGGCCTTTTGACACAAATTTTAAAAAAGCATTAGCACAGCCTAATTGTATATCGCTTTTTAACTGTCCTATGTTCCCTGAACAATTATAAAGAAGTAAACTTCTAATTGTATTTGTTGATACAGTTATTTCTTTACCTATTCTTTTAGATTCAATTTTAAAGAACTCACAAATAAGCTCAAATCTTTCTTCTAAAGTTCTATCTTTCAAAGGAGGTATGCTTATTGTCATTGGTATTCTTCTGGTAAAAGTATTTAATAAAGAACTTCCTACATCTTCTGTAGTAGCAGAAATTATAAGGACTTTACTTGTTTTTTTATTTTCTATATCTCCAAGAGGAGTATAAACTCCTTTATCTATTAGCATAAAAAGCATTTCTTGTCCTTCTGGAGGTAATCTATGGATTTCGTCTAAAAATAAAATTCCTCCATTAGCTTTATCCACAAGTCCTATTTTATCTCTATCTGCTCCTGTAAAAGCTCCTTTTTTACTTCCAAAAAGGTGAGCTAATAAAAGTTGAGGATTATTGGCATAATCTGCACAATTAAATGAAACAAAAGGAGCATTAGATTTTATAACTCCTTTTTCTATAGCAAAATTATACATTAATTCTGCAAACATAGTTTTTCCTACTCCAGTAGGACCTAAAAGCAAGGTATGAAGACCATTAGGAGGATATAATATAGCAGCTTTTGCTTGTTGGATACATTTTTTTAAACTTTTATTTGCTCCAATAATATTATCAAAACTTCTATTAACTTTAAAATTATTTTGCTTTAAAATTTGAATATTAGATTTTTCACATGATGAATTTATAGTATATATAACAGGTTTTCCTTTTATTTTTAAAATTTTTCCTTCTTCGCATAGTCTGTTTAAAGCAGCACTTACATTTGTTCTTTGTAACTTTAAAGCTTCAGCAATTTCTTTAGTAGTACAACCTATAATATCGCTTTTATCTAAATTATGCTGAGATTTACATTTATTATATAAATAATTAAATATAATGGCATCTGATTTTTTCATAATATATCACTTCCTATATTTTATAATGTATAAAATATATAGGTTATTAATGAATTTATACACATATACACATTAACATACAATATTTAAATAAGCAATGGATAGATTTTCTGAAAAGGGATTTCGGATCAAATTTATAATAATTTTACTTTTGATAAAAAATTATTTTTGTTGATTAATAAGCAAAATGGTTGTCCATAATATAAATATAATTTTTAAAATGGGAAGTGATTTTATGGAAAATATTTTTGGTGAACATATTAAAATAACAGGAACACAAATAAATTATTTATTAATTTGTAAGAAAAAACTTTGGTTTTTCTTACATGGAATAACAATGGAGCAAAATTCTGATAAAGTTGCTTTGGGTAAAGAAATACATAATAATTCATTAACAAGTAAAAGAAGTGAAATTCTTATAGACAATTCTATAAGAATAGATTATATAGATAATGAACTTACTGTACATGAAATAAAATCTACTAAAGCTATGAAGGAAGCAAGTAAAGTTCAGATTCTGTACTATATTTACTATCTTCAGCAAAAGGGTATAGATTGCAGAAAGGGAATAATTCATTATCCTAATTTAAAAAAGACTGAAATAATAAATTATACTGATGAAGACAAATGTTCTATAGAAAAATTTATGAATCAAATAGTTGAGATATCAAATATGGAGTTTCCTCCCCAAAAGGTTAAAGAAAAGAAATGTAAAAGTTGCAGTTATTATGAATTATGCTTTTGTTAGTTGAAAGGATGTGGGTATATGAAACAAAATTATTATGTTTTTAAGGATGGAAGATTAAGAAGGAAAGATAATACAGTATTCTTTGAAATGGAACAGAGGAAAAAGGTACTTCCTATTAATGATATTGAAAGTATATATCTTTATGGAGAAGTTGATTTAAACACAAAATGTATTAATTTTCTTGGGCAAAGTAATATTCCAATTCATATGTTTAATTATTATGGATATTATACAGGTACTTTTTATCCAAGAGAAAGACTAAATTCAGGATATATTTTGATAAATCAAGCAAAGCATTATATAGATTATGAAAAGAGAGTTTATATAGCAAGAGAACTTATTTATTCAGCAAGTTATAATATAATAAAAAATTTAAAGCATTATGCTATTAAGCATCCAGAGTTAAATGAAGCTATTGTTAAAATTGATAATATGAGATTAGAACTTTTAAAGGCTTTTGATATAGGAACTATCATGGGAATTGAAGGGAGTATAAGAAATATATATTATGGAACTTTTGAAACAATTATAAATAACCGTTTAGATTTTAAAAGTAGAGTTAAAAGGCCACCGGATAATCCAATGAATGCTCTTATATCCTTCGGAAATTCCATGATGTATAGTGCTGTCCTAAGTGAAATTTATAATACTCAACTTAATCCTACTATAAGTTACCTTCATGAACCTTCAGAGAGAAGATTTTCATTAAGTCTTGATATAAGTGAAATTTTTAAACCTATTATAGTAGATAGAATTATTTTTAAAATGGTAAATGAAGGAATGCTAAAAGAAAATGATTTTTTAAATGAACTTAACTACTGTTATTTAACTGAAGAGGGGAAAAAGAAATTTGTTATGGAATTTGATAATAAAATGAATTCAACAATAACACATAAAAAACTTGAAAAAAATGTAAGTTACAAAAGCCTTGTAAGGCTTGAATTATATAAAATAATAAAACACATTACAGGTTTAGAAAATTATGAAGGGTTTAAAGTTTGGTGGTAGTTATGTATGTATTATTAGTTTATGATATCGGAGAGAAGAGAGTTAGTAAAGTTTTAAAATTAATGAGAGGCTACTTAAATTGGATACAAAATTCTGTATTTGAAGGAGAGCTTACACAATCCCAACTTGTAAAAATAAAAAATGAGCTTAAAAAAATAATAGATGAAACAGAAGATTCTGTAATTATTTTTACATCACGAGATAAAAAATGGATATCTAAAAATGTTATAGGTAAAGAGAAAAATCCAGTAATAAATTTTATTTAATTTAGATAATATCATAAATTGTTCTTTTATCACTTGTAAATTTAAATACAATTTGGTAATATAGGATATATAATGAAATAAATTTATAAACACCCCCTAGTTTTCTTAATAATTAGAGCTTTCAGAAAATATACATAAAATGAATACTCGGAGGTGTTTATTTTAGCGACTTTACGTCGGTGTTTAATCTTCTCCAAGATGGAATTGAAACTGTTGCTGGTTACTTTCTATCTTAGAATATGTACTTAGTTTAATCTTCTCCAAGATGGAATTGAAACTTTTATAATTATGAATTAATGTCTTAAGCCACTGCGGGTTTAATCTTCTCCAAGATGGAATTGAAACTTTGCATAGTAGCTTGTATTACACTTAAATCTACGCGTTTAATCTTCTCCAAGATGGAATTGAAACTAAGTATGTTAAACATTATTTCATATTCTGCATTGAGTTTAATCTTCTCCAAGATGGAATTGAAACTTAGTTATCATATTGATAACCTTTCAATTACTATTATGTTTAATCTTCTCCAAGATGGAATTGAAACTTACATAGCATAGATTCAACACCTTATTGCTTTCAGGTTTAATCTTCTCCAAGATGGAATTGAAACGCAATTAAGAAAAGATTTGAGGAAGTGCTAAATAAAGTTTAATCTTCTCCAAGATGGAATTGAAACAAACTGAAAAAGCTAAAGAATTTAGGGCATGGGTAAGAGTTTAATCTTCTCCAAGATGGAATTGAAACATAAGTGATGGATTACCACCAGTAGGGGCTTGTATAGTTTAATCTTCTCCAAGATGGAATTGAAACTTAATCATTACTACTAATCTAGATATAGATCCGAAGGGTTTAATCTTCTCCAAGATGGAATTGAAACATCATGCATTTTATTATGGCATGCATCACATAAGCGTTTAATCTTCTCCAAGATGGAATTGAAACTTATTTTTATTAAGCATATTTATATGCTTAATTTAGTTTAATCTTCTCCAAGATGGAATTGAAACGAAAAAAATCAAATTGAGATTGCGAATAGAGTACTATGTTTAATCTTCTCCAAGATGGAATTGAAACTTTTATAGTGAAACATATCGTAAAACATTTGAACAACAGTTTAATCTTCTCCAAGATGGAATTGAAACTCTAAATACTTACTCCATTTCTTTTTACTGTATCTGGTTTAATCTTCTCCAAGATGGAATTGAAACCTGTCAAAGCTAAGAGCGCTAAGCGTAGAGGAATTACGTTTAATCTTCTCCAAGATGGAATTGAAACGAAAAAACAATTAATTATGAAACACTTATTAAGGTTAGTTTAATCTTCTCCAAGATGGAATTGAAACTTATTACTAAAAAACATAATATCAGTGAAATTAGAATGTTTAATCTTCTCCAAGATGGAATTGAAACATATCAAGCATAAATTCGCACTTTTCAATCCTACAGCGTTTAATCTTCTCCAAGATGGAATTGAAACAAACAATACCAGTTTGTAGCTTGGTAAACAGTTCCTGTTTAATCTTCTCCAAGATGGAATTGAAACTTGAGTAGTTGTTCTTACAGTACCACCACCACTTGAGGTTTAATCTTCTCCAAGATGGAATTGAAACAAATTTAATTGATAGGGTAAATTGTTTAAGAAAGGAGTTTAATCTTCTCCAAGATGGAATTGAAACCCTATAAGACAAGCTATATAACACTTTTCATACCCCGGTTTAATCTTCTCCAAGATGGAATTGAAACGTAGAAGTAGTGAAAGAGAAGAAGCCACAAGAGCCCACGTTTAATCTTCTCCAAGATGGAATTGAAACAATTGAGAATTGTATGTTAAATCAGGATTTAATTTTAGTTTAATCTTCTCCAAGATGGAATTGAAACTTAGTAGAATGACTGCTAAAATGCTGTACACTGTAAAGTTTAATCTTCTCCAAGATGGAATTGAAACTTCGTCCTTATCGTCAAGCTCATAAATAAAAGCCAAGGTTTAATCTTCTCCAAGATGGAATTGAAACTCAAGAAACTAATATTGAATTTTTTTAAATTCTTCATGTTTAATCTTTTTAGAGGAGCATGAAAGTTTTTTAAAACAAGTGGAATCATCAAAAATTAAAATCATTTATTATTTATATTTATTAAATAAAATATTGCAAAATTATACCATATAATGTATAATTTTCGTAATAATTATCTTCATATTTATAATTATTATAACTAAGGTTGAAATTAGGAAGTGATTAAATGAGACTGAAAGTAAACTTAGAGCTTTTAAATGATAAAGCTATTGATATAAATTACAATTATTATATTACATCTTTAATATATAAATTTATTAGTAAGAGCAATATAGACTTTGCTAATACACTTCATGAGGAAGGATATAGTGCTGGTGGTAAAAAATTTAAATTATTTACTTATAGTACATTAATTTGTCATAAATATGAAATAAAAGAATCATACATTTTGTTTAAAGATATTATTACTTGGTATATAAGTTCACCTGTAAATGAATTTATACTTTATTTCGCTCAATCTCTTTTAAATGAATGTACAGTAAATATTTCAGAAGGAGAATTTCAGGTTTTAAATGTGGAGGTATTAAAATCACCACAGTTTAAAAACAAAATGATGTTTCGTTGCTTGTCTCCTATTGCTGTAAATACTGGAACTGTAGTAGAGGGTGAATTTAAGCAATATTATTTATCACCAGAAAACGAAAAATTTATAGAGAACATAAAAAATAATCTTTTAAGAAAGTATTTTGCATTAACAAATACTTTACCTAATGATTTAAATTTTGAAATGAAAATAGTAAATTTGGATAAATGTATAAAAGGAAAGAGAATTAATATTAAAAATAGTTTTATAAAAGGATATAATCCTATATTTGAAATAAAAGGCAGTGAAGAGCTTATTAAAATTGGATATGAAGCTGGATTTGGAAGTAAATCTTCACTTGGCATGGGACTTGTAGAGGTTTATTACCCTAAAGGGAAAATATAATTTAATGCTAATTTAAAATTTTAAAATAAAGGAAGTGAGAATTTGAAAAGAAGTGGGAATCCTTTTGTTGATACAGGACTTTGTACTATAGCTGCATTAGCTGATAAGTCAAGTTTTGAGGATTTAAAAATTGAGGATATTGAAGAGGCATTTAATAAATATGATATAGCAACTATAAATAAAGAAACTAAGAGTTTTACTATGATTTTTGGTACTAATGGTCCATTATTTCAAAATGCATTTAAACCTAAAAACAAAGAAATATATATAGATTTTTTAAAGGCACTCTTAATTGAGATGAAGAAAAAAGACACTGGAGAGATTTGTGAAATTTGTGGCGAAAAACATAATTTTGATATTGACATATTATGGAGAGAAATTGCTAAAAAACATAATATAAAAGTTAATGGAAAAAAGTATGTTGGCAGAGATTTTTTTCCATTAATAGGCAGCATAGGAAATGACGCTCAAGCATTACCTTCTGCTTCAAGGATGCTAAATATTTGCCCTAAATGTCTGTTTGCAGTTAATTATATACCACTTGGGACAATGCTCATAAAAGGAAGATTAATCTGTATTGAAAGTACTTCTGAAAGTATAATGATTGATTTAACTAAAGGAATCGTGGCTGAAAATTTAGATAGGATTTCTGGAGGTAATAAAGAAATTTATGGTAAAAAAGAAGGAAGTAGTGTAATTTATTTAAGATTATTAGAATATTTTGAATTGCTTCAAGAAGTGAGAAAACAGGAAAGTTTACCTGAAACTGTTGCTATTTATCTTTGGCTATTTTCAAATGCAGGTACAGGAGCAGACTGTGATATGATAGAAATTCCAAATAAACCTTTAAAATTTATTTGGGAAGTTTCGAGAAAATCTCAGAGTTTTAGAAATGAGTTTTTAAAACTTATTTCTAAAGATAAGAATGGATCACTTTTTGATTGTATTAGTTACGGATGGGATTATATTGGGTTATATCCTAAAGGAAAATATAAAGGAGTTATACCGGAATTTTATGAATATTTTCAAAAATATATTGTGGGTAAGACTCCTAAAGCTTTAAATTTTGCTAAAAAGGTTGCAGCGGTAATGATTTCTGGGAAAGAAGAAAAAGAATTATCAAGAATACAAAAAAGTGATGTGTTTGCTTACTCAGAAAATAAAAATCTTGCAAAAAGTATTATGGTTGATCTCATATTAAATGGAAATGCAAACATCGTTGATTATTTGGAACTTTTTAATAGAAATGATAAATATTTAAACACAAATCATAAGGAAGGTTTTGATACGATTATGTATTATTTATGTAATAGTGATACTCTTGAGGTTACCGAGGAGGAAGATAGTTTGGACTATAAAGTTAAATCTATAAATACTCATAAAAAGATAAAAACTTTTGCAGAGTTATATTTTAAATATTATGTTTTAGATAAAGAAAATGGTGCTTATAAGGGAATTGAAAAATTTAAAAAGAACATACTTGATAACTTTAAAAATTTTGATGAGTATTGGCTTAAGGATAACTTTTCAAAGTTGGCTGATATTTATGAGTGTGAAACTTTGAAATTGGATTATGATGGATGGCTTGATTTTATTACTGATGAAGAAGGAAATAAAAATATTAAAGAGCTAATGTTTCAATTAAGATTAGCTTTTGCAGAACTTTATCGTGAATATATTAAGGAGGGAAAATTAGCATGAAAGAATTTACTCATATTGCAGGTACATTTTTAATTGAGGCAGATGGAAGTTTTTTAAATGGAGCAGGGCTTGGAGATGGTGAAGACAGAAATGTAACAGTTCCTAAAACTCTTGTTTATAAGGGGGAAAAAGCACCTTATGTATCAGCTCAAGCATGGAAAAGATGGCTTAGAAATACACTTATTGAGGAAACAGGCTGGGATAAAAGTGAGCTTAAGGCTATAGGTGCTAATGAGAAAGGTAATACAAATAAAATTGCTGGAGAATTAAATCCGGTTGAGTTTGTTGAAGATGATATTTTTGGATATATGGAAGCTAAAGGGGGACAGGGTAAGGAAACTGAAGAAGAAGGTAAAAAAACTTCAGGAAAAACTAGGGCTCTTATAAGAACTTCACCGTTTATGGCATCTATACTTCTATC
The DNA here is from genome assembly GCF_004011155.1 of Clostridium prolinivorans. Taxonomy (GTDB): domain Bacteria; phylum Bacillota; class Clostridia; order Clostridiales; family Clostridiaceae; genus Clostridium_AT; species Clostridium_AT prolinivorans. The sequence continues at coordinate 37,618 of NZ_RJWG01000006.1, read as the reverse complement.
TTTAAGGAAAAGAGGATGGAAGACAGTTGATGAAGGTTTTGTTCATTTAAAAGAAGGTACGCCACAACCTTATAGTACAATGTTTTATACTACAGATCTTCAAGGTATTTTTTGTTTAGATTATGGTAGACTTGGCGTTTTTAATAACTGTGGAGATAGAATTGAGTTAGATGAAAATAAAGTTGAAAAGTTTATTAAAGATGGATTAATTGAAGAAATTAAAGTTGAAGATGAAAAGAAAAATTGGAAGGTATATGCTCTTAAGAATTTAAATGAAGAAAGAAAGAAGAGAGCTGGTGAACTTTTAAAAGCTTTAAGTGTATTAAGAGGTGGGGCAAAGCAAGCTGCATTTGGAACAGATTTAGCTCCAAAAGCAATTATTTTAGCACCTTTAAACTGTGGGAATCCTATTTTTAATAGTTTATTTATAGAAGAGAAAGAGTTACTTTTTAAAACTGAAACTTTCAAAGAAGTTTTAAGGGATTATAAGGATAGAATTACAGGAAATGTTTATATAGGAATTAGAAAAGGCTATATTAAGAATGAGCAGGAAATTTACGATATTTCAAGTGATGAAGAATTTAAGGATTTAGTAGTTGTAACATCTCCAATTGATGCTGTGAAAAAATTTAATGAACGAGAATTAGGTTATAAGTAGGAGTTGATTATATGAAGGTTTTACATATAACCTTTCAGGCTTATACTGCTACATTTAAGATGCCTTTTATTAATACAGGTGTAGCAATATCTGCACCTGTACCATCATATTCTAATATTGTTGGGTTAATAAGCTGCTGTAAAGGTTCTTTAATAGAAAAGAATGAAACATTAATAGGATTTAAATACAGTTATGATGGTATAGGAAGAGATTTAGAAACTACAACTAGATTATTTATGGATTCTAAAAAAGAAATTTTAAAGAGAAATCCTGAAAAAGGTATTATAATTAGAGAGTTTCATGTCAATCCAAAACTTGATATATATTTAGATAATTTAGAGCTTAAAAAATTTTTTGAAAGGCCTATAGGAGTTCCTACTCTTGGAAGGTCTCAAGATGTTGCATGGATTAGTAATATAGAAATTATTGAAGTTGAAGAAGCCTGTGAAGGTAAAATGAAACCTACTCTTATACCTTTTCCTTGTGAACAATTTGGAGGCAGAGTTATAAGATATTGTGATTATTTTTATAATAATGAATTAGGCTATTTAAGAAAGCCAGATAAAATGATTTTATATCAAGTTGTACCTCAAACTGAAGAAGGTGTATTTGTGAGGAGAAATAATCTTTATAAATTACCTGACTCAGATAACGAAGTAATATATATGCATAGATTAGGAGATGAGATATAATGACTCTTTATGCCAAAAGTGATAAAGAAACACTTTTTGAGCATAGTATTAAGGTTTATAATGCAGGTTTAAAAATTATTGATATGCTTCCTTATTCCAAAAATGAAAGAGAAGAATTAAAAAAACTTTCTTCTCTTCCTTTATTGTTTCATGATATAGGTAAGGGAGCAGTTGGTTTTCAAAAGGCATTGATAAATGGATCCAATTGGGGTGGACTTAGGCATGAAATATTATCAGCAGCTTTTTTAGGTAATTTAAATATTAAAGATGAACAAATTTTTGCTGTTATAACACATCATAAGGATATTTTATATTCTGAAGGTAAAAAAATACTTCCATCAAATCAGTTGGAAGATAATGAAATATTAAATGATATGAAAAAACAGTTCGAAGAAAATAGTGAAGAAATTAAGTTTCTGTGTGATAAGCTTATAGACTATGCAAAATTAAAAATAAACTATTCTATAAAATTAGATAAGGGCATAGGAATTAATATGGTTTGGCTGAATGGAAAATTGGGATGGAGATATGGACAATGTGTTAAGATTAATTTAGAAAATAAAAAGCTTGCAGCAAAGTTAAGAGGTATATTAAGAGCTGCAGATCATTTAGCTTCAGCTCATAAAGAACCTATTGATCAGATTAATATGAAAGAATATGTAATTTCTAAATATCCCTTAAGATATTTTCAAAGAAGATGTAAAGAATGTAATGAAGATATTATGCTTATTGCACCAACAGGCTCTGGTAAAACTGAGGCTGTTCTTTTATGGGCTCAAAGTAATCAAAAAGAAAATTCTAGACTTTTTTACGTTCTTCCTTATCAAGCTTCAATAAATGCTATGCATGAAAGATTAAGCAAAATTTTTGATAAAAATTACGTAGGGATTTTACATTCAAATTCAGTTTCTTATCTTTACAATTCACAAGGGGAGGATAAAAATAGTTTGGCTGACAATCAAAAGGAAGCTCAAAACATGGCTGCACTTGCTAAGGAAATTTATTATCCTATAAGAATATGTACTCCACATCAATTACTTAGATTTGGGTTAAAAGGTACTGGATGGGAATTTTTGTTTTTAGAATTTTCAAATAGCTTAGTTATTTATGATGAAATTCATGCTTTTCAGCCTCAAATTGTAGGACTTACTCTTGCTACAGCAAAACTTTTAAAAAATTTAGGTGCAAAACTAGCTTTTGCTTCAGCAACTTTCCCTGATTTTTTAAAAAGTCTTATTAAAGAGAAACTTGGAGAAATGATAGAAATAAGCCCTGCCAAACAATATAATCAAGAAGAAATGACTAAAGATGAATATAATCATGATCAATATATTTTAAATAGGAAAAGGCATATTGTTGAAGTTTTAGATGGAAATTTAATAGACAATTTAGATAAGATAATTCAGACAATTGATGATGATAAAAGTGTTTTAATTATAGCTAATCATGTTAAAACTGCACAAAAAATTTATGAAATATTAAGCGATTATAAGCCTATGCTTTTGCACAGTAGATTTAATAAAAAAGATAGAAGAAATAAAGAGCAAATGTTAATTTCAAATGGACAATCAAAACCTAAGATTGTAATAGCTACTCAAGTTATAGAAGTAAGTTTAGATATAGATTATCAAGCTATGTTTACTGAACCTGCACCAATTGATGCTTTAGCTCAGAGATTTGGAAGAATTAACAGAAAAGGAGATAGGAAACCAGAATCTATTTATGTTATGAGTAAACAAATATCACCACACAATATTTATATTAAAGAGAGAGTAGGTAAAACTATAGAATTATTAAAAAACATAATTAATCCTGTAAGCGAAATGGAATTATTAGATATTACTAATAAAGTTTATAGTAATGGTTATACAACAGAAGAAATGGAATATTTTAATTTGGGATTCAATAATTATGGTATAAATAATTTTGAAAAGAACTTTACAGCAGGAGTAAGTAGAAAATGGGTAGAAGATGTAGTTGATAAAAATGACGGAAATTGTGAAGTCCTTCCTATAAATTATTATGATGAATATGAAAATAAAAAAGAACAAGGATTATGGGTTGAAGCAAAGGATTTATTAGTAAATGTTAGGTATAATTTAATATTTGATAAAATAACAAATAAAAATGATGAAAATTCTGACGTAATAATAGTAGACTGTAAATATGATTCAGAAAGGGGTTTATTAACTGAAGAAAAAACTTCTAATTTTATAGGATTGGATTAAAAATAACGGTCAAATGGAACTAAATCTAAGATTAATATGTGAAAATAAAAATAAATGATTGAAATATACGCATAAAGACTATTGTGAGAAATATAGAATTTAATAGACGAATGTATGAATAGAATATAAAATTAATTATGAAAAAAATTATAAATTTTTATTTTCAATATCTCTATAATGTGGTAATATAGGATATATAATGAAATAAATTTATAAACACCCCCTAGTTTTCTTAACAACCATAGCTTTCAGAAAATATACATAAAATGAATACTCGGAGGTGTTTATTTTAGCGGCTTTACGTCGGTGTTTAATCTTCTCCAAGATGGAATTGAAACTTGGAATATTTTCATAATTTCTGAGCATAATATAAGTTTAATCTTCTCCAAGATGGAATTGAAACCTTGGCAAAACATAAAAATCAACTACTGCTGTGTTGGTTTAATCTTCTCCAAGATGGAATTGAAACATCATCAGTTTATTTGTATAAGCCTTCATAGCTTCTGTTTAATCTTCTCCAAGATGGAATTGAAACATTGGAAATTATCTTTCACAGTATTCAGGCAACTTGTTTAATCTTCTCCAAGATGGAATTGAAACTCTTAATCACTTAAGAGTATCTAAGATTTTAGGCAGTGTTTAATCTTCTCCAAGATGGAATTGAAACTAACATCCCCTTTGTTGATAGTTGTTGATAGAATTGTGTTTAATCTTCTCCAAGATGGAATTGAAACTTCTCTCTTTGCTTTCCACTTAGCTGTTTTGTAGAAGTTTAATCTTCTCCAAGATGGAATTGAAACCAGAGAAATCGAATATTATAACGGAAAAGTAGAAGATGTTTAATCTTCTCCAAGATGGAATTGAAACTATGAAACAACCACAAACTTCAATTTCTAATCCCTCGTTTAATCTTCTCCAAGATGGAATTGAAACTTGTACAAGGTGCTAATAGTTATTATTAGTTAGTAATGTTTAATCTTCTCCAAGATGGAATTGAAACATACTGGTATTGCAAGCATAGGACAGGAGGCAGGAAGTTTAATCTTCTCCAAGATGGAATTGAAACAAAAAAATGTGACCAAATGAGTGTAATTGCTTCATGTGTTTAATCTTCTCCAAGATGGAATTGAAACCTGTATAAGCATTTTGCATTTCAATGCTTAATATTGTTTAATCTTCTCCAAGATGGAATTGAAACATGCTGTATAAGGGGGGAAAATAATAATATGGTATATGTTTAATCTTCTCCAAGATGGAATTGAAACATTGCCACTACAGAAATAATCATATTAGATAGCATTAGTTTAATCTTCTCCAAGATGGAATTGAAACGCATTTAGGTGACAACTAACGAATAAATCAGCCTTAGGTTTAATCTTCTCCAAGATGGAATTGAAACAGTAACTGTTTTAACATTTATTTTTCCTCCTTAATTAGTTTAATCTTCTCCAAGATGGAATTGAAACAGGTCGTTTGTTACTGCCCAATTTATCACGTCAATCGTTTAATCTTCTCCAAGATGGAATTGAAACTTAAAAGAAAATGGAAATAAAATCAAAAAAACAGTCAGTTTAATCTTCTCCAAGATGGAATTGAAACACTATCAACGATGATGATAGAAAAAATGGAATGACTGTTTAATCTTCTCCAAGATGGAATTGAAACATAGACTTAAGATATTTTTCAACATTTTTATCTGATTGTTTAATCTTCTCCAAGATGGAATTGAAACTGTTTCCAGGAAAGTTATCTTAGCACTTCTTACCGGGTTTAATCTTCTCCAAGATGGAATTGAAACTCTTTTATATTCGCGGTGTCTATTGTTGCATTAGCAGTTTAATCTTCTCCAAGATGGAATTGAAAATTTTAATAACTAATTGGTTTAGCTACTGTACCTCAAGTTTAATCTTCTCCAACAAGGATTGAATTAGTTGGTGAGTTATATATAAAAGAAGATAAAAAGGGATCATATAATTTCAATATGATCCTTTGTATATTTTTTATTTTATTAAAGAAAAATTTAGAAATGAATATTTAAAAATAACAATCAAATCCATTTTTTAGAAAGATATTTTTATAATCTATTAAATCTTCTTCATGAAGCTGCTGAATATTTTGAAAAGCATATTTTTTATTTAAAAACTCATATTTTTTCTGCCCAAATTGATGAAATGGGAGAAGATTTACTTTTTTAGCATTGATAGATTTAAGTAATTTACAAAATTCTTCAGCATCTTTTAAACTAGAGTTTATATTTGGTATAACAGGTATACGAATAATAACTTCTTTTTCCATGTTTATAGCAATTTTTAAATTTTCAATAATTAAGTCATTATAAACATTTGTAGCTTTAAAGTGTTTTTCTCTATCATAATGTTTCATGTCAAATAATAGTAAATCAACATTTTCTATAAATTTTAAGAATATTTTACTTGGAGCATATCCAGTAGTTTCAACTGCTGTGTGTACGTTTTTTTCTTTTAAAGATTTTAAAAGCTCTGATGCAAATTCATGCTGCATTAATACTTCGCCTCCAGATAGAGTAACTCCACCATTTGACTCTTCATAAAATACTTCATCTTTTAAAACTTCTTTTAAAACTTCAGAAATACTTAAAAAGTTTCCTTCCACTGATAGAGCGTTATTAGGGCAGAAATTTTTACAGCTAAGACAAGAAATACATTTATTATAATTAATTTCTATATGATTGTTGTTTAAATAAATAGCGTTTTTAGGACATACATTTATACAATTAAGGCATTGTTTGCACTTAGTTTTATCGCATATAATTTGTATTTTATTATATTGGGATTCTGGATTTGAACACCATAAACATTTTAAAGGACAGCCTTTAAAAAATATAACACTTCTAATACCAGGACCATCGTGTATACTATATCTTTGAATATTAAAAATACATGCCTTTATATCTTTCATATAATCATCTCCATATAGTACTATTTAATTTACTAATATATTTAAACCAGTTAATATTATACAATGCAACTTTATAGTTTAACAATAATTTCAAAACTGGAAGGGATATAAGGGATATTTATTAAAGATAATAACTATAAATTGCTTTATAGTTTAATAATAACATCAAGATACTTAAATGTAAATAATTATATTACATTTGAAATTAAAAATAATTTCAAATAAATAAAAAGTGATTAATTAAAAGTATATAAATAAAAATATAATACTTATTAGATGGATTTGCTTTTATTCGAAATATAAATGTTTTATTTTAGAAAAAGTTTATGTTATAATTACCATTATACTTAAGAGATAGGAGGAAGTTACTATGGTAGATAGGCATACAAAACTTCTTGAAATTGTAAATAAAAATAAACGTATAGAAGTTAGTAGATTATCAGAGCTTTTAAATGTATCTCAAGTTACTATACGCAAGGATCTTGATATATTAGAAGAAAAGGGATTATTAAAGCGTGAGCATGGATATGCTGTTATAAGTTCAAGTGATGATATTAGAAGCAGATTAGCTTTTAATTATGATATAAAACGAAAGATAGCACATTTGGCAAGTAAGCTTGTTAGTGATGGAGAAACTGTTATGATAGAGTCAGGGTCATCTTGTGCTTTGCTTGCAGAAGAGCTTGCCTATAATAAAAAAGATGTAACTATAATTACTAATTCTATTTTTATTGCTAACTATATTAGAGAAGGAGGTGCAAAGATAGTATTACTTGGGGGAGACTATCAGACAGAATCTCAAGTTTCAGTAGGACCTCTTACAAAAAAATGTGTAAAGGATTTTTTTGTAGATAAATTATTTATTGGAATTGATGGTTATAGTCCTAAAATAGGCTTTACAGGTAAAAATTTAATGCGTGTAGAAACAGTTAAAGCTATGGCTGAAAGTGCTGAAAAAATTATAATATTAACTGATTCATCAAAGTTTTCAGAACGTGGGGTGGTATCTCAGTTTAAAGCTTGTGAGATAAGTTATTTATTTACAGACAGCAATATTCCAAAAGACATTTTAGAAAATTTAAAAAAAGAAAATGTGGATGTTAGAATGGTAAATATAGATTAATAAAAAATAAAATAAATTAGAAGTATAAATACACAGTTTATAATATTTACTAAAAGTAGTAGGTATTATAGTCTGTGTATTTTTTTATAATAATTTTACTAAGTCTATATAAATATTATAAAAATTTAATATTATAGTATGGTGTTTTTTATAATAATATTTTTATAAAATTTCAAAAGATAACTATTATAGTTTTGAATGAAATAAAATATTGACAAAGAATAATAAAGCTATATAATAAAATTATAAAAGAAAGATAAAAAATTTCAAATGAAAGCAAAATACTCATTACAATGAAAGGGGAATTATTATGAATCATTTTGGAGAATTAACGGAAAGAATGTATAATTTTAGAGAAAAATTAATAAATGCAAAACCTATGGTATGTGTAGAGAGGGCAAAATTTGTTACAGAAAGTTATAAGGAACATGCAGACAAACCTATGATTTTACGTAGAGCATTATGTTTGGAAAATATATTGAAAAATATGAGTATATTTATTGAAGATGAAACAATGATTGCAGGAAATCAAGCATCTTATAACAGAGCAGCACCTATTTTCCCTGAATATGCAATGGATTGGGTTATTGATGAACTTGATGAATTTGAAAAACGTGATGGCGATGTATTTTATATTACTGAAGAAAACAAAAAAGTATTAAGGGAAATTGCACCATTTTGGGAGAAGAAAACTTTAAAAGATAGGGGGCTTGCGGGGATACCTTCAGAAAGTAGAGTTTTTTATGATTTAGGAATAATAAAAGCAGAAGGTAATATAACATCAGGAGATGGACATATAGCTGTAAATTACGAAAAAGTATTAAATCTTGGATTAGTTAATTATAAAGAAAGAACAGAAAAGAAATTAAAAGAGTTAGATATTACTGATTATAGGAATTTAAATAAATTATATTTTTATAAGGCAGTTTTAATTGCATTAGATGCAGTAGTTGCTTTTGCAAAACGTTATGCAGACTTAGCATTAAATTTAGCTCAAAAAGAGGCAGATACATTAAGAAAAGAAGAATTATTAGAAATGTCAAGAATACTAAATAAAGTTCCCTATTATCCAGCAGAAACTTTTCATGAAGCAGTTCAATCCTTATGGATAATTCATCTTGTATTGCAAATTGAATCTAATGGACATTCAGTTTCATATGGAAGAATGGATCAATATCTAAATCCTTTTTATGAAAAAGATTTAAAAATAGGTAAAATAACTGAAGATAAAGCTGTTGAATTATTGACAAATTTATGGCTTAAAACATTTACTATAAATAAAATAAGAAGTTGGTCTCATACTCGTTTTAGTGCAGGAAGTCCATTATATCAAAATGTTACAATTGGTGGACAGACCGTAGATAAAAAAGATGCAGTAAATCAATTAAGCTATCTAATTTTAAAAAGTGTTGCTCAGACAAAATTACCTCAGCCTAATTTAACAGTGCGTTATCATAAAGGATTATCAGATGACTTTATGAATGAATGTATTGAGGTTGTAAAGTTAGGATTTGGTATGCCTGCATTTAATAATGATGAAATTATAATTCCGTCATTTATAGAAAAAGGAGTATCAGAAGAAGATGCATATAACTATAGTGCAATTGGATGTGTAGAAGTAGCAGTTCCAGGCAAATGGGGTTATAGATGTACAGGTATGAGTTTTTTAAATTTCCCCAAATCATTACTAATTGCATTAAATAATGGGATTGATCCTGATTCAGGAATCAGGCTTTGCGAAGGTGTAGGGCATTTTAAATATATGACTTCATTTGATGAGGTTATGAAAGCATGGGATAAGATAATTAGAGAATTTACAAGGCACAGTGTAATAATTGACAGCTGTATAGATTTAGCTATAGAAGAAGTTACAGCAGATGTGTTATGTTCAGCTTTAACAGATGATTGCATTGAAAGAGGATTAAATTTAAAAGAAGGCGGAGCAGTGTATGATTTTATAAGTGGCCTTCAAGTAGGTATTGCAAATCTTGGAGATTCTCTTTGTGCAATTAAAAAATGTGTATTTGAAGATAAAAGTATAACTCCAAAAGAGTTATGGGATGCTTTAATTAATAATTTTGAAGGTGAAAAAGGTAAAAAAATTAGAGATATATTAATTAATGATGCACCTAAATATGGAAATGATGATGATTATGTAGATTTATTATTAAAAGAGGCATATGAAATATATATTGATGAAATAAAAAAATACAAAAATACGAGATATGGAAGAGGACCAATTGGAGGCTGTTATTATGCAGGTACATCTTCTATTTCTGCTAATGTACCACAAGGGGCAGGAACTTTAGCAACTACAGACGGAAGAAAAGCAGGAGAGCCTTTAGCAGAAGGTTGTTCACCTTCACATGCAATGGATAAAAAAGGACCTACAGCAGTATTTAAGTCAGTTTCAAAATTGCCAATACGTGATATTACAGGAGGGGTATTATTAAATCAAAAGGTTACACCTCAAATGTTATCAAAAGAAGAAAACAAAATGAAGTTAATTTTGTTAATAAGAACTTTTTTTAATCGCTTAAATGGATTTCATGTTCAATATAATGTAGTATCTAGAGAAATATTACTTGATGCTCAAAAAAATCCAGAAAAACATAAAGATTTAATAGTTAGAGTTGCAGGATATAGTGCATTTTTTAATGTATTATCTAAACAAACTCAAGATGATATAATTGAAAGAACAGAACAAGTTTTATAAATAAAAAATATTTTTAGGAAATTTTAATAATAAGGAGAGATATAAAATGGAATATATGTTAGATACAGTAAATATTGAAATGATTAAGAAGTGTATTGAAATTTTCAATATTAAAGGTGTTACAAGCAATCCGAGCATAATAAAAAAGGAAGGTAAAATTGATTTTTTTAATCATTTTAGAAAAATACGCGAAATAATAGGGGAAGATAAAAGTATTCATGTTCAAGTTGTTGCACAAGATTGTGAAGGCATTATAAAAGAGGCAAAAGCAATTTTGGAAAATATTGATAATAAAGTGTTTATTAAAATACCAGTTAATGAAGAAGGATTAAAGGCAATTAAGATACTAAAATCACAAGGGGTATCAATAACTGCAACAGCAATTTACACAACAATTCAAGGATTATTGGCAATAGAAGCAGGGGCAGACTTTATAGCACCATATTTTAATCGTATGGAAAATATGAATATTAATCCACATGAAGTTATAAAAACTTTTGCTGATATAATTGAAAAATATAATTATCCAACAAAAATACTTGCGGCAAGTTTTAAAAATATAGGGCAGGTAAATGCTTCTTTTGCTGCAGGTGCACAAAGTGCAACAATTTCTCCTGAAATTTTAATAGATGCTTTAAAAATGCCAGCAATTTACAAAGCAGTTGATGATTTTAAAAATGATTGGGAAGCTGTATTTGGAAAAGTTTCTATAGCTGATTTGTAATATATGGGGTTAAGTATATTCTAATATAAAACTATTTATTTTTCACATATGATATATGGCGTAAAGAATTTAATTGTCAATAATCTATTTATTTTCACATATGTAAAGAAAAATTCATATTATAAACCAAAGCAATATTTGGAGTGAGTATTTTTGCTATACGCACTAATTTTAGCAGGAGGTAAAGGTATAAGGTTATATCCTCTATCTAGAGATAAAAATCCAAAACAGTTTTTAAAAATAATAAATGATAAAAGCTTTTTAAGAAATACAGTAGACAGAATAAAACCTCTTATAAATAAAGAGAATATTTATGTAGTTACAAATGAAGAATATTTAGACAAAATTCACGAGGAACTTCCTGAGATAAGTAAAGACAATATTTTTGTAGAACCAGCTAATAAAGAAACTGCAACGTGTATAGGATTATCAGCAGTTAAACTTTTAAAAAAGGACAAGGATGCTACAATGATAGTTCTTCCTTCAGATCATTATATAGAGGGAGAAAAAGTATTTATAGATACTTTAACTCAAGCTGTAGAAATAGCTGAAAGAAAAAGAGGTCTTGTAACTATAGGGGTAACACCTACAAGACCTGAAACAGGTTATGGATATATTGAAATGGGAGAAAGAACTATAGGAGATATTGCTACTTTTAAAGTTGAAAGATTTACTGAAAAACCTAATATTGAAGTAGCAAAAGATTTTTTGTTAAAAGGAACTTACCTTTGGAATAGTGGAATGTTTATCTGGAGAGCAGATGTATTTTTAAGAGAAATGGAAAAATATCTTCCTAAAATGTATAAAAATTTAATGACTATTTATCAGAACATAGGTGAAGAAAATGAGAAAGAAATTATAGAGGAACAATATAATTTGATAGATGGTATATCAGTTGATTTTGGAATAATGCAAAAGACAAGAAAAGCTTATGTTGTAAAGTGTGAATTTGTATGGGATGATATTGGAAGTTTTGCATCTTTAGGAAGATTTTTAAATAATTACAGAGGTAATAATGTATTAGGTACAACTTTTATGGAACAAAGTGAAAATTGTTATGTGTTTGGCAATGAAAGACTTATTATAGGATTTGGTATTAAAGATTTAGTTATTGTTGATTCAGGAGATGTAGTTTTAATTATGGATAAAAACAAAGAGCAGGAAGTAAAACATTTAGTAAATGAAATCAAAAAAGAAGATTTTTTGAATAAATTTTTGTAAATATTAAAAGCAGGTTATTTTATGTATCAAGTTTTATTAAAACAGGGTAGTTCAAAATTATTAAAAAAACAGTTTTGAACTGCTCTTTTTTAATATTTATTAAAAAATGTTATTAATAAATATTATTTTAATATGAATTTTCATATAATTATGTTTATTGAAACATTAATATTTGATAAAATATATAAGTAGACAATAATTAATTTTTATGTATTTTAAAGCAATACAGGAGGGAAAATATGACAAAACAATTAAAAGCAGACTTAAGTTTAATATTAGTAACGGTAGTATGGGGTTCTAGCTTCCCAATTATGAGTATAGCACTAAAAAGTATTCCGCCGTATTCTTTTATAGCGTTAAGATATATTTTAGCTGCCATTATAATTGGAGTTATATCTATTAAAAAGTTAAAAAATTGCAATAAAAATATGGTAAAATCAGGTGTATTAATAGGATTGGCGTTGGGTATTGGAAGCATACTTCAAGCAGTAGGGCTTGTTTACACAAGTTCAAGTAAATCTGGTTTTATAACTGGACTTAATGTAGTTATGGTTCCTTTATTTTTAGCTTTTTTATATAAGAAATTTCCAGATTTTAAAACTATTATAGGTATAGTCATATCTGTAATAGGTTTAGGATTAATGTCTATAAGTGGAGATTTAGGCTTAAATAAAGGAGATTTTTTAACTTTATTAAGTGCTGTATGTTTTGCAGTTCAAATAATATTAGTAGATAAATATACAGAAAATACAGATATTGCTATTTTGACTTTTATTGAACTTTTAACTGTAGGTATAATTTCTTTAGTACCAGCAGTTTTTGTTGATAGATTAAAAATGGATTTAAATACATTTTCTTTTGGTGCTATTTTATTTACTGCAATATTTTGTACTGTATTTGCCTATGGACTTCAAAATATAGCTCAAATGTATACTACACCTACTCATGCTGCAATAATATTTTTAGCAGAACCAGTTTTTAGTGCAATATTTTCAGTTTTTATTGGAGATAAATTAACAGGTAAAGCTTTATTAGGATGTCTTTTGATATTGTCAGGAATGATAGTAATAAATTTACAATTACCTCAAATAAGAGAAGAAAGAAAAGAGGAAAGAAAGGAAGAAATAGCATGAAAATATTATATTATGATTGTTTTTCTGGAATAAGCGGAGATATGAATTTGGGAGCTATGATAGATTTAGGAGTTGATAAAGATTATCTTATTAATGAGCTTTCAAAGCTTAATATTTCTGGATATGAAATAGAAGTAAGTAAAGATAATAGAAAAGGTATTACTGGCACAAAAGTAAATGTAAAATTAAATAATGAAGAATGTAATCATGAGCATAATCATGAGCGTGAGCATGGGAAACATGAACATATTCATGATTTACATGAGCATATTCACAATTTAAATAATAAAGAACATGAACATAATCATAAAGAAGGAGAACATCATCATAGAAATTTAAGTGATATAGAAACTATAATAGATAATAGTTCTTTAAATGAAAAAGTCAAAAATTTAAGTAAGAAAATATTTTTAAAAGTTGCTGAAGCTGAAGCTAAGATACATGGTAAATCTTTAATGGAAGTTCATTTTCATGAAGTAGGAGCAGTAGATTCTATTGTTGATATTGTAGGGGCAGCTATATGTTTTGATTATTTAAATGTTGATAAAATTATGTCATCTAAAGTTGAGCTTGGAGGCGGTTTTGTTAAATGTGCTCATGGATTATTTCCAGTTCCTGCACCTGCAACAGCTGAAATATTAAAAGGAGTACCTGTAAAGCTTGGCGGAGTACCTTTTGAAACTACAACACCTACAGGTGCTGCAATACTTAAAGCTGTTGTAGATGAATTTACAGATAAAAAGGATTTTAAAATAAATAAAGTTTCCTATGGAATAGGACATAGAGATACAGATATTCCAAATGTTTTAAGAGTATATTTAGGAGAAACTCAAGAAAAAATAAAAGATGAATTTAATATTGATAAAAACAATAAAATTTATGAAGATGCTGTTATGATTGAATGTAATATAGATGATATGAACCCTGAGCTTTATGATTATGTTATGGAAAGATTATTTAATGAAGGTGCTATGGATGTATTTATGACTCCAATAATTATGAAAAAAGGAAGACCAGGAATTAAGCTTAGTGTTTTGTGTGATGAAGATATAGAAGAAAAACTTATAGAAATTATATTAAAGGAAACTACTACTTTAGGTATAAGAAAATATAAAGTAGAAAAAACAATGCTTAAAAGAGAATTTAGCTTAGTAAAAACTAAATATGGTGAAGTTAGAATAAAATCTTCTTTTTTTAATAACAAAAAAATAAAATCTAAAGCAGAATATGATGATTGTAAAAAGATTGCAATAGAAAATAATATATCTATAAATGAAGTTTATGATGAAGTTAACAAAGAGTTATAAATAATTTTAATATAAAAGGGCAGTGATACTAATATGGATGAAAAAGAGATAAAAGATTTACTTGAAAGCATAAAAATCGGGAATTTAACCATAGAAGAAGGAGTAAAAAAACTTAAAGATTTTCCTTTTAAAGAACTTGGTTATGCAAAGATTGACAATCATAGAGAAGTAAGAGTAGGATACCCTGAAGTAATATATTGTGAAGGAAAAACTGTAGATCAAGTAAAAGGAATAGTTGAATTTATGCTTACTAAGAATAACAATATTTTAGGAACAAGAGCAAATGAAGAAATTTATAATGCAGTTAAAGAAATTTGCCCTGAAGCAGAATATAACAGACTTGGACGTACTATAACTATAAAAAAGAAAGAATTAAAAATACCTGATACTTATATAGCTGTAGTAACTGCTGGAACTTCAGATATACCTGTAGCAGAGGAGGCAGCTGTAACTGCTGAAATACTTGGAAATAAAGTTGAAAGAATATTTGATGTAGGTGTTGCAGGAATACATAGACTTTTTAATAGATTAGATATTATTAGAGGGGCGAGAGTTGTAGTTGTAATAGCAGGAATGGAAGGAGCTCTTGCAAGTGTTATAGGAGGATTGGTTGATAAACCTGTCATTGCTGTGCCTACAAGTGTAGGCTATGGAGCTAATTTTGGAGGGTTATCAGCACTTTTAACTATGCTTAACAGCTGTGCCAGTGGTATAAGTGTGGTAAATATAGATAATGGTTTTGGTGCTGGATATTTAGCAAGTATAATAAATAAATTGTAAAAATAAAATCAGAAGGTATTTTTGCCTTCTGATTTTACTTTATATATCATAATTTGTTTCATAAACTTTTTTATAAACTTCTAAAGTTTTTTCAGCAGTTTTAGACCATGAAAAATTTTGTGCTCTTTTAAGACCTCTTTTTCTATATTCATTTTGAAGACTTTCACTATTTAAAAGCGTTAAAATTGCACTTGAAAGTTCATTTTCGTTATAAGGATTAATAAGTATACCAGCATCTTTTACAACTTCTGGTATAGAAGTTAAATTAGAAGTTATAACTGGAGCACCACAGTTCATTGCTTCAAGAGGTGGAAGTCCAAAGCCTTCATAAAGTGAAGGATATACAAATACATCGCAGCCATTATATAAAATAGGAAGATGTTCTTCAGGAGCAAATCCTGTAAATATTATTTTAGATGCAAATTCTAAATTGCTTGAAAACTTATTTAAATATTCTCCTTGATCTTTTGTTGCTCCTACTATTACTAAATTATAGTCCTTATTTAAGTCTTTATATATCTTTTGAAAAGCTGTTATAAGAGATTTTACATTTTTTCTAGGACTAAAACCTCCTATATATAGTATAAAGGGTTTATTTATATTGTAATTTTTTGATAAAAAATCTTTGCACTTTTCTTTATCCATAGGTCTATACATATCTTCTGCTGCAAGAGGAGTGACGAAAATTTTATCTTTATCTATAGGAAAAAACTTTAATATATCTTGTTTTGACCATTCAGAAACAGTTATTATAGCATGGCTTAACTCTATAGCTTTTGGTACTTCTTTTAGAAATTTAATAAGGTATCCTCTCCCTACAGTTTCAGGCATTATATAAGGTATTAAATCATGTATAGTAGTAATTTTTTTGCACTTTATATTTTCATTTATGCCTATTCCGTTTTGAGGTACATGATATATATCTATATTGCTGTTTTTTAAATTATTTGGGAAATAAACTTGTTCAAAAAATCTATGATGTTTTTTGGACGCCATAATAATGTCTGTATTTTTAGATTTAAATTCCTCATAATTTTCCCCAGACCAATATATATGATAATAATTTTCTATATCCATTTTTAATAAATATCTTAAAACTTTATCTGTATAAGTACCAATGCCAGTACCTCTATACCAATTGATACCTCGTGCATCAATTGCAATTCTCATCCAATCCTCTCCCTTAAATTGATAAAAGATAAGTTTAATTTAAAGAAAATAAGCCTATATATTATAAGTATTAGAATTAATATAAAAATGTTCCACAATGTTTGATAATTAACTTGTTTATCTTTAATTATCACACACTCTATATTAAATTCATATAATGCAATTAGAGCAATATTTTTGGAGGAAGCTCCTTGGAATTAGAGAAAATCAAAAATTTAGTTGAGTGTAATTATGGATTAAAGATAATAGGCCTTGAAAAAATAAAAAATGTTTATAAAATTAAAACTCTTCATGGAGATTACTGTTTAAAAGTTATTAAATATAATTTTCCTCACTTTTATTTTATTTTAAGTGCAATAAAGCATCTCCAAAATAATGGATTTGATAAAGTACCTGAGATAATAAAAACATTAGATGATTTAGATTATATAAGTTTTGAAGGTTGTAATGCTTACTTAACTAAATGGGTAAACGCAAGAGAATGTAACTATGACAATCCAATTGATGTTTCAAAAGCTGCAGTTAAGTTAGCACAGCTTCACAATAAAAGTGAAGGATTTAATGTAACAGAAGATATGAATCCAAGAGTATATTGGTATAAGTGGATAAATCATTTTGTTACAAGAAGGGAAGAAATATTAGATTTTAGAAATAGAATATTGAAAAAAGAAGAAAAAAGTGAGTTTGATAATTTATATCTTAAAGCTATGTCTAAAGAGATAGAAAGAGCAGATAAATCTATAAGAAATCTTATGAAAAGCGAGTATATAAAAAAAGTAGATAGTGAAATATTAAAGAAAGGTTTTTGCCATCATGATTATGCACATCATAATGTTTTAATTGAAGATAATGGTGATATTGACATTATAGATTTTGATTATTGTATATTAGATATAAATATACATGATTTAGCAAGTCTTTTACTAAGAAAACTAAAAAACGGCAAATGGAGTATAGATGATGCTATTTTTATAATGGACAATTATAGTAAAGAAAGAGTAATAGAGAAAAGAGATATAGAAATTATGGCTGCTTTTATGGAATTTCCACAAGATTACTGGCAGGTTGGAATTCAGTACTATTGGGAAAAACAGCCTTGGGGTGAAGATTTCTTTATTAAAAAATTAAAAAAGATATATGATGATAATGAAGAAAAACAAGATTTTGTTGATGAATTCAGGCTTATAAAATACGGAGTATAAAAATAAATATAAAAAATATATAGAGGTGTTTTTGGTGGCTAGAGATGAATTGTTTGAGCCTTTTGCAGAATATCTTATGTCAAAAGATATAAATATAGTTAAAAATTTTAAAGATAAATATGTTTTACCAAATAATATTGATGAAAGTTTAATGTCAAATCAACTTATGCTTATAAATGAGTTTCAAAATAAAGCTATGGGATATAAAGGATATATGGGTAAAAGACTTAATAATAAAACTGGAAGTATTATAGAACAAT
Source organism: Clostridium prolinivorans (assembly GCF_004011155.1). Classification (GTDB taxonomy): domain Bacteria; phylum Bacillota; class Clostridia; order Clostridiales; family Clostridiaceae; genus Clostridium_AT; species Clostridium_AT prolinivorans. The sequence goes on along the minus strand of NZ_RJWG01000006.1, from coordinate 19,467 downwards.
ATAAAGTTTATATAAAAAGATTAAAAAGATACTTAAATAATATAAAAATGAATTCACCAGAGAATGATTTTGAAATAATGCTTTTAAAAGTTGGCAATGAATATATAAAAAGGGCAGAATATTGCATATCTGAAATTTTTAATTCTAGTTATATGGATATTATAAAAAGAAGTATGGATAGAACTGAAATTTGTATAGGTGATGCAGATTTTTCTAATTTAAGAAAAACTGATAAATTAGAAATAATAAATATAGATAAATGCAATTATAACAACATAGAAATAGATTGTTTTAATATTTTAAGCAAATATAAAAGGAAAGGAATTAAACTTGATTTTAAATATCTTGTAGATGATTTTTGTAAATATTCAAATCTTTCAAAAGAAAGTAATAGATTTATTTTAGCTTTGTTATCTTATCCTTATGAATTCATGAAATGTTTTAATAGATATAGAGAAAAAACAAAAGAATTAAGCGAAGAAGAATATGAAAATAAATTAAAAAAAGCAATTATTAAAGATGGAGAAGTTTTATTTTAGGAGGTGATATAAAATTGAATGCAACAGAAAAGTTATCTTCAAATTTTAAAATGCAGACAGATGTAAGATATAGAGATAAAAAGTATTTAGCAAAATATGATTTATCTATTGAACTTTTTGAAAAATTTAATTTAAAAGTTATAGATGTAGTACCAATAAGAAGTGTTTACATTATATCTACTGATAAAGGAAATAAAGTATTAAAGAAAATTGATTATTCTCTTGAGGATTTGGAATTTATAAACAAAGCGATAAAATATATTAAAAATAAATTTGATAGAGTAATAGATTTTGTAAATACAAAAGAAGGAGATATATATGTTAAAATTAAAGATGACATATATTGTATTATGGATTTAGTATCAGGTAAAGAATGTGAGTTTAATAATCCAATTGATTTGAGTATAGCATCTAAAGGGCTTGGAGAATTTCATAAAGCTTCTTTGGGTTTTACAAGTAATATAAGAAATAAATATGCAGTAGGTAATACTATATATAGTTTTGAAAGAAAATTAGAAGAAATGAAGTTATTTAAAAGTATAGCTCAAATGCATCAATATAAAACAGAATTCGATGAAATATTTTTAGAAAATTTTGAACATTATACAAATGAAATAAAGGAGAGCATAAATATTTTAAAAAATTCTTCTTTTTATGAAATTTGTAATGAAAAAGATAAAATTGCCTTATGTCATCATGATTTAGCTTATCATAATATTATTATAAATAATGATGAAGCATATTTTATAGATTTAGATTATGCATTAATTGATTTAAAAGTTCATGATTTATGTAATTTTATAAATAAAGTTATAAAAAATTTTGCTTTTGATATAGAAAAAGCTAGTTCTATTATTTATGATTATTCCAGTACAAACTCTATTGATGAAAGAGAATTAAAAGTTTTATATGGATTTTTATATTTTCCAGAGGATTTTTATAGTATTTCTAAAGATTATTATACAAGAAGAAAGGATTGGGAAGAAGAAGTTTTTTTATATAGGCTTATGAAAAAAGTATCTTTTAAAGAAGATAGAATAGAATTTTTGAAAGAATTTAATGAAAAATTTTTTTCTCATAATAAATAAAAAGTATAAAAAGCGTTTTAATTATATGTGATTATTATATATAATTAAAGCGCTTTTTAGATAAATAAAATAAAAAGCAGAAGGATATTAAAGTGTATATTATCCTTCTGTTTTTTATTTAGTTATTAATTATTTTATTATACGCTATTAAAGTATTTTTAGCTGTTTTCTTCCAATTAAATTCTGAGCTTCTTATTAGTCCTCTTATTATAAGTTTATCTCTAAATTTATGATCATTAATTACCTTATATATTGCATTAGATATTTCATCTATATTATAAGGATCTACAAGTACCGCACAGTCAGAAACAACTTCAGGAATAGAAGTTAAATTTGAAGCTATAACAGGAACACCACAAGCCATGGCTTCTATTGGAGGAAGTCCAAAACCTTCATAAAAAGAAGGATATACAAGAAGTTTAGAAGCATTATAAAGGCATGGCAGATATTTTATAGGTATAAATCCTGGGAATATAACTTTATCCTCTATATTTAAATCTTGAGAACGTTTTTTATATATATCATAAGATTTACCTTGCTTACCTGCAATTACAAGCTTTATATCTTTTTTATATTTAGAAATAAATTTACTAAAAGCTTCTATTAATCCTATTATATTTTTTCTAGGACTAAATCCACCTACATATAAAATATAGTCTCCATCAATTCCGTAAAATTTTTTTATTAATTCTGCACATTGAATTCTATCTAAAGGATGATATATTTCTTCAGCAGCTAGATAAGTAACAAATATTTTTTCCTTTGGATAATTAAAACTTCTGGCAATATCTTCTTTTGAAAATTCTGAAACTGTTATTATACCATCACAAGAAGAGACTATAGAAGGCATATCATTATTAAATATTTTAAGCAATGTTTCACCAACGGTTTCGGGCATTTTTAGAGGAATAACATCGTGTAATGTTATAACAAAAGGACAATTCTTTTCCTTAGGAAGCCCAACACCATTTTGAGGTACATGATAAATTTCAATATCTTTATTTGTGAGTATATTAGGAATATTTACTTCGTCCCAAAAATTATTTAAATTACCTTCTGATATATTTTCTATATGAAAATTATTGCTAAAAGATATATCTGACACAGAAGATTCTGGCATAAAAAGCAAATATTCATTAAGTTTATCTATAGTATTTAAGGATGAAATAAGCTGATAAGTATAAGTACCAATACCAGTACCCCTATACCATTTAGCACCTCTTCCATCTATACCTATTTTCATATTGGTATCCTTTCAAAGTGTTTATAGTTTATTATATTAAGAATTAATAAAAAGTGTTAATAAATAAATTATACTTTACATATAAATTATATAGAGGATTTGATTTATAGATCTAAGCATAATAAAAAGGAGGGCGGTGATTAAAATGATGAGAGAATTTGAACTTGAAAGGCAGTTTGATATTGAAATTGAAAGTTTAAAACCAAATAAAGGAGTATACATTTTAAAAACCAATAAAGGAATGAAATGTCTTAAAAAAATAAACTATGGTACTCAAAAGCTGCTTTTTGTATATGGAGCTAAAGAACATCTTATAAAAAATGGTTTTCCTAGAGTTGATAGATATTGTTTAAATATAGATGGCAATCCTTACGCTTTGGTAAATGAAGACATTTATACACTTTCTGAATGGATAGATGGAAGAGAGTGTGATTTTTACAGTAAAGAGGATTTAGTGATTGCTGCTAAAAATTTAGCAATGCTTCATATAGCATCAAAAGGATATGAACCACCGGAAAACAGTAAATTAAAAAGTGATTTAGGAAGATGGCCTCATCTTATGGAAAAGAGGATAAAATCTTTTGAAAAAATGAGGGACATGTCTAGGAAAAAAAATAATAAAACAAATTTTGATTTAAATTACATTAAATCAGTAGAATTTTATAAAAATTTGGGTAAAAGGGCTTTAAAAGTACTTGAAAATTCAAATTATAATGAAATATGTAGAATAACTGATGAAGAAAAAAGTTTTTGCCATCATGATTATACTTATCATAATATAATAATAGATAATAAAAATGATGTAAATGTAATAGATTTTGATTATTGTAAAAAAGAAGTAAGAACATACGATTTATCTCTTTTTATTACAAAAGTTCTTAAAAGGCAAGATTGGAACATAGAATATGCCAGATTAATAATAGATGCTTATAATGAGATAAGTCCTTTAAGGGAAGATGAATATAGAGTATTATTTGCATATCTTTTATTTCCTCAAAGATATTGGAGACTTGCTAACAGGTATTATTACAATGAAGTTAGTTGGGCTCAAAATACTTTTAACAATAAAATAGAAAAATTAATTAAGGAGCAAGATAATTTTATAAATTTTGTAGAAGAGTTTAAAAATATATATGCTCAAAAAGAATAATATTTTATAAATAGGTCATGAAGCATTTATTTTCATGACCTATTTATAATTTTGCACATATAATATTGTAAATTCATAGTATGTAATATAAGTAATCTTATTGTATATATCATATATTTAAAAGCTTAATATTTAAAATATATCAAACCTTAAAATTTAATGTAATAGTATAGTGAAACAATAAATTAAAAATATATTTAATTGACTAAGTTGTTATTTTCCTAGATTAATGTTAAAATTTCGGGTTTGATATCTATAATATAAATTTAATATGAGCTTGTTTATACTTGTTAAACTATAAGTAAGTTGGAGATGAGGGTATGAATATAGGAGATACTGTTGTAAGAAAATCTTATGGAAAAGATATAACTTTTAAAATAATTGATGTAAAAGATACAGAAAATGGCCCTGTATATACTCTTAAAGGAATTAATCTTAGAGTTATAGCAGATGCTCCGCCAGAAGATTTAGAGGAAGTAGTTCCAAATTCTTTTGGAGAAAAAGAAAAAATATTAAATAGGAAGGTAAATACTTCTATAAATAATATATTAATAAACAGATTTAGTACAAATAAGCGATATTATAGAAGTTCTAAGGTTAACTTAACTAAAGAAATGGTATTTGGAAGACCTGGGAAAATACTTCATGTAGATGGAGATGCAGAATATTTAGATGTATGCCTTAAAGTATATAAAAAATTAGGATTAGACGTTGTTGGAAAAGTTATAGAAGAAAAAAACCAGCCTAGAGAAGTTCCAGATTTAGTTAAACAAATAAAACCAGATATAGTAATTATAACTGGTCACGATGCTATAACAAAAGGAGCTGAAGATTATTTAAATATAAATAATTATAGAAACTCAAGATATTTTGTAGAAACAGTAAGTGAACTTAGAAATTATGAGCCTAGTTATGATGATTTAGTTATTTTTGCAGGAGCCTGTCAAAGTAATTACGAAGCAATTTTAGATGCAGGTGCTAATTTTGCAAGTTCACCTTCTCGGATTTTAATTCATTGTCTTGATCCAGTATTTCTTTGTGAAAGGATTGCTTATACAAGTATTGAAAAAGTACTTTCCATTCAAGATGCTTTGGAAAATACAATAACTGGTAGTAAAGGAATTGGAGGGCTTCAAACTAGAGGAAAATATAGAGAAGGATTTCCTAAATCATCTTATGCATAAAATTTTGTAAAAAATTGTGCATATATGAAAATTTTTAGGAAATAATATAAATATACTTATGGGATATTTAAATAATAACACTTCAGGTCATAAGTATTAAGTATGACTTGAAGTTTTTATTTTTATTTACAAAAAATTAATATTGACAAAACACTTTATTAACTGGTAAAATATTAAGTTTATTTGACAGATAATGATTTTTAATATATAATATATTTGTGGAAAGAGGGTGTTTGATGTGGAAAAAATAAATGTGCTTGCATCTATAAGGACAGACATCGAAAACCATGTTGGAGAAAAGGTAACTTTGAAGGCTAATGGCGGTAGAAGGAAAGTCCTTATTAACAAAGGTATAATTGAAAAAACTTATCCTAATATTTTTGTTATTAGACTAGAACATGACACCCAGAGGACAGTGACATACAGTTATTCAGATGTTTTAACTAAGACAGTTCAAATAGTCTTTGCATGAAAATCGGCACTAAGTACTTAGTGCCGATTTTATTTTATATAATAAAAAGAAAGATGGCGTTTTTCCATCTTTCAACTATGGTATAAAAGGGTATTGAGAATTTATGAGAGGTTATATGGTCAATAATCATATTCTATATTAAGACAAAATAATTCAATTGTCAACATATTTATACATGGCAAATTAAGGTAATATAAAATACTGAAATTAAATAAAATATACAAATGCTTTAAATTATAAAAATATTTTATAATTTTTTTATTTTGGAGGTTATATTTTTATAGAAGCATTTATATAAATTAATAGTAGGTATTTTATGGGAGGGACAAAGTAATGGCTATAGATTTGCTTAAAGAAAATATAGAATGTGAACAACTTTTAGGAGAAAACACTGCTGATACAGTCATTAAGGGGGAATATGTAATACCAGATACTCACCCGGATGTGTATCAAATTTTAACACTTGATGCAAAACCCACTATAGTAACTAAAGAAGTAATGCAGGATAAAGTATATATAGAAGGTCAAATTGCATTAAATGTACTATATTTAGCTAAGGAAGATGAAAATAGAAGCGGAGTTTACAATGTAGATTATAGTGCGAAATTCTCTAATAGTATAGAAATAGATGGAGCAAATAGAAATATGCCTTGTGAGGCTGAATGTTACATAGAACATATTGAGCCTGTAGTTATTAATGAAAGAAAAATAGCAATAGAAGGCATAATAAAAGTTAAATCATCAGTATATAAGGTTTATAATTTTGAAATAGTTAAAGATTTAAGGGGAATTTCTGATGTTCAGGTATTAAAAGACAGTGCTTCTGTAGATAAAATTGTAAAAAACTGTGATGGAGAGATGATAGCTAAATCACATATGGAAATTCCAATGGATAAGCCTGAAATAGGAACAGTATTAAAGTGCGATGTTGATCTTCACAAAAAGGAAGTTAAAGTTTTAGATGGAAAAATAGAAGTATCAGCTTTTGCCCATGTTAATATGCTCTATAGAGATAAAGATAGTTCTCAGTTATGCTATGTTGATGATGATGTATTGGTTAATAAAGAATTAGAAGCTGAGGAAGTTAATTCTTTTATGGATAGTTTTTCTGAATTTAGAGTAGATGATATGATATTTGATGTAAAGGAAAATGATCTTGGAGAAAAAAGAATTGTTGATGTTGAAATTCTTATAAGAAGTAATACTAAAGTTATGAGTAAAGAAGAAATAGATACCATAGAAGATGCTTATTCACCATCTGTACTTATGGATATGGAAAGAAAAAGTTATGAACTTAATGTTATGCATGGTCAGGCAGGTAATGAAGTTATAGTTAAAGGTAATATAGAAATTTCAGAAGATATTCCAAAACCAGTTTCAATTGTTATGTCTACAGGAAATGTTTGTATAACAGAGAAAAAGCTTATAGAAAATAAAATATTAATTGAAGGTTTATTAAATGTTGAAGTTTTATATAAGACTAATGATGAAGATAAATGTGCTTATGTTATTAAAGATGAAATACCATTTAGTACTTATGTAGAAATTCCAGATGCTAAGATAGATATGCAATGTATTGCAAAATTAGATCTTGAAAGCATAGAAGCATCTATTGAAGCTAATACTATAGGAGTTAAAGCAATAGTAGAAGCTTATGGAAGAGTAAATTATATTAAAAATAAAGAATTTTTAGTTAATGTTGTTCAAAAAGAAGGAGAAAAGCCAGATAAAAAAGCAAGTATAACTATATATGTTGTTCAAAATGGAGATACACTTTGGAAGATAGCTAAAAGATATTATACAACTGTAGATGATTTGGTAAAAATAAATGAAATTGAGAACTTAGATAATATAAGAGAAGGTGAAAAACTTATAATTCCAGGAAGAGCAATAATTTAAATAAAGGTTATTTAAAAATACCTTATTTGATATAATAAATTATATTAGATAAGGTATTTTTATTTTTACATAAATTATAATTTTTATGAAAATAAATTGAGGAGTGGTTTTATGAGCTTAAGATTTATATTTGGAAGAGCAGGAAGCGGTAAAAGTAGATTTTGTCTTGAAAATATAAAAAAAAGTGTTTTAGATAATAAAGACGATAAAAAGATAATTTATCTTGTTCCAGAGCAATTTACTTTTCAAGCAGATAAAAATTTAGTTTATACATTAGGGGAAAAGGGGATACATAAAGTTCAAGTTTTAAGTTTTACAAGAATGGCTCAAGTAGTGTTAGGAGAAGTTGGAGGAATAACAAGGCTTCACATGAAATCGTCAGGAAGAAATATGCTTATATATAAAATTTTAGATGAAGTTAAAGATAAATTAAAAGTATTTTCAAGAGCTTCGAAGCAGCAAGGATTTGTAGATATAATGTCAGATATTATAAGTGAATTTAAAAGATATAATATAAATCCAGAAGAATTAGATATAGTATTAACACAATTAAATGATAATGAAGTTTTAAAAGATAAAATTCAAGATATATCACTTATTTTCCAAAAATTTGAGGAATATCTTCATAAAAATTACATAGATACAGAAGATGAACTTATGCTTCTTGTAGAAAAACTGAAAGAAACTTCTATATATGATGGAGCTGAAATATGGATAGATGAATTTTCTACATTTACTCCTCTTCAGTATAATGTAATTGAGCAGCTGTTTTTAAAATGTAAAAGGGTAAATATTACTCTTACAACAGATTGTCTTATAAATGGAGGTAATGCAGATAATACAGATAATACAGATGTATTTATGCCTATTAAAAATACAGAAAATAAGCTTGTTAATATTGCAGCTAAAAATAATATTCCTTATGAAAAACCAATATGTTTAGACGGAGAAACTCCTTTTAGATTTAAGGAAAGTAAAGAAATAGCTCATTTGGAAAAATACTTTTTTAAATTTCCATATAACATTTATAGTGAAAATACTAAAGATGTAAGCATATTCAGAGGGCTTAATATGTATAGTGAAATAAGAAATACAGCATCTAATATTATAAGGCTTGTAAGAGATGAAAATTTAAGATTTAAAGATATAGCTGTTGTAACAAGAGATTTAGGAAATTATGAAAAGCTTGTTGAAGCTATTTTCACTGAATATAATATTCCTTATTTTATAGATAAAAGAAGGGATATAAATAGTAATCCTCTTATAATACTTTTAAATTCTGTTATGGAGATATTTACAAAAAACTGGTCGTATGAATCAGTATTTAGATATTTAAAAACTGGACTTATAGATATAGAAAGAGAAGAAATAGATATTATTGAAAACTATGTATTATCAAATGGAATTAGAGGAAAGAAATGGCTTGAAGATGAATGGAATTATTCTTTTGAATATAACTTTAATAATATAGAAAAAGAAGAAGAGAGTTTTCAAAGGATAAATGATATAAAAAATAAAATAGCAAATCCTCTTATAAAACTTCAAAATAAGGTTAAAGGTAAAAACAAAGTAAAGGAAATATGTACAAATATTTATGAATTTTTAGTTGAAATAAGGGCAGGAGAAAAGATAGAAAATTTTGTTCTTAAATTTGAAAGAGAAAAACAATTAGATTTAGCAAATGAATACAGTCAGGTTTGGAATGTTGTTATGGATCTTTTAAGCCAATTAGTTGAAGTTTTAGGTGAAGAAGAAGTAAAACTTGAAGAATTTATAAAAATAATGAGGATAGGTATAAATGAGTATGATGTTGGTGTAATTCCTGCTTCTTTAGATGAAGTTTTAGTAGGAGATATTGAACGTGTTAAAAGTCATGAAGTATCGGCTATATTTATTATTGGTGTTAACGATGGAATATTCCCTAGAATTTCAGATAAGGAAGGAATTTTGAATGATAAAGATAGAGAAAATTTAAAAAATCTTGGTATAGAGATAGCAGGAGATACTAAATCACAAGCTTTTGAAGAGCAGTTTTTAATATATAGAGCATTAACTATAGGAGGAAAGTATTTAAGAATAAGCTATCCTATTGCAGATTTTGAAGGGAAAAGCATGAGACCCTCTATAATAATATCCAGAATGAAAAAAATATTTCCAAAGATTAAAGAAGAAAGCGATATAATAAAAGGAAACAGTGATGAAGAAACTTTAAGAGAAATTGTTGGAGAAAGTTCAACTTTTAATGAGCTTATTGCTGCAATAAAAGAAGAAATTGAAGGGAAAGAAATAAATCCTATATGGTGGGATGCATATAGATGGTATTTAAAAGATGAAAAATGGAGAGAGAGATGTAAAAGAGCTTTTAGCGGTCTAAGTTATAAAAATCAAGTTTCAAAAGTTGATTCAAATAAAATTAAAAAACTTTATGGATATCCGCTTAAATTAAGTGTTTCAAGGCTTGAACGTTATGCCCAGTGCCCTTTTGCTTATTATATTCAATATGGACTTAAAGCACAAGAAAGAAAGATATATGATTTTTCTATGCCTGATTTAGGTACATTTTTGCATGAAGTATTAGATGAATTTGCAAATGTTTTAGATAAAGAGGCTGTAACTTTTAGAGATGTAGATGAAAAATTTACACAAGAGGCTATAACTCAAATTGTAGAAGAAAAAATTAATGGTAAAACAGGATATATATTAAATAGCTCTCCAAGATACAAATATATATCAAATAAGCTTAAAAGAGTGCTTGTAAAGTCAGTAAATATAATAAGTGAACATGTTAAAAGAAGTAAATTTAATCCTGTAGGACATGAAGTATCTTTTGAAAGTAAAGGAGATTATCCTCCAATAGATATTATTCTTCCATCTGGAGATAAAATTGAACTTATAGGCAGGATAGACAGGGTGGATGAACTTGAAACTGAAAATGGTATTTATATAAGGATAATTGATTATAAATCAGGTAATAAGGCTTTTAAATTAAGTGATGTTTACTATGGACTTCAGTTGCAGCTTTTAATTTATCTTGATGCTATTATTTCTAATAAAGAAAAGTATATAGAAAAAGGAGTTATTCCTGGAGGTATATTTTATTTTAAGATAGATGATCCAATAGTTAAGGTAGATGGAAACAGCAATGAAGATGAAATAAAAAAAGCTATTTTAAGAGAGCTTAAGATGAAAGGTATTTTACTTAAAGATATAGAAATAATTAAAGCAATGGATTTAACTATTACTGAAACTAAGGAAGGATATTCATTAATAATCCCTGCAAGAGTTACTCAAAAGAGCGGAGTTGTAGATAGCCAAACTTCAAGTGCTACATTAGAAGAATTTGAAATTCTTAGAAAATATGCAAGGAAAATGGTTATAAATATTTGTGAAGATATGTTAAATGGGAATATAAGTATTAAACCTTATAAACAAAATAAAAATACGCCTTGCGAATATTGTGAATTTAAAAGTATATGCCAATTTGATGCTAGTATAAAAGAAAATAAATATAAGTATTTAAATGAAAAGAAGAATGAAGAAATTTGGACTCTTATGAAACAAGAAATTGAGAAGGAGGATATATAAATGAGCGATACTAATTGGACTAAAGAGCAAAAGGAAGCTATAGAAACAAGAAATTGTAATCTTCTTGTAGCTGCAGCTGCAGGTTCAGGTAAAACAGCAGTTTTAGTTGAAAGAATTATTAGAATTATAAGCAATGAAGAAAATCCCGTTGATATAGATAGACTTTTAGTAGTTACTTTTACAAATGCTGCTGCAGCTGAAATGAGAGAAAGAATAGGAGATGCAATTTCTAAAGCTTTAGATAAAAATCCTGAATCTAAAATTCTTCAAAGACAGCTTACTCTTTTAAATAAGTCTAAAATAACAACTATACATTCTTTTTGTTTAGATATTATAAGAAATAATTTTCATCACATAGATTTAGATCCTGATTTTAGAATTGCAGATAGTACGGAAGAAATACTTTTAAAATCAGAAACTATAGATGAATTTTTTGAAGAAAAGTATAAAGAAGCAGAAGAAAATACTGAAAGTAATTTTTTAAGACTTGTTGAAGCTTATGGTGGAGGGAGAAGTGATGCTAAACTTAAAGATATAGTTATTAATTTATATAAATTTGTAATGAGTGGACCTTGGCCTGAAAAATGGATTAAAGAGGCTTATGAAGCTTTTAATGTAAATGAGGATTTTGATTTTAAAGAAACTAAATGGGGAAAAGTTATTATAGAAACTGTAAAGCTTGAACTTCTTGAAATTAAAGCTTTAATAAATAAGGCAATAGATATGATTAAAAATTCTTCTGGATTAGAGTTATATTTAGATACATTTAATGATGATATGAATATTATTGATAATTTAATACTTTCTTTAAATTCAAAATGGGAAGTTATTAAATATGAATTTGAAAACTGTAAATTTTCTAAATTAAAAACATTAAAGAAAAATGATATTTATGATGAAGATTTAAAGAAAAAATTATTAGATATAAGGAATAAAAAAGTAAAGGAAAAAATAAAACAAATAAATAATGATTTTTTTAACTTTAGTAATGAAGAAATAAAAGAAGAATTGATTTTTATGTATCCTCTTATGAAAGAACTTGGGAATTTAGTTTTAGATTTTAATAAGCTTTATACAGAAAAGAAAAGAGAAAGAGGTATTTTAGATTTTAATGATTTAGAACATTTAGCATTAAGTATATTAACGGCTAAAGATGAAAATGATGAAATTGTGCCTTCTGAAATAGCATTAGAGTTTAGAAAGCATTTTGATGAAATTTTAGTAGATGAATATCAAGACAGTAATTTAGTTCAAGAAGTTATAATAAATATGGTTTCAAGAAAATTTGAAGATAATCCTAATGTGTTTATGGTTGGAGATATAAAGCAAAGTATTTATAGGTTTAGACAGGCAGTACCAGAACTTTTTTTAGAGAAATATGAAAATTATTCTAAAGAAGAGGGCAGTAAAAACAGGGTTATAACTCTTTATAAAAATTTTAGAAGCAGAAGCGAAATTATAAATGGAGTAAATTATATTTTTAAATCTCTAATGTCTAAAAATATAGGAGAGCTTGAATATACAGATAAAGAGGCACTGAATTTAGGAGCAGATTATAAAATTATACAAGATTATGACAGTATAACAGGAGGACCTATTGAGATTCATATTATAGAGAAAAAAGATAAAAAAGAAGAAGTATCAGAAGATATAAAAGAAGTATCAGAAATGTTAGATGAGGAAGATGAAGAAGAAAGTTTAGATAATATTCAAATTGAAGCCAGAGTTGCTGCCAGAAGAATTAAAGAATTGATTATGATAAAAAATGGGAAAAATTTTAAAGTCTTTGATAAAAGCTTAAATGATTATAGAAATCTTCAATATAGAGATATAGTTGTACTTCTTCGTGCTACAAAAGATTATGCAGCAATATTTGTAGAAGAATTTGAAAAAGAAGGAATACCTGTATATGCAGATACAGGTAATGGATATTTTGAAACTATAGAAATAAGAACTATGATGTCTTTACTTCAAATTATAGATAATCCTCTTCAAGATATTCCTCTTATTGCAGTTTTAAGAAGTCCTATATTTTCTTTTACTCCAGAAGAACTTATAGACATAAGGCTTGTAGATAATAAAGTACCATTTTATATAGCTCTTAAAAAGTTTGCTGAAGGTAGTAAAAATGAAAGTAATGAAAATACCTTAAAAAAAGTTAAAAACTTTTTGGAAAATTTAGAAAATTATAGAGATAAAGCACAATTTATGCCTATAGATGAACTTATTTGGTATCTATTTACATCTTCTGGATATTATGGATATGTTGGGGCTATGCCTGGTGGAGTTCAAAGACAAGCAAATTTGAGAATACTTTTTGAAAGAGCAAGACAATTTGAAAAAACAAGTTATAGAGGATTATTTAATTTTGTAAATTTTATAAATAAATTAAAAAATAGTAGTGGAGATATGGGTAGTGCAAAGATACTTGGTGAAAATGAAAATGTAGTAAGAATTATGAGCATACATAAGAGTAAAGGATTGGAATTTCCAGTAGTTATACTTTCATCCAGCGGGAAAAATTTTAATATGATGGATTTAAATAATAAAATTCTTTATCATCAAAAATTAGGAATTGGACCAGAGTATATAAATCCTGAAAAAAGAATACAGCATTCTACTATAATTAAAATGGCACTTAAAAATAAAATAAAACTTGAAACTCTTTCTGAAGAAATAAGGATTTTATATGTTGCATTTACAAGAGCAAAGGAAAAACTTATTATAACCGGTATGCTAAATGATATAGAAGCTTCTTTAAGTAAATGGTGTGATAGTTTAGAAAAAAATAATGAAAATGTCCCAGAGTATGCTGCATTTAATGCAAAGAGTTATTTAGAATGGATTGTACTTGCAATACTTAAGCATAAAGATGGTGAAATATTAAGAAATATTGCTAAAGTAGAAGATTTTAAAATAGGGAAAATTTCTTCTAACAATTCAAGATGGGAAATTAAACTTTGGGATAAAAAAGAGGTTGTTAACAATATTTTAGAAGAAAGTGTGGATAAAAACGAAGGTGAAGAAATAAATTGTGGATATCTAGAAGAAATAAAAGATAAAAAACCTGAAAGTAAGTTTAAGAAGGAAGTAGAGAGAAGATTAAGTTTTTCATATAAATATACAGAAGCTTCTAAAATACCTGCAAAGCTTTCAGTTACAGAGCTGAAAAGACTTATAAATAATCCTGAAAAAGATGATTATACAACGCCTATGTTTGTAGAAAAAATATCTAAAAAACCAGCTTTTTTAGAGGAAAGGAAAGGCTTATCAGCTGCAGAGAGAGGAACAGTTTTACATTTTGTAATGCAGCATATTGATTTAAAAAATGTAGGTAGTTTTAATGAAATAGATAAACAAGTAAAATCTATGGTCTTAAGAGAGCTTCTTACAGAGGAACAGGCAAAAACTATAAATATAGATAAAATTTTAAACTTTTTTAAATCACCTATTGGCAAAAGAATGCTTAAAGTAAATAATTTAGAGAAAGATATAGAAAGAGAAGTTGCATTTCATATAAGAGTAAAAAGTACAGAGATAAATAATAACCTTTCAAAAGAAATTTATGAAAAAGAAGAAACTCTTCTTATGGGAGTTATAGATTGTTTTTTTAAAGAAGAAGATGGTATAGTTCTTTTAGATTATAAAACAGATTATATAACGAAAGAAAATATGGAAGAAATTAAAAAAAGATATGAAAGACAGATTTATTATTATGCAAAGGCAATAGAAAGTATAATAGGAGAAAAGCCTAAAGAAAAATATATATATTTATTTAGTAATGGAGAAATAATAAAGTATTAAAATTTAATATATTTAAATTTAAGGCAGGCTTTAAACTAAAAGCCTGCCTTAAAAATTTTTAAAATGATTTAAATAATTCTTTTTTAGCTCCACAAACTGGGCATTTTTCTACATTATCTCCAATTTCAGTAAAACCACAAACTGGGCATATGTATATAGTTTCATTTCCTATATCTTTTCCTTCTTTAGCTGAATTTTGTGCATTTTTAAACATTTCAGCATGAATTTTTTCAGCTTCTAAAGCAAAGTGAAAAGAACGCTGAGCATCTTTTTCTTCTTGAAATTTTGCAGTTTCTAAATAAACTGGATACATTTGCTCTACTTCATGTAATTCACCATTAATTGCACCTTGAAGATTTTCTATAATGTTTGTATTTCCAAATACTCCACCTGCTGCAACAGTGTTATCTCCTACCTGTTCTTTTAATACATTAAAGTGATTTTTGGCGTGACACCACTCTGCATATGCAATAGCCTTAAAAAGTCTTCCTATATTTGGATAACCATCTTTTTGAGCATTTTCTCCCCAAATAAGATATCGCATATGAGCCATACTTTCTCCACCATATGCTGAACGTAAAAAATCTGCAGTCATAGCATTTTTTAGCGACATTTAACACACTCCTTTAAAATATTATACATATATATTATTGTTTAATAAAAAAATTTAATTCATTGCTAAATATAATTAATTTATAATAAACTATAAATTATATTATTATTTTACAAAAGTTTTTTATTAAATATTGATTACTATATGTAGAGATAAATATATTTAAAGACAATATAAATTGTATAGTGAAAGCTATTTTATATTGTGTGTTAATCAATATATATTGTCTAAAGATTTAATATTATAACAACATACAAATGATTATAATATACTTTTAAATTGTACTTATATTAAAAATTACTTATAATTATAAGTATATTTTGATTATAAAAGATTAAATTTATATATTAATATAGATAGTAAGATAATATATGAAAAGTTATTTATTAACATATAATTTTAGTAAACTTGTATAAGAGAGGAGAATTTCATTGGAATTAAAAAAAATTAATGAGTTTCAAGTTAATGAAAGGATAGATGGATTTTTTATTGTAAAGTCTGTAGAATTAAAAACTTCTTCAAATGGTAAAAAATATATGGATTTTACTTTAGGAGATAAAACTGGTGAAATAAATGCAAAGCTTTGGGAATATTCAGACGGAGACGAAAAAAGATATATTCAAAATATGCTTATAAAGGTAAGAGGATTAGTAAACCTTTGGCAAAATTCATTACAGCTTAAAATAGAAAGATTAAGAGAAGCAGTAGAAGAAGATAAAGTTAATATAGAGGATTTTGTAGAGACTGCACCATTAGAAGCTGATTTTATGTACAGTGAAATTACTAAATATATTTCATGTATAAAAAATAAAGATATAAAAAATATTGTTAAATTTATTATAGAAAAAAATAAAGAAAAATTAATGCATTATCCTGCTGCTATGAAAAATCACCATTCTATAAAATCAGGACTTTTATATCATATACTTACAATGCTTAAAGCTGGAGAAAAGCTTTGTGAAATATATACATATTTAAATAAAGATTTATTATACGGAGGCATTATACTTCATGATATGGCAAAAATTGAAGAAATGAATGCTAATAATCTTGGGATAGTTAGCGAATATACAGTAGAAGGACAGCTTTTAGGGCATATAATTCAAGGTGTTAAAAATTTGGAAATAGCAGCTGAAAATGTAGGAGCAGATAAGGAAGTAACTATAATGTTACAACATATGATACTCTCTCATCATTATGAGCCAGAATACGGAAGCCCGGTAAAGCCAATGTTTCCAGAAGCAGAGCTATTACATCATTTAGATATAATAGACGCAAGAATGTATGATATGAATAGAGTCCTTGGAGAAACTAATATAGGAAGTTTTTCAGAAAAAATATTTTCATTAGAAAATAGAAAATTATATAAAGGGAATATAACATGTCAAGAATAAGGACAAAAAAATTAAATTATCTATTTTAGGTTATACTAAAATAGATAATTTAATTTTTAGTCTGGAGGATTAAGACATGAGAGAAAAAAATAAAAAGTTCTTATTATATATTTTTTCATTTGTTTATTTAATATTAATTCTTTGCATGATAACTTCAAAAATAGTTTTAGCAAAAGATACAAAAGATAGTAAGGAAGAATACAAAAAAGAAAAAGTTATTTATTTAACTTTTGATGATGGACCAAGTTATATAGTAAGTGATAAAATATTAGATATTTTAAAAGAAAGTAATGTTAAAGCAACTTTTTTTGTAGTTGGAAGTAAAATAAAGGGAAGAGAAAATATTTTAAAAAGAATGTATGATGAAGGACATTCTATAGGACTTCACAGTTTTTCTCATAAATATAATCAAATTTATTCAAGTTATGATAATTTTATAAAAGAAATGGATGATACTGCAGAAGAAGTAAATAGAGTACTTGGCTTTAGACCTAATATTATTAGATTTCCAGGAGGAAGCAAACCATTTTTAAATTCTGAACTTTTAGATAGGCTTCACAAAAAAAACTATAAAATATATGATTGGAATGCAAGTCTTTCTGATGGATTAAATTATAATACTCCAGTTAATAAATTAATTATGGAATCACACAATGTAGTGGGTAAGTCTTACTCAAGAATATTTTTACTTCTTCACTGTGATCAAGTTAATAAAAATACAGCTATAGCTCTTCCTGAAATTATAAATTATTATAAAAATTCAGGATATAAATTTAAGGCTATAACAAATGAAACTTCAGAATATTATTTTAGATTTAAGTAAAAGTAGTTATTTTATATAAAAAGCAGACTAATTTAATCTGCTTTTTATATATTAGATGTTAATTCTTTGGTACTTTTTCTTATAATTAATTTAGGTTTCATTTTTATATTATAATAATCTTGATTTTTTTTAATCATATTTATTATTGCTTTTGCAGCTTCTTTTCCAAGAGCTTCTTTAGGGTGAGCAACTGTTGTAAGTTTAATTTCAGAAGCTACTGCAAGCTGAGAATCATCAAAACTTACTATAGATATGTCTTCAGGAACATTTAAATTTTTTTCTCTTATAATATCCATAAATTTAATTGTAGTTTGATCATTGTAGAAAACTATTGCAGTACAATTAGATAATATTTTTTCAAAGTAAGTATATTTAGATTTAAAATTATCATCTATATCAGAAGTTTCAAACCAAAGAATTCTAGAATCAGAAATTTTTATTGAGTTTTCATAAAGAGCCTTTTGAAATCCAGCAAATCTCATATGCCCTTGAATATCATCAATTTTAAAAATTCCTCCAATATTTTTATGACCTAATTCTATAAGATGTTTTGCTGCTAAAAATCCAGCTTCAGTATCATCTTCAACAATATAAGAACAATTTAGTTCTTTATAGCACCCATGAATAAATAAAATAGGTATATTTAAGTTTATAAAATTTTTATACATATCAATATTAGGATTTGGCAGAGCACTTTTAGTAGGTTCCACGATTATTGCAGATACATTTTGATTCAATAAATTTTCAAGGCAGAGTCTTTCTTTTTCATGCTGATTATATGTGCAGCTTAAATGAATATTATAGCCGTTTTCAGAAAGTACAGTATCTATGCCTCTTATAATAGAAGGGAATATATAGTCGCTTAAATAAGTAGTAATAACAGCTACAACTTTAGATTTACTTGCTGTTTTATTATGTTTTTCGTCAACAAAAGTACCTTTACCTTGAATTTTATATAGCCATCCTTCATTAACAAGTTCTCCTAAAGCTTGCCTTACAGTATGTCTGCTCATTTCAAATTTTTCTGCTAATTCATTTTCAGAATATATTTTGTCTCCTACCTTTAATTCATTTGAATTAATTGCTGATATTATATAGTCTTTAAGTTGTTGATATTTTGGTTTTTTTACTGACATATATATTACACCTGCTTATTTTTTAATATATTTAATTATTATATTACAAAAAGTCTTTTTATTAAATATTGACCACTATATATAATAGAAATTTAGAAACAATATAAAATAGTGGGAATTAATTTACAGCTTATTGTAGGTTAATCATTAAATAACTTGTAGAAAATTATTATAACATTTACAGATTATACGTACAAGTAGTATTGTAAAAATTTTATATTTGATATAATTATATTTACTTTTTATATATAATATTTTAAATTCTATATATGAAAATACTTTAATTCTAGTATATATTTTAAAATAGTATTAAAAACTTTCAAAATATATTGAATTATATGGATAAATGGCTTAAAATACAAGTGTAGTACAAATTACATGTACGTACAATTGTTATCGATTAACCTTATATGTTGGAAATTAAAGGAGGAATTTTTACAATGAAATTATTTATTGATACTGCTAATGTTAAGGAAATTAGAGAAGCTAATGAAATGGGTGTCATTTGTGGAGTAACTACAAATCCATCATTAATTG
>NZ_RJWG01000058.1 GCF_004011155.1 Clostridium prolinivorans | reverse complement strand
TAGAAAGACAATTGTAGAGCTCTATAACTCTGGTAAGAGTTTGGCAGAGCTTAGCAGCGAATATGGCATATCAAAATCAACAATCAATGGATGGATTAAGAAAGCTAAACCAATAACTGTGGATAAAGATACAACTATAACATCAGAAGAGTATCAGGCAATGTTAAAGAAGATGGCAAGGCTTGAGGAGGAAAATGAAATATTAAAAAAAGCCATGGCCATATTCGCAAAGAAGTAACCTCTATTTTTGAGTTTATCAATGATCATAAAGAAGAGCATGATATCAAGCTAATGTGTGAAGTCTTAAAGGTTTCAAGAAGCTCTTTCTATAAGTATCTATACA
>NZ_RJWG01000057.1 GCF_004011155.1 Clostridium prolinivorans | reverse complement strand
ATAATACAGGGTCGTCTACCAGGAACAAAGATTAAAAAAGGTTTAATGTTCGGTTTTTTATTCTGCATGATGTGGTGTATATACTTATTTGAGCCTTTACCTCACGTTTCAAGCACATCACTGACCGAACTTTTTGCTTATCCAATAGTGGATGGAATATCACTTGTATTTTTAGGATTGCTGTTAGGAAAATTCGTTGCTGTAGATTCTCAATTGTCAGGGAAAGTATACATTAATCTTAACATTGTACCGTTAATGGCAATACCTGTATGTTTCCTGGTACTGAGAGTATTTTGTTATAGTATAGTTCATATTTATTCCTCTTTTACTGCCAATCCGTTAGGAACA
>NZ_RJWG01000056.1 GCF_004011155.1 Clostridium prolinivorans | reverse complement strand
GTGCCATTATCAGCGCTGCTTGCTTTAAAATATCATTTTCCATCATCAATTGTTTATTTTCCTTACGGAGACGTATTAGCTCGTTCTCTTCCTCGGTACGATTATCTTTGGCCTTGAAAGACCCAGAATTGCTATAATCATTTACCCACTTTATTATTGTTGATTTTGCTATTTGATATTCTCTTGATATCTCTGATGTTGATTTACCATTTTGTTTTAGTGCTACTATTTGCTTTTTAAAATCATCTGTATAATTTTTTATTTTTCCAGCCATGATAATTTCTCCTTCTCCTATTTTTATATATCATATCATGACCGAATATTTATTGTCTAATTAATTGTAACCTATCCA
>NZ_RJWG01000055.1 GCF_004011155.1 Clostridium prolinivorans | reverse complement strand
AGTTCCCCAAGTTACCTTCCTGCATCTATGTATTCAATGCAGGATACACAGCTTTGGCTGTGTGGGTTGCCCCATTCGGAAATCTCTGGATCACAGGCTATTTGCGCCTACCCAGAGCTTATCGCAGCTTATCACGTCCTTCTTCGGCTCCTAGTGCCAAGGCATCCACCATGCGCTCTTCGTAGCTTGACCTTTGGCAAAACGCTAACGCGTTTTTTATTTCTTTGCGAAATTGTATACCCTAATTTTAACTTTGTAGTTAGTTGAGTATAACAATTTAATCTTTTTAATCTGTGCAATTTTCAAAGAACAATTTTAAATTAAAATCTGAGAGCTAAAAATTGAAATTTATTATTTCAATTAAGAGATTAGTCTCTCAAAATTAAACAGAGAATTAAGTTC
>NZ_RJWG01000054.1 GCF_004011155.1 Clostridium prolinivorans | reverse complement strand
TAGAAATAGTAGTAAGTGATCTTACATATGTAAATGTAGCTGCTAGATGACATTATATATGTTTATTAATCAACATCTTTAATAGAGAGATAATAGGATATTCAGCAGGTTCAAATAAAGATGCAGATCTTGTATATGAAGCATTTTTAAGCTCTAAAATAAATTTAACTAAGATAAAGGTATTCCATACTGATAGAGGAAATGAATTTAAAAATAAAACAATAGAGGAAGTCTTAAAAACCTTTGAAATAAAACGTTCTTTGAGTAAGAAAGGTTGTCCTTATGACAATGCAGTGGCAGAAGCAACTTATAAAATTATAAAAACTGAATTTGCATTTAATAGAGGTTTTAAAAGCTTGGAAGAACTTAAAAAATAGCTTAAAAATTATGTACTATGGTATAACAATAAACGTATTCATAGTTCATTAAATTACATGACCCCTGTAGAATATAGATTATAAAAAATGACCGAATAAAAATTGTACAAAAAAGTGTTGACAATCCA
>NZ_RJWG01000053.1 GCF_004011155.1 Clostridium prolinivorans | reverse complement strand
TGGATTTATGTCAATATAGTAGACACAAAAACTCAAATTTTTATGCAGTTTTTCTTAAAGCATCTTCAAGCTGTTGAGGAGTCATATAACCGATACTGCTATGAAGCCTTTTTCTGTTGTACCAGGATTCTATATATTCAAATATAGCTAGCCTTGCAGCATCAAAGTCATAGTATGTAGCTAAGTTTACTTCTTCCTTTTTTAGTGTAGCATGAAAGGATTCTATACAAGCATTGTCATAGGGACATCCCTTGCCGCTAAAGGAATGAACTATATTATGTTCATTAAGATAATCATCAAATTTAGAGCTTGTATATTGGGAGCCCAAATCACTGTGGAGTATAACAGTATTCTTTGGTTTTTGAGTTATGTAGGCATTTTCTACAGCCTTTATAGCTAGTTCTGTATCCATAGTCTTTGAAAAAGCATAGCCAATAATTTTCTTTGTATGAAGATCCAAAACTGAAGCAAGATAGCACCATCCGTCTTTAAGTGTATAAATATAAGTTATATCAGTAACCCATTTTTC
>NZ_RJWG01000052.1 GCF_004011155.1 Clostridium prolinivorans | reverse complement strand
TAAGAATTTTGCTTTAATGTTAGAGCACTAATTTCAGCATAATGTTCAACATGATAATTAAGTTTTTCTCTTAAGCCCCTAAATCGATTTGGACAATCACCTATATATTTATTATAATGTAGAAAGTGATTGGAGGTAAGCTATGAGAGGAAGAACTTATACAAAGGAATTGAAGGAAGAAATATTAAGAGAAGTTAAAGAAGTAGGAAATGTATCGCTTGTTGCGAGAAAACATAGGATATCAAAGTCTACTATATTTACTTGGATCAAAGAATCTGAAAATAGAGATGAAATTAAGGTTAAGCCAGGTATAAAGACTTTAATTGAGGGTGAAAAAGAACTTAAAAATGAATTGACAGAAGTAACAAAGGAAAATGATCAGCTAAAAAGAATTCTTGGAGCTTATACTGTAAAACAGTATAAGGTTCATAAAACAAGTTGCAACAATGATGAGGTAGAAAATATAGTAAATAGAGAGTTTGATAACAGAAATGATTTAGAAATAGTAGTAAGTGATCTTACATATGTAAATGTAGCTGCTAGATGACATTATATATGTTTATT
>NZ_RJWG01000051.1 GCF_004011155.1 Clostridium prolinivorans | reverse complement strand
CCAATCTTTTTTAAATTTTTCTATTCCTGAGTCTGTTAAAGGATGATTAAGCATTTGCATTATTACTTTATAAGGAACTGTAGCAATATGTGCTCCTGCTTGTGCTGCATCTATAACATGAAGAGGATTTCTTATACTTGCTGCAATAATTTCAGTATTTATGTTGTGTTTTGAATATATAGTTGATATTTTTTCAATTAAATCCATACCATTAGTTGAAATATCATCTAACCTTCCTAAAAATGGACTTACAAAGCTTGCTCCTGCATTTGCTGCAAGTAAAGCTTGTGCTGCTGTAAATACTAATGTAACATTTGTTTTAATTCCTTCTTTTGAAAGCACATTAACTGCCTTCATTCCTTCCCCTGTCATAGGTATTTTAACTACCATATTTTTATGTATTTTAGCTATTTCTCTACCTTCTGCAATCATACTAGGCGCATCATCGCTTGTAACTTCTCCACTTATTGGACCATCAACTATAGAAGTTATTTCTTTTATTACTTCTTTAAAATCTCTTCCCTCTTTAGCAATTAATGATGGATTTGTAGTTACTCCACAAATGACACCCATTTCATTAGCTTCTCTAATTTCCTT
>NZ_RJWG01000050.1 GCF_004011155.1 Clostridium prolinivorans | reverse complement strand
GGCTGGATCACCTCCTTTCTATGGAGAAAAGCTTAAATGGCTTTTAGTATTAAAAGTCATTTAAGCAAGCTGGAACTTAATTCTCTGTTTAATTTAAATAGATCAATTTATTTAAAATTATTATGTTTTATGTTTAACAAATTGTATTTATAAATTTGTATCAAGTAAATCAATATAAAGACAGTAAATAATAATTTTGTTATCATAATTTAAATTATAAATTTTCATAATAAAATTTATNNNATCATAATTTAAATTATAAATTTTCATAATAAAATTTATGGGCTTATAGCTCAGCTGGTTAGAGCGCACGCCTGATAAGCGTGAGGTCGATGGTTCGAGTCCATTTAAGCCCACCAAAGTTACCAATAATTATTAATTGATTTTAGTAATTATTTTTGGTAATATAATAATCCTAAAAGAATTAACTTTTAAATTCTTTAAAGCTTATTACTTATTGATATGTTAATAATGAACATAATTAATAAGTATATATTAAATTGTTCTTTGAAAATTGCACAGATTAAAAAGATTAAATTGTTATACTCATCTAACTACAAAGTTAAAATTAGGGTATACAATTTCGCAAAGAAATAAAAAACGCGTTAGCGTTTTGC
>NZ_RJWG01000005.1 GCF_004011155.1 Clostridium prolinivorans | reverse complement strand
TAGCTCGTCGGGCTCATAACCCGAAGGTCGTAGGTTCAAGTCCTGCCCCCGCAACCATTAAAATTAAGGACACACATAAAAGTGATGTCCTAATTATATAATATGGCGGAATAGCTCAGCTGGCTAGAGCAATCGGTTCATACCCGATGTGTCGTAGGTTCAAGTCCTATTTCCGCTACCAAAAAGCTCTACAATTAAAAATATTGTAGAGCTTTTTTTACTGCTTTTCATTTATGTATTCAGCTAATATCCTTGCTATATATACTCCTGTTGTTTTTGCTTCTTCCAAAGTATTATTGTTTGAACCTATTTCCATCAAGATTATAGCAGGATTTTTTTGCTGGTTAAATTTACCTTTTTCATAATGATAAATACCGTAATCTCCACTATTTCCAGGCCGTATAAGACCAGGGAAAAGGCTTTGAGTTATACTTGAAAGTTTTCTTGCAAGAGCAAGATTTTTTCCATAAGTAGGATTTTTCATACCAACAACAAACATAAATCTTGCGGTACTTTGATTATGCATGCTAACTTTTATATCATCTCCTGCTGCAATTGCATCTCTATGTAAATCTATTATTACTTTAAAATTCTTATATTTACTTAAATATTTATCTACAGTTTCGCCCGATCTAGCATAACTGTTATTAAAAACCATATTGTGTATAGTTTTATCGTGAATTGTAGCAATACCATAATTTTTTTCCAATTCAGCAGCTATTACATCTCCAACAGCACACACATTTTTAGTTGGATCAGTTATATTAGGTGGATTAGGAAGATAACTTTCTGTTGTATGAGAATGATATATTAAAACCTCTGGATTTGAAGGATTTAATGTTTTTTTTAATTTTGGATTGTAAACCTCTGAAACTTTTGTATAATCTACAGGTTTATTAGAAGGTGTTGTTTCTGGATTTTTTATAATATTATTTTCATCAAGTTTAAAAGGATTCAATATAAAAGAAGATTTATTTTCTCTAACAGCAGCTTCAGGATCTCCATTTTTTATAAGATTGAATTCTCTACTTACAATAGAAAGAGGATTGGAAATATTTAAACCTACAACATCTAAAAGCTTAGTTTTTAAAGAATAATCAAATTCAGCCATATCATCTTCATCAAAATTTATAGTTTTAGCAATTGGAAAACCTCTATTGAAAATTTGAGTGTAAATTAAATTTTTATCAGAATAAGAATTAATACCCACACTTGCTTTTGAAACTATAGGTATAGATATACTAATAAAAAGTGATAATGAAAATATAGTATATATTTTTCCTTTTGTTTTTTTATTTCTAATCAATTTTATCCCCCCGTTTCCTTTTGTATATTTCAAATATTTTAAATTTAAATTCTTATACAGAATATTATATTCAATATGGTATAAAAAATATTACCGACATATTTTTTATATATACAGCATAAAAGTAATAATTTTTTTTAGTTCAACATCTTGTATAAAACTAAAAAAATTGTTAATTTATAACATTTGTAATAAATACAAGCTAAAAAAGTGAAAAACAAATAAAAATAAAAAAATATAAATTATTTGAAAAAATATAGAAATTATTGTCCAAATAAAATTATATATTCCACTCAAAGAATGACATTTATTTCCATAGATATTTGCTATAATAAAATCAGTTTCAAAATATTGGGAATAAATAAAAACATAGGAGGATTTATTTGTATGCAATACGGAGCAAATTTAACAGCTTATGAAAGAGCTATTAAAACTAAAAAAAATGAAGAAAAAAAGGTAATGGATGGAAGGGGTATTTTAAAATTACTGCTCTATTTTTTAAGCTCATTTTTAATAAGTAGAGTGTTACTTATAAATTATATGGCACCTTTTGGGATTGCTTTTTTAATAGCAGTAGCATTATATGGAGAAGAAAAATTAACATTAATAAGCGGATGTGGTTCACTTATAGGATATGCAACTTTATATGGTAATTTGAAGGACATGCCTTCCTATATGATACTTATAGGAATAATAACTTTGCTTGGATATTTAGTTGAAGGACTTGCTAATAAAAAGAAAATTATAATATTTTTTTCAATGATATTTTTAACACAGGCATCATATAAAATGCTTATATCAAATATTTCTATAGATGTAGCTTTTTTTACAGCTTTTTTTGAAACAACAGCAATCTTCCCAATATATTTTATTATTAATTATTCTATAATATGCCTTAAAGAAATAAAAACAAAACATCTATTTACAAATGAAGAGATAGTTAGTATGGCTATTACATGTGCTCTTATAGTTTCGGGGACTTGGGGAGCAGAAATATTTGGGATTTCGCTGCGAAATTTATTTGCATTAATTGTTGTGCTTATGATAAGCTATGTTAAAGGTAGTACGGTAGGTGCGGCAAGTGGTGCCGCTATGGGAATAATAGTTGGAATATGCTCAAACAATATGGAGATATTTATAAGTGTATTTACAATTTGCGGTCTTATTGCAGGTACTTTTAAAGAAACTGGAAAAATATTAACAGGATTATCGTATATTGCAGCTTTCTTTATAGTAAATGTATTTTCAAATACAAACGGACAATTTAAATTTGCAGAGTCAATAATAACTTTAATAATATTTTTTATAATACCTAATAAATTTTATGCAAGAGTGGCTTTAGAATTAGATTTTGAAAAAAAATATGAAAATATAAGTTCAAATTATGTAGATAAAATTAAAAGTATATTAGTAAATAGATTGGATAATTTTTCACAAGTGCTTTCTAATATGTCTATTATACTTGAAAATTTAGCTGAAAATGATAAATTAGTTATGAAAAATAAAAGTGCAGCTCTTATAGAAAATTTAGCAGATAGAGTCTGCAGTAATTGCAATATGAATTCTATGTGTTGGAAAAGAGAAAGTTATTATACTTATAATGCATTTGCAGAAATTATTCAAAATTATGAAGAAGGAAAAGGTATAGTTCCAGATGAGATTGATAAAAAATGTGTTAAGAGAACAGCATTAGTAAAAAATACAGAAGAAATTGTAAACAATTATATTATAAGTGAAATGTGGAGAAAAAGATTAAGTGAAGGAAGAGAACTTTTAAGCAGCCAAATAAGCAATATGGCATCTTCTGTTTCAGAAATAATAGATGATTTTAGTGATAATATAAAAATAGATGTAGAATCAGAAAACAATATAAGAAGAATATTAGACAGAAATAAAGTAGAATACAAAGATGTATTCTGTTTAAATAATAAAAATAACAGATTAATAGTAAAGCTTAAGATGAATGCTTGTGGAGGTAGTCAACTTTGCATTAAAGATGTTCTTCCATATATAAATGAAGCACTTAATAAAAATATGAGTGTAAGTGATGATGGCTGTAATATAAATCCAACAGATAAAACTTGTAATGTAACTTTTGAAGAAACACCTAAATTTCATATAGCATCATATGCAAAAAGATTGTGTAAAGATGGAGAAAGTTATAGTGGGGATAGTTATACCTTTGGGAAGCTACAAGATGGAAGTTATATGACTGTTTTAAGCGATGGTATGGGTTCAGGACCTCAAGCAGAGCAAGAAAGCAATGCAGCTGTTGAACTTATTGAAAAATTTGCAAGTACAGGTTTTAATAGAATTACTGCTATAAATACAGTAAATTCTATAATGTCTTTAAAATTTTCAGCTGAAGAAAAATTTTCTACAGTAGATGTAAGCAGTATAGATCTTTATACTGGGGAAGCAGAATTTATGAAAGTTGGAGCTGTAGCAAGTTTTATAAAAAGTGGGAATAAAGTTGAAGTTATAAAGTCTAGAACACTTCCTATGGGAGTACTAGATAAGGTTGATATTGATATAATAAAGAAAAAAGTTAAAAATGGTGATATAATTGTAATGCTTACTGATGGAGTGTTAGATTACAATAGTGAAGCTGCAGGAAGAGTAGATTGGGTAGTAGAGTTTTTAGAGAATACAAATTGTTCAAATCCTAAAGACCTTGTAGAAGAACTTATTGAGAATGCAAAAAAATTAAGTGATGATAAAATAAAAGATGATATGACAGCAGTTGTTTCTAAAGTTTATTCCTTATATTAATATATTATTTTTTAGGGAGATTTAATCTCCCTTTATTTATGGTATAATTTAATAATTAAAGTTGTTCCTTTATGAGGTGATTGATTTGATTGAAAGAGTTTTAGATACAATAAAAGAGTATAATATGATTTCTCAAAATGATAAAATTATTGTTGCTGTATCTGGAGGACCAGATTCTATTTGTCTTCTTCATATTTTATACAAATTAAAGGAAATTTTTAATATTACTTTATATGCAGCTCATTTAAATCACTGTCTTAGAGGTGATGAGGCAGATAAAGATGAAGAATATGTAAAAGAATTTTGTAATAAATTAGGTATAGAGTGTTTTACAAAAAAAATAGATATAAATAAACTTTCTAAAGAAAGAGGAATATCTTCTGAAAGTGCAGGTAGAGAAGCTAGATATGAATTTTTTGATGAGCTTTTAAAAAAGTTAGAAGCTCAAAAAATAGCATTGGCTCATAATGCTAATGATCAAGCAGAAACTGTTCTTATGAGAATAATGAGAGGCACTGGAATGGAAGGGCTCGTTGGAATAAAACCAGTTAGAAGTAATATATTTATAAGACCATTAATAAATATTAAAAGGGAAAATATTGAAAAATATTGTAAAGAAAATAATCTTAATCCAAGGATAGATAAGACAAATTTAGAAAGTATATATACAAGAAACAAAATAAGGCTTGAATTAATACCATATCTTCAAAAAAATTTTAATAAAGATATAATTAATGTACTCAATAGGTTAGCGGATACAATAATTATAGACAATGACTATTTAGATAAAATTTCTAAAGAAAAATATAATACCTATTGTGAAAATAAAGCAGGAAAGGTTATAATATATAAAGGCGCTTTTTCTGAAGAAAAAGCTATACTTAATAGAATAATTAGAAAAGCTATAAATAATCTTAAAGGTAATTTATATGATATTGAAAAAATACATATTAAAAATTTAATTGAGCTGCAAAAATGCAATACAGGTAAAAAAATAAATTTACCAAATGGAATAATAGCTTTTAATAATTATGGAGATATTGAGCTTACTTTAGGAGAAAAATTTAGAAATAAACCTGATAATGATGAATATATTCTTTATATAGATAGAGAAAATATAATAGAAAGTTTTAACTTAAAGGTTAGTTTAAGATTAATCAATAAAGACGAAAAGATTAATTTTAAAGAAAATTCTTTTGTGAAATATTTCGATTTTGATAGTGCTCCTAAAAATATATATTTAAGAACTAGAAGAAATGGAGATAAATTTACTCCTTTAGGTATGAAAGGAAGCAAAAAGCTTAAAGATTTATTTATAGATTTAAAAGTACCTAAAGAAGAAAGAGATACTATCCCTATTATTGTTTTTGATGATGAAATAGTATGGATAGTTGGTTATAGAATAAGCGAAAAATATAAAATAAATAAAAATACAAAAAAAATACTAGAGATAAAAATTACGGAAGGAGAAAAAAATGAGAGAAGATATTAAAAAAATACTTTTAGACGAAGAAACAATAAGGCAAAAAATAAAAGAATTAGGTCAAAATATAAGCAGAGATTATAAAGAAAGTGATTTAGTTTTAATAGGTGTATTAAAAGGCTCTGTTATGTTTATGTCTGACCTTTTAAAAGAGATTACAATACCATGTTCTATGGATTTTATGGCTGTATCAAGTTATGGAAATTCTACAAAAAGTTCAGGAGTAGTTAGAATTTTAAAGGATTTAGACTTTGAAATAGAAGGCAAAGATGTTCTTATTGTTGAAGATATAATAGATAGTGGTATTACTTTAAAATATCTTATAGAATATTTAAAAGGAAGAAAACCTAATAGCCTTGAAATAATATGTCTGCTTGATAAACCAGAAAGAAGAAAAGCACAAATAGATGTTAAGTATAAAGGATTTACTGTTCCAGATGAGTTTTTAGTAGGTTATGGCTTAGATTATGCAGAAAAATATAGGAATCTTCCATTCATAGGAATACTTAAAGAAGAAATTTATAAAAATTAATAATAACTTTCTTGTAAATAAAAAATGCTTATGATACAATCATACAATATAATAGACTAACAGAAAGAGAGGGGGGCCTATATGAAAAAATATTCTGGTATTACGGCCTGGATTATAATTCTTATTGTAATCATTTTTGCATCTACATTTTTAACCCAAACAGGTAAAAATGTTAAAAATATTCATTTTGATGAATTTCAAAAGCAATGGATAAATAATAATATACAAAGTTTTAAAGTTAATAGTGAAGAACGAACTGTTACAGGTACTTATAAAGATGGAACAGCTTATGAAACAACAGTTATGCCTGAAAGATTATTTCAATTTATAGAACAATATCCTAAAAATGGTGAGGTTAAGGAAGATTATTCTAAACCTGTAACTATACCTTTTTGGGTACAATATATTCCAACAATATTTTTAATTTTGATTTTTGTAGCATTTTGGTTTATGTTTATGCAGCAATCTCAGGGTAGTGGAGGCAACAGAGGTGTTATGAATTTTGGGAAAAGCAGAGCCAAAATGGCTACTCCCGATAAAAAAAGAGTAACATTTAATGATGTAGCAGGAGCAGACGAAGAAAAAGCTGAACTTGCTGAAATAGTAGATTTTTTAAAACAACCAAAAAAATATATTGATGTTGGAGCAAGAATACCTAAAGGAATTTTACTTGTAGGACCTCCAGGAACAGGTAAAACACTTCTTGCAAAAGCCATAGCTGGAGAAGCTGGAGTACCTTTCTTTAGTATATCTGGTTCTGATTTTGTAGAAATGTTTGTTGGTGTTGGAGCTTCTAGAGTTAGAGATCTTTTTGAGCAAGCAAAGAAGAATGCACCATGTATAGTTTTTATCGATGAAATTGATGCTGTTGGTAGACAAAGAGGTGCTGGTTTAGGCGGAGGACATGATGAAAGAGAGCAAACTCTAAATCAACTTTTAGTTGAAATGGATGGATTTGGAGCAAATGAAGGAATAATTATGATAGCAGCTACTAATAGACCAGATATATTAGATCCAGCCTTACTTAGACCTGGACGTTTTGATAGACAGATAGTTGTTGGTGCACCAGATGTTAAAGGAAGAGAAGAAATTTTAAAAGTTCATTCGAGAAATAAGCCTCTTTCTGAAGAAGTAAGACTTGATATACTTGCAAAGAGAACTCCAGGATTTACTGGTGCTGATCTTGAAAATTTAATGAATGAAGCTGCACTTTTAGCAGTTAGAAATAATAAAAAAGTTATAGGCATGGATGAACTTGAAGAAGCTGTGACAAGAGTTATAGCTGGACCTGAAAAGAAGAGCAGAGTAGTAAGTGAAAAAGATAGAAGACTTACAGCATATCATGAAGCAGGGCATGCTGTTGTTATGAAACTTTTACCTAACTCTGATCCAGTGCATCAAATAAGCATAATTCCAAGAGGTATGGCTGGAGGATATACTATGCATCTTCCAGAGGAAGATAGAGCATATACTTCTAAGTCAAAACTTAAAGATGAAATGACAGGACTTCTTGGAGGAAGAGTTGCTGAAAAACTTATAATAGGTGATATAAGTACAGGTGCAAAAAATGATATAGATAGAGCTACTTCAATAGCTAGAAAGATGGTTATGGAATTTGGTATGAGTGATGAACTTGGTCCTATTTCATTTACTTCAGGTCATGATGAAGTATTTATAGGAAAAGATTTAGGCCGTAGCAGAAACTTTAGTGAAGAAGTTGCAGCTAGAATAGATAACGAGATAAGAAGATTAATAGATGAAGCTTATAATAGAGCAGAAAGACTTTTAACTGAAAATATTCATAAGCTCCATGCAGTAGCTCAAGCACTTCTTGAGAAAGAAAAGCTTGAAGCTCATGAATTTGAAGCTATATTTAATAATACTTCAATAGAAGCAAATGTTTAATGCATAATTTCTAAAATTAAAGAGCAGTTTAAACATATTAAAGATAAACAAATTTCATCTTTCAAAATATGAAAATAAAGATGAATTTGTTTATCTTTATTTTTTATTAGGATATAATATAAAAAGAAGAAAGATTTATGGGAGGAATACAGATGAAAAATGATATTGAAATAGCACAGAGTGCTAAAATGGAACCAATAGTTAAAATTGCTGAAAAAATTGGACTTACTGAAGATGATATTGAACTTTATGGAAAATATAAATGTAAAATTTCTCTTGATGTTTTAGAAAAAAATAAAAATAAAAAAGATGGGAAACTTGTATTAGTTACTGCTATAAATCCAACAGCAGCAGGAGAAGGAAAATCAACAGTAACAGTAGGGCTTGGACAAGCTCTTTGCAAAATGGGTAAAAATGCAGTAATTGCACTAAGGGAACCTTCTCTTGGACCAGTTTTTGGAGTTAAAGGTGGTGCTGCTGGAGGGGGATACTCTCAAGTAGTTCCTATGGAAGATATTAATCTTCATTTTACAGGTGATATGCATGCTATAACAGCGGCTAATAATTTACTTGCAGCAGCTATAGATAATCATATCCATCAAGGGAATTCCTTAAGAATTGATTCAAGAAGGATTATATTTAAAAGAGTAATGGATATGAATGATAGAGCATTAAGAAATATTGTAGTAGGTATGGGTGGTAAAGCCAACGGATTTTTAAGAGAAGATGGATTTATGATAACAGTAGCTTCAGAAATTATGGCTATATTATGCCTTTCTAAAGATTTAATGGATTTAAAAAAGAGAATGGGCGAAATATTAATAGCTTATAATTTAGATGGAGATCCAGTTTTTTGTAAAGACTTAAAAGTTGAGGGTGCTATGGCTCTTTTAATGAAGGATGCTATAAAACCAAATCTTGTTCAAACTTTAGAAAATACTCCAGCTATAATTCACGGAGGACCTTTTGCAAATATAGCTCATGGATGTAATAGCCTTATTGCTACAAAAATGGCACTTAAATTAGGAGATTATGTAATAACTGAAGCTGGTTTTGGAG
Source organism: Clostridium prolinivorans (assembly GCF_004011155.1). GTDB lineage: Bacteria > Bacillota > Clostridia > Clostridiales > Clostridiaceae > Clostridium_AT > Clostridium_AT prolinivorans. The sequence goes on along the minus strand of NZ_RJWG01000005.1, from coordinate 128,594 downwards.
CAGATTTAGGTGCAGAAAAGTTTTTTGATATAAAATGCAGATATGGAGGATTAAAACCAGAATGTGTTGTTATTGTTGCAACAGTTAGAGCTCTTAAGATGCATGGAGGAGCTAAAAAAGAAAATTTAGGAGAACCTAATTTAGAAGCTTTAGCTAAAGGAATAGAAAATTTAGAAAAACAAATAGAAAATGTAAGAAAATATAAAGTTACTCCTGTAGTTGCTATAAACAGGTTTGTTACTGATAGCGTAGAAGAACTTAAATTTATTGAAGAGTATTGCAATAAATTGGAAGTTAAATCAGCTCTTACAGAGGTTTGGGAAAAAGGTGGAGAAGGTGGTATTTCTTTAGCAGAAAAAGTAATAGATATTTTGGGAAATAATACAAGTGATTTTAAAGTTTTATATGATGAAAATTTAAGAATTAAAGAAAAATTACAGATTATAGCCCAGGAAATATACGGAGCTGATGAAGTAAATTATACAAAAGAAGCTGAAAAACAAATAAAAGAATTAGAAACAATAGGACTTGATAAGCTCCCAATTTGTGTTGCGAAAACTCAATATTCTCTTTCAGATAATCCCAATTTACTTGGACGACCAAAAGGATTTAACATAACAGTTAAAGAAATAAGAGTATCAAATGGTGCAGGATTTATAGTAGCTTTAACAGGAGATATAATGGTAATGCCTGGACTTCCTAAAGTTCCAGCAGCAGAAAAGATGGATATACTTGAAGACGGAACTATAGTAGGACTGTTCTAATTAAAAAATCTTTTTTAAAAATTACATAAATATATAATAGATGCTAAAAATATTAAAAGGGAGGGATATGAGATGAAAAAAATTAAGATAATCCCTGTGATATTTTTAGCATTTATCTTTTTAGTGCCATTATATAAAGCAAAATCAGAAGACAATGAATATAAAATAAACAGTAAATTTGAAAATAGTAATTTTAAACCTAATACGGTTATACTTGATTATAAATATGAAGATATAAATGGCGACAATATTAAAGATGATGTTATACTCATAGGAAATAAAGAAGATAAGAGAAGTTCTTGGAGTAATAAAATATCTTTAATTATTAAATATGGAAAAGAAAAAAATATCATAATATTTCTATTGGAAAAATTGATTATGGATACAATGGGAGACTTTTTTTAGGAGATTTTAATGGAGATAAAATATCTGATGTATTTATAAGTCTAGACAGTCAGCAAAATAACCGTTTTTATAGTTTAATATCTTTTAAAGGTAATAAAACAAAATATTTATTTAATCAAGAAAAATTTTCTTTAGGTATTGATTTTGATATATATTATAAAGATTTTTTTAAAGTAAACATTTTAGATAAAAAATATAACAGTATGTTCATTGAAGATATGACTTCAAAAAAAGATATTTATATAAAAGAAATGATTTATAATAGTGAAGGGAAAATTTTAAAAGAGACTAAGGGATTTCAAGAAGGATTTGCAGAGCTTAAACCTGTAGATATTGATAAGGATGGAATATATGAGCTTGAAGGAAAGCAAATGCTTAATGGAATTTGTGCTCAAGATAATATAGGATCTGCTAAATCTACATGGAAATATAATAAATCTAAAATGGAATTAATGTATCTATATGTAATACCTTATGATAAAATAGAAATAAATAATTATAATCAAAGTGTACTTCCAGTTATTAAAATAAAATGATTATCTCACAAAAAGTCTTTTTATTAAATGTTCATTGCTATATATAGATATAATAGAAATTTATAAATACTATAAATTGTATAGTAAAAATTAATTTACAGTTTATTGTGGGTTAATCATAATATAAAATAAAAATAAACATATGAACAATAGTTAAAAAGCATTAAATGAAGATTTAAATATGAAAATATAAATACACATTGGAAAGGATTAAACTATGGATAGAGAAGAAATGTTAAAAATGGATTCATATATGTTGTTAAGCATAGTAAATATGAAACTTAGAGATGAGTTTTACAGTCTTTCTTCTTTTTGTGAAAATTATGGAATAAAAGAAGAAGAAATTATAAACAAGTTGTCCACAATTGGATATGTGTATAATGTGGATAACAATCAATTTATATATAAATAAAATTTATAAAATACTATTTGTAATTTAAAAAGAGGGGGGTAATATGGAAGCTTGGTTTGAAAAAAATGTTTTAGAACCGGATTTCCCATTTAGATTATTTATAAATGAAGGATACACCTCTGTTCCACATCATTGGCATGATGAAATAGAAATAATATATATGGTAGAAGGCGGAGTAAGGGTAGGAGTTAATAACAATATATATAATCTTTCAGAAAGTGATATTTTTATAATAGGAAGTGGAGATATTCATTATTTTTTACCAGAATATAATAAAAGCAGCAGAGTAGTCATTCAGTTTAATTTAGCTATTTTTGATAATATTGCTTCTGGAATTGAAGAAAGACAAAGACTTAGACCTTTATTTCACCGTTCAAAAAGGCTAAGCAGTTTTTGGGGAAAAGAAGTAAAATATGATGTAGAAAAACAAATAAAAGAACTTATTAGAGAGTATAATGAAAAAAAAGAAGGTTATAAACTTGCACTTAAAGCAAGACTATATGATTTAGTAGTTCTTTTATTAAGAAAGGTACCTATTGAAACATTGACTTTTGAAGAAGATAGTAAACAAAGAGATGTATTAAGAAGACTAGAAAATGTTTTTGAATTTGTAGAAAATAATTATATATCAGATATAACATTAGAAGATGCAGCTAAAGAGGCAGGCTTTAGTGTATATCATTTTTCAAGATTTTTTAAACAAAATGCTGGAATGACATTTGGGCAATATTTAAATAATTTTAGAATAACAAAAGCAGAATGGTTTCTTATAAATGATGACGATAATATTACAGAAATAGCTTTTAAATCTGGATTTAATAGTGTTAAAACTTTTAATAGGGTATTTAAAGAAATAAAAAAGTGTTCACCTACAGAGTATAGAAAAAAGCAAAATATGAGAATAAATGAGCAATGATAGAGGAGTAATCCTCTATTTTTTTTAATATAATTATTAATGTAAACGACGACAAAAACTATTAAATATAAAATGGAGGATTTATCATGGAACAAAATAAAAAACTTAAAATAGGAATTATAGGTTGTGGCGGAATAGCAAATGGAAAACATATGCCAGCTTTATCTAAACTCAATAATGTTGAAATGGTTGCATTTTGTGACATTATATTAGAAAAAGCTGAAAAAGCAGCAAAAGAATTTGGAACAGAAAATGCAAAATGCTATTCTGATTATAAAGAACTTTTAAAAGATAGTTCAATTGATGTAGTACATGTATGTACTCCAAATAAATCTCATTCATTTATAACTATAGATGCGTTAGAATCTGGAAAGCATGTAATGTGTGAAAAACCAATGGCAAAAACTTATGCTGAAGCTAAAGCGATGGTAGAAGCAGCAAAAAGAACTGGGAAGAAGCTTACAATAGGATATCAAAACAGGTTTAGAGCAGATTCTCAATATTTGCACAGTATTTGTGAAAAAGGAGATTTAGGAGAGATATATTATGCAAAAGCTCATGCTATAAGAAGAAGAGCTGTACCTACATGGGGTGTATTTTTAAATGAAGAAGAACAAGGTGGAGGACCATTAATAGATATTGGAACTCATGCATTAGATTTAACTCTTTGGATGATGAATAATTATAAACCAAAGGCAGTACTTGGAACTAAATATCATAAATTAGCAGACAAAAAAAATGCAGCTAATGCTTGGGGTTCATGGGATCCTGAAAAATTTACTGTAGAAGATTCAGCTTTTGGATTTATAACTATGGAAAATGGGGCTACTATAGTTCTTGAGTCAAGTTGGGCATTAAATAGTTTAGATGTACGTGAAGGACAGACAACTTTATGTGGAACAGAAGGCGGAGCAGATATGGTAAATGGACTTCGTATAAATGGAGAAAATTTAAGTAAATTATATGAAACAAAGATTGAATTAAATTCTGGTGGAGTTGCTTTTTATGATGGAACTTCAGAAAAAGCAGAAGATTTAGAAGCAAGACTTTGGATTGAATCAATATTAAATGATACTGAACCTATTGTTAAACCAGAAGAAGCTCTTGTAGTTACGCAAATATTAGAAGCTATTTATGAATCTTCTAAAACTGGTAAAGCAGTATATTTTGAATAATATAAAAAAGAGGTGGAATTATATTGAGTATTCCTATAGCATTGCAATTATATACTTTAAGAGAAGAAATGCAGAAAGATTTTTCAGGCACTCTTAAAAAGGTAGCTGAAATAGGATATAAGGGAGTAGAGTTTGCTGGTTTTGGAGGAATGAATGCAGGAGAACTTAAATTACTTTTAGATAATTTAGGATTAAAGCCAGCAGGAGCTCATATAAATATAGATGAACTTAGAAATAATTTAGATGAAGTAATATATTATAATTTAGAAATTGGCAATAAATATGTAGTATGTCCTTATTTGGAGTTTAAAGGTAAAGAAGATTTTGTTAATATGGCAATAGAATTTAATAAAATAGGAACTAAACTAAAAAATGCAGGGCTAAATCTTTGTTATCATAACCATGCACATGAATTTAAAATGTTTGATGGTGTTTATGGATTAGATATTTTATATAAAGATACAACATCAAACATTTTAATGGCTGAAATTGATACTTATTGGGTGGCTTATGCCGGATTAGATCCTATAGAATATTTAAATAAGTATAAATATAGAACTCCATTAATTCATATTAAAGATATGGATAATACTGAAAAAAGAGAATTTACGGAAATAGGTAATGGGATTTTACCTATAGATAAAATTATAAATCAGGCAAAAATAAATAAAGCTGAATGGATTATAGTTGAGCAGGATAAATGCAAGATAGATCCTATTGAAAGTATAACAATAAGTTATAACAATTTAAAAAAAATAAATATTATTTAATAGAGGTGTAAAAAATGAAATTAGGGTTTTTAACAGTTTGTTTGGGAAATATGCCACTTAAAGAAAAAGCAAGATGGGCAAGTGAAGCAGGTTTTAAAACACTTGAAGTTGCTTGCTGGCCTAATGAAAATGATAGAGATTATTCAAGTTGTGATATAGATGTTGATAGTCTTACTAAAGAAGAAGCAGAAGAAATAAAAAAATACTTCAAAGAATATAATCTTGAAATTTCTTCTTTAGCTTATTATGACAATAATTTAGATAAAGATCCAAAAAGGAGAGCTTTTATAAATAACCATCTTAAAAAGGTTATAGATGCAGCTGTTATGCTTGAAACTCCATTAGTTGGAACATTTGCAGGAAGAAATATAGATAAAAGTATGAAAGAAAATTTTGATGAGTTTGAAGAAGTATTCACTGAGCTTGTAGCTTATGCTGAAGAAAGAGACATTAAACTTATGATAGAAAATTGCGATATGAGAGGATGGCAAATTCCAGGATTACCTGGTACTATTTCTTATACTCCAGAACTTTGGGAAGAGATGTTTAAGAGGGTTCCAAGTAAAAACTTTGGATTAAACTTTGACCCTTCTCATTTAGTACCTCAATTTATTGATTATTTAAAAGCTGCAGAGGATTTTTCAGATAGAATATTCCATATGCATGCAAAAGATGCAGAAATCTATACGGACAGATTAAATAAATATGGAATAAACAATAGACAGCTATATACTGGAGAACAAGGAGAATATGGATATTGGAGATATCGTATGCCAAGTCTTGGACAAGTTGACTGGGAAAAACTTATTAATGTTGTAAAAAGCAAAGGATTTGATGGAGTTATAAGTATTGAACATGAAGATCCATTATATGAAGGCAGCGAGGAAAAGGTTAAAGAAGGATTAACTATTGGATTAAATCATCTAAAAAAATTTGTGTAAATTTTAACTTTAAAGTGAAGAAAGTGAAAAATCATGTTTCTTCACTTTAAAAGTATATAAATAGTTTTTAAGGAGGATTTTTTATGAATAAATATAGAGTTGGAATAGTAGGCTGCGGTAATATATTCCCTATGCATGCAATACCTGTAAATGCGTTAGAATGTGCAGAACTTGTAGCAGTTTGCGATATAAAAGAAGATAGAGCAAAAGAAAAAGCAGAAGAATTTAACTGCAAATATTATTTTGATTACAAAGAAATGATAGATAATGAAAATTTAGATGTAATTCATATTTGCCTGCCACATTATCTACATCCTGAAGTAGCTATTTATGCAGCAAACAAAGGAGTAAATGTTTTAACTGAAAAGCCAATGTCTATTAAACTTGAAGATGCAGAGATTATGGTTAAAACGGCTAAAGAAAATAATGTAAATTTGGGAGTCATTTTTCAAAACAGATATAATCCTGGTTCACAGCTTATAAAAAAGACATTAGAATCAGGAGAATTAGGGAAAATAATTTCTGGAAAGCTTTCTGTTACTTGGAATCGTTCTGATGAATATTATAGTAAAAGTGATTGGAAGGGTACTTGGGATAAAGAAGGAGGTGGAGTTATAATAGATCAAGCAATTCATACTATGGATTTAATGAGATGGTTTATTGATAGCGAAATCGAATATGTAGATGCTAATATAAGCAATAGGGCTCATAATATTATAGAAGTAGAAGATTCAGCAGAAGGGGTAATAAAATATAAAAATGGTGTTGTAGCTGGATTTTATGCTATTAATTACTATGGATATGATGCACCTGTTGAAATTGAACTTTATTGTGAAAATGGAATTGCTAAAATGGTTGCAGATAAAGCTTCTATAAAATTTAATGATGGAAGGGAATATATAGCAGATAATAATCCAAATGAAGTTTTCCATTATGGAAATGGAACTAAGGGATATTGGGGTGTAAGCCATATAAAGCAGATTAAAAATTATTATAATTCTTTATTAGAAGGAATACAGCCGGAAATTACAGGAGAAGAAGCTATAAAAACACAAAAAATGATTTGTGCTATTTATGATTCTGGAAAAGAGAAAAGAAGAATTAAATTTTAATAAAAACCGCCTAAGATTAGATTGTTTTCTAAATCTAGTCTTAGACGGTTTTTATATTATCCAAGTAAAAATCTATAAATAGGTATAAATATTAAACTGGCTATAGTAGTAACAGCAATCATCATTGCAGCATATTCGTAATCTGCATCGTATTCTTTGGTTACTATAGCTGTATTTGCCATTACAGGGAGAGAAGCTTGAATTACAAATACATTTTTCATTAATGAAGGAAGGGAAAAAACTAAAGAAAATATATATGTAATAAGAGGAGCTACTAAAAATCTTCCTATTAATACCCAAAATACATCTTTATCAAATTTAAAGTTCTTTAAATTTATAGAGTATATAACTATTCCTATAAATAACATTGATAAGGGAGTTGTTAAGTTACCTATATATTTGCATGTATCCATTATAAATTTTGGAAGGCTTATATTTAGCAAAATAAGTATTATAGCTATTACAAAGCCAATTAAAGGAGGGGTAAATATACTTTTTAAAGTATTTATAGAAAATATACTTTTATTATCTATTTTAGTATCTTTTTTTATAATATAAACTCCTAAAGTCCAAAATAAAATTGTGTTAGAGAAATAATAATAAAGTACATAAATAATGCTTTTTTCTCCAAACAGTGCTAAATTAATAGGAAGTCCTATAAAAATAGTATTTGAAAGAAAGAACATACATTGAAATGTACCTTTTCTTTCAGGCTTAACATTAATAATTTTTGCTATAAAAATACTTATTAGATAGCAGATTATCATAGAAATAAAAGGAACTATAATTCCTATACCAGCTTGAGAAAGACTTTCTTTACTAAAAGTATTCATCAAATTTGAAATCATGTATAATGGGAGAGATATATTTACGACCATTTTAGAAAAAAGTTTAGAAGTACTTTCATCAAACCAGCCTTTATAAGATAGTATGTAGCCAATTCCTATTATAATTATTACACTTAAAACACCTTGGATTGCATCTAATAAAATCATTTTATCACCACATTTTTTCAATTACTATACATATCCAACATAAAATCAAATTAAATATTCTACCCTTACAATAAGTTGCATACACTCATTTGAATAGATATTCAACATAAAATTAAATATAGTCTAGTAAAATAATAATATGAGTAATTAATATATTTTATTCTTGATAAAGAGAATTATTATTTTACTAGACGGCTGCATTTGTATTAAATTTTAAAAAATATATATACTAAAATTTTATTTTATTTCTACAGTAACTTCCTTCATAACTTGATCTTCTACTGGTTTTTCATTTACTGCTTTTACGTTTACTATTTTATCAACAACATCAAGACCTTCTATAACTTTTCCAAAAGCAGCATATTCTCCATCAAGAAAATTAGAATCTTTTGTTACTATAAAAAATTGTGAACCTGCTGAGTTAGGATCTTGTGCTCTTGCCATGGAAAGAACACCTCTTACATGTTTTAAATTATTTTTAAAACCATTACTTGTAAATTCTCCAGGAATAGAATAACCTGGATCTCCAGTTCCGTTACCGAGAGGATCTCCTCCTTGTATTACAAAACCTGGAACAACTCTATGAAATATTAATCCATCATAAAATTTTTCCTGAATTAAACTTACAAAATTATCTACAGTTCTTGGGGCAATATCAGGATAAAGCTCTGCTTTAATTATAGAACCATCTTCCATTTTTATAGTAACTATAGGTTTTTTACCTTCATATTTACTTTTATAATTTTCAGAAGTATATTCCTTTGCTAAAGCTTGTGATTTTTCAGCTTTTTTTACCTGTACATTATTAGCTTCATTAGATTGCGTTTGATTTTTACTTTGATTATTAGTGTTTTCTGCAGGTGATTTTGAGCAAGCACTAAAAATTAAGCAAAAACTTAATAATGTAGTAACAAATATTTTTTTAAATCTCATAAATTTCCTCCTCATGTAAAATAAAAATTCTTATAATAAGTATGTTATCAAAATAGAGAACTTTATTCAATTGATTATTTTGTATTGAATATAATATAATTTTTAAATTTTTGATTTGAGTTGTTAACTTTTTATAATTGTTTTATAATTGATACATAAACATGTTAACCGTTTATAATTTTTGCAAAGATAAATTTTTATATGTGTTACCAATTATTTAATTAAATAAATCAGCATAAATGGTTAAACGTTTTTAGATGAAAGGAGAATTTATAATGGAAAGAAAATGGTGGGAAAATAGTGTAGTTTATCAAATATATCCTAAAAGTTTTTATGATTCTAATAATGATGGAATAGGAGATATTAAAGGCATTATTTCAAAACTGGATTATCTAAAATATTTAGGAATTGATGTTATATGGTTAAGTCCAGTTTATAAAAGTCCTATGGCAGATAATGGATATGATATTTCAGATTATTATAGTATAGCAAATCAATTTGGTACTATGGAAGATATGGATAATTTAATAGAAGAAGCTAAAAAAAGAAATATAAAAATAATCATGGATTTAGTTATAAATCATACTTCTGATGAACATCAATGGTTTATAGAATCTAAATCTTCAAAAGACAACCCTTTAAGAGACTATTATATTTGGAAAGATCCTAAAGAAGATGGAAGTGAGCCTAATAACTGGGAGTCGGTTTTTGGAGGTTCGGCTTGGGAATATGATAAAACAACAAATCAATATTATCTTCATGTTTTTGCTAAAAAACAGCCAGATTTAAATTGGGAAAATTATAAAGTAAGAGAAAGTCTTTATGAAATGATAAACTACTGGTTAGATAAAGGCATTGGTGGTTTTAGAGTAGATGCTATAACATTTATAAAAAAAGGAAATGATTTTAAAGATTTACAACCAGTTGGAAATGAAAAATTAGTACCTATAGGTAAAGCGTGTTTAAACCAAAAAGGAATAGATAAATTTTTAAACGAACTTAAAGAAAAAACTTTTTCTAAATATGATATTTTTACTGTAGCAGAGGCTCCTGGAGTTCCTAAAGAAGATTTATATAAATATGCAGGCAAAAATGGATTTTTTGATATGCTTATAGAATTTGGACATGCAGATTTAGATATTGGAAGTGATGGAAGGTGGTATAAAGAAAATCCATGGACTTTGTTAGACTTTAAAAAAGCTTTAAGTGAAAGTCAGGAAGTTTATAATGAAATTGGATTCGGAGCTTTATATATTGAAAATCATGATCAACCAAGGTCTTTAAATAAATATATAAAAAAAGAAGAAGATATTAGTCCAATATCAGCAAAAATGCTTGCAATAAGTTATTTCTTTTTAAAAGGAATACCATTTATATATCAAGGACAAGAAATAGGAATGACTAATGTTAAATATGAATCAATAGAAGATTATGATGATATTGCATCTATTGGACAATATAAAAATGCACTAAATGAAGGTTTATCTAAAGAGGAAGCTTTAAGGGCAATTCATAAAAGAAGTAGGGATAATGCTAGAACTCCAATGCAATGGGATAATAGTGAAAATGCTGGGTTTACTAATGGAAAGCCTTGGCTTAAAGTTAATCCTAATTATAAATTTATAAATGTAAAATCTCAAATAAATGATAAAAATTCTATTTTGGAATTTTATAAAAAATTAATAAAAATAAGAAAAGAAAATGAAATTGCAATTTATGGTATTTATGAATTAATTCTTGAAGATAATACTTCAATTTATGCTTATACACGTACATTAGATAATAAAAAACTTCTTGTTATATGTAACTTTACTAATTCTTATGCAAATTTTAAACTTCCCTATAATATAAAATTTAAAAGAAAGAAATATATTATAGGAAACTATGATGATATTGATTCAGAAAATATAATAGATTTTAATCTTAAACCTTATGAGGCAAGAGTATATATTTTAGAAAAGTAAAATTAAAATAAAAATATAATACAAAATATTAGATTAATTATAAAAAAGCAAATATTATTTGTATGTTAATAAAATAATAATAAAGTAAGTATTAAAATTTGTCTTAAATAAATTATTTTATTGGGAAGCTTTTGGTATTAAATTATATAGGTTGAATTTTATCTTATCATAATATTATTATTTTATAAATAAATCTTGTATACAAACAATAAATTTGTATAATATTACAAATATGTATTGTTTATATACAAGATTTTTGTTATATATATATTAATCGGTTGACATTAATAATAGTGCCTAGTAAAATTATATAAGAATATATAATATTTTAAAAATTGTATAAATTATTAAAATATTATTTAATAATTATAGCACATATGTAAGTTAGTGATTTAAATATCAACCATAAAAACTAAATTTAGGCATCTATTTTTTAAATTTACGCTACTTTTAATATAAAGTAAATAAAATTAATGTGGAGGCATAATAAATATGTTTAATTATAATTATAATGATAAAATTAAATTTGAAAACAAAAAAAATGATATATTAACAGTAGGAGAATTACTTGTAGACATGATATCATTAGATTACGACGATAATTTTGAATGTAATACTTATAATAAGTTTTTTGGAGGCTCTCCTTCTAATATTGCAATGAATGTAAAAAAATTAGGCATTAATTCTTTAGTTGCATCAGCAGTTGGAAAAGATGGATTAGGGAAATTTTTAATTAATCATTTAAAGAAAAGAGATATAAATACAGATTGTATTCAAGAAGTTGATTATGCAACGAGTATGGTTTTAGTTACAAAAAGTAAGGCAACTCCTACTCCTATATTTTATAGAGAAGCTGACTATCATTTAGAATATAATGATAAGCTTGAAGAAGCAGTAAAAAATTCTAAAATAGTTCATTTTTCATGTTGGCCAATATCAAGAATACCATCACGCAATACTATAAATAAAGTTATAGAAGAAGCTAAAAAAAATAATGTTATGATATGCTTTGATCCTAATTATCATCCAATGCTATGGGAAAAAGGAGAAAATGGGGTTGAGTATATAAAATCTATAATTAAATATGTTGATATTATTAAACCTTCTGAGGATGATGCAGAAAGATTATTTGGATCTGACACACATGAAAATCAGATTAAGAAATTTTTAAATCTTGGAGCAAAATTTGTAATAATGACACTTGGTAAAGATGGCGCTATAGCTTCAAATGGAGAAGAAATTATTAAATTTAATACTTTAGCTAAAGAAGTTGTAGATACTACAGGGGCTGGAGATGCTTTTTGGTCAGGATTTTATACTGCAATTATAAAAGGATACACTATAAAAGAAGCATTAAATTTAGGGTTTGCAGTAAGCGCTTACAAATTAAAATATACAGGAGCAGTAGTAAATCTTCCAAGTCTTGAAGAAATAAAACAAATTTATAATCTTTAAAGTTTTAGATATCTTATAGATTATTTATTATATTTGTGAAAGGAGAAATTGAACATGCCAGTAAAAAATAAAGTACAACTTATAACGTACCCTGATTCATTAGGAGGAGATTTAAAAACTTTAAATAAAGTACTTTTGAAATATTTTTCGGATATTTTTAAAGGAGGAGTTCATATTTTACCTCCGTTTCCTTCTTCTGGCGACAGAGGCTTTGCACCTATAACTTATTTAGAAATTGAACCTAAGTTTGGTACTTGGGAAGATATAAAAGCAATTGGGGAAAATTTTGATATAATGGTTGATCTTATGGTAAATCATATTTCAAGACAATCTAAATATTTTCAAGACTTTTTAAAAAAGGGAAGGAAATCAGAGTATGCTGATTTGTTTATAACTTTAGACAAGATTTGGCCTAATGGGAAACCAGTAAAAGAAGATATAGAAAAAATGTTTCTTAGAAGGGAAAAACCATATTCTACTTTTATAATTGAAGAAACAGGTAAAGAAGAAAGTGTTTGGACTACTTTTGGGAAAACTGATCCTTCAGAACAGATTGATTTAGACATTAAATCAGAAAAAGTTAAAAAACTTTTAGAAGAATTTTTTATAAACTTTAATAAAAATAACATTAAGCTTGTAAGATTAGATGCAGTAGGATATGTAATTAAAAAACTTGGAACAAGCTGCTTTTTTGTAGAACCTGAAATATATGAATTTCTTAATTGGATAAAATCATTAGCTGATTCTTTAAAAATAGAACTGCTTCCAGAAGTTCATGCACATTATTCTATACAGTATAGATTATCTGAACATGGATTTTGGATATATGATTTTATTTTACCTTATACTATTTTAGATGCACTTATAAACAAATCTAGTGAAAAGCTTTTAAATTATATTAAAACAAGACCAAGTAAACAGTTTACAATGCTTGACTGTCATGATGGTGTTCCTGTTAAACCCGATATGGATGATTTAATAGATACAAAAGAAGCTAGAAAAGTAGTTGATATATGCCTTAAAAGAGGTTCAAATTTAAGTTATATTGTATCTGATGAACATAAAGATCCAGATGGTTTTGATGTTCATCAAATTAGAGGAACATATTATTCAATGCTTAACTGTGATGATGATGCATATTTAGCAGCTAGAGCTATACAATTATTTGTACCAGGAATTCCTCAAATATATTATGTAGGGTTACTTGCTGGAGAAAATGACTTTAAAGCTGTAGAAAAAACTGGTGAAGGACGTGAAATTAACCGTCATAATTTTACTTTAGAAGAAATTGAAAAATCACTTGAAAAGCAAGTTGTACAAAGATTATTAAAACTTATAAGATTTAGAAATGAATATCCAGCTTTTGACGGAGAGTTTAAAGTTTTAGATTCTAAAAATAATGAAATTCGTCTTTCTTGGCAAAAGGATGAAAAATATTGTATACTATTTATAGATTTAAGAACTAATAAATCTGTAGTAGATTATGTTGATGAAAACAATAATGTGGTAAAATATTTTATATAGGGTGAGGATTTTTATGGCTACTATAAAAGATGTTGCACGAATAGCAGGAGTAACGGTAACAACAGTTTCAAGAGTTTTAAATAATAGAGGATATATAAGTGAAGCAACTAGGAAAAAAGTATATGATGCAATGGAAGAATTAAATTATCAGCCTAATGAGATAGCTCGTTCTTTGTTTAGAAGAAAATCTAATATTTTAGGGCTTATAGTACCTAATGTATCTCATCCATTCTTTGCAGAATTTGCAAATTATGTAGAATACTATGCATATGAAGCTGGATATAAGGTTCTTATATGTAATTCTTATCAAGACAGCGTTAAAGAAAAAGATTATGTTGAAATGATTAAAAGAAATCAGGTAGATGGAATAATAATGGGAAGTCATACTTTAGAAACTTCAGAATATTTAATTCCAGAACTTCCCATAGTAGCCCTTGATAGAAATTTTGGGAATAATATACCTTTTGTTACATCGGATAATTATCAAGGGGGATTATTAGCTACGAACCTCTTAATAGATAAAGGCTGCAAAAAACTTGCACATATAAGCGGGCCGCTAGAGCTTAGTACTCCAGCTAATAAACGTTATCAAGCCTTTATAGATGTAGTAAATTCTAAAGGTGTTGATTATATTATAAAAGAAGCAAAGCTTGATATATTTGAAAGTTATGAAAAGTTAGCATATAGTTTATTAAATGAGCATCCTGATATAGATGGGATTTTTGCAAGTAGTGATATGATAGCTGCATCTATAATACATGTGGCTAATTCAATTGGGAAAAAGATACCTGATGACTTAAAAATAGTAGGTTATGATGATATTAACCTTTCTTATTTAATAGTTCCTCCATTAACAACTATAAAACAGCCAATTAAAGAAATGGGAGAGCTATCAGTAAAGCTTTTAATTGAACAAATAGAAGAAAAGAAAAAAACTGCTATAGAAAATATTCTTCCTATAAGTTTAGTAGAAAGAAAAACCACATAAATAAATTTAAAAAGTTTAATTTAATAAGCAAAAGCTTTTATAATGCTTTTGCTTATTAAAAATTTTGTGCAAACGATTGACAAAGATTTAAACAAGGTGTAATATAATTCTGTAAAGTAAAATTAAACTTAAAATCTAAATATAATATAATTTAATATTTAATATTTAATTTGGGGATATTAACATATAAAACATATAAAAATTTTATTTTATTGACAATAAAGGAGTGCAGATAATGAATAAAAAATGGTGGAAGGAAGCGATATGTTACCAAATATATCCTCGAAGTTTTATGGATTCTAATGGAGATGGAATAGGTGATTTAAAAGGTATTATTTCTAAATTAGATTATATAAAAGATTTAGGAGTAGATGTAATTTGGATTTGCCCTATATATAAATCACCTAATGATGATAATGGCTATGATATTAGCGATTATCAAGATATAATGGATGAATTTGGAACAATGAAAGATTTTGATTTTCTTTTAGATGAAGCTCATAAACGTAATATGAAAATAATATTAGATTTAGTTATTAACCATACAAGTGATGAACATCCATGGTTTTTAGAATCTCGCTCTTCAAAAGATAACGATAAGCGTGATTGGTATATTTGGAGAGATGGCAAAAATGGGAAAGAACCTAATAATTGGGAAAGTATTTTTGGTGGTTCTGCTTGGGAATATGATGAAAAAACTGATCAATACTATTTACATATATTTTCTAAAAAACAGCCTGATTTAAATTGGGAAAATAAAGATATGCGTAAAGCTGTATATAATATGATTAATTGGTGGCTTGATAAAGGAATTGATGGTTTTAGAATAGATGCTATTAGTCATTTAAAAAAAGAAGAAGGTTTAAAAGATATACCCAATGAAAAAGGATTAAAATATGTACCAAGTTTTGATAAGCATATGAATGTAGAAGGCATACATGAATATTTAGAAGATATAAAAAAGAATACATTTTCTAAATATGACATTATGACAGTTGGAGAAGCAAGCGGAGTTAATGTTGATGAGGCACCCCTTTGGGTAGGAGAAGAAAAAGGCAAATTTAATATGATATTTCAATTTGAACATTTAAAATTATGGGATAATGAAGGCAATAAAAAACCTGATATTAAAGCATTAAAAAATATTTTATCAAAATGGCAAAAAGGACTTGAAAATAAAGGATGGAATGCTTTATTTATTGAAAATCATGATTTGCCTCGTGCGGTTTCTACTTGGGGAGAGGATAAAAAGTATTGGAGAGAAAGTGCAACTTCTTTAGCAGCCATGTATTTTATGATGCAAGGTACACCTTTTATATATCAAGGTCAGGAAATTGGTATGACTAATGTTAAATTTGAAAATATAGAAGATTATAATTGTGTAAGTACTAAAAATATGTATGTTTTAAAAAGAGAAGAAGGTGTACCACATGAAAAAATAATGGAAATTATATGGGCATCTTCAAGAGATAATTCTCGTACTCCAATGCAATGGAATAGTTCGCTTAATGCTGGATTTTCCACAGGAAAACCTTGGCTTAAGGTAAATCCTAATTATTTAAAAATTAATGTAGAATCTCAAGAAAAAGATCCTGATTCAATACTTAATTTTTATAAAAAAATGATTTCATTAAAAAAACAAAATCCATTATTTATATATGGCACTTATGATTTAATTTTAGAAGAAGATGAACAAATTTATGCATATACTCGCACTTTAAATAAAGAAAAAGCTGTTATTATATGTAATTTAACAGAAAAAGAAGCTATTTACGATTACAATGATATTGAATTGTTTTATGAAGAATTAATATTAAATAATTATCCTGTTAAAGAGCATAAAAAAACTACTAAATTAATATTAAACCCCTATGAAACAAGAATTTATTTAAAAAGATAAAAATTTTTTTAATATTTAAAAAAATATAGAAAAAAATATGTGAAACGCTTGACATATTATGAAAACGAATGTATAATCAAATCATGGTAAACGTATAAAACCCAAATTCAAAATTAACGGAGGGAAAAATATGAAAAAGTTCTTATCAATTAGTTTAGCATTAGCACTTACAACATCATTAGCAGCTTGTACTCCAAAACAAAAAACTGCTGAAGAAGATAAATCCAATGGTAAAGTTTCAATTATCATAACAAATGGTAAAGGAGAAATTGCAAACCAATTTACACAAGCAGCAAAAGATTTTATGGCATCAAATCCAGATATAAATGTTGAAGTACATTCAGTAGCTGTTGGAGATCCTGTAAATATACTTGATAAGCTTACATCATCAGGTAAAACTGTTACACTTGCAATGGTAGAACCAAGTTCTGTATTAGGTAAATATAAAGATTTTGGTATAGATCTTTCAGATCAAAAATGGAACCAAGATACAGTTTATGGATTTAAAAATGCAGAGGGTAAAGTTGTAGGATTCCCATTTGCAATTGAAGGTTTCGGACTTGTTTATAATCAAAAAGTACTTGATAAAGCAGTTGGAGGTACTTTTGATCCATTTACAATAAATACACGTGATAAACTTAAAGATCTTCTTGATAAAATTAAAGCTTCAGGAGTTAAATATCCAGTAGCTTATCAAACAGAAGATTGGTCAGTAGCTAATCATTATAGCTCACAGTTTCTCAATCAAGCTGAAGATCCAAATAAATTGGTATCAGATATTATAGAAGGTAAATTTGACTTTGCATCAAATCCAGTATGGAATGGATATTATGATACATTAGACCTTTTAACTTCAAAAGAATACAATAAATATGGAGAACGTCCTCTTGGAAAATACTATGATGACGCACATTTATCAGTAGGTAAAGGAGAATCCGCTATATTATTCAATGGAAACTGGGCTTATGATTCACTTAAAGCAGTTGCAGATGAAAAATTTGGATTTATACCTGTACCTGTAGATAATAACCCAGATAATCCTTTAAACAATAAAATTACTGCTGGACCAACTCAAGTATTTTTAATAAACAAAAAAGCTACTGCAGCTCAACAAGAGGCAGCAAAGAAATTCCTTAATTGGTTAGTATATGATAAGGCTGGTCAAGATTTTGTAGTAAATAAATGTCAAATAATTTCTGCATTTAAGAATAATCCTAATAAAGTAACTAATCCTTTAGGCGTAGCTATTGCAAATGCTATAGAAAAGGGTAAAACAATGCCTTTTAGCACAAACTATGTAGTAACTTCTGAATATCAAAATATACTTGGACCTCATGTTCAAAAATATATTGATAAAAAAGAAACTCGTGCAGAATTAGCAAAGAATTTTGCAGACTACTATAAGACAAAAAAACAATAAAATAAGTTATAATAACTTTAATTAGATGGGTGAGTCTAAAATTCACCCATCAGTTTTATAAAAAATTATTTTTGCAGCACATAAGTTTTACTAAATATAGAAGTGGAGGTAGCCTATGATTTCAGAAAAAAAACCGTTAAAAAAACTTGGTGAGCAAATGTTTTTTACATTTCCTACGATGTTTGTTTTTACTATTACAGTATTAATTCCTTTTATATATGGTATTTATCTAACATTTATGAAAATGGAAACAGTTATAAGCACTCCTGAATTTGGAGGACTTATTAACTATAAAGCAGCAATTAAAGATCCTCTTTTTTGGAGTTCAATGAGATTAACTGTTAAATATGTTATAATTTCAATAATACTTGTTAATGCTCTTGGATTTCTTCTTGCATATCTTGTTACTTCAGGAGTAAAGGGGCAAAACTTTTTTAGAACTTCTCTTTTTACTCCTAATCTTATAGGAGGATTAGTACTTGGATATATATGGCAGTTTATTTTTGTCCAAAGTTTACCAAGCATTGGGGAGAAGTTAGGAATTGAGATGTTAAGGCTTGGATGGCTTGGAGATGAAAAATTAGCATTTTGGGCCATAGTTATTGTTACAGTATGGCAGATGGCTGGCTATATGATGATTATTTTTATTGCAGGATTAGTAAATATTCCAAAAGATGTTATAGAAGCTTCAACTATTGATGGGGCTAATGGCTGGCAAAGACTTATAAAAATTACAATACCATTAATGAGACCGGCTTTTGTAATAACTATGTTTATGACATTAAAAAATACATTTATGGTATATGATATAAACTATTCTTTAACTGGCGGCGGTCCTTTTAACAGTACTATGATGGTAACCATGAATATAGTTAATAAAGCTTTTATTGAAAATAATTATGGTATGGGACAGGCTGAAGCAATTATTTTATTTGTAATAGTAGCTATAATTTCTGGAATTCAAGTTTATCTTGGTAAGAGAGGAGAGCTGGAAGCATAATGGCAAATAGAAAATTATTATCTAAAATTTTAACTTATATAATTCTAATAATTTCTTTTATAACATTTGTATTTCCATTCTTTTTAATGATTGTAAACTCATTTAAAAGTAATGGAGAAATATTAGAAAATCCATTTGCTTTGCCTCAAACTTACAATTTTGATCACTTTGCAGAAGTAATACAAAAAATGAATTTTCTTACCACATTTACAAACAGTCTTATAATTACTGTTATAAGTACTGCATTAATACTATTATTTTCAGCTATGACAGCTTATTACTTAGTAAGAAATAATAATAAGTTTAATAATATATTTTTTTCAATATTAGTAGCTTCTATGATAATACCTTTTCAATCTATAATGATACCTTTGATGTATATATATGGAGCTAGATTAAATTTAATTGATACTATACCAATTCCTTTATTAATAGTTTTCTATGCAGGATTTGGAAGTGCACTTTCAGTTTTTATATTTCATGGATTTATTAAATCTATTCCTCTTGAACTTGAGGAAGCTGCATTAATTGATGGATGTGGACGTAAGAGAACTTTCTTTAGTATAGTACTTCCTATGTTAAAACCAACAGCAGTTACTATTGCTATACTAAATGTAATGTGGATATGGAACGACTATTTACTTCCTTCTCTTATATTAAATAAACCAGAATTATATACTATGCCAATACAAATGAAAGTATTTAATGGTACGTATATGAACAACTGGGAGTTATTAATACCAGCATTATTGCTTACAATTTTACCTATACTTATAGGATACTTTATTGCACAAAAACAAATTATTGAAGGTGTAATGCAAGGATCAATAAAATAATTTTAAAATATAATAATAAAAAAGCTGCAGCCTAAAATAAAATTTATTTAGACTGCAGTATTTTTATATGCTATATAAAAAACTTAATTATATGTTAGTTTTATTAAATTATATTTTTGCACTATTTAATAATTCTTTTAAAGTTTTAGCAGAATATTTTAGCTTATTAAGCTCTTCTTTATTTAAAGGTACTTCTAATACTTTTTTTACACCCGATAAACCAACGATAGAGGGTATTCCAAGATAAATATCATCTATTCCATATTCTCCTTTTAAAAGAGTAGAAACAGTTAAAATAGAATTCTCATCTCTTATAATTGCTTCAACTATACGTCTTATTGCTAATGCAACTGCATAGTAGGTAGCACCCTTTTTTTCAATAATTTCGTAAGCTGCATTTTTTACTGATTTATGAATATCCTCTTTCCTTTCACCACCGCATTTTTTGCATATATTTTTGCAAAATTCATCCATACTCATGCCAGCTATATTTGTAAGGCTCCAAGTAGCTATTTCGGAATCTCCATGTTCACCTATTATATAAGTATGAATATTTCTTGCATCAATTCCTGAATTTTCACTAAGAATATATTTAAGCCTTGAAGTATCTAAAACAGTACCTGAACCAATAACTCTTTCTTTGGGAAAACCTGAAAGCTTATAAGTTATATAAGTTAAAATATCAACAGGATTTGAGACTACAAGAAGTATTGAATTAGGACTATATTTTACTACTTCAGGAACAATAGATTTAAATATAGATAAATTTCTTCCTACTAAATCTAATCTTGTTTCGCCAATCTTCTGGGCAGCACCTGCAGTAATAATAACTATATCTGAATCTTTAGTATCTTTATAATCGCCAGCTTTTATATCAACAGGTTTAACAAAGGATACACCATGAGATAAATCCATAGCTTCTCCCTCAGCCTTATCTTTATTTATATCAACTATAACTATTTCCG
Source organism: Clostridium prolinivorans (assembly GCF_004011155.1). Taxonomy (GTDB): domain Bacteria; phylum Bacillota; class Clostridia; order Clostridiales; family Clostridiaceae; genus Clostridium_AT; species Clostridium_AT prolinivorans. Next base: position 107,583 of record NZ_RJWG01000005.1, on the reverse strand, counting down.
AAGCAGTTCCACTCATCATTAAAGCAAAAGCAGTAGTTGAACCTACAAAACCGGAACCTATAATTGATATCTTAGTACCTTTATATCTCATAAACAAACCCTCCTAAAATTATTTATTAATAAATTATAAATATAAAATTTTAAATTTAATTTAGCTATATAGTAAAACAATAATTATATTTTATAAAAATATTTCATTCTTGAATTATTATTTTCTATTTAGTTTTCATGTAATAGATATAATTAATAATATCTATTAATTAATATCTATATTACAAATTAAATTATAAAGTTATAATGCTATAAATACTGTGATTATAATCAAATTATAAATAATAAAAATTTAGTTTTCATTGAAGAGTTTACCCTTTTATAAAGAAAATTATTTTATGTTTATATTGATATTTAATATCTTAATTGATATAGTTTATATCATAGTAATAAATAAAAATGGGTGGTGCTTTATGATAAAATGGGATGAAAAATATGCTTTAGGTATTGAAATGATAGATGAGCAACATAAGAAATTATTTGAAATAGCAGAAAGAGCTTATAATTTATTAAAAAATGAATTTAAAATAGACAAATACGACGACATTGTAGATATATTAAAAGAACTTAAAGATTATACTGTATTTCATTTTAATTTTGAAGAACAATATATGATTAGTATAGGATATAAAAAATACTTATCTCATAAAGTTTATCATGAAGATTTTGTTAATACTATAAACAATATAGACTTAAATAGCATTGATACTAATCAAGATGAATCTATTATGGAAATACTTAATTTTATAGTAAATTGGATAAGTGAACATATATTAGAACATGATAAATTAATAGCACTTTACAAAAAAGATTAAATTTATTTTTTACGTTGAATATATATATTAATTTTTAATATATAGAAAGGATGATTAAAACCATGAGCATTGCAGATAAACAGTATTTAAGTTTAGTTAGAGATATATTAGATAATGGATATTATGAAAAAGAAAATAGGACAGGTATACCAACATATAAGCTTCCTCATAAAATGTTTCAATTCAATTTAGAAAAAGAATTCCCTATACTTACAACAAAATTTGTTGCTTTTAAGACTGCTGTAAAAGAGCTTCTATGGATATATAAAGATCAATCTAATGATGTTAGAAAACTTCAGGAGCAAAATGTACATATATGGGATGAATGGATGAAGGAAGATGGAACTATAGGTACTGCTTATGGATGGGTAGTTAAAGAATATAATCAAATAGATAAACTTATTGAAGGTTTAAAAAAAGATCCTCAAGGCAGAAGACATATTATGAGTCTTTGGCAAATACCACATCTTGATGGTGGAACGCTTCATCCTTGTGCCTTTATGACCATGTGGGATGTAACAGATGGAAGATTAAACTGTATGCTTGTTCAGCGTTCTATGGATGTACCTCTTGGAGGACCTTTTAATATGACTCAATATGCAGTTTTGGTTCATTTAATAGCTCAAGTAACAGGTTTAAAACCAGGATTATTTACTCACGTTATAAATAATGCTCATATTTATGAAAATCAAGTAGAAGGAATGAGACTTCAGCTTACAAGAGAAAATGAAGCTTACGATGCACCTAAACTTTGGATAAATCCAGAAATTAAAAATTTTTATGATTTTACTATAGATGATATAAAGCTTATTGATTATAAATATCATCCAGCTATAAAAATGGAGGTGGCAGTTTAAGTGCTGAGCTTTGTAGTTGCTATTGCAAATAATAATGTTATAGGTAAAAATGAAGAAATGCCTTGGCACCTTCCTAATGATTTAAAAAGGTTTAAAGAGATAACTCTTTCTAAAAGCAAAACTATAATTATGGGAAGAAAAACTTTTGAATCTTTAAAAAAAATTCTTCCAGGAAGAAAACATATAGTTCTTACACAAAACAAAAATTATAAAATTGAAAATGAAAATGTAGAAGTTATATATAGTATTGATGATATTATGAAATATGTAGATTCTAATGAAGAGTATTTTGTCATAGGGGGAGCTCAAATTTTTAATAGTCTTTTTCCTTATGCAAAAAAGATATATTTAACAGAAATCTATGAAAACTTTGAAGGAGATGCCTTTTTTCCACAATATGATAAATCAAAGTGGAATATTATAGAAATAAAAGAAGGCATGATTGATGAAAAAAATAAATATAAACATACTTTTTTAACCTTAGAAAGAGCTTGAATTAAAATGTTTTGTTATTTTTTATCAATATTTTTCATATATTAATACAAATTTAAATTATAAAAGAAAGCTGCCTATATGGCATCTTTTTCTTTACTATTTGCAACATATAATTTTATTAAAATTGTTAAGTATTGTTTATATTAAGGATACATAATAATTAAATTAATTAGTGAGGATGAAATCTTATGAAACCAGATTTAGATAAGATTATTAATAATAAAGATATAACTAAATTAGAATATCAAGTATTAGAATATATAGTAAATAATATAAATAATGTTATAAAGCTTGGGGTTAGAGGAGTTGCAAAAGAAAACTTTACATCAACATCAACAGTCATGCGACTTGCTAAAAAACTTGGATATGATGGCTTTATAGATATGGTATATAATTTTATGCCTATGATAAGTAATGAAATTAAATCTGTTCGTAAAGAAGTAGATGTTATTAAAGGTATAGATTTAGATAATTTTCTTCAGTATATATCTGATGAAGATGTAGATGATTTTGTAGATATATTGATGAATGTAAAAAATAAAGTTATATTTGTTTACGGAACTGGATTTTCAAGGTTACCAGCTGAATATTTAAGTAATAGACTTCTTATAATAGGGAAAAAAAGTATATTTTCAAGTGGTGGAGATTCTATAGGAATTTTTGAAAATCATTTAGAAGACATGCAGGTTTTAGTTGTAGTATCAAAATCTGGAGAAACTAAGCTTGTTCTTGATAAAGTAAATTCAGCTAAAAAAAGAGGAATTAAAGTGATTTCAATTACAAGAGAAATCGAAAATAGTATCGCTAGATTAGCAGACATAAGTTTTAAAATTTTTGATATGAATAAGTTAGATGATAAAAATTATTATCCAAATACTTTTTTTCCAAACGTATATATGTTTATAGAATATATTATATTTAAATATTTTAAAAAATCAGATAAATGTAAATGATAACATGTTATTTTATGAGATAACATGTTTTTTTATGTTTGAAAACTATTTTTTTATGAAAACGATGTTAATATAATAAAACTATAAAAGTTATATTAACAATTAAAAAATAAATTAATGAGGAGGCTAATTTATGAAAAAAAAAGTTTTAGATGCAATGCAACAGTTTTCAAAAGGTATGTTTGTACCTATTCTTATTCTTCCAATTGCAGGTCTTTTAATTGCTTTGGGTAATGTACTTACAAATGTAAAGCTTGCAGCATTATTACCATTTATGAAAAATCCTATAATATACGGATTTGGAAAGATGTTGTCAGGTTCTTTAGTATCCATATTAACAAATTTAGGGCTCATATTTTGTGTTGGTCTTTCAATAGGACTAGCTAAAGAGAAAAAGTCTCATGCAGCATTCACAGCAATATTATCTTATGCAAGATATGTCAAAAGTAGATTCACAACACTCTGATCCATCATGGCTAAAGACTTGGGGAAATATTAAATACTTAGTTGAAATGTTTTCAGAATATTTACCTAACCCATATATGCAGTATTATTTATTATCTGACTATATAGTTGGTCATGCTAATAAGGTGAAAACAAGAGCGAATGAAGTTATGGAAGGAAGGGAAAAAAAATTATTTGATGCAGTTGATAAATATATTGCAACTGGGAAATTAGATAAAAATGCTTTTTATGTAGGTGTACATGGCCAATTTATAGTTGATGTTGCTATGTCATTAGCTTTCAATTTAAGAAAAAGATTTTTAGTTATAGTTGAAAATAAAGGAGCAATATCTAATATACAAAGTGATGCAATGGTTGAAGTACCAGCATATATTACTTCAAATGGACCAGAAGTAGTAAGAATTGGAGAAATACCGACTTTTTATAAAGGTTTAATTGAGCAGCAATTAGCATCAGAAAAGTTACTTGTAGATGCAGCAATTGAAGGTTCATATATGAAAGCATTAATGGCTTTAACAATGAACAAAACAGTTAAATCTGCTTTTCAAGCCAAACATATACTTGATGACCTTATTGAAGCAAATAAAGATTATTGGCCAAAACTTCAATAATAAATTAAGTTATATAATAAAGCTTTTAGTTATAAATAGAAAAAACAAAACCTCCGATGTAAAATTAGTAGTAGGTTCGCCGACCACAACTAAAGATACAAAGGAGGTATATCCAATATGGATAATAGTAGTTTAGCACATAGCAAATGGAATTGTAAATATCATATAGTTTTTGCCTCAAAGTATAAAATACAAATAATTTATGGAAAAATCAAAGCTGATATAGGAGTGGATTATCAACACTTTTTTTGTACAATTATTATTCGGTCATTTTTGCTAGACTATATTCTACAGAAGTCATATAATTTAATGAACTATGAATACGTTTATAGCTATACCATAACACGTAACCTCTTAAATCTTTTTTTATTCTTCTAATCCTCTATCAGTATTGAATACTTTTACTTTAGTTAAATTTATATTAGTGCTCATAAATGATTCATAAACTAACTCAGCATCTTTTTTATCACCTACTGAATAACCTATTATTTCTCTGTTAAAGAGGTTGATTAATAAACATATATAATTATAATGCCATTTACCAGCAACATTAACAATGAAATGGAGGTTGAAGCAGTGGTTGAATAAGATGAAAATAGATTTCAATAAATAGATCATTTGATAAATATATGACGAATATTGTAAAAATATAGAATATGAAAATTATTGACATTTTTGTAATAGGGGGGGTAACATTATAAATGTAGACAAGTTATTTATATTACTATGATAGTACATTCATATGATACACATCCTCTATATGTCTTGTGAAATCTTGCTCTACCAAACTTACAAGCATATATAGGCATTCTGTCTACGATTCTAAAATAATCATAATGATATCCAAAACATTTTGTGAGGTTATGTCTTATTAGTTCTATGGTTTTATGCAATGGCCTACGGGTTCTGTTGAATTTAGTTTGACTACAGAAGCTTGGAAATAATTCTTTTAAATTCTTTTTGCAATAGGCAACCCAAGCATTCTCTGAATCATAGCACTACAGTTGGTAGAGTTAATGGTAAAGGTTACATAAGTTATCAAACAAAAGCAACTAGCAGTCATAGGAGATTATTCTATAATAAATAGTCTCCTATTTTAAATATTGAGACTTGGAGGAATACGATGAGGCTATACTTGAATTCTATAAAAAGACAAATGATGCCTGTGCTAATTACGAGTGTAATATATGTTGCTGCTTTATTGCTATTAATAGCGTATTATAACTCTAATAGCATGATATATTATAAAATAAGCCCATATGAATATGCTTCAGAACCAATAGACTTTTTCTTTGGATTGATTGTAAGTTTACCATTCGCCTTTGGCATATTTTTTATGAAAAAAGATAATTTTTTAGAATATGTACCTCTGCGAATGTCCAAGGGTAAATATTTATTTATACAAATAACTTCTTCAATTATAATGTGTTTTACTATGGTATTTTTAGTAAATGTTGTTGGTGTGACATTCTCTAATGTAATTGCAGATGTGATAGAGGTAGGGGATAAACCAACTTTAATGGGCTATCTTCTTGGAGAAATGCAAATGGTGAACCCCATTGCTTTTGGAATAATATGGTCATTACAAAAAGCGTTTATAGGAATATTGATTTGCTTATTTGCGCAGATATCGGCACTTTATATAGAAAATTTATTTTTAGCTTTACTTACGCCATTTGTATATGTTCTTTTAGAAAATTTCTTTACTTCAATATTAGGTTTATCAAAATACAGTCTAACAACAACATTTGTTCTAAACCGTCTAAAACCTGATGCAATGAAATTTAGTAACATATGTATGGGTATCCTTGTTTCCATAACAATTATCATAATTACTTGGGTGGTGTTAAGAGGTAGTTATGAAAGGGAAAAATAAGAGATTCATTTTTAGAATATTTAGTGAAAATAAAATTTTGCTCCTTATAAATTTTTTTGTTTTGTGTTTTATTTGTGGGCGTGAATTAAAATATTTTAAAAATATAAACATGGGAGTTTGGGGTTATATAATGATAATTCTCACAAACCATTATTATGTATTATACTGTGTACTACCAATTCTATTTATTGTTATTGCAAAACATATAAAAGGTATTAGTCAGATAGAAATCATAAGATATAGAAATTCATTCCACCAAATCAGAAGTACTGTTAATGAATACATTCAGTGGTTATTTGTATATTTTATTTTACACTTGTTAATATTATTTGTTATTGGAATTGGAACATTTGGATTGAACTTTCAATTAAAAGCCATTGATTTAACAGGTTATAATGAATTGATTTTGCTTTTAAACAAGTATATAGAAAATTTTCACAGCCCGTATATCGCTATAATTTCCATTATTTTATATTATATTTTTGGATTTATGGTATTATTGTCGTTGCTCTCTTATGTTAATTATAGATTTGGATATAAGAAAGTAATAGTTGTTTCCGTTATTGTTTATGTTATGACATTCATAGGTTTTAAAACAGAACTTAAAACAATATTACCTGTAGTTTGTTTTAATAATTTTATACTGCTTCACCATGGATTGTTTGTAAACGGTATTGCAAAATTTATATTAGTGATTTTGTTTGGCTTAGGAGTAGTAATGTTTTGCTTTGGTAAAAAAATAAAGCATTCTGGGTTTAATTCATTTATCATTACAAGAAAAGAAAAAATAATAACCTTAAGCATTGTGCTTGTTTTGATATTATTAGAAATATTTCGTAGTTTTAATATAAGAGATGTAATGTTGACCACTATGTTTGGAATAAGTGAAAACTCTATATCTTTTATAGGTTGGATGAGATTAACGATTATGTATATGCTACCTCTGTTTTTTATTGGAATTGCAGATAGTAGGGTGGAAAGATATAGTCAAGCGCCAATTTTAATTAGATTTAAGAATAAAGCATCCTTTGAATATGCATTTTCAAAGGAATATATTAAATACATTTGTTTGTATACATTGAGCTTATTCATTATAGGAAATCTGACATTTCATTTAGGAGGATCCACAAATGTTGGTGATTACCTATTTGAAACATTTGGAATTGCATTTACTAATAAAATATTAAATATTTACCTTAGTATTTTCTTTATAAATTTACTTTTTGAGTTTGTTATTTTTGAAATTTTAAATAACTTTATAAATGATGTAGGAACTGTTATTTTGATGTTGTTAGTTAAGTTTATCTTTTTCCTTGCACCACAAATAAACTATTTAAATATTAATTTTGGTATCATTAACTTGTATGATAATGTTAATTCAATCGGAAAATTGTGCTTCAAAACGAGCATTTTAATAGTAGCTATTTTGGCATATTATATCTTTTTGTATGTGAGGAGGGTAAAACATGTCAATAATTGAGATCAAGAATATATGTAAAAAATACAAGCAAAATGTCTTATATGATGATGCATCATTGCGAATTGAAGCTGGAAAAACTATAGGCATTGTTGGAGGTAATGGAACAGGAAAGAGCGTTCTATTTAAAATAATAGCAGGTTTAGAATATGCAGATGAAGGGGAAGTATATGTTAGAGGAAGAAGAGTAGGTAAGGACTTAAATTTCCCTGAAGACGTTGGACTATTTGTTAATCAACCTGGATACATTGACTTTTATGATGGGTTTACAAATTTAAAATTATTAGCTGATATACAAGGGAAGATATCTGATAATGATATAAAAACATGTATGAAAAAAGTTGGATTAGATCCAAATGATAAGACAAGAGTAAAAAACTATTCTTCTGGAATGAAACAAAAATTAGGTATTACGCAAGCAATAATGGAACATCAAGATATAATAATGCTAGATGAACCATTTAACGCACTTGATTTTCAAACCAATGTTGAAGTTTTGTCAATATTATCAAACTTAAAAAAAGAAGGTAAAACAATTTTATTAACTTCACATCAACATGAGTATTTAGAAAAAGTATGTGACGAGATTTATATGATTTTGAACAAGAAATTAGTTCATTTTGATGATAAATTGAAAAATACATATTTTTCTATTTTTACTAAATAACAATAATACAATAAACAAAAAACAATTAAGAATTGGAATACAGCAAAAAACTGATTCCAATCTTTGGAACCTTTTTAACAGATGGCTCTTTTAATATTTAGATAATGTATCCATAATATTTAATTTGGACTATCTAAGTGTGCTACGCACTAAAAACATGGAATAATAAACCTAAATATGCATAAGTAGGAATTATTTTTTATTTAGCACAACAGGTTAATTTATATTTTAAAAATTTAATATAAATTAATTATACATAAATGCTATAATTAAGTAAATTATAGAAAATGTTTGAAAGGGGTTAAAATATGGAATTTAGTTTAGTAAAAATAGAAACTTTTATACCGGAGGAATATGTTAATAACCTTCGTGAAGAATTAAACAAAATAGATGCTTTAACAGTTGACGGTATTTATGATTACTGTATGGCAGTTTCAAAGGTAAAAGGTTCTTGGAGACCTCTTAAAGATGCAAATCCTTTTAAAGGAGAAAGAGGGGAAATATGTGAAGTTGAAGAGGTAAAAGTAGAATTTACTTGCAAGAAAGAGATTTACAAAAAAGCTGTAGAAACTATAAAAAAGGTACATCCTTATGAAAAACCTGTGATTAATGTTATGCCTGTAATTACAATTGATGAGTTTTAATTAGAAAAGTTTTATATACTAATATGCTAATATAGTGATTAAAAAACTAAAAAATTTAATATTTATTAAAAACTTAATTTAAAAAATAAATATTAAGGGAAGTTAATGATTTCCCTTAATATTATGATGAACAATATTAAAATAAAGATAAAAATTTTAATAATTTCCGTAAAATTTTAAAATTTCTATTGCTAAGTCTTTTTTTGTAATTCGTCTATCCATAGCTTGTTTTTCAATAAATTTATGTGCTTGTGCTTCTGACATGTTTAAATATTCAATAAGAACACATTTAGCTCTATCAACGAACTTTATATCTTCGATTTTCTTTTGCAGCTTAGTATTTTCATCTTTTAAACCACGTATTCTGTTATGAGCAGCTGTCATTAATTTTAAAGCATTCCAAAAGATTTGACGATTAATAGGCTTTGATATAACAAATACACCAAAATCTTCTACCTTTGCAGAAACTTCATCTGCAATTTCACTTTTTACAATTAACATTACCTGCATTAAATTTGTATTTATTATATTTATTGCAAGATCCGTTCCAAATTCATCAGATAATGGGGCATTGATAATGCATAAATCAAATGTCCTTTCAATTAAAACTCGTCTAGCTTCGCTGCCATTTTTAGCTATTATCATTTCTTCATATGAATTTTTTAAAAGCTCATCAAAAAATACTTTAGTATTTTTTGAACTTGAAACAATAAGTACACTATTCATATCCCCATTCACCAACTTTACCTATTTATTCTGCCTTAAATAAATTTGAAATACATTTGTTTTTCTATATATTCATTTTCTATATTTGTTATATATTTTTCCCATTCATCAAGCTTTATAGCTAAGTATTTATCAAGCATTTTTTTATCTAAAAAATTTTTTACAAAATTGCTTTGGGATAATATATCTAGTGCTTCTTTTAAATTTTCAGGAAGAATTTTTAAATTGTTAAGTTTAGTGTGTTCTGCTGTGTATATATTAAAGTCAGTTGGCTCAGAAAGTTTAAGTCCTTTTTCTATTCCATCAAGTCCAGCGTGTAAAATAAGAGCAAATGTTATATAAGGATTGCAAACTGGATCTGGAGAGCGTAATTCTATTCTTGAATATTCATTTTTGGCAGCAGGAATTCTTATAAGCTGAGAGCGGTTTTGCTGTGACCAAGATATATATTTTGGAGCTTTAAAGCTTCCTAAGCGTGCATATGAATTTGTAATTGGATTAGAAAATGCTGTTATTTCTGATATTCTTTCAAGTATACCAGCTATGAAACTTTTGGCTTCAGAATTATTTTTGGTATTAATATCTTTAAAAATATTAACTCCATTTTTTAAAAGCGATAAATTAATATGAAGTCCACTTCCGCTTTTATTTTTTATTGGCTTAGGCATAAATGAAGCAAAAAGTCCATTTCTAGAGGCAATAGCTTTTACAACTGATTTAAATGTAATTAAATTATCTGCAGCTGTAAGTGCATCACTATATTTAAAATCAATTTCATTTTGACCGGGGCCTTCTTCATGATGAGATGTTTCTGGCATTATTCCCATTTGTTCTAAAGTTAAGCAAATTTCCCTTCTAACATTTTCACATTTATCAAGGGGTGAAATATCTAAATAGCTGCCCTCATCATAAGGAGTATCTGTAGGATTTCCATTTTCATCTTCTTTAAAAAGATAAAATTCACATTCAGCTCCTAATTTGCAAGTATACCCCATATCTGCAGCACGTTTTATAGCTTGTTTTAAAACATTTCTTGTATCCCCTTCATATTCAGTATCATCAGGGTGTTTTATATCACAAAAGAAACGAATTACACTTCCTTGCTGCGGTCTCCATGGTAAAACATTTAAAGTTGAAGGATCAGGATGCAAAAATAAATCCGATTTTTCAACATTCATAAATCCTGAAATTGCAGAAGCATCAAAAGATATGCCGCTTTCAAAGGCTCTTTCAAGTTCTTGAGGCATTATAGATATATTCTTTTGATTGCCTAAAATATCACAAAAGGCAAGACGAATGAATTTAACATCATTTTCTTTTACAAATTGTAAAATCTCTTTCATTGTATAAGTCATATTTTTATAAACCTCCTTTAAAGGATTATGTTATAATATTACAATATAAAATAATAGCGTTCACGAAATAGTATAAATTATTTCGTGAACGCCTTTGTTCATTATAATTATAATATAATATAAACATAAATTTGTCAACAAAATCCATGAAAGAATTAAACTGTAAACTTTCACTACAATATTTGTTTTTATATAAGACATACAAAATTGAATTTGTTTTGAAATTTTTAAATATAATTATTTCATTTTTTTTAAAATTAATATTTACAGATATAAAATTTAATGATACAATATTTTCATAAACAGCAAAGGCGCTGTAGGGTTTATACCTTAGGTGTCTTTGCTGTTTTTTTGTTTTATATAAATTTCATTTATAAAATAAAAATTTCAGTTGTTTTTAATGAAGTTATATAGATAGGGGGACAATATATGAATTATGAAATGGGTCTACCAAAACCACAGGGACTTTATGATCCAAGTAATGAAAAAGATAGTTGTGGAGTTGGATTTGTAGCAAATATTAAAGGTGAAAAAAGCCATGGTATTATAAAAAAAGCATTAAAAGTTCTTAATAATCTTACTCATAGAGGAGCAGTAGGCTCTGATCCAAATACCGGCGATGGAGCAGGAATTCTTACTCAAATTCCTGATGAGTTTTTTAGAATATGTTGTGAAAATTTAGGTATTAAACTTCCAAAAGATAATCAATATGCTGTTGGAATGGTATTTTTACCACGAGAACCTGCTGCAAGATTACAGTGTGAGGGCATTTTTGAAAGGATTATATATGAAGAAGGTCAAAAGGTTCTTGGTTGGAGAGATGTACCTGTTAACAACGGAGTAATAGGAGAAACTGCTAAAGGAACAGAACCTGCAATAAGGCAGATTTTTATAGAAAGTAACTGCAAAAGTAAAAAAGAATTTGAAAAAACACTTTATATTATTAGAAAGAGAACTGAAAATGAAGTAAGCAAGCTTGTAAAAAGAGGCTCTGAGTATTTTTATGTATGTAGTTTATCAAGCAGAACAATTGTTTATAAAGGGTTATTTGTAGCTCAACAAATTGGAAATTACTATATAGATCTTGAGGATATTAATTTTAAAAGTGCAATAGCAGTTGTGCATCAAAGATATAGTACAAACACTTTCCCAACTTGGGGATTAGCACAGCCTTTTAGATTTTTAGCTCATAATGGTGAAATAAATACCATAAGAGGAAATAGAAATTGGATGCATGCACGTGAAGGAGTTCTTAAGTCAGATATAATAGGAGACGATATTAAAAAAATATTTCCAATAGTTAAAAATAGCGGTAGTGATTCAGAGTCTTTAGATAATATATTTGAACTTTTAGAATGTGATGGTAGAAGTATGGCTCATGCAATGATGATGCTTATACCTGAAGCATGGAAACATGATAAAAAAATGGAAGATTACAAAAGAGCTTTTTATGAATATCATGCTTCTTTAATTGAACCATGGGATGGCCCTGCTGCAATAATTTTTTCTGATGGTGCTCAAGTTGGAGCAGTTGTAGATAGAAATGGGTTAAGACCAGCTAGATATATTGTTACAAAAGATGGATTGGTAATAGTTGCATCAGAAGTTGGAGTACTTAATATTAAACCTGAAGAAGTAGAAAGAAAAGGAAAGCTTAAACCAGGGAAAATGTTCCTCGTTGATACAAAGGAAGGAAGAATTATAGAAGATTATGAAATAAAGAAAAAAGTTTGTATGGAAAAACCTTATGCTGAAATGATTGCTAAAAATAAAATAAGATTAGAAGATTATAAAGAAACCGAAGATGACTGTATAGTAAATACTGAATGTTTGATGGAAAAACAAGGAGCTTTTGGATATACATTAGAAGACTTAAATATTATTTTAGGAACAATGGCAAAAACAGGAGCAGAACCTATAGGTTCTATGGGGAATGATACTCCTCTTGCAGTGTTATCCAATAAACCTCAGCTTTTATTTTCTTACTTCAAACAACTTTTTGCACAAGTTACCAATCCCCCAATAGATCCAATAAGAGAAGAATTAGTTATGTCTCTTATGAATTATATTGGATCTCAAGGAAATTTATTAAATAAGGGAACTTATGAAAATCCATTTATTGAAATAGAAAGTCCTGTACTCACTAATAAAGATATGGCAAAAATAAAAAATTTAAAAGATAAAAATTTTAAAAGTACAGTTATTCCAATAACATTTAAATATGATACAGGAGTTGAAGGGTTTAAAAAAGCTTTAACAAAGATTTGTGAAAGAGCATCTGAGAGAGTAAGTGAAGGGTATAACATAATTATTCTTAGCGATAAAAAAGTAGATGCTTATGATGCAGCTATACCTAGCTTACTTGCTGTAGGAGCTGTACAGCATCATCTTATAAGAGAAAAAACAAGAACAAAAGTATCTATAATAGTTGAAACTGGAGAGATGAGAGAAACAATGCATCTTGCATTGCTTATAGGCTATGGTGCTACTGCAGTAAATCCTTATTTAGCTTTTGAAACTATTGAACATATGGTTAAAGAAGGTGATATTACAGGAATTACTGCTGAAAAAGCTAAAGAAAATTATATAAATGCTTTAAATCATGGATTACTTAAAATATTATCTAAAATGGGTATATGTACACTTCAAAGTTATCATGGAGCTCAAATATTTGAAGCTATTGGGCTTAATAAAGAACTAATAGATAATTATTTTGAAGGTACTCCTTCTAGAATAGGAGGAATAGGAATAGATGTAATAGCACAAGAGGTGCTTATAAGACATAAAAATGCTTATAACAATATAAGAAAACCAATGAAAGAATTAGAAACAGGTGGACAGTATGCTTGGAGGAAAAATGGAGAATTTCATTTATTTAATCCAGATACTATATCAAAACTTCAAATAGCAGTAAGACAAGGCAGATACGATATATTTAAAGAATACACTAGTCTTGTTAATGAACAATCTAAAAATCTTTGCACTTTAAGATCTCTTTTGAGATTTAAGAAAAATAATTCACCTATTCCAATTGATGAGGTTGAACCTGTAAGTGAAATAGTAAAGAGATTTTGTACAGGAGCAATGTCATTTGGTTCTATAAGTAAAGAGGCTCATGAAACAATAGCTATAGCAATGAATAGATTAGGTGGGAAGAGTAATTCTGGAGAAGGTGGAGAAGACCGTACAAGATATATAGAAGATGAAAATGGTGATAGCAGAAGAAGTGCTATTAAACAAATAGCTTCAGCACGTTTTGGAGTAACTACAGAATATCTTGTAAATGCAAATGAACTTCAAATAAAGATGGCACAAGGAGCTAAACCTGGAGAAGGAGGGCAGCTTCCAGGTAAAAAGGTAGATGAAGTAATAGCAAAAGTAAGACATTCAACTCCAGGAATTGATCTTATATCACCTCCACCTCATCATGATATTTATTCAATAGAAGACTTAGCACAGCTTATATATGATCTTAAAAATGTTAATCCATCAGCAAGAGTAAGTGTAAAGCTTGTTTCAGAAGTAGGAGTTGGAACAATTGCAGCAGGTGTTGCTAAGGCTCATGCAGATGCTATTCTCATAAGTGGATATGATGGAGGAACTGGTGCATCTCCAATATCATCTATAAAACATGCAGGAATACCTTGGGAGCTGGGACTTTCAGAAACTCATCAAGTGCTTCTTATGAATAATCTTAGAAGCAGAGTTAGAATACAAACAGATGGTCAGTTAAAAACTGGACGTGATATAGTAATTGCTGCACTTCTTGGGGCAGAAGAATTTGGATTTGCTACATCAGTATTGGTAGCTATGGGATGTACTATGCTTAGAAATTGCCATATGAATACATGTGAAATGGGTATAGCAACTCAAGATCCTGAACTTAGAAAAAACTTTAAAGGCAAACCTGAATATATTATAAATCTTTTTACTTATCTTGCTATGGAAGTAAGAGAAATTATGGCAGAACTTGGATTTAGAAGTATAAATGAAATGGTTGGAAGAGTCGATAAACTTGAAATAAACACAGAAATTGATCATTGGAAAGCTAAATATTTAGATCTTTCGGCAATACTTTATAGACCTGATGTGCCTACTAGAATTAAACCTTATTGTGTTATGTCTCAAAATAATAATTTGCATAATACAATAGATTATAAGTTAATTCAGGTTGCAGAAAAATCTCTTAAAGAGAAAATTCCTGTAAAAGGAGATTTTGAAATTAGAAATACAGATCGCTCAGTAGGAGCTATGATTAGCGGTAAAATTGCTAAAGAATATGGACATGAAGGACTTTTAGAAGATACTATTGTTTTTAATTTCAAAGGTTCAGCAGGACAAAGTTTTGGAGCATTTGGAGCTAAAGGACTAACTTTAATATTAGAAGGAGATGCCAATGATTATGTTGCTAAAGGTCTTTCAGGAGCTAAAATAATAATAAAAACTCCTAAAAATGCAGATTTTGATCAGGATTTAAATACTATAGCAGGAAATACCATATTATATGGTGCAACTAGTGGCAAAGTATTTATAAATGGTTCTGCTGGTGAAAGATTTGCCGTAAGAAATAGTGGAGCTCAAGCTGTTGTAGAGGGCGTAGGAGATCACTGCTGCGAATATATGACTGGAGGAATTGTAGTTGTTATTGGTAATACAGGGAAAAATTTTGCAGCAGGAATGAGCGGAGGCATAGCTTATATTCTTGATGAAAATGGAGATTTCTCAGAAAAATGCAATATGGAATTTATAGAAATAGAAAAACTTCATGAAGATGAAGACATAGATACTCTTAATAAAATAATAATAGAGCACTATGAATATACAAATAGCAAAAAAGCTAAAAAAATATTGGATAATTGGGATGAGTATATAGTTAAGTTTAAAAAAGTTATTCCAACAGTTTATAAAGAAATACTTGCTTCTAAAAAACTAAAAAAGTAGTTTATATTTTAATGATGAAGTATATATTTATAAATTTTGTGTCTTGAGCATAGCGAAAGGAATGGTTGTCATATGGGAAAAGTAACTGGATTTAAGGAATATAAAAGAGAAACATCCTATAAACGCCCTATAGAAGAAAGAATAAAAGACTATAAAGAAGTTAAAGTAATGCTTCCCGAAGATAAACTCAAAATTCAAGGGGCTAGATGTATGAATTGTGGTACACCGTTTTGCAATTATGGCTGTCCTTTGGGAAATCTTATACCAGATTATAACAACATGGTATATTTAGGACAATGGGAAAAAGCTTATAAAAGATTATCTATTACTCATCCTTTCCCAGAATTTACTGGAAGAGTTTGCCCAGCTCTTTGCGAAGGTTCTTGTACTTTAGGTATTAACAGGGAAGCTGTAGCTATTGAAGATATAGAACTAGCAATTATAGAAAAAGCTTATGAAAAAGGCTGGGTTAAACCAAATATTCCAAGAGTAAGAACTGGTAAAAAAGTTGCAGTAATAGGGTCTGGACCTTCAGGATTGGCGGTTTCTGTAAAGCTTAATTCTTATGGACATAAAGTAACGGTATTTGAAAAAGATGATGCTCCTGGTGGTTTATTAAGATATGGAATTCCTGATTTTAAACTTGAAAAAAATATAATTGATAGAAGAATTTCTATTATGGAAGAAGAAGGTATAATTTTTAAAACTAATTGTGAAATAGGTAAAGACTATTCTTTAGATAGTATAAGACATAATTTTGATGCTGTTATTCTTACTGGAGGCTGTCAAGTTCCGAGAAACCTTAATATAGAAGGAAGGGAACTTAATGGAATATATTATGCAATGGAATATCTTACAGCACAAAACAGAAAAAATGCCGGAAAAGAATTAAAAGATAAATATATAGATGCGAAAGGGAAAGTTGTAGTTGTTATAGGAGGAGGAGATACAGGTTCTGATTGTATAGGAACTGCTAGAAGGCAAGGTGCAAAGGAAATTTATCAATATGAAATACTCCCTAAACCTCCTATAAGTAGAGATGATTCTATGCCATGGCCTGAATTTCCAAGAACATTAAAAACATCTACTTCTCATGAAGAAGGATGCATAAGAAAATGGTGTATTACAACAAAGAGATTTGAAGGTAAAAACGGTAAATTAACTAAGCTTTATGGAGCAGAGGTAAGATGGGATAAAGATGAAAATGGGAAATTTATTATGACAGAAATCCAAGGCAGCGAATTTGAACAAGATGTTGATTTAGTGCTTATAGCTATGGGATTTAGCAACCCAATATATGAAGGTATGCTAAAAGAACTTGATATAAAACTTGATAACAGAGGTAATGTATATACAGATGAAAATTATATGACATCTGTAAAAGGTATTTTTGCAGCAGGGGATATGAGAACTGGACAATCACTTGTAGTAAGAGCAATAAGTGATGGATTAAAGGCAGCAGAATCAGTAGACAAATATCTTATGAAATAAATATATTTATATTTTAATAATATATTGGAGGTTTTATAATGTTAAAAGATTTAATATTTACAATTCCTAAAGAAAATCATTCAGAAGATACAATTACAAATATATTAAAATCTCATCCTGAAATACAATTTGTTTCTTTAGTAGGAATAGATTTATCTGGGAATGATACAGATGAAAAAATACCTGTAAAAATATTTCTTGATGACATAACTACATTTTTAAAAGGTTCTGTTCAAACTGACGGTTCATCTGTTGTTCTTCCAGGAATAGCAACAATAAATAACGCTAAAATAGATATGGTTGCAGATTTAGATGTTAATTGGTATGTTGATTACAATTTTGAAAATATTGACGAAGAAACAGGGAAACCAGTAGGTACACTAAGAATTCCATGCTTTCTTATTCATGAAGGAAAGGCTGTTGATTCAAGAAATATATTAAAAAAATCTATTGAATATTTTAAAACTACGCTTTTTTCACTTTTAAAAAAATATCCTCATACTTTAAAAGATTATGGTATATCTGTTGATGATATAGAAGATGTAGTTGCTACATCAGCTACAGAACTTGAATTTTGGGTAAAGACACCTAATGATATAGCTGAAATGGAAGAAATAGAAGCATTATCTACATCACAAGCACTTCAAGAACAATATTGGAAAAGAACAAAAGGAGCTGTAAGAACTTCTCTTGAACAATGTTTGATGTTTATGAATAAATATGGACTTGATCCTGAAATGGGACATAAAGAAGTTGGAGGAGTTAAAGGCAAAATAGATGAATCAGGTAAATTTAACCATATAATGGAACAGCTTGAGATTGACTGGAAATATTCAGATGCCATTCAAGCTGCAGATAATGATTTACTTGTTAGAACATTAGTAAAAGAAGTATTTAGAAGAAATGGTCTGGATGTTACATTTCAAGCAAAACCTATAGAAGGGGTTGCAGGAAGTGGAAAGCATACTCATATAGGAATGGCATTAAAACTTAAAAATGGGAAAAGAATTAATTTGTTTACTGCTACTAAAAAACATTATTTAAGTGTATTTGGTTATGCTTCATTAATGGGAATATTAAAAAATTATGAAGTAATTAATCCATTTGTATCTGCAACTAATGATTCTTTAAGAAGGCTAAAACCTGGTTTTGAAGCTCCAATTTGTATAGTTACATCTTTAGGTCATGCTGTTGAAGAACCATCTAGAAATAGAACTGTATTGATTGGTTTAGTAAGAGATATTCAAAGCCCTTTAGCTACACGTTTTGAACTAAGAGCCCCAAATCCTCATACAAATACTTATTTATCACTTGCTACTATGTATTTAACAATGATAGATGGTATAAAGTATGCATTAGAAAATTCTAAAAATGAAGATGATCTTCTTAAAGAGATTTCTAAAGCTCCAGAGGAGGATGCAGATTATTTAGAAAAAGGAAGAGCTTATAGGTCAGAGGAAGATGTATTTGAACATTATTCAGAAAAAGAAAGAGAAGCTATATTTGGTAAAGCTCCGGCAACAGTATTTGAAAATATCTCTGCTTTTTCTAAATATCCTGAAAAACTTGCTGTTTTAAATCAAGGTGAAATTCTTAATTCTAAAATAATTGAAAGTTATAAAATGGCAGTAATTAAGAGATGGGTAACTGAAATAAATAATAGAATTATATCCAATTATATGGACGAAATAAGAAGTTTTAAGATGCTTCATAATCCAGAAAAAGCATTGGATCTTGATATAAGCAATTGGATGGCTATTAATGAATTAAGAATGTATCTTATGAAAGATACTTATACAAGTAAAAGTTTATTTACAAGAATAAAAGAAGCTTCAGCTTCAGAGGATTATGATAAATTATCAAATCTTCAACTTGAATTAGATATGAAAATGAAAGTGTTAAGAGAGCTTTATTATTCTTATAAGAAAAATCTTGTTGATATTTAAATAATAAATATTATTTAAATATTTAAAGAGCAAGTATATTTATAAAATTTTCAAAGGAGTTGAAATAATGAGTAAATTAATAATTCCCAAAGGTTATAAATCTGTGCTTAACCTTTATGAAACACAAACTGCAATAGGAAAACTTAAAAGAATTTTTGAAGATAATTTTAAAGAAGCTTTAAATCTTAAAAGAGTGTCAGCACCCTTATTTGTAGATCCTTCAACAGGACTAAATGATAATTTAAATGGAATAGAACGCCCAGTAAGTTTTGATATTATGGAAATTAAAACTGAAGCAGAAATAGTACACTCTCTAGCTAAATGGAAAAGAATGGCTTTATATAAATATGGATTTAGTGCTGGGGAAGGATTATATACAGATATGAATGCAATTCGAAGAGATGAAGAATTAGATGAATTACATTCAATTTATGTAGATCAATGGGATTGGGAAAAGGTTATTAGAAAAGAAGATCGCAATATAGAGTATTTAAAGAAAACTGTGGAATTAATTGTAAATGCAATTTGTGATACATTAGATAAACTAAAAGAAGAATTTCCACAAATTCCAGTTGTCTTAGATAGAAATATAAGTTATGTAACAACTTATGAACTTGAAGATATGTATCCTTTATTATCTCCTAAAGAACGTGAAAATGCTTATTTAAAAGAACATAAAACAGCTTTTATTATGCAGATAGGAGATAAATTAAAATCAGGAGAAAAACATGATGGACGTTCTCCTGATTATGATGATTGGTCTTTAAATGGAGATATTCTATTTTGGAATGATATTTTACAAAGAGCATTTGAAGTTTCGTCTATGGGAATAAGAGTTGATGCAAAGGCTTTAGATGAACAGTTAACAAAAGCAAATTGTGATGATAGACGTAAGTTTCCGTTTCATAAAATGCTTTTAAATGGAAAACTTCCATTAACAATGGGGGGAGGCATAGGACAATCAAGGCTATGTATGCTATTGCTTGCAAAAGCTCATATAGGCGAAGTGCAAGTATCTCTTTGGGATAGCGATACAATTGAGAAGTGCCAAAATGCAGGTATAAATCTTTTATAAATAAAAAATATTTTATGATTAAAATTTAAAGAGAGTAAATTTTATTTTGTATAAATCAAAAAGACTAAATCAATATAAAATTGGTTTAGTCTTTTTATTATAAGTTTAATCTTCATATACGAATGTATTGTAGCCATCTGCTTTTAATTTTGACGCTAATTTATCAGCATTTTCTTTTTTAGAAAAAGCGCCTACTTGAACTTTATATAAGCTATCAGTATCTTTATACATATATACACTATATCCTTGAGATTTAAGTTTATTTGTTAAATTTTCAGCATTTTCTTTTTTAGAAAAAGCACCTACTTGAACTTTATATAATTTTCCTGTTTTACTGCTTTGCTGAGATTTTTGAGGTTGTGGTTTTTTAAATGTTACATTAAAATAATCACAAATACCTTTTACAATAGCTTCAGCTATTAAAGGCATATTATTTATAATAAATCGAGCATCATCTCTATTATCATGAAAAGATATTTCTATTAAAACTGCTGGAGCCTTTGTATTATTTAATTCATACAGTTTATTAGTATTTTTTATGCCTCTATCTTTAGAAGGGGTAAGAGGCTCTATATACTTATATAAACTTGAAGCTAATAATTTCCCAGCATTACTTGTATAATAAATTTCAGATCCACTCCCACCACCAGCATTTGAATGTAAAGCTACATGAGCATCTACATTTTTATTATTACTATCTTCAACCACTTTCTGCAAAGACATATTTGGATTGTTTCTATAAACTGTAAAATTATTATATTCCAAAAGAGGTACAACTATATCAGCTAGTTCATTCATTCGTTTTTTTTCTGTTCCATAATTTAATACTCCAACATTATTTTCTTGAGTACTTGGACTAATATATATTTTTATCATAAACATCTCAACTCCTTTACAATATAATATATTCATTTAATTAATTAAATTTTGCTATTTATAAAATAAAGTTAAATATTTGTATTATATATTATTAAAAATAAATATTTATTGCTACTATTTATTGACGTTATTTAAAAATTATATTTGTAAATAACTTATTTTACTAAAGATTTTTTATATTTATTAGTTAATATATTTTTAAAATTAATATAGTTTATTGACTTAATATAAATAATACATTACATTAGAGTTATAATATTATACAGATTTATTTTATTAGAAGGCAATTTAAGCTTTCAAATTGGTATTTATAATTATATTTAGAAAAATATAATAAATTTATTGAAATTAGGGAGGTATTTTTATGAGTTTTAAAATTAATGATAAAGTTACATGGGTAGGTAAAATTGATTGGGAATTAAGAACTTTTCATGGAGAAGAATATTCTACACATAGAGGAAGCTCATATAATTCATATTTAATAAGAGATGAAAAAACTGTTTTAATAGATACAGTGTGGGCACCATTTTCTAAAGAATTTGTTTCAAATCTTAAAAATGAAATAGACTTAAATGAAATAGACTATATAATAGTAAATCATGCTGAAATAGATCATAGCGGAGCTTTAGATGAATTGCTTAAAGAAATACCGGATACTCCAATATATTGCACTAAAAATGGTAAAGACATAATAAAAGGGCATTATCATAAAGATTGGAATTTTGTAACTGTTAAAACTGGAGATACTTTAGATATTGGTAAAAATAAATTAACATTTATAGAAGCAAGAATGCTTCATTGGCCTGATACTATGTTTACATATTATAATGGTGAAAATATACTTTTTAGTAATGATGCTTTTGGACAGCATTACGCGTCAGAATTTATGTATAATGATAAAGTGGATTATGCTGAACTTATGCAGGAGGCTATAAAATATTATTCTAATATATTAACACCTTATAGTTCTTTTGTAACAAAAAAGATTGAAGAAGTTATGGGATTTAATTTACCAATTGATATGATATGCCCAAGTCATGGGATTATATGGAGAGAAAATCCTGCTCAGATAATAAATAAATATATGGAATGGTCTCAAAATTATCAAGAAAATCAAATAACTATAATATATGATACAATGTGGAATAGTACAAGAAGGATGGCTGAAGCAATTGCAGAGGGTATTAAATCAGCAGATAATAATGTTAATATTAAATTATTTAACTCTGGCAAATCTGATAAAAATGATATTATAACAGAAGTATTTAAATCAAAAGCTGTACTTGTAGGTTCATGTACTATAAATAATGGTATTTTATCTTCTACAGCAGGTATTTTAGAAATGATGAGAGGACTTAGATTTAAAGGGAAAAAAGCAGCAGCTTTTGGAAGCTATGGCTGGGGCGGAGAAAGTGTAAAAATGATTACTGAAGAGCTTAAAAAAGGTGGATTTGAAATATTAAATGATGGAATAAAAGAAAAATGGGTACCTGATGAAGAAGCTTTAGAAAGATGCAGACAATATGGAAGAGAAATTGCATCTATGGTTTAAAGTATAATTAAAGTTAAATTTTTATTATATAATTTATTGTATGGAGAATGAAAAAAATATGCAGAAATTGTTTTATGTAGGAATAGGCGGCTTTATTGGTGCTTGTGTACGATATATTGTATCTTCTAATTTAGCTAAAAGCTGTGGGAATCAATTTCCATATGGGACATTAATAGTTAATATATCAGGAGGTATATTGATTGGATTTATAATGGAATTAAGTCTTATATCAGACTTAATTCCACCTAATTTAAAATTATTTCTTACAACAGGTATTATGGGAGGGCTTACTACATTTTCAACTTTCAGTTATGAAACTATTAACTTTTTTAGTAGCGGGAAATATATTTTAGGTGTTTTAAACATTTGTTTAAATTTATTTTTAAGTCTTGGTGGTGTTGTGGCAGGAAAGTCTGCCGCTCATTTTTTTAAGTAATAAAGAAAGAGGGATATATTATGGAAAATAATTTTAAATTTATATCTTACATTGGCACTTATACAACTGGTGAAAGTAAAGGGATATATAAAGTTACAGTAGATACAAAAGATAAAAAAATAGAAAATGCAGAACTTGCAGCAGAAATTGAAAATCCTACATATTTAGCTATAAGTTCGGATAATAAATATCTTTATTCTGTTATGAAAAAGGATGATATGGGTGGTGTGGCTGCCTATTCAATTGATACTTCAACGGGTAAATTAAATCTTATAAATTATCAATTATCAAAAGGAAGTTCGCCTTGTCATGTCAGTTTAGATAAGGAAAATAAATTTTTATTTTCTGCAAATTATCATAGAGGTATTGTAGAAGTTTTCCCAATAGGTGAAAATGGAGAAATCAAACCTAATTCTTTTGTAATTAAACATGAAGGTTCAGGACCTAATAAAGAAAGGCAAGAAAAGGCACATATACATTATTCATCTTTAACTCCTGATCAAAAATATCTTTGTGCTGTTGATCTAGGTATAGATAAAGTGGCTTTGTATGCATTTGATAATGGAAAATTAAAAGAAGAAGAGAGACTTTCTAAAAAATTAAAACCTGGTTGTGGTCCAAGGCATATGGAATTCCATCCAAATGGAAAATTTGCTTATGTAATTACGGAACTTACAAGTGAGATTATAACTTTTGAATATTCTTTAAAGGATAATACACTTAATGAAATTGAATATATTAGTACACTTCCTGAAAATTATAGAGGGGAAAGTATTGCGAGTGCAATACATATATCTTGTGATGGGAAATATTTGTATGCTGGCAATCGTGGTCATGATAGCATTGCAATTTTTAGCATAGATAGTGTTACAGGAAGGTTAAAACTTATATCACATATAAGTACAGAAGGTTCATTTCCACGAGATTTTGAAATTGCTCCTAATGGAGATTTTATTTTAGCTGCTAATCAAAATTCCAGCAATATTTTAATTTTTGATAGAGATAAAAATACAGGTAAATTAACAAAAGGCTTAAATGAAATTTTTGTTCCAAACCCTGTATGCATAAAATTTTTAAATTATAATTTATAATTAATATTTTAAAATAATAGTAAGAATATAACAAAAATTTTTTACATTACCTCAAATTTATGCTAGTAGTTTTTTAACAGTCTATTTTTAAAAAACTTAAAATAAAAACTAACAATTGCAATTAGTGTTAAATATTTTTATATTTTACAAAAAATTATAGTATTTTCGTAAAAACTATGTTAAAATAAAAACGAACGCATATATTTGGGGGGATGTATTTATGGAGTCAAATGAAATGTCAAATCAAGAAAAAAGTTTAACTTTAGTAGAAAAGATTAAATTCTTTTTTATTAAACCACAGAAGCTTTTTGAGCAGTTTATTGAAAAACCAAAGTATTTAATTAACCTTATTATTATAGCTATAATATCAAGTATAACAAGTGTAGTTTCATCTAAAGTTTCAAAAAAAATAGTACAAGAAACCATGGATCAGCAGATTCAGGGAATTGATCCTTCGGCTGCTCAAATGGCAAAAGGTATTACAGATGTTATGACATCACCTGTAGTTGTAATTATAACAGGAATAATAAGTTTGCTTATATTAATTTATCTATCTTCTGCAATTTATTTTGCATTAGCTAAAATCTTTGGCGGTAATGGAACATATAAACAAATGGTATCAACATATGTACTTGCTTATTATCCTGTGGCAGTTGGAAATTTAATATCTGCAATTTCTAAATTAAATACTAATAGTATAACAGCTAATGTAACCATAGGAGATGCACTTATAAAGGCTTTTAATATATTTGGGCTTTGGAGAATAGTTTTACTTGCCATAGGCATTTCGGTTGTGTTTAAACTAAGCAGGAAAAAAGCTGCTATTATAGTAATAATAATATGGGCAGTACTTTTGATTTTTTCACTTATTAGTGTAGGCTTTACGCAAACAATGCAAAACATGGCACCTTAAGGAAATAATTATTTTACTATCACATTAAAGTAGATTTTTATAATTAACTTAAATAAAAAAAGGCTTACTTAGTAAAGCCTTTTTTATTCATCTTTAATAGAACTTATTACATCAAGTTTTGCTGCTTTTGATGCAGGAAGTATTCCTGATATAAAACCTATAAATGTACTAAATAAAAGTATAAACATTATTAAGCCAATACTTGCTGAGGCTATTTTTACATTTGTTAGCCCTCCATTTTGTTTCATATAAAAATTCATTAAAATATTAATTATAAAATTAATTATAAAACCTATAATTAATGCTGCAATTCCTCCCATAAGTCCAATAGTGCAAGCTTCCCCTACGAATATTTTTTTAATATCATTTACACTTCCACCTATAACCTTCATAACTCCAATTTCTTTTTTTCTTTCATATATAGCCATATTCATAGTATTTGTTATACCAAAGGATGCAACAAGAAGTGATATACCTCCAAGAGCTGCAAGTATAATTTTTACTCCATCTAATAAACTTCCTATACTTTTTTGAATTTCTTTAAAAGAATTTACTTGATATCCATTGTCTTTTAAAATTTTTTCAGCTTCATCTATTTTGTTTATATCTTTAAGAATAATTTCTACATTATCATATCCTTTATCTTCTTTATTTGGAGCATCTTGAGATTTCCATTTTTGAACATCTTCAAGTACTTTTAAAGGAGTTTTTATAACAAAATCATCCATAGCACTTTCTTTAGATATACCTACAATCATAAGATTTACTATTTTTTCATTAGAGGAAGGATCTGCTTCATTAGAAAATTTTAGTTTTACTGATTTTCTAAGTATCTTATTTAATTGACTTTCTTCAGGTTTATCAGTAGTTTTATATCCAAGAAGCGTTAAAGCTATTTTATATCCAATTACACATTCATTTTTATTGTCTACGGCAAATCTTCCCAATTGAAGTTTATCATCTTTTGATATATTTTTCATAGGCATACCAGTTACGCTTACACCTGTAGATATTTTTTTATATTCTAAAATTCCATAATCATTTAATTTAGGCACAACATATTTAACAAAATCATAATTTTTAAGATCTTTTAAAACTTTATCATCGAGTTTTGTTTTTAGTTTTTTCTCTTCAGAGCTAACTGGAGCACCAAACATAGAAGGTGGAATAGCAGGAGATATTGATATAACAGAAGTATCAAATACAGTTCCAAGCTCTTGCGTTATGTATTTTTCAAAACCATTTCCTAAAGAAATTATTGTAAATATTGCAATGCATCCGATAATTACACCAATCATAGTAAATATTGTTCTGCTTTTTCTCTTCCAAAGGTTTTTCCATATAAGCTGAAATAAGTCATTAAATCTCATTTTAACCACCAATTCCAAAAAGTTTCTTTATAAATGACCAAAAAGAGTTTTTGTTTTCTTCCTTTGAAGAAACAGCAGTTTTTTGAGTTTCAGAAGACTTTATATCAATTTCTTTAGTAACTTTTCCCTCAACACCCATTTCGTCAATATAAGATATTTCTAAGACACCTTTAGTATCTGAAGAAACAGGTTCTATATTTTCCTCAAAACTATCTTCAACCTCTGAATCTAAAGTACCATAATACTTAGAATAGGTTTTATCATTAACTTTAAAATTTATTAAAACATTACTAAGAGGACCTTTTCCTGCATTAATAAAATTTGAATAGATTTTATTATCGTTTATATCAAGAGAAGTAATAATTAACTTTGGAGTATTTTTTATAACAACACCTATAATTTTATTTATCTCTTCTTGAGGTTTCCCAGGAGAATTAAAAGTTACACTTACTATAAAATTATAAAGACCAACCTTTAAAGAAGGATCACTTATAAGTTTTATGGAAAGTTCTTTGCTTCCTTTTTTGTTTATAGTTCCACCATATATTTCATTAGTAGTTCCCACAGGAGAAAAACCCGTTAATAAATTTTTGCCTTCAACACCTGCAATTTTTAAAGATACATTTTCAAGTTTATTATTACTATTGTTTTCAAGTTTAAATTTAAGTTCAAAGATTTGACCTGGAGTTACTTCATTAACGCTGCTTGAGACATTTGTAATCAATATTTTTTTAGACTGTATATTATTTATAGAAACAGGTTGATTTAATTCAGCTGCATTTGTAATATCTTCGGCTTTTGCAGTAACTTGTACACTTAATACTAAAGCACAAGCTAAACTTAAAGCTATATATTTTTTTTTCATAAATTATCCCCACTTTCTAAATAGCCATCTTTCATTTTGATAATTCGATCAGCATAGTTATAAACCTGACTGGAATGAGTTACAACTACAAAAGTCATATTCAGACTTTTATTTAACTCTTTTAATAAATCTAAAATTTCAATGCTTGTTTTACTATCAAGATTACCAGTAGGTTCATCTGCTAAAATAAGTTCAGGGCTGTTTACTAAAGCTCTTGCAATAGACACCCTTTGCTGCTGCCCACCTGAAAGTTCGCTAGGTTTATGATTAATTCTATCTTTAAGTCCTACTTTTTCAAGTATTTCTAAGGCTTTTTTTTCTCTTTGCTTTTTAGGGACACCTAAAAAAATTAAAGGCATTTCAACATTTTCTAGTGCCGTAAGTTGAGGCAGAAGATTATATGATTGGAATATAAAACCTAGATGATTTCTTCTAAATAAAGCTAATTGGTTTTCGTTCAAGTTTTTTATTTTTGTTCCAGATACTATAATCTCACCAAAATCATAAGGCATAAGTCCGCCTAATACATTTAAAAAAGTAGATTTGCCAGAACCAGATTCTCCTACAATAGCAGTGAATTGACCAGCATTAATTTCAAGTGTTATTCCTTTAAGAACTTCTACTTTAACTTTACCTAAATTAAAGTTTTTAATTACATTTTTACACTCTACAATGGGCATTTATTCACCCCTTTCAATATATTGTTAAAAATAAAACATACCATTATTATACAGTATAAATACATATTTAACAAGTTTTTACACAAATTTAATACAAATTCTTTACTGTATTTTTATTACATATTTTAGTATTGAAAAGGTGAATTTTAAAAACTATTTTTTAAAATTTTTACACATTTCTATAAAATACTCATGCATTTTTAGGTTATCTGTTAATTCAGGATGAAAAGATGTTGCTAAAATATTATTCTGTCTTGCTGCAACTATATTATCATTTACTTTGCATAATATTTTTACATTATCTCCTACATTTTTTATATATGGTGCTCTTATAAATACTAATGGTATTGGCTCTTTAGAAACTTCTTCTATTATTTTTTCAGTAGAAAAACTATTAATTTGAGTGCCATAAGCATTTCTAACAACAGTTATATCCATTACCTGTAAATATCTGTTATTATCATTGGCAATTTCTTTTGCAAGTAATATCATTCCGGCACAAGTTCCCCAAACACATAGCCCATTTAATATTTTTTCTTTAAGTTTATTAAAAATGCCTGTTTTATTTAGTAAATTGCCAATAGTTGTACTTTCTCCACCAGGAAGAATAATTCCATCTAAGTCATCTAAATCTTCAGCCATTTTTACTTCTATAGCTTCACAATTAAGAGATTTTAAATGGTTAATATGCTCTGTTACACCACCTTGAAGGGACAATACTCCTATTTTCACTCTACCAGCCTCTTTCTTCAAACTTAGTTTCTAATTCACTGCAGTTTATACCAACCATTGGCTCTCCTAAATCTTCGGATATTTCTGCAAGAATTTTAGGATCATTATAATAAGTTGTTGCCATGACTATGGCTTTAGCTCTTTTTTCTGGATTTCCTGATTTAAATATTCCTGAACCTACAAAAACACCTTCTGCACCGAGTTTCATCATAAGTGCAGCATCTGCTGGAGTAGCAATTCCACCTGCTGCAAAATTAACTACTGGAAGTTTACCATTTTCCCAAATATATTCTACAAGATCGTAAGGTGCTTCAAATTCTTTTGCTAAAGTCATTAATTCATCTTTAGGTGAATTTTTTACTCTTCTAATATCATCCATGATACATCTCATGTGTTTAACAGCCTGAACTACATCTCCAGTACCAGCTTCACCTTTAGTTCTTATCATAGATGCTCCTTCTCCGATTCTTCTTAAAGCTTCTCCTAAATTTCTTGCACCACATACAAAAGGAACTTCAAAACTTTTTTTATCTATGTGATATTTATCATCTGCATAAGTTAAAACTTCACTTTCGTCTATAAAATCAATCCCAATAGCTTGTAATATTTCAGCTTCAACAAAATGACCTATTCTAACTTTTGCCATAACTGGAATAGATACAGCACTTTTTATCTCTTTTATCATTTTAGGATCAGACATTCTTGCGACTCCACCTTGTTTTCTTATATCTGCTGGTACTTTTTCAAGTGCCATAACTGCACATGCTCCTGCTTTTTCAGCAATTATAGCCTGCTTGGCATTTACTACATCCATTATTACTCCACCTTTTAGCATTTGAGCTAAGTTTTTGTTTAATTCATATTTTGCCATATAACATTCCCTCCAAATTTATTTTATTATTAAGATTAATTATAGGACGTATAAATTAAATTTCAAATGTACCCATACACTTAAAGGAGAGCTTAAAAATAAATTTATGTAAAATATTTGCATTTTTAAAAGGCTGTATTATATAATAAAATTATATAAATTTTAAAAAAAGAGGTAGAATGTTATGATTAAACCCAAAGTATATATAGAAGAAAAACTTCCTAAAAAAGTTTTAGATTACATTGGAACTTATTGTGAGTATGAAATGTGGCAGGGAGATGGAAAAATCTCGAGAAAAGAGCTTTTGCAGAAAATTTCAGATAAAGATGGCATAATTTTAATGGGAAGAAGAGTAGATGAAGAATTTTTAAATGCTGCACCAAAGCTTAAAGTTGTAAGCAATGTTTCTGTTGGGTATAATAATTTTGATTTGGAGGCTATGAAAAAAAGAAAAATTATAGGTACAAATACACCTTATGTTTTAGATGACACTGTTGCTGATTTAATTTTTGGATTAATATTATCTTCAGCAAGGAGAATTCCAGAATTAGATAGATATGTAAAAGAAGGAAAATGGGAATCTAAAGATTCAGATAATCTTTTTGGAATAGATGTTCATCATAAAAATTTAGGTATAATTGGAATGGGAAGAATAGGGGAGAAGGTAGCTAAAAGAGCAAAGCTTGGATTTGATATGGAAGTTTTTTATTATAACAGAAATAGAAAAAAAGAAGCAGAAGAAAAAATAGGAGCAAAATATTGTGACATGAATACACTTTTAAAAATTTCAGATTTTATAGTTCTTATGACACCACTTACAAAAGAAACATATCACTTAATTGATGCTGAAGAATTTAATCTTATGAAAAGTACTGCAATATTTATAAATGCGTCCAGAGGACAAACGGTTAATGAAAAAGCATTAATTGAAGCACTTAAAAATAAAAAAATTTTTGGAGCAGGTCTTGATGTTTTTGAAATAGAGCCAGTTAAAAAAGATAATGAACTTCTTAATATGCCTAATGTTATTACTCTTCCCCATATAGGTTCTGCAACAGAAAAAACTAGGTTTGATATGGCTATGTTAGCAGCAGAAAATTTAGTTAAGGGGGTACTTGGAGAAAAAGTGCCTAATATAGTACCAGAGCTTTTATAGAATATGGTAATTCTTTAAGTCAATCCATATTAATTATGATTCCTAAGTTATCATTTCCAAAATTATTTTGATCTTATTATGGGAATTTTGGAGAATGATAATAGTGATGTGGAAAACATTTCAAAATTCGTGCAATGGTAATATAATAGAAGATAAGATTATTTTTTAATAAATAGAAGTCGTAAAGCTTATTGCTTTACGACTTCTATAATTTCATTATTGATTAATAAATTTATTTTGTATTATTTAATTTTTCCAAATATGCCACATAGCATTATCAGTTCCTCTAACAAAAACATCTGTTCTATTTAATCCCCAGGATACAGCAGCTGGATCAGAGGTTAAAACACCACCAAGATTACTCCATCCACTCCAGCTAGATCCACTCCAACTCTTAGTAATAAGCTGATTATTACTATCTCTAGCAAAAACTTCAAGTCTATTAGCTGAACGTGAAGAAACTGCAGGAGAAGAAGTTATATTTCCACCTAGGTCTTCCCAATTACTCCAGTTAGATCCATTCCACCATTTATGATATAGATGATTTCCTTTTCCCCTTGCAAAAACATCAATTCTATTAAATCCCCATGAAACAGCAGCAGGAGAAGAAGTTAATTCTCCACCTAAATTTTCCCACATACTCCATTTAGAACCATCCCACCATTTGTGGTATAATGCATTATCAGTTCCTCTTACAAATGTATCAATTCTATTTGGTCCCCAAGAAGAAGCGGCAGGAGCTGAAGTTAATGTTCCACCTAAATCTTCCCACATGCTCCATTTAGAGCCATTCCAGAATATATGCCACATAGAATTATTTGTACCTCTTGTAAAAACATCAATTCTATTAAATCCCCATGAAACAGCAGCAGGAGCTGAAGTTAAAACTCCACCTATTCTAATCCAATCGCTCCATTTAGAACCATTCCAAAATTTTTGATATAATGCATTATCAGTACCAGCTGCAAATGTATCAATTCTATTTGGTCCCCAAGAAGAAGCGGCAGGAGCAGAATTTAATATACCTCCAAGATTTTCCCATTTACTCCATTTGCTGCTTGGAGGTTTTGTAGAAGAAGATATATTTTTTAAAGTAAATTTTATTACATCTTTAAAAACATTATTAATTACGTTACTTGGAACACCTAAAGCACGAAGAGAAATAAAAATCCAGCTTTGATATTTCATAAAATTATTAAATATTGAGTTAGTTTTTTGATCTATATTTCCAGTATATTTTGCCTCGTTATCTAAAGTATAAGCTATAGCTAATCTAAATTGAATATCAATAGTTGCTTTTTTTACTCCAAATTTTTGAAGTTCTTTAAAAAGATCAGGTCTTTGCTGGCTGAGAAGTTTAAAAATTCGAGTAACTTCTTTTTGTGGTGCTCTTTCTAAATTGAAGTCATCCATGTTAAAATAATTTAAACTGTTAAAGTCATTATTAAAACAACTATTAAATTCCTCAAATTTTTCAAAGTCATCAAATTCCTCAAATTTTTCAAAATCATTAACACTTCTGTTATTAATTGAATATGGACAAATAATTTGATTCATAGAATAAGGACAATAAAAAGGTGAATTATTATACATTTTACCTCCTAAGGTTAAAAAGCTATTATCAATTATAATTTATGATATTGTTATTAAAATGGTGACTATATGTAGTAATATTATAAATTTTTAAGTTCACAACTTTAATTGACAGAATAAGTTTATATAATTTAAACTATATATGTTAAATTTTAAAGTTTAATGTAGCAGTGTAGCAAAATAACAGTTATATCTGTTAAGAATAAAAGATAAATATATTCCAATTAAAAAGCAAGGAGAGAAATTAATGAGTATATTAACTGTAAAGAATGTAAGCCATGGTTTTGGAGATAGAGCTATATTTGAAGATATATCATTTAGACTTTTAAAAGGCGAACATGTTGGCCTTATAGGTGCTAATGGAGAAGGAAAATCAACTTTTATGAATATAATTACAGGAAAGGTTGTTCCAGACGAAGGTCAAATTGAATGGTCTAATAAAGTTAGGGTAGGATATATGGATCAACATTCTTCACTTGAGAGTGGTAAAACTATAAGAGATATTTTAAAAGAAGCTTTTAAGTATTTGTTTGATGCAGAAGATGAAATGAATAAACTATATGAAAAAATGGGCGATGCTTCAGAAGAAGAACTTGAAAAAATGCTTGAAAGGACAGCAGTAATTCAAGATATGCTTGATCATAATGGATTTTATGTTATTGATGCTAAAATAGAAGAAACAGCAAGAGGATTAGGGCTTTTAGATGTGGGGTTAGATAAAGATGTTAAAGATTTAAGTGGTGGACAAAGAACAAAGGTTTTACTTGCTAAACTTTTGCTCGAAACTCCTGATATATTACTTTTAGACGAACCTACTAATTATTTAGATGAAGTTCATATTGAATGGCTTAAAAAATTTTTAAATTCTTATGAAAATGCATTTATATTAATTTCTCATGATATTCCATTTTTAAATTCAGTAATTAATATTATATATCATGTGGAGAATAAAGGTCTTACAAGATATGTTGGAAATTATGATGAATTTAAAAGAGTATATGAGGCTAAAAAGAAACAATTAGAGCAAGCATATGAAAGACAACAGGCAGAAATTGCAAGACTGGAAGATTTTGTTGCAAGGAATAAAGCTAATGTAGCTACTGCAAATATGGCTAAATCAAGACAAAAGAAATTAGATAAAATTAATAAAATTGAACTTGTTTCTGATAAACCAAAACCTGTTTTTAATTTTAAACAAGCTAGAGCTTCGGGAAAAGTTATATTTGAAACAAAAGATCTAGTTATAGGCTATGATCATCCTCTTACAAAACCTCTTAATCTTTATATGGAAAGAGGGCAGAAAATTGCATTAGTTGGAGCTAATGGATTAGGTAAGACAACACTTCTTAAAAGTTTAATTGGACAAATTAAACCAATAAGCGGGAAAGTTGAACTTGGAGATTATCAATATATTGGATATTTTGAGCAAGAGAGCAGAGAAGGAAATACTAATACATGTATTGAAGAATTTTGGAGTGATTTTCCTGGATATACTCAGTATGAAGTTCGTTCTGCACTTGCAAAGTGTGGATTAACTACAAAACATATTGAAAGTATGATTATGGTTTTATCCGGAGGAGAGGCTGCTAAGGTAAGACTTGCAAAATTAATAAATAAAGAAACAAATATATTAATACTTGATGAGCCAACAAATCACTTAGATGTAGATGCAAAAACTGAGCTTAAAAGGGCATTAAAAGAATATAAAGGTTCAATACTTTTAGTTTGTCATGAGCCTGAATTTTACAAAGATATAGTAACTGAAATTTGGAATTGTGAAAATTGGACAACTAAAATAATATAATGACAGAATTAAATATTATTAAAGCCTAGCAAAAATTTTTGCTAGGCTTTTTTACTATGATGGGTTATACCAGCCGTTTGACTGCATTTCTCTAAATAATGTTTCAGCATGATTTTGTTCTTCCTGCTGGATATGCTGAAGCTGCTTTCTTATATTTGGATCAACAGATTCTAAAACAGCTGTGTTGTATGAGCTTGAAACATGTTTTTCAGTAGATAAAGCGTCATTTAAAAGCTGAGCATCTGTAATTCCTAAGTCGTGCTGTACATTAGATAAATTGTTTTCAGGCTTAGTATAAGTTTCAAAAATATTTTGACTGGTTATATTAGAACCTTGAAGCATTCCTTTTAATGTATCAGCATGCTGACGTTCTTTATCTGCAATGTCTGTAAACACTTTTTTTATATTTTGATCTGAAGCTAAAGAAGCATATTGCTCATATTTTCTTATACAAATATATTCTTGATTTAAATTATCCTCTATTAAAGTTTTTTCTTTGTTTGTTAATGCCATTATATAAAACTCCTTTCTTTTTTGATTAAGACAGAATATATTTTAGTGTTAATTATGTTTTATTTTGCATTGTAATTAAAATTTATAATTCTGCTTAATCTTTTTAATCCTTTTATAGTATGGCTTATTATAATATATAAAATACCTATAAATTTAAAAAAGGAGTTTTAAAACTTTATTTAAGTTTTACCAAATTTTTAGTATCTACTTTGAATACTTCACCTTTTTTCATTTCAATATGTCCAGAGCTATAAGGCTTATTTTCAATAGTTATATAAACTTTGTCTACTCCATAGTAGCCGCCTAAAGTATTTACTATACTTTGAAGAATTAATGATTCATAACCAGAGCCAGCATTCATTTCTGTAATAAAATTTTTATTAAAATCTACATAAACTGTATCATTATTTAAATAAAGACTGTTAATTTTTGCATTTGGACTTAAAGGTTTTCCGAGGCTTGCATTTGGAGATTCTTTAAATGCTTTTTCAAATGCAAATTTAGTTATATCATTAGTTTTAAAAGTTAAATTTTTATCTATATAATATAATTTATCATCATCTATATTAGGATAGTAAAATTTAACAGTTTGAACAAGAGATGCATTGTTTTGGATTTTTTTTAATGATGAAGTAACTTCCATATCTTTTGAAGTATATAAAGATTTTACAAGTCCCTTTTGAGGTACATAGTAATCTATATCTTTAAAATCTTTACCTTCTGTAGTTACCTCAACAGCTTTAAATGTTCCTAAAGGTGTATCAACATCTATATCTATATTAGAAATATATCTTTTTCTGTCATTTGAAACATTCCAAGAAGTACCTTTTACTATGGGTTCTTTTAAAAGTATTTCATCAGTATTTGGTTTTTTAGAAGTAAAATCTTCTCTGTAATAAGTTTCTTCCTTAGAATAAACAAGTTTAAGCTCACCATTTTTATATTCTATAACATTTGCAATTTCAGTGCCGCCATTATTTTTTCTAAGTTGTATCTTGTCATTTTTAATATAGTCTACCCAAACTGTGAAAGATGCATATTCATTGCCTTTTCCTTCATAAGTGTATAACGTATTTAATGTAAAAGGATATATGTCTTTTATAGTATATTTAGCATTGTTAGAAGTATTTTCATTAACTCCTATATTTGCATTATTATCTTTTGGCTCAACTGATGGATTATTATTTTTATTTTCATTTAAAATAGATCCATTTTGTAAATTTTGAGTGTTATTTTCATTATTTTGGGTATTGTCTTTTTTACATCCGTAAGAAAAAATTAAAAAAGTTGAAATTAAAAGAGTAAATATTATTTTTTTTATTTT
The DNA here is from genome assembly GCF_004011155.1 of Clostridium prolinivorans. GTDB lineage: Bacteria > Bacillota > Clostridia > Clostridiales > Clostridiaceae > Clostridium_AT > Clostridium_AT prolinivorans. The sequence goes on along the minus strand of NZ_RJWG01000005.1, from coordinate 71,359 downwards.
CACTAAAAACACCTCCTTGAGATTTAGATGTAAAATTTTAAAATTATACATCTAAAATTTAGTTTTTCATAAAAAATAATTAATATGTTACTTTAATTATAAACCAAAATCAGGTAAATATAAACAATAATAAAATTTAATTATTATAATATCTAATTATTTTAAAAAATATATTCTATATATTCTGATTTCTTATAAAAATCTTTTTAAAATATTGATATATCCCAATATATAGATATAATAAAAATGTATTATTTATTTTAGGGTATATTAAGTTCTTATTTTAGCTATATTATAAAAATTAGAATTATACTATCATTTAAAAAATTTAAATGATAAAATAGAAAATATGATAATTATAAAAATAAAAGTAATAAACAATTGTAATTATTAATATGATATAAAATTCAAATAATTTCTAATAAAAGATAAAACTTAAACATAGGTTGTTAGTATATAAAAATATATTATGAAGAGGTAGATATATGGAAAAATTTTATTATTTATTTTATTCTTTTATAATTTATTCTTTTTTAGGATGGGTTTTAGAAGTTATTTATCATTTATTAAGGGAAAAAAGGTTTATTAATAGAGGATTTTTAAGAGGACCTGTTTGCCCTATATATGGTACAACAGCTGTATTACTTATTATCTTGATAGATATAATAAGTAATAATTATATTTATATATTTGTTGCAGGAGCATTAATAGCTTCAATTATTGAGTTAGTTACAGGTTATGTTCTTGAAGCAGCTTTTAATACAAGATGGTGGGATTATTCTAATTTAAAATTCAATATAAAGGGATATGTTTGTTTAAGATTTTCAATATTTTGGGGAATTATTTCAGTATTTTTTGCTAAAATTATAAATCCTAAAGTATCAAAAATTGTGTATTTGATAGTAGATAAAAACAATAAATTGGTATTTATTACAGTATTAATTATTTTGTTATTAGATATAATTTTTACTATAAATAATTTAATTGCTTTTAAGAGATTATTTACTGAAATTCAAGACATATTAATGGAGATTAAAAATAATGTAGATAAACTTATGAATGAAAAAATAAATAAAGAAAGTATTCTAATTATAGATAAGAGAATAAATGCTCTTAAAGAATCAAAAGAAAAATTACTTCTTAAAATAAATTTAAGACAAAGAAGATTATTAAAGGCGTATCCACGTTTAAACTCAAAAAAATTTGAAAGTGCTATAGAAGAGATAAAGAAAAAAATTAAGAAAAAATAAAAATAAATATTTAATATAAGTTGATTTTACTTTGAAATTAAAAATTTATAAAATTACTTTTAAAAAAGTAAAAAATTGCATTATAAAATAATACATAAGATTCGAGTTATGTTTAAATAATAATATATATGATTAAGTTAAATAATCATAATATAAAATAAAATAAAAGGAGGTTTTTCTATGGAAGGCAAAAGAAAGGAAGCTGATAAGGAATTTGGTATAGGTCATATGATTGTAAGAATAATTGTTTCTGCAATTACATTAGCTGTAGTAGCTTTTCTTACACCAGGCTTTACTATTAGTGGTATTTGGCCGCTTCTTATAGCTTCTGCAGTAATAGGTGTCATAGATTATCTTATAGAAAAGCTTACAGGATTTGATGCAACTCCTTTTGGAAGAGGTATAACAGGTTTTTTAGTATCGGCAGCTATAATTTACTTAACAAGTTACATTGTATCAGGATTTAATATAAGTATGTTAAGCGCAATAATAGCCGCATTAATTATAGGAGTTATAAATATGATACTCCCAGGAAGAAAAGTTTTATAATTTTTAGTAATGATAAAAAACAAATGGCAGTTAGTAATTTCAGTGAATATTAACTAAAATTATTAACTGCCTTAAATTTTATTTATTTAAACTTTAAATTTATATATAAAATAAAATTATATGATTAAGCTTCAATAAGTTTTAAATTAACTTTTTATACAATTTATAGTATTTATTATATTATTAGTATTTATTATAGAATTTAAAGTTTACTATTGTACCTATATAGTTATATAACAGTTAATTTTCAATAAAAATACTTTTTATAGTGCAATCATTATATATAACAAAAATATTCACATAATAAAAATATAAAAAATATAAATACTAGTCTTTATATTATCATTATATATAGTTTATAATATAAGTTATAGTTTTTAAAAAAGTTCATTTTTGTGGATGTAAGAAAGGATGTAAAAATTGAATAAGGATATATTAAAATTTTGCAATAATAATGAATATATGAATGATATACTTAAACTTTTTACAGAAGATTTTTTCTTTGAATATAATGAATTTTCTCCAAAAGAGAAACGAATTATAGTAAAAGCGATACCTTATTTTTACAGAATATGGTATTATTCTTCTTTTGTAGATAACACTCCATTGTCTCCTTCAAATTTCGCAAATCTTCAAGTTCAAGATAAATTTGGGGATAAATTTAGAGTAGTTCCAATAATTAATCCCATTTATAAAAACAGAACTTTAAAGGAATTTAAATATGAATATAAATTATTTACTATTGATAACCATCCTGTTTTAGAAGACATTAAGTTATTTTTAGAATATTGTTCTCCAGATGTAGGCATAGATGAGTCAGGATTACTTTTAGAAGAAGAAAGAAATAAAATAATTAATAAATTAACTTTTAAAGAAATATTTTATGTAACTTTTTTAACTAATATTGCCTATGAACTTAATTTAATAAAAAAAATGCCTTCAATTGGTACATATAGAGCTATGCAAAATTTAAATAATGTTAAGAAATTTTTCAGCCTTTCTAAAATAGAACAATTAAAAAAAATAGTAGATGCAATAATTTCTAATGCCTCAAAAATTTTATTGCAATCTTTTAATTTTGATAGAAGTACTTTTTCAAAGAAAGCTTTATTTGAATTGTTTAATAATTCTCAAAATCTTAATGAATATAGTTATAAAATATTTAAAAAATTTAATATTGATATTGATATAACATCTTTAAGTGAATTACTTTTTAAACCTATAAGTGAAAGCGAAATATATAAAATACCTGAAGAAAGATTTTTTGGCATTGCTTTAAGTGTAGAGTTTTCATTTATTATGGATGCTTATTTATTGACTCCGCTTGGGCACTATTTACAATTTATACAGCCTATTTATAATAATAGATTTGATTTTTTGTTTAGTTTTGAACAGCTTATTCAGGCAGATATTTCTAACATTCCTTTGATTAAGCTTTATTTTATTATGGCAAATGGATTTGATATAACTTCTTTAGGTAAAGAAGTATTATTAGATGGAAATAGCCCTAAAAACGAATTTCAAAGGCTTATAGGTACAATTGATTTTAAAAATATTTATGAAGAAATTATAAACTATGTTGAACCTGAAGTAAGTATAGATGATTTTGAAGATGATTATGCAGAGGTTTTAAACTTTGAAGATTTTAAAGCATTAAAAAAAGAAATTGAAAATGCACACAAAAAAGAGTAAATTAGATTTGTACTATGTGATATAATAATAAAGTTGAAAATTGCAGCATTATATATAGAAAAACTTATGATAATTTGGTGGTGGGTAAAATGAAAAAAGGATTTGATCATGAAAAATATCTTAAAGAACAATCAAAATATATATTAGAGAGAGTTAATAATTATGACAAGCTTTATATTGAATTTGGAGGTAAGCTTCTTTTTGACATGCATGCTAAAAGAGTATTACCTGGATTTGATGAAAATGCTAAAATAAAGGTACTTCATGAACTTAAAGACAAGCTTGAGGTAATTATTTGCGTTTATGCAGGAGATATAGAAAGAAATAAGATAAGAGGAGATTTTGGAATAACCTATGATATGGATGTTTTAAGGCTTATAGACGACTTAAGAGAATATGACCTTGATATAAATAGTGTAGTTATAACAAGGTATAATGGGCAGCCTGCTACTAATGTTTTTATAAATAAACTTGAACGAAGAGGGATTAAGGTATATAAGCATAAAGCTATTGAAGGGTATCCAACAGATGTGGACAATATTGTAAGTGATAAAGGTTATGGCTCAAACCCATATATTGAAACAACAAAACCTATAGTAGTAGTAACTGCTCCAGGACCAGGCAGCGGAAAATTAGCTACTTGTTTAAGTCAGCTTTATCATGAATATAAAAGAGGCAAAGTTGCAGGATATTCAAAATTTGAAACATTCCCAGTTTGGAATATTCCTTTAAAGCATCCTTTAAATATAGCTTATGAAGCAGCTACAGTAGACCTTAAAGATGTTAATATGATTGATTCTTTTCATCTTGATGCATATAATGAATTAGCTGTAAATTATAATCGCGATATAGAAACTTTTCCGGTTCTTAAAAGAATTATAGAAAAAATAACAGGTAAAGAATCTATATATAAATCACCAACTGATATGGGAGTTAATAGAGTTGGTTTTGGAATTATTGATGATGAAGTTGTTAAAGAGGCTTCAAAACAAGAAATTATAAGAAGATATTTCGAAACAGCATGTGAATATAAAAAAGGATATGTTGATTTAGAAACTTTTCAAAGAATTAAAATTATTATGGAAGAACTTAAACTTAAGCCAGAAGATAGAAAGGTTGTTATACCTGCAAGAGAACGTGCATCTAAATTAAAAGGAGAAATTAATGGAAGTGAAGTGTGTTCTGTTGTAGCTCTTGAATTAGAAGATGGTACTATTTTAACAGGTAAAAGCTCAGATGTTATGAATGCAACTGCGGCTGTAATTTTAAATGCTGTTAAATATCTTGCTAATATAGATGATGATATTTATCTTATATCACCATTAATACTTGAGCCTATTATAAATTTAAAATCACAAAATTTAAAAAGTAAGAGTACAGCATTAAACTGTGAAGAAATTTTGATTGCACTTAGCATATGTGCTGCTACAAATCCCATAGCAGAAGTAGCACTTCAAAAACTTCCACTGTTAAAAGGATGTCAAGCACATTCAACTACAATATTAAGCAGATCAGATGAAGAAATATTTAGAAGACTTGATATAGATGTTACTAGTGATGCTCAATATCCTTCAGAAAATCTTTATTATATAAATTAAGAATAAATAGAAAGAGATGATTAAACAAATTTAATTATATATTTAAATTTGCTTAATCACCTTTAATTTATATTTAAATATATGAATTAATTAATAATTGATTTGAATTATAATGGAAGCCAGTTTAAAACGTTTTGAATATTTTTATCCCAGTAATCCCATGTATGACTTCCAGGTCCTTCAATATATGTATAATCAAAATCAGTTTTTACTATAAAATTCTTAAAATTTTGATTATTTTCATATAGAAAGTCTTCAGTGCCGCAGCATTGAAAAAGTTTTGGCTTAATTGAACCTGAATTTATTAAATTTTGAGCTAAATAAAATAAATCATGTTCACTATTAGGTACAGAATCTAACTCGCCAAAAATATTATATAATTCATTATTACTTATAATATCATCACTTTTTACGCGGCTATTTATATCTAAAACTCCAGAAAGACTTGCTGCAGCAGCATATTTTTCAGGACAGCTTAAAGCTATTTTAAAAGCACCATATCCTCCCATAGATAATCCTGCAATAAAATTATCTTCTCTTTTTTCAGAAAGAGGGAAAAATTGCCTTGCTATATTAGGAAGTTCTTCTGATATAAATGTAAAATAATTATATCCATGCTTCATATTTGTATAAAAACTTCTTCCAGCGTTTGGCATTACAACAGCAATTCCCAGTTCAGAAACATATCTTTCAATAGAAGTTCGCCTTTGCCAAATAGTATGATCATCAGATAGTCCATGAAGTAAATATAAAGTTGGATATTTTTCCTTTTTTATAGAACCTTTCATTCCAATTTGAGAAATTGTATTTTGAGGCAGTATTACACACATTGAAGTTGAAAAACCTAATACTTCAGAAAAAAAATCACAATGAATTAAAGCCATGATTATTATCTCCTTTAAAATTATAGATTTTCTTCAATTATATCATATTAATAGAAAAAAGTGGATAATAATAGCGGCTTATTAAAGAAAACTTTAAAATTAACGATTATATTATAAATATAGAGAAATATAAAGAAAAAATAAGATTACAGAATTTAATAATATATATAAAGCTTTAAAGATGTAAGGCAAATGTATTAGGATAAAAATGATAAAAAAGTTATTTGCAATATGGTATTGTATAACTTATAATAATTTTATTAATATTGCATTTTGTGTTTCAGAATACAAAATGTATTAAATATGAGGGGGATAAAAATGTATTATTTATTACTTATTTTATTGTTTTTAAAACCTAGTATTAAAAAAGAAGATTTACAAGAACAAATTATAAGGGGAATTTTAGGAGGGATAATATCATTTTTTGTGTTTTATATTTGTAAATACGATAAAAGTATTTCTTTTATTTTTTCTATGCTTTATATTCCAATTATTATTCAAATTATATTTTATACTATATCAAGCGAGAAAAACAAATATAAGAATAAATCTAAATCTAAATCTTTCTTTGTACCAGTTATGATTTTATTTTTTATTTTAAGTATATTATATAATACTCTGCCTTATATAACAGGTAATGCTAAAAAACTTGCACAAATGGTACCAGTTAAAGAAAGTACAGAAAAAATTTCTCAAATAGATGCTGAACATGTCATTATTATATCACCAGAAACAGCTTATTATGAAATGCAGAAAATGCTTGGAACACTTCCTAATCCTAGTGTTTATAAAGTAGGTGAACTTGGAATAACTATGGCTAAAGGAGAGGCTTTTTATGTAGCACCAATTGAGGTAGATGGATTTTTTAGATCACTTACAAATAAAGAAATACCTGGAGTTATGGTTGTTTCAGCAGAAAAGCAGGAAGAGGCAAAAATTATTAATATGCCTATTAATAAAGCAGAATCTTTATCTTTTGGGCATAATCTTTATAGGGCACTTAGAAGAGCTAAACCTGGAGCAATACTGTTTCAAGCAAATGCTGAACTTGATGAAGAAGGAAATCCTTATTATGTAGGAAGTTATGGACATTATAAATATGGACGTAAAGGTGCAGTTGTTGATGGTGTACTTTTAGTGTCTTTTAAGGATGGAAAAATTACTGATTATAGTAAAGATAAAGCTCCTGAATGGGTAGATGAAGTTTATCCTTCTGATATTTCTGAAGATTATAATAGATATTTTGGTACACTTTCTAAAGGATTTTTCAATAAAATTTTTGCAAAGATAGGAGTTCATGTACCTACAAATTGGGTTTCTCAAACAAGTATAGGAGGACTTGATGTAAATTCTACTGAAGTTACTGGAGTCATAGATAGTGATGGAAGAATGAAGTGGTTTACTGACCATACAAATACATCAGAAAATTCAACAACTATGACAGGATATACTCTTATGGATATGAGAAATGGAGATATGATTTATTATAAAACATCAGGATATATAAATGGCAAAGGAGCTATGAATGCTGTAGATAAAACTATAGGAGCTAATAAAGCAAATTGGACTCCTGTACAGCCTTTGTTTTATAATATTTTCGGTGCTGAAGCATGGGTAGTTCCAGTGGTAAATAAAACTGATGGAGCTTTAGTAAAGGTAGGGATAGTTTCTGCTAAAAATAGTTATGTAGTGCTTGAAGATAATAAAACTGCAGCCCTTGATTCATTTAAAAATGCTATTGCTTATGGCAAAATAAATGAAGTAGGAGATAAAAATGCAAATAGTATTAAAGCTGAGGAAAAGACTATTACAGGAAAAGTTTCAAGAATAAATGCAATAACTGAAGACGGAAATACAATTTTTTATCTTAAACTTGATGGATTAGAAACTATTTATATGGTAAATAAATCTGCCGGAGTTGATATAGTTTTAACTAAAGAAGGAGATATGGTTGAAATAAAATATTTAGATATTAAAGATAATAACATAGTTTCAACAACAAGTTTTAAAAATAATAATATAAAATAAAAAAGAATATTTACAGTTAAAATAAAATTAGAGGAAATCATATCCTCTAATTTTACTTTTTTATAGTATTATTAACTCACAATAAGCTTTAAATTAATTTCTACTATACAATTTATAGTGTTTTTAAATTTCTATTATATTATATATAATGGTCAATATTTAATAAAAGACATTTTGTGAGTTAATAATAGTTATTTTGAATAATGAACTATTATTTTATAATTTTAATGTATATAATATTATTTACTTATTTCAGCAATTTCTTTTAATATTTTTTCTCCTCCTTGTGCGTTCCATTTATTAACAAAATCATCGAAAGAATCTATAGGAGCAGTACCCATAATTATTTTAGCGAAAGTTTCTTTTTCTAGTTTTTGAAGATTAGACCATCTGGAAGTCATAGTATCTGTTTGACCGTAATAAAGGCTATATACTTCTTTAATGTTCTTTTCTGTTGAAAGAGGTCTATCTCCAACCATGATAGATACAAGACGAGGTAGATTGCTAGATACAAGATCACTCTTTAAATCCCAATTATTTATAGAATAATCATCTAGTGGTTCTTTTTTAAGTTTTTTAATTGCTTCCATATCTCCTTTAAGAAGTTTATGAGTACTAAAATCTACATCTTCAATAGTAGTTTCACCTTTCATGTATTTATTAAGTATATTATAAGAGGATTCAAGTTCATCTACATTATCAAATACAGCGAATAAAGGATAAGCAGCTCCTGTACCTGTATTTTTACTTAAGCCGTTTTCTATCCATTTTGCTTCATCTCTTAAAAGAAGATTAATAACTTTTACAGCAGCTTCAGGGTTTTTACAATTTTTATTTACAACTAAGAAATTAGTAGCTGGAGAAGATAAATGAACATAGTAATTTCCATCTTCAGCTCTTGGAGATGCATAAGCTTGCCAATCTGGAGCAGGATTTTGCTTATAAACATCAGCAATGTTATAACCTTCCCACCAAGGCCCGAAGAATATACCAGCTTTACCATCAAGAACTGGCTGCATGCTGTCATCACGTACTAGTAATTCTTTATCAATTAATCCTTCTTTATACATATTTGATAATGCTTCTAAAGCTTTTTTTGTTTCAGGTTGAGTAGAACCATATACAACTTTACCGTTACTGTCTTTTAACCAGTAACCTGGATAAGATTGATGTGCACTAAAAATAGGATCTAGTCCAAATTGATTACCATCTGTTCCTGCTAAAGTACCAGATTTAGCTGGGCCAACAATACCTATTGTGTCTTTTTTACCATTCCCGTCTGGATCTTGTTCAACAAAAGCTTTAGCAGTAGCTTTTAATTCTTCCATATTTGTAGGAACCTTTAAATTTAATTTTTTTAACCAATCTTGACGAATCCACATTTCATTAAAACCATTTGCCTTTGGAGAAGTAGCAGGAATACCCATAATTTTACCGTCTCTCTCTGTTAGTTTTTTTAGAGATTCTCCGCCGCTATTATAAAAACTTTTAAGTAAATCACAAGCATAATCATTATATACACTTGTTAAATCTGCAATTTGATCAAATTTAAGCATAGCATTAAATTTTGTAGTATCTACAATAACAGCATCTGGCAGATTGTTTGATGAAATTGCCAAGCTGATTTTTTGATCCCAATCACCAGGTGCACAAATCCAATCAAATTTAATATCAATGTTTAAATTCTTTTTAATTTCATCAATATATCCATTTTTTTCAATGGATTGTCCTTCATCAAATTTTACATTAGGATCAAGGGTACGAACAAGTCTTAAGGTAACAGGTTCATTATATTTACCAAATGGACCTGGTTCGGAAGATGTTTTTTTAGAAACTGTATTTTGCACATCTTTTGTATCAGCTTTATTACATGAAGTCAAAGTTGCAGCTAGCATAGTTAAAGTTAAAAAAGAAGTTAAAAGTTTTGTTTTTTTCATTTATTATCCCCCTCATTAAACATATTTTAATATATTTTATTTGCACAAATAATTATGCAATTAAAATCAAGGCAAATTTTATATAAATTATTCTTTTACGGAACCTAAAGTAATTCCAGTTATAAAGTATTTTTGTAAGAATGGATAAATTGCTAAAACTGGTATCATAGCTATAAATATTTTAGCTGCGTTTAAAGATTTATTATTAAGCTGTGATGCAAGTTTAATCTGTTCTACATCCATGGTGTTAAAATCTAAATTTACAACTAATTGCTGTATATAAGTTTGCAATGGATAATTTGATTGTTTAGTATTTAAAACTAGCCCTTGAAAGAACTCATTCCAATGTCCAACTATAGTAAACAAAGTAATAGTTGCAATTACTGGTCCTGAAAGAGGAATAAATATTTGGATAAAAGTACGCCAAGGACCTGCGCCATCTATATATGCTGCTTCTTCTAATGCTGAAGGTATATTTTTGAAAAAGTTTATTACTAATATAACATTAAATATTGGAAGACTTCCTGAAAGAACCAATCCCCATATATTGTCAATTAAACCATAACTTCGGACTGTTAAGTACCAAGGTATTGTACCGCCATTAAATAGCATACAGAATATTAATATCCACATATAAACATTACGATGAGGTAATTGTTTAGATGTTTTAGACAAAGGATAAGCCATTAATAAAGTAGTTCCAACACTTACTATTGTGCCAAGTACAACTCTTTTTATTGATACCCAAAAGGATACGAAAAAAGCTGATTCACTAAGTATTTTGCTGTAAGATAGAAGATTAAATCCTACTGGCCAAAATGTAACAGCACCAGCATTAACGGCTGATTTTTCACTAAGTGAAACCATTAAAATGTACCAAAGAGGTACTAGGCATAAAAGAGAAATTGAAATTAGTAAAACTATGTTTACAACGTTAAATATTTTAGAAGATAAAGATTTATTTTCAACCAAAGAATTCACCCCCCGTTTTAGATTTTAAAAAATCTTATATCCAGTAAACTTATCTGCAAGTATATAGCTTAGTATAATAAGTATAAAGCTCACAACAGATTTTAAAAGACCAACTGCAGTAGCAAGGCTAAACTGTAAATCTACAAGACCTGCACGATATACCCATGTATCAATAATATCTCCAGTTGAATAAACTAAAGGATTATATAAATTATAAATTTGATCAAATCCAGCATTAAGAACATTACCAAGTGAAAGAATTGCCAAAAGTATTATAGTAGTTTTTATTCCAGGTAAAGTAACATGTAATAGTCTTTTAAATCTTCCAGCACCATCAATAGCTGCAGCTTCATGAAGTGCGGGATCAATTCCTGTTAAAGCTGCAAGATAAATAACTGCATTATATCCAAAGCATTTCCATATATCAGAACCTATTACTAAAGGCCTAAATAAATCTGGCCTACCAAAAAATACAATAGGTTTCATTCCCAAAGATGTTAGTAAATTATTAATTGGACCTGTTACTCCAAAAATGTTTAAAACAATATTTGCTAAAATAACCCAAGATAAGAAATAAGGTAAATATACTATGGTTTGAATAGGTCTAACTAATTTTTTTACAGTTAATTCGTTAAGAAGTAATGCAAAAATTAATGGTATTATTAAATTTCCTATTAATTTACCTACTGCTATAACTACTGTATTAATAAATACCTGCTTAATATCATTCATACTGAACATATATTTAAAATTTTCTAAACCTACAAATGGGGATTTGAAAATTCCTAAACTTGGGTTAAAATCTTGAAATGCCATTATAACTCCAAACATAGGTACTATACTAAATAGTATCAGCCAAATATAACCAGGGGCCATCATTATCCAATAATGTTTTATATTTTTTTTATTATACATTTATTAATTTTCTCCTTTCTATATAAGTTTAATTAAATTACAGTTATGTTTTCGTTTACATTTAAAGTATAACATCATTAAATTTTTGTACATATAGATATATGTTGTTTAATTATTGGTATTTTGTTATATAATTAGGTTAATATTGATAGATTATATAAAAATAGCACTAATGTTTTTGATTTTGAGAATATTAAACATGATGGTATTGGTTATATTTATTAATTTAAAGTTTAATGTTAAAGTCTAGGAAAATAATAATCCTCCCTGGTCAAATAAAAGATATTCCCTTATCGGATTATTATTTTCCTAGACTAAATATTAAAAATGGTGTTAAAGTCTAGTAAAAATAATAATCCTCCCTGGTCAAATAAAAGATATTCCCTTATCGTATTATTATTTTCTTAGACTAAGTATTAAAAATGGTGTTAAAGTCTAGTAAAAATAATAATCCTCCCTGGTCAAATAAAAGATATTTTCTTATCGTATTATTATTTTCTTAGACTAAGTATTAAAATGGTGTTAAAGTGTAGTAAAAATAATAATCCTCCCTGGCTAAATAAAATATATCAGCTGGTAGGATTATTATTTTTACTATATTAAATTTTAAAATTTAATGGTAAAGTTGTTTTTTATATTCCCCAGGAGTGGTTCCTGTTAATTCATAAAAGACTCTTATAAAATAATTAACATCTTCATAGCCTATATCATGTGCAATATCGGATACTAAAGCATCTTTTTTTACAAGCAAAGTTTTGGCATATCTTATACGTTCTCTGCGTATGAACTCTTTAAATGACATTCCAGTATATTTTTTAAAATTAATAGAAAAATAACTTCTGCTAAGGTTTATGATTTGAGCAGTCTTTTCTGTACTAAGTGAACTTTTTAAATTTTCTTTTATATAAATTACAGCTTTAAGTATACAAAGCTGAATTTTATCAAGATTAGTTTCTTTAGAAGCTTTTTTATATAATGATTCTCTAAATGAAATAAGCCACTTAAAGAAATCATCAATATTTTCATATTCAGGAATATTTTTTTTAATGCTAACTATATTTTTTTCAGCTTCACTGGTTAAATGAAGTAATACTTGTGCTACTCTCCAAATAGAAACATTAATTTCTTTTGTACGATAAATAAGTTCTTCAAAAATGTCATCATCGTAAATCCAATACATTTCATTCCATTTTTTAACAAGATACTGCCATTTATTTTCATCAAAATTATTTTTAGGAGGAATAGTATTTGAAGAAGGTTTTAAAATATTTTCTTTATAATTAAAATTAATATTTCTTCTTAGCATAATGTTTTCAACTTTTTCACTTATTCGTTTAAGAAGTTCATCACAATTTGTGCTTTCCATTTCTAATTTAGAAATATAATCTATAGCTCCAATTCTTAAAGCTGCTTGTACATAATGAAAATCTTCATGAAATGTTAATACAACAAAAAGTAAATTTGGATTAATAATATGACTTTTTTCCATTAAAGAAATTCCATCCATAACTGGCATAGACAAATCTACGAATAATAAATCTACTGGTGTTTTTTGTAAAAATTCTAATGCTTTTTCACCATTTTGTGCTTCTCCTGCAACTACCATTCCATATTTTTCCCATGGCATCATTGAAATAATTCCTTGCCGTGCTAGCCTATCATCATCTACAATTAATACTTTGTACATATTTATAAAACCTCCTTTAGTAATGCATTTTAATGTTAATAAATTAAATAATTTATTTTTCATAATAAATTGGCATAATCAAAGTTACTTTAGTTCCATGGCTTAATTCACTTTCAATAGTAATTTTAGCTTTATCTTTATAAAACGACTCTAGCATATAACATACATATTTAAGCCCAATTCCGCCCAGTGTATTATCTTTTTCAGATTTTTTATCAAGAGCTTGTTTAATATTATTAAGTTCATCAGCACTAAGACCTTTTCCGTTATCTTCAAATGTAATTATTATAATATTATCTTTATCTAAATGGGATATGGAAATATTTAAACAGCCAGATTCTCCAAGTCCATGTTGTATAGCATTTTCTGCAATAGGCTGTAAAATCATCCGTGCTGTAGGTGTGTCAAGATAATCTCCTTCTTCTATGTTTACTTTTACTTGAAAGTCGTATCGCATTTTTTGTAATTTAAGATAAGATTTAAGTATTTTAATTTCTGTCCTTATAGTAGCTTGTTTATCTACTTTGTTTAGACTATAAGCTAAAATATAATTTAACTCTTTTGTAAAAATCTCAATTTCAGTTTGGCTTTGCATTTTTGCAAGCCAGTGAATAGAGTGAAGTGTATTCATTAAAAAATGTGGATTAATCTGATGATAAATTTTTTCAATTTCTAGTTGATGTTTTTCTTGTGCTACTTTTTCTACATCTAATAAGAGATTCTGTATTCTGTGTTTCATAATATCAAATTGCTTAAAAAGTTCATCATATTCCATTACACCAGTAGAAATAGAAACAGCTTTTAAATCACCTTTGCCCAATTTTTTCATTTCTTTTGAAAATATAAATAGTGGTGTATAAATAAGACGATATAAAGCAATAAATGAAAAACCAAATAAGAATAAGGATATAAATAATATTCCTATAACATTCCTAATCCATATATAAAATTCGTGATTGTAGTCTTTAGCAGGCAATAATAATACATTTGTATATCCAGTATTAGAAGGAACCCTTACACCTACATATTTTTCATATTTACCGAAGTAACCGTTTCCTATTTTGCTTTCATTATTTAATTGAAAAACTTTACCTAAAGTAAAATCGTTTGTACTGGAAAATTTTATTTTGTTATTATAATCTAATTGCAAAAGAATATAATTCATATTCTGTGATTTTGAAAGTGCATCTATAATTTCTTTTGATTCTATTTTAGATTCTATATAAATTATAAGTTCTTTTCCGTTAGACATATTAATTTTACGGGATATTGAAAGAACATCCCATGTAGAAAGTCCCATAGCAATAGATTTATGTATAGAATGATAATAAATGCTGCCATTTTGTTTTAAAACATTAATATTTTGAGGTAAAAAATTATCCTTAGAAGCAAAATTATAAAAATAAGTACAGTTATTTGATGGATCAAAATACGCTCTATAAACGATATCACTATTGGCAAAAGTAATTTTAACTAAACTATCTAAAATTTGCTGACTTATTAAGTATTTATCAAAAGTTGAGTCTTCTTGAAAATAATTTTCAAGTAATGAACCAACAGTACCTTCAGGAGACATTTGCTGTGAAATTTGTATCATATTAAGATAGCTTTCAGTCATTGTATAAGTAATTTGTTCTAAATCAGATACCATTGAAGATTTTAGTTTATTTTTTTCAATAGAATGAATTGTATAATAAGATGCTAAAGACAGTAATAATAAAATTATAGAAGTTTCAATAACTAAAATAAAAATCAGCCTTTGATGTAGGGTCTTAAACTTAAAATAATTAAAGGAAGATTTTATATTATAAAATTTCACGATATTTCCTCCATGTAATTTAAATATTATAAAAATAATATTATAGTATTATTAACTCACAATAAGCTTTAAATTAATTTCTACTATACAATTTATAGTGTTTTTAAATTTCTATTATATTATATATAATGGTCAATATTTAATAAAAGACATTTTGTGAGATAATCATATTATTTGATAAAATTAAGATAAACTATATATACATAAGATTAGTAAAACAAATTAAATAAGGTTAAAAATTAACCTTATTCAATTTGTTTTAAAAGTGTTTTCATAACTTTGCTTAATTTTGTTTTACCTAATTCTTCATGAGATATAGCAATAACTAATTTTATATCGTTATCTGATTTATCCCATTTGTAAGATTTAATATCTAATATAGCGTCTTTTGGTATAAATTCTTCTATATCTGAGGCTAATTCTTCTGCTAAATTAAGATATTCTAAAAAAAGGTCATCTTCGCTGATTTTGTCTTTAGAATTGTTTAATATATTCATATTTTCTGATATTATGCTATTTAATTTATCTATACTTATGCTAAGATTAAAAGCAAGCACATCGTCTCTCTTTGATCCTTTGCTCATATCTTTAATTACTTTAAATTCTGAGTTTTTTTCTATAATTTCTTTCATTTCTTTACTGTCAATAATTTGATTACCAAATAATACGTACATTTTTGTTTACCCCTTTTATAGAATTAAAATTAATAGAGTTTATATAAATTATTATAAATTATTATCTAGCATTATAAAACACTTTTCAAGAAGAAAGAATAAGTGATTTACTTTTTACTAATTTAAGTGGTTATGGATATGGAGATATAGGCAGAGATATTTTATATAACATAAAAAAGCACAGCAGATAAATATCTATTGTGCCTTTGCACTAAAAGTTAATTTTAATATAATTATAATATAGGTAGTCTGCCTAATTCTTTAGTACCCCATATATATTTAGAATATTCTCTAATAGTATTGTCGCTTGAAAAAATTCCAGAATGAGCTATATTAGTTATAGACATTTCCAGCCATTTAGATTTTTGAGTATATAATTCATTTGCTTTTTCGTGGGCTTTTGAATATGCATCAAAATCTTTAAGAACAAAGTATTCATCATTAAACATTAAAAGTGATTCATATATGTTTTTAAATTCAGAACGAGAAGGAGCCAAAGTGCCATCTATAAGTTGATTTAAAAGTTTATTTATTCTCATATCGTTGTTGTAAACATCCCAGGAAGAATATCCTCCGTATTTATTATAGCTTAATACTTCATTTGCTTTAAGCCCGAAAATTATAATATTATCTTCTCCTACAGCTTCTTTTATTTCGATGTTTGCTCCATCTAAGGTAGCAACGGTTATAGCTCCGTTCATCATAAATTTCATATTTCCTGTTCCTGAAGCTTCCTTTGTAGCTGTTGATATTTGTTCACTTATATCAGCACAAGGAATTATTTTTTCAGCTAAAGAAACACTATAATTTTCAAGAAATATTACTTTTAACTTTCCATTTATACTTGGGTCGTTATTAATTTTATCTGCTACACTGTTTATAAGTTTTATTGTTTGCTTTGCAAGATGATAGCTAGGAGAAGCTTTTGCTCCAAAGAAAAATGTTCTTGGAAATATATCTAAATTAGGATTTTCTTTAAGAGTATTATAAAGATACATTATATGAAGTATATTCAAAAGCTGCCTTTTATAAGCATGAAGTCTTTTTACCTGTACATCAAATATAGAGTTTGGATCTAAAATTATTCCATATTTATTTTTTACCATATTTGAAAAATCAATTTTATTATTTCTTTTAATGTCATCAATTTTGTCTTTAAAAGAACTATCATATTTAAAAGAATCTAGATGAATAAGCTCTTTAGGAGATTTAATCCAATTTGTTCCTATTGTTTCATTGATAAGGGAAGCAAGCCTTGGATTAGCTTTTAAAAGCCATCTTCTATGAGTTATTCCGTTAGTTTTATTGTTAAACTTTTCAGGATAAAAGTCATAAAAATTTGATAATTCTCTATGCTTTAATATTTCAGTGTGAAGTTTAGCAACACCATTGACAGAATGACTGCCTACTATAGCAAGATATGCCATATTAATAACTCCATTATTAATAATAGACATACTGTTTATTTTATTCCACTGATTAGGATATTTATAAGCTAATTCTTCACAAAATCTTCTATTTATTTCTTCTATAATCATATAAATTCTTGGCAGAAGTTCTCTAAACATATCTACAGGCCATTTTTCAAGTGCTTCTGCTAAAATAGTATGGTTAGTATAGGCCATAGTATTAGTTGTAATATACCAAGCATCTTCCCAAGATAAAAGTTCTTCATCTACCAGAATTCTCATAAGTTCGGCTACAGCCACAGAAGGATGAGTATCATTTATGTGAATTGCTATATATTTATGAAAGTCTTTTATTGGAAGCTTGCATTTTTTGTATCTTCTAACTATGCTCTGAAGCCCTGCACTTACAAAAAAGTATTCTTGTTTAAGTCTTAAAAGTCTTCCTTCTTTGTTACTGTCATCAGGGTATAAAACCTGAGATATAGATTCTACTGAGGCTCTATAAGCTTGTGCCCTTACATAATCACCTTGACTAAAAGTTGAAAAATCAAAATCTTGTTCTACTGGCTCTGCACTCCAAAGTCTTAAAGTATTTATAGTGTTATTATCGTAACCTATAATAGGAGTATCATATGGAATTGCACGTACTGTTTCATAATCTTTATGAATAAATGTAAGTCTTTGATTTTCATAAGTTGTTATAATTTTACCATAAAATTTAACATCTACAGCTTTATCTTCTTTTCTTATTTCCCAAACGTTACCTTCTCTAAGCCAATTATCTGGTATTTCAACTTGATATCCATTGACTATCTTTTGCTGAAAAAGACCATATTTATATCTAATTCCACATCCATGACCAGGTATTGAAAGAGAGGCCATAGAGTCTAAAAAACAGGCAGCAAGCCTTCCAAGACCTCCATTTCCAAGTCCTGCATCATTTTCTACTTCTTCAAGCTCAGATAAATCTATACCAAGTTCTTTAAGACCTTCAGCACATACATCTCTAATTCCAAGATTTAAAAGATTGCTTCCAAGAAGTCTTCCAATTAAAAATTCCATGGAAAAGTAATAAACTTGTTTTTCTTTATTTTCTTTATAGCATTTATTTGTATTTAGCCAATTTTTTGATACATAATCTCTTACTAAGCCGCCAAGTGCAAAATATTTATGAAGTTTTGAGGCATCATCTATTTCTTCTGCAAATGTATTTAATAGCTTTTCTTTATAGTCTGATTTAAATTTTTCTTTGCTTAAATTCATGCAAATTTACCTCCTCAAATATACAGTAGACAGCAAGGAAACTGCTGTCTACTTACAAATTTATAACATGGAAGAATAAAGTTTTTTATATTCTATGGCGGATTTTTTCCAGCTATTATCTTCTAACATAGCTTTTTTCACTAAATTATTCCAAGTTTTTTTATCATTATAAAAGCTTAATGCTCTTTTTATAGTATATAGCATGTCATGTGCGTTATAATTTTTAAATGAAAAACCATTACCTTCTTTAGTATATTCATCATAAGCTTTAACTGTGTCTTTTAGACCTCCAGTTTCACGAACTATAGGAATACTTCCATATCTTAAAGCTAAAAGCTGACCTATGCCGCAAGGCTCAAATAAAGATGGCATAAGGAACATATCTGAAGAAGCATAAATCTTTTTAGCTAATGTATTACTAAATGTTATGTTAGCAGATAATTTTGAAGGATAAATTCCAGAATAATATCTAAACATTTCTTCATATTTTCTGTCTCCAGTACCTAATACTACAAGCTGTAGATTTAAATTTAAAATCTCTTCAATAACATGAGATACAAGATCTAATCCCTTTTGAGAAGTAAGTCTTGTAACCATACCAATCATTGGTATAGACTCATCCTTTGAAATATTAAGTTCTTCTTGAAGCTTAACTTTATTTTTCAATTTAAGAGATATATTATTATAATCATAGTTATAGAAAAGTTCTTTATCTTTTTCAGGGTTAAATATTTCAGTATCAATTCCGTTTACTATACCACTTAAATCCTTACTCCTAATTTGCAGGAGACCATGAAGACCTTCGCCATAAAATGAAGTTTTTATTTCTTCGGCATAACTTTTACTTACAGTTGTTATTTTGTCTGAAAAATTTAAGCCCCCTTTCATAAATGAAACTCCATCATAGTATTTGAGCATATCTTCTCTAAAATAATCATCATCAAAACTTAATAAATCCCCTAAAATATCTTTTGAAAAAATACCCTGATATTTTAAATTATGGACAGTATATACGATTTTTATATCATTAAATCTAGGTTTATTTTTAAAATGTTCTCTCATAATAGGTGCAATCATTCCAGTATGCCAATCATTAAGATGAATTATATCAGGAGTAAAATCTATCATATAATTTACGGATTCTAAAACAGCTCTGTCAAAGAAGGCAAATCTTTCACTGTCATCATCATAACCATAAGGATTATCTCTTTTAAAATAATATTCATTGTCTATAAAATAAAATGGTATGCCGTCATATTCTAAGTATTGAAGACCACCATATTGATTTCTCCAACCTACAGGTACATTAAATGTAGCTAAAGTAAGCATGTTATTTTTTAATTCTTCTTTTATACCTAAATATTTAGGTATAATAACTCTTACATCTAATCCTAATTTTCTAAGAGCCTTTGGAAGAGCATAAGCAACATCCCCAAGTCCTCCTGTTTTTATAAAAGGATCTGCTTCTGAAGCAACAAATAATATTTTCATTACAATTGTCCTCCTTCTAAATTTTAATCAAATATTCCTTTTTTTTCTATAACAAGAGGAAAATCTAAATCACCTTTTAGTTCTTTGCCTTCCTCAATAATACAATTTTTATCAATTATAACATTAATTAATTTAGCTCCAGATTTAATTTCACAGTTTTGCATTATAATGCAGTTCTTTATTTCAGCATCTTTGTGTATTTTAACTCTTCTAAATATTATGCTGTTTTCTATATTTCCTTCGATAATGCATCCATTTGCAATTAAACAATTAGATACTTTTGAACCTTCAATATATTTTGTAGGAGGTTCATCCTGAGTTTTAGTATAAATAAGACCATTTCTAAAAAATAATTCACTGCTTATATTTAAGTCTAAAAGATTCATATTTGCGTTATAGTAAGAATTTATACAATTAATACAATCAAGATGACCTGTAAATTCATAGGCATTTACTTGTAAAAAATCAAGTTTTCTATATATAGCTTCTTTAAGGGAAGCATAATAACCAGTTTTTATACATTCAATGATTAAATTAATAAGTGTTTTCTTTTTCGTTATAAACATTTCCATAGATATGTTACATTCATTTTCAATACCTATATTTTTACCAACACTTAATACACTGTTATTTTTATCTATGTTAAGAGTGCTGCAATCAATAAAATTGACTCTTCCATCATTAATTTTCTTATATATTACAGTTATATCAGCATCAGAAGCTTCATGATATGCAGCAGCAGCTTTATAGTCTATATTACAAATCATATTAGAAGATGCTAAGATAGCATAATCTTCTTTACTTTTATAAAAATATTCTATATTGTTTTTTAATGTTTCTATTTCACTCATATGATTTTTTTGTTCAAAATTAAAAACAAACATTCCATTTAGTTTTCTATCTAGATCCCATGGCTTGCCAGAACCAAGATGATCCATAAGAGAACGGGTTTTTCCATCTGTAAATATTCCTATATTTGTAATTCCTGAATTTACCATATTAGATAATACGAAATCTATTATTCTATATCTTCCACCAAAAGGTATCGAGGCTAAAGGCCTATTTTTAGCAAGTCTGTGTATTCTTTTTTCATCTTCATTAAGCATTAATATTCCCATATAATTTTTAAGCATAGTACCCCTCCTTAATCAACTATTTGTCCTTCGCCAACAACTGTAATATTTGTGCCGTCACCAAGATTTATATTGTCTCCTATTATTACATCGCTTCCTATAATAGCTTTATTGATAGTAGAATTAGATTTAATTTTAGTATTTGACATTACAACAGAATCAACTATTTTACTTCCTTCTGAAACATGAACTCCAGGGAATAATATAGAATTTATAACATCTCCATAAACTTCGCAGCCATCAGATATGAGAGAGTTAATAACTTTCGAATTTTTACCAATATGCTGTGGAGGAAGAGTAGGACTTACAGTATATATCTTCCATGATTTATCATGAATATTAAGCTCATTGTTTTCATTTAATAAATCCATGTTTGCTTCCCATAGACTTTCTATTGTACCTACATCTTTCCAATATCCTTTAAAAGGATAGGCAAACATTCTTTTTCCTGCTTCAAGCATACTTGGAATTACATTTTTACCAAAGTCATTTTTAGAATTTTTATCATTTTCATCTTTTATAAGAAATTGTCTTAATACATCCCAATTAAATATATAAATTCCCATTGATGCAAGAGTGCTTTTTGGATTTTTAGGTTTTTCTTCAAATTCGTATATCTCATAGTTTTCTTTTGCATTCATTATTCCAAATCTGCTAGCTTCTTTTAAAGAAACATTAAGAACTGCTATTGTTGCATCTGCATTTTTTTCTTTATGAAATTCTAACATCTTTGAATAATCCATTTTATATATATGATCACCAGATAATATTAATACATATTCAGGATTGTATCTGTCTATATAGTTCATGTTTTGATATATGGCGTTTGCAGTACCTTTATACCAATCTGCGCCATTATCTCTCATATAAGGAGGTAATATACTTACTCCTCCTGTGTGCCTATCTAAATCCCAAGGAGTACCTATGCCAATATGGGTGTTTAAAATAAAAGGCTGATATTGTGTAAGAACCCCTACAGTATCTATACCTGAATTTGAGCAATTGCTAAGTGGAAAATCAATAATTCTATACTTCCCGCCAAAAGGTACAGCAGGTTTAGCTATTCCTTTTGTGAGTATCCCAAGTCTGGTGCCTTGTCCTCCCGCTAGTATCATTGCAATCATTTCTTTCTTTTGAATACTCATTTTTATCCCCCTTAAAGTTATAATTTTATTAAATCAAAATGCTATTTAATTTTAATAGCTTTTGATGGAAGCTTTATTTTATATTTATAATGTGGTTTTATAAAAATTGTAGCTAAAGGTGGTATAGTGATTTCTATATGATAAGGCTGATTGTGCCAATTTTCTATATGAGGTTTTATAACATCTTTATTTAAAACATTAGAACCACCAAAAGCTTCATTGTCACTATTAAATATTTCTTTATAATGAACAAAACTTGGTACACCTATTTTATAATTATGATATACAACTGGTGTAAAATTACAAATAACTATAATAAAATCTTTTTTTTCTTTACCTATACGCATAAAAGATATTATGCTTTGCTCAAAATTTTGATGATCTATCCATTGGAAACCTTCATAACTGTGATCTACTTCCCATAAAGCTTTTTCTTTTTTATAAAGAGAATTTATCTCTTTAAAATATAAATTAAGAGATTTATGCATTGGATAATCTAAAAGTGTCCAATCTAAGCTATGAGTATAACGCCATTCTAAAAATTGCCCTATTTCTGCTCCCATAAATAAAAGTTTTTTACCAGGATGAGACATCATATATCCATAGAAAAGTCTTAAATTTGCAAATTTCTGCCAATAATCTCCAGGCATTTTATCTAAAAGAGATTTTTTACCATGTACAACTTCATCATGAGAAAGAGGAAGTATAAAATTCTCTGAAAATGCATACATAAGCGAAAAAGTTATTAAATTATGGTGATATTTTCTGTAAATTGGATCCATTTGCATATATTTAAGCATGTCATTCATCCAACCCATATTCCATTTATAGTTAAAACCTACACCATTTAAATAAGTAGGTGCTGTTATGTATGGGAAACAACTGGAATCTTCAGCTATCATAAGTACATTAGGGAAATATCTAAATACAGTTTTATTTAATGTTTTTAGGAAATCAATAGCATCTAAATTTTCATTTCCACCAAATTTATTTTTTATAGACATTCCTTCTTTTTTACCATAGTTTAAGTAAAGCATATTAGCTACTGCATCTACTCTTATGCCGTCTATATGATATACATCAAACCAAAATAGAGCATTATTTATTAGAAAATGACGTACCTCTTTTTTGCTTAAATCAAAGTTAGCAGTTCCCCAATCAAAATTTTCAGCTAAAATAGGATTATCGTATTCATAAAGAGGTGTACCATCAAATCTATATAAACCATGAGAATCTTTACAAAAATGTCCAGGAACCCAGTCTATCAAAACACCTATATTGTTTTGATGAAATTTGTCTACAAAATACATAAAATCTTCTGGTGTACCGTATCTGCTTGTAACTGAATAATATCCTGTGCTTTGATATCCCCAGGAAGCATCAAGAGGATGTTCTGTAACAGGTAGTATTTCTATGTGTGTATAACCCATATCTATAACATATTCTACTAATTCGTCAGCTATGTCTTTATAATTTTTAAAATTATCTTCATCATCTTTATTTTCATCTCTTTTCCAAGAACCTAAATGCACCTCATATATATTTAAAGCTTTGTCATAAAGAGGGGTTGTACTTCTTTTAAATATAAATTCTTCGTCGTGCCAGGTATATTTATCAAGAGATACTATTTTTGAGGCTGTGTTTGGCCTAAGTTCAGAATAAAAAGCATAAGGGTCTGATTTTAAAAATTTTTTATTATCTAAAGTTATGATTTCGTATTTATATATGTCACCGCATTTTAAATTAGGTATAAATAAAGTCCAAATTCCAGAACTTTTTATTTTTTTCATTTTGTGTAACGAGCCTGTCCAATTATTAAAATCACCAACAACGCTTACATATTTTGCATTAGGAGCCCAAAGGGTAAATCTAACTCCAGAAATACCATTTATTGTTTTTAAATGGCTTCCAAAAATATTATAGGTTCTAAATTTTTTTATTTTATTTGAATTTAATATAACTTTTTTTGCATATTTAGGCTTATTCATAAGTTCACCCTTTCTTTATAATTATAAACAGAATAAAAATAGTAAATTTAAATAAAATTGTAAAAACATTACAATTTTATTCGTTTTAGTAAGCATTTGTCAAGTGTATTATAAAAAATTAAACCATTACAAAAATTTTAATATAGTGTTTTTTACTAAAAAAGGCAGAACAATAATTGTTCTGCCTAATTCAGCTGTCAAATAACCTAAGTCAAAACTCTATGGTTTTTTATTCCTTAACAACATATTACAGTTTTTTTTGTAAAACGTCAACAATATAATGCTTAATTAGCATATAATTTTAAATATTTGAAATTATTTTAATTATATCATTTACATACTATTATTAAAAATATTATAAATTAAAACTTTAATATAATCTGTATTTTTGCAATTTATTTATTAATTTTATTTATCATAAATATTTTTATTGAAATCCAATTAATAACTATAATTATCTCACCAAAAGTTTTTTGTTAAATATTGACCGCTATATATAGATATAATAGAAATTTAAAAGCACTATAAATTGTATAGTGCAAATTAATTTACAGCTTATTGTGGCTAAATTATAATTGATATTAAAACATTTAATTTTACTAATAATTTTACTAAAAAAGAATAAAATAATTTAGTGCAAGGTAAAATAATATCTATGATACAATAATTTAACAATTATATTTTAACTAGCTATTTACACTTTGGAAAGATATTGATAAAATATAATTAGTATTAATTGATATTAAATGTTAGGGAGGAAAAAATTATGAAAAAATATGTTTGTATAGCTTGTGGATATATATATGACCCAGAGCTAGGAGATCCAGATAATGGTGTAAATCCTGGAACTGCTTGGGAAGATGTACCAGAAGATTGGGTTTGTCCACTTTGTGGAGTTGGAAAAGATCAATTCGAAGAAGCTGAATAATATTAAAAATAATATATAAAATTTAAACAGGCAAGAGAATTTAGATAAGAGAATTAATGCATCCCCATTAAATAAACTTCAAAATATCTAGCTGATGAGTAGTTATATGTACTCATCAGCTAGTGTTTTTACTGCCAATTCCTATTTTTTTTATTAAAAGGAGCATTATTATTAGGGATTTTTTCTCTAATAATATTTTTATTATCAAGAATTCTTGCTCTTTGATGTTTAACTATTGTTCTATCTGTTAATATTCCAAGACCAAAACAAATAATACATATAAGTACGAATAGAACTGTTTTTTTTAACTTAGGGTTAATACTTTTTATTTTATTTTTTAAAGCAGTGTGTATTTTGGGTTTACTTTTGCTTGGCGAAGAAGCATTTGAAAAATTATTATTAATTTTACCTGGGTTTTTAGAAGATTCATTAAAATCTTTTGGTGCATCTATATTTAAAGAATTTGTATCATTAGTAAGAATAATATTTTTATCATCAGTATTTTCAAAAGTATTCTCAAACTGTTGTTTTTCATTTTCAAAATTCATATTTTATCATCTCCTAACTTTAAATATTTATTTTAGTTATATAGTAAACCTGTTATATTGCAGTAGCTTGGCAATATTATGAATAATTAATTAATAAATTAATGTTTAAATAAATTTATAACTTAGATTGGAAAATTTTTTAATTTCCATATTAGGTTAGACTTTATAATTTATATGATTATATAAACCATAAATTTTTATATATGAAAGAAGGTTTAAATATGAAGGCAGAAATATTAGCTGTTGGAACAGAAATATTGCTTGGAGATATAGTAAATACTAATACTCAGTATATAGCAAAAAGACTGTCAGATTTAGGTATAAATGTATATCATCAATCAGTAGTTGGGGACAATGAAGAAAGACTTTCAAAAGCTTATGAATTAGCTTTTGAAAGAGCAGATATGGTGATTACCACAGGGGGACTTGGACCAACTAAAGATGATTTGACAAAAGAAATAGGTGCTAAATATTTTGGTAAAGAATTAATTTTGCATGAAAAATCATTAAATCATATTAAAGAATTTTTAAGTAAATCAGGGAAAACTATGGTGCAAAATAATATAAAGCAAGCATATATACCAAAAGATTCAATAGTTCTACCTAATCCTAATGGAACTGCTCCAGGATGTATTATAGAGGAAAATAATAAAATACTTATAATGCTTCCTGGACCACCAAAAGAAATGATACCTATGTTTGAAAATTATGTAGTACCATATTTACAAAAATTTTCGGAGGGAGTTTTGCTCTCAAAGGTACTTAGAGTAGCGGGACTTGGTGAAAGTGCTATGGCAGAGATGGTAGATGATATAATAGAGAAAAGTAAAAATCCTACAGTAGCCCCATATGCAAAGGATTTTGAAGCAATACTTAGGATAACAGCAAAGGCAAAAACAGAAGAAGAAGCTTATGAATTAATAGCTCCTGTTGAAAAAGAGATAAGAGAAAGATTAAAAGATAATATATATGGTGAAGGTGAAACAACTTTAGAAAATGTTGTTGGGAAGATGCTTATTGAGAAAAACTTAACTATAGCTACAGCAGAATCTTGTACAGGAGGACTTTTGGCAGGAACTTTAATAAATTATCCAGGTATTTCTTCGGTATTTATAGAAGGAGCAATAACTTATAGTAATGAAGCTAAAATGAAAAGACTTAAAGTAAAAGAAGAAACTCTTGAAAAATATGGCGCAGTAAGTGAAGAAACAGCAAGGGAGATGGCTGAAGGGATAGCAAAAGCTGCAGGAACAAATATAGGGGTCTCTGTAACGGGTATAGCAGGTCCATCAGGAGGAACAGCAGAAAAGCCAGTAGGACTTGTGTATGTTGGTCTATATATCAATGGAAATATAAAAACAAAAAAATTAAACTTATCAGGAGATAGACAAAAGATAAGAAATAGCACAGTTATAAACACACTTGACTGGATAAGAAGAGAACTTTTAAATTAGAATAGCTTATAGTTTATATATTTATTTATAATTTAGTCTATATAATTATATATATATTTTTTACAAATCAATACAAAAAATTTCTGCCATTCTAGCTTGAGTATAGTTATTTATAAACTAAAAATTGAGTTATAATTTAAATTGTTATAAATAAAGAAAAATTTGATTAAAAATTCAACAGGATTACAGTATATATATGCAAATTTAGAAAAGATAGTGAAATGTTTCAATTTTTAGAAGGGAGGTGATTTTTATGCCATTTATTCAATTTGATGGGCCAGAGCTTACTAAAGACAAAAAAGCTGAACTTGTAGCTAAACTTACTAAAACTTCTTCAGAAGTATTAGGAATTCCAGAACAAGCATTTCAAATCTTAATAAGAGAAAATAGTATGGATAACATAGGAGCAGGAGGCAAATTGTTATCTGAAAGACATAAATAAATTTATAAATATAAACTAAAATAAAGCAATGTTTTTGTAATTTAAAAAAAGTCATGAATAAATAAGGAAAATCCTTATTTATTCATGACTTTTTTAATTTTATAACAAATTTTAATTTTAATTTTTTTATTATTTTAATTTTTTTATTTTTGTATACTATGTTGAATATTTTAAAATCCATATTAACATATGTCAAAACAAATCTACAAAAACAAAACAAAAATTTCACAAAAACAAATAAAAAGAGTTTTTGATAAAATAGATGAATTATAAAGAAAAACAGTTCTAATTTTAAAATTTAATCTATTTTAATGTTTGAAAATGATTACTAAAAGGATATATAATAAATATAACAAAAATAAAATACAAAAATATATATAAATTTTTCGGAATAACAATATTGAATTGGGGGCGAAAATATGGACTTGCTATGGGAAATAGTTCAAGATAAATATAATTCAAGAGAAAATAGAAAATATGAAACATTATTTACTTTAGCTAATGGATATAAAGGACTAAGAGGAGCATTGGAATTTTCTAAATTAGGAGAAAGAGGAAATTTTATTGCGGGAATATTTGATAAAAATACTGCTCAAGTTACTGAAATAGTAAATTGTCAAGACATATTAGGATTTAATTTATATATTGAAGAAGAACTTGTAGATTTAGATATATGTGAAATATTAAATTTTACAAGAAAACTTAATATGAAAGAAGGTATATTAAGTTTTCAATTTGAAATAAAAACTCCAAAGGGAAAAATAATAAAGGTAGCATCAGAAAGATTTGTAAGTAGAAATAATGTACATAGATGGGCAGCAAAATATTTAATTACACCAATTAATTTTAATGGGAAAATTTTGATTGAAAATATTATAGATGGGACAATTACAAATAATACATTAGATCCTATTAATACTACTAAACATTTTAATGTAGAAGAGTTAATAGATTTAAAACCAGGAATAGCTCTTATTACATCTACTATTGATAAAAAAATTAAAATCATGGAAGGTACTTCACTTATTGGGCTAAATGAAGAAGGGAATTTTTTAAAAGAGAGAAAATTCAATAAATTTGGAGAAAAGGTAAGGGAACTTTATCAAATTTTTGCTGTAAAGGATAATGAATATACGATTTATAAGCTTGGAGCTACTTATACTTCTAGAGATATAAATTGTTCTATAAAAGAAGCCTTTGAAAAAGAACTTAAAGATTTTATATATGATGGTTACGAAAAAGAAAAAGATGCACATATAAAAATTTGGGAAAAAATATGGACTAATATTGATATAAAAATTAAAGGTGATGATTTAGCACAACAGGGAATAAGATTTAACCTTTTTCATTTATCTTCATCAGCTTATGAAGGAGATGACAAAATAAGCATAGCTGCAAAAGGACTTCATGGAGAAGGATATAAAGGACATGTTTTCTGGGATACAGAAACTTTTATGCTTCCATTTTTTATATATACAAGTCCTGAAACAGCAAAAGCACTTTTAATGTATAGATACAATACTTTAGAAGGAGCTAGAAAGAATGCTATGCTTAATGGCTTTAAAGGAGCACAATTCCCTTGGGAATCAGCAGATGAAGGTGTTGAGGTTACTCCAAAGTGGGGAATAGATTATTTAGGGAATCCAGTTAGAATATGGACTGGAGATGAAGAATTTCATATAAATTCAGATATAACTTTTGCTATTTGGGAATATTATAGAGCTACCAATGATGAAGATTTTTTAAAAAATTATGGGCTTGAAATATTTCTAGACACTGCAAAATTTTGGCAAAGCAGAGTAGAATATAATAAACTTAAAGATAGATATGAAATAAACAATGTTATAGGCCCTGATGAATTTCATGAACATGTGAATAATAATGTTTATACAAATTATCTTGCTAAATGGAGTATTAAAAAATCTCTTGAATTAGTTGAATGGATAAAGAATAAAGATATGTCATTTTTTAATAATATTTGTATTAAACTTGGATTAAATAATGAAGATTTTAAAATATGGCAAGATATTCAAGAGAAAATGTATATTCCTAAAAGCAAGGATGGAAGAATTATAGAGCAGTTTGAAGGATATTTTGATTTGAAATATATAAAAATAACTGAATATGATGAAAATGGTATGCCAGTATGGCCTAAAGATGTAGAGTTAGATAAACTTGGAGAAACACAGCTTATAAAACAGCCAGATGTAATTATGCTTATGCTTATGCTCAGAGAAGAATTTGATGAAGATGTTAGAAGAGAAAATTATAAATACTACGAAGAAAGAACTATGCATAAGTCATCTCTAAGTCCATCTATGTATTCTATTATGGGACTTTCTGTAGGAGATAGCAATAATGCTTATAGATATTTTATTAAAGCTATTATGACAGATTTAAATGATAACCAAGGTAATACAGAACTTGGAATTCATGCGGCAAATACTGGAGGAGCTTGGCAAAGTGTAGTATTTGGATTTGGTGGATTAAGTGTAGATAAAGATCAAAGACTTAATTTTAATCCATGGATACCAAAACAGTGGAATGAGCTTTCATTTAATATAAATTGGAGAAAAAATATAATTAAAGTAACTATAAAAGAAGATGAAGTGTTATTTGAAGCATCAGAGCCTGTAGAAATATTGGTATATAATAAGTGCTGCAAATTAGAAAAAGATAAAGTACTTTCAGTAAAAAGATAATTGATATTTTATTAATTTGTGCTTATAGATATAATTAATTTAATTAGTTATATAAATTGGGGGTATTCATATGGAAAATAAGCAAGTTACAATAAGAGATGTTGCGAAAAAAGCTGGAGTATCTGTAGGCACAGTTTCAAGAGCTTTTAATAATTACAGCGACATTAGTGAAAAGACAAGAAAAAATATTTTAGAAATAGCAGAGCAGTTAGGATACAAGCCTAATGTAATAAATAAAACTCAAAATAATGGGAAAAATTACAGGCTTGGTATGCTTATAGAAGATTATGATAATGATGCTATTTTAAATCCAATAGTTTTTGAAACTTTAATGGCTTTTAAAAATTCTGCTTCAAAGCAGGGATATGAAACTATTATACTTTCAACTACAACAGATATGCAGAAAAATAAAAATTTATCTACTCTTTTTAATGAAAAAAATTTAGATGGTGCATTTATAATGGGAATTAAACTAAGCGATGATTATTACAAAGAGCTTACTAATATAGAATATCCATGTGTAATGTTTGATGTAAGCATAAAAAATCCTAAAACAACTTGTGTAGGAGTTGATAGTACTAAAGGGGCTTTTATGGCGGTAGAACATCTTATAAATCTTGGACATAAAAAAATAGCTTTTATAAATGGACACAAAGATGCTTTTGTAAGCTTTGAAAGATTAGATGGTTATTATTTAGCATTAAATAGATATAGTATTCCTATAGATGAAGATTTAATAGTATATTCAGACTTTACAAGTAAAGGAGGAGGTTTGGCTGCAGAAAAACTTATAAACTCTAATAAAGAATTTACAGCTGTATTTTGTGCTAGTGATCTTATGGCAGTTGGAGCTATTGAAATGTTTGATAATTTTGGACTAAAAGTTCCAGAAGATATATCTATAGTTGGCTTTGATGATATTACAATAGCCCAATATATGAGTCCTAAACTTACAACTATAAGGCAGGATAGATACAAAATAGGAGAAAGTGCGGCAACAGCTCTTATAAATCTTATAAATGGTCAAAGCTTTGATAGAATAGTGGTGATGCCAGAACTTGTAATAAGAGAATCTACTAAAGAATTGATTTAAAAACTACAATTGATAAACAATTTTCATAATATAAGGCTTTATAAAAGATGCAGATTTTTTTATAAAGTCAATGATTAATAAAGAAAACGTTTATCAAATTGTAGGTTTAAATAAATATCCAATATTATTATAATACAGGGGGAATGAAAATGAAAAGAAAAAAATTATCAGCTTTATTATTAAGTGCTTTAATTAGTACAAGTATATTTGCAGGATGTACAAAAAATAATACTAACTCAACTAACCAAAATTCAGATGATAAAGATGTAAAAATTGTAAGGTTAGGATGTTGGGGATCAAATGATGCAGAAACTAAGATGTTAGACGATCAAATTCAAGCTTTTCAAAATAAATATCCAA
This sequence comes from Clostridium prolinivorans, assembly GCF_004011155.1. Taxonomy (GTDB): domain Bacteria; phylum Bacillota; class Clostridia; order Clostridiales; family Clostridiaceae; genus Clostridium_AT; species Clostridium_AT prolinivorans. The sequence goes on along the minus strand of NZ_RJWG01000005.1, from coordinate 39,398 downwards.
ATATAGTAATTAAAAAAGAAGTTATAACTGGTGATTATTTACAAGCTATTCAAAGTAAAATAGCCTCAAAAACAGCTCCGGATATATATTATCTTGATGTATCTCTTGCTTCAAAGTTTATGAAAGAAGGAATTATAGATCCAATTGATGAATATTTAGATAAAGAAGATATGAAAGACTTCTTTCCTAACCTTTTAGAAGGTTATCAAATGAATGGAAAAACATACGGTATACCAAAAGATTACAATCCTTTAGTTCTTTATTATAATAAAGACATGTTTGAAAAAGCAGGAATTAATCCACCTACAACATGGGAAGAATTAAAAATTGCTGCAGAAAAAACAACTAAAGATGGAGTTTACGGTTTATGTATTGAAAATGACCCTCAAAGATTTGGAGCATTTATACTTCAAAATGGAGGAAAAATTAACGATGGGGATAAACCTGCTTTTAATAGTAAAGAAGCAGTAGAAGCATTAGATTTTTATTATTCTTTCATAAAAAATAAGACAGGTGCTACATTCAAAGATATGGGAACTGACTGGGCAGGTGCAGCTTTTGCACAAAAGAAAACAGCTATGATTATGGCTGGAGGATGGGTAATACCTTATATGGCTCAAAATGCTCCAGATGTTAAATATGGCATGGTTACGCTTCCTAAAGGAAAGCAAAATGGGAATTTAATGTTTACAGTTGCTTATGTTCTTAATAAAGACTCAAAAGTTAAAAAAGAAGCTATGGAAGCTGCTAAATTTTTAACAGGCAAAGAAGGATTAAAAATAGTTGCAGAAAGCGGTCTTGCAATACCTTCAAGAAAATCTATGGCAGATGTTTATATTTCTAAATTCCCAGAAAGAAAAGCCCTAATAGATGCTACTGAAGGAGCAACGGTTGCAAATTATGGATTAAATGGAAGCAAAATTTTAGATGCTTTATCTAAAGCAGGTGAAAAAATTCAGTTTGGTAAAGCAGATGCTGCAACAGCTTTAAAAGAAGCAGAAGAAGCAGTTAAATAATTATAATTACAGGGGGCCTTCACGCCCCTTTTAAAAAATAGGGGATGGAGGGACTTTTATGGAATCTAATGTGAAAGATAGCGTAATTTTAAAAAATAGAAAAACTAATAAAAAAAGCAGTATGAAAACTTTAGCTAAAAAAGAGAAAATAGAAGGACTGCTTTTTATGGCTCCTTTTATTATATTAGTATCTATATTTTTTATAGGTCCACTTTTTGTAGCTTTTATGTTAAGTTTTAAGGAGTATTCATTTTTAGATGCTAATTCTATGTTTCAAGCAAAATGGGTAGGACTAAATAATTATATTTCAGTATTAAAAAATGAAACATTTTTAAAAGCTTTAAAAAACACAACAAAATATACTCTTGGTGTAGTTCCTATCCAGCTTATTATAGCACTTTTACTTGCTATTGTAGTTAATGGTAAAATAAAAGGCAAATCTTTTTTTAGAACTGTTTATTATATACCAACTCAAACTTCTGCTGTAGCTGTATCAGTAATATTTTTATTTCTTTTTAAACAAGATGGTGTTATAAATAAAATTACATCAATATTTGGAATAAAGTCATATAATTTTTTATCTGAACCTAAATTTGCACTACCAGTTATTATGGCTATGGCAGTTTGGTCTTCAGTTGGGCTTTATATGGTAATATTTTTAGCAGGGCTTCAAGACATACCAGATTCTTTATATGAAGCTGCTGATATGGATGGTGCTAATAGCTGGCAGTTATTTAGATATATAACTTTACCTATGCTTAAGCCAACTGTATTTTTTAACTTAGTAGTTTCAATGATAGGATGTTTTCAGGTATATGACCAAGCATATGTTGTATCACAAGGGACAGGAGGCCCTTTGGATTCTACTATGACCGTAGTACTTTATTTAACAAGAACAGGTTTTAGAGAATTTAAAATGGGAGAGGCTTGTGCTGTTGCTTTTATATTATTTTTAATTATTTTTGCACTAACAGTTATACAAAGAAAACTGTTTGGTGAAGAAACATCAATGTAAGGAGGATATAGTATATGGAAAATACAAAAAAAATTAAAAAAATTTCAATAGTTAAAATTATATTTTATGCCATTGCTATATTCTATGCTTTTATTTGCTTAGCACCTTTTATATGGACTTTAATAACATCTTTTAAACCAGCTTCAGAAACAGCCAAAATGAGCGTAGATTTTTCTAAACTTACATTTGAAAATTATACCTATATATGGTCTAAGTTTCCTTTTTTAAGATGGTTTTTAAATAGTGTTATAGTTGCTTTTATTGTTACAGCAGGTAATATGATAATAAATTCTATGGCAGGATATGCTCTTGCCAGGATGGAGTTCCCAGGTAAAAAAATTATTTTCTATGTAATTTTGGCTATGATGATGGTTCCAGGTCAGGTAGTAATGGTACCTACTTATATGCTTTTGTCAAAACTTGGATGGGTAGATTCTTATCAAGGGTTAACTATACCATTTTTATATAGTCTTTTTAATATATTTTTAATGAGACAGTTTTTTCTTAATATACCTAAATCTCTTGAAGAAGCAGCATTAATAGATGGAATGGGAAGATTTAAAATATTTTGGAAAATAGCTATGCCTCTTGCTAAACCAGCTTTGTCAACACAATTTATATTAACTTTTGCAGGAAACTGGAATAGTTTTATGTGGCCTAGCCTTTTAGCTTCAACTTCAGAACATTATACTCTCCCTGTAGGGCTTAATTCTTTCTATGGACAGTATTATTCTTTATGGAATCAGGTAACAGCTGGAGTTATGATACTTACTATACCAACAATAATATTTTTCTTAATATTTCAGAAAAATTTTGTAAAAGGAATTGCTACTTCAGGAATGAAAGAATAGAAGAATATTTAGAAAATATTTATTAAAGCACAAAAATTAGTGTTGATTTCTTTTTAAGATAAAATTAAAAAACACTTAATTTTGTGCTTATTTATTGTTTATTCATTTTAGATAAAAATTTGTTCATACATTGTTAATTGTTTATTTTTGGAAATTATTATTGACAATCATTTACTTTTTCTATATACTTTGACTGTCAAAGTATTTATTTTGATAGTCAAACATTTTAATATTGAAATTAGGGGTTGATAAAAAGCACAATTATATGAAAGTGCCTTAAATAAATGGAGAGTGTGTATTTTATGGACAAGACAATAAATGTTTTAAATGAACTTTTAGTAGATATTTTTAATAATATTTTAATAATTGAACAAAGAGCTTTAAGTGGAGAAGAATTTAAGGATTTATCAATTACAGAAATACATACAATAGAAGCAATTGGAATTAATGAAGCAAGAACAATGTCTGAAGTTGCTAAAGATTTAAAAATAACTGTAGGAACTTTAACTACAGCTATAAGTAATCTTGTAAAAAAAGGTTATGTTGAAAGAAAGAGATTAGAGGAAGATAAAAGAGTTGTTTTAATACAACTAACTAAAAAAGGTAAATTAGTTTATAGGATACATGATAAATTTCATAAAGATATGATTAAAGCAATTATAAAAGGATTAAGTCAAGAACAGGAACAAATTTTAGTATATTCATTAAAAAATCTAAATGATTTTTTTAAATCTAAATACAATATTGAAATTAATGGAAAAAATCGACTAAATTTAAAATTAAAAGTGTAAATAATACTTAATAAATGATATACTTGTTTATGTGCAAGTATTATAATAAAATTTATAAATAAATTTAAATTTAATCTGTTTAGTTTGAAAGGATGAATATAATGAAAGAAGTTAAAATTACTGGAGTGGGTAAATACGTTCCAGATCATATTATGACTAATGATGATTTATCAAAATTTGTAGATACAAGTGATGAGTGGATAAGTACAAGAACAGGAATTAAAGAAAGAAGACTTTCTTCTGGAGAAAACACATCTGATTTAGCATCTAAAGCAGCATTAAAAGCGTTAGATAATGCTAAAATTTCACCAGAAGAAATAGACTTAATTGTAGTTGCTACTTCTTCCCCTGATGCTTTAAGTCCATCTACGGCAGTTTTTGTTCAAAAGAATATTGGAGCTTTTAATGCTGCTTGCTTTGATATATCTGCAGCTTGTTCAGGTTTTATATATGCCTTAAATATAGGTTCACAATTTATAAAGACAGGACAAAGTAAGAAAGCACTTATTATAGGTGCAGAAGTACTTTCCAAAGTTACTGATTGGGAAGATAGAAATACTTGTGTGCTTTTTGGTGATGGATCAGGAGCAGTAGTTCTTGAGCCAAGTGAAGAAAAAGGAATTTCATCAATTTTTTGTGGTGCTGATGGAAGAAAAAGTGAATTTTTAGGTATAGGAGAAGGAGCCATTCCAGTAAAAAATCCTTTAGTTAATTCCAAAGAAAGTATTAAAGATATAAAAATAACTATGGATGGCAGAGAAGTATTTAAATTTGCTACAAACATAATTTTAGAAGCAGTGGATAAAGTGCTTAAAGATTCAGGCAATAGCTTAGATGATATTAAATATATAGTTCCTCATCAGGCTAATTATAGAATAATAGAACTTGCAGCTAAAAAACTTGGAGTTTCAAAGGATAAATTCTTTTTAAATTTACAGCATTATGGTAACACTTCAGCTGCAAGTATACCTATAGCATTAGAAGAAATGGCTGAAAAAGAGCTTATTAAAAAAGGTGATAAATTAATTTTAGTAGCTTTTGGAGCAGGATTTACATGGGCAGCTTGTTTAATAGAGTGGTAAAATTGTATATGTAGTCAAATTAGTAAGACTTATAAATAGTATAAGTTAAATGTTCTAAAGAAAAAATAAAAGATAAATTTATTTAAATTTTAAATTAGGAGGAATATTATGTTTAAGTCTGCTTTATGCGATATGATAGGGATAAAATATCCAATTATTCAAGGTGGTATGGCTTGGATAGCTGACAGTTCTTTAGCTTCAGCTGTTTCTAATGCAGGAGGATTAGGCCTTATTGCGGGAGCTAATGCACCAGTTGATTATATAAGACAAGAAATAAGAAAAACAAAGGAACTTACTGATAAACCTTTTGGCGTAAATATAATGCTTATGAGCGAAAATGCAGAAGCTTTAGCAAAGCTTGTATGTGAAGAAGGAGTAAAAGTTGTAACTACAGGAGCAGGAAACCCTGGAAAGTATATAGATATGTGGAAATCTCATGGGATTACTGTAATACCAGTAGTGCCTTCTGTAGCGTTAGCTAAAAGAATGGAAAGAGCAGGAGTAGATGCGGTAGTTGCTGAAGGCTGTGAATCAGGAGGACACGTTGGAGAACTTACTACTATGGCATTAGTTCCTCAAGTTGTAGATGCAGTAAATATACCTGTAATTGCAGCAGGAGGAATTGGTGATGGAAGAGGTGTAGCTGCAGCATTTATGCTTGGTGCAGAAGGGGTTCAGGTAGGAACTAGATTTTTAGTTGCAGAGGAATGTACAGTGCATGAAAATTATAAGCAAAAAGTTTTAGCTGCTAAAGATATAGACACTGTAGTTACAGGAAGACCTACAGGACACCCTGTAAGAGTTATAAGAAATAAACTTGCAAGACAATTTCAACTTCTTGAGAAAAATGGAGCACCACTTGAAGAATATGATGCTTTAGGTAAAGGATGCCTTCCTAGAGCAGTTCGTGATGGTGATGTAGATTTTGGTTCTGTAATGGCTGGACAAATAGCAGGTCTTATAAATAAAAAACAAACTTGCAAAGAAATTATTGAAGAGATGTTTACAGAAGCAGAGGCTGTAATAAAAAAATTTACGGTATAGGAGACAGTAATTATGGGTAAAGTTGCATTTGTATTTGCCGGTCAAGGCTCTCAATATGTTGGCATGGGAAAGGAACTTGCAGATAATATAAAGGTTTGTTATGATATTTTTGATGAAGCTGATAAAGCTTTAGGCTTTGAAATAAGTAAAATATGTTTTGAAGGACCAAAAGATGCTTTAGATATAACTGAAAATACTCAACCTGCAATTCTTACAGTAAGCATAGCTTGTTTAAAAGCTTTAGAAGAAAAGGGTATAGTCCCAGATGTTACTGCAGGTTTAAGTCTTGGAGAATATTCAGCTTTAGTATGCAGCGGTGTTTTAAACTTTTCTGATGCTGTCAGATTGGTTAAAAAAAGAGGTAAATTTATGCAGGAAGCTGTACCTATAGGTGTAGGTACTATGGCTGCTATTTTAGGATTAGATGCTGAAGATGTAAGAAAAATATGTGCTGAGGCAGGAGATAAAGGTATAGTTGAACCAGCAAATTTTAACTGTCCAGGACAAATAGTTATAGGCGGGGAAATTGCTGCAGTTGAAGCTGCAAGTAAAATAGCTAAAGAAAGAGGAGCAAAAGTTATTCCTCTCTCAGTTAGTGCACCTTTTCATACATCTATGCTTGAAAGTGCAGCTGAAAAGCTTAAAGAAGAATTAAAAAATGTTGAACTTAATAATATAAATATCCCATATATAACCAATGTTACGGCTCAATATGTAGAAGAAACTTCTGAAATTAAAGGACTTTTAGAAAAACAGGTAAAAAGCTCAGTTTTATGGGAAAACTCTATAAGAAGAATGCTTGAAGATGGAGTTGATACTTTTGTAGAGCTTGGACCTGGAAAAGTTTTAAGTGGATTTATTAAAAAAATTAATAGAAAAGTTAAGGTTTTAAATGTTGAAGATTTAAAGTCTTTAGAAAAAACTTTAGAAATATTAAATAGTCAGGAGAGATAATAATGTTAACTGGTAAAGTAGCTGTAGTTACAGGAGCTGGTAGAGGCATAGGGAAAGCCATTGCATTAAAGCTTTCTAGACTAGGAGCTTCTGTAGTTATAAACTATAGAAGCAGTGAAAAGGAAGCTAAAGAACTTATTGATGAAATAATAAGTTTTGGTGGAAAAGCTGAGGCAATTAAAGGCGATGTAAGTAAAATAGAAGATGCAGAAAAAGTTATAAAATTTGCAGTAGAAAAATTTGGAAGATTAGATATTCTAGTTAATAATGCTGGAATAACTAGAGACACTCTTCTTCTTAGAATGAAAGAAGAGGATTTTGACAAGGTTATAGAAGTAAATTTAAAAGGTGTATTTAATTGTACAAAACATGCAAGTTCTATAATGCTTAAACAAAAAAGCGGGAAAATAATAAATATTTCTTCAGTTATAGGGCTTATAGGTAATGCAGGTCAGGCTAATTATGCTGCTGCAAAGGCTGGAATTATAGGTTTTACAAAGTCTGTAGCTAAAGAATTAGGAGCAAGAGGAATTACAGTAAATGCTGTTGCACCAGGTTTTATAACTACAGATATGACAGAGGTATTATCTGACAAAATTAAAGAAAAACTTTTAGAAAATGTACCACTAAAAAGACTTGGAAGTCCTGAAGATGTAGCAAACTTAGTAGCATTTTTATCTTCAGATAGTTCAAATTATATAACAGGTCAAGTTATAAATGTAGACGGCGGAATGGTAATGTAAAAATATTTTTATGTATTTTATTTATTAATATTTATTATTCTATTTTAAATTTAAATAAGAGGTGAAAATATGAAAAATAGAGTTGTGGTTACTGGGATGGGTGCTATAACTCCACTAGGAAATGATGTTAGTTCCTTTTGGAAAGGCATAAAAGAAGGTAAGAATGGAATAGATTTTATAACTCTTTTTGATGCAGAAAGAAGTAAAGTTAAAATAGCTGCTGAAGTTAAAGATTTTAAACCAGAAAATTATATCGATAAAAAAGAAGCTAGAAGAATGGATAGATACGGTCAGCTTGCTATGGCTGCAGCAAAAGAAGCTGTAGAAGATTCAGGCTTAGATTTAGAAAGCATTAATAAAGAAAGATTTGGAGTTTTAATTGGTTCAGGTATAGGGGGCCTTTCAACTATAGAAAAAGAAGTTAAAAATATTTTAGAAAAAGGGCCTAATAGAGTTTCACCATTTTTTATTCCTATGGCAATAAGTAACATGGCAGCTGGAAATGTAGCAATAAAATATGGAGCTAAGGGAGTATGTACTTCTGTAGTTACAGCTTGTGCTACAGGTACAAATGCTATAGGAGATGCTATGAAAATCATTCAGCAGGGTATTGCTGATGTAATGATTGCAGGAGGCTCAGAAGGATCTATTACAGAATTAGCTGTTGCTGGGTTTGCTAATATGACTGCTTTAACTACAAGCAATGATCCTAATAATGCTTCAATACCTTTTGATGCAAAAAGAAGTGGTTTTGTTATAGGAGAAGGTGCAGGAATACTTATTTTAGAAAGCTTAGAACATGCACAAAAAAGAGGAGCAAGAATTTATGCTGAGCTTGTAGGTTATGGTTCTACTTGTGATGCTTATAATATGGTACAGCCAGCTCCAGAAGGAGAAGGCGGAGCAAGAGCTATGAAGCTTGCTATAGAAGATGCTGGAATAAAACCAGAAGAAATTTCTTATATAAATGCACATGGAACAAGTACTTATTATAATGATAAATATGAAACTATGGCTATAAAGTCAGTATTAAAAGAAGCAGCTTATAAAGTACCAGTAAGCTCAACAAAATCTATGACAGGTCATCTTTTAGGAGCTGCAGGAGCTATTGAAGCTATAGTATGTGTTAAAGCACTTGAAGAAGGATTTATTCCTCCAACTATTAATTATAAAGATCCAGATCCTGATTGTGATTTAGATTATGTTCCAAATGAAGGAAGAAAAGCAGAACTTACTTATGCTATGTCTAATTCATTAGGTTTTGGTGGACACAACGCAACAATAGTTTTCAAAAAAAGCTGCTAAATAAGGAGAGATTATTATGGATTATAAAGTTATTGAAGAACTTATAAAAACAGTAAGTGATTCAAAGCTGACTTCTTTAGAAGTAGAATTAAATGGAATTAAAATAAAAATGGAAAAAAAGAATGAGCAGGTATTTGTTGATAGAGCACCTGAAGTTCTTAGAACTATTGCATATGAAGAAAAAGAACCTGCTTTAAAAGAAGTAAATAATGTTAAAGAAGAATTTTTGGAAGATAAAAAAGAAGAAGGATTTATTGTAACTTCTCCAATTGTTGGTACTTTCTACGCTTCATCTGGGCCTGGAGCAGAACCTTTTGTTAAGGTAGGCTCAAAGGTAAAAAAAGGCGATACTTTATGTATAATTGAGGCTATGAAATTAATGAATGAAATAGAGAGTGAAGTTGACGGTACTGTTACAGAAATATTAGTTGAAAATGAGCAAATGGTAGAATATGGTCAGCCTTTATTTCGAATTATTTAATTTGGAGGACAAAAAATGTTAGGAATAAAAGAAATTAAGGAAATTTTACCTCATAGGTATCCTTTCCTTCTTGTAGATAAAATAGAAAGTTTAGAGCCGGGAGTAAAAGCTGTCGGTTATAAAAATGTAACTATGAATGAATATTTTTTTCAAGGACATTTTCCTGAAGAACCTGTAATGCCTGGTGTTTTAATAATTGAAGCTTTAGCTCAAACTGGAGCAGTAGCTCTTTTGAGCCTAGAAGAATTTAAAGGTAAAATAGGATATTTTACTGGAATAGATAAAGCTAAGTTTAGAAGAAAAGTAGTACCAGGGGATACTTTAAGACTTGAAGTTGAAATTATAAAAAGAAGAGGACCTGTAGGTATTGGTAAGGCCGTTGCTTATGTTGAAGATAAAAAAGCAGCTGAAGCTGAACTTTCATTTATAATTCAGTAAACTACCCCGCGTTCTTTAGAGCTTATGGAGGGAAAATAAATATGTTTAAAAAAATACTTATTGCAAATAGAGGAGAAATAGCAGTTAGAATTATTCGTGCATGTAGAGAAATGGGAATAGAAACCGTAGCTGTTTATTCTGAAGCTGATAGATATGCTCTTCATACTGAAATGGCTGATGAGGCTATATGTATAGGACCAGCCAGAGCAAGAGACAGCTATTTAAACATGCAAAATATAATAAGTGCTACAGTACTTTCTGGTGCTGAAGCTATACACCCAGGATTTGGTTTTCTTTCGGAAAACAGTGAATTTGCAGAGATGTGTAAAGAATGTAATATTACATTTATTGGACCTGATGCCGAAAGTATAGAAAAGATGGGTAATAAATCTAAAGCTAGAGAAATAATGATGCAAGCTAATGTTCCTGTAGTACCTGGATCTGACGGTTCAGTAGATACAATTGAAGAAGGGTTAGCTATTGCTGAAAAAATAGGCTATCCAGTTATGATTAAAGCATCAGCTGGAGGCGGTGGAAGAGGCATAAGGGTAGTTAAAAATAAAGAAGAATTTGCCAAGGCTTTTGAAACTGCAAAGACAGAGGCTAAAAATGCTTTTGGAGATGACACAATGTATGTAGAAAAATTTGTGGAAAATCCAAGGCACATTGAATTTCAAATCTTAGCTGATAATTATGGTAATACTATCTATTTAGGGGAAAGAGACTGCTCAATTCAAAGAAGAAATCAAAAAGTTTTAGAAGAAGCACCTTCACCTATAATGACTGAAAAGTTAAGACGTGAAATGGGTGAGGTGGCAGTTCGTGCAGCAAAGGCAGTAGGATATAAAAATGCTGGTACTATAGAATTTCTTGTAGATAAATATGGAAACTATTATTTTATGGAAATGAATACACGTATTCAAGTAGAGCATCCTATAACAGAAATGGTAACAGGAATTGATTTAGTGAAAGAGCAGATTAAAATTGCATCAGGTGAGGAACTTAACATAAAACAAGAAGATATTAAAATAACAGGGCATGCTATTGAATGCCGTATTAATGCAGAAAATCCACAAAAAGGCTTTAGGCCTTCTCCAGGCAAAATAGAAAGAATGCATATTCCAGGAGGGCTTGGAGTTAGGCTTGATAGTGCAGTTTATCAAGGTTATGTTATTCCATCAGCTTATGATTCTATGATAGGTAAGCTTATTGTACATGGTAAAACACGAGAAGAAGCTATAAACAGAATGAAAAGAGCTCTTGGAGAATTTGTTATAGAAGGAATAGATACTAATATAGATTTCCAATTTACAATATTAAGCAACCCAAAATTTGTAAGTGGAGATTTTGATACTAGTTTTATAGCTAAGGAGTTAAAAATTAAATCTTAATTTGGAAGTTGGTGAAAAACTATGTTCAATGGACTTTTCAAAAAAACTAAATATATAACTGTAAGCCAAACTTCTGTAGAAAATAATGGAGAAAAATCTGGAGACTTAAAAGAAACAGAAGAACAAAAGCCTATTATTCCCAATGGTATGTGGATAAAGTGTGATTCCTGCGGGAAAGCTATATATAAAAAAGAGTTAGAAAAGCATATGCAGGTTTGTATGTATTGTGGCAAACATTTTAGAATGTCTGCTTTAGATAGAATTGAATTAATTGCTGATGAAGGTACATTCGTAGAGTTTGATAAGTCTATGACCAGCGTAAATCCTTTAGATTTTCCTGGTTATGAAGAAAAAATATCAAAGCTTAAAGAAGAAACGGGCTTAAATGAAGCAGTTATAACAGGTAAATGCAAAATAAATGGTGAAGAATGTGTAATTGGAGTTATGGATAGCCGTTTTATGATGGGAAGTATGGGTTCTGTTGTTGGAGAAAAAATTACTAGAGCAATTGAAAAAGCAACTTCACAAAGGCTTCCAGTAATTATATTTACTACATCAGGTGGAGCAAGAATGCAAGAAGGTATGTTTTCATTAATGCAAATGGCAAAAGTAAGTGCAGCACTTGCTAAACATAATAAAGAAGGACTTTTATATATACCTGTTCTTACAGATCCTACTACAGGTGGAGTTACAGCTAGTTTTGCTATGCTTGGAGATATTATTTTGGCTGAACCTGGTGCTCTTATAGGTTTTGCAGGCAAAAGGGTTATTGAACAGACTATAAAACAAAGTTTACCTGAAGGCTTTCAGACTGCAGAGTTTCTATTAGAACATGGTTTTATAGATGCTGTTGTACCAAGAGAAAAGTTAAAGGAAACTCTTTCAGAGCTTTTAAGCTTGCACAGAGTCTAAGGTGGTGAAATATAGCTATGTTAGAATATGAAAAAAAGATAGAAGAGCTTACTAAAAAGATAGAAGACTTAAAAAATTTTTCAAAGGAACAAGGAGTAGATTTATCATCTGAAATAGAAAAGATGGAAACTAAACTTGAAGAAATGAAAAAAGAAGCTTATAAAAGTTTGACTCCTTGGGAAAAAGTAACTTTGGCAAAGCTTGTAGAAAGACCATCAGCATTAGATTATATAGAAAAGATTTTTGATGAATTCATAGAACTTCATGGAGATAGATATTTTGCTGATGATCCTTCTATAGTAGGAGGAATAGGAAGATTAAATGGAAAGCCTGTAACTATTATAGCTCAGCAAAAGGGAAGAGATACTAAAGAATATATAAAAAGAAATTTTGGTATGCCAAATCCAGAAGGTTACAGGAAAGCTTTAAGGCTTATGAAACAGGCAGAAAAATTTAAAAGACCAGTAATTTGTTTTGTAGATACTCCTGGAGCTTATCCAGGAATAGGTGCTGAGGAAAGAGGACAAGGAGAAGCTATAGCAAAAAATTTAATGGAAATGGCACTGCTTAAAACTCCTATAATATCTATGGTTATAGGAGAAGGAGGAAGCGGAGGAGCTTTAGCTATAGCTGTAGCAGATGAAGTTTGGATGCTTGAAAATTCTATTTATTCTGTACTTTCTCCAGAAGGTTTTGCAAGTATACTTTGGAAAGATAGTTCCAGAGCTAAAGAAGCAGCAGAAGTAATGAAAATAACATCAGAAGATTTAAAAAAATTTGGAATTATAGATAGAATTATAAAAGAACCTTTAGGTGGAGCACATAAAAATCCAGAAGAAACAGCGCAAAATATAAAAAAAGCATTAGATGAAGTGCTTCCTAAGTTATGTCAATTAAGTATAGATGAGCTTTTAAATAAAAGATATGAAAAATTTAGGAATTTTGGAGAATATAAAGAATAAAAAATAAAAATCTGCGGTGAAATATTTAATATAATAAGAGATGTACTTATAAAACTATTAAAAAGTAGTTTTATAAGTACATCTTATTTAGATTTTATTTAGAGGTAACTTCAAGCCAAGCGTCATTATATAGCTCTCTTGCATCTTTAAGATCTATAAAAACTTCTGATTTATTTAGTATCTCTTTTGGAGGATAAATAGATTTATCATTTCTAATCTTCTCATCAAGAAGACTTAATGTTGCTTTATTTGGAGTAGCATACCCTATATATTCAACATTTTTTTTATTTACATTTTCATCAAGAAGATAATCTAAAAATTTTAAAGTTTCCTCTACATGTTTTGCATTTTTAGGGATTGCCCAAACATCAAACCAAAGATTTGTCCCTTCTTTTGGTATCACATATTCAAATCTATCAGGTTTTTCCTGTTTTAATACAGCAGCGTCTCCAGAGTATATAACAGCTATACTTTTTTCACCGCTTCTTAAAGAATCTTTAACTTGATCTCCTATATAAACAGGGTTTACTTCGTTACGCTGCTTAATAAGTTCTTCAGTAGCTTTTTTTATTTCCTCAGGATTTGTAGAATTTAAAGAGTAACCTAGTCTTTTTAAGGATATTCCTATAGAATTTCTCATATCATCAGACATAAAAATATCATCTTTATATTTTGGATTCCAAAGAGTATTCCAACTATCTATGGAATCTGATATTTTAGTTTTATCATAAATTATACCTATGGTTCCCCACATATAAGGAATAGAATATTCATTTTGAGGATCATAAGATAAATTTTTATAGCTATCATCTATATTTTTATAATTTGAAAGTTTACTGTAATCTATTTTTTGAACAAGACCTTCATTTATCATTCTTTCAAGCATATAATCAGAAGGACATATAAGATCATAATTCGTTGTTCCAGCTTTTATTTTTTCGTACATTTCTTCATTGGTTGCATAAGTTTCGTAATTAACTTTTATACCTGTTTTGGCTGTAAAATCTTTTAAAATCTCTTCGTCTATATATTCGCCCCAATTAAATACATTAATAGTTGGGGATGCATTTTTTTTAGTATTGCAGCCTTGAAATAATGATGTAGAAAGTATAAAAGCAGCAGCTAAAGATATTAATTTTATTTTTTTATTCATTTACATTTCTCCTTTCAGATTTTATTAAGTCTTTTCCATTTGCAAGAAATAGTAATATAAATATTGCTACAAACATTAAAGTGGATAATGCATTTATTTCAGGACTAATTCCTCTTCTTGCCATTGAATAAATTTCAATTGATAGATTTGTAATACCAGAACCTGTATTAAAAAAGCTTATCACAAAATCATCAATAGACATTGTGAAAGATATTAAAAAACCTGCAAATATTCCAGGAGCTATTTGTGGAAGTATTACTCTTTTTAAAGTATAAAAAGGTGTTGCTCCTAAATCCTGAGCTGCTTTTACTAAATCTTTAGGCATCTGTTTTAGTTTTGGAAGAACAGAAACTATAACATAAGGAGTAGAAAAAACTATATGAGATATAATAAGAGTTTTAAATCCAAAAGTTACTTTAAAAAATATAAATAGTGTCATTAAAGAAATAGCGGTTACTATATCTGGATTTAGTACAGGCAGATAATTTACATTAAGTATAAGCTTTTTTCCCCATCCGCTCATTTTATCAATTCCTATAGCACTTATAGTTCCAAGAATTGTAGAAAATATAGAAGATATAAGGGCTACTATAACTGTATATGATAAAGCTTTTAAAATTCTGACATTATTAAAAAGAGATACATACCATTTAAGAGAAAATCCTTCCCAACTTGAAGAATTTTTTGCGGAATTAAAAGAAAAAATTATTAAAAAAATTATAGGAGCATATAAAAATATATAAGCTGCGGATAAATATATACGTTTAATCCATTTGCCTACCAAAATAATCCACCGCCTTCTTTTTCATCTTTGTCTTCATATTTTGAAAGAATAGCCATAGATATTAGTATTATTATCATCATAAGTATAGATATAGCGGATCCAAAATACCAATCTCCAATTGTTGTAAACTGAAGTTCAATTAAATTACCTATAAGCATAAATTGACCGCCGCCTAGTAGTTTTGATATTACAAAGGTTGAAACTGCAGGCATAAAAACCATAGTTATACCAGACATAACTCCAGGTATACTTAAAGGAAAAATAATTCTTTTAAAAATTATATATTTATTAGCACCTAAATCAGAGGCAGCCTTTATAATATTTTCATCAATCTTAATAAGTACAGTATATATAGGTATAATCATAAAAGGAAGAAAATTATAAACCATACCTAATATAACGGCGGAATCCGTATACAATATATTTATAGCAGGAATACCTATTGCTTTTAAAATAGTATTTATAATACCATTTTTACCTATTATAGACATCCAAGCATAAGTTCTTAAAAGAAAATTCATCCACATAGGAATAATTAAAAGAAGTACAAGTATATTTCTTGTTTTTAAATTTGATTTAGAAAGAAAATACGCAATAGGGTAACCAAATATAAGGCATAATATTGTAGATATAAAAGCTAATTTTAGTGAGTTAAAAAATACTTTCATGTATCTTGGATCAAAAAGCTTTTTGTAATTTTCTAATGTAAAATTCCCGCTTTTGTTTGTAAAGCTGAAATATACTACAAGAAAAATTGGAACAACAATAAAAATAAGGCTCCATACAATATAAGGGTATTGATATATAGAACGTTTTTTTGTCATTATGCAATACTTACCTTTTTCATAATATGAATATCATCAGGGTATATATCCATACCTATTTTTTCAAACATCTTAACATTTTTAGTGCTATGTATGAGCCATTTTTTATTTGTTGTTTCAACTTCAATTTCATAATGAACTCCTTTAAAAATAACAGAAGTAACTGTTCCATTAAGCATACCTTTTCCATATTCTACAATTTTAATATCTTCAGGTCTTATAATAACATCTATATTTTCATCTTTTAAAAAGCCTTTATCTACACATTTAAATTCTTTTCCTTCAAAGCTTACTTTAAAATCTTCGTGAATTACTCCATCTAAAATGTTGCTTTCACCTATAAATTTAGCAACAAATTTATTTTTAGGTTCATTATATATATCTTCTGGAGTTCCTATTTGCTGAATTTTGCCTTCATTCATAACTACAATAGTATCAGACATTGTTAAAGCTTCTTCTTGATCATGAGTAACAAATACGAAAGTTATACCTAAAGTTTTTTGAATTCTTTTTAGTTCAATCTGCATTTCTTTTCTAAGCTTTAAATCTAAAGCTCCAAGAGGTTCATCTAAAAGCAAAACTTTTGGTTCATTAACTAAAGCTCTGGCTATAGCTACTCTTTGCTGCTGACCACCACTTAAAGAATTTATAGATCTTTTTTCATAGCCTTCAAGATCTACCAGTTTAAGCATTTTAGAAACTTTCTCTTTTATATTCTTTTCAGGAAGTTTTTTTATTCTAAGCCCAAAGGCTATATTTTCAAATACATTCATATGAGGGAAAAGTGCATATTTTTGAAATACAGTATTTATCTGCCTTTTATGAGGAGGTACGTTATTTATAACTGTATTTTCAAATATAATACTCCCTTCATTTACATCTTCAAAACCAGCTATGATATTTAATGTTGTAGTTTTTCCACAGCCGCTTGGACCAAGTAAAGTTATAAATTCATTTCTTTTTATATATAAGTTTAGATTCTTGATTACAGTATTATCTCCATATTTCTTTGTTATGTTTTTTAAGTCTATAATTATATCATTATTTACATTTTGCAAATTTCAACACCTCTTTTATAAACTTTAAAAAGATGGAGGAGAACTTATCCATATAATTTTAGCTAAACTTGTGCCATTATTTGAAATATAATGATTAAAGTTAGGTTTAAAATAAAAACTTTCTCCTTTTTTAACTTTATATTTTTTCTTACCTAAATGCAGTGTTATTGATCCTGATAATACGTAACCAAATTCTTCGCCTTCATGGGGTTCTTCTTCAACATATCTTCCATGAGGTTCTAATATTAACATAATTGGTTCCATAGAATTTTTTTGAGCGTTAGATACGAGCCACATTAAAGTATATTTTAATTTTTCATCAGATTTTTCAAACATATCATCTTTTGTAAAAACAACTTTTTCTTCGGGGTCTTCTCTAAAAAATTCATTTAAATTTGTACCAAGTGCATCTAATATATCAGTTAAAGTTGCTATAGAAGGAGAGGTTAAGTCTCTTTCTAATTGAGATATAAAACCTTTAGATAATTCACACCTGTTTGCTAATTCTTCTTGAGTAAGTTGTTTTTCAATTCTTAATCTTTTGATTTTTTCTCCGATTTGCATACTTCACCTTCTAAAATTATATTAAATTTAAAATTTAATAGTACTAAATTATAATTTGTATAAACACAAAGTTTAAGAATACTAAACTTACAATATACAATTATACAAAAAAATAATAATAAATCAATATAAAATAGAAAAATACTTAAAAAATTTGTATTATTTTTAGATAATATGTATTATATAAAGTAAGAGTAGCTTATAAACTTATAAATAAAACATTTGCTCTATATTTTTAATTATTTTATAATATATAATGACTATTCCGCAAAAAGTATTTTTATTAAAAATTAGCCACTATATATAGGTATAATAGTAAAAATTAAACTCTATAAATTATATAATGGAAGTTAATTTACAGCTTATTGTGGTTTAATATATAATATATAAAATATTAATTTACATGGGAGTGATAAAAATATTTACAGATGTAATTTGGGATTTTGATGGTACTTTGTTTGATACATATCCTTCTATGGTCAGTGCTTTTAAAAGAGCATTAAAAGATTATGGAATAGATGAAAAAGAAGAAAATATACTTCAATATATGAAAATTTCTCAATCTGAAGCTAGGAAACATTATATGAGTATATATGGATTAGATGAAAAATTTGTTGAAAAGTTTAATGCATATGAAAAAAGCACTTCACCTGAAAGTGTAAAGCCTTTTCCATATGCAAAAGAAATTTGTGAGTATATAAAAAATAGAGGAAAAAGAAATTTTATTTTAACACATAGAGGGAATAGCACTTTAAAATATTTAAAAGCTTACGGTATGGAAAATTATTTTGAAGAGATAATTACAAAGCACAGTGGTTTTAAAAGGAAACCAGATCCAGAGGGGTATATATATTTATTAAAAAAATATAATATAGATAAATCAAATGCTCTTATTGTAGGAGATAGAGATTTTGAAATTTTAGCAGGTAAGGCAGCTAATATAAAAGTATGTCTTTACAATACTAATAATATAGATTATAAAGAAAAACCAGAATATATTATAAATTCATTGAATGAATTAAAAAATATTGTATTTTAATAAGTATAATTTATTAGAGTTACTTTTATAAGAATTACAAAAAGCCCGAAAAACTTATATGTTTGAAAGTTTTTCGGGCTATATATTATATTTTATAAAAGATTTTTCTTTATACCTCTTTTTAGAGTATTTTCATAATCTATAAATGAATAAACATCTTCCTCAAATAGAGTACTAAATTTATTTAATTCTTCAAGAGACAAATCTTCTATTGAAGTATCATTTTCTTCACAATATAGTACTATAGAACCTATTATGGCATGAGCATCTCTAAATGGCATACCTTTATTAACCAAATAATCTGCTGCTTCAGTAGCATTTAAAAAGCCTTTTTTTACAGCTTTTTTCATATTCTCTTCCTTAACTTTTAATGTAGATAGCATTCCAGACATAACTTTAATACAGCTTTTTACAGTATCTAATGCATCAAAGAACTGCTCTTTATCTTCCTGCATATCTTTATTGTAAGCTAGAGGAATTCCTTTCATTATTGTAAGAAGAGACATAAGCGAGCCGTAAACTCTTCCTGTTTTACCTCTTATAAGCTCAGCTGCATCGGGATTTTTCTTTTGAGGCATAATACTGCTGCCTGTTGCAAATTTATCATCAATGCTTATAAAATCAAATTCCTTAGTACTCCATAAAATAAGTTCTTCGCTTAGTCTGCTAAGATGCATCATTAAAATTGAAAAATCAGAGCAAAGTTCTATTAAATAATCTCTGTCACTTACGCCGTCTAAATAATTATCTACAGGTTTTTTAAAACCTAACTCTTTAGCTGTAAATTCTCTATCTGTATTGTAAGTTGTACCAGCTAAAGCACAACAGCCTAATGGACTTTCATCTAAAATATCAATAGAATTTAAAATTCTTTTTTTATCCCTTAAAAACATATTATAATAGGCTAAAAGATGGTGCTTAAATGTAACTACTTGTGCTCTTTGAAGATGTGTATAACCAGGCATAATAACAGCATTTTTTTCAGCAATATTTAAAATTACATTTTGAAGTTCTTCTAAAAGATTTACTACTTCATAAGATGCAGATTTTGCATAAAGCCTCATATCTAAAGCAACTTGATCATTTCTGCTTCTTGCAGTATGAAGTTTTTTACCAGTTTCTCCTATTTCTAAAATAAGATTAGTTTCTATAAAGCTGTGTATATCTTCATAATCTCCTTCTAATTTAAGAGTTCCGTTTTCTATTTTATTTAAAATACTTTCAAGCCCTTTAAGAATAAGATCACCTTCAGAAGCTGTTAATATATTACATTTTACAAGCATCTTTACATGAGCTTTACTTCCTATAATATCTTCTTTATATAATCTTTTATCAAAACTTAATGAACTATTAAAATCTTCCATTAATTTGCTTTCACTTGCCTTAAACCTTCCACCCCATAGCTTCATATACTTAAAAACCACCTTTACTTTTTATTTATGATTATATTAAGTTAATTATTTAAATAAAATATTATATTTATACAAATAAAAATTAATTGTTATGCAAATATTTAATAATAAAATTTTTAGATAAAACTAAATTATATAAGGATTATATAGAAAAAATATATATTGCATGTTAAAAATAATTATACATAAATATTTATAAATATGCAATAATTATTTTGCAGTAAATTTTTAAAATTCATTGCTTTAACATTTTTATCTGCTACATTTAATTTTACAATTAATCTCAAAATTTATTTTTTTATATTAAATTTTACTATAATTAATAAATTTAACTATATAAATATTTAAAGGTATAAAAATAATATTAATAACATTAATGGAATATTTTCCAAAATTCTAAGAAAAACTAAGATATACATAAGATTAAGTAAAAAAATTTAAATTAAACGAATTAATTGATAAAATTCAGGGAATTTTAATTGTTGAATTTAAGGTATAAGAGTATTAGTATTAAATTAAAGTCAAAGAAAGTCAAAGTCAGAAGGAGGATTTTCGTGGCTAGATTATCAGATATTATAGAGCAATTTATAAAGGATTTAGTTGAAAATAATGATGAAGGTGAACTTCAAATACAAAGAAATGAACTTGCAAGCTATTTTAGTTGTGCTCCTTCTCAAATAAATTATGTTTTAACCACAAGATTTACTATAGATAAAGGCTATTGCGTTGAAAGCAAAAGAGGTGGCGGCGGATGTATATTAATAAAGAAAATAGAATTTACACACAATAATGTACTATTAAAGGCTATTAATGAAAAAATAGGAAATAGTTTGACATATGATAGTGGAGTTCAAATTATAAATACTCTTTTAGATAGTAAAATTATTACAAAAAGAGAAGCTTCTATAATGAAAATAGTTATAAATGATAGAGTTTTAGGAGCTATAGAAAATAAAAATAAATTAAGAGCAGATTTATTAAGAGCAATGATAATGAACATACTATAATAATATTTAAAAAATTGAGGTGAATAATATGTTGTGTGAGAATTGCCACAAAAATGAAGCTAATGTGCATTTTACTCAAATAATTAATGGGGAAAAACAGGAGTTAAATTTATGTGAAAGTTGTGCTAATAAGATTCAAGGTATTTCTATGGAAAATGATTTTATATTTGGACCTTCTTTTTCATTTCAAAATATATTAAGCGGACTTATGGATTATATGTCTCCAGCGGTTCAAATAAATAAAGTTTCAGAGGTTTCTTGTAAAAATTGCGGAACAACTTTTAAAGATTTTAAAAAAAATGGACTTCTTGGATGCAGTGAATGTTATGAAACTTTTGCTCAAGGTTTATCTCCTGTAATTAAAAGAGTTCAAGGAAATATAGAACATACAGGGAAAATACCTAAAAAATTGGGTAAAGGTATTATAGAGAAAAGAAGAATTATAAAACTTAAAGAAGAATTACAAAAGGCTATTGCAAATGAAGAATATGAAAAAGCTGCAGAAATAAGAGATATGATTAAATCTCTTCAAAAGAATGAAGAGTAAAGGGGGAATTTTTTGTGCAAAATTGGTTAGAGCCTCAAGGTAACAATATAGTTTTAAGTAGTAGAATAAGGCTTGCAAGAAATATAAAAAATATTCCTTTTCCAGATAAGTTAGATACAGAAAATGGTAAGAAGATAGTAAAAAAAGTTGAAGAGGCTTTCTACAAATCTTCTTATGCTCAAAAAAATTATAAAAGTAAGTATTTATGGGAAAATGACGATATTGTTAATGCATCATATTTTGAAAAACATTTAATAAGTAATAAACTTTTATCTAATTATAAAAAGTCTGCTTTTATAGTAGATGATAAAGAAACTGTAAGTATTATGATAAATGAAGAGGATCATATAAGACTTCAGTGTATAACTTCTGGATTTAATTTAGAAGAAGCTTATGATACTGCTGATAAATTAGATAATCTATTAGAAGAAAGCTTAGATTTTGCTTTCGATGAAAAACTTGGGTATATAACAGCTTGCCCAACTAATATTGGAACTGGTCTTAGAGCGTCTGTTATGCTTCATTTACCAGCATTAGCTATGAATAATGCTATAGGAAGTATTTTAAATGCTGTTACTCAAGTTGGCATGACTGTTAGAGGATTATTCGGAGAAGGATCAAAAGCTGAAGGGAATTTATATCAAATATCTAATCAAATAACTTTAGGATTAAGTGAAGAAGAAATAATAGACAATTTAAAAGCTGTAGTAAGTCAAATAATTGAAAAAGAACAATTTTATAGATCTCATCTTATGAAAACTCATAAGCTTGAGTTAGAAGATAAAATATATAGATCTCTTGGAATTTTAAAATCAGCAGTATTAATAGATTCAAAAGAATGTTTAAATCTTTTATCTAGTGTAAGAATGGGAGTAGAAATGGGTATAATTAAAGATGTAGAAAGTGGAGTTTTAAATTCCCTTTTGGTAGAAGTACAGCCTGCAACTTTGCAGCTTATATCAAATATGAATCTTTCTGATAAAGAAAGAGATTATAGAAGAGCTAAGCTTATAAGACAGAGGCTTGGAGGAAATAATATAGAATAATAGATTTTAGGTGGTGATTTTTATGATGTTTTCAAGATTTACAGAAAGAGCTCAAAAAGTTATTATGTACGCTCAAGAGGAAGCACAAAATTTTAGACATGGTTATGTAGGTACAGAACATATACTTCTTGGAATTTTAAGAGAAGAAAATGGAATAGCAGGAAGACTTTTAAATGAGTCTGGTATAACAGTAGAAAAGGTTAGAAGTTTAGTAGAAGAATATGAAGGGAAAGGTGAAGCAGATTTATTTAAAAACGAAATTCCTTTAACACCAAGAACCAAAAGACTTTTAGAATTAAGCCTTTTAGAGTCTAGAAATTTAGGGCATAATTATATAAGTCCAGAGCATATGCTTTTGGCTCTTATAAGAGAATCAGAAGGTGTAGCTTTTACTATACTTAGCAGTTTAGGTGCTAACTTTGAAGCATTAAGAAAAGAACTTATAAATAGTCTTTCAGGAGGTATGGGAGAGCAAGAAGGTGAGCCTAATATTGGGGTTTCAGGTTCTTCTAATAGATCACGTGGTACATCTACTCCTACTTTGGATCAATTTGGGAGAGATTTAACTGCTATGGCTGCTGAAGGAAAGCTAGATCCTGTTATAGGAAGAGATAAAGAAACTCAAAGAGTTCTTGAAATATTAAGCAGAAGAATTAAAAATAATCCTTGCTTAATTGGTGATCCTGGTGTTGGTAAAACAGCAGTTGTAGAAGGTTTAGCACAAAGAATTGTATCAGGCAATATTCCTGAAATATTAAAAAATAAAAGAGTAGTAACATTAGATCTTTCATCTATGGTAGCAGGTTCTAAATATAGGGGAGAATTTGAAGATAGATTAAAAAAAGTAATGGAAGAAATAAGAAAAGTTCAAAATGTAATACTATTTATTGATGAAATTCACACAATTATAGGAGCTGGAGGAGCTGAAGGAGCTATTGATGCTTCCAATATATTAAAGCCGGCATTAGCTAGAGGAGAAATTCAATGCATAGGTGCTACAACTATTGATGAATATAGAAAATATATAGAAAAAGATTCAGCTTTAGAGAGAAGATTTCAACCAGTAACAGTTGGAGAGCCTACAAAAGAAGAAGCACTTCAAATATTGAGAGGTTTAAGAGATAAATATGAAGCTCATCACAGAGTTAAAATCACAGATGAAGCTATAGAGGCAGCTGTTAATTTATCAGATAGATATATTACAGATAGATATCTTCCAGATAAGGCAATAGACCTTATAGATGAAGCTGCAGCTAAAGTTAGAATTGCAAACTTAACTGCACCACCAGATTTAAAGAAACTTGAAGAAGAAATAGAAAAGACAACAAAGGAAAAAGAAGATGCTATTAGAGTTCAGGATTTTGAAAAAGCTGCACAACTTCGTGATAAAGAAAAAGAATTAAAAGATAAGCTTGAAAGTGAAAAAAATAATTGGAAAGCACAAAATGAAGGCTCTACTCACAATATAGTGGGAGAAAAAGAAATTGCATCTGTAGTTTCAAGATGGACTAATGTTCCTGTAGAAAAGCTTACTGAAAAAGAATCTGAAAGACTTTTAAAGCTTGAAGAAATACTTCATAGCAGAGTTATAGGTCAAGATGAGGCTGTAAAATCTATTGCAAGAGCAGTAAGACGTTCCAGAGTTGGTCTTAAAGATCCAAAAAGGCCAATAGGTTCATTTATATTTTTAGGACCTACTGGAGTAGGTAAGACAGAACTTTCTAAGGCACTTGCTGAAGCTATGTTTGGTGATGAAAATAGTATGATTAGAATAGATATGTCTGAATACATGGAAAAGCATACAGTATCTAGACTTATAGGTTCACCTCCAGGATATGTAGGATATGATGAAGGAGGACAGCTTACTGAAAAAGTAAGAAGAAATCCATATTCAGTAGTGCTTTTTGATGAAATTGAAAAAGCTCATCCAGAAGTATTTAATATACTTCTCCAAATTTTAGAAGATGGTAGACTTACCGATGGAAAAGGTAAAACTGTAGATTTTAAAAATACTATAATAATAATGACTTCAAATGTAGGAGCAAGTACAATTAAAAAACAAAAAAGCTTAGGATTTTCTGCACCTAATACTAAAGAGGCAGAAAATGAATATGAAAAAATGAAAGAAAATGTTATGGATGAACTTAAGCGTTCTTTCAGACCAGAGTTTTTAAATAGAATTGATGATATTATAGTATTCCATCCTCTTAATGAAGATAACTTAAAGCAAATAGTTAAACTTATGCTTAAAAATGTTTCAGATAGAATTAAAGAGCAAGGAATAGAACTTGTTTTTGATGATAGTGCAGAAACTTATCTTACTAAGGAAGGTTATGATATAACTTATGGTGCAAGACCTCTTAGAAGAGCTATAACTAAAGCTGTAGAAGATAAATTATCAGAAGAAATATTAAAAGGAAATATATCTTCAGGTCAAAAGGTTAAAGTTACAGCAGAAGATAATGAGCTCAAATTTATTAGAATTTAAATCATTTTTAATATAAATTATTTTTAATATAATAAGTAAGAAAGGACTGAAGCAAAATAAATAATTCATAAATATATTTTGCTTCAGTCCTTTCATTATAAGGGAGATGAGTGTGGTGAAAAATAAAAAACATTTATTAGGTTTATTATTAATTATAGTATTTTCATTAACAGGTTGCTTTAAAAGTAAAAGTCCTAATGTTGTTTTTGATGAATTTAGTAAATTTCTTGCTCAAAAGGATTACTCATCAATGTATAATATGTTATCTAGTGAATCTAAAAAAAATATAGATGAGAAATATTTTACTGAAAGATATAAAAATATATACGATGCAGCACATGTAAGTAAGATAATTATAAGTCCAAGCTATCCTGAAAAGTTTGAAAAAGATAAAGATAATAAAGTTAAATTTCCAGTAAAAATATCATTACAAACCCCTATAGGTAATAAAGATTTTACATATGAAGTAAGTCTTATAAACGAAAAGCAGGGGAAAAGCAAAGATTGGTATGTAGTTTGGGATGAAAGCATGATTTTACCTAATCTTACTAAAGGAGATAGTATTTCTTATGTAAAAAGTATTGGTAAGCGAGGCGAAATAAAAGATAGAAATGGGAAAGGTTTGGCAGTAAATAGAAAGGCTGTTGATATTTATATTGTTCCTGAAAAAATTCAAAGTGATAAAGAAAATATCATAAATCAGCTTTCAAGTATATTAAAAGTTACTAAAGAAGAAATTGAAAATGTTTTAAATCAGCCTTACGTTAAGTCTCATCCAGATCAAAGAGCATTTGTAATGAGGCTTTCTAGAGAAGATGATATAGATAAAGCCAAAAAGGCTATAGAACTTCCTGGAGTTTTTACTTCAACTGCCTCTGAAGATATTACTATAAGATATTATCCTGAAAAAGAAGCTGCAGCACAGCTTATAGGATATGTAGATAATATTACTGCAGAAGAACTTAAAAAATATAAAGATCAAGGTTATGATAGTAGTGATATTATAGGAAAAACAGGACTTGAATCAATTTATGAAAAAAGACTTAGGGGAGAAGCTGGTGGTGCTATTTATATAAATGATGATAAAGGTGTACAAAAGGAAGTTGTACTTGAAAAAGAAAAAAAAGATGGAGAGGATATTACTATTTCTATAGATATAAATTTGCAGAAAAATATTTATAATGAAATTAAAGGCGATAGTGGAACAGGAGTAGCAGTAAATCCTAAAACAGGAGAAGTTTTAGCATTGGTAAGCACTCCTTCCTACGATCCTAATTTAATTGTAAGTGAAATAAGTAATAGAAATTATATAGCTTTAGAAAAAAATGAAAGCAAGCCTCTTTTAAGTAAATTTAGTAATGCTACTGTTCCAGGTTCTACTTTTAAACCAATTACTGCAGCAATAGGGCTCAAAACTAACAAACTAGATCCTTCTAAAAAGATTACAATTCAAGGAGAAAAATGGCAAAAAGATTCTTCTTGGGGAAATTATTTTGTAACAAGGGTACATAGTGAATATACATCTTTAAATTTAATGGAAGCTCTTATATATTCAGATAATATATATTTTGCTAAAACAGCTTTAGATATAGGGAAAGATAATTTTATAAATGGAGCTAAAGATTTTGGAATTGGGGAAAAGATAGAATTTCCATTTCCTATGGTTTCATCGCAAATAGGAGATATAAATGATAAAGATGGAATTAAACTTGCAGATAGCGGTTATGGACAAGGTGATGTGCTTATGAATCCACTTCAGCTTGCACTTATTTATGGATCTTTTGTAAATAACGGTAATATACTAAAACCTATATTGGAGATGAAAGATAAAACAGATAATCCTAAAATTTGGAAAGAAAATGTTATATCAAAGGAAATTGCAGATATTATAAATAAAGATTTAATTCAAGTAATAGAAAATCCAAATGGGACAGGACATGATGCCAAAATATCAGGTATAACTTTAGCAGGAAAAACTGGTACTGCAGAGTTAAAACAAAATCAAGGGAAAACTGGAAAAGAAAATGGATGGTTTATTTCTTATAACACAGAAAACCCAAGCATTATGACTGTTATGATGATTGAAAATGTAGAAAATAAGGGTGGAAGTTCTTATGTAGTTCCTAAAGTAAAGAATGTTATGGAAAAATACTTAAAACACTAAAAAGCTTATAAAAAATAGCTGAAACATTAAAAAGCAGTTTAACTTAATTTAAACTGCTTTTTATATAGAAAAAATTTAAACTGGTATAGACATCTATAGGTATATAGGTTATAATATATAATAAATAGAATTTATTATATAAATAAAGAGTGGTGTTTAAGTATGAGTGTAGATAAAAATAGTCCAATTCCTGTGTACTATCAATTAAAAGAAGATATTAAACAAAAAATAAATAAAGGAGTTTGGAAAGCTGGAGAATGTATTGCCAGCGAAAGAGAGCTTTCTATAGAACACAATGTAAGCAGAATGACTGTAAGACAGGCACTTGGAGAACTTGTACAAGAAGGCGTTCTTTATAGAGAAAAAGGCAAAGGAACTTTTGTTTGTGAACCTAAGGTTAAGCAAAGAGATATAATGAGCTTTTCAGAGATGGTTGAAAAAATAGGCCTTAAACTTAAAACAGAAATTTTAACATTTGAAAAAGTGCATACTTTAGAAAATCTTAAAAATTTACTTCCATATGATGAAGTTTATAAATTAGATAGATTAAGAATTGTAGAAGGAGAGGTAATTGCTAAAGAACTTGTATATATTCCGTTACAATATCTAGAAGGTGTAGAAAGAAAAAAGCTTGAGTATTCTTTATATAACATATTAGAAGAAAAAGGAATATTTATAGATCATTCTGAAGCTTCTATACAAGCTATACTTATAGATGATAATTATAAAAAGCTATTTAGAATTGAAAAAGATGTTCCTCTTTTAAAATCTTTTAGTAAAAATATAACTAATAATGGTAAATTAATTTTTATTGAAGAATCTATTTATAGATCAGATAAATATATATTAGAAGTTAATATGCTTAGGAAAGAGGGTAAAATAAAATGAAAGTTATAGTAGCAGATAATTACAATGAAATGAGTAAAATTGCAGCTAATGAAATAGCTAAACTTTTATATGTAAAACCTAATGCAGTTCTTGGTCTTGCAACAGGGAGTACACCAGAAGGAGTTTATAAAGAATTAGTAAAATTAAATAAAGAACATAAAGTAGATTTTTCACAGGTAACTTCTTTTAATTTAGATGAATATAGAGGATTAAAAGGCGACCATCCTCAAAGCTATAGATATTTTATGGATATAAATTTATTTAATCATGTAAATATAGATAAAAATAAAACTCATATTCCAAATGGTGTAGCAGAAGATATAGAAAAAGAATGCAGAGAATATGATGAAGCTATAGAAAAAGCAGGTGGAATTGATCTTCAGCTTTTAGGTATAGGTACAAATGGGCATATTGGATTTAATGAGCCTTCAGATTATTTAAATTTAAACACTCATTTAACTGATCTTACTAAAGAAACTATAAAAGCAAATTCAAGATTTTTTGAAAATATAGAAGAAGTACCAACTCAGGCTATAACTATGGGACTCGGGAGTATAATGAAAGCTAAAAAAATAATTCTTTTAGCAAGCGGAAAAAAGAAAGCTGAAATAATAGCTAAATTAGTAGAGGATAAAATAAGTACAAAAGTTCCAGCATCTATTTTACAAGTTCATCCAGATGTACTTGTAATAGTAGATAAGGAAGCAGCCTCACTTTTAAAACACAATTCAAACAATGAAATAAAATATGTATAACAAAAGAAAATTTGTTGGATAAAACTGTAGTTAAATATTATTACAAAAATATTATTACAATGAAATAATATATATAACAAAAAATCTGCAAAATAATTAAATTTTGCAGATTTTTTTATTAAAATTTGATTAATAATTTTAATAATTATAAAAATATATTATAACTAAATTTTTAAAAGTTTAGAATTTGAAAAATTTTATTATCAATTGAAAGCATTACTTTAAAAGAGTATAATAATAGAATCTTATAAACTAAGGGTGATAGAATTATGGCTAAATCAAAAACGGTATTTATTTGCCAAAAGTGCGGTTATGAAAATCCTAAATGGATGGGGAAGTGTCCAGAATGTGGATCGTGGAATAGTATGACAGAAGAGCAAAAAAGTCCAGCTCAAGACTTTACAAGGGCAGTTACTATAAGTACTGGTAACAAGCCTCAAAGTATTATAAATATAAAATCTGGAGAATACGAAAGATTTGATACAGGTATATCAGAACTTAATAGAGTTTTAGGAGGGGGACTTGTAAAAGGCTCTTTAGTACTCATTTCCGGGGATCCAGGTATTGGGAAGTCAACATTACTTCTTCAAACTGCAAATAATATTGCAAAAAGATATGGTAAGGTGCTTTATGTATCTGGAGAAGAGTCAGAAGAACAGATAAAAATGAGAGGAGATAGACTAGAAGCTATTTCTTCAGAGCTTTATATATTATCTGAAACTAATATAGATATTATTGAGCAGCATATAGAAGATGTTCACCCTATATTTGTAATAGTAGATTCTATTCAAACTTTGTATAAAAATAACTTAACTTCTGCTCCAGGAAGTGTTTCTCAGGTTAGAGAATGTTCTAGTGATTTAATGCGTATTGGGAAAACTAGAAATATACCTTTTTTTATTGTTGCTCATGTAACTAAAGCAGGAGAATTAGCAGGACCAAGGGTTTTAGAACATATGGTAGATGCTGTGCTTACTTTTGAAGGAGAAAGAACAGAAGACTTTAGAATATTAAGAACAGTAAAAAACCGTTTTGGAACTACAAGTGAAATAGGTGTATTTGAAATGTCTAGTACTGGACTTAAAGAAATAACAGATCCATCAAGAGTATTTCTAGAAGAAAATAGCTCTACAAAAGAAGGAGCAGTTGTTATAGGTGTTATGGAAGGCACAAGGCCTATACTAGTAGAAATACAGGCACTTGTAAGCGAGACTAAAGCTGTTATACCAAGAAGAACTTCAGTAGGAATAGACAATTCTAGATTAAATTTAATTTTAGCAGTACTTGAAAAAAAACTTAAAATCCCCTTTTATAATTGCGATGTATATGTTAATGTAGTAGGTGGTTTAAATATTTATGGAACTTATGGAGATTTAGGTTTGGCTTTAGCTCTTATATCGAGTTTAAAAGGTAAAGAATTAAATTTAGAAAAAGGGTTAATTATAGGAGAAGTGGGGCTTACTGGAGAAGTAAGACCAGTTTCTTATTGTGATAGATTGGTAAATGAAGGAATTAAAATGGGCTTTAAAAATATAGTTATACCATATAGAAATAGAGAAAAAGCACAATCAAAGGATGCAGATGTTATATTGATTTCCTCTCTTAAGGAAGCCATAAAAAAGGTTTTTAAATAAATTTAATTTAAAAGTAAATTTATTTAATATAAATAGATTTGAGACTAATATAAAAAATAAAAATAAGAACTTTAGTTACTCAAATATAAATTAATTAAATAAAGTATATAAATAGGGTGATTAATTATGAGAATTGAAAAAGATAAAGAACTTTTAAATATACTTAAAATTATGGCTCCAGGTACACCTTTAAGAGAAGGACTTGAAAATGTGCTTAGGGCTAAAACAGGTGGACTTATAGTTTTAGGAGATAGTGAGCAGGTTTTAGATATAGTAGATGGAGGTTTTTATATAAACTCTGAATATACTCCAACTTATGTATATGAGCTTGCTAAAATGGATGGAGCTATAGTAATAAGCAGTGATTTTAAAAAAATATTATATGCTAATACTCAGCTTGTACCAGATTCAAGCATACCTACATTTGAAACAGGTACCAGGCATAGGACTGCAGATAGGGTTGCAAAACAAACAGGTGCTATAGTTATTGCTATATCTCAAAGAAGAAATATTATAACTATATACAAGGATAATTTTAAATATATTTTAAAAGACACAAGTGTAATACTTAGTAAAGCCAATCAAGCTATACAAACTTTAGAAAAATATGTTGTTGTACTTGATAGAGTTATAAGTAATTTAAATATGCTAGAATTTCAGGATATAGCTACACTTTTTGATGTTATAACAGTTATTCAAAGAACAGAAATGGTTATGAGAATTGTAGGAGAAATAGAAAGGTACATATGTGAGCTTGGCAACGAAGGCAGGCTTGTTTCTATGCAGCTAAATGAACTTGTAAAATCTGTTGAACAAGATGAAATATATTTAATAAGAGATTATTGTCAAAATGGGTTAGATTACAATGATATTTATAAACAGATTCAAAGTATATCACAAGAAGAACTTTTAGATTTAGATTATTTATCTAAAATACTTGGATATACAGGAGTACCTTTAGTAGATACATTTATTTCTCCAAGAGGATTTAGAATGTTAAGTAAAATACCTAGAATACCTTCAGGAGTTATAGAAAATTTAATCAAAAGATTTAAAGAGCTTAAAGGAGTTATGGAAGCTTCTTATGAGCAGCTTGATAAAGTAGAAGGAATAGGAGAAGCTAGGGCAAAAGCTATTAAAAATGGGTTAAGAAGACTTAGAGAGCAGATAATGATTGATAAGCCTATATAAGTTAGAACTTAAAGAAATTTAATAAAATTAAACTTAAAAAGCAGCACAAAAGTTAGTGCCGCTTTTATTTTATTTCAACAAATTAAATTATATTAGATTTTAAATTTTTTAGATTTCAAAAATTTCCTGTAATACTTTTATTTTAAAGAAAACTTACCTAAAGTTTCTATTCTATCATATTCTTTTAAAAGTATGTCATACATATTTAAATCAAGAAGATTACATAAAGAAGCAATATAAAATAAATGATTTCCTATTTCTTTTTCTAATACATCTCTACAGTTATCGCAAGGTACTCCTTTAATATGAGTTTCAAATTGATCTTTTAAATCTTCAATACTTATATTGTCATCTAAATCTTCAATTTTTTGCTTTTTAGCCTCTATAGACATACAGCCACAATTTGTAACAGCTTTAGCAACAGCTCTATTAATTCTGCTGTCTGATTCTTGAAGTTTAGTCATTATATCTAAAACACTTCTATGTCTTAACAAAGATTCGCTTACGCAGTTTTGAAAATCGTCGAAGATAACATCTTTCATTGGGTCTCAACTCCTTAAATAAGTTTAATATCTTCTATAAAATACTTGAAAAATAAAAATATTAAAAAAATAATTTTGATTTTTATTCTCTGCTTATAAAACAACAAAATATACAAAAAATTTGTTCTGAAAATTATTTTTCCATTATCTTAATGTAATTATAAAATTTTTCAGATAATTTTGTCAACAAACCATAGGACAAATTTTTATGTACATTTATATAATAAATCAAGAACACTTATAAAGATAGGGGGAAAAAAGATGTTAACTAATGGTGATAAAATATTTGTACCTAATTATGGCGCTGGAATAATAAAAAATATTGAATTAAAAAATATATATGATATTGTATGTGAATTTGTTTATATAGAATTAGTTATAAACGAAATAAGTTTGTCTATACCTATAAATAGAATAAAAAATTACAAAATAAGAGAAATTGTAACAAAAGAACAGTTATATAACTGCATTAATATAATTAAAGAGGAACCTAAGAAAATAGAAAAAAAATGGAGCAAAAGATATAGAAATAATAATGATAAAATATCTACTGGAATTTTAGAGAAAGAATGTGAAGTTTTAAGGGATTTATATTATCTAAAAAGTAAGGGCATTATGCCTTTAGGAGAAGAAAAAATATTAAATAAAGCTGAAGAACTAGTTGGAAGTGAAATAATGCTTGTTTTAGATATAAGCTTAAATGAAGCATTAAAAATTATAAGAAATTTAAAATAATATAATAAATTATTATTAAATAAGGCCTCTAATTATTGAAAAAAATATTTTTATAATATATATTAGATATAAACAGATTTAAATTTGAAAAATTTGCTAATAATGTAAAGGGAGGTGATTTTATTGCTTAAAAAGATTTTTAGAGGTCTTTTTACTGCAACCGGATTAATAATTGGTTTTTTTATTGGAAAATTTCTTTTAAAACCTAATTATTTCCACAGTTTAAACTATTTCAATAGTAATATTATTTTAAAAGTAATATTTTTAATTTTATGTACATTAATTTTTGGATTTATTTTATTTTTAATTTCTCCTTGGATTAACAAGTTTATATTTGCTGCAATTGATTATATGGAAAAGAGCATTCAAAAAATTCCTGTAAATGAAATTATTTTTGCTACAACAGGAGGTATTGTAGGACTTATTATTGCATCATTATTTGGAATACTACTTGCACAAATATCATTTTTTTGGACAATTATATCTGTACTTATAGCTGTGGCTTTAGCATCTATAGGAGCTGATATAGCTGTAAGGAAAAGAGAAGAACTTATAAATTTCTTTTCAAATATAAAAAAAGGAAGTGTTTCAAAGGAAAAAAAATCTAAAGGACCCCAAAAGGGAGATGCAAAAATTTTAGACACTTCTGTTATAATAGATGGAAGAATATTTGATATATGTCAAACTGGTTTTATAGAGGGGTCTCTTATTATACCTAATTTTGTACTTGAAGAATTAAGACATATTGCAGATTCTTCAGATGCTTTAAAAAGAAACAGGGGAAGAAGAGGTCTAGATATATTAAATAAAATTCAAAAAGAACTTAATATAGATGTTCAAATATATGAAAAAGATTTTCCGGATATAGCAGAAGTTGATAGTAAATTATTAAAACTTGCACAGGTTTTAAACGGAAAAGTTATAACAAATGACTATAATTTAAATAAGGTTGCAGAATTTCAAGGTGTTTCAGTTCTTAATATAAATGAATTAGCAAATGCAGTTAAGCCTGTAGTTTTACCAGGCGAAGAGATGAAAATTCAAATAATTAAAGATGGTAAAGAATCAGGACAAGGGGTAGCTTATCTTGATGATGGTACTATGATAGTAGTTGAAGGCGGAAGAAAGTATATTGGAGAAACAAAAGATGTAGTAGTAACTTCTGTACTTCAAACTGCTGCAGGAAGAATGATTTTTGCAAGACGTAAAGAAGAAATGGAAGCTTAAGTAAAGGTTAAGGTGTATTTTATGGATAAAGTTTGTGCAATTATAGTTGCTGCTGGTAAAGGTAAAAGAATGGGTACTAATATAAATAAGCAATTTTTAAAATTAAAAGATAAACCTATACTTTATTATACACTTATGGCTTTTCAAAATTGCAATCTAATAGACAGTATAATTCTTGTTACATCAGAAAAAGAAGCAGAGTATTGTAAAAATGAAATAATAAAAAAATATAACATTAATAAAGTTTCAGCTGTAGTTTACGGTGGAGAAGAAAGACAGCATTCAGTGTATAATGGATTAAAAGCTGCATCAGAGTATGATATAGTATTAATTCATGATGGAGCAAGACCTTTTGTAGATAATAAAAATATTTTAGAAGGTATAAAATATGCTGAAAAATTTGGAGCGGCTGCTTGTGGAGTTAAGGTTAAAGATACAATAAAAATTATAGATGAAAATAATTTTTCTAAAGAAACTTTAGATAGAGATAAACTTTTTGCTGTTCAGACACCTCAATGTTTTAAATATGATATTATATTTAATTGCCATAAAAAAGCAGCTGAATATAATATTAAATTTACTGATGATACAAGCATTGCTGAGTATTTTGGAAACAAAGTATATTTTTATGAAGGAAGTTATAATAATATCAAAATAACTACACCTGAAGACTTAATTATTGGAGAAAAAATATTAGAGTATAGACATACAACATGAAAACTAAATATAATTAAGTAAAATAATAATCCAAGTATATAATATATTTTGTTTATAACAAAGAAGATTATTTTATCATGAAGCTATATTAAATTTTTAAGTTTTATATCTATATAAAAAATATATAGTATTAAATATAAATTCTCGCCTTTTGGTGAGTATTTTTTTTATGATATAATTTTTAGGGGGAAGTATTATAAAATTAATTGATTTTACGATAAAGATTATTATAAACTATGACTAAAATTAACTTTAAAGTAGCAAATATATATTAATTTGTAGTATTATATATAGGATAAAAATAAAAGTATGGTAGAATATTAGTTATAAAGGAGTTGAAAAATATGAAAATATATAATACCCTTTCAAAAACAAAAGAAGAATTTGTTCCAATTGTGCCTAATGAAGTAAGTATGTATGTGTGCGGACCTACTGTGTATAATTTTTTTCATATAGGTAATGCAAGAACATTTATAGTATTCGATTCATTTAGAAGATACTTAGAATATAAAGGATATAATGTAAAATTTGTTCAAAATTTTACAGATATAGATGACAAAATGATAAATAGAGCTAATGCTGAAAATATAACAGTTAAAGAGCTTGGAGATAAATTTATAAAAGAATATTATAAAGATGCAGATGCATTAAATATAAAAAGAGCAACTGTTAATCCAAGGGCTACTGAATTTATTTCTGAAATAATTAATTTTGTAAAAGATTTAATAGATAAAGGATATGCTTATGAAGTTGACGGAGATGTATATTTTAGTACAAAGAAATTCAAAGACTATGGTAAACTTTCAGGACAGGATTTAGAACAACTTCAAGCTGGAGCGAGAATAAGCATTGATGAAAGAAAAAAAGATCCAATGGATTTTGCGGTATGGAAAAAACAAAAATTAGGAGAACCTGCTTGGGAAAGTCCTTGGGGAATGGGAAGACCAGGCTGGCATATAGAATGCTCATGCATGGCATATAAACTATTAGGAGAAACAATAGATATACATGCTGGGGGAGAAGATTTAGCCTTTCCACATCATGAAAATGAAATTGCACAAAGTGAGGCTAGAAATGGAAAACCATTTGCAAACTATTGGATGCACTCTGCTTTTATAAATGTTGATAATAAAAAAATGTCTAAATCATTAAATAATTTCTTTACTGCAAGAGAAGTTTTAGAAAAATATGATGCAGATGTTATTAGATTATTTATGCTTTCAGCACATTATAGAACTCCTCTTAATTTTAGTGAAGAACTTTTAGAAGCTTCTAAAGCTTCTTTAGAAAGATTATATAACGCTATAGCTAACCTTGAAAGTCTTTTAGAAGAAGTAAAAATAGATAAAATGAATGAAGATGAAAAAAATTATTTAGAAAAATTAAATGGCTATAGAGATAAATATATAGAAAAGATGGATGATGATTTTAATACTGCAGATGCTATTTCAGTTATATTTGATTTAGTAAGAGATATTAATACTAACGTAACATTAACTTCTTCAAAAGAACTTGTAAAATTGTCATTAGATCTTATAAGAGAACTTGGTAAACCTCTTGGTATACTCCAAAAATCTACCAAAGGAAATTTAGAAAAAGAAATAGAAGAACTTATAGCTAAAAGACAGCAGGCTAGAAAAGATAAAAATTGGGCTTTAGCAGATAAAATAAGAGATGAGCTTAAAGCTAAAGGAATTATTCTTGAAGATACTCCACAAGGAGTAAGATGGAAGAAGGTATAATATTTAATGGATTTTGATTTATTCAAGAAAAAATTTACAACAAAAGAAGCAGCGCAGCTAAATCCTTTAGTACTTGCTTTTGTAGGAGATGCTGTATATGAAGTTTTTATAAGGACATATCTTATAGATAAAAATAGAGATATGTCTGTACATAAACTTCATAAAGAAGCCATTTCTTTTGTAAAAGCTCACTCTCAAAGTGAGTTTATGAAAAAATTAGAAAATGAACTTTCAAAAGAGGAAATAATAATATTTAAAAGGGGAAGAAATTCAAAATCAGCAACTGTACCTAAAAACGCTGACGTGCAGGAGTATAGAATAGCTACAGGTTTTGAAAGTCTATTAGGTTTTTTATACTTAACAGAGCAAAATGAAAGGCTTAATTATATATTAAATACTGTTATAAAATTAAGATGTGAAGATCAAAGGAAGGGATAAAATGAAAAAAGAAAAAACTAAAGATGAATTAAAAGAAAAGTATGAAAATGTTCGGGCGGCTAAAAATGATAATTTATATAAAAAAAATATTGAAAATGCACCAGTTAGAGAAGATATTATTGAAGGTAGAAATGCAGTTATTGAAGCTTTAAGATCTGATAGAACAATAGAACAGATTATGATTGCAAAAGGCGATTCTCAAGGTTCTATAAATGTTGTAATAGCACTAGCTAAAGATAAGGGCATTGTTATAAAAGAAGTAGATAGAAAAAAATTAGATAGCATGTCTGCCTCGAAAGCACATCAAGGAGTTATAGCTTTAGTTACTCCTTATAAATATTTTGAAGTAGAAGATATACTAAAATATGCAGAAGAAAAAAAAGAAAATCCATTTATAATTATTTTAGATGAAATTGAAGATCCTCATAATTTTGGTGCAATAATAAGAAGTGCTGAAGTTTGTGGAGCTCATGGAATTATTATACCAAAAAGAAGAAATGTAGGTATAACTTCAACAGTATATAAGTCTTCTGCAGGAGCAGTAGAACATATGAAAATAGCAAAAGTTACAAATATTAATTCGGTAATAGATGAACTTAAAGGAAAAAATATTTGGATTTATGGAGCAGATATGGCAGGAGAGAGTTATTGCTTTGATGTAGATTTAAAAGGCTCAATAGCACTTGTTATAGGCAGCGAAGGTAAAGGAATTTCAAAACTTACTAAAAGTAAATGTGACATGCTTGTAAAAATACCTATGGTAGGTAAAATTAATTCATTAAATGCTTCTGTTGCTGGTGGAATAATGATGTATGAAGTTTTGAAACAAAGGATTAAAAGGGATTAAAATTGAGAAACGTTTTTGTTGATGGATATAATGTTATAAATAGTTGGCCCGAACTTAAAAAAATTAAAGAATATAGTTTAGAAGCAGCTAGAGTAAAACTTATAGATTACATTCAAAATTATGCTACCTTTAAGGGATATAAAGTTTATATTGTGTTTGATGCTCATATGGTCAGTGGAAGTCTTCAAAAAAAAGAAAAAATTACAGATAATCTCATAATTGTATATACAAAAGAAGGAGAAACTGCTGATAGTTATATTGAAAAAACTGTAAATAAAATTGGCAGAAATACAGAGGTTTGTGTAGTAACTTCTGATTCTTTAGAACAACAGGTTACATTTCAAAGAGGAGCTATAAGAATGTCATCTTTGGAATTTTACTTTGAAGTAAAAGAAGCTGAAAATAAGATTAGAAGTAAATCAGAAAAAAAGTATTCAGAGAAAAGACATTTAATAGAAGATAGAATTCAAAAAGATATTTTGGAAAAACTTGAAAAAATACGAAGAAGCAAGTAAAACCTCTTGACGAAAAAAATAGTTTAAATGTATAATTAATCTTAGGGCATGGCATACTTGGGGGGATTATATTGTATAAAAACGTTATATTTTCTACAAAAAATTTTTCTGACTTTGAAAACAAACTAGATGAGGAAATAGCAATTGAAGCAAAAAATGGTAATACTGTAGCTCAAGAATACCTCATTAATAAATATGAAAATTTTGTTAAAGCAAAAGCAAAATCTTACTTTTTAATTGGAGCTGACAAGGAAGATATATATCAAGAAGGTATGATAGGCCTTTATAAAGCTATACGAGATTTTAAAAATGATAAAATGACTTCCTTTAAAGCTTTTGCAGAACTTTGTATCACAAGACAAATTATTACAGCCATTAAAACTGCAACTAGGCAAAAGCATATTCCGCTTAACACATATATATCTTTAAATAAGCCTATATATGATGAAGAGTCGGACAGGACTTTGCTTGATATATTATCAATGGCTAAGGTAACAGATCCTGAAGAAATTGTAATAAGCCAAGAAGAATTAAAACATATAAAAGTAGAAATTGGAGAAGTTTTGTCCGATTTGGAATTGGAAGTTTTATCTTCTTATCTTGATGGAAAGTCTTATCAAGAAATTGCATGTGATTTAAATAAACATGCAAAATCTATAGATAATGCACTTCAAAGAGTAAAAAGAAAACTTGAAAAAAGTCTATATGGTAAGTAAAAAAATACCTATTGACATATAAAAATCTTTATATTAAAATTAGTAATTGGTATGTGATATACATATAATTTAATTAATGAGCGGGTGTAGCTCAATGGCAGAGCCCTAGCTTCCCAAGCTAGTTACGGGGGTTCGATTCCCCTCACCCGCTCCAAAAATTTAATTTATTAAAAAGTTTGAATTGCCCATATAGCTCAGTAGGTAGAGCGTCACCTTGGTAAGGTGGAGGTCACCGGTTCAATCCCGGTTATGGGCTCCATAAAAATATATTTTTTATGTTATTTAATTTAATAACACACCAGGGTAAGTGTATTTGAAATAAAGGAGGAAATAAAAATGTCAAAGGCAAAATTTGAAAGAAGCAAGCCACATGTAAATAT
>NZ_RJWG01000049.1 GCF_004011155.1 Clostridium prolinivorans | reverse complement strand
GGCTCACCAATGGATGCAGCAAAAATAATGTGGGTATTATATGAACATCCAGAAGTAAGATTTGAAGATTTAGCAATGAGATTTATGGACATAAGAAAGAGAGTATATACATTCCCTAAAATGGGAGAAAAAGCTACAATGGTTGCTATTCCAACTTCAGCAGGAACAGGATCAGAAGTAACACCATTTGCAGTTATAACAGATGAAACAACAGGAGTAAAGTATCCATTAGCAGATTATGAATTAACACCAGATATGGCAATAGTAGATGCAGAACTTATGATGAAGATGCCAAAAGGATTAACAGCAGCATCAGGAATAGATGCTTTAACACATGCTATAGAAGCATATGTATCAGTGCTTGCGTCAGAGTATACAAATGGCCTTGCATTAGAAGCTATAAGATTAATATTCAAGTATCTTCCACAAGCTTATAATGAAGGAACTACAAATGTAAAAGCAAGAGAAAAAATGGCACACGCATCAACAATGGCAGGAATGGCTTTTGCAAATGCTTTTCTAGGAGTATGTCATTCAATGGCGCATAAACTTGGAGCAATGCATCATATACCACATGGTGTTGCAAATGCTTTATTAATAGATGAAGTTATAAGATTTAATGCAGTAGATAATCCAAGAAAACAAGCTGCATTTCCACAATATAAATATCCAAATGC
>NZ_RJWG01000048.1 GCF_004011155.1 Clostridium prolinivorans | reverse complement strand
CCAAGCATTAAAATTTATATTAGTTGTTAATATCGTACTCTTTTTTTCATATCTCATATCAATAAGTTGAAAAAACAACTTAGAATCTTCCTTATCTATTGGTAAATAACCTAATTCATCTATTATTAGAAGCTTATACTTGCTAAAATGTTTAAGTCTAGCATCTAATCGATTCTCTAATTTTGCATGTTTTAGTTGCTGTAATAAATCATGACATTTTATAAAATATGTGCTATATCGCTTTTTGGCTGCCGCGATACCAATAGATGTTGCAAGATGTGTTTTCCCAACTCCGCTAGATCCTAAAAACACAATATTTTCTTGTGAATCTAGGAAACGTAAGGTTAAAAAATCTAGTATTTGATCTTTATTTATACTAGGCTGAAAATCAAAGTCAAAATCTTTAATTTCCTTTTGATGTGGAAAAGCTCCAACTTTAACCATAGATTTAATCATATTTGCTTCTTTAAAATCTATTTCATGATCTGTAAGTTTAATAAGAGCATCTACAAAAGATAAATTGTTTTTGGTTGTAAAATCAATAACTTGGTCTAAATGGTTAATCATTTGTTTCATTTTTAAATACTCTAAGTTCTTTATAAGTTGTGTATAAGTACTATTCATTTTTATATATTTCTCCTATCATTTTTAAATTATTCTTAGCCATTTCTATCATTTCATAAGAATTTTGCTTTAATGTTAGAGCACTAATTTCAGCATAATGTTCAACATGATAATTAAGTTTTT
>NZ_RJWG01000047.1 GCF_004011155.1 Clostridium prolinivorans | reverse complement strand
TTGTGTACAGAAATTAAATCTGTGTTAAAATATATGTGTAACTCATTTTCTATTCTTTTAAGAGTTACTTCTTTATCTATATATTTGGGTGGAACAGAGTATTTATTTCCTTTGTAATGTACTAGAGAGTCTTTATGAACTTTAGCTGTCAACTCATAGTTCATATAGCTTTCTATGATACGATTACATGGTAATGGAGATAAATACTCCTTTTCTTTTTGAAATAGTAGTATAGGTGGAACACCTGTAGCTTGATTTGGTTGTTGATTAACTTTTGAATTAATAGCTTTTATTATTTCTATTAAATCTTTTTCAGTCTTAAATTCATAATTGTATGGTAATAGCCAATCTATAAATTTATTTGCAGCTTCTACTTTTCCTTTAGTATAAGAGTGTCGTGGTTTACATAAGCGTATTTTAAATCCGAAATCATCTGCAAATGCTTTTAATTTATTATTTATTTTCCTCCCTTCTGGTGTAATATTTACAACTGTTTTCATATTGTCAAAAAGTATTTCCTTAGGTACACCTCCTGTAGCTTTAAATGCTGATATTAAACACTCTATAACATTTTGTTGAGTTTTAGATTTTCTATATTCAAAGTAACAGTATCTTGAATTACCAAGTTTATAGTTAAATACATTAACAATAAATTCTTCACCATATTTAGAAATTAGTTTTAGATCTTCCTTCCAGTCTACTTGAGCTTGCCCACCTGGTGGAGTTTCAAATCGTGGATGACACTTTGTTTTCTTAGAAGGTTTTAATCCTTTCTTATTTACATACTTAACAAAGTTGGAATATGTTCCTATATCGTAATTATTATTTAAAAA
>NZ_RJWG01000046.1 GCF_004011155.1 Clostridium prolinivorans | reverse complement strand
ATAAATGATAAAAAAATTAATTATGCACCTAATGACTATAAAGAACTACTAAATAAAGTTATTAAAAATAAAGATGAATTAGAAACCGTATGTTTAAATAATCTTAGTGAACTAGATAAATTAATATGAACATAGGAGGTAATATGAGTAACTACGTTAAACTTTTAAATAACTTAGAAGGTCTTGGTTTAAATAATATTAAGAATAATATAGATACCTACTTAGATTTGATGACATCAGGAGAAAAAAGTATTATAGATGCTTTGTATGAACTAAGCAATTTAGAAATAAAATCAAAACAAGAGAAAGCAAAACTTGCTTGTGTAAAAGTAGCTAATTTTCCTTTCTTAAAAGAAATTGATGACTTTGATTTTGATTTTCAACCTAGTATAAACAAACAACAAATTCTTGACTTAAAAAGTTTAAGATTTATTGAAAATAATGAAAACATACTTTTTGTTGGAACTCCTGGGGTTGGCAAGACTCATCTTGCTACTTCCTTAGGAATAGAGTGTGCAAAGCATAGATACTCTACATACTTTATTCATTTTCAAGAGTTAATTGCACAACTTAAAAAAGCTTTAGCAGAGAATCGTTTAGAAACCAGACTAAAGCATTACTCTAAGTATAAAGTATTAATAATAGATGAAATAGGGTATTTACCAATAGATAATGATGCTGCTAACTTATTTTTTCAACTAATATCTAAAAGATATGAACGTCATTGTACTATAATAACTACTAATGCACCTTTTTCTAGTTGGGGTGAAATATTTGGTTCAGCTACTATAGCTCATGCTATACTAGATAGATTATTACATCATTCTCATGTTATTTCAATTAAAGGGCCTTCATATAGACTTCAGTCAAAAATTAACTATTTAGACAGTTCTTCTGAAAATTATTGATTCTCTTTTTTGTACAAAATTATTTTCCACTTTTCGTACAAAATTATATTGACATTTACA
>NZ_RJWG01000045.1 GCF_004011155.1 Clostridium prolinivorans | reverse complement strand
TTGAAATAAAGGAGGAAATAAAAATGTCAAAGGCAAAATTTGAAAGAAGCAAGCCACATGTAAATATTGGAACAATAGGACACGTAGACCATGGTAAGACAACATTAACAGCAGCAATAACAACAGTATTAGCAAACAAAGGATATGCAGAAGCAACAAAATATGACGAAATAGATAAGGCACCAGAAGAAAAAGAAAGAGGAATAACAATAAATACAGCACACGTAGAATATGAAACAGATAACAGACACTATGCACACGTAGACTGTCCAGGACACGCAGACTATGTAAAGAACATGATAACAGGAGCAGCACAAATGGACGGAGCAATATTAGTAGTAAGTGCAGCAGATGGTCCAATGCCACAAACAAGAGAGCATATACTACTAGCATCAAGAGTAGGAGTAGATTACATAGTAGTATTTTTAAATAAAGCAGATATGGTAGACGATCCAGAACTATTAGAATTAGTAGAAATGGAAGTAAGAGAGTTATTAAATGAATACAACTTCCCAGGAGATGAAATCCCAATAATAACAGGAAGTGCATTAAAAGCATTAGAAAATCCAACAGATCCAGAAGCAACAAAATGCATAATGGAATTAATGGATGCAGTAGATAGCTATATACCAACACCAGAAAGAGCAACAGATAAGCCATTCTTAATGCCAGTAGAAGATGTATTCACAATAACAGGAAGAGGAACAGTAGCAACAGGAAGAGTAGAAAGTGGAATACTAAAAGTAGGAGACGAAGTAGAAATAGTAGGATTAAGCGAAGAAAGAAAGAAGACAGTAGTAACAGGAGTAGAAATGTTTAGAAAGCTCTTAGACCAAGCAATGGCAGGAGATAATATAGGAGCATTATTAAGAGGAATACAAAGAACAGATATAGAAAGAGGTCAGGTATTAGCAAAACCAGGCAGTGTAAATCCACACAAAAAATTTGTAGGTCAAGTATACGTACTAAAGAAAGAAGAAGGCGGAAGACATACACCATTTTTTGATGGATATAGACCACAATTTTATTTTAGAACAACAGACGTAACAGG
>NZ_RJWG01000044.1 GCF_004011155.1 Clostridium prolinivorans | reverse complement strand
GTCTTTTTTGCCCCGCTTGAAGCTGTTCATTTAAGTTTTTCTTCAATCCCTAAGTGAACGCTTCTTTTGGTGCTCTCTTTTGGTGCCAGCCACCTCACAAGTCACATCTGAGATGTGAGATGTGAGGTGGCTGGCACCTCCTACTGTCGGGACACCATCAACGTCCCTTTGGCCGCAGGGGAATTCATTGGGGTCCTCCAAATTTACCGTGAGCTGGTCAAATGAACGGTTCATTCCAGCAGTTGCAGTTTTCTTTAAAGCTTTATAAACAGCTTCCAACAAAGTCTCGTCAACAATTTGGAAATCTTCGTCTGTTATACGTATCTTGAACCTATTATCATCAAGGGTGATAGCATCTAATTGAACTCCTTCTGCCCTAAATGAAAATGAAGCTTGTCCATCCCATATTTCATCTACCATATAGAAAAATCGGATATGTCCAAGTAATTTAATGAAAGCTGAGTATGCACCTTTTAGATGTGGTTCCAATTCTTTTGGCGGAGTTAAAATTCTAGAGTCATCTGCGTAAAAATGAAACATAAGTCCTACTTATTTATCCTTCTTCTTGTTTGGTCTCTTTTTTATGTACAATAATCTCCTGATATCCTCAATTAGTGATAAATCCGCCAATTCGAACATCATCCATTTGCCATCGTAATGAGTTGTTGAATTATTATAAACACACTGTATTTCTGGAGCA
Source organism: Clostridium prolinivorans (assembly GCF_004011155.1). GTDB lineage: Bacteria > Bacillota > Clostridia > Clostridiales > Clostridiaceae > Clostridium_AT > Clostridium_AT prolinivorans. Next base: position 387 of record NZ_RJWG01000044.1, on the reverse strand, counting down.
TAGGATTGGCACTCATTTTCAAATTTTTCTCTTTCTGCTTTGCCAAAGATGATCATTAAACCAACACAATTTTCTTTCGCATTTAGTGAACATAAGGTTTTACCACTTTTACGATACTTCAATTCATACTTCCAATCCCTATAGCCCTTATACCACACGGTCTCCATGGAATATAAATCTTCAACTAAGTTGGCAAGGCCTGTCCAAACATTAAATTTCTCTTCTCCAAGCAATTCTTTCAAATCTTGATTGGTTGGAATAACTTCAAGCACAAAACCACTCCTTTTAAATTATTATATATTTTGTAGGCACGTAATCCGTGTAAATGATAAAATAAAAATGCACAAAAAGTGGAAAATAAAAATGTACAATTTTGTACATGAATTT
>NZ_RJWG01000043.1 GCF_004011155.1 Clostridium prolinivorans | reverse complement strand
TTATTGATTCTCTTTTTTGTACAAAATTATTTTCCACTTTTCGTACAAAATTATATTGACATTTACAGCGCTTTTTTATTGCGCGCTTTTAAATGCATGAAAGAGGTTTCTGAAGCCGGATGCATGACCTATGTAGTAATGAGTGCTCAGGAATGGGGCAGTTTGATGAACGTCATGCGGAAGGCAGGGTATCACTGGTCGAGCACAATTATATGGAAAAAAGACAGCTTGGTACTATCAAGAAAGGACTATCATACCCAGTACGAGCCGATCTGGTACGGTTGGCTTGAAGGAACACGCCTTTGCCCGCTTAAAGACCGTAAACAGTCAGATGTTTGGGAGATACCCCGTCCTAAAGTATCGGAGGAGCACCCTACCATGAAGCCGGTATCGCTTGTAGCAAAGGCAATGCTCAATAGTTCCCATATTGGAGATTTAACTCTTGACCTGTTCGGTGGTTCTGGTACGACAATGATTGCGGCACAGCAGACCGGGCGGGTTTGTTATATGATAGAACTTGACTCGAAATACTGCGATGTGATTGTAAAGCGCTATGTTTCACAATTTGGCGCAGATTCAGTATTCTTGGTAACAGGTAGTGAAAAAATACCTTACGCGGAAACACAGATTGATTAAAAATGTCCTTGCTTTCCCCTCAAAACAGAGCGTTAATGTACCCCACCAAAAAGTAAAGGTGGGATTTTTTATGGGAATCAAAAATGTTTTAGCTTATTTGAGGGGAGGTGTATGGCATGAGCAATAACAGCTTTCGCTTTTCACAGAAGATTGTCGGTCAGGAGAGAAAAGCCATTGCCTCGGTCATAGCTGAAGCCCTTGAAGGCCAGGTGCGCTATGCCGGAGCACCGGAGTTTTTGTATGAGATTAAAGACGAAAAATCTGCTGGCAGTTGGACGATTGACAGGGACAGTGTGGTTCACTCACCGAAAATCAGTCTCAATGAAATAAAAACCATCCGTTCAGTTATTGACACGTTGAATGTGGAGGGCTTTTCAGCAGAGGGAACCATGACAATTACTCTTTCGTTGGAGGGCTTTATTAATGTCAAGATTATTTTGTACGATTGTGCCAATATTTTTATGTACAATTGTGCTAAGTATCT
>NZ_RJWG01000042.1 GCF_004011155.1 Clostridium prolinivorans | reverse complement strand
TAACCAGCAATTGAAGGCAGCTACAGATGCCTTTAATATATACATTTATGTAAAAAAATGATAAAATTAGAAGAGAATAAAAAATTAGTATAATGACTTTACAATTACCAGACAGCTTTGTAGACATTGACAGAGATGAAATGGAGTATGTTGATGGGGTGGTGGAGACGGAGTAGCATTGTTTAATGGATCTTAAGCTGCATTAATAGCTCTTGGATCAGTAGCAGTAGCTGCTGGTGCAGCAGTAAAGAGTAACAAGCTAATACAAAATGGCTTGGTAACTTCTATTTTTGGAGTAGCCATGATAGGTGCAATAACAATAACTTATGTTGAAAAAATTGCTTGGAATAAATTTAAAGTGTTTTTTCATAGAAATTAATAATGCATAAATTATGATTAATAAATATGCTTATATGTTAAGCATATTTGTAAGATATTTATTTTTATGAGGTGGATGTATGAAACTATTTTTGAAATCATTAGGATTATCTTTAATTATTTTTTTTATATGTATTATTGTTGGAGAATCAATTTTATTTTCTATAATTTTAACTATTAATTTCTTTATAATATATTTTATACTTACATTTCTTTATAAAAAATATAAAGTTAAAATATTGAATAAACTTACAGGAAGAATGTAATACTTACAATTCAGAAATACTTGGGTTATTTAATGCCTAGAAAAGTATAAAATTTTTAATTAGTAAAATACTGATTTTAAAGTTTTTGTAAGGATTTTTGAAGTAAATCTAGGCATAAAAAATAGAATAGATGTCCTACTAGAATTCCCTTGCAAATGCTTAAAGGGAAACAACTTCAAATATAAACTTATATCTGACCAATATAATGTAGACGAAGAAGCACTTAAAAATCAGAATTATAAAGGAGAACGAATAAAACAGTATAAAGAACAAGGAAAGGTAAAGAAATAACAAGTATATTATGATACAATTCTATCCTTTACTAATGAAAGAAAACAGCTTGAAATGGGAAAAGCAATAGGAGGTTTAAATCAGGCTGAATATGACACATTAAAGGGACAAGTTATTGCTATAGATGAAGATGCTACTATAGATAATGAAAAAGGAAATGTATTTTTTAAAGTTAAGATAAAGCCTGAAAAGAATTATTTAACAG
>NZ_RJWG01000041.1 GCF_004011155.1 Clostridium prolinivorans | reverse complement strand
TAAGAATTTTGCTTTAATGTTAGAGCACTAATTTCAGCATAATGTTCAACATGATAATTAAGTTTTTGATTTTGTATTCTATGAATAGTAACTAAATTTGTGTTATAATACACATGTAGTTGATCATCATATACTTGAAGTTTTAGTCTTTTACCTATATATTCTGGTGGGACAGAATATAAATTTGATTTATATGAAATCATACTTTGGCTATTTACTTTAACAGATGTGGTGATTATTTTATAATGATTTCTTATTTGATCTTTAGGTAGTTCTAATAAGAAATCTTTTTCTTTTTCTAAATGTAATATTGGTATTTTGCCTGTTGATGTATGACATGTACTGTTAATTCTATTATTTAAATCAGCAACAAGCTTATGTAGCTCTTCATAACTTAAGGTTCCATTATATGCTCTTATTTCATCTAATAATTTCATAGGAGCCTCTACTTTAGCTTTTGTATTAGGTCTTCCTGCTACGCAGGGATGTACTTTAAAACCATAATCATTTGCAAACTGTTGAAACTTATTATTTATTTTTCCTTTAGAATAATTAGTTCTAGGATTATCCATAACAGTTTTCATATTATCTGTTAGTAATTCCTTCGGAACTCCTCCAAATACTTCAAATGCCTCATCTAGAAAAGAAAATAATATATCCTGTGTTTTGTCAAGAGACAACCTATATACTCTAAATCTAGAGTATGAAAGAATTAATACAAAAATATTTATAATAACAACTTCACCTGTATTTAAAACAAAATCAATATTTTCTTTCCAGTCTAATTGTCCTTGTTGACCTTTTTCTGTCTCATACCGCATAGGCGTAGCCTTGGCTATATGTCCTTTTTTCCTATTATTAAAGTACTCATTAAATTCTGAGTGATTAGAGATGTATCTTCTAAAAGAAGATTGTGCACAGTCTAATCCATGATTATCTTTAAGATACTGCCATAAAATACGTTTATAATAAAATACTTGAATTGAATCTTTACCAAGAAGCTCTTTTATAATGGGTTCAAAAGCATCTATTTTGGATTTGCGATTTCTAGTGGTGGGTTTAACATATCCATTTAAATATTTACCTACGGTACGTGGATCAACGCCAAGTTCTCTAGCTATCTGACTTTTGTTTACTTTCAAATTGTTTTCCTCCATAATTAACTTTAATTTATGAAGATCTTCTAACTTATTTATCTTTATTTCAGAATGAACATCTATATGTATAATCATAATTACCTCCAATTTAAATATTGATAATTATACTATACATATAATCAATTTGTACATTCTTAAATGATCACTTTCTTACATTCTTATCGTATCATTTATA
>NZ_RJWG01000040.1 GCF_004011155.1 Clostridium prolinivorans | reverse complement strand
CATCGATAAATAAGGTGCTATTTTCTGATTTAGACTTCTTCAGCACCATAATGCAGGTAGCAATGCTAGTACCATAGAACAAGTTATCTGGTAACTGAATGATACAGTCGATATAGTTATTGTCAATTAGGTATTGTCTGATTTTCTTTTCAGCGCCTCCGCGGTACATTACACCGGGGAAACAAACGATAGCCGCTGTTCCGTTTGTTGCAAGCCATGAGAGACTATGCATAATAAAAGCAAGGTCTGCCTTGGATTTAGGAGCCAATACTCCCGCTGGAGAAAAACGGGGATCGTTAATCAAAATAGGATCATTATCGCCCTTCCATTTAATAGAGTATGGAGGATTTGATACAATGGCTTCAAAAGGCTCATCATCCCAATGTTGCGGATCTGTTAGCGTGTCACCAAGGGCAATATCAAATTTGTCATAATCAATATCGTGCAGGAACATATTAATTCTGCACAGGTTGTAGGTTGTGATGTTGATTTCTTGACCGAAGAAACCTTGACGTACATTTTCTTTTCCTAAGATTTTTGCAAACTTTAGCAGTAGAGAACCAGAACCACAAGCGGGGTCATATACCTTGTTGACTTCAGTTTTTCCTACTAATGTTAAGTGGGTAAGGAGTTCAGAAACCTCCTGTGGCGTATAGTATTCACCACCACTTTTTCCTGCATTGGATGCATACATACCCATTAAGAATTCATAGGCATCACCGAATGCATCTATTGTATTGTCTTTGTAATCTCCCAGCTTCATTTCTCCAACAGAATTCATTAGCTTAACCAGCTTTTCATTACGCTTTACTACAGTGTTACCTAGCTTATTGCTGTTAACATCAATATCGTCAAACAGGCCTTTGAAATTATCTTCACTCTCTGTTCCTTGGGCAGATGCTTCTATATTACTGAAAATCTGTTCCAGTGTTTCATTTAAGTTTTCATCGTCCTTTGCACGAGCTCGGACATTTTCAAAAAGCTCGCTGGGTAAGATAAAGAAGCCTTTTGTCTTAACTAAATCCTCTCGTGCCTGTTCTGCTTCTTCGTCGGATAGCTTGGCATAATCAAATTCCGTATTGCCAGCTTCCCATTCTCCGGCGTTAATATAGGCAGTAATATTTTCAGATATGTAGCGGTAAAACAGCATACCTAGAACATATTGCTTAAAGTCCCATCCATCTACACTGCCTCTTAAATCATTTGCCATATTCCATATCGTGCGGTGTAATTCCGCCCGTTCCTGTTCTTTTCTGTTGTTTTCCATAACTCTACTTCCTTTCTTCAACCATATTAGGCACTAATTCCATGATATCTTTAAAATCAACGCCAAGCGCCGTACAAACCTTTACAAGAACGTCCATACTGACATATTCGTTTTTAGAAAGCTTTGAAATTGACGATGGACTTATTCCCGCAGCAGCTTGCAAATCTTTCTTCTTCATATCGCGGTCTATCAACAATTTCCAAAGCTTTTTATAGCTAACGGTCATCTTGGTCACCTCTTTATATATGTTTTTTCCATTATAGCACATTTTCTTCAAAAATAACATGATAATTCTGTGTTTGTGAAGTAATTTTACAATGTTAATAAAGATAATGATAGTTGTGTATGCCTCTATTTTTGATTTTTATTTAAATAAATACTTTTAGACAAAAAAGTCTGTAAGTCTATATGTAAAACCAAAGGCAAAGTTATAACATTAATCCTTCTTAAACTAAATATCACTTCCGCTCAAATTTGAGCAAAAGCATAAGCATTACAGCCGTCTTTACCTTAGAAAAAAGACAGGCTGTTTTTTATTTTAG
>NZ_RJWG01000004.1 GCF_004011155.1 Clostridium prolinivorans | reverse complement strand
AGTAATAATGCAAATGCTTAATCATCCTTTAACAGACTCAGGAATAGAAAAATTTAAAAAAGATTGGAATGAGGCTTTTTGTAAATAACTTTAAATAAAAATTTTAAACAGGGAAAATTTTATATAAAATAGTTGGGGAGGGGTATATTATGGAAAAGTATTTAGACGTAAATTTACCTATTGAGGAAAGAGTGGAAGATCTTCTTTCAAAAATGACTTTAGGTGAGAAAGTTACACAAATGCTTTATAATAGTGCAGAAATTAAAAGACTGGGAATACCTGAATATAATTGGTGGAATGAGGGCCTTCATGGAGTTGCAAGAGCTGGAGTAGCAACTGTTTTTCCACAAGCTATAGGTCTTGCTGCAATGTTTGATGAAAAATTTATGGAAAATGTTGCAGATGCTATATCTGATGAAGCACGTGCAAAATATAATGAGTATTTAAGTATTAATGATAGAGGAATATATAAAGGATTAACTTATTGGTCTCCCAATATAAATATTTTTAGAGATCCAAGATGGGGAAGAGGGCATGAAACTTATGGAGAAGATCCGTATTTAACTTCAAGAATGGGGATAGCTTTTATAAAAGGACTTCAAGGTAATGATCCCAAATATAAAAAGGTAGATGCCACAATAAAACATTTTGCAGTCCATAGCGGGCCAGAAGGAAAACGACATGAAATTGATGTAAATATTGATATTAAACAAATGAAAGAGACATATCTTTATGCTTTTCGTGAATGTATAAAAGAAACAGATGTTTCTGCAGTTATGGGTGCATATAACAGAGTTAATGGAGAGCCATGTTGTGGAAGTAAAACTTTACTTAAAGATATATTAAGGGACGAGTGGGGATTTGAAGGATATGTAGTTTCTGATTGTGGAGCAATATGCGATTTTCACAATCACCATAAAGTTACAAGTAATGCGGCAGAATCTAGTGCTTTAGCTGTTAATAATGGTTGTGATTTAAATTGTGGAGATGCCTATACTTATTTGAAAGCTGCAGTAGCTGCTGGCCTTATTCCTGAAGAAAATATAGATAAATCTTTAAGAAGACTTTTAAAAGCAAGGTTTAGATTAGGAATGTTTGATGATCCAGAGCTTGTACCTTACAGTAAACTTGGACCAGATGTTATTGATTGTGATAAATTTAGAGAACTCTCATTAGAAGCAGCAAGAAAATCTATAGTTCTTTTAAAAAATGAAAGTAATACTTTGCCTTTAGACAAAAATATAAAAACTATAGCAGTAATAGGACCAAATGCAGATTCTAAGGATGTACTTCTTGGAAATTACAATGGTACTCCATCAAAATATACTACAATTCTTCAAGGAATAAGAAATAAAGTATCAGAAGATACAAAAGTTATTTATGCAGAAGGCTGCGATTTAACAAAGAAGAATGTAGGTAAGTGGGAGGGAGACTTAATTCCAGAGGCTATACTTGCAGCTAAAAAATCTGATGTGGTCGTAATGTGTCTTGGACTTTCACCTAAAATTGAGGGAGAAGAAGGAGATGCTTTTAATGCAGATGCTAGTGGAGATAGAATAGAAATTGGATTGCCAGGAAGACAGGAAAAATTATTAAAAGCTGTAGCAGAAGTTGGGAAACCAGTTGTGATTGTATTGCTAAATGGAAGTGCAATAGCAATGGAAGAAGCTTCCAAATATGCTTCGGCTATAATAGAGGCTTGGTATCCAGGTGAAGAAGGTGGAAATGCAGTTGCAGATGTTATTTTTGGGAACTATAATCCATCAGGGAGACTTCCTATTACATTTGTAAAATCTGTAGAAGATTTACCAGATTTTGAAGATTATAATATGAAAAACAGAACTTATAGATTTATTGAAAAAGAGCCTTTATATCCTTTTGGATTTGGATTAAGTTATACTAAATTTAAGTATTCAAATTTAAGATTAAGTAGTGATAAGATAAATGCAGGAGAAGATATACAAGTTTCGTTTGATGTTGAAAATATTGGAGGATTATATGGAGAAGAAGTAAGTCAAGTTTATTTAAAAGATGTAGAATCTTCTACTAAAGTTCCAAATCATCAGTTAGTATCATTTTTAAGATTTGAATTAGAGCCAAATGAAAAGAAAACATTAAGTTTTACAATAAAATCTAGACAGATGGCTGTAATTAAAGAAGATGGAAGCTGCGTTATTGAGCCAGGAAAATTTATTCTGTACGCAGGAGGAAGTCAGCCAGATTCAGTAAGTAAAAAATTAACAGGAGAAAGTGTACTTGAGCAAAGCTTTGAAGTACAAGGAAGGGAAATTGCTATTGAATATTAATTATATAGGGCTGTTGCAAAATAGATTATGCATAGCTTGTATTAAATGAAAATAAAAAATATGTTCTGTGAGCTTATTGCACAGCGGTTAGCTCGTAGAACATATTTTATTTATTGCAAAGTTAATTGTAAACTAACTTTAATTTTATGACAGTACTTATATTTGAAATTAAACAATTTTATAAAAGAATTATAATTAAACTAGTAAATATGTCTTAATAAATCATGTTATAAATATAGATGTTAAAAACTGTGAGGATTATCATATGATAAAAAAATTTATGAAAAAATTTAGAGATCTAAAAATAGGCACCAAAATAATAGTTTGTTATACCATAATTTCTGTTATATCAATATTTTTTAGTACATTTATATATCAAAATATAAATAAAAAAATAATGACTCAAAAGGTAAGTGAAGTAGCATTACAAACACTGCAGACAATAGATTCTAATATAAAGCTGTTAATATATACGGTTAACAATGAATCAAAGATTCTTCTATCTAACAAAGATATTCAAAAGATTCTAAAAAATGGGAATAAAGGCTTTAACTATAATAATCAGCTTTTTGTAAATAGATTTTTAACTGAATTTATACAATCAAATATGTCCATATCTTCAGTTTATATTTTTGATAACTATGGAAATAGATATTTTGTTGACAAGAAAAAAATAAAGAATTTTACATTAAATAATATAAAAAATTCTTATTGGTATGATACACTTCAAAAGGCAGCGGGAGGATATATAATAAAACTAAATGGAGGAGGGGTATTTAATCAGCCTGAAAAAAAATATGTATCACTTATTAGAGTAATTAATGATTTAGATAGTCAAAAACCTATAGGAACAATGGTAATTAATATACCTGAAGATGCGATTATGAATTCATTTAAAGATATTATGAAAACAGGTGATATAAACATTTTATTAAAAGATGAAAATAATAATGATATTATTCATCCAAAAGAATTAGAAGGACATAATATAAAATCGGATATTAGTAATGAAGAACACTATTATTCAATTGAAAGGATAAACAAGAAAGATTATATAAATTCATATTTAAAAAATGATTTAGGTTGGACAATAATTAGTATACTTCCATTTAGTGAGCTTTCAAATCAATCAAATATATATAAAATTGTTATGATTGCTATACTTTTATTAAACGGTATTATGAGTTTTTTTGGATTAATATTAGTATCTTCTAATATAACAAAACCTATAGATAAATTAATAAAATCAATGAAAGGGGTTGAAAATGGAGAATTTAAAGAAGTAAATATAGATACTGGAAATGATGAAATTGGAAAATTAAAAAATGTATATAATACAATGATTTATAAGATAGAAAATTTAATAGAGCAGATTGTTAAGGAACAAAAGATAAAAAGGAAAGCAGAATTGGATGTTCTGCAATCTCAAATAAAACCACACTTTTTATATAATTCTTTTGATACAATAAGTTCATTGGCTCTAGATAATAGAAATGATGAAGTATATAAAATTATAAAAGCTTTAGGTAATTTTTATAGAACAAGTTTAAGTAATGGTAAAGAAGTAATATCAATTGAAGAAGAAATTAAAACTGTTAAAAGCTACCTTACAATACAACAGATAAGGTATGATAATATGTTTAATGTAAATATAAGTGTAGATGAAAGAGCTAACAAATATAAAATACTAAAATTAATTTTACAACCGCTTGTTGAAAATTCTATATATCACGGTATAAAACCTACTAGAAAAAAAGGTAATATTTTTATAAGCACATTAATTAGAGGAGATTTTATTGAACTTATAGTACAAGATGATGGTGCTGGCATGACTGAAGAAAAACTTAGAAGTATAAAAGAATTTAATGGAGGAGGAATAGGATTAAGTGGAACTATGGAAAGACTTAATATTTTTTATAACGGAAAAAGTAAATTTGAAATAGAGAGCAAACTTGGAGAAGGAACAAAAGTAACGATTTATATTCCACTAAATCAGGAGGAAAATTATGATAAGTAACACAATAAAAGTTTTAATTGTTGATGATGAATACCTAGTAAGAAATTTGCTTAAAAAATGTATAGATTGGAAGTCTATAGGTATGGAAATTGTAGGAGAAGCATCCTCTGGAGAAGATGCAATAAATGCAGTTGACAAATATAAGCCCGATTTAGTTTTTACAGATATATGTATGACGAATGTAGATGGTATTGAATTTGCGGATATAATTATAAAAAAGTATCCTAATATAAAAGTGGTAGTTATTTCAGGATATGATGATTTTAAATATGCACAAAGAAGTATAAGAGCTGGGATTAAGGATTATTTATTAAAGCCAATTGATGATGAAGTGGTTTTAAGAACTGCTTTAAAGATGAAAAAAGAAATAGAGGAAGAACGTGAAACTATTTCTGAATATAATAGTCTAAAAAAACAATTTATCGAAAATAAATCATTTTTTATAGAAAGACTTTTAAATAGATTAATTGAGCTTAATATGGATATTAATGAAGTAAAAAGGCAAATGAGCAATTTAGATTTTAGCTTTAAATATAATAATTTTCAAGTTGCAGTTTTAGAAGTAATGTTTAATAAAGAGGGTAATTATATAAATGATGAAGAAGATATAGTATATAAATTTAAAATATATGATAAAGTAAAAGAATATTTTAATCAATATGAAGATATAAATATTTTCTTTGATATAAATTATAGAATTACTATTATTAATAATGGAGATTCAAGTATTCTCCAAAATTTTCTTAAAGATATAAAATTAAAATTTTTAAGTGATTTTAATTATTCAATTGGAATTGGTGGTGTAAAAAATGGAATACAAAATATAGAAAAATCATATAAAGAAGCCTTAATGGCTTTAAAAAATTATAATAGTTTTAAAAAACATAATAAACTTATTGATGATATAACTAATTATGTAAGGGAAAATATTGAAGATACTGAAATGTCTTTATCTAAAGTAAGTCATGTATTTTTTATTAATTCAAGTTACTTAAGCAGAATATTTAAAAAAGAAATGGGAATAAATTTTATGGAATATTTAACCAAACTTAGAATTGATAAAGCTAAAATGCTTATTAAAAATACAGATTTAAAAGCTTATGAAATAGCAGAAAAAGTTGGTATTTCTGATCCTAGCTATTTTAGTACATGCTTTAAAAAATACACAGGAGTATCAATTAGTGAATATAAAAAAAAGTAAAAAAATTTAAAAAATAAGTAAAATTTTTAAATTTTATTGAAAACGTTTGAGAGTTATTATTATATTGTAATCGAAAATGATACTAATAATATGGAGGGATATAAATGAACAGAAGATTGAAAAGAATTTCAGCTCTATTATTAACTGTCGCATTATCTTCAAGTTTATCAGCTTGTGGTAAAAAAGAGGACAATGCTTCAAATTCAGGAGGAAATCAAAAAATTACATTAAAGCTTTGGCATATTTGGACATCTGATTCAGATTCTAATAAGCAAAATCTGGAGGCTGCAGTAAAGGAATGGAATGATGCTAATCCCAATGTACAGATTGAAGCAGAAGGAACTGAAAATGAGGCTTATAAAACAAAAATAAAGACAGCTATATCTGCTAATGAAGCACCTGATATTTTTACTTCTTGGGGAGCAGGATTTTCTCAACCTTTTGTTGATGCAGGTAAAGTATTAGCTCTAGACGATTATCTTAAAGATGGAACTAAAGATAAAATAGTAGATGGAGCATTTACTTATTTAACTTATAACGGCAAAATTTATGCATTGCCTTATACAACAGCAGTAGGTACTTTTTATGTAAATAAAGAAATGTTTGAAAAAAATAATATAAAAATACCTGAAAATTTCGATGAACTGTTAACAGCAGTTAAGGCATTCAGAGCTAAAGGAATTACCCCTATAGCTGTAGGAGAAAAAGATAAATGGCCTGGAATGTTTTATTATGACGTACTTGCACTTCGTGAAGGTGGTGCTAAATTAAATAATGATGCCTTATCTAAGAAAGGTTCATTTTTAGATCCAGCATTTAAAAAAGCTGCTGATAAGTTACTACAACTTATAGATGCTGGTGCATTTGATCCTGCAGCTCTTGGCTTAACTAGAGATGAATCAGAAATACCATTTATTCAAGGGCAAATTCCAATGTATTATAACGGGAACTGGGTGGCAGGTACTATAGAAGGTCCAAATTCGACAGTAAAAGGTAAAGTTATAGCTATGAATTTCCCTGCTGTTACTGATGGAAAAGGAGATAAAAATGAAGTATTAGGTGGTGCAATTGATTGCTTCATGGTTAATGCTAATACTAAGTATAAAGATGAAGCTGTTAAAGCAGCTAAATTTATAACTGAAAATATGTCAAAGAGATTATATGAAACTGGTGCTGGAATACCAACCTGGAAAGTAGATGTTGATGAATCTAAGATTTCACCTTTAATTAAACAAATTAGTGATATTGCAAAAAATTCTACAGGTTATGTGGTTTGGTGGGATACTTTCCTTTCAGGACAAGATGCTGATCTTCATAAAAACCTTGTAGCTCAGCTCTTTGGTAAACAAATATCATCAGATGAATTTGTAAAACAAATGCAAAGTATTATTGATAATAAATAAATACAAAAATATTAGTTCTCCTGCTAATGGTATTTAAATTGGCAGGAGAATTTAAATACAAGGGACGGTTTTTAATATTTAAAAAAATAAGGGAGGTATCTAATTTGGACAAGATTTTAAAAGATAAGAAAGCCATATTTTTATTTGTTTTTCCAGCTTTATTAATATTTATTGTAGCTATTATACTTCCTATTTGTTTTTCTGTGTACTATAGCTTATTAAAATGGGATGGAATTGGTAAAGGATCTTTTGTAGGTTTAAAAAACTATATTAATTTATTTGTTAATAATACTGATGGTTTTACAAAATCAGTAAAAAACTCATTTATTCTTGCTGCGCTTTCTGTTTTTATACAATTACCTTTATCACTTTTATTAGCATTAGTACTAGCTAGAGGAGTAAAAGGAGAGAATTTTTTTAGAACTGTATATTTTATACCAGTAATAATTTCAACTGTTGTTATTGGGCAATTGTGGATGAAAATATATAATCCTAATTATGGAATGTTAAACGTTATACTTAAAAAAATTGGATTAGGTTCTTTAGCACAACCTTGGCTTGCAAGTACAAAGACAGCTTTAGGAGCAGCTTTTGTGCCTATCGTTTGGCAGTATATTGGATATCATATGCTTTTGATGTATGCTGCAATTAAATCAATTTCTCCAGATATATATGAAGCTGCAAAAATTGATGGGGCATCAGAATTTAGAATAGCTACAAGAATAACTATACCTCTTATTAAACCTATATTACAAGTTTGTGTAGTGTTTGCTGTTACAGGATCATTTAAATCTTTTGATTTAATTTATATATTGACAAATGGAGGACCTCTTCATGCAAGTGAAGTTCCTAGTACGTTAATGTATAACACAATATTTAATAAATATATGTATGGTTATGGAAGCTCTATGTCTATTTTTATTATAGTAGAATGTTTAGTATTTACATTAATAATTCAAAAATTATTTGAGGGAAGAAAACAAAAGGAAGCTTAATACCAATTGAAGGAGGGAAAATAAAAATGGAAACAATGAAAAATAGAAGTTTTAAATTTAGTTTAAGAAAAGATAAAAGTGAAAAAAGAAGTATTAAAAATATAATACTTTTAGTTATATTAATTATTGTTGCTATAATTCAGTTATATCCTTTAATTTGGCTAGTATTGGTTTCCTTTAAAAATAATGCAGAAATTTTTGGAGGCAATGTCTTAGGAATACCAAAGGTATGGAGAATATCTAATTATAAAGTTGCTTTAACTAGTGGAAAAGTAGGATTATATTTTTTTAATAGTTTAATTGTTACGGCAATAACTATTATAGTATCAGATATTTTTATAGCAACAGCCTCTTATGCTGTAACTCGTATGAAATGGAAATACAACAAAATAGTATTAACTATATTTTTATTGGGTATGATGGTTCCTATTCATTCAACTTTATTACCATTATTTTTAATAGAAAAGAAACTTCATATATTAAATACTTATTGGGCGGTAATAATTCCTTATATAGCTTTTGCACTTCCAATGGGCATATTTGTTATGACAGGTTTTCTTGAAGGTATACCTTATGAGTTAGAAGAAGCTGCATGTTTAGATGGATGTAATATATATCAAGCTTTCTTTAAAATTGTTTTACCATTATTAAAACCATCATTAGCTACAGTTTCAATATTCACATATTTATCAAGCTGGAATGAACTTATGTTTGCAAACACTTTTTTAAATAATCCTAAACTTAAAACATTAACTGTTGGAATAATGTCTATGGCAGGAGAACATTCAACAGATTGGGGACCAATTGTAGCAGGGCTTGTTATTGCAACATTGCCAACAATATTAATATATATACCTTTAAGTAATCAAGTACAAAAAAGCTTAATGGCTGGTGCTGTTAAAGGTTAGTTGTATTATAAAAAATGATTATAATTATAAGTTTCTATAAATTTTTTATTAAGGTGTAAGCGATAAATAACTAAGTCAATATGATTTAGTTATTTATCGCTTTGTATTTTATATACAATTTACCAGCATTGATCTTTAATATATTTTATTTCTAAAATAGTAGTAAAAATTAATACTGTACTAATTTTTATATTAAATGATATAAAATTATATAGGTATACGATTTCAAAAATTGCTAATATAATTTAATTATAAGTCTAATTTAGAGAAAGGAAGGATTTAAATGTTAAATAAAAGAGAAATTAACCAAATAAAAAAAGTACTGAGAAAAAGTATAGATAACAATGAACTAGCTGGTGCAAACTTAATGATTATAAAAGATGGAAAAGAAATATTTTATCATGAAGATGGGTTGGCCGATAAAGAAGCAAAAATTCCAATTAAAAGAGATTCTATTTTCAGATTATATTCTATGAGCAAACCAATTACGGCAGCTGCAGTTATGATACTTTTAGAACGAGGTGAAATTGATTTATATGAGCCTGTAAGTAATTTTATTGAAGGGTTTAAAAATCAGATGGTTTATGAAAATGGATGTTTGGTTAAAGTACAAAGGGAAGTAACAATTAAGGATTTGCTTTCAATGACTTCAGGACTTTTATATGGAGGAGAAGGCAATGAGGGGAAAGATATAGAAGCTTTGTTTCAAGAAATAGATAAAAGATTATTAGGTGATTCACCAATGAGTACTTTGGAGTCTATGAATAAACTTGGAAGATGTCCACTTGCATTTTTACCTGGAACTTCGTGGGCATATGGAACTTCTGCTGATGTATTGGGGGCTGTTGTAGAAGTAGTAAGTGGTAAAAGATTTGGAGAATTTTTAAATGAAGAATTGTTTGAACCATTAAATATGAAAGATACTGGATTTTGGGTACCTGAAGAAAAAAGAGAGCGTCTTGCAAAAATTTATGCTGATGATGGAAATGGAGAATTAGTTCTTTATACAGGAAATCATTTAGGTATTATCAATAAAATGGACAGAAATCCTGAATTTGAATCTGGTGGAGCTGGATTGGCTTCTACTATAGATGATTACGCAAAATTTGCTAGAATGCTTATAAATGAAGGAAGCCTTGACGGTGTTCAGATTTTACGACCTAGAACAGTAAAATATTTAACTTCTGCGACTTTAAGTTCTACGCAGCAAAAGAATTTTGATCTTTGGTATACTCTAAGTGGATACAGCTATGGTAATTTAATGCGAGTAATGATAGATTGCAGCAAAGCTGGAGATATTGCATGCCTTGGAGAATATGGATGGGATGGCTGGCTTGGTACATATTTTTGTAATTGCCCAAAGGAAGGCTTAACATTTTTATTTATGATGCAAAAGAAAGATTCAGGAACTACTTCACTTACAAGAAAGCTACGAAATATTATATTAAGTTCATGTTGTAATTAAATATTAATTTTATAATTTAATTTATATACGTGTGTTTAACAATTTAAATAAATAAAATCAAGAGAAAGATATTTTATAAAATGATTATACTGTTAGAGAAGCTATTTATTGAAAATGTTATAAAAATATAGAGATATATTACAAATACAATAATATATTACATGTTCTAATTTTTTGTTTGATGATAGTATAAATAATATACTTAAAGCTTACAGGGGGGAGAACATGTTTAGTGAGAAATATATAGAAAATGTTTATAGTGAAAGTGGCTTTAAATTAGCATATAATTCAAAAGTTGCAGATATCTATGTGTCTAATAATGACTATAAAGGTGTTATAAGAGCAGTAAAAACTTTTTGTGAAGATGTTAATAAAGTAACAAATATACTGCCTGAAATTAAAAATGATATTAATTCTGTTTCAAAAAATACAGTTATAATAGGCACTATTGGGAAAAGTGATGTTGTTGATGAATTAATAAAAAAAGGTAAACTTGATGTTTATGATACTAAAGGCAAATGGGAATCATTTGTTATTCAAGTTGTACCTAATCCTATTGAAGGTATTGAAGAAGCATTAGTAATAGCTGGAAGCGATAAAAGAGGTACAATTTTTGGAATATATGATGTATCTGAACAAATAGGAGTATCACCTTGGTATTGGTGGGCAGATGTTCCAGTTATACATAAGGATACTTTAATTGTTAAGAAAGGTATATATAAACAAGGAGAACCATCTGTAAAATATAGAGGAATATTTTTTAATGATGAAGGTCCTTCACTTATGTCATGGGTTAGAGATAATTATAGAGATTTTACTCATGAATTTTATGAAAAGGTTTTTGAACTTATATTAAGACTTAAAGGAAATTACCTTTGGCCTGCTATGTGGGATAATGCTTTTAATGAAGATGATGAATTAAATCCTATTCTTGCTGATGAATATGGAATTGTTATGGGAACTTCTCATCATGAACCTATGCTAAGAGCACATGGAGAATGGAAAAAACATAAAAAAGGACCGTGGGATTATTATTTAAATGAAGATTATATATATAAATTTTGGGAATTTGGAATAGAAAGAAATAAAAATTATGAAAGTATAATAACATTAGGTATGCGTGGCGATGGAGATGAGCCTATGGGAGGCCAGCTCACATTTAATGAAAAGATTAAGCTGCTTGAAAAAATTGTTAAAGATCAGCGCAAGATTATTGCTGAAAAGATGAATTCAGATGTAACTAAAGTTCCTCAGCTTTGGGCTTTATACAAAGAAGTTCAAGATTATTATGAAGCTGGTATGAGAGTACCTGAAGACATAACTCTTTTATGGTCTGATGATAATCATGGAAATTTAAGGAGAGTACCTACAGAAGAAGAAAGAAAAAGAAAAGGAGGTGCAGGAATATACTATCATCTTGATTATGTTGGAGGACCAAGATCTTATAAATGGATCAATACAGTACCTATTGAAAAAATTTGGGAACAAATGAATAAAGCTTATGAATATGGTGCAGATAGGATATGGATATTAAATGTTGGTGATTTAAAACCAATGGAATTTCCTACAGAATATTTTATGCGTATGGCTTGGAATATAAATGAATTTACTAAAGATAATATGTGGGAATTTAGTGTGAAATGGGCTGAGGCACAATTTGGAGAAAAGTATGCAAAAGATATAGCGTATATTATAAATCAGTATTCTAAATTTAATGGAAGACTTAAGCCTGAGCTTCTTAATAATGTTGAATTATATAGTTTAATAAACTATAAAGAAGCAGAAAAAGTGTTATCAGATTTTTATTATATAAATTCTAAAGCAGAAAAAATATATAAAGAGCTTAAAGAAAATTTAAAGGATGCTTTTTTTGAACTTGTATTATATCCTGTTAAAGCTTCATTGCAAGTTAATGAGCTTTATTTAACTGTTGAAAAAAATAAATTATATGCAGATCAAGGAAGAGCGCTTACAAATGATTTAGCAGATAAGGCAGAGGCAATTTTTGAAGCAGATGATGAGCTTACTTTTGATTATAATAAGAGATTAGCTTTTGGTAAATGGAATCATATGATGGATCAAACCCATATAGGTTATACTTATTGGAATCAACCTTTAAAAAATATTATGCCTGAAGTTAAAAGAATAGTTTTAGAAAAAGGTTCTGAGATGGGAGTTGCAGTTGAAGGATCTAAAGAAAGCTTTAGTTATACAAATAAAAAATGTAAGCTACCTCAATTTGATGTTTTTACGAGAGAAAGAAGATATATTGATATATTTAATAAAAAATCAGATGCCTTCAGTTTCAAGATAGAAACAGATGCAAGATGGATAAATGTAAGTTTAAATGAAGGAATTATAGAAAAAGAAGAGAGAGTTTGGGTAGATATTGACTGGGACTTAGTTCCTAAAGGAGATAATGTTAAAGGGAATATAATTATAACAAGTTCTTGTGGGAATAAAGTTATAGTTGAATTAGAAGTATTTAATCCTAAAGATTTAGATAGAAAATCTTTAGATGGTTTTATTGAAACAAATGGATATATTTCAATAGAAGCAGAGCATTACACAAACAAAGTAAATGTAAATGGGATGAGCTGGGAAAAGATACCTAATTATGGGAGAACTCTATCTTCAATGGCTATTTTCCCTTTTGTAACTTCAAGTGTAGTGCCGCCGAATAATTCGCCATGCTTAGAATATAAATTATACATAGTTAACCCAGGTAATGTTAAAGTAACTGCACTTTTAGCTCCTTCACTTGATTTTGTTGAAGGTAATGGATTAAAAATTGGTATATCGTTTGATGACGGAGATATTAAAATTATAGATGCAATAACTACGGAAAAAGATGGGAGCTTCTGCGAAAAAGATTGGGCTGAAAGTGTTATTTATAATATTAGAAAGGCAGAAACAAATTATCATATTGAAGGCAGAGGATATCATACTTTGAAAATATGGATGGTTGATCCTATTGTGGTTTTGCAAAAAATTTTAGTGGATATGGGTGGGCTTAAACCAAGTTATCTTGGTCCACCGGAGAGCTATTATGGAGGCAAGAAAACTAAAAATGAGTCATTAAATATATCAAATTATAAATCAGTCTATGATTATAATAAAAAAGAAATAATAGTTTTAAAACCTACATTAAGATTAAAAAATGAATTAGTAGATGAACCTCTTGTATTACAACTAGGTGTATTTAATAGAAGTGAGTATAGTCATAGCTTTGTAATAAATGCTTCTTTGTTTGATGAGAAAGAAAATATTATAGATTCTATTAGTTTTACAGATATTATTCCAAGAAATAGCAAAGAAATGTACAATTATTGTTTTAAAATTGATAAAAATTCTAAATATTATATACTCAAAGCAAAGTTAAAATATGAAAAAATAAATAAAGAATTAAATTTTAAAATAAAATCACCTATAGTATGAATAATAAAAAATAATAAAAGGTAGGAGATTTAAATGAAAAAGTTTATGGATGAAAATTTTTTACTTAGCAATGATGTTGCTGTAAAATTGTATCATAATTTTGCTAAAAAAATGCCTATTATAGATTATCATTGTCATTTAAGCCCTAAAGAAATATATGAAAATAAAAAGATTAAAAATATAACAGAAGCTTGGCTTTATGGGGATCATTATAAGTGGAGAATTATGAGAGCTTATGGTATAGATGAAAAATATATAACAGGCAATGCCAAAGATTATGAAAAATTTTTAATTTGGGCTAAGGTAATATCAATGGCTATAGGTAATCCATTATATCATTGGACACATTTGGAGCTTCAAAGATATTTTGGCATTTATGAAACATTAAATGAAAAAACTGCTCCTTTCATATGGGAAAAAGTTAATACACTTTTAAAAAGTGAAGATTACAGTGTTAGAAGTCTTATTAAAAGATCTAATGTTGAAGTTATATGTACAACAGATGATCCTGTTGATTCATTGGAATATCATATAAAACTTAAAGAAGATAAAAGTTTTAATGTAAAAGTTTTGCCAACATTTAGGCCAGATAAAGCTCTTAATATTAATAATTGTGATTTTAGAGAATGGATTAAGTTATTAGAGAAAGTGTGCAGTAAGAAAATAAACAATTATATTGAATTTTTGGAGTCACTTGAAGCAAGAGCGAGATTTTTTAATGTTGTTGGATGTAAAATTTCTGATCATGGACTTGAGAGTATTCCTTATATGGAAGCATCAAAAGAAGAAGTATGTAGTATATTTTCAAAGGCTATAAATGGAGAAATTGTAACAAAAGAAGAAGAAGAAAAATATAAAACCTATACTTTAAAATTTTTAGGGAGCCTTTATTCTAAACTTGGGTGGGCTATGCAACTTCACATGAATGTAACTAGAAATAATAATACAAAAATGTATGCTTCAATAGGGTCAGATACTGGTTATGATGCTATAAATGATGATAATGTTGCGATAAAACTTACCAAACTTTTAAATTCATTAGAAATGAATAATTCACTGCCTAAAACAATTTTATATACACTTAATCCTAAAGATAATTATGTTTTAGCAACTGCGATGGGCTGTTTTCAAGGAAATGGAATTAAGGGTAAAATACAGTTTGGAGCAGCTTGGTGGTTTTTAGATAATAAAGACGGAATGATAGAACAAATGAAAACTCTTGCAAATGTAGGGCTATTAAACTGTTTTGTAGGAATGCTTACAGATTCTAGAAGTTTTCTTTCTTATACAAGACATGAATATTTTAGAAGAATACTTTGTAACTTAATAGGAAGTTTAGTTGAAAATGGAGAATATCCAAATGATATGGAACTTTTAGAAAAAATTGTTAAAGATATAAGTTATTATAATGCAAAACAATACTTTTTAATATAAAATAATAAAAGTGTCTGCTACAAAATAGAAATTAGTTTGTAATTAAAGTTATTTATAATCTATTTTGTAGCAGACACTTTAAATTTTGTCTTTAATATTTTTTCTATATTGGCTGGGATTTATGCCTTCATATTTTTTAAATATTCTAAAAAAAGTGCTGTGAGTAGTAAAACCTACCATTTCTCCAATTTTTGTTACACTTAAATTACTTTCAAAAAGTAAATCTTTTGCCTTTGAAATTCTTAATGAAGTTAAATATTCATGAAATCCCATACCAAAAGATTCTTTAAATAATCTTGAAAGATATTTGTCTGAGATATTAAAATATTCTGCAACTTTTTCAAGATATAAATCTTCAGCATAATGTTTTTTAATATAATCTGTTATCTGAGTTATGTTAACTTTATTATTTACTTTATCTTCAGATAAAAGATTATTTACTAAAGAAAAAATGTAATCATAAATATCAGTTAGTGATAAAAATGCTAAATCAGAATTAATATTAATATATTTATTTCCCATTAAATTTTCAACATTAATTTTTTTCTCATTTAATACTCTTAAAATTGTATTATAAATGCTTAAATAAAATTTTTTAATATTTTCTTCTGAAGGATTATTCTTAAAATTCTTATCTATTAATGAACATAGAAAAGAAATAGTTTCATTTTTAAAATTTCCTATTAAATAATTATAAAGTTTGTTTTCATCATTTATAGAATATTGAAAATTATAATTATTTTTTATTTCAGTATACACATTAATTTTTTCACTACTTAAAGGAGATAAAGAAAGTAGAGCTTTTTGAGCTTCATTATATGATTTGTTCATTCCAGCAAATCCTAAATAAATTCTTCCTATTCCAACTGATACTGTTAGTAAATCTTTATCATAATCAAATAATGTCATTATGAGTTTAATATTAGAAGTAATATTTTCTAAAATTTCATCTTCAGGTAAATTAACTAAAACACATAAAGTATTTTTTCTAAGACTTAATACATAAGTTAAGTATTTTTCTAAAGCTACATTACTAAGTATTTTTGAAAGACCTTTTATTAAACTTAGATATTCATCACTACTATAGTTATTAAAATATTTTTCTGTAAATTTAAGTTCAGCAATAATTACGCAAAATGCAGGATATTTAAAATTAAAATTATTATCATGTATAAAATTTTTTATATTATCATCTAAAAGAGAATGACTGTTTGTTAGTATTTTTATTAAATATTGTTCTGAAGCTAAAGGCATTACTATTGAAAGATCTCTTTTTAAACTGGTTTCGCTTGCTAAAATTTTTTTAATTTGATTATCTATATAATCTACCTCACTAATATTTTCAATAGCAGTTTCACTGTTTTCTTTGCTTAAAAATTCTACAATATTATTTATCGGTTTATATATTCTTTTACTTGAAAAATAAGCAACTATTATAGATAAAAATATACCAGAAAATAAAATGATATAAGCTAATTTTTTTACACTTACTATTTGATTATAAAAATCATCAAAAGGAATAAAAGCAATATAAGTAAAACCATTAAATTTAGCAGATGATGAGTTAAAATTAATAACTAAAGTTTTGCTGCCCATTAAATCATATTCAAATATATTGTTACTTGATTTTGAAAGTTTGGACAAAAAATCTTTGTTAGTTGTAATTTCATTATTAATACTAGTATCATTTGAAGCTATTAAAGTTCCATCTTTATCTATAATACACATTTTACTGCTAGGAATAAGTTTATATTTATCTAAAAGTTTAGATAATTCATTAACACTTATGTTTATTACAAACATGTTTTTTGATTTAATGCTAGTGATATTAGAAGTAACAAAAGGAATTACCATGCGTGTTTGAGGGAATTCGTAATTTTCATTTTTCAAAAGAGAAGGTTTTAAAAGCTGATAAAAATTAGTTTTAATATTATAGTTCATCCAAAAATTTTCATCATAATTACTATATTTAAAAGATTTTGTAAAAAAATTTTCCATTGTATAGGTTCCAGAAGTGTCAAGTACTTCATTACTAGACTTATGAATTATATAAACACTATCGATAAGTTTTTTAGTAGTTCTAAATTTAAGCAAAGTAGATGTCATAGAAGCAATTTTATAACTATCATTTATATCTAATTTATTTTCAGAATAAAAAATATCATAAAGATTGCTATCTGAAGACAAAAGCAATGTAGTATTTTGCAGTTCCATCAATAAATTATCTACAGTTGTAGATAAGGCAGAAAGGTTGTTTATATAATTTTTTTCAATTTGAGATTGAAATATGTTTTTGTAATAGTTGTACATAATAAAAGAAGTAAAAAAAACGACCAAAATAGGTATAAGAATATATATAAATATTGTTTTGAAAAACTTCCTGTTTTGTGTAAAGTTTTTTACAGAATATAATTTAAGCATGAAAAAAGGGCCTCCTAGCAATAAAAAGTGAATATTACAACTTTAATCTGATAACGTTTTAAATATATTATACCATATGTTCAATTAAATTAAAATATTTAGATATTTACCATAAAAAACCATAAATATTGCAATTTTTATATACATTGCAATATTCGCATATTATATAGAATTAAATTAAATGCAATATTTTAAAAATTTAATATCTATTAAAAGTAGATTTTTGCAATATATTAAAAAAATGCTTGTAGATTTTTTATTTGAAATGGTTTACTTTATATCTAGACGTTAAATCAAATGAGTCAAGATGAAAGGAGGAAATGTTTTTAATGAAAACTGAAACTCAAAGCTTACAAAAAAGCAATATTGAAGTTAAAGAAAAAACATCGTTTAAACAAAATCTTACCATTATTAAAAAAGACTGGCAGTTATATAGTCTTTTAATATTACCAGTAATATACTATGTTATTTTTAAATATGGTCCAATGTTTGGTAATATAATAGCATTTAGAAAATTTGTTCCAGGTGGACCAGTGTATGGTGAAAAATGGGTTGGATTAAAATATTTTAAAATGATAGTAAACGATCCAACATTTTGGGGGGTCTTTAAAAATACTTTAGTTTTAAGTCTATCATCATTAATTATAGGATTTCCTTTTCCAATAATATTTGCATTACTGTTAAATGAATTAACTAATAAGAAGTTTAAAAAGTTTGTACAAACTGCTTCTTATTTACCCCATTTTTTATCAACAGTTATTATAGCTGGAATGATAATGGAAATATTATCTCCATCTAGTGGTATAATAAACATGATTATAAAGCATTTTACAGGGCATACAATAAATTTTTTAGCTGAGGCTAAATGGTTTCCTGCTATTTATGTAATTTCAGGAATTTGGCAAGGATTAGGATGGGGAGCTATTTTATATTTAGCTGCTTTATCAAATATTAATACAGAACTTTATGAAGCAGCTAAAATTGATGGAGCTAATAGATGGAAACAAACACTTCACGTAACTATACCAGGTATATTGCCAACTATTGTAACTTTATTAATATTAAATATTGGCGGAATTATGAATGTTGGTTTTGAAAAGATATTATTACTTTATAATCCAATGACTTATTCAACATCAGATGTAATTGCAACTTATTTATATAGATTAGGGTTGCAATCAAATAACTTTAGTTATGCAACTGCAATAGGTTTGTTTGAATCAATTATTGGATTAATATTAGTATACTCGGCTAATCTTGTTTCGAGAAAACTTACAGAAACAAGCTTATGGTAAAGGAGGGTAAATATGGCGAAGGTAACTAAATCTTATAAAACTTTTCAAGTTATTAATATATTGGTAATGATTTTTGTAATTATTATTACAGTTTATCCATTTGTATACCTAATAGCTCAGTCCTTTAGCAGTGAACAATATGTTTATGCAGGGCAGATTACTTTTTATCCAAAAGGGTTTACTACTGCTACATATAAAGAGGTAATGTCAGAAAAATTTTTTTGGATAGGATATAAAAATACTATAATATATACAGTTTTAGCAACAGCTGTTTCGCTATTTATGACTACTATTTTTGCTTATGCATTATCTAAAAAGAGATTAAAAGGTAGAAAATTCTTTCTAGGTTTTGCAGTATTTACTATGTTTTTTAATGGAGGATTAATTCCAAATTATTTACTTGTTAAGTACCTTGGAATGAGAAATACAATTTGGTCAATGATAATTCCTGGAGCAATAAGTACTTGGAATTTAATGATTATGAAGACCTTTTTTGAGGGCTTACCTAATGAATTAGAAGAAGCTGCTTCAGTAGATGGATTAAATACCTATGGAATACTTTTAAAGATAGTTCTTCCATTATCAAAACCTATATTATCTACAATGGCTCTTTTTTATGCCGTAGGAAATTGGAACAGTTGGTTTGGAGCATTTCTTTATATGGATAAAAAAGAATTGTTCCCAGTAACTTTATATCTTAGGAATATAATAGCAGGGGCACAGCAAACTGATGCAGCTAGTGGTATGGATTCAGATAAATCAACACAAATAGCTGCAACTATAAAATCAGCTTCTATGGTATTAACTGTTTTACCAATATTATGTGTATATCCTTTTATACAAAAATACTTTGTAACTGGAGTTATGATAGGTTCTGTAAAAGGTTAATAATTTAATGATTATGCGTATAATTGGAATATTGTTCCAATTTTATAAAATAAAATTATATAGGGGGAAAGAAGAATGAACAAAAAGTTAAAGACTTTAGTTATGACAACGTTAGTTTTTAGCTTAACAGCTAGTTTGCTAGTTGGATGTAGCAAAAAAACAGAAACAACAAACACAAATAATATTTCTGAAACAAAAACTGACATTACACAAGAAGCAGGAAAACCTTTTAAAGCTAAAGAAGCATTTAGCGTAAGTATGTTATTTAATGACATGCCAAATTATCCTTATAAGGATACTTGGACAATATTTAAAGAAATTGAGAGTAGAACAAATGTTAAGTTAGATCTTACTGTTGTTCCATATAGTGATTATACACAAAAGAGAAGTTTACTTATAAGTACTGGTGATGCACCAATAATAATTCCCAAAACTTATCCAGGTGAAGAAGTGCAATTTATACCTTCGGGTGCAATACTTCCAGTCAGTGATTATATTGAATATATGCCTAATATGCAAAAGAAAATTAAAGATTGGAATATGGAAGAAGATATGAAACAAGTAATGCAGGCTGATGGTAAGTATTATATTTTACCTGGCCTTCATGAAAAACCTAAATATGATTATTCACTACTTATAAGAAAAGATATATTTGATCAAAATGGAATAAAAATTCCAACTTCTTGGGACGAAGTATATGATGCATTAAAAGCATTAAAAGCTAAATATCCTGATAGTTATCCTTTTTCAGATAGATGGAAGACAGATGCTATTACAAATGTAGCCGCTCCTACATTTGGTGTTTCAGCTGGATGGGGTGCAGGAAATGGTTTACAATACGATGAAAATGCTGATAAATTTTATTTTGGACCAATTTCAGATGAGTATAAAAATTTTGTAACTTATTGGAATAAACTTGTTAAAGAAGGTTTAATGGATCCTGAAAGCTTTACTCAAAGTGATGACCAAGCTAAACAAAAATTTATAACTGGAAAATCATTTGTTATATCTTCTAATACTCAAGAAACATTAGATATACAAAAGACAATGGAAAAGAATTTAGGAAAAGATAAATTTGTACTTTTACATATGCCTACTCCTGCAGGACCTAAGGGAGATGTAGTATTTGCAAGCAGATTAGAAAATGGTATAATGATATCTTCAAAAGCTAAAGATAATCCTCATTTTGAAGATATAATGAGATTTGTTGATTGGTTATGGTATAGTGATGAAGGACAAGAATTAACTAAATGGGGTGTTGAAGGAACAACATTTAAAAAAGACAGCAATGGAAAGAGAACACTTATGCCAGATATAACATTTAATGGTATGAATCCAAATGGAACTAAAGATTTGAGAAAAGATTTTGGTTATGGAAGTGGTGTATTTGTTTATGGTGGTTCTCAAGACCTTAAAATGTCTATGATGAATGATTTAGAGATATCATTACAAAATTCAATGGCAAACAAAAAAATGCTGCCTCCAGCTCCTCCAATTTTATTTAATGAAGACCAAAGAGAGCAATTTAATATGAAGGATACTCCATTAATGGATTATGTTAAAGCTCAAACTCTTAAATTTATGCTTGGTAGTGAACCGTTAAGTAATTGGGATAATTTTGTTTCTCAATGTAAAGCTAAGGGTGCTGATTCGCTTGTAGAACTTGCTAATCAAGTATATGATAATACAAAAGATAAATTAAAATAGTAAAATTTAAAATTTGGTTCGGGTGGCAATTTTGTCATCCGAATTTCCTTAATAGGGAAAATTATAGACACTAAAGGAAGTGAACAAATAAATTATGAATAAAAAAATACTTTTTAATGATGGATGGGAATTTGCTAAAAGTAGTTTAGAAATTACAGATAGCAGTAATTTAAAATTTGAACCAGTGGATATACCTCATGACTGGCTTATATATAATACATTAAATCTTTATGAAAATAGTATAGGATGGTATCGTAAAAAATTTGTATATAATAAAAAAGAAAGTCAAGTACTTTTGTGCTTTGATGGAGTATATATGGACTCTTCTTTATATGTAAACGGGCAATTTAAAGGAGAGTGGAAATATGGATATTCTTCTTTTGAACATGATATAACAAATGCACTTATTGAAGGAGAAAATGAAATTATTGTAAAAGTAGTACATAAAAGTCCAAACAGCAGATGGTATTCTGGTGCAGGTATATACCGAAATGTGTGGTTAAAAACAAGGGATAAAAATTATATTGAAACAAATGGAATATATGTATCAACAAAACAAACACCAAATGGATGGGAAGTAGAAGTTGATACAGAATTAAATGTTTATGAAAATATACAAATATCTCATATCATTATATATAAAAATCAAATTATTGCAAAGGCATCTGAGATAGTTTATGCAGAAAGTAATCCAAATCAACATAATTTACAAAAGTTGTTTGTAGAAAATCCTCTATTATGGAGTACAGATGAACCTAATCTTTATAAGCTTATTACAAAGTTATATATAATTAAAACAGATAAAAATGGACTAAAATGTATAGAAGAAATTGAATCAATATCTCAAAATATAGGATTTAGAAATATTGTACTTGATTCTAATGAAGGCATTAAAGTTAATGGTAAAAAAATAAAATTAAAGGGAGTTTGCGAGCACCACGATTTAGGAGCTTTAGGTGCTGCATTTAATAAAACAGCTTTAAAAAGAAGATTTAATATGTTAAAAGAAATGGGTGTAAACGCTATACGAACAGCTCATAATATGCCTGCGCTAGAGTTTATGGATTTAGCGGATGAAATGGGATTTTTAGTATTATCAGAAGCTTTTGATATGTGGGAAAGATCAAAAACTAATTATGATTATGCTAGATTTTTTAAAGATTGGGTTGCTGCTGATATAAAAAGCTGGATAATGAGAGATAGAAACCATCCTAGTCTTCTTATGTGGAGTATTGGAAATGAAATATATGATACTCATGCAAGTGATAGAGGTCAGGAAATAACAAAAATGCTTATTCTTCATGTACGAAAATATGATCCAAAAGAAAATGCAAAAATTACAATTTGCTCAAATTATATGCCTTGGGAAAATGCTCAAAAATGTGCTGATATTGTAAAGATTGTTGGATATAATTATGGAGAAAAATATTATCAAAATCACCATAAAAAATACCCAGATTGGATTATATATGGCAGTGAAACAGCTTCAATAGTACAAAGCAGAGGTGTATATCATTTTCCATTTGAGCAATCTATTCTTGCAGATGATGATGAGCAATGTTCTGCTCTTGGTAATAGTTCAACTAGTTGGGGAGCAAAATCACAAGAAGCATGTATTATTGCAGAAAGAGATACTGATTTTTCTTTAGGTCAATTTATTTGGACTGGATTTGACTATATAGGGGAACCTACACCGTATCACACAAAAAACTCTTATTTTGGACAAATTGATACTGCTACCTTTAAAAAAGATTCATATTATATATATCAAGCAGAATGGACAGATTACAAGATAAAGCCAATGGTTCACATTTTCCCTTATTGGGATTTTAATAAAGGTCAAATCATTGATGTTAGGGTATGCTCTAATGCACCTAAAATTGAGCTTCAATTTAATGGAAGGTCAATAGGAACTTATGATATTGATCATAAATATGGGAATAAGCTTCTTGGTCATTGGAAAATACCTTATGAAGAAGGTGAAATAAAAGCAATAGCTTATGATGAAAAAGGTAATATTATTGCAACAGATACAAAAAAATCATTTAAAGATGCAAAGAACATTTGCTTATGTGCTGATAAAGAAACACTTATTGCAAATGGTACTGATTTAATTTTTGTAGAAATAACTATGAAGGATGAATATGGAAATATAGTAGAAAATGCAAACAATAGAGTACATGTTAATGTTACTGGTGAAGGTCGTTTGATTGGGTTAGATAATGGTGATAGTACAGACTATGATCAATATAAAGGATTAAGTAAAAGATTATTTAATGGTAAATTAATGGCCATTATAGGAGCAACATTAAAACCTGGGAAAATTTATATTGAAGTTTCCTCTAAAGGTTTAAAAAGTCAGACTGCAGAATTTGAATCTATTAAATCAGAAGATGAAAATTTAGAAGGTATTTGTGCATTTATGAAAAATCAAAAATTACCATGTATTATGGGGAGCGAGGAAGAAATACCCCTTCGTAAAATTGAAATTATAAGCGAAGAAGGACAGATTTTTAATAAATCAATAAAAGAAATAAATGTGATAGCTAAATTATATCCAGAAAATACTTCTTATAAAGAAGTAGAATGGAGTGTGGTAAATGATGCAGGTATAAAATCAAATATAGCTAAAATAGAACAATTTGGGCATAAAGCCAAAATAACAGCTTTAGGTGATGGAAAATTTAGAGTTAGATGTACTAGTAAGAATGGGAGTAATAAAATAAAAATTATATCTCAATTAGAATTTAAAGCAGAGGAACTTGGTCAAGCATATAAAGATCCTTATAATTTTATATCGGCAGGGCTTTATGATTATAGTAAAGGGGAGATTGGTAATGGAAATGAAAAAGGGATAGCAACAGCTAGAGACGGAGAAACTCAAGTAGGATTTTGCAATATTGATTTTGGTCCTTATGGTTCTGATACAATAACTATTCCTATTTTTGCTTTATCAGATGATAAATATCCATTTCAAATTTGGCAGGGAATTCCAAATGAAGAAGGAAGTAAATTATTAGCTGATGTAATATATCAAAAGCCATCAAAATGGAATGTTTATCAAGAAGAAACTTACCGTTTATCTAAAAAACTTTCAGGTATTACTTCAATTTGTTTTGTTTTTCATGCAAAAGTTCATATAAAAGGGTTCTATTTTAAAAAAATGAATAGAGCTTTTGAACAAAACAATGCGGCACAAAGTGATCACATATACGGTGATACTTTTACAGTAAATGAAAATAAAGTTGAAGGCATAGGGAACAATGTTTCATTAGAATTTGAAAATATGGATTTTTCAGATAATGGCACATCAAAAATAGTTATTTATGGGAGATCTTCAATTGATAAAAATACAATTCATATAAAATTTGAAAACAATGAAGGGCAAAGTAATCAAATTATTGAATTTACCTATTCTGACAAATATGAAGAAAAAGTATTTGAATTAAAAAAGATAAAAGGAATGCAAAAAGTTACTTTTATCTTTTTACCAGGATGTAATTTTGATTTTGGATGGTTTAGATTTGAAGATTAAGGAATATGTTGATTGATAAATAGTAGTAGATAAAAAATATTAATTTAGTACTTAGTAGTAATATAAGATTTAAACAATTAAAATAGTAATAGATAAAGAGAGGATATGAATTTTCAGTATCCTCTTTTACTTAATTAATTTTTAATTATATTAGTATTAAAAATTTTTTAAGTTGTAGTTTTAATAAATTGAGAAGGGGTTATTCCTTCATATTTTTTAAATGCTCTACTAAAATAAAATACATCATTAAAACCAACTTTTCTTGCCGTTTCTGAAACTGTAAGTCCATCTTTTAAAAAATGTTTTGCTTTATTAATTCTTATATGAATTAAATAATCAATAACTGATTTACCAGTTATGCTTTTGAAAATATTTCCAAGATATGAAGGACTAATCTGTAAATAGTCAGCAAGGCTTTTTAATGTTATAGGTTGGTTGTAATTTTGTATCATATAGTTAATTACTTTATCAACTTTCTTAAAATTTGAATAACTATAATGAGGCCTTTTTTCATATTGAAAAAGAAGTGATAATATTTCAGTAAAAACAGCTCTTTCTTTAATTGTGGTAGTACCTTTTATAGAAAGTTTTAAATTTGTAAGCTCATAAAATAAATCGAAAAGTTTTCTAAATAAATATTCATCTTCTAGTTTTTCAATTGTTTTAAAAGGTAAATCACAGTTAGTAAGTGTCCATTTTGAATTATTAAGTATAGGACATGTATACAAAAATTCAACAGCAAAGCATTTCATAGGGTTTGAAGGGAACGTATAAGCTTCTCTTATATCTCCGGGTTTATAATATATTAAATCTCCTTTTGAGGCTTTAAACATATCTCCATTTTTAAAAAATACAGCTTCACCATCATATAGAAGCATTAGATTGTGAAAATTAATAGTAGTTTTTACAAGTTTCCATGAAGGTGGACAATCTCTATTAACAGCATACGAAATAATAGGAAATATATTAACTAATAATTCTTTTGAATAGCTTTCCATAATATTTAGCTCCATTATAATTATAATAAAAAATAAAAATTTAAAAATTAATATAGTTATATTGTACAAATATAATTATATATTATATGGATTAAAAGGTAAATAAAATTTATAATCGATTTCATAGAAGGCAAATTTTATTTATTATGAGAGGAGATAAAAGTATGTATAATGTAAACAGCACTTATGACTGCTGGTTAAATTATGATAATTGTAAAGAATTAAAGACAAAAGAAAGCTATAAAAAATATTGCAATATAATTTATTTTAAAGAAAGTGACGATGTAATAAATTCAGGAGTAAAAGAATTAAAACTAGCAATAAATAAAATTTTTAATATAAATCCACACATTACTAATGAACTTCCAAAGGAGCCTCATATTTTTTTAGGAATATTAAATAATAAGGAATTAAAAAAAGAAGGATTTAAAATAGAAAATTATGATGATAAAGTTTTATCAATAATAGGAAAAGATAATATAGGATTGCTTTATGGAGTGTTTAATTTAATTAAATCAATTGTTACTGGGAAAACTTTAGAAGAAGCATTAATAATAGATTTTCCTAAAAATGAATTAAGAATGATAAATCACTGGGATAATATAAGTGGAGATATAGAAAGAGGATATGCAGGACAATCATTTTTTTATAAAGATAATGAAATAATTAAAGATACATCTAGAATTAGAGATTATGCAAGGATGCTTGCTTCAGTAGCAATAAATGGAATTGTTATAAATAATGTTAATGTTCATAAACTTGAAACAAAATTTATAACTGAAGAGTATCTTCCACATATAGCAGCTTTTGCTGATGAATTTAGAAAATATGGAATAAAAACTTATTTAAGCATTAATTTTGCAGCGCCCATAGAGATTGGAGAATTATCAACAGCAGATCCTCTTGACAATGAAGTTAAAGAATGGTGGAAAGATGTAGCAGCTAAAATTTATAGTTTTATTCCTGATTTTGGAGGTTTTATTGTAAAAGCAGATTCAGAATTTAGACCAGGACCATTTACTTATGGAAGAAATCATGCTGAAGGAGCAAACATGCTTGCTGAAGCTTTAGAACCATTTGGTGGATTAGTAATTTGGAGATGTTTTGTATATAACTGCCTTCTTGATTGGAGAGATAGGACAAAAGATAGAGCAAAAGCAGCTTATGATAATTTTAAACCGTTAGATGGACAATTTAAAGATAATGTAATTTTACAAATAAAAAATGGCCCAATGGATTTTCAAATAAGAGAAGCTGTTTCACCACTATTTGGTGCAATGAAAAATACAAATATAATTCTTGAATTTCAAGCTACACAGGAATATACAGGGCAACAAAAACATTTATGTTATCTTTTACCTATGTGGAAAGAAGTACTTGATTTTGATACTTATGCAAAAGGTAAAGGTTCTTATGTAAGAAAAGTTGCAGATGGAAGTTTATTTAATAGAAAACATGGAGGTATAACTGCAGTATCTAATGTAGGAGATAGTAAATGTTGGACAGGACACCCTCTTGCTCAAGCTAATTTATATGGGTTAGGAAGAATAGCATGGAACCCAGAGGTATCTTCTGAAGAAATAGCTAAAGAGTGGGTTAAACTTACTTTTGGATGTAATAGCGAAATAGTTGAAAAAATAGTTTCAATGCTTATGGAATCAAGAGAAGTATATGAAAATTATACAAGTCCATTAGGAATAGGATGGATGGTCTATCCACATCACCATTACGGTCCAAGTGTAGATGGTTATGAATATACACCTTGGGGAACTTACCATTATGCTGATTGGAGAGGGCTTGGTGTTGATAGAACAATTGCAACCGGTACAGGGTATACAGCACAATATAATGAACCTGTATCTTCTATGTATGAAAATATAGATACTTGTCCTGAAGAGTTATTATTGTTTTTTCATCATGTACCGTATAATTATAAATTAAAGAGTGGGAAGACAGTAATTCAGCATATTTATGATACACATTTTGAAGGTGTAGAAAAAGTAGAAAAATTTATAGAAAAATGGCTATCTTTAAAAGGAAAGATAAGCGAAGAATATTTTAATATTGTTTTAGATAAATTTCAGATACAACTTAAAGATTCAAAAGAATGGAGGGATGTAATTAATACTTATTTTTATAGAAAAACGGGAATTAAAGATGCTAAATGCAGGAAAATATACGAATAATAAAAAAATTAAAACTAAATAAAGTTTGATAGTATTATATAAAAGTATATTATTTTACGTAAAACTTTTTAAAATAGTTTTAAAAAAACCTTGAAAAAATCAATAGAAAATTGTACAATTAAATAGTGAAAAGGTTTAGATATATTATATATAAGTAATTATCTGAAAGGAGATATACTATGAAAAATAAATCATTTCATATGCATCATAGTGCTTTTGGAGCATTTTCTAGTTTTATTATTGGAAAAATAGGTAAAGGAGGAGGTTTTGTTTTAAGTGATGTAAGACCACCACAAAGTAATATTCTTATAGGTTTTAAACAAGAAGGTAAAATTAAACTTCTTCCTTTCTGTACTATTAGTGATAATAGCGCAGAAGAAGAATTTACAGGAGAAGTTGCAGATACAAAAAAAGAAAAATCAATTGAACTTTTTTCTGAAAATGAAATAAATAGAGAAATTGGATGGGCATCAGATACTTGGAGTGCAGGTAATTTTAAATTCTCTTTAATTACTCCATTTGGTAATGTTAAAGAGCCATCAATAATGACTGATGAAGAAAAAAAATTTGCTTTTGCTCCAGTTATTTTTGCAAAGTTAACTCTTGATAATACAAATAGTACTTCAGATGCTGAAATGATATTTGGGATTGAAGGACTTAAAAGAAGATTATCTCAAACTACTGATAATAAATATCTTGGAGCAGCTTTTTCAACACAATACGGTTTTGGTATATCAAATAGCGAAGATGTAAGAGAGCTTTCAAGACTTGATATATTAACTTCTTGGGCTAATGATAATTATCAAAATCATGATTTAGGAAGAGCACCATCTTTAATATTTAAGGTTCCTAAAGGAAGCTCAAAAACATATACTATAGTTCTTGCAACTTATCAAAGCGGAATTATAACTACAGGTATCAACTCCAAGTTTTATTATACAGAAGTATTTAATTCTTTAGAAGAAGTTATAGAATTTGGATTAAAAAATGCTGATTATTATCTAAATTTAGCCGCTCAAAGAGATAAAGAACTTAGTGAAAGTAATTTAAATGAACATAGAAAATTCCTTATAGCTCATGCAACACATAGCTATCATGCAAATACTCAGCTTATGAAAAAGGAAGATGGCAATGCTTTATGGATTGTTAACGAAGGAGAATATATAATGATGAATACCTTTGATTTAACAATAGATCATGTTTTTTGGGAAATGAAATTTCATCCTTGGACTGTAGCAAATGTGTTAGATTTATTTGTAGAAAGATACAGCTATTACGATCAGGCAGGGTTGGCATTTACTCATGATATGGGAGTTGCTAATGGATTTTCACCAAAAGGATATTCTTCTTATGAACTCCCAAATCTTAATGGTTGTTTTAGTTATATGACTCATGAACAATTGTTAAATTGGACATTAACAGCTGGAGTATATGCATTAAAACTTAATGATAAAGAATGGGTAGCAAAAAATATAAATATTTTTGAGGAATGTTTTAAATCGCTTATATCAAGAGATAAAAATAATGATGGAATAATGGATGTTGATAGCTCAAGATGTGAAAGTGGTTCTGAAATTACAACTTATGATAGTCTTGATGTTAGTCTTGGACAAGCAAGAAATAATTTATACTTAGGAATGAAAAGCTGGGCAGCATATGTTTTGCTCAATACAATTTTAGAAAAAAATGGACATAAAGAATTAGCAGAAAAAGCTTTAAAAAGAGCAAATATAGCTGCAGACACAATAGTAAGTAAATTTGATGAAAAAGAAGGATATATTCCAGCTGTATTTGAAAAAGGAAATACTTCAAGAATAATTCCAGCCGTAGAAGCCCTTGTTTATCCTTATGTAGTTGGTAATGTAGACGCAGTAAGTGAAACTGGAACTTATGGGGAATTAATAAAAATCCTCAAAAAACATATTAAAACAATCTTAAGACCAGGAATTTGTATTGATGAAGTTTCTGGTGGATGGAAGCTATCTTCTACAAGTAAAAATACTTGGAATAGTAAAATATTTTTATCACAATACGTAATTAAAGAAATATTAAATATGAATTTTGGAGATGATGTTGAAAAAGAATGGGATAGAGTACACGAAAGCTGGCAGCAGGTAAGCTGCAGTGAAGAGGCAGCTACAGATCAGGTAAATAGTGATACTGGAACTGCAAGAGGCAGCAGGCTATATCCTAGACTTGTTACAAGTATACTTTGGATGAAATAATTTAACTAAACTTCCTAGGAGAAAAATTTTTGCCTAGGAAGTTTTCTGATAATAGGATAAAAAGTTGTATAGCTTAAATTTAAAAGTTATTTGATCTTATGAAAAATAGTTTAAACAAGGTTTGTTTTAATTCGATTTAATATTAGGAAAATAGGTGATAATTTATGAATTTAAATAAAGACCTTAATTCAAAGCTTAAACTTCCTAAACTAATAAGTGATGGTATGGTATTACAAAGAGATATAAATATAAAAATATGGGGTTTAGCGGATTCAGGCGAAAGGGTAACAATAAATTTTATAGATAAATCTTATAGTACCATAGCTGATTATAATGGAAATTGGACAATTATTTTACCTAAATTAAAAGCAGGTGGACCTTATGATATGGAAATAAAGGCTTCTACAAGTATAAAAATAAAGAATATACTTATTGGTGATGTATGGATTTGTTCAGGACAATCCAACATGGTAATACCTATGGAAAGAGTAAAGCCTATTTATGAAGATGAAATAGCTAATTGCAATAATACTTATATAAGGCAGTTTATTGTTCCAGATAAGTACGATTTTAAAAAAACAAATGAAGATTTAGAGTCAGGCACTTGGCAATGTGCAAATTCTGATAATATTCTTCAATTTACAGCAGTAGGATATTTCTTTGCTAAATCATTATTTGAAAAATATCATGTACCAATAGGCCTAATAAAAGCATGTGTAGGTGGTACTCCAATTACAGCTTGGATGAGTAAAGATGCATTAGAAAAATTTTCAGGAGATATTGAAAATATTGAAATACTTAAAGATGATGAATATATAAACAATGTAAAAAGAGATGAACAATATGCAATTAATAACTGGTTTAAAAGATTAAATGAAAATGATAAAGGATTGCAAAAGGATGGATTATCATGGTTTGATTTAAATTATGATGATTCAGATTGGCCAACAATGAAACTTCCTGCATTATGGAAAGATGAAGGACTAGAACCTTTAAATGGAGTAGTATGGTTTAGAAAAGAGGTATATATTCCAAATTCAATGATAGGAAAAAAAGCAAAACTTTTAATTGGGACAATTGTTGATAGTGATACAGCTTACATTAATGGTATATGTGTAGGCTCAACAGGATATCAGTATCCTCCAAGGAGATATGAAGTTCCAGAAAATGTACTTAAATCTGGTAAAAATGTTATTACCATAAGAGTTATTAGTAATTGCGGTAAAGGAGAGTTTATAAAAGAAAAGCCTTATAAACTTATTATAGGAGATGAAGTAATTAATTTAGAAGGTGAATGGAAGTACAATATAGGGTCGGTTAATGATGAACCATTACCACCTACAACTTTTTTTGAATATAAACCTTCAGGTTTATTTAATGGAATGATTTCACCTTTATTAAAATACCATATAAAAGGTGTTATATGGTATCAAGGTGAGTCAAACACTGATAATCCTAAGGGCTACCATGAATTATTTTCTTCTATGGTATTAGATTGGAGAAAAAAGTTTAATCAAGGAGACTTTCCGTTTTTATATGTACAGCTTGCAAATTTTATGAAGGCTAAATTAGAACCTTCTGAAAGTAATTGGGCAGAACTTAGAGATGAGCAGCGCAAAAGCCTTGATATTTCAAATGTTGGAATGGCTGTTACGATTGATATTGGAGAATGGAATGATTTACATCCTTTAAATAAAAAAGATGTAGGGAATAGACTTGCATTATTAGCTCAAAAACTTGCTTATGGTGATAATGATATTGTTTCTTCAGGTCCAATTTACAAATCTATGAAAATTGACGGAAATAAAATTATTATTAAATTTACAAACATAGGCAAAGGATTAGTTGCAAAGGATAGTAATGAGTTAAAAGATTTTGCTATTGCAGGTTTAGATAGAAAATTTGTTTGGGCAAAGGCTGTTATAGAAGATGATAAAGTTATAGTTTGGAGTGATAAAGTAAAAAATCCTATTATTGTTAGATATGCATGGGCAGATAATCCTAAAGATGCAAATTTGTATAATAAAGAAGGGCTGCCAGCATCGCCTTTTACAACTGAATAAGTAATATTTAAGTTTGATTATAAAAAAATAAAATTTGAGGTGAAGTATATGAATATTAAATTTGATTTATTTCCACAGGGTAAAACTAAAGCACTTACTATGAGTTATGATGATGGGCAAAAGTTTGACAGAAAGCTTGTTAGTATATTTAATAAATATGGAATAAAAGGTACTTTTCATTTAAATTCTGGTACTTTAGATAAAGAACCTTTTATAAATAGCAGTGAAGTAGCTGAACTTTATAAAGGTCATGAAGTTTCAGTTCATACAAAAACTCATCCATTTTTAAATTGTATTCCAGTTGAAGCAATTGTTGAAGAAGTAATTGAAGATAGAAAAGCACTGGAATCTTTAGTTGGATATCCAATAAAGGGAATGTCTTATCCTTTTGGTGTATATAATGAAAAAATCATAGAAATTATTTCATCTTTAGGAATTGAATATTCAAGAACAGTTGTTGCTCATCATGACTTTTGTATCCCAGATAATTTTCTAAAATGGCATTCAACTTGTCATCATGATGATAATTTAATGGAATTAGGAGAGAAATTTTTAAATTATAAATATGACGGAAAATTAAAATTAATGTATGTTTGGGGACATAGTTTTGAATTTGATAGAAATAATAATTGGGATTTAATTGAAAACTTTTGCAGATTAATATCTAATAATTCTGATATTTGGTATGCAACAAATATTGAAATAATGAGATATATTAAAGCATTAAGGTCCCTTGAATTTTCAGCCAATGGAGATATTATCTACAATCCATCAGCAATAACTGTTTGGATAAATGTAAATGGTAAGGCTCTTGAGATTAAGAGCGGACAAACTATAAAACTATAAAAAGGGGGGTAAATTAGTATGAATAATGATAAAATTTTATCTTTATGTGAAACATACAAAGACTATTTTAAAATTGGTGCAGCTGTAAGAGTTGAAGACTTGGAAGGAATTCATGGGGAACTTCTTAAAAAACATTTTAATAGTGTAACTTTAGAAAATGCTATGAAATTCGGTGAAATTCAGCCCGTTGAAGGAAGGTTTGAATTTGATAAGCCTGATAAGATAAAAGAATTTGCAATAAATAACAATATAAAAATGAGAGGACATACCTTTGTGTGGCATAATCAAACACCTTCATGGTTGTTTGTTGATAAAAATGGGAATCAAGTATCAAGGGAGCTTTTACTTAATAGGTTAAAGCAGCATATTAAAACCTTGGTAAATAGATATGGAGATATTATATATGCTTGGGATGTTGTAAACGAAGCTATTGAGGATAAAACTGGAGAACAATATAGAGATACACCCTGGAGGAGAATACTTGGTGAAAATTATATTAAAATAGCATTTGAAGTTGCAAAGGAAGAAATTAATAATGCTGAGCTGTATTATAATGATTACAATAATGAGATTCCAAATAAGCTTGATAAATCTTACAGGATGCTAAAGGAATTGATTGAAAAAGGGACACCTATTGATGGTGTAGGAATACAGGCTCACTGGAACATAACAGATAAAAAACTTATAGATAATTTAAAAAATGCAATTGAGAAATATGCTTCACTTGGTCTTAAAATTCAAATAACAGAATTAGATGTATCCATGTTTAACTTTGAAAACAGTAGAACAGATCTTTTAGAACCAACTTCTGAAATGCTTTATCTTCAGGAAGAAATGTATGATAACATATTTAGAACCTTTAGAGAATATAAGGAAGTTATAAACTCAGTAACTTTCTGGGGAATAAGCGATATGTATACCTGGAAAGATAATTTTCCGGTACCAGGAAGAAAAGACTGGCCTATGCTATTTGATGTAAAAGGAAAACCTAAGAGAGCTTTTGATAGAGTAGTAAACTTTAAATAATTTATTTTTATTGTAATGTATAATAA
This sequence comes from Clostridium prolinivorans, assembly GCF_004011155.1. Lineage (GTDB taxonomy): Bacteria > Bacillota > Clostridia > Clostridiales > Clostridiaceae > Clostridium_AT > Clostridium_AT prolinivorans. The sequence goes on along the minus strand of NZ_RJWG01000004.1, from coordinate 205,769 downwards.
GTTATGCTACATAAAGAAAGGAGTAAAATAATGTATAGCAATTCAGGAGCATTTTATACAAAAGAGTATCGCAATGTTTTTAAAGAATTAGGATATTCAGAAAAAGAAATTGATAAAAAGGTAGAGGATACATTTAATGAAATGTTTTATGGAGATGAACATACAAGAATATATCATCCAGTAGGTGAAGACATGGGATACATAGTTGATACAGGGAATATAGATGTTAGAACTGAAGGTATGTCCTATGGAATGATGATGTGCGTACAAATGAATAAAAAAGAAGAATTTGACCGAATTTGGAGATGGGTAAAAAAATATATGTATCACAAAAGTGGAGAATATGCTGGATATTTTGCTTGGTCTTGTAAGTTAGATGGAACGAGAAATGCTAATGGCCCTGCTCCAGATGGAGAAGAATACTTTGCAATGGCGCTTTTCTTTGCTTCTCACAGATGGGGAGATGGACCGGAGCCGTTAAATTATAGCATTCAAGCAAAGGAAATACTTAAGGCCTGTGTTCATAAAGGAGAAGATAGTATAGGAAATCCAATGTGGGAGATATCAAACAAACTTATTAAGTTCACTCCAGAATCTCATTTTAGCGATCCATCTTATCATTTACCACATTTTTATGAGCTATTTTCATTATGGGCCTATGAAGAAGACAGACAATTTTGGGCTGAAGCTGCAGCAGCTAGTAGGGAATATTTAAAGAAGACTTGCAATCCTGTAACAGGACTGGCAGCAGAATATGCTAATTATGATGGAACTCCAGAAACCACAAAAGGACATCAATATTTTTACAGCGATGCCTATCGCGTAGCTGCAAATATTGGCCTTGATTATGAATGGTTTAAAAAGGATGATTGGGAAAGAGAAGAAGCAAATAAAATTCAAAGCTTCTTTGCAGATATAGAAGATATAAATGACTACAGAATTTATAATTTGGATGGAACTGCATTTGAAGAAAAAGCTTTGCATCCAGTTGGACTTCTAGCAACAAATGCTATGGCATCTCTTGCTGCTGATAGACCTAATGCAGAAAAATTTGTAAGAAAATTTTGGAATACTCCTCTTAGAACTGGAGTAAGACGTTATTATGACAATTGCTTATATTTTTTTAGTTTAATAGCTTTAAGTGGAAAATATAGGATATGGTAAGAAGTTAAAAAACAAAAAAACTCAAATAAATAATTAAAAAAATTACTATTATCATTGTCTATAGGGAGCTGAATATATGAAAAATATTATTACGAAATTTAAAAAACTAATTGGCAGTATAAATAATATAAGCTTAAAAAGAAAACTTATATTTCTGTATATTTTTTGTGTATTCATACCTATAGTATCAATTAATACAATATTTTATTTTGTTATTTCACATAATGTTTCTAAACAGGTATTAACGCTGTTAGACGAGTCAATGGAACGAATTAAGATTGGATTTACAACAAATATTGAACAATGTATGCAAGTAATCCGTACGATAAACTTAGATAGTAAATTGGAGAATGCTCTTGACAGTAAATATAGAGATATAGAAGATTACTATGATGTTTATTTAAATTATACAAAAGAAGCTGTTGATAAATTTTTACCTATTTACAGCCAAATACAAAAGATAAGTATTTATACTGAAAATAATACTATAATAAATGGCGGTAATTATTATTTTCTTAATTCAGATATTATTAATTCTGATTGGTATAAAAAACTTCAAAGTAGTAGACAAAATACTGTAATATACCCATATATTGAAAGCGATAAAAATAATCTTTTAGCTTATGGACGATATTTAAGTGTTATAAGAAGATTATATGATTATAAGTCTATTAATTATACAAATAAAATAATAAAAATAGATATAAGATTAAATTCATTTTTAGATGTTGTAAATAAAGAAAACACTAAAGGAATAATTTATCTTATAGATGATAGCAATAGAATAATGTTTTCAAATAATCAGGATATATATAATAATTATAATGAGTTTAAAGTATTTACAGATAATTATTATACTTCAAAAGATATAGTTATTTCAAAAAATTTTGCTATAAATAGCTATATGAGCGGATGGAAGTTAATAGGAGTATTTCCTAAAAATGATATTAAAAAAGCAATGGGTAGTAATAAAAGTATAGTTATAGCAGTAGCACTATTTAGTATTATTATATCTACTTTAATAATTTTGGTAATATCATCTTCTATAAAAAATAGACTTGAAATTGTTTCAAAGCATTTAAAAGATATATCTGATAAAAAGTTTAATGTTATAGATATTGATGCTGGAGAAGATGAAATAGGAACATTAATTAAAGAATTTAATAATAGTACAATAAAAATAAAAAATCTTATTGAAGTAGTATACGAGGCTGAAATTCAAAAAACAAAAGCTGAACTTATGGCACTTCAAAGTCAAGTTAATCCTCATTTTTTGTATAATACATTAAATACTGTAAGGCTTAGAAGTGTTTTAAAGGGTGAATTAGAAACTGCAGAAATAATAAAATATATGTCAAAGTTATTTAGAAGATTTTTAAGTTTTAAAGAAGATTTAATTACAATTAGAGAAGAAATTGAGCTTACAAAAGATTTTCTTGAAATACAAAAATATAGATATGGCGATAAGCTTAATTATGTTATTAATGTTGATGAAAATGCATTATGTTATAAGATACCTAAAATGTGTATTCAGACATTAGTGGAAAATTCAAGTGTTCATGGAATAGAAATGATTGATGGCATTGGGGTAATAAATATAAATATTAAATTTAATGAATACGAATTGTTTTGTAAAATTATTGATAATGGAATAGGTATAGAAAAAGAAAAATTACAGCAAATACAAGAAGCTTTAAAAAAAGGAAAATTAATAAATGGGAGTTATGGTATTGTAAATATATATAAAAGATTAAAGCTTTATTTTGGAGAAGAAGTTAAATTTACAATCAATAGTAAATTAAATAAAGGCACAGAAGTAGAACTTCGAATACCAATATATAAACTTGAAAAGTATGTATGATATTTAATACAAAAAATTTACAATAACTAATGCTATATAATATATGGGGTGATTATATATGTTTAAAGTTTTATTGGTTGATGATGAACCATTTGTTACAAAGGCATTAAAGATGCTAATTAATTGGGAAAATTTTGGATATAATATTTGCGGCGAAGCTAGTAATGGTGAAAAGGCTATAAAACTTATAGAAGAAGAAAAACCAGATATTGTTATTACTGATATAAGAATGCCTAAAATAGATGGATTGCAACTTATTAAATATTCAATAGAAAAACTTAACATAAATACTAAATTTATAATTTTAAGTGGATATGAAGATTTTAAATATGCTCAACAAGCAATAAGATATGGAGTTAAAGATTATTTGCTTAAACCTATTGATGAAGATGAACTGGTAAAACGATTAAGAAAGCTATTATTAGAATTAAATGTAGCTGATAAACATATAAATGAGAAATTTTATGAAGATGTTAAAGACTGTAATTTTACCTATTCATTTGAAAATGTTTTGGGTGTTAATTCTTTAGTAGATGCTATAGAAAAAAATAATGAAATAGATATTAAAAATCTAGTAAATGATATATTTGATAATTTTCATGAAAAATTATCAGCTATTGAAGTAATAGAGGTATATATAAATAATTTAATTGTAGAAATAATGAAAATTATAAAAGATGTTAACGGAGATGTAGATGAATTTGTAATAAAACACTGTCAATTTGTAGGTTTACTTAAAAATTTATGTTTTAAAGAAGTTAAGCAAAAAACTTTAGAATTATGTTTAGAAAGTTCAGCCTATATAAAGTTACTAAAAAGTAATAATTCAAGAGGAGTTATAAATGAAGTTGAAAAATTTATAAAAAAACACTACATGGAAGATATAAATCTTAAATTATTATCAGAAAAATTTTATATAAATCCAGTGTATTTAGGGCAGCAATTTAAAAAGTATTTTGGAAAGCATTTTAATGATTATTTAAATGAAATACGTATAGAAGAAGCTAAAAAAATTTTAGCTAGAACGAATAAAAAGATATACGAAGTAGCGGAATGTGTAGGATATAAAAATACTGATTATTTTGTCGGCAGATTTCAAAAAAATGTTAATATGTCCCCTTCAGAATATAGAAAGAGTTTGCAGAAGTTAAAATAATAATATAATGTATAACATTTAAGTATTTTTAATGATGCTTTAAAAACACCTTAAATTATATAAGTAAAATATAAAGTTATATATGTATTTTAAATTTTAGAAACAATATATAATTATTTATGTAAACAATTACTATATTTTTATGGGGGGAAAATTATGAAAGGAAAAAGAATTATTTCTTTGGTAGTTGGTGCTATGCTGTCAACGGGTATATTGGCTGGATGTCAAAAATCAGAACCAACTCAAGGCGCAGGCAATAATACTGATAGTGTAAAAGGTGATCCAATAACTTTTACATTTTTCAATGGCTTTGGAAATGCTACTCAATTTCCAGATGATAATGATTTTACTAATTGGGTAAAAGAACAGACAGGAGTTACAATAAAAGTTGAGTATCTTGCGGGAGATTTGAATACAAAAGTTGGAGTTATGCTTGCATCAGGGGATTATCCAGATTTTATTTATGGTTGGGATGCACATCAAAAATTTGTTGATGCTGGTGCAGCAGTTCCTTTAAATGATTATATCGAAAAATATGGTACAAACATTAAAAAATATCAAGAACCTATACTTAAAAAATCAACTCAAAAAGATGGTAAAATATACTTTATACCTCCATATAGAGAAGGGGTAAATAATGCAACAGCTTCAGGTGGATTTTATGTTCAAAAACGTGTTCTTGAGGAAGCTGGATATCCTAAAATTACTACATTAGATCAGTATTTTAATATATTAGAAGATTATAAATCTAAACATCCAACAACAGATGGTAGTTCAACAATAGGCTTTTCTGTTATATCAGATCCTACAGCATTTTTTACTATTACAAATCCAGGTGGTGCTTTGGCTGGTTATAGCAATGATGGTATTTTACAATTTGATCCTAAAACAATAACTGGTAAACTTTATGCTAATAACGATTCTTCTAAGAAATATTGGACAAAATTAAACGAAGAATGGAATAAAGGTATGATTGATCCAGAAGCATTTACGCAAAAAATTGATCAATATATGTCAAAGCTTGCAACAGGTAGAGTATTAGGGTTTTTTGATTATGGGTGGCGTTTAAGTAATGTGCAAAATAGTTTACATCAACAAGGAAAAGATGAATATCAATATGTAGCTTTCCCAGTTGTATGGGATAATAGCATAGTTGATAGATATCAGTTACCATCCACTCCGATAACAAGAGATGGTATAAGTATATCTACTTCTTGCAAGGATCCTGTAAGAGCGTTTAAATTTATTGATTGGTTAATGAGCGAAGAAGTTCAAAAAAGAATTAACTGGGGTGTTAAAGATAAAGATTATAATGTAGATTCAAATGGGAAAATGTATAGAACTCCTGAACAAAGAGAACAACTTAAGAATCAAGATTATATTAAAAAGACAGGAATTGGTATGTTTGGATATCCATGGCCAGTAAATTCTATAAATGCAAAATATTCTGACGGAAATTATTGGATGCCAAGTGGAGATCCTGATGAAATTGCAGCAAATTATACGGATTCAGATAAAAAAGTATTAGAGAAGTATGGAGTTAAAACTTGGGGTGAAATGTTCCATCCTGATAAAGGTAATCCATGGGGTGAAGCATGGGATGTAAAATTACCTGATGGATCTAATGAACAGCTTACAAATACTAAAATAAATGAGCTTATGCAAGAATATGTTCCAAAAATGATTATGGCAAAATCATCTTCAGAATTTGAATCATTATGGAATAAATATACAAGTGAAATTAACAAGCTTGATGTTAAAGGACTTGAACAATTTATAACTAATGCAATTCAAGAAAGAGTAAAACAGTGGGGCACAGGAGAAAGCAAATAGCACAATTTATATTCGGCAAGCATTTAATGCTTGCCGAATATTTCTATAATCTATTGATAAGTAAATTATATAAGGTGAATTTGACTAAGTACTTAAATTATATATGAATATAATAAAATTTGTCTGGTTATGGATTAAATTAAAATTTATTATAATTTTATTATAAAGAATATAGTAAGAAAACGTTATGAGGAGGGAAAATTATGACTGAAATGATTCATAATAAGGAAATAAATAAAAATTTTAAGAAAACTAATAATAGAAAAGCAGCAAGGCAGGATTTTATTCGACGTTGTAAAAAACAAAAAATTTTAATTATTATGTCTAGTATTTTTATTGTATATGTCTTCATATTTAATTACTTGCCCATATGGGGATGGTTAATGGCATTTCAAGAATATAAGCCAGGTCTTGGTATATCTAAATCTCAATGGGTAGGTCTTAAACAATTTAAATTATTATTTACTGATAACAATTTTATTAATGTAATGCGAAATACTTTAGGTATAAGTGCACTTAACATAATATTTGGTTATTTAACTGCTATTATATTAGCAATATTTTTAAATGAAGTTAAAAATATTGGCTTTAAAAGAATTGTTCAAACAATATCATATTTACCGCACTTTGTATCTTGGGTTGTAGCAGCTAATATAGTAATGTGGGCTTTATCTACTGATAACGGAATAATAAATACCATATTATTAAAACTGCATTTAATTAAAGATCCAATTCTTTTTTTAGGATTACCACAATATTTTTGGGGAATTATTACTGCAAGTAATGTATGGAAAGAAGTTGGGTGGAACGCAATTATTTATTTAGCAGCTATGACTGCCATAGATCCAAGTTTATATGAAGCTGCTAGTATTGATGGTGCTGGTAGAATTAAACGTATACTTCATATAACTATTCCTGGAATTTGGCCTACAGTAAGAATATTATTGATTATGCAGTGTGGGTGGATACTAAATACTGGATTTGAACAAATTCTTTTACTTCAAAATCCTATAACATTTAAAACATCTGATGTATTAGATACTTTTACATTAAGATATGGTATTTCAATGGGACGTTACTCTTTTGCAGCAGCAGCAGGTATTTTTAAGAGTGTCATAAGTATTATTTTGCTTTTAACAGCTAATGGCATATCTAAAAAAGTAAGCGGCGAAGGTATTATGTAGGGGAGGTAGCTTTATAAATGAAAAAATTATCTTTTTTTAAAAGAAAAACTGCTGAAGATTTAATATTAGATACAATAATATATTTAAGTTTAATATTTTTATTAATAATAACATTGTATCCATTTGTTAATATGCTTGCGTTATCTTTAAATGATGCAATGGATTCTATAAGAGGTGGGATTTATTTATGGCCAAGAAAATTTACATGGTATAATTATCAAAACATATTATCAGATAAGACTATATATCATGCTACATTAGTTTCAATTTTAAGAACAGTGGTAGGTACTATTACATCTTTGACAGCCTGTGTTATGGTAGCATATATTTTAAGTAGAAAAGATTTTGTATTTAGAAAATTTGTAACTACATTTTTGGTATTAACTATGTATTTTAGTGGAGGTTTAATTCCAACATATTTTTTATACAGATCTTTACATCTTATAAATAACTTTGCAGTGTATATTCTTCCTTCATTAATCAGTGCGTGGAATATAATTGTAATTAGAACATATATAGAAGGATTACCTAGTAGTTTAGTAGAGTCAGCTCAAATTGATGGTGCTAATGATTTTCAAATACTTATAAAAATTATAGTGCCTTTAATAACACCTGTAATGGCAACAATAGCCTTATTTATTGCTGTTGGTCAATGGAATTCATGGTTTGATACTTTTATATTTGCTTCATCTAAACAAAACTTAAGTACATTGCAATATGAATTAATGAAAAAATTAGTTTCGGCAATGGGAAGTATAACGAGCAATGCTAGTACCACACAAAATTTTTCGGATCATAATACTCAGACAATTACACCTAATTCTATAAGAGCAACAATGACAATAATTGCAACAGTTCCTATATTAATTGTTTATCCATTCCTTCAAAAATATTTTGTAACAGGATTAACACTTGGAGGAGTAAAAGAATAATTGATTATGTTAAAAATTCACGTTTTCTAATTAAAAAATTAGGAAACGTGAATTTTTATAAATTATTACTATATATAGTTTATATTTTTCTCTATGTACTAAAAACAAATAAAATAATAGTAAAATATTACAAATAATAAGTATATAGTTCATGTTAAGTTTTATATTTTTATAATATAATTTAAATAAAATATAATTTATTTTATTTAAAAAAGTGAATGATTATATAGTTAATGATAAGGAGATTTTTATATAATTTTGTAATAAAGTTATATCAACTTATTTAATAATACTTAATAATGATGAATTTGTATTTATACCTTTTAAATAAATTTTTAATAAATATATTTTTAAATATAAAAATATATGTGGGGGATATAATGAAAATAAATTCATTTTTTAAAAAACTTTTTATCTGTTTAACAGTTTTATTAATTTTTCCAGCTATGTTGATTAATATTATATCAAACTACTCTGTATTAAAAAATTCTGAAAATGAGATTAGTAATAATAATATTGGGAAATTAAAATTAACAGAAAATATGTTAGAACAATTAGAAGATTCTGTAGCTAAAGATGCAATGAAAGAGCATGGTATAAAGTTTAGCCAAGATTATGTGGCAAAAGGAATGTTTGAATAAGAAATCCCATTCATAGACAAGGCATATTTGCTGTAAATTTAATGATGAAAATGATAAATGAAGGGCATAAAGGTATATCAGAGCTACTGGATGGAAAACTTATACCAAGAAATTCATCAGGGATTTGTAGCCACATAAAATAGTTATGTTTTACATTAGAATTAAAATATAAAATTGTATTCTCCCCTTGTTATAGGATAAAAATGATTTATCTAGTCTAGGGGAGAATTTTAATGAATAACCATATATAAAATTATAGGAAATTTAGTTTAATAAAATAATTATTTAGTATTTAAAATTTTATTAACTAACTTAAATATTTTTCTAAAGTTGACCTTACAGCACCAACTCCTAAAATCATTTCAGTAAAATAATTTTCGATTTTCTCACCTAGTTTAGCATCATAAAGATTTAATCCAAATATTTTTTCATTTGAAAGTATTGGAATTAAACAACCTTTAGCAGATTCTTTATCACCTAATTTTACTTTAGACAAATAAGATGTTAAAATATCTAATAAAGGATCTGGACTTAATTGCATTTCTTTTCCTAAGTCATCTATAGCCATTAAATATCTGCACCATCCAGCAATAGTTAAAGGAATATATTTAAGATTTTTAGGATCTAGGTCTTCTCTTTCTAAGTAAGATTTTATTGTTTCTCCAAATCTTATACTTATCTTTTGAGAAGTATCTGAAGCAATTCTTTGAGGAGTATCAGGAATATATGGATTTGGGAGTCTTACTTCAATTACCTCTTTAATAAAATCTTCTGGATTTAATATTCCAGGATTTACAACAACAGGCATTCCTTCTGTGTAACCTATTTTTTCAACAAGTCTTTTTAAAAAGATATCTTTCATTTCATCTGCAATTGTTTTATATCCAAGCAAACATCCAAAAATAGCAAGAGCTGTGTGAAGAGGATTTAAACAAGTAGTAACTTTCATGGTTTCTACCTTTTGTACTGTTGCTCTGTCAGTTAGTAATACTCCTGTTTCTTCTAAAGGCATACGGCCATTTGGAAAATTATCTTCTATTACAAGGTATTGAGGACCTTCAGCGTTAACAAAAGGAGCAATATAAGTATTAGCTTTTGTGATAATAATATTTGTACTTTTAAAACCAATCGAATTTAGATTTTCTTTTACACTGTTGTCAGGACGTGGTGTGATTTTATCTATCATACTCCACGGGAATGACACCTTTTGGGGATTATTTAGGTATTTAATAAAATCCTCTTCTACAAAACCATTTTCAACCCACTTTTTTGCAATAGTTGTTACTGAGTTTTGAAGTTTTTCTCCGTTTTTGGAACAATTATCCATACTTACAAAAGCAATTGGAAGTTCACCATTTTTATATCTTGTATAAGCTAAAGATGTAACTTTGGCTATAATGCCTTTTGGATTTTTTGGACCAGCTTTAATATCTTCTTTAACAAAAGTGAAAAACTCACCTTTAATATCTTTTAAAGCATAGCCTTTTTCAGTTATTGTAAAGCTTACTATTTGAAGCGATGGATTTTTAAAAATTTCATTTAGTCTTTTCCAATCTTTTTCTCTTAAGGTATCTGCAACTAAACTTTCAGCTATACTCCCTACAACTGTTTTTTTAAAACTTCCGTGAGGGTTCATAATTACAAGAAGACTTAAATTATCATAAGGAGTATAAATTTCATCTATAATTTCATAGTCATATCCTTCAACAGCAACAATGCCGGTATTTACTTTGTTAGAGTTTAAAAGATTTTGTTGAAGCATTGCTATAAAACCTCTAAATATATTTCCAGAACCAAAATGCACCCAAGTTGGATTTTTTAAAGTTTCAATTACCATTTCTTCGTAATTAAATTTAGGAAGGTCTATTCCAGCTTTTTCCCATTTATCTATATTTTTTATATTTTCTTTGCTTAGTATTAAGTTATCCATTTATGTTTTACTCTCCTATACATTAATCGACTAAATAGATTTTTTATCTTTTTCAAATGCATCCCAAGCTCCCCATAAATACATAATTCCAAGAGCTCTATCATAAAGGCCATACCCTGGTCTGCATTTTTCATTCCAAAGATGTCTTCCATGATCTGGTCTTACATAGCCCGTAAATCCAGCTTCGTAAAAGGCTTTAACCATGCCAACTACATCAAGTGAACCATCAGAAGTTTTGTGAGAAGTTTCTATAAAATCACCATTTTCAAAGTGCTTTATATTTCTTATATGTGCAAAATGAATTCTTGGAGCAAATTCTTTAATAATTGAAATTAAATCATTATTTGGATTAGATCCAAGTGAACCACTACAAAATGTTAAACCATTATAAGGGCTATCAACCAGTTTTAAAAATCTTTTAATATTTTGCCTATTAATTATCAATCTTGGAAGTCCGAATATTGGCCATGCTGGATCATCTGGATGTATTGCCATCTTAACATTATTAGCTTCACAAACAGGAATAATTTCTTCAAGGAAATATTTAAGGTTATTCCACAAATCTTCTTCAGTTACATTTTCATAAGCATTAAAAAGTTCTTTTAAATGCGAAAGCCTTTCAGGTTCCCATCCTGGCATTGTATATTCTTTTACACCAAGAGATATTTTTTCTACTAGTTCTATAGGATCTATCTTTTCAATTTTAGCTTTTTCATAAAATAGTGCAGTTGAGCCATCTGGAAGTTTTTTGTTTAGATCAGTTCTTGTCCAATCAAAAACAGGCATAAAGTTGTAACATATTACCTTAACTCCCACTTTTCCAAGTTTTTCAATAGTTTTTTTATAATTTTCAATATATTTTTCTCTAGAAGGAAGACCTAGTTTAATGTCTTCATGAACATTTACACTTTCTACTACATCAATATTAAATCCATGACTTTCTATTAGCTCTTTTTCTTTAAGTATTCTATCCATAGGCCATTCTTCACCAGCAGGAATATCATGAAGAGACCACACTATTCCAGTAACACCAGGGATTTGTTTAATTTGATCTAAAGTTATAGAATCATTACCTTCACCATACCATCTAAACGTCATTTTCATAAGCATCAACTCCAATTCTTATTAATTTGCTGTATACCTTTGCAATTTGCATTTTGCTATACGGTTTATATATATAATAGCATAGCAGTAAAAAACATTAACATGAAAAATATAATTGCATTTGTAATATTTCACTATGAAATTAACATTTTTGGTGGATATTATGGATATATTTTATATACTATAATGAAAGCCAGCGTCATTTAGGCGCTGGCAATATTAAGCCTTTATAGGTTTGAATTAACCATATTTTTAGTGGTACTCTATTTTAATTTTTCATTAAAATAATTTCCAAATAATATCATTAAGTTTCAACTCATTTTTAAGGGCATAAGGTTTAGTATCTTTATTTATATGAACAAATTCTAATTTAGCCATTTCTGCAAAATCTGCTAATTGTTCAGCAGTAACTTCATAGGAAAAGCTTGTGTGATGAGCTCCACCTGCATAAATCCAAGCTTCAGCTGCTTCTTTTAAAGATGGCTCAGGTTTCCAAAGTACTCTTGCAACAGGAAGTTTTGGCATATCATTTTCTAGTTTAACTGCAGTAACATCATTAACTATTAGGCGCATACGTCCTCCTAAATCTATTAATGAAGCACAAACTGCAGAACCTTCCATACCATTAAATACTACACGTGCTGGATCGGATTTTCCTCCTATTCCTAATGGATGAACTTCTATTCTTGGTTTTGTAGCAGCAAGAGTAGGACATACTTCAAGCATATGAGCTCCAAGAATTAATTCATTACCTAATTCTAAATGATAAGTATAATCTTCCATTATAGATGTACCTTTTCCACAAGCCATAATTTTCATAATACGAACTAAAGCTGCAGTTTTCCAGTCTCCCTCAGGTCCAAATCCATAGCCTTCAGCCATAAGGTGTTGAACAGCTAGTCCAGGGAGTTGTTTTAATCCATGTAAATCTTCAAAAGTTGTGGTAAATGCAGAGAAACCTCCTTCTTCTAGGAAAGATTTCAATCCTAATTCTATACGAGCTTGTTCTCGAACTGAATTCATTTTTTCCTCTGAAGAAAGAACTTCTAGGGCAAAATCATAAACTTTTGCATATTCTTCCATAAGTTTATCTATTTCTTCTTCAGTAACTTTATTAACTCTTTCTACAAGATCGCCAACACCGAATCCGCTTATTTCCCAACCAAGTTTAATTTGAGCTTCTACTTTATCTCCTTCAGTTACAGCAACTTGTCTCATATTATCACCGAAACGAGCTACCTTTAAACTACGGCTTTCAGTAAAGGCAACAGAAGTATTCATCCAAGAACCTATGCGTGATTGAACATCTTTATCTTCCCAATATCCTACTACTACTTTACGAGGAATTCTAAGTCTTGCTCCAATGAATCCATATTCTCTATCACCATGAGCAGATTGGTTTAAATTCATAAAATCCATATCTATACTGTCCCAGGGAATATTTCTATTAAATTGTGTATGAAGATGAAGAAGCGGTTTTTTAAGTTCAGAAAGACCAGCAATCCACATCTTTGCAGGAGAAAAAGTATGCATCCAAGTTATTATTCCTGCGCAATTATCATCGGAATTTGCAGCTAAACAAAGCTTTCTTATATCATTAGGATTAGTTAATACAGGCTTAAAAACAACTTTAAATGGAATTAGAGAAGAAGAATCTAAGCCTTCTGCTATTTTTATTGAATCTTTGTCAACCTGTTTTAAAGTTTCAGGTCCATAAAGATGTTGACTTCCAGTAACAAACCAAAATTCATAAGGTCTAATTTGTAACATAATATAAATCCTCCCTTTAATCTTAAAATTTATATGTTTAATTTAAATAGATATTTAACAAATATATATTTAAAAATTAGCAGTATTTTGTCCATAATAAGCATTAGAACCATGTTTTCTTAGAAAATGTTTATCAAGCAAAGTTTGACTAATAGATTCTATGCCTGGCGTTAGAGAAACAGTATTATAAGCCATCATAGCAATTTCTTCTAATACTACTGCATTATAAACTGCTTCATGAGCGTCTTTACCCCAGGTAAAAGGTCCATGATTATTTACAAGAACACCTGGAATATATATAGGATTTTTATTTTCAAATGTTTCAACTATTATATTTCCAGTTTCTTTTTCATAGTCGCTGTTTATTTCTTTAGCAGTCATTTTTCGAGTACATGGGATTTCACCATAAAAATAATCAGCATGAGTAGTTCCTAAAGCAGGTATACTCCTACCTGCCTGAGCCCAAATAGTTGCCCATCTTGAATGAGTATGAACAATCCCTCCAACATCTTTAAAGTTTTTATAAATAGTAAGATGTGTTGGAGTATCAGATGAAGGATTTAGATTACCTTCAACTTTATTGCCATCAAGATCAAGTACAACTAAATGTTCTAACTTAAGTTCTTCGTAAGGTACTCCACTTGGTTTAATAACTATTAAGCCAGCTTGTCTATCAATTCCACTGACATTACCCCAGGTATAAGTTACAAGCCCCTTTTTTGGAAGCTCTAAATTTGCCTTTAACACTGCTTCCTTTAAATTTTCCAGCATAATAAAAACCTCCTAAATATTAAGCTACTTTGCTTCTGATTTGATTTTTTTAAGTCTTTTCATAACGTCATTAAAGCCTCTACCAAAGTAATCATGAAGTGTTTTATATTCAGCATAAAGTTTATTATATATTTCAACGTTTTCAAGAATTGGTTTAAAGTATTCTTCTTTTATTTTAGACATATGTTTAGCTGCTTCAACTATAGAGTCATAACCTCCTTTTTCGCTTCCAGCAGCTAATGCAGCAAACATTGCTGAGCCTAAAGCTGGAGCTTGAGGCGATCCAGAAATTCTAATTTCCATGTTTGTAACATCAGAATAAATTTGCATCATAAGTTTATTCTTTTCAGCTATTCCACCAGCAGCATAAAGTTCTTTTATGGGAACTCCATTTTCTCTAAAAGTTTCAACAATCATTCTTGTACCATAGGCAGTAGCTTCAATTAAAGCTCTATATATTTCTTCTGGTTTTGTAAGTAATGTACAGCCTAAAATCATCCCTGTAAGGTCAACATCAACAAGTACTGAACGATTACCATTCCACCAATCAAGAGCAATTAAACCACTTTCTCCAACTTTAAGTTTTGAAGCCTTTTCTGTAAGAAGAGTGTGTATGTTAACTCCTTTTTCTTCAGCTTCTTTTGTATAACTTGCTGGTACACAATTCTCAACGAACCATTCGAAATGATCTCCTACACAAGATTGTCCAGCTTCATATCCTAAATATCCAGGAATAACACCATCTTCAACAACACCACATATACCAGGTACTATTTTTTCTTCTGTACCAAGAAGTATATGGCATGTAGAAGTACCCATAATCATTAACATTTTAGCTTCATCAGTTATTCCAACAGCAGGAACAGCTACATGTGCATCAACATTAGCTACAGCAACAGCAGTTCCAACTTTTAAACCTGTAAGTTTTGAATATTTTTCTGTTATTTCTCCAGCTTTTGAACCTATAGGATAAATATTTGTACTTAATTTTTCGGAAACAACGTTTTCAAGTCTTGGATCAAGAGATTTAAAAAATTCTTTTGAAGGATATCCTTTTTGCTTGTGCCAAATTGCTTTATATCCAGCAGTACAGCTGTTTCTTGCTTCAACACCAGTAAGCTGCATTATAACCCAATCTGTTGCTTCTATAAATTTATCTGCTTTATCATAAATTTCAGGAGCTTCATTAAGTATTTGCCATATTTTTGGAATTAGCCATTCTGAAGAAATCTTTCCTCCATAACGATTTAAGAAATCTTCTCCTCTTTCCTTGGCGATTTTATTGAGTTTATTTGCCTCGTCTTGAGCAGCATGATGTTTCCAAAGTTTTACATAAGAATGAGGATTTGATTTAAGTTCTTCATAAAAACATAAAGGAGTTCCATATTTATCAATAGGAAGCATTGTGCATGCAGTAAAGTCAATTCCAATACCAATAACATCTTCTGCATCAACATTAGCTTCTTTTAAAATAGTTGGAATAGTTTCACTTAATACATCAATATAATCTTGTGGATGTTGTAAAGCCCAGTCTGGAGGAAGCTTAGTCTTTCCATCAGGCAGATATTCATCCATAACTCCATGTGGATATACTTTTACAGCAGTAGCTACTTCTTCGCCAGTAGCTATATCAACAAGAACAGCTCTTCCAGATTGAGTACCATAGTCAACACCAATGGTATATTTTTTACTCATTTTTGATTCCTCCTATTTATTTGTAAAATTAATTTTTAAATACTTTTTAGTAAGTAAATATTTTTAATATAATTATATGATTAAACCACAATAAACTGTAAATTAATTTCCAATATATGATTTAGAAATTTTCATTGTATCATTATAGCCAATTTTTAATAGAAATACTTTTGGAATAAAAGTAATAAATCAACCAGTTGAAATTGATATCTGTAAATTATTAATAAAAAATTTTTGTGGTATAAGCATTAATTTATTAAAGTTAGATGAATATAAAGTTAAGCATTTATTCTAATTGTAGGTACAACTTAAAATAAATCTGCAATTATTAGCATAAAATTTAGTAACGATATCTTTCATATATGATTATAGCACTATATAGTTGTACGAACAAGTAGGTAAATAAAAATATTTTTGTTTATATATATTTTGAATTTTATTAAAATATTGTATAAAAATATTTAAACTATGATATAATGTATGAACAATTATATTAAAATAAAACAATTACATAATATCTTGTTTGTACATATTTTTTTAAATCAATAAGCCCTAAATATGCTATAATATGATGTATGTATAATATATTGAAATAATGCAGGTGATATAGGGTGCTTAATAAAATTTTAGACATTATAAATATGGAAGATAAAAAAAATCCTTATACAGATGAAGAAATTGCAAAAAAGCTTGGTATTTTAAGAGAAGTGGTTACAGAATACAGAAATGAAAACGATATACCTGATTCGAGACAAAGAAGAAGGGATGTTATAATAAAAGATTCCATACAAATACTTAAAAAAAACAAAGATATATCTGATAGAAATTTTACAAAAGAATTAAATGATAAAGGATACAAGGTGGCAAGGTTTGCGGCATCTAATATAAAAAAAGAAGTTCTTAAACTTTTAGAACAAGAAAATTTTAATAAGGAGGGACGATCAGAAATATATAATTATGAAGAAATAAAAAAAGAATCAATTGATAAAAAAGAAAAAGCTGATGCATTTGAAGCTATAATAGGGTACGAAGGGAGCCTAAAACTTCAGATAAGTCAAGCTAAGGCAGCAATTTTATATCCTCCAAAAGGATTGCATACCCTGATTTTAGGGCCTTCTGGCGTGGGGAAAAGCCATATGGCAGAAGCAATGTATGAGTTTGCAAAAACGACAGAAAACTTTTCAAATGATGCTCCATTTATGATATTTAATTGTGCAGATTATGCTGATAATCCACAGCTTTTACTATCTCAATTATTTGGTCATACTAAGGGGGCTTTCACTGGTGCTTCTGAAAATAAAAAAGGAATTGTAGAGATGTGTAATGGAGGAATATTATTTTTAGACGAAATACACAGGCTTCCTGCAGAAGGACAGGAGATACTTTTTTATTTATTAGATAAAGGTAAATTTAGAAGATTAGGTGAAACTGATACAACTAGAGAAAGCAAATTAATGATTATTGCTGCTACTACTGAAAATCCAGAAAGTTCTCTTCTTCTTACATTTAGAAGAAGAATACCTATGATAATTGAATTGCCAGCTGTTAAAGATAGACCTTATGATGAAAGATTTAGTATAATTAAAAACTTCTTTTTAAATGAAAGCAAGAGATTAGGCAGAGATATATTTGTAAGAAGAGATGTAATAAAAGCATTTATGACTTATGATTGCCCTGGAAATATAGGACAGATTAAAAGTGATATACAAGTATGTTGTGCTAGAGGTTTTTTATACTCTACTTTAAACAATAAGAAAAATGTTGTAGTGAATTTTCAACACATACCGAATCATGTTAAAGAGCAGATAATTAATTTTAATATAAATAACGAAGAATTAGACAAATATACAAGAGAAGATATAGTAGTTTCATCAAAAGGAGTAAAGATATTATATAGAGAAGAGTATAATACAATAGAGAAAAATAATATATATCAGTTTATAGAAGATAGGTATAAAGAACTTAAAGAAGATGGATACAGTCCTAAAGAGATTAATAAAGTAGTAGGAGAACAGCTTGAAAGTGAGCTTATGAGATTTGCATCTTCAATAAATCTTTCAACATCAACACAAGAGATTATAAATATAATTGGTGAAGATATGCTTAAGATTACACAAGAGATATTTGAATTTGCAAAAAAACATATAGATGGATTGCAAAAGAAAATAATATATCCTCTTGCTATTCACCTTAGTTCCACTTATGAAAGATTATTAAATAAAAGAGAGATAATAAATCCAAATTTAGATATGGTTAAAGAAAAATATAATAAAGAATTTAAAGTTGCACAGAAAATAGCAGTATTAATACTTCATAAGCTTAATATAAGACTTCCAGAAGATGAAATAGGATTTATAGCAATGTATCTTAAAAATTTTCAAACTGAAACAAAGTCAGAGGAAGGAAGAGTAGGAGTAATAGTTTTATCTCATGGAAGAGTAGCTTGTGGTATGGCTGATGTGGCTAATAGATTATTAGGAGTTAATCATGCAGTTGGACTTGAAATGGATCTTAGTGATTCACCAGATATAATACTTGAAAAAACAATAAAACTTGTTAAAAAAATAAACCAAGGTAAAGGATGTATTCTACTAGTAGATATGGGATCCTTAACAACATTTGGGGATATAATAACTGCAAGAACAGGAATTCCAACTAGAGTAGTAGGAAGAGTAGATACATTAATGGTATTAGAATGTGTAAGGAGAGCTCTTTTGCCAGAAGATACATTAGACAGCATTGTAAATGAAATAGACAATAAAGGAAATTTACTTACAAGAGTAAATATAGAAACAAAAAATGTATCCAAAGCTATAATCACTTTATGTATAACTGGAGAAGGTTCAGCTATAAAGGTTAAAGAATATATAGAAAGTCATTTAATAGAAACTATTAAAGATGTAGAAATTATACCTTTAGGGTATGTTAACAATGAAGATATTACTTTAACTATAAATAATATTTCAAAAAATAAAAAGATTTTAGCTATAGTAGGGACTATAAATCCAGAAATTAATGATATTCCATTTATATCTGTGGAACAATTAATAACAGGCAACTACTTAGGAGGATTAAAAAAATTAATTAACAATGAAAAAGTATTAAAAAATAGGCTTCCCGAAGTAATGTCATCCGATGTTATTTTTTATAATGAAAATTATAAATATAAAGATGAAGTTTTGGATACAATGGTACAAAAGCTGATAGAAACTAATAGAGTAAAAGAAGGCTTTTTGCTAAGTGTATATAAAAGAGAGACTCTAGGAGCTACATACTTAAAGGGTGGAATAGCTATACCTCATGGAGATAGCAGTTTTGTTACAAAACCAACCATTGCTTTTACAAAACTAACCACACCAATAAATTGGGATGGATATAATACTGCAGATTTAATTTTTCTTATAGCTTTAAAAGAAGATTCAAAAGAATATTTTGAACAGTTGTATAAGATAATATCAAATAATGAAGTACTTCAAGAAATAAGAAAAGCTAATAGTAAAGATAAGATAATCGACATTTTATTTAAAAATACAATATCAGCCAAATAAGCTGGCATAGAATTTGCTTATATATAATAGTGAAATTAAGGGGGTGAAAATTTTGAAAGATATTAAAAACTTCCCTAAGGTCACTATTATTTTGCGTGGATATAGTTATAGCCAAGTAAGAACAGTTATGAAAGCATTAACTCAAAGTACAATAAAATCTGTTGAAATAACAATGAATACTCAAGGTGCAGCAGAGATGATTGATAAACTTTCAAGAGAATTTAAAGATACAATGCTTATAGGTGCAGGAACTGTTACAACTATGGAGCAAGCTAAAACTGCAATAAATGCAGGAGCAAAATTTTTACTTTCACCAGTTATGCTTTCAAAAGAAATTTTAGACCTTTGCAGGGAAAGTTCAATAATAACAGTACCAGGAGCCATGACTCCAACAGAAATATATAAATCTTTTCAAGAGGGGGCAGATATAGTTAAGGTATTTCCTGCTACAAGCTGTGGGACAAGATATTTTAAAGATATAAAAGCACCTCTTGGAAATCTTCAATTAATGGCTGTAGGTGGTGTTACAGCAGATAATGCAAAAGAGTTTTTAAATAATGGAGCAGATTTTTTGGGTATAGGTTCAGGATTATTTAATAAAAAAGATATAGAAAATGAAAATATTGAAGGACTCTTAAAATCATTAAAAGATTTTGAAAAAAAGATAAACTAGGAGATGGAAAATGAGTAAAGAGATAAGTTTTCTAAATGATTTAATATTTAAAGATTTAGAGTTTTCAAATAATATGGAAGCTTTAGAATTCTTAGCATCAAAGTTATATGAAAAAGGTTATGTAAAAAAAGAATATATACAAGCTATTTTGGAAAGAGAAAAAGAATATCCTACAGGGCTTCCATCAATAGATATAAAGATAGCAATACCTCATGCTGATCATACTTTAGTAAATAAAGCAGCTTTAGCTATAGGCATACTTAAAAATCCAGTAGGATTTAAAGCAATGGATGCACCAGATAAAACCTTAGATGTAAGAATAATAATAATGCTGGCGTTAAATGAACCTCATGGACATATTGAAATGCTTCAAAGAATAGTTAAGCTTATTCAAAATCCAAAAGTTTTAAAAGAAATTACTGAAGTTTATTCAACTGAAGAAGTAGTAAATAAATTAGAACCATATTTAATTAATAAATAAATATATTAAAAAATTTGAGGAGGAATTTAAATGAAAAGAGTATTAGTAGCATGTGGAAATGGAATAGCAACATCAACAGTAGTAGCAATGAAAATTAAAGAGGCTTGTGAAGATAATGGCATAAATATTAGTATAAATCAATGCAAACTTTTAGAAGTACCATCAAAGATTTCTGATTATGATCTTTTAGTTACAACAGGAAAGTTTACTGGTAGCGAAGTAAACGTTCCAGTAATAGGGGCAATATCATTATTAACAGGCATAGGCGAAGAAGAAACTTTAGAAAAAATAATAGAAGCTTTAAAATAAAAATATAGGGGGATTTATAAACATGCAAGCAATTTATAATTTTTTCCAGGTATTATTAAATGATGCTGGTCCTACAGTAATGCTTCCTATTATTATATTAATTATAGGACTTATATTTAGAGTTAAACCAGGTAAAGCATTTAGATCAGGTCTATTAGTTGGTATAGGTTTTGCAGGTATTAAGCTTGTAATAAACTTACTTTCATCAAATCTTGGGCCAGCTGCACAAGCAATGGTTAAAAATTTTGGAATAAAGCTAGATGTACTTGATATTGGCTGGGGTGCAATAGCGGCAGTTACTTGGTCCTCACCTATAATTCCAATATTAATATTTGTAATACTTATTACTAATATAGTAATGCTTATTCTTAAAGCAACTAACACATTAGATGTTGATATATGGAATTATCACCATATGGCTATAGTAGGTATAATGACTTATTTTGTTACAAAGAATGTTATACTTGGTGTAGCTGCAGCAATGACAATGGCAGTAATTACATTTAAAATGTCAGATTGGTCAGAAAATCTTGTAAGTGATTATTTTGGATTACCAGGAGTATCTCTCCCAACTATGTCAGCACTTTCATCTTTAGTAATAGCAGTACCATTAAATTGGCTTTTAGATAAAATTCCAGGAATAAATAAGGTTAAATTTACCGTTAAAGATGCTAAAAAATATTTAGGCCTATTTGGAGAACCAATGATGATGGGTCTTATTCTTGGAGGAGTTATTGGTATTTTAGCTAAATATGATATTACTAAAGTTCTTAATGTAGCCGTTAATTTATCAGCAGTAATGGTTCTTATACCTAAGATGACATCATTATTTATGGAAGGTTTAATGCCTATATCTGAAGCAGCTAAAAAATATACTAAAGAAAAGTTTAAAGGAAGAAAGTTCTTAATTGGATTAGATGCAGCAGTTGTAGTAGGAAATCCAGAAGTTATAACTACATCTTTAATAGTAATACCATTAACAATACTTTTAGCAGCTATTTTACCTGGGAACAGAGTTCTTCCATTTGCTGACTTAGCAGTTGTTACATTTAGGGTTGCTTTAGTAGTTGCTTTAACTCAAGGTAATTTATTAAAAAATATAATTATAGGTTTAGCGTGTACAGCAGCAATATTACTTGCTGGCACAAATACAGCACCAGTATTAACAGAACTTGCTAAATCAACAGGTATAGATTTAGGGGTTGCAGGAGGAGCACTTATTTCATCTTTTGCAGCAACAAGTTTAACAGTAAGTTTTATCGTATATAAAGTATTTACAGGAAATTTAATCATAACTTTACCAATATTCCTTGTATCATTTATAGCAATATGGGTTTATATAGATGTTATAAAGAAAAAACAAGTTAATGGAGTACAGGTAGAAAAAGAAACACTTTAAAGTATTTTAGATATTTGGAGGTATTGTATATAATGAAGCGAGCAATTGATAAATTAGAGCCATTCCAAAGGGCAATATCAAAAGCCCATCTTGCTTCAGCAGGAGTATCCTTAGATGCTCTAGATAACAAACCTTTGATAGCTGTATGTAACAGCTGGAACGAGGTTTGCCCTGGACACGAGCCATTAAGACAACTAGCTGAAGAAGTTAAAAAAGGTGTACGTGAAGCTGGAGGAGAACCTATAGAGTTTAATACTATTGCTATGTGTGATGGTATTGCTCAAGGACACTTAGGCATGAGATATTGCCTGCCGCATAGAGAAATAATTGCAGATTCAGTTGAGGCAATGGTAGTTGGAGAAGGTATATTTGATGGTATGGTTATGTTAACTGCTTGTGATAAAATAACACCAGCAATGCTTCAGGCAGCAGCACTTATAAATATTCCAACTATTATAGTAACATCTGGACCATCTGTCCCAGAAATTGCTCCTTCAGATTCTAAAAAATTACGTTCAAAATTTTTAAGTGGAGAAATAACAGAACGTGAATTAATAGAGGGAACATTAAAATATTATTCAGGACCAGGAATATGTCCATTTTTAGGTACTGCAAATACAATGAATGCTTTAGCAGAGGCATTAGGTATGATGCTATCTGGAAGTAGTTTAATACCATCTAATACAAGTTTTAGAAGATTTGCTGCAAGAAATTCAGGTAATGAGATTATGAGACTTATAAAAGAAGGGATTACGCCAAGAAAAATTATAACAAAAGAGGCAATTTATAATGCAATAGTATTATTAACTGCATTAGGTGGTTCTCTAAATGCATTATTACATCTACCAGCATTAGCAGCAGAACTTGGAATAGAATTGTCGTGGGATGAATTTGCAAAAGTTAGTTCAAAAACTCCGCTCCTTTGTGCTATAGTTCCCAATGGTAATCAAACAGTAGTTGATCTTCACAGAGCTGGAGGAGTACCTTCAGTAATGCGTGAATTAAAATCTTTATTAAATTTAGATACTATTACAGTTGACGGAAAAACTATAGGTGAAATTATAAGTGAAGCAAAAGAAGGAGACAGAAATGTAATTAGAGCCTTTGATAATCCAATACAAGAAGCAGATGGTATACAAATTCTTTATGGAAATTTAGCACCTAAAGGAGCCCTTGTTAAGACTTCAGCTGTTCCTGAAAATCAAAGAGAGTTTACGGGAATAAGTATTGTGTTTAATAGCGAAGAAGAATGTCATAAAGCTTATAAAGAAGGCAGAATAAAATCAGGTCATATTGTTGTTGTAAGGTATGAAGGGCCTAAAGGAGGACCTGGAATGAGAGAGTTACATCGTGTAACTGAAATACTTAAGAAAATACCAAACACAGCAATTATTACTGATGGACGTTTTTCAGGTGCCAGTGGTGGATTAAGTGTTGGATATATATGTCCAGAAGCCGTAGAAGGAGGACCTATCGCTTTAATTGAAAATGGAGATACAATAAAAATAGATTTAAAAAAAGGTACAATAGAGCTTAAGGTTTCTAAAGAAGAATTAGAATTAAGAAAAGCAAAGTGGAATCCAATTATAAAAGAATGTGGAAGAGGAGTGCTGAAGCGTTATTCAAAGGAAGCAGGTTCTGCACTAGAAGGAGCTATTTTAAAAGTATAATTTAATAAAAAATAAAGCCGTACTTTTGTGGTTAATAAAAGTACGGCTATTTTTGTGCACTGGCTTGGGCGATATCGATATCTTGCTGGTTAAAGTTTACTATATAAAAGTAATTATTATGGATGTGGATGGTACATTAACTAATAATAAAAAAGTAATTACTGAAAAAACTAAAGATGCTTTAATTAAAGCACAAAAAAGAGGACGTGAATAAAATAATTATTCAGCTTCTAATTGATTACTGAGCCATTTGATTACTTAAGCCATATTTATTGTCCTAATATCCTAGACATGAAAATATAAGTAGATTAAAATATAATTAAGTATAATTAGTATGAAAATTAATAATTATTTAAATAAAACAACTAGTGAAAAATCATTAACTATAATTTTAAAATTTGTTATAAATATATTTATTTATAAAACATCATTTAAGGAAAGGGGATAAAATATTATGAATTACAAGAAACTAAAAAATTTTCCAAAAAACTTTTTATGGGGTGCTTCAACTTCAGCTTATCAAGTAGAAGGAGCATGGAATGAAGATGGTAAAGGCCTTTCTGTTATCGATGTAAAGGAAAATCCTGAAGGTACTTCTGACTATAAAGTAGCAGCTGATCATTATCATAGATATAAGGAAGATATTGCTTTAATGGCTGAAATGGGATTAAAGGCTTATAGATTTTCTATAGCTTGGACTAGAATTTATCCAAATGGAACAGGTGAAATAAATAAAAAGGGTATTGAATTTTATAATAATTTAATTAATGAGTTATTAAAATATAATATTGAACCAATTGTAACAATGTATCATTTTGACTTACCTTATGCTTTGCAGCAAAAAGGTGGTTGGAGCAATAGAGAAACTATTGATGCTTTTGAAAACTATGCAAAAACTTTATTTGAAAACTTCGCAGACAGAGTTAAATACTGGCTTACAATAAATGAACAAAATATGATGATCTTACATGGTACAGCAATAGGCACAGTTGATCCTAACATGGAAAATCCAGAAAAGGAGCTATATCAGCAAAATCATCACATGCTTTTAGCTCAAGCAAAAGCCATAAAACTTTGTCATAAAATGTGCCCAAATGCTAAAATAGGTCCAGCTCCAAATATTGTTTCTATATACCCAGCAAGTTCTAAGCCTGAAGATATAATTGCAGCTCATAATTGGTCATCGATTAGAAATTGGCTTTATTTAGATATGGCTGTGTTTGGAAGATATAACAGCATTGCATGGAGTTATATGGAAGAAAAAGGGTATACACCAACAATACTTGAAGGAGATATGGAAATATTAAAGGATGCTAAGCCGGATTTCATAGCTTTTAACTATTATTCAACTGAAACAGTAGCTGAAAGCAAAGGAAATGATTTAGATAAAATGTCCAGAAAAGGGGATCAGCATATAGTAATAGGAGAACCGGGAGTTTATGCGGGAGCTTTAAATCCAAATCTTCAGGAAACAGATTTTGGATGGTTTATAGATCCTGTAGGTTTCCGTACCACATTGCGTGAAATTAATGAAAGATACAATTTACCTTTATTAGTTACTGAAAATGGTTTAGGAGCATATGATAAGCTTGAAGAAGGCGATATAATAAATGATGATTATAGAATTGATTATTTAAGAAAACATATTGAACAGGCTAAACTTGCTATAACTGATGGGGTTAATTTAATAGGCTATTGTCCTTGGTCAGCTATAGATCTTGTAAGCACTCATCAAGGTATAAGAAAGCGTTATGGTTTTATTTATGTAAATAGAGATGAATTTGATTTAAAAGATTTAAGAAGAATTAAAAAGAAAAGTTTTTATTGGTATAAAAAAGTCATTTCATCAAACGGAGAAAATTTAGAATAAAAATTTGACAAAATGCTTTTGACACTGCCTATTCTTTTGTAATTATATTAACTATAAAATGAGCACTAAGTGCTCATTTTATAGTATTTTAGTATATACTTTTAAATATTTTAAGTACTTATGAATTACATACTATTAAAAATAAAAATTTATTTTATAAAAATTAACTGCTTTCTATTGTTAAAAAAACTTTTATAAGATAGGTAGCAAGCAATAAATGAAGCTATAGAAGTTGTTGAAAGCAGCATAAATGTAACCATTATTTGATATTTTATTGCTTCAACAGGGGATGTTCCTGCAAGTATTAACCCTGTCATCATACCAGGAAGAGATACTATTCCTAATGTTTTTGCAGAATCTATAGTTGGCAGCATACCTGTTTTTATTGAATCACGTATAATATCTATAGATGAAGGAAGTATATCTGCGCCTAATGAAAGCTTTGTTTCAACTTCTTCTCTTTTATTTTTAAAATCAGATGTTATTTGTTTATAGCATAAACCTAATGCAACCATTGCATTACTTATAATCATTCCGCTTACAGGTATTATTTGATATGGTTCATATTTTATTGTTTTTGATAAAATAAGTATTGCCAAAGTAACTACAGTTCCTGCTGATATAGATAAAAAAGATATTAAAAGGGCTCTTTTAATTGCTTTACCTCTTTTTGCAGCATTATATGCAGCGTTAAATGTCATAAAAAATAATAAAAATGTTGTAAAAATAGGACTTTTAAATCCAAAAACATATTCTAAAATATACCCAACAGCAACAAGTTGAAGTACAGCACGTACAACACTTACAATAATTTCTTTTTCAAGTTTGAGCTTTTGCCAATAAGAAAAGAAAAGAGTTATAATTACGAGAGAAGAAGACATAAGCAATGACGTTATATTTATTGTATTTGATCCACTCATCTTAATACCTCCAGTGATTTAATTATTCCAGAATCTATTGTTAAAATTTTATTTGCATATTTTCTGCTTTGCTCAAAATTATGTGTTACCCATAAAATAGTAGTACCTTCTTTATTTAGTGAATTTATAACATCTTCTACAATTAGTGTATTATCAATATCAAGAGCTGAAGTTATTTCATCCAAAAGAAGTATTTCAGGTTTAAATATCAAACTTCTAATTAGTGCTATCCTTTGCTTTTCTCCTCCAGAGAGATTTTTAACTTCTTTAGTTAAAAAATCTGTGTTCATTTTAAAACTGGAAAATAATTGATTAACTCTTTCTTTATTGAATTTTGCATTTCTTAGAGTAAATGGGAAAATAATATTATCCATTACTGTATCTCCAAAAAGATAAGGACTTTGAAAACAATAGGATATACTTTTTCTTAGTTCTGTAGGGTTATACTCCATGAAATTTTTATCGTGATATATAATATTACCACTTGAAGGACTTATTAAATGACTGCAAAGTTTAAGAAAAGTACTTTTCCCGCTTCCAGAAGGACCAACAATTGAAATAAAATCTCCTTGATTTATAGTTAAAGATATATCTTTCAAAATAGTTTTTCCATCATTATCAAAAAATACATTTTGGAACTCAAGTATTGACAAAATATACACCTCATCCCTATTTATATTTTTTAAAAAATCAAATTTTTATTATACATATTAGCAATTTATTAAGTAAATTTTTAAAGTTTAATCTATATTTCTTGTTAATTATAACATTTATTACTATTTATATAAATAAATTTTAAAAAAGTTGTATTATAATAAATATAAATAAAAAATTATTGGAGTTGATATATTATGAATTTTGTAAATTCAAAGAGTGATATTGAAGAATTAATAAATAATAATAAAATAGTTCTATTATACTTTGGAAGCAATAATTGCAATGTATGTACTGCTATGAAACCAAAAGTTAAGGAAATTTTAGAAGAATTTCCGAAGATTAAAAGTGTACAAATAGATGTAGAAAAGTCATTAGAAATATCAGCATCATATGAAATATTTACTATACCTGCTATTCTTATTTTTATTGAAGGAAAAGAAATAATAAGAGAAGCAAGATATATAAGTATTCAGAATTTAAGGGAAAAAATAGATAGATATTATAATATGATATTTGATTAAAATAATGAATAATTTTTGCAAAAACAAGAAAGGCTGATAATTTATGAATGAAAGAAAATTAAGAATTTTTTATGAAGTCAGCAAAGAACTAAATATGACTAAGGTATCGGAAAAATTATATGTAAGCCAGCCTTCTATAAGTCAGGCAATAAATGATTTGGAAAAAGATTTGGGAGTAAAATTATTTGATAGAATGGGTAAAAAATTATATTTAACTCATGAAGGTAAAATTTTTTTAAATTATACAAAAAGAATATTAAATATTTATGATGAAGCTATAAAAGTTATTAAAGAAATGAACGGATTACAGCGTGGAAAATTAAAAATAGGAGCAAGTACTACAATTGGTATATATATACTGCCTAATATAATAGGAAAATTTTCAAAAGTATATACTAATATAGATATATCTATTATTATTGAAAATACAGAAAATATTGCAAAACTTATAGAAGAAAATCAATTGGATATAGCATTTGTAGAAGGTCCAGTACATTCTGAAGAAATAACAGTAGAAGAATTTTACGATGATGAGTTAGTATTTATTACAGGCACAGAGCATCCTTGGGTTAAAGCTGAAAAAATATTAAAAAGTGATATAGCTAAAGAAAAAATAATAATGAGGGAGAAAGGCAGCGGTACTAGAGAAGTTTTTATAAATGCGTTAGAAAAAGAATTTGTTGATTATAGCATTTTTATGGAACTTGGACATACTGAAGCTATAAAAAAAGCTGTTGAAGCTGGTTTAGGAATTTCATGTATATCAAAAAGATGTATAAAAGATGAGATAAATTATAAAAAATTAGCAGTGATTGAAGTAGAAGGTTTAAAAATAAAAAGGAGTTTATACTTAATTCATCATAAGGACAAATATATAACTAATTTAATTAATACTTTTATACAGTTTGCTAAAGAAAATGTAGACTATATATAACTTAATACTTATGTATATTATAAAATAATAATATTTTACTTTTTAAAGCTGCCACTTTAAAATAATTATGAAAAACTAAGTAAATTTTAAATTATAGTTTAAGGGAGATGGCAGTAATGAAAAAAATAAAAAATTTATTTCCAGGGATTATAGCATCATTTATAATTGCATTAATAGCTACAGAACTTGGCAAATTAGTACCTATAATTGGTGGGCCGGTGTTTGGTATAATAATAGGTATATTAATAAACAATACAATAAATAAGCCTAAATGTTTAGATTTAGGTATAAACTTTACTTCTAAAAAAATACTACAATGGGCTATAATAGTTTTAGGAGCAGGTCTTAGTTTTAATCAAGTTAAAACTACTGGAATAGAATCATTAACTGTAACAGTATTTACAATTTCTACAGCATTTATTGCAGCTTTTCTATTTGGAAAAATTCTTAAAGTTGAAGGAAATTTAAAAACTCTTATAGGTGTAGGAACAGCTATATGCGGGGGCTCTGCTATAGCTGCTATATCTCCAATTATAGAAGCAGATGATATGGATGTAGCTTATTCTATATCTACCATATTTTTATTTAATATTATAGCAGTACTTATTTTCCCACCGCTTGGACATATTATAGGATTTTCAGATAAAGCTTTCGGGTTATGGGCTGGTACAGCTATAAATGATACATCTTCTGTAGTAGCAGCAGGATATGCTTTTAGTAATAAAGCTGGTGAATATGCTACTATTGTTAAATTAACAAGAGCAACAATGATAATACCTATTTCGTTAATTTTTACAGCTATAATGACTTATAAAAAGAAAAAAGAAGCAAAACTAAATCAAGAAGTAAATTATAAATTTTCTAAAATATTTCCTTGGTTTATATTATGGTTTTTAATAGCATCAATTTTAAATACTATTGGTGTATTTAAAGGAAATAGTATAGAATACATAAATATTATAGGGAAATTTATGATTGTAATGGCTTTATCTTCTATAGGATTAGGTTGCGATGTGAAAAAAATGGCAAAGTCAGGCTTTAAACCAATGTTATTAGGACTGATAGTTTGGTTTAGTGTATCTATAGTAAGTATATTAGTACAATTTATAACAGGACAAATTTGATACTTTAAAAATTAAACATAATATTTTTTAGGAGATACTTTTGTATCTCTTTATTTTTTATTAATTTATTTTAAATATTAAATATATAAATATTTAAAGCATTATTTAGTATAAATGGTAGTTTTTTTTGATTATATGAAGTATAATTATCTTAAAGATATATACATTATTTTGATATATTATTTTGTATCAGCTTTAATACATCAATATATTAAAACGTTTTCTAAAATAAAGAATGGGGATTGATAAATTAGTTTTTGTAAATTTAAATTTAAATTTAACAAGAAGCTTATTTTGTTTAACATAAAATATAATTTTTTATAATGGGGGAAAGTAGATATGAAGATAATACTTAGCAGAAAAGGATTTGATTCTGCTTCAGGAGGTTATCCCAGCCCTCTATTTATTGAGGAAAAACATCACGTATCATTTCCTACACCAGAAGACAATGATATTAATAGAATTAATACAGGAATAACGTATAGCGACCTTATTTTTAATGGCAACTTAACTTATGCTGATATTATGAATGAATTAGGAATTAAGGGATTTGAGAAAAGGTGTGTTCATTTAGATCCAGATTTAAATTATAATGTTTTAAAAAAACGCAATAATGGATGGAAAGGTATATTTGGACAATGCAGCAGTTCACAATCTCATCTATATAATCAAAATATAGAAGAAGGCGATTTATTTCTATTCTTTGGCTGGTTTAAAGACGTTAAAAAAATAAATAACAGATATACTTTTGTTAACAAGACAGACAAGCATATTATTTGGGGATATCTTCAAGTAGGTGAAATACAAAATATATCAGAAAAAATAAGGTATGAAGAGTGGAAACTTATTCATCCTCACTATTATTATAGTAAAAGAAGCAATAATACAGCGTATATTGCTAGAGAAAAGTTAAGTTTTAATAGTTCAATTCCTGGTTTTGGCTGCTTACGATATGATGATTCTTTAGTTTTAACTTGTGAAGGACAAGATAAAAAATCTTTATGGAAACTTCCATACTTTTTTCACCCAAAGTTTAATACTAAAATGACATTTCATGAAAATTTGGTTGATAAATCAGGAAAGCCAATATGGCAGTTAAAAGATAATTGCTGTTTACTGAAAACTGTTGGACCAGGTCAAGAATTTGTAATAACTGGTAATAAAGAAGTTGAAAAATGGGCTGAAAATATAATTGTAAATAATTATATTAATAAATAGAAAATATTAAGAGGCATTAAAGCTAAAAATTTATTTTTTAAATAATTGCTAATATTAAAATTAAGCATTGATAATAAAAAAATAATTTTAAAGAAGCAAGTTTAAGTAATTTACGATAATATATATTATTAAATAAGGAAAAACTCCCGACAAAAACGGGAGTTTTTTGCATGGTAGGATAAAAGTATATAATTTTTATTTTCATATCTATATTAGAAAATACATAATTAAGACTTTTTAAACTGAAAATAATAAAAATTTTTATATTTGTGGTATAATATATAATTAATAAAT
This sequence comes from Clostridium prolinivorans, assembly GCF_004011155.1. GTDB lineage: Bacteria > Bacillota > Clostridia > Clostridiales > Clostridiaceae > Clostridium_AT > Clostridium_AT prolinivorans. The sequence goes on along the minus strand of NZ_RJWG01000004.1, from coordinate 174,110 downwards.
ATACAGGAGGCTATATATAATGTTAGATATCAAAGTAATAAGAACTACAACACCAAAAACTAAACCTAGAGAAGATGAACCTTTAGGATTTGGACGTATTTTTACAGATCACATGTTTATAATGAATTATACAGAAGGTAAAGGCTGGCACGATGCTAGAATTGTACCATTTCAAAATATTTCTTTATCTCCTGCAGCTATGGTATATCATTATGGACAAGAGATGTTTGAAGGATTAAAAGCTTATAAAGCAGAAGATGGTAGAACACTTTTATTTAGACCTGATATGAATGCTAAAAGGGCAATTAATACTAATAAAAGGCTATGTATTCCAGAAATTCCTGTGGAAGATTTTGTGCAAGCTGTTAAGGCTGTGGTTAAAGTAGATGAGGATTGGATCCCTAAAGCACCAGGAACATCTTTATACATTAGGCCTTTTATTATTGCTACAGATGAATTTTTAGGAGTAAAACCATCAAGTACTTATATGTTTATAATAATACTTTCACCTAGTGGTGCTTATTATGAAAGTGGATTGGATCCTGTAGGTATATGGATTGAAGATGAATATGTAAGAGCTGTAAAAGGTGGTATTGGCGAGGCAAAAACCGGTGGCAATTATGCTGCAAGTTTAGCAGCACAAGTTAAAGCTCATGATGAAGGATATTCACAAGTATTATGGCTAGATGGGGTAGAACGAAAGTACATTGAAGAAGTAGGAGCTATGAACATATTTTTTAAGATAGATGGTGTAGTAGTTACTCCAGCATTAAATGGAAGTATATTACCAGGGGTTACTCGTGATTCAGTAATTCAATTGTGCAAATCTTGGGGACTTCCAGTAGAAGAGAGAAAAATTTCAATTGATGAGATTTATGAAGCTCAAAAATCTGGAAAACTTGAAGAAGTTTGGGGTACTGGTACAGCAGCTGTAATATCTCCAGTAGGAAAGCTTAGATGGAAAAATGAAGTAATGATAATACAAGATGGCGGTATAGGAGAATTAAGCCAAAAATTATATGACACAATTACAGGTATTCAATTAGGAAAAATAGAAGATATATATAATTGGACTGTGGAAGTAAAATAAATACCAATAAAAAATATGCATATTGACTGTTTAAAATATTTGTGATAGTATTAGCATAAAATTAAATAAATCTTCAGGGCAGGGTGAAAGTCCCTACCGGCGGTATAGCCCGCGAGCCGTAAGGTTGATTCGGTGAAACTCCGAAGCCGACAGTAAAGTCTGGACGGGAGAAGATTATATAGGCATTATTATTTAATCTATTTATAAATATCCAGTATAAGAATGGTCTAATAAAATAATAATTCAATAAGATAATATATTTTATTTTTACAGAGAGAATTATTATTTTAATAGATGACTTTATAAAACTTTAAAGTTTTATAGATGTATACGAGTTTATAATAAATAGATTTAATAAATTTGATTTAAAAGCCCTGAGAGTAAAATCTTAGGGCTTTAATTTTTTAAATAAATTGGAGTGATTAGTTTTGGATATTAAGTATATGCAAAGAGCATTAGAACTTGCAAAAAAAGGAATAGGTTACACTAATCCTAATCCATTAGTAGGTGCCGTAATTGTAAAAAATGGAAGAATAATTGGAGAAGGATATCATCAAATATATGGTGGTAATCATGCTGAAATAAATGCATTTAAAGATGCAACTGAAGATGTTAAAGGTGCAACAATGTACGTTACACTTGAGCCATGTTCTCATTATGGCAAAACTCCTCCTTGTGCAAATGCAATAGTAGAAAAAGGAATAAAAAAAGTAATAATAGGATTAATAGATCCTAATCCTGAGGTATCAGGGAGAGGTATTAAAATTCTTAAAGATAATGGTATAGAGGTAATTACAGGTGTTTTAGAAGAAGAAGGAAGAAAGCTTAATGAAATATTTCTTAAATATATAACAACCAAACAGCCATTTTGCATAATGAAAACTGCTATGACATTAGATGGGAAAATCGCAACATTTACAGGAGACTCTAAGTGGATTACAGGAAAGACTTCAAGAAATTTTGTACATCAATTAAGACATAGAGTTGCTGGTATTATGGTAGGAGTAGGCACAGTACTTAAAGATGATCCTATGTTAACAACAAGATTAGAAAATGGAGAAGGAAGTGATTGTATTAGAATAATTGTAGATAGCAATGCAAGAATACCTATTGAAGCAAAAGTGCTTAATATTAATTCAAAGGCTAAAACAATTGTAGCAGTTACTGAGAAAGCTGAAAATGATAAAATAGAAGCTTTAAAAGAAAAAGGTGCCGAAATTATAATTACACCATCAAAAAATGAAAAAGTAGATCTTGCTTTTCTTATGAAGAAACTAGGAGAAAGAAAGATAGATAGTATACTTTTAGAAGGAGGAAGTGAACTAAATTATTCTGCTTTAGAGGCAGGTATTGTTGATAAAATAAATGCTTTTATAGCTCCTAAAATTATAGGAGGCATGAAAGCAAAAACTCCAGTTGGAGGAAAAGGAAGAGCATTTATAAATGAAGCAATTTCTATAAATAAAATAGATATTAAGCGTTTTGAAGATGACATATTAATAGAAGGGTATGTCCAAAAGGAGATGGAACTTTAAATGTTTACAGGACTTATAGAAGAAATAGGAGAAGTTGAGTCTGTTATTAAATCAGTAAAATCAGCAAAAATAACAATTAAAGCTTATAAAGTTTTAGAAGGAATAAAAATTGGTGATAGTATATGCACAAATGGTGTCTGCCTTACAGTAACCTCTTTTGATAGAAATAGATTTATTGTTGATGTAATGGCAGAAACTATGAGAAGGAGTAATTTAAAAAATATTGCTAAAGGAGATAAAGTAAATCTTGAAAGAGCATTAAGTATTGGAGATAGATTAGGAGGACATATTGTAAGCGGACATATTGATGGGGCAGGTATTATTAAAGATTATGAAAAAGAAGATAATGCAATATGGATTACAATTGAAGCTTCATCTGAAATATTAAAATATATAGTACAAAAAGGCTCTGTTGCAATAGATGGGGTAAGCCTTACAGTAGCTTATGTAGATGAAGCTTCATTTAAAGTTTCTATTATTCCTCATACTAAAGATGTAACGACCCTTTGTCAAAAAAAGAAGGGTGATGAAGTAAATATTGAATGTGATGTTTTAGGAAAATATGTTGAAAAATTTATTAAAATTCAAGACCAAGGAGCAGTTAAAAATAAAATTGATTACGATTTTTTAAATAAATATGGGTTTGTATAAAGAAAGGAGGATAAATTATGTATAAATTTAATACAATTGAAGAAGCAATTGAAGATATTAAAGAAGGTAAAATGGTAATTGTAATAGATGATGAAGATAGAGAAAACGAGGGAGATTTATTAATGGCTGCAGAAAAAGTTACTCCAGAAGCTATTAATTTTATGGCTAAATATGGGAGAGGACTTATTTGTATGCCTATTATAGGAGAAAGATTAAGAAAATTAAATATACCTCCTATGGTAGAACATAATACAGAATCTCACTGCACTGCATTTACAGTATCAATAGATGCTGCTTATACAGATACAGGTATTTCTGCTTTTGAGAGGGCTTTTACAATACAAAAGGTTTTAGATTTAAATTCTTCAGAAGAAGACTTTAGAAGGCCGGGACATGTTTTCCCTCTTGAAGCAAAAGAAGGTGGAGTACTTAAAAGAGCAGGACATACTGAAGCAGCGGTAGATTTAGCTAAAATTGCAGGATTATATCCAGCAGGGGTTATATGTGAAATAATGAATGAAGATGGAACTATGGCTAGAACTCCTAAACTTATTGAGTATGCTAAAGAACATAATCTTAAAATTATTACAATTGCAGATTTAATTGCTTATAGAATAAAGAATGAAAAATGTGTAAAGAGAGTTACTGAAGCTAAAATGCCTACAAAATATGGTGAATTTAAAATTATTGGGTATGAAAACACTTTAAATGGTGAGCATCATATTGCTTTAGTTAAGGGAGATATTTCAAATGGAGAACCTGTACTTATAAGAGTTCATTCGGAATGTCTTACAGGAGATGCCTTTGGATCATTAAGGTGTGATTGTGGAGAACAACTTGCTGAAGCTATGAAAAAAATAGAAGAAGAAGGGAGAGGTATTCTTCTTTATATGAGACAAGAGGGAAGGGGCATAGGGCTTATAAATAAAATTAAGGCATATGCACTTCAAGATCAAGGCATGGATACTGTAGAAGCTAATTTAGCATTAGGTTTTCCTGCTGATATGAGAGACTATGGAATTGGTGCACAAATTTTAGTAGACCTTGGGGTTAAAAAGTTAAGACTTATGACTAACAATCCTAAAAAAATATCAGGACTTTCTGGATATGGTATAGAAGTTATCCAAAGAATACCAATACAAATGAATCATAATGAAAAAAATGAATTTTATTTAAAAACAAAAAAACAAAAACTTGGACATATACTAAATTTTAATGAAAAAAACAATTATAGTAATTTAAATAATGTAAAGCAAGATTAAATAATAAATAATAATAAAAATTTATGAGGAGGAAAATAAATGAAAATATATGAAGGAAAATTAATATCTCAAGGATTAAAATTTGGAATTGTTGTAGGAAGATTTAATGAATTTATTGGAAGCAAGCTTTTGTCAGGAGCTTTAGATGCTTTAAAACGTCATGGAGCATTAGAAGATGATATTGAGATAACTTGGGTTCCTGGAGCATTTGAAATTCCATTAACTGCAAAAAAATTAGCTAAATCTAATAAATATGATGCGATTATATGTTTAGGTGCAGTTATTAGAGGTGCTACACCTCATTTTGATTATGTATCAAGTGAAGTATCAAAAGGGATTGCTAATGTGTCATTAGAAACAGAAACTCCTATAATATTTGGTGTACTTACAACTGATACAATAGATCAGGCAATTGAAAGAGCAGGAACAAAAGGCGGAAATAAAGGATATGATGCAGCAGTTACTGCAATTGAAATGGCTAATCTTTTAAAACAATTTTAAATAATAAAAAACACTTATAAAATTTAAAAAGTATTTTACAAATATACTAATATAATGTATAATTATAGAAAAACAAAATATTATATTTAATCCACTTGCTAGGGGTGCCGTAAGGCTGAGAAGGAGAAATCCTAACTCTATGAACCTGATGTGGTTAGAACCACCGTAGGGAAGCGAGAGGTCTGTTTTTAAATACAGAGCTTGCTTTTGCAAGCTTTTTTTATTACATATAGTATTTAAATAATAAAACAGCCTTACGCACCTTTAGCATAAGGCTGTTTTTATTATTTTTAAGGAGTGATAGTAATGAATTACACAACACAAATGGATGCAGCTAAAAAGGGTATAATTACAGAAGAAATGAGAATAGTTGCAGAAAAAGAAAAAATGAAAGTTGAAGAACTTAGAAACTTAATAGCAGAAGGGAAAGTTGTAATACCAGCAAATAAAAATCATAAAACTTTAAGCCCGGAAGGTATTGGACAAGGACTTAGAACAAAGATAAATGTAAATTTGGGTATATCAAAAGATTGCTGTAACATGGAAAAAGAATTAGATAAGGTTAAAATTGCTTTAGATATGAAAGCTGAAGCAATAATGGATTTATCAAACTATGGAAAGACAGAAGATTTAAGAAAAAAAATAATAAATATGTCCACAGCTATGTTAGGAACAGTTCCTGTATATGACGCTATTGGATTTTATGAAAAAGAACTAAAAGATATAACTGTAGATGAATTTTTTAAAGTTGTAGAAAAGCATGGAGAAGATGGTGTAGATTTTATAACAATACATGCTGGATTAAATAGAGAAACTGCGGAAACATTTAAAAGAAATAAAAGACTTACCAATATAGTTTCAAGAGGTGGTTCACTTTTATTTGCTTGGATGGAATTAAATAAAGCTGAAAATCCATTTTATGAGTACTATGACAGGCTTTTAGATATATGTGAAAAATATGATATAACGATATCACTAGGAGATGCTTGCAGACCAGGTTCAATAAAAGATGCTACTGATGCATCACAAATAAAAGAACTTATTGTATTAGGTGAACTTACAAAAAGAGCTTGGGAAAGGAATGTACAAGTTATGATAGAAGGACCAGGTCATATGCCTATAAATGAAATTCAAGCTAATATGATTCTTGAAAAAAAATTATGCCATGGAGCTCCTTTTTATGTTTTAGGTCCATTAGTAACAGATATTGCTCCAGGCTATGATCACATAACATCAGCAATAGGAGGAGCTATAGCAGCAGCTAGTGGAGCTGATTTTCTTTGTTATGTTACACCAGCTGAACATTTAAGATTACCTAATGTTGAAGATATGAAGGAAGGTATAATTGCTTCAAAAATAGCAGCTCATGCTGCAGATATTGCAAAAGGAATTAAAGGAGCAATTGAATGGGACAATGCTATGAGTAAGGCAAGAGCAGAATTAGATTGGGAAAAGATGTTTGAATTATCAATTGATGAAGAAAAGGCTAGAAGATATAGAGAAGAATCTCTACCAGAACATGCAGATAGCTGTACTATGTGTGGGAAAATGTGTGCTGTAAGAACTATGAAAAAAGTTCTTAATAATGAAAATTTAAATATGTAGTATTTTTAACTTTAAAAAAAGGGAGGTGTAAGAGTGATAGTAAATGGTAAAGAAATGAATTTTAAAGATAGCATAACAGTTAAAGAATTGCTTGAAAATCTTAATATTCATTCTGATAGAGTAGTCGTAGAAGTAGATATGGATATTATACCTAAAGATGAATATTCACAAAAAAAACTATATAGCTACTCAAAGGTAGAAATAATAAGATTTGTAGGAGGAGGTTAAATGCAGATATATATAAATGAAAAAATATTAGAAGTAGAAAACTATTCAACAATATTTCAAATAAAAGAAAAATATAAAAAGGATGCAGATATTATAATTTATAATGGATTTCCTGTAAATAAAGATATACATTTAAAACCTTTTGATAAAGTAGCTTTAATAAAAAAAGGAGAAATACCTAAAAAGGAGGAACTGGAAACATTAATGGTTTCCAGACATACTCCTTATATACATGAAAAATTAAAAAAGGCAAAAGTAGGAATAGCAGGTCTTGGAGGTCTTGGTTCAAATGCCGCTGTATCACTTACAAGAATGGGTATAGGTAAACTAGTTATTGCTGATTTTGATGTTGTAGAGCCAAGCAATTTAAATAGGCAGTATTATTTTGTAAAACATATAGGTATGAAAAAAACAGAAGCAATGAAGGAAATTTTAAAAGATTGCAATCCTTTTGTAGATGTAGAAAGTTTTGACACATATTTAGATGAAAACAGTGTTCAAAAAATTTTTAAGAATGTGGATATTATAATAGAAGCTTTTGATAATCCAATTTGTAAGTCAATGATTGTTAATACTGTAATAACTAAGATGAAAGATAAAAAGATAATTGCTGCATCTGGAGTAGCAGGCCATTATACAGCCAATACCATAGTAACTAGACGAGTAAAAGAAAACTTTTATATTGTAGGAGATATGGAAGCAGAGGCTAAAGAAGGTTTAGGCCTTATGGCACCAAGAGTAGCAGTTGCAGCTAATCATCAGGCTAATATAGCTGTTAGATTAATAATAGGGGAGGAAAATTAATTATATGGATAAATTAGTTATAGGTGGCAGAGAGATAAAAAGCAGACTTTTTATAGGTACGGGTAAGTATTCAACGAATAAGATTATTCCTGATATTATAAAATCAAGCGGTGCTCAAGTTGTTACTGCTGCAATAAGGAGAGTAGATTTTGAATCAGAAGAAGAAAATATTTTAAATTATATAGATAAAGAATGTATTATAATGCCTAATACTTCAGGAGCAAGAAATGCGCAAGAAGCAATTAGACTAGCAAGACTAGCAAAAGCAGCTGGATGTGGTAATTGGATAAAAATTGAAATAATTTCAGATAATAAATACCTTCTTCCTGATAATTATGAAACTATAAAAGCAACAGAAATTCTTGCCAAGGAAGGTTTTGTAGTCCTTCCATATATGAATCCAGATTTGATGGATGCAAGGAGAATGGTAGATGCAGGAGCAGCTGCAGTTATGCCTCTTGGAGCACCTATTGGGACAAATAGAGGTATTAGAACAAAAGAAATGATTAAAATTCTTATAGAAGAAATAAAAGTTCCAATTATAGTAGATGCAGGAATAGGTAAACCGTCAGATGCAGCAAAAGCTATGGAAATGGGGGCTTCTGCAGTATTAATAAACACTGCTTTAGCCACTGCAGGAGATCCTGTTATTATGGCAGAGGCATTTAAACTTTCAGTAGAGGCAGGAAGAAAAGCATATATTTCAGGACTTGGAGTACAAAAACTTTATGCAGATGCTTCTTCACCATTAACAGGCTTTTTAAGATAGGAAGTGATAATATGAGTTTTTATGATATATGTAAAGAACTTCAAAACTTTGACTTTAAGAATTTTTTAGATACTGTTACTGAAGATAAAATAATAAATGTGTTAAGCAAAGATTATTTAAGCAACGAAGATTTTTTATGTCTTTTATCTCCAGCAGCAGAAAACTTTATAGAAATTATGGCTCAAAAGGTGCATAAACAATCTTTAAATAATTTTGGTAAGGCAGTACTTTTATATACTCCAATATATATTTCAAATTATTGTGTAAATAAATGCATTTACTGTGGTTATAATGTTGAAAATAAAATTAAGAGAAAAAAATTAACTCTTGAAGAATTGGAAGAAGAAGCAAAAAATATACAAGCTACTGGGCTTAAACATGTAATGCTTCTTACAGGAGAATCACGTTTCCATAGTCCTATATCTTATATAAAAGATAGCGTAAAAATTTTAAAAAAATATTTTAGCTCTATAACTATAGAAATATATCCTCTTGAAGAAAAAGAATATATAGAACTTGTAGAGTGTGGAGTAGATGGACTAACCATATATCAAGAAACTTATGATATGGATATATATGATAAAGTTCATTTATCTGGTCCTAAAAAGGATTTCAAATTTAGAATTGAAACACCTGAAAGAGCTTGCAGGGCAGGAATAAGAACACTTGGAGTAGGTGCTTTATATGGACTTTCAGACTGGAGAAAAGAAGCTTTTTTTTCAGGACTTCATGCTAAATATATAGAAGATAACTTTCCACATATGGAGATGAGTATGTCTGTTCCAAGGATAAGACCCCACGCTGGAAGTTTTAATGACATACAAGAGATAACTGACAAAAATATGGTACAAATAATGTTAGCTTTTAAATTATTTCTACCTAGAGCTGGAATAAATATAACAACAAGAGAAAGTGCTAAGTTAAGAGACAATTTAATACCATTAGGGGTTACAAAAATGTCTGCAGGAGTATCAACAGCAGTTGGTGGGCATTCTACATCTATTGAAGATACTGGAGAAGCTCAATTTGAAGTTTCCGATAAAAGATCTGTAGAGGAAATTAAAGCTATGCTTGAATCAAAAGGCTATTGCGCTATTTTTAAAGATTGGGAGAATGTGATGTAGTATGAGTAAAAAACTTTATGTTGTCACAAATAGAAAATTAATTAAAAATGGAAGCTTAGAAGATAAAATAAAATCTTCTATTAAAGGTGGAGCTGACGCTATTATTTTAAGAGAAAAAGATTTATCTGAAAAAGAACTTTATGAAATTACAATAAAAATATTGGAATATATGGACGGAAATATACCTTTAATAGTTAATGGAAGTTATAAAGTAGGAAAAATATCGCAAACTGCAGGTATTCATTTAAGTTATGAAAGTTTTATGAATTTTGATAAACAGTATAATAAATTATTAGGAGTTTCAATACATTCTTTGGAAGAAGGCATTGCTGCAGAAAATAAAGGTGCTGATTATGTTATCGCAGGGCATATATATAATACTTCTTGTAAAAAAGATGTACCAGGTAGAGGTATAACATTTTTAAAAAATATATGCAGTGCTTTAACAATACCTGTTATAGCAATAGGAGGAATAAATGAAAATAATGTTAAGGAAGTATTAGAGTGTGGTGCGGATGGGATTGCAGTTATGTCTTCTGTAATGGAATCAGAAAATGCCGAGAAATTAGTGTATAATTTAAAAAATACAATTAGTAAAATAATGTAAATAATTAAAACACATTTCTACAATTATAATAAGTCTAAAAACTATAGTTCAATAAATTTGTAAGGAGATGATAAAAAGTGAAAAATGTACTTACAATTGCTGGATCTGATAGCTGTGGAGGAGCTGGAATACAGGCGGATTTAAAAACTTTTAGTGCAAATGGTGTATATGGAATGAGTGTTATAACTGCAGTAACAGCACAAAATACTCAAGGTGTTTTTGCAGTTCAAGATATAAATGAGTCTATTATTAAATCTCAAATTGATGCTATTTTTACAGATATAGAAGTAGATGCAGTTAAAATTGGTATGGTTTCTAAGATTACAACAATTGAGGCTATTGCTCAAAAGCTTCAGCAATATAAAGCAAAAAATGTTGTTTTAGATCCTGTAATGATATCAAAAAGTGGATATGCATTATTAAATCCAGAAGCAAAAAGTGCTTTAATTAAAAAATTAATTCCTCAAGCTTTTCTTATTACTCCTAATATACCAGAGGCATGTGAAATTTTAAAAGAGATAAATGCAGAAAAAATTTCAATAAAAACAATTGAAGATATGAAAAAAGCAGCAAAAGAAATTTATAAATTAGGGTGCAAAAATGTACTTTTAAAAGGAGGACATATGGAAGGTGATGCAGTAGATGTACTTTATGATGGTAAGGATATTACATGTCTATTCTCTAAAAGAATACAAACAAAAAATACTCATGGTACTGGATGCACATTATCTTCAGCTATAACTGCAAATTTAGCTCTTGAATATAAAATAAAGGATGCAGTTAAAAAAGCAAAAGAATATATAACAATAGCAATAGAACATTCTTTAGATATTGGACATGGTGTTGGGCCTACACACCATTTTTATGAATTATATAAAAAAGCAGGTATAATCTAGTTTTAATATATTTTTATTTATTTAGACGATTGCAAAATGGTAGTACAGTATTTAAAGGCTTATGGTGAATTTCCTATATAAATTGATACAGTTTTGATTAAAAAGTGGAGGGAAAAACATCTATATTAGTATTTGGAAGCCTTTAAATTCAATGGATTAGAATTTTGCAAAGGTCTATTTTATTTATTAATTGGGAGGTTTTTATAAAATGGAAACATGCGAAAAAATTGCAAAATTATTATATAAACTAAAAGAAAAAAATCCTCTAGTACATCATATAACAAATTATGTTACAGTTAATGACTGTGCCAACATTACTCTTGCTGTTGGTGCTTCACCAGTTATGGCCGATGAAATTGAAGAAGTTGTTGATATGGTGAGCTTGGCATCATCACTTGTTATTAATATAGGAACATTAAATAGTAAAACTGTAGAATCTATGATTAAAGCTTGTAAAAAAGCCAATGAACTAAATATACCTGTTATTTTAGATCCTGTTGGTGCAGGAGCTACACCTTATAGGACTAAAATAGCCAATAAAATTATAGATGAAATAAAATTATCAGTAATTAAGGGAAATATATCAGAAATAAAAACTCTTTATGGATTAAAAAGCAATACTAAAGGAGTAGATGCTTCAGAAACTATATTTGAAGATAACAATAAACTTTTAGAAAACAAAAATTTAGCAAAAGAGGCCGCTAAAAAATTTAATACAGTAGTGGCAATTACTGGAGATATTGATATTATAACAGATGGGAAAATTCTTTACACGGTAGAAAATGGACATAAGATTATGTCTAAAGTTACAGGTACTGGATGTATGTGCTCATCTCTTATTGGTTCTTATTTAGGAGCAGAAGAAGATGAACTTTTAGCGGCTTTAGCAGGAATTGTTACAATGGGTATAGCAGGAGAAATTGCTTACGAAAATTTAAATAAAGAATATGAAGGGAGCGGTATGTTAAAAGTTAATATAATAGATGCGGTTTATAATTTATCTGAAGAAATAATTATTAAGAGAGGTAAAATAAATGAGTTTTAAAGTAGATTATAAACTTTATCTTGTTACAGATAGAGATGTATTAAAAAATAAAGATATTTATACTGCTGTAGAAGAAAGCATAAAAGGTGGAGTTACATTAGTTCAACTTAGAGAAAAAAATATATCTTCTTTAGATTTTTATAATACTGCAGTAAAGATTAAGCAAATTACAGATAAATATAATATTCCTTTAATTATTAATGATAGATTAGATATTGCGTTGGCGGTAGATGCCGCAGGACTTCATATAGGGCAGGAAGATATACCAGCTAAAATAGCTAGAAAACTTTTAGGTGAAAATAAAATATTAGGTGTTTCTGCTAGAAACTTAAAAGAAGCTAAAAAAGCAGAAAAGGATGGAGCAAATTATATTGGAGTTGGAGCTATATTTCCTACTTCCACTAAAAGTGATGCACAAGCAGTTTCAATAGAGGTATTAAAAGAAATAAAAGAAAATATTTCTATTCCTGTTGTTGCTATAGGAGGAATAAATACTAATAATGTAAGATTATTAGAACCTGCTAATATTGATGGAATATCTGTTGTTTCAAGTATATTAGGGAAAGAAAATATAACATTAGCTGCAAAAGAGCTAAAAAAATTAATTTAATTATAAATATCTAAAGTTTAATACAGTAGTCTAGTAAAATAATAACACTTTCTTTTAAGAATAAAAGATATTTTTGATTTGATTGGTATTATTTTACTAGACTATATTTAATTTTCATGTTTTATTAACTGACTGTTTTGCATTATAATAAAAATGAAATTTCATAAAATATAAAAATGAGATTTACAGAAAATTATGAATGTGTTAAAATTACAACAACAGTATAAGCATTTATATTAGTATTATAATAGCAATAAATGTGCAAAAAAATATTTTTTAAAGTAGAGAAAATCAAAAATCAAGAAATTGCAGGAAAATTTTAAAGAAAAATCATTGTTTATATATAATTTTTGGAAATAATTATAAATTTAATACAAAAATTATATGCAGCAATAAATAAATTTTATAAAAGAAGGTGATAGCTTTGTTGTATAAAAGCACAAGGGGTGGAGGAAATTTAATAACTGCATCAAAGGCAATAATAAAGGGAATATCAGAAGATGGAGGGCTATTTGTACCAACTGAATTTCCTAAAATAGACAAACCATTTAATGAACTTTCTAAAATGACATATAAAGAAATAGCTTTTTATGTAATGAAAAAATTTTTAACAGATTTTACTGATGAGGAGTTAGATTACTGTATACGCAATGCATATAATGAAAAATTTGAAAGCAAAGATATAGTACCTATAACTTATAAATCTGGAGTATATTTTTTAGAGTTATATCATGGAAGAACACTAGCTTTTAAAGATATGGCATTAAGTATACTTCCATATTTCATGAAAACAGCAGCAAAGAAAAATGGAATAGATAAAGAGATAGTTATTTTAACTGCAACATCTGGAGATACAGGCAAAGCAGCATTAGATGGCTTTTCAAATGTTGATGGAACAAAGGTTGCTGTATTTTATCCCAAATATGGAGTTAGTGATATTCAAGAAAGACAAATGATTACTCAAGAAGGAGATAATACATTTGTTGTAGGTATTGAAGGAAATTTTGATGATGCACAAAGTGCTGTAAAGAAGATTTTTACAGATATTGATTATAATAATATATTAAACGAAAATGGATATATGCTCTCTTCAGCAAATTCAATTAACATAGGAAGATTAGTTCCACAGATTGTATATTATGTATATGCTTATGTTAAACTTTTATCAGAAAATAAAATAAAAGATGGAGAATTTATTAATGTAGCTGTACCTACAGGAAATTTTGGTAACATATTAGCAGCTTACTATGCTAAAAAAATGGGAATTCCTATAGGCAAATTAATATGTGCTTCAAATAAAAATAATGTACTCACTGATTTTATAAACAGTGGTATATATGATTGTAATAGAGATTTTTTTGTTACCAATTCTCCTTCAATGGATATTTTAATTTCAAGTAATTTAGAGAGATTTTTATATGAAATAAGTGAAGAAAATAGCGATATTGTAAGAGAATATATGAAAGATTTAATGGGAAAAGGGAAATATGAAATAACAGATTCTATGAAAGAAAGAATGAATATTTTATATGGAGGATATGCTAATGAGGATGAAACTTTATCTGCAATAAACAAAGTTTATAAAAACTCAAATTATGTTATAGATCCTCATACAGCTGTTGCTTATTTTGTTTATGAAAAATATAAGAAAGAAACAGGAGATAAAAATATTACTATTATAGCATCTACTGCAAGTCCATTTAAATTTCCAAGAAGTATTAATGACGCATTAAATTTTACAAACAAAGATAGTTTAGATTGTGAAATGATTAATGAATTATCTAATAAATTTAATTTACAAATACCTTCAAGTATAAAAGATTTATATAAAAAAGAGATTAAACATACTACAGTATGCAAAAAAGATGAACTTAAAAAAGTTATATCAATGTTTTTAGGAGTGTAGGTGGAATTTATGTTTGAAGTTAGAGTTCCTGCAACAAGTGCTAATATGGGGCCGGGTTTTGATTGCTTAGGTGTATCTTTAAATATGTATAACAGATATTTTTTTGAAGAAATTGAAGAAGGCCTTATTATTGAAGGTTGTGATGATAAATTTAAAAATAAAGATAACCTTATATATATATCTATGGAAAAATGCTTTAAAAAAACAGGATATAAAATTAAAGGCATAAAAATAACAATAGAAAGCAGTATACCTGTATCAAGAGGATTAGGAAGCAGTGCTGCATGTATTGCAGCAGGTATTTTTGCTGCAAATGAGATTTCAGGCAATGTTTTAAGTGAAAGAGAGCTTTTAGAAATAGCAACAGAAATAGAAGGACATCCAGATAATATTGCACCTGCTATTTTAGGTGGTATAGTAGTTTCTGTATTAGAAGATGAAAAAATAATATACAGCAAAGTAAATATTAATAAAGATATAAAATTTTGTGCACTTATTCCTGAATTTACTTTATCAACAGAAGAAGCTAGGGAGGCTTTACCAAATACAATAGATTATAAAAAAGGTGTTTATAATGTAGGCAGAGTTGCACTTATGATAAGTGCTTTAAATAATGGAGAATTAGATTTATTAAAGTACGCATGTAAAGACTCTCTGCATGAAGATTATAGAGCTAAATTTATACATGATTTTTACTATATAAAATCAAAATGTACTGAGCTTGGAAGTTTAGCAGTATTTTTAAGTGGAGCAGGGCCTACTATAATGGTTATGCTTGAAAATGATAATTTAGACTTTTATGAAAAAATTAAAAATTATTTAGACAAATTAAAATATAAGTGGAATGTAGTACCATTAAAAATAGATAATAAAGGGACAGTTATTATAAAATAGATTTTATTATGTTAGGAGTATGAAAATGAGAAATGTAGTTGTAGCTAAATTTGGTGGAAGTTCATTAGCAGATAGTGATCAATTTCAAAAGGTTAAAAATATAGTCTTTGCAAACAAAGAAAGAAGATATATAGTTCCTTCTGCACCAGGAAAAAGGTTTAGTAAAGACTATAAAGTTACAGATTTATTATATCTTTGTTATCAACATGTAAACAATGATATTCCATTTGAAGATGTTTTTGAAATAATAGAAGAAAGATTTAAAGGTTTAGTTAATGAATTAAATATAGATATGGATATAAGTAAATATCTAAATGAAGTTAAGGAAAATATTACAAATGGCGCATCGGCAGACTATGCAGCAAGTAGAGGGGAGTATTTAAACGGGTTAATACTTGCAAAATACCTAGGATATGAATTTGTAGATGCTGCAGAAATTATTAAATTTAAAAATAATGGGTTATTAGATTTAGAAAGTACTCAAAAACTTATTTGCGAAAAAATGAAAAATATAGAAAGAGCAGTTGTACCAGGATTTTATGGATCTATGCCAAATGGTGATATTAAGACTTTTTCAAGAGGCGGATCAGATATCACAGGTTCAATACTTGCAAGATGCTTAGATGCAAAAATGTACGAAAATTGGACAGATGTATCAGGTCTTTTAATGGCAGACCCTAATATTGTGGAAAATCCTAAATCTATAGAAGTTGTAACATATAAAGAATTAAGGGAACTTTCATATATGGGAGCAAAAGTGCTTCATGAAGAAAGTATATTTCCAATTAGAGATGTATGTATTCCTATAAATATAAAAAATACTAACAGGCCTGAAGATAAAGGGACACTTATAGTACCTGATGATGCAGATATAAAAGATTACAGCGGTACAATAACAGGTGTTGCTGGTAAAAAAGGGTTTGTTGTAATTGCTATACAAAAAATTCTCATGAACCAAGAAAGAGGTTTTTGCAGAAAGGTACTTTCTATATTAGAACACAATTGTATTTCATTTGAAAATATGCCTTCAGGTATTGACACTGTTTCACTTGTAATAGAAGAAAATCAAATAAAAGATAAATTAGAGGATATAATAGAAGAAATAAAAAAGCAGTGTAAACCAGATTCAGTTGAAGTTTATCCTAATATGGCTTTAATTGCTACAGTAGGTAAAGGAATGATTAGAACAAAGGGAGTTGCAGCAAAAGTACTTTTAAGTCTTGCAAAAGCAGATATAAATATAAGAATGATTGATCAAGGTTCAAGTGAAATAAATATTATAGTTGGAGTAGAAAATGATGATTTTGAAAAAGCTGTAAGAGCTATATACAAAGCTTTTGAAAATTAAGTTTGAAAGGGGATAAAAATTATGGAAAGTGTCAAAATTGCTCTTTTAGGTTTAGGCAATGTAGGCAAGGGCGTATGGAACATATTAAACATGAATAATGAAGAAATAATAAAAAGAGCAGGATGCAAAATAGAAATAGTTAAAGTTTTAGTTAAAGATAAAAATAAAGATAGAGGAATAAATATACCAAAAGAAATTTTAACTACAGATATAGATGATATATTAAATGATGATGATATAAAAATTGTTGTTGAAGTTATGGGTGGAATTGAGCCGGCTAGGGAATATATACTAAATTCAATAAATAAAAGAAAACATATAGTTAGTTACAGCTAACAAGCTTTTAATAGCTACACATGGAGAAGAAATATTTAAAAAAGCAGAAGAAAAAGAGGTAATTGTTAATTTTGAAGCTAGTGTTGCTGGTGGAATTCCTATTATAAATGTAATTAAAGAAAGCCTTACAGGAAATAAAATAAAAGAAATAATTGGAATAATAAACGGAACAACAAACTATATACTAACAAAGATGACATCTGAAAAAATGGATTTTCAAGATGCATTAAAAAAGGCACAAGAAAAGGGATATGCAGAAGCAGATCCAACTTCTGATATTGAAGGATTTGATGCTGCATATAAATTAGCTATATTAACGAAATTGGCTTATGAAACTAATGTTGATATAAATAAAGTTTATAGAGAAGGAATAACAAAAATAAGTTCTGTTGATGTAGAATACGCAAGGGAATTTGGATATGTTATAAAGCTTTTAGGAATTGCAAAAAATGTAGATGAAAATCTTGAACTTAGAGTTCATCTTACTATGATACCTTCTAATCATCCACTTGCAAATGTAAATAATTCATATAATGCAATTTTATTAAAGGGAAATGCTGTAGGTAATTTAATGTTATATGGTAAAGGAGCTGGAGAACTCCCAACAGGTAGCGCAGTTGTTGGAGATATAATTTCTACTTTAAGAAATAACAGATTTAATAATACTTATACATACAATATAGAAAAAAATGTTGTAGATATTAAAGAGGTATCATCTGAATATTATTTAAGAATAACTGTAAAAGATGATCCAGGTGTACTTGGACAAATATCTACTATTTTAGGAGAAGAAGGAGTAAGTATATCTTCATTTATACAAAAATCTAAAGTTGTAGATGAGGGATATGTATATATTGTTATATTTACCCATCAAACATTAGAAGAAAAATTAAATAATGCTTTAAATAAAATTAAAGATTTAAAAGTCGTAAAGCAAATAGATAACGTAATTAGAGTAGAGAATTTAGATTAAATATTTTAAAGAAATTTAAAAGTCATATATAAATAAGGGAAAGCCTTTTTATGTATGGCTTTTAAATTATTTATTAAAAAATTATTAAACTACTTGAATTTATTTTAATTTAATATTACAATTAATATACACCCCCCATATGGGAGGAGTTAGGAGGTCTTATTATGAATGAAGAACAAAAAAAAGCATTACAATCTTTAAAAACATGTAAAGGACAAATTGAAGGTATAATTAAAATGCTTGAAGAAGGAAGATATTGTATAGATGTATCTAATCAGATAATTGCAGCACAAGCTCTTTTAAAAAAAGCTAATATTCTTATTTTAAAACAGCATTTACATCATTGTGTTAAAGAGGCTATTAAAAATGACAATGGTGATGAAAAGATAGAAGAAATAATAAATATTTTAGAAAAAGTTATTCAAAAATAGAGGTGAAAAAATGAATAAAATATTCAAAATAGAAGGAATGACTTGTGCTGCTTGTGCCAAAACAGTTGAAAGAGTTACTAAAAAGCTTGACGGGGTTATAGAGTCTAATGTAAACTTAGCATCAGAAAAATTAAATATAAAATATGATCCTTCAAAGGTAGAAGTTTCAGATATAAAAAGAGTTATAGAAAAAGCTGGATATAAAGCTTTAGAAGAAAATACAGAAGACTTAGATGATAGAAAAAAAGAAAAAGAAATTAAACTTATATTTAATAAATTTATTATATCTTTAATATTTACAATTCCGCTACTTTATATATCTATGGGACATATGATAGGGTTTCCTTTACCTTCTTTTATAGATCCTATGATTAATCCAAAAACTTTTGCTTTATTACAATTGATTTTAGTTATACCTGTAGTGATTGCTGGTAATAAATATTATAAAATAGGGTTTAAAACTTTAATAAAAAGAAATCCTAATATGGATTCACTTATTGCAATAGGAACATCTGCTGCAGTTTTTTATGGAATATTTGCAGTTATTATGATTTTTAAAGGAAATACACATTATGCTAAAGATTTATATTTTGAATCAGCGGCAGTTATTATTACTTTAATAACTCTTGGTAAGTACTTAGAAGCTGTTTCTAAAGGAAAAACTTCAGAAGCTATTAAAAAACTTATGGGACTTGCTCCTAAAACAGCTATAGTTATAAGAGATGGAAAAGAAATAGAAATTAATATAGATGAAGTAAGAGTAGGAGATTTAATAATAGTTAAGCCTGGAGAAAAGATACCAGTAGATGGTGAAGTTATAGAAGGAAATACTTCTGTAGATGAATCAATGCTGACAGGTGAAAGTATTCCAGTAGAAAAAAATGTTGGAGATAAAGTTATTGGAGCAAGTATAAATAAAAATGGAACTATAAAATATAGAGCATCTAAAATTGGGAAAGATACAGTCCTTTCTCAAATTATAAGATTAGTAGAAGATGCTCAAGGCTCTAAAGCTCCTATTGCAAAGCTTGCAGATATTATTTCAGGATATTTTGTTCCAATAGTTATGTTATTAGCGGTTATATCAGGATTAGCATGGTATTTTATTGGCAAAGAATCAATATTATTTTCACTTACAATTTTTATATCTGTTTTAGTAATTGCATGTCCTTGTGCTTTAGGCCTTGCAACACCAACAGCAATTATGGTTGCAACAGGTAAAGGTGCAGAATATGGTATTTTAATAAAAAGTGGTGAAGCGTTAGAAACTGTTCATAAGATAGAAACTGTAGTGTTTGATAAAACGGGCACTATTACAGAAGGAAAGCCTAAGGTTACAGATATAATTACTACAGAAAGTATAACAGAAAATGAATTGCTTCAAATAGCTGCATCTGCAGAAAAAGCTTCTGAACATCCACTTGGTGAAGCTATTGTTAAATTTGCTAAAGAAAGATATATAGATTTTAAAAAAATTGACTTTTTTAAAGCAGTACCAGGTGGTGGAATTGAAGTTAGAATAGATGATAAAGAAATTTTAGCTGGAAATAAAAAATTTATGGAAGAAAGAAATATATCATTAAAAAACTTAGAAGAAAAATCTAATAAACTTGCTAAAGAAGGAAAAACTCCAATGTATATAGCTATAAATAATAATATAGCAGGTATTATAGCTGTTGCTGATACTATAAAAGAAAATAGTAAAAAAGCAATAGAAATTCTCCATAATATGGGAATTGAAACTGTTATGATAACTGGAGATAATAAAAAAACGGCTGAAGCTATAGGAAAAGAAGTAGGAATAGATAAAATTTTAGCAGAGGTTTTACCAGAGGATAAAGCAAGTGAAATTAAAAAACTCCAAAAATATGGTAAAAAAGTTGCAATGGTTGGCGACGGCATAAATGATGCCCCAGCATTAGCACAAGCAGATATAGGTATGGCTATAGGTTCAGGGACAGATATTGCAATAGAATCTGCAGATATTGTTCTTATGAAAAGTGATTTAATGGATGTAATAACTGTATTAAAATTAAGTAAGAGTACTATAAGAAATATAAAAGAAAATCTATTTTGGGCATTTGGATATAATATAATAGGTATTCCAATTGCTATGGGAATACTTCACATATTTGGAGGACCTTTATTAAATCCTATGATAGCAGGAGCTGCAATGAGTCTTAGTTCAGTATCTGTGGTAACAAATGCTTTAAGGCTTAAAAGATTTAAAATAAAATAAACAAAATAATTAATCCACAATAAGCTGTAAATTAATTTCTACTATATAATTTAGTGTTTCTAAATTCTTATTATATCTATATATAGTGGTCAAAATTTAATAAAAAGATTTTTGTGAGATAATTATAATATAAATTTATAAAACTTTTAAAAAATGGAGGTAATATTTTATGACAAAGAAAATATTAATTGAAGGAATGAGTTGTAATCATTGTGTTAATCATGTTAGTGAAGCATTAAAAGAAATATATGGAGTAAAATCTGTAAAAGTTGATCTTAAAGGTAAAAATGCTTTAGTTGAACTTGAAGAAGATGTAGAAGATGAAAAATTTAAAGAAGCTATAGAAGATGCTGGATATGAAGTAGTAGGTATAGAAAAATTATAATAATACTAAAGAAATTGCAACAGAACAAGTTTTTCAAAGTTACTAAAGTATAAAAAATTAAGCATAAAACGGAGGTATTTTATGGAAACAGAATATATAAATTATGCTGAAAAGCTTCCTGTTACAATTTCTTTAGCAAATATAAAAAATTATCCTATTCATTGGCATTATGCTATAGAAATTATTTATGTACTTGAGGGAAGTTTAGAAATTTATATAAATTCTACTAAATATAAAATATACGAAGGGCAAATGGAAATAATTAATGTAGATGAAGTTCATCACCTTGAAAGTAAAAATGATAATAAAGTATTAATTTTTCATATAGATCCATATTTTTTTGAAAAATATTATTCAGATATTGAAAATATGTTTTTTTATACTAAATCTTCAGATATAAATTCTCAATCAAGTAACGAATATAATGAACTAAGGACATATTTAGCTAGAATACTTTGTGAAATGGTTCAAAAACAAGAAAATTATGATGAAGAAATAGAACATGTATTAGTTGATTTATTATATCATCTTTTAAATAACTTTAATTATTTAATTTATGAAAAAGAAGAACTTAAGGATGATGTAAATTTATTTCAAAGATATCATAGTATATATAAATATATAAATAATAATTATAAAAGTAATATAACATTACAAGACATTGCAGAAAAAGAATTTTTAAGTCCTCAATATATATCACATGAAATTAAATATGCAACAGGATATAGTTTTACAGATTTAATAAATATTACCAGAGTAGAAGAATCAATAAAGTTACTTCTTTCTTCAGAAAAAACAATATCTGAAATTTCTGAAGAAGTAGGTTTTTCTCATACTAGATATTTCAATAAAAATTTTAAACTTCAGTATAAAATGACTCCATTACAATTTAGAAAAAAATTTAAAATTGATAAAAATAAATATGAACAAATGAAAAAAATTGAAAATCTAGATTTAAACGAGAGTATTAATTATCTTATTTATTATCTTGAAGATTATGATAGATTTAATTATGAAAATAGGATATACAAAATAAACATAGATATGGATAAAAATTTAGGAGAATTTGATAAAAAATTTAAAAAAGTTATAAATATAGGAGATGCATTTGATCTTCTTATAGAAGATAACAAGGATACATTAGAAGAAATACAAAAGGAAATAGGATTTGAATATGGAAGAATTATTAATATATTTAGTATAGATATGGCTATTTTCCCAAATTCAAAATTTTTTAACTGGAATAGAACAAAAGATGTATTAGAATTTTTATATTCTATAGATATAAAACCACTTATAGTTATTGATTCTACTGGATTTACAGACGATAATTTTATGGAGGCTTTTGAATCTTTTTTAAGTTATTTTGATGATTTAGAGTCATTGGATTTTATGTCATTTAAATTTGAACTTAGTACAAAAATTTCAGATAATCTAAAACTTAGAATAAAGGATTTATTAGAGAATAATTATAATCATAAAATTGAAGATATATATTATACAAATAATAAAGAAGAAATAAATCCTATATATGATACTGTATATATGATTCCGTATATTATTCATAATGAATTAAATGGAAGATGTATATCTTTTTTAAAAGCTTTTGATGTTTTAGATAAACAAGTAAATTTAACAAATGAAGTTTTTTTTGGATATCCTGGACTTATTAATGATATGGGAATAAAAAAGCCATCTTATTATGGATATTATTTATTAAATAAACTTGGTGATACATTAGTTGATAAAGGTAATGGATATATTGTTACCAAAACACACGATGAATTTCAAATATTACTTTATAATTTCCATGAAGGTATAGATAATTTAATTCCTTATGAAGAAATTTATAAATTAAGAGGTCTTAAAAATACTACTTCAAGGAAATTGTCATTAAATATAATAAATATTAATTCAGATATTAAAGTTACAAGTTATGAAATAAATGAAAAGCAAGGATCTTCTTTTAATTATTGGCTTCAAATGGGTGAACCTATAAGGCTTAGTAAAGAAGAAAAGGAGATATTGCATAAAGCATCTTTTCCCAAAATAGAATTTAAACATTTTAAAAAAAGTGCCATAGTAAACATTCAAACTGTGCTCAATGGTTACGGTGCATTACTAATTTTAATAAAAAAAGTACAAAAATACTAAAAATACGGTGTTTTTGTACTTTTTCTTTTAATCATATCTGCATAAATTAGCTTAAATGTACCTTTTATTGAGCTTATAAGTGAATGTAATAAATTTACTAAAATTATATAATAAGACTATAGGAACTTATAATTTTAAAATTATACTATATTAAAGATTGAGGTGAGAGCATTGGGAATCGATGATAAAATTTTCGAGAAAGAGAAAATAATAAAATTGCTGTTTAAATTTGCTATACCAGCTATCATTTCTCTATTGGTATCTGAATTATATAACATGGTAGATACTGTATTTGTTGGCCGATATGTCGGACCTAATGCTATTGCAGCTCTAACTGTTGTATTTCCTATTCAAAGATTTTTAACATCTATAGGAATGCTTATAGCCGTAGGAACATCAACTTATGTATCAAGAAGTTTAGGTAAAAAAGATTTAATTGAGATAAGAAAAATTATAGTTAGTGCTTTTATAATCACACTGACATTCATAATAGCTACTTCTTCATTTATATTCATAATAAAAAAACCACTTCTTTATAAACTAGGAGCTAGCAGCTTAAGTTTTTATCTAGCCAATGAATATATAAAAGTCATTCTGTTTGGCAGTATTTTTCAATGTTTATCTTTGGTGTTATGTAATATTATGACTTCTTTAGGAAATGCAAACATGACAATTTATGCAACATCAATTGGTGCCATATTAAATATTATTTTAGATTATATTTTGGTAGTAAACATGGGAATAGGAGTAAAAGGTGCTGCAATAGCAACAGTTATTTCTCAAATTATATCCTGTATATTTGTATTTTATAAATTTAGAAAAGTAATTAATAATTTTAAAATTAAATTTTCGATAAAATGCATTAAAGAAGCTTTAGATAAGAATTTAATTCAAGGAATTATTGCCATTGGTTTTTCTACTTTTATAGTTGAAATTTCAGATGCCATTGTAGCTGTAATTTTAAATAATTTACTTTATTCTACTGGTGGAGATAGTGCAATAATAATTGTTGGTATAGTAACTAAAGTTTCTATGTTTATGTTTATTGCTATAATTGGAATTAGTTCTGCAATGCAGCCTATTGCAGCATATAATTTTGGTGCTAAAAAATTTAATAAAGTAAAGAAAACAGTTTCTTTATCAATAGAAATTGTAACTATAACTTCTTTAGTGTTTTTTATAATTATTAATTTATTTGCAACTAAAATTATAGGATTTTTCTTACAAGATAAAGAAATATTATATTCAACTGTGAAAGCTTTAAGAATATGCATTTTCTTACTTCCTTTAACTGGAGTATATTATATTGCAATATATTATTATCAAGCAATAAAAGAAGCCCAAAAAAGTTTCTTATTATCTATTTTTAGGCAGTTGATTGCATTTATACCATTAGCTATTATATTTGTTGAACTGTTAGGTACAATTGGAGTATGGATAGCATATCCTGTTTCTGATGCAATTTCAACCATACTTTCTATATATCTTTTAAGAAAATCACCTAAGAAAGAAGTAAAAATAAATGTAAATACAATTACTAATAAAAGAATTCTCTTAAATAAAATAAGTTAATCAAAATAGGATATTGCAAAAATTATTTTAAAATAATTTTTGCAATATCCTATTTTTCTATAAAAAATAAACAAATATTTTTATTTATAGTATAATTGGAATGTAAAAGTTTTTTAATATAGGAGGTAAAAATATTTATGGAATTAATGGATAAATTTCAAAAATTAAAAGATATACTTAAAGAGGCAGGAAGTGGAGCTATCGCTTACTCTGGTGGTGTAGATAGTACATTTTTATTAAAGGTTGCATATGATGTACTTAAAGATAATATTATAGCTGTTACAGCCAGGTCATCATCATATCCTGAAAGAGAATTTAACGAAGCAAAAGAATATATAAAACAAATTGGTGCAAAACATGTAATTATAACATCTGAAGAATTAGATATAGAAGGATTTTCTAAAAATCCTGTTAATAGATGTTATTTTTGTAAAACTGAGTTGTTTTCCAAAGTTAGAAAAGAAGCTGATAAATATGGGCTTAAACATGTATTTGATGGCTCAAATTTTGATGATATTGGAGATTTTAGACCAGGTATGAAAGCAGCAAAGGAACAAGGAGTAATAAGCCCATTAAAATTAGCAGAACTTACTAAAGATGATATTAGAAAGCTATCAAAGATGCTTAATCTGCCAACTTGGAATAAACCTTCTTTCGCCTGTCTTTCTTCAAGATTTCCATATGGAAAAGAAATAACCATTGATAAATTAAGTATGGTTGAAAAAGCAGAGCAATTTTTAATAGATATGGGATTTAAACAACTAAGAGTAAGACATCATGATGAAATTGCCAGAATTGAAGTTGCTCCAGAAGACAGAGCACGTTTTTTTGATTTAGATATAATGGATAAAATAGGTAATGAACTTAAAAAAATAGGATTTAAATATGTAACTTTAGATTTAATAGGATATAGAACTGGAAGCATGAATGAAGTTTTATCAGAAGAAGAAAAGGTTGTATAATATAATTATGAAATTTTAGATTGTATAGAAAAATTTTTATTTCTCACAAAGTTATTTACAATGAAATTTACATAAATATATTGACTTAAACATTAAAAGGTGTTATATAAAAATTATGGATTAGCACTCAAAATATTAGAGTGCTAATAAAATTTAATTTTATAGACAAATATGTTATATAGTCCTATACAATAGATTAATAACGAAAGGGGAAGTTTATATGGAAACAAAACAGTTTAAAGCAGAGTCTAAAAGACTCTTAGACCTTATGATTAATTCCATTTATACTAATAAGGAGATTTTTTTAAGAGAACTTATTTCAAATGCTAGTGATGCAATAGATAAGATTTATTACAAAACATTAAAAGATGATTCTCTTACATTTAATAAGGAAGATTATTTTATTAAAGTAATACCTGATAAAGAAAACAGAATATTAAAAGTTTCAGATACTGGTATTGGAATGACAAAAGAAGAATTAGATGAAAATCTTGGAGTTATAGCAAAAAGTGGTTCATTAAAATTTAAAACTGAAAATGAAATAAAAGATGGATATGACATAATAGGACAATTCGGTGTTGGATTTTATTCTGCATTTATGGTTGCTGATAAAGTTACTGTTATAAGCAAAGCTTTGGGAAGTGATGAAGCTTATAAATGGGAATCTAAAGGGGTAGAAGGATATACTATTGAAAAGTGTGAAAAGGACTCTGTTGGTACAGATATAATAATGAAAATAAAAGAAAATACTGAAGATGAAAATTATGATGAATTTTTAGATGAATATAGATTAAAATCTATTATAAAGAAATATTCTGATTTTATAAGATACCCAATTAAAATGGATATAACAAAAAGCAGATTAAAAGAAGGAACTGAAAATGAATATGAAGAATACAAAGAAGAAGAAATTATAAATAGTATGGTTCCAATATGGAGAAAGAATAAAAATGAGCTTACTAAAGAAGATTATGATAATTTTTATTCTGAAAAACATTATGGATTCGATAAACCTTTAAAACATATTCATATAAGTGTTGATGGAGCAGTAAATTATAATGCTATTTTATATATTCCTGAAAAAATGCCATATGATTTTTATACTAAAGAATATGAAAAAGGTTTAGAGCTTTATTCTAATGGTGTTATGATTATGAATAAATGCCCAGATTTATTGCCTGATTACTTTGGATTTGTAAAAGGTATAGTTGATTCAGAAGATTTATCTCTTAATATATCTAGAGAAATACTTCAACATGACAGGCAATTAAAACTTATTGCTAAAAACATAAAGAATAAAATTAAAAATGAATTAGAAAATATGCTTAAAAATGAAAGAGATAAATATGAAAAATTTTATAAGTCCTTTGGAAGACAATTAAAATATGGTATTTATAGTGAATTTGGAAGTAATAGAGATGTATTACAAGATTTATTAATGTTTTACTCATCAAAAGAAAAGAAGTTGGTTACTTTAAATGAGTATGTATCAAGAATGCCCAAAGAACAAAAATATATATATTATGCAGTAGGAGAATCAATTGAAAGAATTGAAAAGCTTCCGCAAGCAGAGCTTGTACAAGATAAAGGATACGAAATTTTATACTTTACAGATGATATAGATGAATTTGCAGTTAAAATGTTAATGCAATACAAAGATAAAGAATTTAAATCTGTTTCAAGCGGCGATTTAGGAATAGAGTCAGAACAGGATAAAGATTCTAATAAAGATCAAAATGAAGAAAATAAGGATTTATTTAATAAAATGAAAGAAATTTTAGGTGATAAAGTTAAAGATGTAAGAGCTTCAAAAAGATTAAAGAATCATCCTGTATGTTTGTCAAATGAAGGTGAAATATCAATTGAAATGGAAAAAATATTAAATTCTATGCCAAATGACCAAAAAATAAAAGCAGATAAAATTTTAGAGATAAATGTAAATCATGATGTGTTTAAATCCTTGAAAGAAGCTTTTCAAAATGATAAAGATAAACTTGAACTTTATACAAATTTATTATATAATCAAGCTCTTCTTATTGAAGGATTACCAATAAATGATCCTTTGGAGTTTACAAATAATATTTGTAAAATAATGAAATAATAAAAAACAAAGAATAAATAATAAATAAAGGCCGCTTTCAATATATTTTTTTGAAAGCGGCTTCTATTTGTAGTAATATAAGGTAAAATATAATATATAAATAAAATAATTTTATAAATAAAATTGTTTTGGGGAATTTTAGTAAAGATGTTCAAATTTTATAGAAGCAGGAGTGGTGTATTTATATGAATATACTTGTAACATTAAATTCTAATTATATTAAGCCTTTAAAAGTTATGCTTAAATCACTTTTTTTAAGCAATCCAAAAGAAAAATTTACCATTTACTTAATGCATTCAAGCATTAAAGATGAAGAATTAGAAGATTTAAATAATTTTATAAAAATGAATGGAAGCCAGTTAGAAATATTATATATAGATAATAGCTATTTTGAAGATGCACCAATTATTTTACATTATACAAAAGAAATGTATTATAGGCTCTTAGCATTTAAATTTTTGCCAAAAGAAATTGATCGTGTATTATATTTAGATCCAGATATTTTAATTATAAATCCAATTAGAGAATTATATGATATGGATATTAATGAATATCTTTATGCCGCAGCATATCATGATAAAATTACAGTTAAAGGAATTAATAAGTTAAGATTATATCCTTATGAAATTAATGCTTATTATAATTCTGGAGTTCTTTTAATGAACTTAGAATTTCAAAGAAAATTTATTAATGAAAACGAAATATACAAATTTGTAGAAAAAAATAAAGCAAAGCTTATTATGCCTGATCAAGATATATTAAATGCTTTGTATTCTAAAAAAATAAAAAGTTTAGATGAAAAATTATATAATTATGATGTTAGATATTATCGTTATTATAAAATTATGACTAATGGTATGTGTGACATGGATTATGTTATAAAAAATACAGTAATTCTTCATTTTTGTGGTAAGAAAAAACCGTGGCATGAAGATTATAGTGGAAGATTTCATGCTTTATATAAGCATTATGAAAAATTAGCAATGAACTTTTAATATAAAATAAAAAAATAAATTGATTAAATATAAATTAATATGTTAATGTATTTATTATATAATTACTCAATAAAAAATATTTTTATTAAAAATTATACACTATATATGGGTAAAATAGTAAATTTTAAATACTATAAATTGTATAGTGTAAGTTAATTTACAGCTTATTGCGGTTTAATCATTATATTATTTTATCTAAAAATATAATTTTATATGAGGATGTGAGTTTATGCATATGGCAGATGCTTTGCTTTCACCAGCTGTTGGCGGTACTATGACAGCTATTACATTTGGAGGAATTGCATATTCTATAAAAAAATTACATAATGAATTAGATGATAAAAAAATACCTTTAATGGGAGTTATGGGAGCTTTTGTTTTTGCTGCTCAAATGATTAATTTTTCTATTCCAGGAACTGGTTCGAGTGGTCACATTGGAGGTGGATTGCTTCTTGCAATTTTACTGGGACCATATGCTGGTTTTTTAACTATGGCTTCTCTGATTTTAATTCAAGCTTTATTTTTTGCTGATGGAGGACTTCTTGCCTTTGGAGCTAATGTATTTAATCTTGGATTTTATACATGTTTTTTAGCGTATCCTTTAATATATAAAACTATAATGAAAAAAGGATATTCTTCAAAACGAATATTTATATCTTGTATAATTTCTTCTATAGTTGCTTTGCAGCTTGGAGCCTTTAGTGTAGTTTTAGAAACATTTTTTTCTAGAATAACAGAACTTGATTTTTATACATTTATTCTTTTAATGCAGCCAATACATTTTGTTATTGGAATTATAGAGGGAATTATAACAGGAGCTGCAGTAGTTTTTGTTTGGAAGGCTCGTCCTGAACTTATAGAAAATAAAAATTCAAATAATGCATCAAATAAATTTTCTATGAAAAAACTTATTATTATAATATCAGTTAGTTTTGTAGTAATAGGAGGAATTTTTTCTCAGTTTGCTTCAAGTAAACCAGATGGACTTGAATGGTCTATTATAAAAGTTATAAAAAATGCAGAAATTGAGACAAAAAGCAATTTTACTAAAAATCTTTTAAAAATACAAAATAAAATTTCTTTTTTACCTGATTATAATTTTAAGAATTCTGAAAAAGTTCAGGAAAATAATAAAAAAGATATAAGCACATGGTTATCCGCAAATAGTGGGACAAGTATATCTGGCATTATAGGTGGATTTATTACTTTGGGATTTATAATTATAGTTGGATTAAGCATAACAATGATAAAAAAATTAAAAGGATGATTATTTATGGAAAATATAATTAATACTATTTATAATATTAGATATTTAGATGAACTATCTTCACAAAAAACTATAATTCATAAAGTACATCCTTTACCTAAGGTACTTGTTACTATAATTTATTTAATAACTGTGTTATCTTTTGATAAATATAATATATCAGGACTTTTGCCTTATATTTTATATCCTGTGGTCATTTCTATTTTATCAGATATGCCAATTTTAAAAATTTTAAAAAGAACTTTTATTATGCTTCCATTTATTATAGGTATAGGTATATTTAACCCATTATTTGACAAAAGACCATTTATCTCAATATTAGGTATATCTATATCATTTGGATGGATATCTTTTATTACTTTAATTATAAAATGTAGTTTAACTGTTACAGCAGGATTGCTTTTAATATCCACAACTAGAATTGAAAATATAGCAAAAGCTTTAAGAAAATTAAAAGTACCTAAATTGTTTGTAACTCAATTTTTGCTAATTTATAGATATATTTTTGTATTATTAGAAGAAGTAGGAAAAGTTATAAAGGCTTATAATTTAAGAGCATCTTTTAAAAAGGGGATTTCTATAAAAAATTCAGGTTCTATTTTAGGACAAATTATGCTTAAAAGCTTTGATAGAGCAGGTAGAATATATAATGCTATGATTTTTAGAGGTTTTGATGGGGATTATATATTTGAAAAAGATGATAAAATTAACATATCATCTATGTTATATTTATTTATATGGGGTACATTTTTTATAGTTATAAGATTTATAAATGTATCAGAATTAATTGGAAGGTGGTTAATTAAATGACTCACCATTTTATAGAAGTTAAAAATGTACATTATTCATATCCAGATGGAAATAAAGCTTTAAATGGTATAGATTTTAAAATAAATTATGGAGAAACTGTTGGAATTGTAGGGGCTAATGGTGCTGGGAAATCAACTTTATTAAACATAATTTTAGGCGTTTTTTTCCCAAGCAAAGGAGAAATAAATATTGGAGATATTCCATTAACAAAGAAAAATCTTCCGTTAATTCGTCAAAAGGTAGGATTAGTATTTCAAAATGCAGATGACCAGCTTTTTATGCCCACAGTTTATGATGATGTGGCTTTTGGGCTAAGAAATTTTAAATTAGAAGAAAGAGAAGTAGAAAGAAGAGTTATAAAAGCTCTCCAGACTGTTGGAATACTTCATCTTAAAGATAAGGCACCATATAGATTATCTGAAGGAGAAAAAAGAGCAGCAGCAATAGCTTCTGTACTTTCTATGGAACCAGATATTCTTATAATGGACGAGCCAACAACATCCTTAGATCCTAAATCTAGAAGAAGGCTTATAAATCTTTTAAAGGAATTTAATCATACAAAAATTATTGCATCGCATGATATGGATATGATATGGGAACTTTGCGAAAGAACTATAATAATAAAGGAAGGATTTATTATAGCAGATGGATTGACAAAAGAAATTTTATCTAATGAAAATCTTATGGAAGAAAGCTCTCTTGAAATACCTTTACGATTACAAAAATTGTAAAAAACTCTATAATTTATTTAATCTTTTGTCAATGGAAATATGATATTGATAAAATTTATAAAAAATGTTAATATTAATAATATAAAGCATAAAATTAAATATAAATATTAATTTTAATATAAATAAAATTAATACAAATGTTGGTTAATCACATTTAAAATGCATTTTTATAAAAGCATATATTTTAATGATTAATAACACAATTAAAGCTCAGGCATAAGGCTTGAGCTTTTGCATGTTTTTTATTTATTGAAAAATATTTAAATGAAAGGATATACTAAAAATATACTAGATATAGAAATAAGAGGTGCTTTTATTGGAAACTTTTACTGAAAAAATTATAAAAAAAGAAACTGGAAATTTAACTTTTGAAAAAGGGGAAAAGCTTTACCTAAATGGTGGAATTAAAGCTTTTTTTAGTGAAAAAGAAGAAAATCCCAATCTTTTGGAAATACATGCTAAAGTTAAAGAAGATATGGTAAGTGAAAATACAAATAATGCGTATATACTTTTAAATTGCAAAAGAGGTATTATAGAAGAATTTAACTGTGATTGTAATGAATTTCAAAGCAGTAAAAAAAATAAAGCTTGCAAACATATAGTAGCTGCTTATTTAAGGCAAATAAGAGGTAAAGAAAAGATTAAAGGCGAAGATGAAACTAAATTAACACGGGAGTATGTAAATAAAGTAAAAGAAAATAATAAAAAAGAAGAATCTATTACTAAAAAGATCATTGAAAAAAAGGTGCTTTTAAAATTAGATTTTATTATTGGATTTTATATTCGTGAAAATTTAAGAGAAATAACTTTAGAGTTTATGGTTGGAGAAGACAAGACTTATACTGTAAGCGATGCAAGAGATTTTCTTAACGCTTTTAAATTTAAAAATTATAATGTAAGCTGTGAAGGAGGTTTTGCTTTTAAGCCTAAAGAACATTATTTTAATGAAAGAGATACTGTATTTTTAAATATAATATCTTCTGCACCTGTTATAAAAAGTACTATTGGTTTATACGATAGAAAAAAGGTAATTATAAATATAGAGACTTTAGAACTTATTTTTCAAATGTTATATGGAAGAAGTTTTAATTTAGAAATAAATAATATATTATACAAAAAAGTAAAGATTATAAATGAAGATTTACCATTAAAATTTGAACTTACAAAAATAGGAGAAGGAGATTGGATTTTAAAACAATTAAATGAACTTCCTATAGATATAACAGGACAAGGTAAATATTTCTTTTACAATAAAAATATATATGTTCCAACTATTCAGCAAATAAAAGATTATTTAGAATATTATAAAGAAATGCTTTATGAAAATGATAATACAATTTCTATAAAGCAAAGTAATAGAAAAGTAAAAAATGAATTAATTCCGCTTTTAAAAAATATAAGTGAAAGTGTTGAAGTTTTTGATAAATCTAAAGAAACAGCAAATGCTTTAAATAAGCTTTTTGAAAATATAAATTTTAAAACTTATATGGAATTAGATAAAACTTTAAGCGGTATATCTTTATCATTAAAATTTATATATGATGATATTGAATTAGATATGTTTAGTGATAGCAAATTCAAAGCTGCAGCAAAGATAAATAATAGACAGCTTCAGAAAGAAATGATGATAATAGATATTATAAAAAGCTTAGGTTTTGAAATAACTAGAAAAAGCTTTGTAATAGAAGATGAAGATAAAATTTTAGATTTCTTATCTGAAGGAATAGAAAAACTAAAAAAAATTGGCGAGGTTACTTTAAGTGATTCATTTAAAAATCTAAGAGTATATGATAGTTCAGATTATAAAGTAAGTGCATCTATAAGAGAAGACGGTCTTTTAGAATTTAGTTTTTCTATAAAAGGGGTAAGCAGTAGTGAATTTAAGAAGATATTTGAAGCAGTAAAAAATAATGAAAGATATTATAAACTTTTAAATGGAGGATATATATCACTTAGTGATAAAACTTTAAAGAATCTTATAAATCTTGTTGACTACTTAGAAGGTGAAGGAAATTTAGAAAACGATGGTGTACTTTTAGCTTCTAAGTATAATGCTTTATATGTAGAACAATATTTAAAAGAAAATGAATCTTTATATGTAGAAAAAAATAAAAAATATAAAGAGTTAGTTGAAAACATTGAAAAGGTAAAAGATATAGATTTTACATTACCAGATTACTTAGAGAAAGTTATGAGACCGTATCAAAAAATTGGTTTTAAATGGCTTAAAACTCTTGCATCTTATGGATTTGGAGGAATATTAGCAGATGAAATGGGACTAGGTAAAACTCTTCAAGCTATAGCATTTATTGCATCTGAAGCTTCAAAACATGAAAATCCTGTACTTGTAGTTGTACCTACATCCCTTGTGTATAACTGGGTAATGGAAGTTAAAAAATTTGCACCTAATCTAAAAACATTGGTTGTATATGGGAAAAAGAGTGAAAGATTATCTAAAATCAAAGATA
Organism: Clostridium prolinivorans; assembly: GCF_004011155.1. Lineage (GTDB taxonomy): Bacteria > Bacillota > Clostridia > Clostridiales > Clostridiaceae > Clostridium_AT > Clostridium_AT prolinivorans. The sequence goes on along the minus strand of NZ_RJWG01000004.1, from coordinate 139,811 downwards.
TAAATGATTATGACTTAGTTATAACATCTTATGCAGTACTTAGAAACGATATATCTTATTTTGAAGAGATTGAGTTTAGTTATTGTTTTATAGATGAAGCTCAGCAGATAAAGAATTCTTATACAGGAAATGCAAGAGCAGTAAAAAAAATAAAAGCAAAAGGATATTTTGCTCTTACAGGTACTCCTATGGAAAATTCACTTTTAGAACTTTGGTCAGTATTTGATTTTATTATGCCAGGATATCTTTTATCAAAAACAAAATTTAATAAAGTATATGTAGAGCCAATAATAGTACAAAGAGATAAAAATGCTTTAGAAGCATTAAAAAAGCATATAGAGCCTTTTATGCTTAGGAGATTAAAAAGTGAGGTTATGAATGAACTTCCACCTAAAATAGAGCATAAAATTGTAGTGGATATGACAGAAGAGCAAAAAATTGTATATATGGCTTATGTTAATAATGCTAGAAATCAAATAAGAAAAGAATTTGAAACTAAATTTGATGGAAAGAATAAAATAAATATATTATCTTCGTTAACAAGATTAAGACAAGTATGCTGTGATCCATCAGTTGTTCTTCCTGATTTTGAAGGTGAAAGTGGGAAAATGAATGCACTTAGTGAAATTTTAGATGAATCTTTAAATGAAAATCATAGAATTCTTATTTTTTCACAATTTACATCAGTGCTTAAAAAAATTGCTGTCATGCTTAAGCAAAAGGATATAGACTATTTTTATCTTGATGGGGCTACTAAAAGCGAAGATAGGCTAAACATGGCATCAGAATTTAATGAAGGAAACAGAGATGTATTCTTAATTTCACTTAAAGCAGGAGGTTTTGGGCTTAATTTAACTGGTGCTGATATAGTTATTCATTTCGATCCTTGGTGGAATCCAGCAGTAGAAGACCAAGCAACAGATAGAGCGCATAGAATAGGGCAAACAAAAACTGTAGAAGTTATTAAATTAATAGCAAAAGGAACAATAGAAGAAAAGATATTTAATATTCAAGAAAAGAAAAAAGATATAATAGAAAAAGTTGTTCAAAGTACTGACGCAGAGAGCAGTATTATCTCTACTCTTACCAAAGAAGAACTTGAAGATTTATTTAGTTATGATGAAAGTATTTAAAAATATGGACAATAAATTTAAAGTGCCACAAAGAATGGCTTTGCGGCACTTTAAATTTATTCCATAAGTTTTTTTAGCTTTTTTAAAATTTTTTCTTTAAATTTTATACATGTAACATAATTCATATTTTTGATTTTAGAATATTCCTTTAGTTTTCCATGTTTAAAATAGACATAATTTATAAGTTCTATTTCTTCAGGTTCAAGAAGTTTTAGTGCTTTATATAAACTGTATATATCTTCTTTTAAGAGGACTTTTTCTTCTAAGTTTTCATTAGAAACTAAATTTTCAATAAATTCAATACCGTCATCTAATTCTTTATTTAAGCTGGATTCAGCGTTATATCTGCTTTTTTGACGGATTTCATAATAAAAGTTATTTTTTATAGCTGAAGTTGCATAAGATGTAAAATTTTTATTTTTATTTAAGTCAAATTTAAAAACAGCATTTATAAGGCTCATATAACCAATTTGGAGTAAATCTTCAGTATCATATCCACTTATATAAATTTCTTTAGATGTTTTATAAATAAATCCTTTAAATCTATTAAGTATTTCTATAAGTGATTCATTGTCTCCATTTTTTGCTTTTAATACTAATTCTTCTAAATTCATAATATACACTCCTAAAAAGAGCCGGCTTTTTAATTTTGCTAGCAATAATATAATAAAACTTTAGGATATATTATGATAATTTTTACTTTTTAGCAAAACAGAATACGAACATATGTTCTTGAAGATTTTCATATAAATATATATAAGAATTTAATAAAAAATAAAATAAATTTTTTGCTTTTAATAATTTGACTAATTTTATAGAAAATAATATTGTATAAAATAATAAATAATTTTAAATATTTTATTAAAGAGGTATGTAAGTTTTATTTTTTAGTTTATAATCTTAATATATAGTGTTTAATACATTTTATTGTATTGAAATTTTATATTAAATAAAATTTTATATAAAAAGAAAGGAGAATATAATGTTTGACAATAAAAAATTAAAATATGCAGCCTATTATATAATGGGAGCTGCAATTATATTAATGATTTTAAATTTTGTATTAGCAGATGTAAAAAGTCAATCAATTAAATATAATGAATTTTTAAATTTACTTAATGAAAAGAAAATAGAAGAAGTCCAAATTTCAAAAGACAGAATAATAATTATACCTAAGCAGACAGAGGATGGTATTAAAAAAATTTTATATACTGTAAATTTAAATGATCCTAAGTTAATTGAAAAATTAGAAGCTTCAGGAGTTAAATATGGTGGAATTGCTCCTGATAATAATCCAATTAAAAATTTCTTCTTTAACTGGGTATTACCAATAATATTATTTACCTTTGTTGGAAGGCTTATATTTGGAAGATTAGATAAAAAAATGGGGAGCGGAGTTATGTCCTTTGGCAAAAGCAATGCAAAGCTTTATGCAGAAAATGAAACTGGTAAAACTTTTGCAGATGTAGCAGGACAAGATGAAGCTAAAGAATCTTTGGCTGAAATTGTTGATTTTCTTCATAATCCTAAAAAATATACAGATATTGGAGCTAAACTTCCTAAGGGTGCACTTTTAGTAGGACCTCCAGGAACAGGAAAAACTCTTTTGGCAAAAGCTGTAGCAGGAGAGGCTAAGGTTCCTTTCTTTTCTATGTCTGGTTCTGAATTTGTAGAAATGTTTGTTGGTATGGGAGCAGCAAGAGTTAGAGATTTATTTAAGCAGGCTGCAGAAAAAGCTCCATGTATAATATTTATCGATGAAATAGATGCTATAGGAAAAACTAGAGATGCAAATGTAGGTGGTAACGATGAAAGAGAACAAACTTTAAATCAGCTTTTATCAGAGATGGATGGATTTGATTCATCTAAACCTGTAGTAATACTTGCTGCAACTAATAGACCTGAAATTCTTGATAAAGCGCTTTTAAGACCAGGAAGATTTGACAGAAGAGTTATTGTAGATAGACCAGATTTAAAAGGAAGAGAAGCTATATTAAAAGTTCATTTAAAAAATGTAAAATATTCTCCTGATATAAATGTAGAAGCAATAGCAAAAGCAACTCCAGGAGTTGTAGGAGCAGATCTTGCTAATATAGTAAATGAAGCAGCTTTAAGAGCTGTTAAACATTCAAGAAACGAAATAATACAAGAAGATTTAGAAGAAGCTATTGAGGTTATAATAGCTGGTAAAGAGAAAAAAGATAGAATAATGTCAGAGAAAGAAAAGAAAACAGTAGCTTTTCATGAAGTTGGGCATGCGCTTGTGGCAGCTCTTTTAAAAGGAACAGATCCAGTTCATAAAATAACAATTGTTCCAAGAACTATGGGTGCTTTAGGGTATACTCTACAACTTCCAGAAGAAGAAAAGTATCTTTTAACAAAAGAAGAATTATTTAATGAGATAGCTATACTTCTAGGAGGAAGAGCAGCAGAAGAAGTAGAGTTTGGTTCAATTTCAACAGGAGCATCTAATGATATTGAAAAAGCTACTCAGTCAGCAAGAAGTATGGTAACAATGTATGGTATGAGTGAAAGATTTGATATGATGGGACTTGAATCTCCATCTAATAGATATTTAGATGGAAGACCTGTTCAAAATTGTAGTGCAGAAACCGCTGCATTAATAGATGAGGAAACTTTAAAAATAATAAAAGAAGCTCATGATAAAGCTAGAAGTATTCTAGAAAATAATAAAGAACTTATGAGAAAAATTGCTCAAAGACTTTTAGAAAAAGAAACTATAATGGGCGATGAATTTATGGCCCTTGTTAAAGAAGAAACAGAAATAATAAAATAAGGGGAAAGATATTTATGGAAAATATCGATTTAAGTTTAGAAAAAGAATTGAGCATAGAGAAAGAGATGCAGCTTAATTTAGAAAAAGAAAAACTTCAAGAAGTAATTTCTATAATAAATAAAGAAATATTAAATTATATAAATAAGAGGAAAGAAGCTTCTGAATTTATTAAAGATTATAGAAAAAATGCTTTAGATGAATATAGAGATGACGAAGATAAGGTTGCTGAATACTTTGACCATGAAAGATTTATAAAAGAAGAAACTTATAAAGCCATAGATAAAAGGCTTAAAGAATTAACACTGCTTTTAGGAACTCCTTATTTTGGAAGAGTAGATTTTAAAGAAGAAAATTACCAAGATGTAGAGAGTATATATATAGGGAGATTTGGAATGACACCAGAAGGAGAATATGAGCCTGTTATAGTAGATTGGAGGGCACCAATATCTGCACTTTTTTATACTAGTAAACTTGGTAAAAACTCTTATACTGCTCCTGCTGGTAAAATAAATGTAGATATACTTTTAAAAAGACAGTTTATAATTAAAAAAGGAAAGCTTCAGGGAATGTTTGATTCAGCTTTAGATGTTAAAGATGAAATACTTCAATTGATTTTAAGCGGTAATACAACTTCTAAACTTAGAGATATAATAATGACAATTCAGGAAGAGCAAGATAATTTAATAAGACAACCTAAAGAAAAAACTATTGTTGTAAATGGAGTAGCAGGTAGTGGAAAAACTACCATAGCTCTTCATAGAGTTGCTTATCTTTTATATAATTATAGAGATACTCTTCAAGATAAGGTTCTTATATTAGGGCCTAATAGCATTTTTATGGAGTATATAAGTACAGTTTTGCCAAGCCTTGGAGAAGTAGGCGTAAGACAAACAACTTTTACTGATTTTGCTATGAATATTTTAGGATTAAATTCTATAATGGATTTTAAAGAATATATGGAAAAAGTATTAAAAGAAGATAAAGAATTTATAGAAGATATAATTCATAAAAGTTCTATAGATTATATAAAAGAATTGGATAATTTTATTTCAAACATTGATGCAGAATATTTTAAACCAAAAGATATTAAATTTTATGATAAAGTTATATTAAGCTCTTATGAAATAGAAGAATTATTTAAAAAGTATTATAAAGATATGCCTTTATTTAGAAGAAGTAATAAGATAAAGAGAATTATATTTTTAAAGCTTAGAGATGCAAGAGACGAAAAGGTAAGGAAAATACAAAAAGAATATCAGGAGAAAATTTCAAAGCTTTCAAAAACTGAACTTGAAATACATGAAACTTCTCTTAATTTAAATAGAAAAATAGAAATAAGAGAAGTTATAGAAGAAGTTATGAAAGCTAAAAAAGAGCTTTCATGGCTTAATAATCCTGATGTTATAGAGCTTTATATGAAATTTAATAAAAATAAAAATTTAACACAACACGATCTTGCACCTATTCTTTATCTAAAAGTAAAGCTTGAAGGATTAAAGTTAAAAGAAGAAATTAAACATGTGGTAATAGATGAAGCACAAGATTATAGTGCTGTGCAGTTTTTACTTATAAAAGAACTTACAAAATGCAGCTCTATGACTATAGTAGGTGATAAAAGCCAAAGAATTTTACCTATTAAAGGTGAAACACCAATGCTCCAACTTGAAAAAATACTTCCTTCTTTAAATGTAGAACACTTTATTTTAGAAAAAAGTTATAGATCTACAAAAGAAATAATGGAATATGCAAATAAATATATAGAAGATAATAAAATAGTACCACTTGTAAGAAAAGGTGAACCTGTAATAGAAGAAACTGCAAAAAGTGAAGAAGAATTAATAGAAAATATAACTACTTCTTTAAAAAAATTTGAAGAAAAAGGTTATGAAAATATAGCAGTAGTATGCACAAACTTAGAAGAAACTAAAAATATAGGAAAATATTTAAAATCTATAACTTATGCAAAAATTATCGATAATGAGGATATATTGTACACTGGAGGTACTGTAATTATTCCTTCATATTTTGCAAAAGGTCTTGAATTTGATGCTGTAATTTTAATTAAAAATATTAATAATGAAAATAAAAATAAAATAAATTATGTAATGGCTACAAGAGCATTACATGAATTAAAAGTTATTAAAAAAACAATATAAAAAATAAAGCAGACCAAATTATTAAGGTCTGCTTTTAAAATTATAGAGAAAAATAAATATTTTTATAAATTTTTAATAGCAATTAAAACATTTACTATTGCAATAATAGAAAACCTTTGCTATAATAAGTATATAGAAAAGGTTTTCTAAAGGGATAAATATTAATTTATAAATTAAGCTCTTAAGGATAAATAAAAGGAGGCTGAAATAAATGAATAAAGTAAAGGCTGCTTTTGAAGTAGAACGTTTGCTTTTATTTGCATTAAATCACAATATAATAGAGGAACTTGATGTTATTACTTGTAGAAATGCACTTTTAGATTTATTAAAAATTGAAGAACCGTATGAAGGAGAAGTTCAATATGAAAATTTAGAAAGTGCAGTGGAAATACTTAATAATATTTTAGATTATGCAGCAGAAAATAAACTTATTGAAGATAATACTATAACATATAGAGATTTATTTGATACTAAAATTATGGGATTATTAATGCCTCGTGAATCAGAAGTAGTAAAAAATTTCTATAATACTTACAAAGAAGAAGGACCTCAAAAGGCTACTGATGAATTCTATGCTTTATCTAAAGCTTCAAACTATATAAGAATGGATAGAATAGAAAAAAATCTTTATTGGAAAGCACCAACAGAATATGGAGATTTAGAAATTACAATTAATTTGTCTAAGCCAGAAAAAGATCCAAAAGAAATTGCAGCCTCAAAGCTTCGTCCTCAATCAAATTATCCAAAATGTCTTCTTTGTTTAGAAAACATTGGCTATGCTGGGCATTTAAATCACCCTGCTAGACAAAATCATAGAGTAATACCTGTAAATATAACCGGTGAACAATGGTATTTACAGTATTCCCCATATGTTTATTACAATGAACATTGCATTTTGTTTAATGCTAATCATGTTCCTATGAAAATATCTTATAAAACTTTTGAAAGATTATTAAATTTTCTAGAACAATTTCCTCACTATTTTATGGGATCAAATGCTGATTTGCCAATAGTAGGAGGTTCTATATTAAGTCATGATCATTTTCAAGGTGGAAGACATGTTTTCCCAATGGAGATTGCTCCTATTGAAACTTACTTTAAAAGTGATAACTTTAGTAAAGTTAAAGCTGGTATAGTAAAATGGCCTATGTCTGTTATTAGAATATCTTCTAAAGATAAAGAAGAACTTCTTTATGTATCAAACAAAATTTTAGATTCATGGAAAAAATATAGTGATGAAACTTTAGATATTTTAGCTTATTCAAATGTAAATGGAGAAATTATTTCACATAATACTATAACTCCAATAGCTAGAATAAATAAAGAAAACGAATATGAATTTGATTTAGTTCTTAGAAACAATAGAACAAGTAAAGAACACCCTGATGGTATATTTCATCCACATAAAGAGCTTCATCATATAAAAAAGGAAAATATAGGACTTATAGAAGTTATGGGGCTTGCAGTACTTCCAGGAAGATTGAGTGTAGAACTTAAAGAAATAGGAGATATATTAAAAGGTGATACTGTAAGATTTAAGAAAGCTCAAGAAAATACCGATGATGCAATCTACAAACATTTAGACTGGATAAAAGAGCTTTTAAATAAATATGGAACAAATTTAAATAGTGAAAAAGTAAATGATATTTTAAAAGCAGAAGTAGGAAATAAGTTTTTAAAAGTTCTTAAAGATGCAGGAGTATACAAAAGGGATGAAAATGGTCAAAAAGGTTTTATAAAATTTATGGAAAGTATAGGATTTAAAAATAAATAAAGCAAAACAATAATTAATAATATTGAAAAAATGAAAGATTATGTAAGGAGGCAAAACTATGGATATTTCACAGTTAAAAGCTAAATTTAATGAACTTTATGGAGAAGGAGATGTTAGAGTTTTTCACTCTCCAGGAAGGGTTAATTTAATAGGAGAGCATATTGATTATAATGGAGGATACGTGTTTCCTTGTGCACTTGAATTTGGAACTTACGGATTAGTTAGAAAAAGAACAGATAAAAAAGTAAATTTTGCTTCAACTAATTTTGATTTAAAAGTTTCTATAGATTTAGACAATATTGTATATAAAAAAGAGGATGATTGGGCTAATTATCCTAAGGGAGTAATGGAAATTATGAAAGATGAAGGTTTTAAGTTAGGAGGTATGGATATATTAATAAGTGGCAATATACCTAATGGTGCAGGGCTTTCATCATCAGCTTCACTTGAAGTATTGACGGCTGTTATTGTAGATACTCTTTTTAATGATGGAAAAGCTGACAGAGTAGAGTTAGTTAAAATTTCACAAAAGGCTGAAAACAGTTTTGTTGGAGTAAATTGTGGGATAATGGATCAATTTGCTGTAGGTATGGGAAAGAAAAATAAAGCTATACTTTTAGATTGTGCTTCATTAAAATATGATTATGCAAATGTTGAGCTTGATGATTATACTTTAGTTATAATGAATACAAACAAAAGAAGAGCTTTAAATGAATCAAAATATAATGAAAGAAGAGCTGAATGTGATGAAGCTTTAAGCATACTTCAAAATGAAATAAATATAAAATCACTTTGCGATTTAACTATAGAAGAATTTAATAAATTAGAACATTTATTAGTTAAAGAAAACATAAGAAATAGAGCTAAACATGCAGTTTATGAAAATGAAAGAACTAAAAAAGCTTATAAAGCTTTAAATGAAGGCAATATAGAAGAATTTGGGAAACTTTTAACTGATTCACATAATTCTTTAAAAAATTTATATGAGGTTACAGGAAGAGAATTAGATACAATAGTTTATGAAGCTTTAAAAGTTAAAGGCTGTATAGGTGCAAGGATGACAGGAGCAGGGTTTGGTGGTTGTGCTATAGCTCTTGTAAAAAAAGATTCAGTAGAAAATTTTATAAATCAAGTTAAAATAAATTATACTTCTATTATAGGCTATGAGCCAAGTTTTTATTTAAGTGGAATTGGTCAAGGCACAGAAGAAGTGATATAATAAATTTTATATTGTTTAATTTTGAAGTTTTTACATTTTTAAAAATATTTCAGAAATGTAAATAATAAAGGTTTAAAGGGAGGAAAATTTATGGCAATATTAGTTTGTGGTGGTGCTGGTTATATTGGAAGTCATATGGTAGCTGCACTTTTAGAAAAAGGAAAAGAAGTTGTAATTTTAGATAATTTTCAAAAAGGACATAAAGATGCAGTACTTGGAGGAAAAATTTACGAGGGAGATTTAAGAGATAGAAAAATTTTAGATAAAGTATTTACTGAAAATAAAATTGATGCTGTAATAGACTTTGCAGCAGATTCTTTAGTTGGTGAAAGTGTAGTTGAGCCTTTAAAATATTTTGAAAATAATGTTTCAGGGACACTAAGTCTTCTTCGTGCAATGAAAGATTACGATGTTAAATATATTGTATTTTCTTCAACAGCTGCAACTTACGGAGAACCAGAGAATATTCCAATACTTGAAAATGATAAAACTTTTCCGACTAATCCATATGGAGAATCAAAGCTTACTGTAGAAAAGATACTAAAATGGTGCGATAATGCTTATGGTATAAAATATACTGCACTTAGATATTTTAATGCAGCTGGAGCTCATGAAAGCGGTAAAATTGGTGAAGATCATAAACCTGAAACTCATTTAATACCATTAATTCTTGAAACAGCACTTGGGAAAAGAGAGAAAATAATGATATTTGGTGATGATTATAAAACTGAAGATGGTACATGCATAAGAGATTATATACATGTTATGGATTTAGCTTCAGCTCATCTTTTAGCATTAGATAGATTAATAAAAGGTGGAGAAAGCAGAATTTATAATCTAGGAAATGGTAAAGGATTTTCTGTTAAAGATGTTATAGAAACTGCAAGAAGGGTTACAGGAAGAGAAATAAAAGCTGAAGTTGCACCAAGACGTGCAGGAGATCCAGCAATACTTATAGCTTCTTCACAAAAGGCTATAGATGAATTAGGATGGGAACCAAAATTTAATTCCTTAGAAACTATAATAGAAACAGCTTGGAAATGGCATGTAAATCATCCTAATGGATATGAAAAATAAAACTAATAAATAATATATATAAAAAATAATAAATATTTAATAGATAAAGGAGCTTATGCTAATTAAATAAATAGTTAGCTAAAAAGCTTCTTTATTTTTTATTAGAATACAATAAAGATATAAGCTGTATATAAAAAATAACGTAATTAGAGAAAAATTAAAAGAACATTTTTAATTTTATATCATCAAAATACTTCCTTACATAGTAAAATAAGTATAGAATATAATTGTCAGAAAATTAATTTTTTATATGATATTTAGAACAGATGACATTAAAAACCTTAAAAATTAATCTATCAATCGAATAAAATAATAATCCTAAGAACTTTTTATGGGGATTATGGCGGGGGGGGGGATATTTTAATTACAATACAGAATATTAAATTTAATTTTTAGCCTTTTAGTTTATAAACTATAATTAGATTAAAAAGAATAATTATATAATTAAAACACAATAGACTGTAAATAAATTTCCATTACACAATGACTAGTATGTTTATTATTGATTTATTTCAAAATATAGTGGTCAATTCTAAGAAAAAATAGTTTTTGTGAGATAATCATTATATAAAACTTATAATATTGTAGTTAAAATAGTTATAAAAAGTATTATAAGCAATACTAATAGAAAAGGTTTAAATAATTATGGAGGTGTTTAGATATGAATTATTTAGTATTTGATGTGGGTGGTAGTGCAATAAAATATGCCTTAATGAACCAAAAGGCAGAGTTTCTTGAAAAAGGACAAGTACCTACCCCGCAAGACACAATAGAGAATTTTGTAAATGCTATTGGAGGTATATTTGATAAATACAAAGATAGAATTGAAGGCATAGGTATTAGTATGCCAGGAAGAATAGACAGTGATCGAGGTTATGCTTATTCTGGAGGTCATCTAAAGTATAATTATGATAAAGATATATGTTCTATATTACAAAAGCGCTGTCCTGTACCAATTACTATTGAAAACGATGGTAAATGTGCTGCTTTAGCAGAAGCTTGGATTGGAAGCCTATCAGATTGCAATGACGCTATAGTAGTTATAATAGGGACTGGTATTGGTGGAGGAATTATAAAAGATAAAAAACTTCACAAAGGTCCTCATTTTACTGCTGGAGAATTTAGCTATATAATTACTAATGACATAGATACTGAAGGAGAAGTTTCCAAATCACTATGGGGTTATGAAGGAGGATATTTAGCTTTAATTAAACCTGTATCAGAGAGAAAAAATATTCCAATAGAAAAGTTAGATGGTCGTAAAGTATTTGAAATGGCAAATAATGGGGATAAAGATGTGCTTCAAATACTAGATAGTTATTGCTACAAATTAGTAAGACAGCTTTTTAATTTGCAGTACATTTATGATCCTGAAAAAATAGCTATAGGCGGAGGAATAAGTTCACAAGATATATTAATGGAGTACATACAAAAAAATATAGAAAAACTTGCAAACTCATTACCACATAATATAGTTATACCTGAAGTTGTACGTTGCAAATTTAGGAATGATTCCAATTTAATTGGAGCTTTGTATCATTATCTGAATAAACATTAAAAATATCTTTATAATTTATGTAAATTAATATTAATACTTTAAAGTTCCCATTACAGTTAATTATTTGTAATGGGATTATTTTTTATATAAATTTATAGCTTAAAACTGTAACCTATTTTGTTTATTTTAAATTATCTTAATAAAAATTTTTATTATATATATTAATATTTTAAGTATATTTAAGTATATTGAAAAGTATATATAAATATATAAATTGATTATCTAATAAAAGTATTTTTAATATATACATAATAGAAAATTAGAAACATTTTAAACTATAAATTGTATAGTGGGAATTAATTATAGATTATTGAGGGCTAATCATAAATATAATATTTATAAATATGTTAATGTTACAATATTATATTTATAACATTAAAAATTTAATGATTTTTATTCAAGCTAAGTAAACGATATCAAAAGTTGAACTATATAAATAAGGATAAAAAATAATAATTGAAGATATATTTTATCTTTAAATTATGAAAAATTTTAAGAATTAGAGAGGGTGGTATAAGTACAAATTATAGATTTTAGCTGATATTTAAGTGTTGTATGTAATGAATATCGTGTATACAACTTTCATAATAGATATGAAAATATAAAATTAAAAAATATAATGTTAAACAATAAATGGAGGTTAATTATGATTATTGAAAAATTAAATGATAATTGGCAGATGAGAAATATAAATGATGAAGAATATATTAATGCATCTGTACCTGGGTCGGTCTATAGTGATTTACTTAAAAACAACAAAATGGAAGATCCTTATTATAGGGATAATGAGCTAAAAGCATTAAAACTTATGGATCAGGATTATGAGTATAAATTAATCTTTAATACATCAAAGAAGATGCTAAATTCTGATGAAATTATGCTGCATTTTGATGGATTAGATACATTAGCAGATATCTATTTAAATGAAAATCATATTGCTTATGTCAATAATATGCATAGAATATGGGAATTTGAAGTAAAGAGAGATCTTAAAGAAGAAAAGAATGAGTTAAAAATAGTTTTTCATTCACCTACAAAATTTATTAAGGAAGCTGATAAAAAACAGCATATTGGTGGTTCATCAGATGCTATGAAAGGTTTTCCACAGATAAGAAAAGCACATTGTATGTTTGGATGGGATTGGGGACCAAGGCTTCCTGATATGGGAATTTGGAGAGAAGTTTCACTTTTAGGAATAAGTAAAGGAAGAATAGAAAATGTATACATAAAGCAAGAACATAAAGATAATAAAGTGATACTTGATTTTCAAATAGATATGATAAAAACAAAAGATAGACATGCATTAAGATTTCATGATGAAGAAAATAAAGCAATAAATTATGGTTATTATTATGAGATTAGTATTACAAATCCTGATGGTATAAAAGAAGTTTATAGTGGTTCACCTAAAAAAATAGTAATTAATAATCCTAAACTTTGGTGGCCTAATGGATATGGGAATCAGCCTTTATATAAGATCGAAGTTGCACTTATGCATAGCAAAGAAAAAATTGATACTTGGAAAAAACGAATTGGACTTAGGACTTTAACAGTACATATTGAAAAAGATAAATATGGCGAGAGTTTTGCTCACGAAGTAAATGGTGTAAAAGTATTTGCTATGGGTGCAGATTATATACCGGAAGACTGTATTTTAAGCAGAGTAACTCCAGAGAGAACATATAATCTTTTAAAGCAGTGTAAAGATGCATATTTTAATAGTGTGCGTGTATGGGGTGGCGGAAATTATCCTTATGATGCATTTTATGATGCCTGTGATGAACTTGGACTTATGGTATGGCAGGATTTTATGTTTGCATGTGCAAATTATAACTTAACAGATGAATTTGAAGAAAATATAAGGGCAGAGTTTATAGATAACATAAAAAGAATAAGGAATCATCCTTCTCTTGCTCTTTGGTGTGGGAATAATGAAATGGAACAATTTGTTTCAGAAGGTAATTGGGAACTTACTCCAAAACTTAAGAGTGATTATATAAAGATTTATGAGTATATTATACCTAAAATATTAAAAGAATATGATCCTGAAACATTTTATTGGCCAGCAAGTCCATCATCAGGAGGTGGATTTGATAATCCAAATGATGAAAACAGGGGTGATGTACATTATTGGGATGTATGGCATGGAAATAAACCATTCACTGAATATAGAAAGTTTTTTTTCCGTTATGTTTCTGAATTTGGTTTTCAATCATTTCCTTCATTAAAAACTGTTGAAACATTTACAAAACCGGAAGATAGAAATATATTTTCATATATTATGGAAAAGCATCAAAGAAACAATGGAGCTAACAGTAAAATAATGAGCTATATGGGGGCTACTTATCTTTATCCAAATGACTTTAATACCCTTCTTTATGCTTCACAACTCCTTCAGGCAGAAGCTATTCGTTATGGAGTAGAACATTTTAGAAGAAACAGAGGGCGCTGTATGGGAACTATATATTGGCAATTGAATGATTGTTGGCCTGTTGCTTCATGGGCTTCTATAGATTATTTTGGGAGATGGAAGGCACTACACTATTATGCTAAAAGGTTTTTTGCGCCTCTTATGTTATCTTGTAAAGAGGAAGGGCTACTTACTCAAGATCCAAATGTTAATGCTGAACCATATGAAGTTAAAAAATCTATACAACTTTGTGTTTCAAATGAATCTATGCATGATGAAAAAGTTACTGTAAGATGGGCTTTAAGAAATAATAAAGCAGAAATAAAGAAAGAAGATTCATGTGAAGTGATGGTAAAAAAGCTTACAAGTAATTGGCTGGATATTATAGATATGCAGGAAGCATCACTTTATGAAGACTATGTAAGTTATGAAATGTTAAAGGAGGGAGAGATAATATCAGAAGGAACAGTTATATTTTCTATACCAAAGCATTTTAAATTTATTGATCCTAAATTAACTTATAAAGTAGAAGGAGATGAAATAGTAATTTTTTCTGAAAGTTATGCAAAAAATGTTGAAATAATAAATAAAAATGATGATATGCTGCTTGAGGATAATTATTTTGATATGAATGGGGGAGAAAGAAGAATAAAAATATTAAAAGGGAAGCCAGAAGAAATAAAAATTAGAAGTGTTTATGACATAAGATAAGAAGGTGAATAAAATTGGATTTAAAAGAAAATGAAAAACTAATTTATGCAGATATGGAAAATTTAAGTTATAGTGGAAGAATTGATTTTTTAGATCCTAAGGCTCCAATATTTATATTCCCTGGTAGTTCAGTATCTATGCTATTTAAGGGCTCAAATCTTAAAGCTTTAATAAAAAATAATCATGATTATAATGATCATAATTATAACTATTTAGGATGTATTTTAGATGGAATTGAGAAAATAATTTTTATTTCTAATGATGATAGTATTCAAGAAATAACTCTTGCAGAGGATTTAGAAACTAATAAAACTCATGAAGTAATACTTTTTAAAAGACAAGATGGCTGTCATGAATTTACTTTTTATGGCTTTATTATATCTAAAGGTGATGAGGTAAATTTACCTTATAAAAAAACAAGTAGGTATATGGAATTTTACGGCGATTCTGCAGCCTCTGGAGAACTTATTGAAGGAGAATATTCTAATGCATGGTATTCTTACGCTATGATGACAGCTAGAAATTTAAAAGCTAATGTTAATATAATAGCACAAAGCGGAATAGCACTTTTAGATAATTCAGGATATTTTCATGCACCAAAAAGCATAGGAATGGAAAGTATTTATGATAAACTCCATTTTAATCCTTCACTTGGGAAAGTTACTGATTGGAATTTTAAAGAATATAATCCACAGGTAGTTGTAATAGATATAGGTCAATATGATGCATTTCCTGAAGATTATATGAAGATTAATAAAGATAGTGAAAAATCAAAGTTTTGGAAGAGGCATTATAAAGATTTTGTATTAAACATACGAGAAAAATATCCTAGTGCTTTTATAGTTCTTACGACAACTATTACAAATCACCATTCTTCATGGGACAGATCCATAGGAATTATATGTAGAGAAATAAATGATGAAAATATTGTACATTTTCTTTATTCAAACAATGGTTGTGGTACGTCATCTTTTATAAAAAAGAAAGATGCTGAACAAATGGCATTTGAGTTGAGTATATTTTTAAAAGGATTTGGAAATAAAATTTGGTTAAAATGATTATTTGTAAGTATATTAAAGATTTAAAGAATATAGTAAAAAATTATATACAATTATTAATATACTTAAAAATATAAATGTTTTATATTGAGATATTTAAAGGAGGATTTTAAATGAATAAACGTTTAAAAAAAATTTGTGCATTATTATCAATAAGTGCAATGATTGCAACACTATTTGTTGGATGCAAAACAAGTACAACATCTAAAAATTCTAATGCTACTTCAAAACAATCAGATACAACATCTAAAGCAAATAACAATAAAAATTCAACTCCTAGAAATGAAACGCTTTATTTTAATGGACAACAATGGGGAGCAATAAATGATTGGAATCCACTATCTAGTAATTCAAATAATGCTATGGGTATTGGTCAGAAAGATTCTGCTAGAACATTAATTTATGAAACTCTTTATATGTATAATATGTTAGATGGTAAAATGTATCCATTATTAGCATCAGGAGATCCTGTGTGGAATGATGAACATACATCTCTTACAATTAAAATTAATCCAGATGCAAAGTGGTGGGATGGAACTCAGGTTACTGCAGAAGATGTAGCTTATACATGGGATGTAAACTTTAAATATCAAACTGCAGCAGGATCAGATTATACAAATTATATAGAAAGCATAAAAGCTCAAGATTCTTCTACAGTAATAATTAATGCAAAATTAAAAAATGGCAAAATAATTAATCAATTAAAGGTTTTAGAATATCTTCCTAAACAATATGTAATGCAAAAGGCATATATGCAAAAAGTTGAGCAAAGAAATGAGAATGATGCTACAAAAATTAAAACTGATAAAATGGAAGATTTAGTTGCATCAGGGCCATATAAACCAATGATATCTAATGATCAAAAGGTTGTATTCCAAAGATATGATAATTACTGGGGAAAAGCAGATTCAATGTGGGGTAAACTTCCAGAACCTAAGTATATAGCACACAACATATACAAAGATAACGCTGCAGGAGATGTAGCATTTAAAGCTGGTGAAGTAGATGTTTCACAGCAGTTTATAAGTGATATACCAAGTATGGTTTCAGGTGGGAAAATATCAACTTATCTACCTGAAGCTCCTTATAATATAGGTGCTACAATGCCTACAGCTTGGTTTAACTTAGAAAAACCAGGTCTTGATCAAGTTGCAGTACGTAAGGCGATTGCTATGGCAACTGATTATGATCAGATTATTAAAACAGCTATGAGTGGTCAATCAGCATCATTTAAAGATGTACCAAGAAGTATAATGAACACAACTCCTGGAGAACAGGCATTAGTTGATCAAAACGCATTAAAAAGTGTTCAGTGGACAGGAAATGATATAGATGGAGCTAAAAAACTTTTAGATGAAGCAGGAATAAAAGATACAAATGGTGATAGTATACGTGAATATAAAGGTAAAAATCTTTCTTTCAAAGCTGAATGTCCTGCTGGATGGTCAGATTGGAATGCTTCTTTAGAAATAGTGGCAGCTGCTGGAAAAGCTATTGGAATTGATATTCAAACATATTTCCCAGATGCAAATACATTTTATGATGATTTATCCAATCAGCGCTTTGATATAGCTATGTGGAGTCCATCAGGGGCAGGTATTTCAAATCCATGGACACGTGCTTTTACTTTAATGTCAAGTAGTTATAACTCAATTAAGACTCAGATGGTAGGTAACTTTGGAGGATATTCAAATCCAACAGTTGATAAACTCTTAGAAGAAATTCCTCAAATTACAGATCAAGCTAAGCTTAAAGAATATTATACTCAGCTATCAAAGTTTTATTTAACAGATGTACCTTCATTTTCATTAATGTATAGACCTGAATTATTTTATACAGTTAATGAAAGTGTATGGACAAATTTTCCACAACAAGGATCAAAATCTAATAAAGGTATAGAAATACCTCCCTATGATTTAACAGATGGTTATGGTATTGCAGGATTGTATACAATTCAATTAATAAAATAATAATTTAAATATATAAAAAATTAGTCATGTTTTCATAAAAATTAATAGAAAACAGAAGAAAACATGGCTAGTTTTTTAGAAATTATTAGAAATTTCAAAGGGGGTATGTTTTTTGAAGGGTTATAAAAAGTATTATACAAAAAAGATAATCTGGTATCTAATAACTCTTATTATTGCTGTAATTTTGAATTTTATTTTGCCAAGACTAATGCCGGGTGATCCAGTATCGGCTATTGCTGCAAGAACAGCAACTGGTATGACAAATCAAACAGCTGTACAACAGGTCTATGATAATTATGTAAAAGCTTTTGGAATAGATAAGCCAATTTATGTACAATTTTTTAAATATATCAAAAATATACTTAAAGGTGACTTTGGTGTTTCTTTTATTTATTATCCAAGAACAGTATCTGATATTCTTGCAAAATCAATATGGTGGACATTATGTTTACAATTACCTGCAATTATTGTAGGTTGGTTTTTAGGTAATATTTTAGGAGCAGTAGCAGCATATATTAAAGGAATTTGGGACAAAGCTGTACTTCCTGCTTTTTTGTTCCTTAGTAATATGCCAGCTTTTGGAATGGCAATTATATTACAATTTTTCTTTGCAGTTTATTTGAAATGGTTACCAGCTTCACTTGGATATGGATATGATATGGTTCCTAATATGAGTCTTAAATTTATAGGCTCAGTTATTACTCACTATCAGCTTCCATTTTGGTCTATTGTTTTAATTACAATAGGAGGTCAAGCTATTGGTATGCGTTCAATGTCAATTTATGAACTTAATGCAGATTATGTTAAATATAGTCGTTTTTTAGGTATTAAAGATAGAAAGATTGTAAAATATGTATTTAGAAATGCAATGCTTCCTCAAATAACAGGATTGGCATTATCATTAGGGACTATGGTAGGAGGAGCATTAGTAGCTGAAATGATTTTCAGTTATCCTGGGTTAGGAACTACATTACTGGCGGCTATTACTGGTAGAGATTATCCTGTTATTTCAGCATGTACGCTTATAATTACAATTATGGTACTTATCGCAAATTTAGTAGTAGAAATATTATATGGTTTTATTGATCCAAGAGTTAAAGCAGTACAGCAAGACTGATAAGGAGTGATTATTATGAAAAACCTATTAAAGCAAATATTTCGTTCTCCTAGGTTTATTGTAGGATTTATATTATTTATGATTATTTTATTAACAATAATATTTTATCCTATATTTGTGACTAATGATCCATTAGAAATGATAGGTGGTTTGTTTAATAAACCAGGGACATATATATCTGTAGGCGATGTAATTAATAGTGAACATATAGATTTAAATATAGATACTTCTGCTGCAAAATTAGAATCTATTTCTATGAAAGATAGGGAGAGTATGGCTGATTGGCTTGTTAAATTTGGGAATATAAAAAAATCAGACATAGATATAAATGACGTAGTTTCTTTAGTTAAGTTGTGGAATGATAATTATAGTGCTTCTGCAGAACAAACAGGACTACTTTATGCTCAAAAACAGCAATATATAAGATTAAATAATCAAATAAATAAATTGATAAACAGTGGAGATCAATATATAGCTGTAAAAAATGAACATGGAGAATTAGAAGAAAAAAATATTGTTAGTTCTCAATCTTTTGTAAATGTTAAAGATATTGTAAATAAAAAAACTTTTATACTTGGAACAGATAATTTTGGTAGAGATGTTCTTACAGAACTTGTTGCAGCAATGGGAACGTCACTAAAGATTGGGCTTGTTTCAGGAATTATAGCTACATTTATAGGGTTAATGCTTGGATTATTTGCAGGTTATGTTGGAGGAATGATAGATGATTTTATCATGTTTATCACAAATCTTTTTACAGTTATTCCATCCTTTATCCTTTTAGTTTTAATATCATTCAGTGTTGGTCAGAGTGCAAGAGGAGTTATGCTTACAGCAAGTATTATAGGGTTAACATCATGGCCGTGGACTGCAAGATCTGTACGTTCTCAAGTTATATCTTTGAGAAATCGTGATCATGTTAATATGTCAAAGTTATCTGGTCATAGTCTTCCTAAAATTATTCTCACAGATATATTGCCTTATGTAGCCTCTTATGTTGTAATGGCATTTATTCTACAAATATCTTCTGGAATTTTGGCAGAAGCACAACTTTCTATGCTTGGTTTAGGGCCAGCTACAACAAAGGTATCGACACTTGGGCTTATGATGAATTGGGCTATGCAATATAAAGCACCAATTGCTGGTGCATGGTGGGCATTTTTGCCAGTTATTTTAGCAATAACTTTAATATCATTTTCACTTAATTTGATGAATACGGGGCTTGATCAAGTATTCAATCCACAATTAAGAGATTAATTAAAAATTAAGGAGTTAATTATGGGAAAAGTAATGCTTGAAGTAAATAATTTAAATACAAAATATATAACAAGGCAAAGAGAAGATGTTTTTGCTGTTAATAACGTTTCATTAAAAATAGAAGAAGGGAAATCTTTGGGTATAGCAGGGGAATCAGGATGCGGTAAATCCACTTTGGCACTTAGTCTTATGGGATATTATTTTTCACCGCTTCATTACATAAGTGGAGATATTATTATAGATGGAAGAAATATTTCAAGTATGAATCCGGATGATGTTAGAAAACAAATTTTAGGAAATGAAATAGCATATATTCCACAGGCAGCTATGAATGCATTAAATCCTACTCAGAAAATATTAAGTTTGATTGAAGATGTTATTCGTGCTCACAATCCAAAAGCTGAAAAGAAGGAAATATATGATCTTGCAAGAGAAAGATTTGAACTTTTGGGACTCCCTTCTGAAGTGCTTAATAAACATGCTGTTGAACTTTCTGGAGGTATGAAGCAACGTACTGTCATAGCTATTTCAACTATACTTTCACCTAAGGTATTAATTGCAGATGAACCTTCTTCAGCTCTAGATGTTACATCTCAAAAAATGGTAATAAAAATGCTTAAAAGCTTAATGGAAAAAGGGCTTATAAAGTCTATGATTTTTATTACTCACGAACTTCCTTTGCTTTATAATGTAACAGATGAAATCATGGTTATGTATGCAGGTCAGATTATAGAAAAAGGAAATTCAAAAGAAATAGTATTTGATCCTATGCATCCATATTCCAAAGGACTTATGGGGTCGATTTTAGTTCCTGAAGAAAATATGAAAAGTAGCAAACTTTCTGTAATTCCAGGCACCCCCCCAAATTTAAAACATCCTCCTAAAGGCTGCAGATTTGCTGATCGTTGTAAATATGTAAAAACTGAGTGCAGAGATAAAGAAATATCTAAAAAAGAATTTGATAATGGTAGAATGTATTGTTGTATATATTCAGTTGATGAATTAAGAGAGATGGAGTATAAATAATTTTAAAATAATAAGAAAACTTAAGTTGTTTTGGTTAATATGATGTATATAAGATGTAGTTGTATTATAAAAGATTCAAAATAAAAAAACAGCTTTTGATAAAATAAAAGAATTAACATAAGCTAATAAATTAAACAAATAAAAACTTAAAAAATAAACTACTGAATAAATAAAATAAAGGATTATATAGGGAGGTTAGGGCTATGAGTAATGGGGGAAAAATTCCGTGTTTAAGCGGGAAAGGTATTACTAAAATATATGGCAATAACAAAACTAGAACTTTAGCTGTAGACCATGTAGATTTTGAATTTGCTAAGGGAGAGGTTATCTCTATAGTTGGAGAAAGTGGAAGTGGGAAGACAACATTAGCTAAGATGATATTAGGACTTACAAGTGTAACAGAAGGAGAAATTTATTTTAATGGAAATCTTAGGGATATATCTTCACACAAAAAGAAAAAAAATTATTGGAAAGGTATACAAGCTGTGTTTCAAGATCCTTTTGCGTCGTTTAATATGTTTTATAAAATAGATTCTGTACTTTTAGATTGTATAAATATGAGGGGTGGGAAAAATTTATCAAAAGAAAAAAAGATTGAACTTATGACAGAGGCATGTAGTTTTGTAAATTTAAAATTTTCAGAGCTTACCAATAAGTATCCATTTGAATTATCAGGTGGACAGATGCAACGTCTTATGATAGCAAGAATTTTTCTTTTGAAACCAGAAATTTTGATTGCAGACGAGCCTACTTCTATGGTAGATGCATGTTCAAGAGCAACAATACTAGATATGCTTTTAAAACTACGAGAAGAAAATGATATGACAATTGTTTTTATAACTCATGATATAGGACTTGCGTATTATGTATCTGATGTTGTTTATATAATGGAGCATGGCAAGTTTGTTGAATATGGCAGTGCTGATGAAGTTATATTAAAGCCAAAAGAAACGTACACTAAAAGACTTATAAGTGATGTACCTAAAATTTATGAGCCGTGGGATTTATCAACAGTAGGATAGATTGGAAGTGTAATTAGTTTTGTGTAAAGTCAAATCTAATTACACTTAATTTTTTGTAGTTAATGAGTATTTATGAAAAAGCAAGTGATTATTCATTTAAGCAGAAAGATAATTTATAAATATAGTTTAATGCTTACATAAATCAGTAAAAACTCTAATAATTTGATATAATAATATATGACATAAAAATTTAAAGTTAGAGAGGTGTTTATAATATGAAAACTAAAAAAACTTTTAGTAGATTATTGATAATTTTTATGGCTACACTTTTAGTTGTATCTGTTCCTTTAAAAGAAGTTTATGCAGATGCATATAAAGTTGTAACTTTAGGTGGAGACCTTACTGAAAATCAAAAGAAGGATATGCTTAAATACTTTGGAGTTGATGAAAATACTGCTAATATAATAGAAGTTAATATAGATGAGGAAAGAAAGTATCTAGAAGGGACAGCAAGTATAGATAAGATAGGGACAAAATCTATATCTTGTTCTTACATAGAGCCAACCTCAAGTGGTGGATTAAATGTAACTGTAAATAATGTGTATTGGGTAACTGATGATATGATAAAAAATGCACTTATTACAGCAGGAATAAAAAATGCTAATGTTAAAGTATCGGCTCCTATTAAAGTTTCTGGTACAGCTGCTCTTACTGGAATTTTAAAAGGCTTTGAAAATAGCAGTGGTGGAAGTAAAATTGATGAAAATAAAAAAGAAGTAGCAAATGAAGAACTTTCTACTACAGCAGAATTAGGTGATAAAATAGGTAAAGATGAAGCTGCAAAAGTTATAAATGATATAAAAACTCAAGTAATAAAAGATAAACCTAAAACTGAAGAGGCGGTAAAAAATATAGTTTTAAATGTTATAAATAATTATAATTTAAATTTGAGCAATGAAGATATAGACAAAATAACAGCTCTTATGAATAAAATAAATGGATTAAATTTAAATTTTGCAGATATAAAAGATCAGTTAAATCAAGTTTCAAATCAGTTAAAAGAAGTTTTATCCAGTGAAGAGACTAAAAGTTTTTTTACAAAACTTATTGATGCAATCAAAAGCTTTTTTTCAAAGATATTCGGATAAATTGTCTTAAAAGTAATTAAATTTATATAAATATGAAGTATAAAAGCTCCGTTCATTTAGATAATGAGCGGAGCTTTTATATTGTTTTTACAGGTAAATATCATATATATTTATAAATTTTTATAATTTTAATTTAATTTTAATCTTAATTTTAATATTTTTTAATTTAAATAAATTACTATTTAAAAATAAAAGGAAGAGCTTTATAGTCGCAAATATAAAAATTATATTCATAATTAAAGGAGGAAACAAATAATGGTAAATATTTTTATTAAAGCAAAAGAATTTTGTAAAAATTATAAAAAAAGAATAATAAGAACTTTAATTCTCTGCATTATTATTATTGTAGTATTTACTGGAACAATAACTGGAGTCATTTATTCAAAAGCGAAAAACAATATAAAGTATACTCAGGATAAGTTACAGCAAATTGCATTAGAAAAGGTACCTGGTGAAGTTATTAAGGTTGAAAAAGAATTAAATTTTGAAGAAGCTGTTTATGAATATGAGTTTAAAATTAAAGATAAAGAAAACATGCTTCAAACAGTTAAATTGGATTCTCAAAGTGGAGGAATAATATGTATAAATAATGAAAAATCAAAAGATGAAAATAGAGAAAATCATAGAAATGAAATAGAAAATCATAGAAAAAATTAAATAAAAGCTATATACTATAATTACAAATAGTGGGCAATTAGCTCACTATTTTATTATGGAGGTGCTGACTATGAGGGATTTTAGTATTTTGTTAGTAGAAGATGAAAAACAAATGGCAATGTTTATTGAAATGGAATTAGTTCATGAAGGATATAATGTAAATACAGTACATAATGGACGAGAAGGATTAAAAAATGCAAAAGAAAATGAGTATGATTTAATTCTTTTAGATGTAATGCTCCCTTGTATTAATGGTATAGAGGTTTGCAGAAAAATAAGAGAATTTTCAATGGTACCTATAATAATGCTGACTGCTAAAAGTGATATATCTGATAAGGTAATAGGTTTAGATTCAGGAGCTAATGATTATCTTACAAAGCCTTTTGCAATTGAAGAACTTTTAGCAAGAATAAGGGTATATGAAAGGGATAAATTTATAGTAAATAAAAATGATGAAATCAGAGTTAAAGATGTAGTTATGAATAATAGAACACATCAGGTTAAAAGAAACGGAAAAGATATTGAGCTTACTAAAAAAGAATATGATCTTTTAGAAATGCTTTTAATAAATAAAAATGTAGTTTTAACTAGAGAACAGCTAATTGAGAAGATTTGGGGATATGACTATACGGGAGATACTAATGTTGTAGATGTTTTTATAAGATATTTACGAAGTAAAATTGATGATGGCTTTGAAGATAAACTCATAACTACTATAAGAGGAGTAGGATATGTTATTAAAGGTGATTAATGATGAATTTGAAAATTATTAAAAATGCTAAAATTTCAGTAAAACTTACATTAATATATGCTTTTATGTTTTCTTTAGTGTTATTATTACTAAATGCTTCAATTTTATATGGTATAAAATATTATTTATACAGTCAAGCTAATAAACAGTTAATTGATATTAAATCTATAATAGTAAGTAAGGTTACAGCTGAAAATCAATATATAGACTTATCAAATGAAGAAATTATTTCGGAAGTACCTATAACAGAGAATATACATATAAAAATAACAGATTATAACGGTAAAATAATTAATTCTTCAGATAGATTTAACTATAAAATTAGATTAAGAGAACCTTATAATAAAATAATTAAGATAGAAACAAAAGGGAAACATTTATTGTATGAAAATGTTGAAATAAATAGTAATGCTAATGGTACATTTTATATTCAAATAGTAAAAGATATGGACAATGAATATGATTTTATGAAGATTTTGTTTATAATAATGGCTATAGCAGATTTTATGGGTATAATTGTTTCCATTATATTAGGATACATAGTAAGTAAAAAAATGCTAAAACCAATAGATTACATAACTAAAACTGCTGAAAATATTAGTATAAATAACTTAAAAGAAAGAATTGAGGTAAAAGGTCCAGAAGATGAATTAAAAAGACTTGCAGATACTTTTAACAAAATGATAGATAGACTTCAAGAATCTTTTAATAGGCAGGTTCAATTTGTATCTGATGCATCTCATGAGCTTAGAACTCCTATAGCTGTTATTCAAGGATATGCTAATCTTTTAGATAGATGGGGTAAAAATGATAAAGAAGCTTTAGAAAAATCAATTTATGCTATTAAACTGGAAACAGACAATATGGCAAGTTTAGTTGAAAAACTTTTATTTCTTGCAAAGGGTGATAGCGGAAATCAAAAAATAGATAAAAAAGAATTTTGGCTTAATGATCTTATTAATGAAGTAGTATCAGAAAGTAAACTAATAGCTCCAAATAGAATAATAACAAATAGTTTTAATGATCCAGTAAAAGTGTATGCAGATTATAAAATGATAAAGCAAATGATAAGGATATTTATTGATAATAGTATAAAATTTACTAAAGATAAAAGTAAAATTGATATAAGTTCAAAACTATATAATAAAAGTATAAAAATTACTGTTAGTGATAATGGCATAGGTATACCTAAAGATGAAATTAAAAATATATTTGATAGATTTTATACTGTAGATAAATCAAGATCTAAAGAAAAAGGTGGAACAGGATTAGGACTTTCTATAGCAAAATGGATTACTGATATGCATAACGGAATTATAGAAGTTGAAAGTGAAGAAGGCAAAGGAACAACTATATCTGTAATTCTAGAGAGGTGGTAGTAATGGATATAAACAATATATTAATTATAAGAGCGATTTATACAGGTTTATTAACTGGTATAGCAATTGCAATACCTATGGGACCTGCAGGTTTTGAATCTGTTAGATGGACTATTTCAAAAGGTTTTAAACAAGGAGTTAAGGTAGCAGCAGGATCTTTAATTGCAGATGCGATTGATGTTATACTCATTAACTTTGGTCTTCTTGAGTTAATTGAAACAAATAAAATACTAGAAGTATCTTTTTGGATAATTTCTGGAATTATAATATTTTTAATTGGATATAAAGCCTTAAAGAAAAGTAAAGGAAGCAAGCCCCAAAAAGAAGAACAAGTATTAGTTGAAAAAAATTCAAATTCACGTGCTTTATTTACAGGGTTTATAGTAAATTTCTCAAATCCCATGACTCATTTTTTTTGGTTAACTTTGAGTAGTACTGTAATAAGAATATGGAGAAGTTATGGGAAATTTGTTTATTTTATATTTGCTCTATTTATGTTATGTGGTATGTTCATAAGCTTATTTACTATTAATTTTTTAGCATCTCATGGTAAGAAGTTTACTACACCTAAGGTTTCAGGTAAATTTGAAAATATACTTTCTTATGTCATAGTATTATTTGGGATAGGGTTTATAGTAAATGGATTATATAAATTATCTTATTTTTTAGTAAAATAAGATAGCAAACTACAAATCATTGTTTGAGAGTATTAATCAGATTATCTTACAAAGCTTTTTACAATTGAATACCTTTTAAAAATTTGCTTGAATATTTTTTAGTCTAACTAATTACTTGAGCTTTAAAATATAAATTTTAGGTTTTTTATAAAGCTCAAGTAAAGATTATTTATTAAATTTTATGCTTTAATATATTTTTAATAAACAAAAATAGAAGATTTATTTTGAATTTTGTATTGATAAGTATCTATATTTAAAACAAAGTTTACAATAATTTCAGCTATATGAGGGTTATTATAAATTTTTTGCGAATTTTTTATATCTTTTAGCTTTTCACCATTATTTGCAATTAAATTATTTACGGTAGTTTTAATATTTTCTAAATTTGTACACATAACTCCAAGATTATATTTTTCAGCAAACAAGGGGTTGTCTTTTTCTTGTCCTGGTAGTGCACCAGTTAAAACTAATGGTACATTACAAGCTATAGCTTCCATCATAACGTTAGGACTTGCACGAGTAAATGCAATATCACTAGACTGCATTAATTCTTGTATATTTTCAGTAAAACCATATATTTCAATTCTGTCATTATATTTGAATTTTAAAGATTTTTGTAATTTATTCTTTAATGAATAGTTACGTCCTGCCACAATTTTTACTGTACAATTAAAATTATCAAGAAGAATTTGAGCTATATTTTTCATATTACCGACACCTTCTCCACCACTCATTATTAAGCAGCTAAAAGGTTTATTTTTATTATATACAACCTTTTCTTCATAAATATAAGAAGAATTATAAAACCTTGAACGCACAGGGAAACCTAGAACTTTTATGTTTTCAGGAGAAACACCAAAAGAAATGCATTTATCTCGAGCTTCTTCAGTAGGGCTTATAATATAGTAAGCTCTAGGATCTGCCCATAGTGGAGATATATTTATTAAATCAGCAATAAGTGTAACTACAGGTATTTTTAAATTATTTTTTTCTAGTATATTTATAATTGAACCATTGAAATTAGGATGCAATGTTAAAATTAAGTCTGGATTAATCTTTTTTAATAACTTTAAAAGATTATCTTTTATTTTAAATTCAAATATTTCATTAATTAGTGATGGTTTATTAGTTGATATATCCCATATTAGTTCCCATAGACTTTCAGATTTTCTTGTAATTGGACCATATGATTTTCCTGCTTTTATCAATATGTTTCCACCAAGTGAAAATCCGTCTATGATATGAAATTCAATATTTTTATTTTCAGAGAGTTTTTCGGATAAAGATTCTGCAATACTTTTGTGTCCATTACCTGTAAAATTTGATGAAATAATAAGTATATTTTTAATCATATTTTTATTCCTTTCTCTAAGTTTATTTGAACAAGCTAAGCTCAGCATCGGATTTTTATAAAACTTGTACATTTTTTATTAAAAACTTAATTATTATTTTATATAATTAAGTTTAAATAATAATTAAAGTTAAATTAAAATTACATTAAATATATAATATATTTCTATAAGTTATAGATGTAAATTTTTTGAAGTGGTTTTATAAATATGTTAAATCTTAATATAAATCTAAAACTATTTTAATCTAATTTTAATTTGCAACATTTATAATGAAAATATACTTTAATGAAAATAGTTTTAGCAATATTTAGTTATTTTAATAAATTAAAGTATAATAAAATTGTTTTTATTTAACTAAGGAAGGTGTTTGTATGTATTTAAATATTTCAAGAAAAATAAATACTTTAGACAATTATGTATTATTTATTATAAACAAATATTTAAAAAACAAATATTTAGATATATTAATGCCTGTTATTACTATTATGGGAAATTTAGGAACTATATGGGTTATAATAGCTATTGTTTTATCATTAAATAGTCCATACAAAACTACTGTAAATTTAGTAATATTAACACTGATTATAAGCACCACAATAGGAGAAGGGATAATAAAACATATTGTAAAAAGGGTTAGGCCATGTAATATAGTATGTAATAATATGGTTTTAATTACAAAACCTTTATCATATTCTTTTCCTTCAGGACATACATTATCTTCCTTTGCTGTTGCAAAAGTATTATCTATATATTTTCATGAATATGAATTATTATTTATTGTAATAGCATTCTTAATAGCATTATCAAGATTATATCTATATGTACATTATCCTACAGATGTTTTAGCAGGAATTATTTTAGGCTTATTATGTTCAAAAATAGTATTGATAATTATAGGAAAAGGTTATTTAGGACAAATTATTTTCTTATATCAACATATTAAATAAATTTAAAATTTTTTATTGTAATACTTATATATGAACTGTAAATTTAAGGCTTACATAGTAAAATAGATAATAAATAAATATTTTTTATGAGGGGGGCAAAAATATGTGGAAATTATTTGCTATATTATCAGCAGTGTTTGCGGCATTAACATCAATTCTTGCCAAAATAGGTATAAAAGGAGTAGACTCTAATTTGGCTACAGCAATTAGAACTGTTGTTATAACAATATTAGCGTGGAATATAGTATTCGCAACAGGAGCACAAAGTGGGATAGCAAGTTTAACTAAAAAAAGTTGGATTTTTTTAATTTTATCAGGATTAGCAACTGGTTTATCGTGGTTATTTTATTATAAGGCTATATCTTTAGGAAATGTATCACAAGTTGCACCTATTGATAAATCAAGTATAGTACTTACACTGATTTTATCTTATTTAATATTAGGAGAACAATTTACAGCAAAGACTTTAATTGCAGGTTTGCTTATAACTGCAGGAACTTTTGTAATGATATGGAAGTAAATAAAATTTTAATGTAAATCTAAAAACATTTTAATTTAAATTTAATTTATAATATTTATAATAATAAATATAGTGATTAAACCGCAATAAATTGTAAATAAATTTCCACTATATAATGAGTAGTATGTTTATTATTGATTTACTTCAACATATAGTAGTAAATTCTAAGAAAAAATACTTTTGTGGGATAATAATCATATATAGTAAATAAAAAATAAAAATTTAATTTATTTAATAACGAAAGGAGAAAAATATGAGCATTTTAGGTAATTTTATTGATATGATATTGCATATTGATAGCTATTTAAGTTTAATAGTTCAGCAGTATGGAATGCTGACATATGCTATTTTATTTTTAATTATTTTTTTGGAAACAGGGTTGGTAGTTACACCTTTTTTACCAGGTGATTCAATGCTATTTGCAGCTGCAGCAATTGCAGCTATAGGAGCAATGAATATATTTACTCTTTTAGTTGTAGCATATGCTGCTGCAGTACTTGGCGATACTTTAAATTATTACATTGGTAAGAAAATAGGAAATAAAATATTAGAAAAAGAAGAAGTGAAATTTGTTAATAAAGAGTATTTAAAAAAGGCTCAAACATTCTATGAAAAATATGGTTCATTAGCTATAGTAATAGCAAGATTTATTCCTATAATAAGAACTTTTGCGCCTTTTGTAGCAGGTATTGGAAAAATGAATTACTCTAAATTTATACCTTACAATATGATTGGCGGGGGGCTTTGGGTAAGCTTATTTTTAGGTATGGGATATTTCTTTGGCAATCTGCCTTTTATAAAAGAACATTTTTCTTATGTGTTAATTGCAATAATAGTTATATCATTACTTCCAGGAGTAATAGTGTTTATAAAAGAAAAAATAAAAAAAGGCGGCGACGGTGAAGATGATGTCTTTAATACAGAGGTTGGATAATTCTATATTGCTTTATATAAAATATAATATGCATAGCTCTATTATGGATAGAGCTATGATTTTATTTACATCTCTAGGTAATGGAGGAGCTATATGGATTATTATATCAGTTATTTTAATTATAAATAAAAAATACAGAAATATAGGTTTTATCTCTTTATGTGCTTTAGTTTTAAGTACAATTTTAGGAGAAGGTATTTTAAAACATGTAATTCAGCGTGTAAGACCATCGGCAGATATACCAGCAGCTAAGCTTTTAATAACAAAACCTTTATCATACTCATTTCCTTCTGGACATACAACATCTTCTTTTGCAGTAGCAGGAGTTTTATCCAAATATTTTAAAAAATATTCAATAGGATTTTTTTCATTGGCAGCAATTATAGCATTTTCAAGATTATATTTGTATGTACATTATCCTACAGATGTTATGGCAGGTATTATTTTAGGATTATTATGTTCAAAAATAGTGCTGATAATTATGAGGAAAAACTATTTAAAAGATTATTCTGAAATATAAAAAGATTAAATAGAAGGAGGATTTAGAATGGTAAATATAAAAGATATAGCAAAGTATTGTGGAGTTTCTGCTATGACGGTTTCTAGAGCTTTAAATAACAGTACAGAAATATCTAAGTCGACAAAAGAAAAGATTTTAAAGGCCTGTGAAGAACTTGGTTATAAACCAAATTGGGCAGCGAAAAGTTTAATTACAAAAAAAACAAATATGATTGGTCTTATAATACCAGATGTAACAAATCAATATTATGCAAATGTGAGTAAAGGTGTAAGTTCTTATTTAGAGTCTGAAGATTGCGGACTTATATTGTGTAATAGTGATAGAAAAAAATCTAACGAAAAGAGATATTTAAATTTTCTTTCTGAAGGAAGGGTAGACGGAATAATAATATTACCTGTCGAACCATGTAAAGAAGACTATATTGATATTGTTTCAGAAATCCCAGTTGTTATGGCAGATAACATTGCCAAAGGCCTAAAAGTCAGCTTTGTTGGAAATGATAATTATTATGGCGGAACTAAAATAATTGAACATATGGTAAATCAAGGATATAGAAGAATAGGTGCTATACTTGGAGATAAAAAGTCTACTGCATCTAATGAAAGATTTAGAGCTTATAAAGATGTTTTAAAAAAGTATAATATTGAATTTGATGAAAACATAATTACAAATAGTAAAGCTACTTTTGAAGATGGTTTTAATTTAGCAGGGCAACTTATAAATAAAAATGTAGATAGTATATTTGCTATAAATGATACAGTTGCTATGGGAGTAATGAAATATTGTTACATAAATAATATAAGTGTTCCAAAAGATTTAGGAGTTGCAGGTTATGATAATATTGAGCAATCATCTATGCTGCCTATACCACTTACTACGGTTGATCAAAATGATTATCTATTAGGGAAAACAGCTGCACAGATACTTATAAATCAAATAAAAAATAAAGAGGCCAATATTAAAGAAGTAATACTTAAGCCTAAACTAGTTATAAGAAAATCTTGTGGAGAAAATTAGCAAAAGTGTTGACTGATTACTCAAGTAAGTATATAATTTAATTATGTTAACGTTAACGAAAAAAGATGATATAAAAAGTTTATTTTTTTAAGAAATTTTTGTTAACGTTAACGAAGTGGTGCTGTTAATATTTTTTATATAATGGGAGGGTTTACTATGGATGTTAGATACGCAAATCATTTTGAAGATGTAAAAAAGTATGATACATCTGAACTGAGAAAACACTTTTTAATTGAAGATCTCTTTGTACCAGGTGAAATTAAGATGGTATACAGTCATGTAGACAGAATAATTATTGCAGGGGTTGTACCTACTGATAAAGCATTATATTTACAAGCAAGTAAAGAATTAGGTTGTAATTATTTTCTTGAAAGAAGAGAACTTGGAGTTATAAATATAGGTGGTGCTGGTGTAGTAACATTAGATGGACAAAAATATGAATTAAATTCAAGAGATGGACTTTACGTTGGAATGGGAGTTAAAGAAGTAAGTTTTGAAAGTATAGATAAAAATAATCCTGCTAAATTTTATTTAAATAGTGGAACAGCTCATAAAAGTTACCCTACTGTAAAAATTGATCTAGAAAAGGCTAATAAAGTTAAAGCGGGAAGCGATAAAGAATGTAATAAAAGAACAATAAATCAATATATTCATCCTGCAGTTTGTAAAAGCTGTCAATTAGTTATGGGTATGACTATACTTGAACCGGGAAGCATATGGAATACAATGCCATGTCATACACATGACAGAAGAATGGAAGTTTATTTATATTTTGATATGGATGAAGATAGTGTAGTATTTCATTTAATGGGAACACCTGATGAAACAAGACATATAGTTATGAGAAATGAGCAAGCAGTGATATCACCAAGCTGGTCAATACATTCAGGTGTTGGAACTAAAAATTATACTTTTATCTGGGGAATGGTTGGAGAAAATCAAACTTTTGATGATATGGATACAATACAAACTAAAGATTTAAGATAATTAAAGGAGGAAATCTATATGGATTTTTCAATATCAAACTTTTCAATGGACTTTTTTAGATTAGATGGTAAAGTTGCAATAGTTACTGGAGGAAATACTGGACTTGGACAAGGATATGCTGTTGCTCTTGCTAAAGCAGGAGCAGATTTATTTATAGTAACTTATAATACAAATTGGGATGAAACAAAAAAACTTATTGAAGCTGAAGGAAGAAGAGTTGAATTTCTTCAAGCAGACTTATCAGTAAGAGATAATATAGATAAAGTTATAGAAAAATGCTTAGATACTTACGGAAAAATAGATATACTTGTAAACAATGCCGGAATAATAAAAAGAACACCTCTTTTAGATTATAAAGATGAGGATTGGCGTGCTGTTATAGATGTAAATTTAAATGCAGTTTACTATCTTAGCCATGAAGCGGCAAAAGTTATGGCAAAACAAGGAGGAGGGAAAATAATAAACGTTTGTTCAATGCTTTCTTTCCAAGGAGGAAAGTTTGTACCTTCTTATACAGCTGCTAAACATGGTGTTGCAGGTATTACTAAGGCTTTTGCAAATGAACTTGCAAGTTTAAATATACAAACTAATGCTGTAGCCCCTGGTTATATAGAAACAAATAACACTGCACCAATCAGAGCTGATGAAGAAAGAAGTGAAGAAATATTATCTAGAATTCCTGCTGGAAGATGGGGACATCCTCTTGATGTGATGGGAGCAGTAGTATTTTTAGCAGGTAGAGCTTCAGATTATATAAATGGCCATATTCTTGCTGTTGATGGAGGCTGGCTAACAAGATAAAGTTATTTAAAATGCAGTCTGCTTATTAAATACATATAATAATTGCGGACTGTATTTTTATATAACATTAGTTAATTTAAAGGGAAAATTAAAAAAGAAAATAAATTAACTATTAAAATAATGTCAATGACTATATAAATTTTCAGTAAAAACTATATTAAAAATGATTTATTTAAATGTTATAAAAAATGTTATCGTTAACGAAAAAGTGCTTGATTTTTTATTAACTATCAATTATAATAAAAATATAAAGAATTGTTAACGTTAACAAAATTTTTATGGGAATCGGGGAATGGCTATGAAAAGATTTATGGATGAAAATTTTTTATTAACAAATACTACAGCTGAAAATTTATACCACAATTATGCTAAAGATATGCCTATAATTGATTATCACTGTCATATAAATCCAAAAGAAATTTATGAAAATAAGCAGTTTAAAAATATAACTGAAGCTTGGCTTTATGGAGACCATTATAAATGGAGAGCTATGAGAGCAGTAGGAATTGATGAAAAATATATAACTGGAGATTCAAATGATTATGATAAATTTATGGCTTGGGCAAAAACTGTTCCTCTTTCTTTAGGCAATCCTATATATCACTGGAATCATTTAGAACTCCAAAGATATTTTGGAATATATGATGTATTAAATGAAAAAACAGCTCCTTTTATATGGGAAAAAACCAATTCTTTACTTTCCAGTGAGGGATTAAGAGTTAGAGATATTATAAAAAAATCTAATGTAAAAATTATTTGCACTACCGATGATCCTACAGATAGTCTTGAATATCATATAAAACTTAAAGAGGATAAATCGTTTGATGTAAATGTTTTACCTGCCTTTAGACCTGATAAAGCACTTGAAATTAATAATAAAGGTTTTCTCCAATGGGTTAAAAAATTAGAGCAGATTTCACAAAGTGTAATTAAAGATTATAATAAATTTTTAATTGCACTTGAAAGTAGAATAAATTTCTTTAATTCAGTAGGATGCAAAGTATCAGATCACGCATTGGATTATGTTCCATATGCTGAAACTTCAATTGAAGAAGTATCTTTGATATTTTCTAAAGCATTAAATGGAGAAACTATTAGTTTTGAGGAAGAAACTAAATATAAAACATATACTTTGAGATTTTTTGCAAAACAATATGCAAAGCTTAATTGGGTAATGCAGCTTCATATTAATGCATTTAGAAATAACAATAAGAGAATGTTTGATAAAATGGGACCTGATACCGGTTTTGATTCAATAAACGATAATAATATAGCTAGTCCTCTTTCAAAACTTTTAGATTCTCTTGAAATAGATAATTCTCTACCGAAAACTATTTTATATAGTTTAAATCCGAAAGATAATTATGTACTAGCTACAATTGCTGGATCTTTCCAAGGGAATGGTATATTCGGCAAGGTACAACTAGGTGCTGCTTGGTGGTATAACGATAATATGTATGGAATGCTTGATCAAATGAAAACTTTAGCTAATGTAGGAACTTTAAGTACTTTTATTGGAATGCTCACTGATTCACGAAGCTTTTTATCTTATACAAGGCATGAGTATTTTAGAAGAATATTATGCAATATGCTTGGAGAATGGGTTGAAAATGGTATAGTTCCTAATGATATGGAACTTATAGGTAAAATGGTAGAAAATATAAGTTACTATAATGCGTTTAATTATTTTGAAATGGGATTGAAACAAATATGAGTGTTACTATAAAAGATATTGCAAAATATGCAAATGTATCACATACGACGGTATCTAGAGCACTTAATAATAGTCCATATATAAAAGAAGAAACTAAAAATAAAATTTTGCATATTGCTAAGCAGCTTAATTATGTACCTAATTATAGTGCAAAAAGTTTAGTGCTTCAAAGATCTTATAATATTGGTGTATTTTTCTCTACAATAAACCAAGGAACATCACCTGACTTTTTTTACGAGGCAGTAAATGCAATAAATAGTGTGATAAAGAAAAAATATAATTTGATTATAAGTGATACTAATGAATATGAGAATTTTATGATAATAGATAAAAAAAGATTTGATGGTATTATTCTTGTAAGTCAAAGAGAGGAAGACAATATATTTATACATCATGTTTTACAAAAGGAGATACCAATAGTAGTTGTAAATAGAGAAATAGAAAATAATTCTGTTGTAAATATTCTTTCTGCAGATTATCAGGGTGTATATAATGCTGTAAAATATTTAATTCATAATGGGCATAAAGATATAGCCATTATTGAAGGTAAAAAAGGATTTAAATCCAGCATAGATAGAAAAGAAGGGTTTATTAATGCACTTATAGATAATAAAATACAAATTAATAATGAATATATAGTTCCAGGAGAATACAATATTGAAAGTGGATATGAAGGAATGAAAAAACTTTTATCATTACCTAAAATTCCAACAGCTGTGTTTTGCTCAAATGATAATACAGCTGTTGGAGCAATGAAAGCTATTATTGATTCAGGGCTAAAAATACCTGATGATATATCAATAATAGGTTTTGATAATAGTATTGTTTGTAAATATGTAACTCCTGCTTTAACTACTATAAAAAAACCTACTAAAGAATTTTGCACAATAGGTGCGGAAAAGTTATTAAAAATAATTGATGGCGAAGAGGTTAAGAAAGAAAGGATATATATAAATACAGAATTTATTATAAGAGATTCTGTAAGGAGTATTTAATAAAAAATATTATTAATCACTTTAAAAGTTTTTAAATATTAACGTTTATGACAACGTTTTATAGAAACATAATGGGGGTAAAACATGATAGAAGAATTTATTGATGCTTACATTGAAAATTATAAAAATTATAAAGAAAATTGGAATTACGAAGATGGATGTGTTTTAAAAGGTGCTTTAGATTTATATAAAATAACTCAAGAAGAAAAGTATAAATCTTTTATATTAAAGTATATGAATTTATACATTGACAAAGATGGGAATATAAAAGGCTATAATTATAAAAATTATAATTTAGATGATATAAATTCAGGGAAAGTTTTATTTGATTTATATGAAATGACAAAAGATGAAAAATATAAAAAAGCTATAGAACATTTATATAAACAAGTAAAAGAGCAGCCAAGAACAGATGAGGGAAATTTTTGGCATAAGAATATTTATCCATATCAAGTTTGGCTAGATGGATTATACATGGTAATGCCTTTTTACATTAAGTATATAAATGAATTTGGTGATAAGAAAAATATTTTAGATATTTATTCTCAATTTATAAATGTTCAAAAACATATGAGAAATGTTAAAAAAGGTCTTTATTATCATGGATATGATGAAAAAAGGCAAGAACTTTGGGCAAATAAGGAAACAGGTGTATCACCTAATTTTTGGGGAAGAGCTGAAGGTTGGTTTGTTATGGCACTTGTTGATGTGATTGAAGAAATGGATGAAGAATTTTTCAAACAATACGAAGAACTTAAGAATATGTTTAAAGAAGCTATAGATGCACTTTTAAAATATCAGGACATTGAAACAGGAATGTGGTATCAGATATTAGATAAGGGAGGAAAACAAGGAAACTATGTTGAAACTTCTGCCACATGTATGATTGCATACAGTATCCTCAAAGGAGCTAGATTAGGATATTTGCCATTATCATATAAGGATTATGGAATAAAAGCTTTTAATGGAACTTTAAAAAAATATTTTATTAAATTAGAAGGGAAATATAGTTTAGGAGGAATTTGTTCTGTTGCTGGATTAGGTAATAATCCGTATAGGGATGGAAGCTATGAATACTATATATCAGAAAAAGTTGTTTCGAATGATCCAAAAGGTGTAGGAGCTTTTTTAATGGCTTACGGTGAAATGCTAAGGTTAAAATAAATTTTTGGGGTATAAAGTATTACTATAATTTTAAAATTGTATAACAATATATTTTTATAAAATTAAGTAAATAAATTAATTCAAGGGGGAAAATTTATGAAAAAATTTCTATCAATATTTTTAACAGCTTCTTTGGCTCTTACTACATTAACTGCATGCGGCAGTAAATCTTCTAATAATGCCAATGATTCTTCAGGTAATAAGCAGGTTACATTAAGATTTTCATGGTGGGGAGATGATTCAAGACATAAAGCTACACTTGAAGCAATAAAACAATTTGAAACTAAATATCCAAATATCAAAATTCAAGCAGAATATGCAGGATGGGATGGCTATCAAGATAAGCAAACTACTCAGATGGCTGGTGGTACTGCAGCAGATATTATGCAAATTAATTGGAATTGGCTCCCAATATTTTCGAATGATGGTAATGGCTTTTATGATTTAAATAGTTTATCTAAAGAACTTGGATTAGAAGAAAATTATTCAAAAGATATACTTGAAACAGGAACTGTAAAAGGAAAATTAAATGCTATACCTGTAGCATTAACTGGCAGAGTATTTTATTTTAACAAAACAACTTATGATAAAAATGGAGTAGAATTACCAAAAACTTGGGATGACCTTATGAATGCAGGACAAAAATTTAAAGATGGTTCATATCCAATTATTATTGGTTCATACGATTCATGGCTTTTAGCAATGACTTATGCAGAGCAAGTTACAGGAAAACAATTTATAAGTAATGATGGGAAGTTAGTATTTACTCAAGATGATATTAAAACAGGATTACAATTTTATAAAGAACTTTTAGATAAAAAAGCTGCTACACCTATACAAGTTATAACTGCTGAAGGTGGTAAAGGAACTGCGACAATAGCTCAACTTCCAAGCTTTTTATCTGGTAAATTTGCAGGAATATTTGAATGGACCAGTGCTGTAAGCAAATGTGCATCTCCATTAAAAGAAAAGAATATGGAGATGGTTTTTGGAGGATTACCAATATTAGAGGGAGCTAAGAATTCAGGAGCAATAGTAAAGCCATCTATGATGTTTGCAATTAATAAGAATTGTAAATATCCAAAAGAAGCAGCTACTTTCTTAAATTATATATTAAATGATCCAGAAGGCGTAAAATTAATGGGAACTAATAGAGGTATACCTGTTAGTAAGATTGCTTTAGAAACTTTAAAGGCTGAAGGAAAAGTTTCAGGACTTGAGTATGAAGGCCTTAAATATTTAGAAACATATCCTGGTGTTCCAATTAGCCCATATCTAGAAGATGCAAAACTCCAATCAGTATATTGTCAAACAATAGAACAATTATCATATAACAAACTTAGCATAGATGATGCTGCTAAATATATGTATGATAATGTACAAAAAGTTTTATCCCAAATAGTTAAGTAGTTTATGAATATTAATAAGAACTGTAAACCTTAAAATTTACAGTTCTTATTAAATAAA
Source organism: Clostridium prolinivorans (assembly GCF_004011155.1). Lineage (GTDB taxonomy): Bacteria > Bacillota > Clostridia > Clostridiales > Clostridiaceae > Clostridium_AT > Clostridium_AT prolinivorans. Next base: position 100,556 of record NZ_RJWG01000004.1, on the reverse strand, counting down.
TATAAACTCATGTTTAATATTTAATACTAGGAGGAAGAAGATGAAAAAACAAAAAATAGGGTTACTATATATAACACCGTGGCTTATTGGCTTGTTAGTATTTACTATATATCCTTTTGTATCATCCTTTATTTTAAGTTTTACAGACTATAATATGATTTCTGCACCTAAATTTATTGGCATTAAAAACTATATAAATATGTTTAATGATGAATCGTTTTGGAATTCTGTTTTTGCTACATTTGAATATGCATTTATTACAGTACCATTTAAATTAGCTTTCGCATTATTTATAGCATTTATTCTAAATTTTAAATTAAAAGGTATAAATTTTTTTAGGACTGCTTATTATATACCATCAATTTTAGGAGGAAATATTGCTATTGCTGTTTTATGGAGATTTTTATTTGCTACCGATGGTTTAATTAATCAATTTGTAGGAATATTTGGAATAAATCCAATACCTTGGTTTTCATCAGGATTAGGAGCAATGATTACTATAAGTTTATTAAGAATATGGGAATTTGGTTCTGCAATGGTAATATTCCTTGCTGCATTAAAAGATATACCACAAGAGCTTTATGAGGCAGCTGAAGTAGATGGAGCAGGGAAAATCAGAATATTTTTTAATGTAACTATTCCTTTACTTACACCAATAATATTCTTTAATTTAGTTATGCAATTAATTCAGGCTTTTCAAGAATTTAATGGACCATATATGATTACAAATGGAGGACCTTTGTATAAGACTTATTTAATGTCTATGATGATTTATGATAATGCATTTAAGTTCTTTAATATGGGTTATGCAAGTGCTATATCTTGGATTTTATTTATAATTATTATGATATTTACAGCATTTGTATTTAAGTCATCTAGATACTGGGTATTCTATTCTGATGAGGCGGGTGAAGATAGCAAATGATTGGTATAAAAAATAATAATTATTCAAATTTAATGAAAGATAAAAACTACAGAAAGAGAGCTAGAAAAAGAAAAATTAATTTAGCTATACGATATACTTTATTAACGTTAGTTGCATTTGTTATGCTTTATCCTATTATTTGGCTTATAGGAGCATCTTTTAAAAGCAATAGTGAAATATTTAGCTCTGTAGGTTTTATTCCTAAAAAGATTGATTTTACTCCATATATTAACGGATGGAAAACAGGAACCCAATATACCTTTGGGACATATTTTTTAAATACATTTAAATATGTAATTCCTAAAGTTATATTAACTATTATTTCTGCAGTATTAACTGCTTATGGATTTGCACGCTTTGATTTTCCTTTTAAAAAAATATTATTTGGACTTTTGATAGCTACATTGTTTCTTCCACAAGTAGTTACTAAAATACCTTTATATTTATTTTGGAAAAAGTTACATTTATTAGATACATTTGCACCTCTTTTTGTTGGTTCGGCTTTTGCAATTGATACTTTCTTTGTATTTATGCTTATTCAGTTTTTTAGAGGTATTCCAAGAGAATTGGATGAAGCTGCAAAAGTTGATGGATGTAACTCATTTATGATTTTATTAAGAATTTTAATTCCTGTTTTAAAGCCAGCAATTATTTCAGTAGGACTATTTCAATTTATGTGGTCTATGAATGATTTTATGGGACCATTGATTTATATATCAAGTGTTAATAAATATCCTGTTGCAATTGCATTAAAAATGGCTATGGATACAACATCAGGCACATTTGAATGGAATCAGATTATTGCAATGTCATTAATAGGATTATTACCTTCAATTATACTTTTCTTTTCAGCACAAAAATACTTTATTGAAGGTATAGCAACTAGCGGCTTAAAGGGATAGAAATACAAGGAAAGGAATAGTTATGATTAAATTAAGTATAATTTCAATTACTTCTAGAAGTATTTCTTTTGAAATTGAAAATGATAAATATTTTTATACAGAAAACAATATTAATATTTACTTAAACAATGATAAAATAGATGAAATTAATACTAATGTGTTTACTATTAAAAATCTAAATCCTATGTCAGAGTATAGTATTTTACTTGAAGATAGTAAAACTAAAGAAACTAGCGAAAAAATTATTGTTAGAACAAAAGATGAAACTAGTCTTATTAATGTAAAAAATGTTGGGGCTAAAGGCAATGGTAAAGTGATAGATACAGCATATATACAAGCTGCAATAGAAATATGCCCTAAAAATGGAAGAATATTTTTTCCAAAAGGTAAATATTTAACAGGACCTATTTTTTTAAAAAGTGATATAACACTAGAATTTGATAAAGATGCTATTTTACTTGGATTAGATGAAAGAGAAAAATATCCAATTCTTCCTGGGTTATTAAAATCAAATTTAGATGATAAAGATTATTATATAGCTTCTTGGGAAGGAGAAGCAGCAGATAGTTTTGCAAGCCTTATAACAGGAATTAATGTCAATAATGTTAATATTATTGGAGAAGGTACTATTGATGGAAATGCAAATTTTAATACATGGTGGTACAAAGCAAAAACGAAAAAAATTGCATGGAGGCCAAGAACTTTATTTTTAAATGGTTGTAAGAATATTCTTGTTGAAGGTATTACAATAAAAAATTCTCCATCTTGGACTATACACCCATTAATGAGTGAAGGACTTAAATTTATTAATTTAAATATAAAAAATCCTAAAGAAGCTCCAAATACAGATGGTCTTGATCCTGAGTCATGTAAAGATGTTTTGATACTTGGAACAAAATTTTCTGTTGGAGATGATTGTATTGCTATAAAATCTGGGAAATTTAGCATTAGTAAAAAATATTCTATACCATCTGAAAATATTCACATTAGAAATTGCATTATGGAATATGGACATGGAGCTGTGGTAATAGGTAGCGAAATGTCTTGTGGAGTAAAAAATGTATTTATAGAAAAGTGTATATTTAATAGTACTGACAGAGGGATAAGAATAAAAACACGAAGAGGCAGGGGAAGTAAAGGTATAATAGATGAAATTTATGCTTCAAAAATAAAAATGAATAAAGTTTTAACTCCATTTACTATCAATTGTTTTTATTTTTGTGATATTGATGGTAAAACAGAGTATGTATGGAGCAAAGAAAAGCTACCTATTGATGAAAGAACACCATATGTAGGTAATATTTATTTTAAAGATATAAATTGTGAAAATGCGGAGGTTGCTGCAGGTTTTATATATGGCCTACCTGAAAAAAAGATAGAAAGTGTAAATCTAGAAAATGTTCATGTCCATTTTTCAGAAAATGCAAAACCAAATTATGCTGAAATGTTAAGTTTTATAGAACCTATGTGTAAAAATGGTTTTTATTTTAATAATATTAAGCACTTGAAATTAAAAAATGTAACTCTTGAAAATGAGGTTACGGAGCCATTTATAAAAGATAATATTGATACACAAGAAATAATCAAGGGGGAATAAAAATGAAATTATCTGCTGAACTTTATAAAGATTTTAAAAGATATCCAGAGAAAGTAATTCAATTTGGGGAAGGAAATTTTTTAAGAGCATTTGTAGATTGGCAAATTGATAAACTTAATAAAGAAGCTAATTTTAATGGTAGCGTTGTAGTAGTTCAACCTATTGAATTTGGGTTGGTTGATAAAATAAATGAACAAGATGGGCTTTATACTCTTTATCTTCAAGGAATAAAAGACGGCAAAGCAGTTAGAGAACATTCTATAATAAATAGCATTAGCAGAGGATTGAATCCATATAATCAATATGATGAGTATTTAAAAGTAGCAGAAAATCCAGAACTAAGATTTGTAATATCAAATACTACAGAAGCTGGAATTACTTTTTTAGAAGAAGATAAATTAGAGGATAGGCCTCAAAAGAGTTTTCCTGGGAAGTTGACAGCATTTTTATATCATAGATATAAGGCTTTTAGCGGACAAAAGGACAAAGGGTTAATTATAATACCATGTGAACTAATAGATAGAAATGGTGAAAAACTAAAAGATGTAATATTGAAGTATGCTAAGCTATGGAATTTAGAAGAAAATTTTATTTCATGGATAAACAATTCAAACACCTTTTGTTGTAGCCTTGTAGATAGAATAGTAACAGGTTATCCACGAGATACAATAAAAGAAATAACAGAAGAATTAGGATATGAAGATAATCTAGTGGATGTAGGAGAACAGTTTCACTTATGGGTAATCGAAGGTCCGCAGTGGATAAAAAATGAACTTCCTTTTGAAAAAGCAGGACTTAATGTTAAAATTGTTGATGATATTACTCCGTATAGAACTAGAAAAGTTAGAATTTTAAATGGTGCACATACATCTTTAGTTCCAGTAGCATATCTTTATGGTCTTGATACTGTAAAGCAGGCAGTAGAACATGAAGTTGTTGGAGAATTTATAAAAGGTATTATATATGATGAAATAATTCCTACACTTGATTTACCTGAAGAGGAGTTAAAATATTTTGCATCTTCAGTACTTGAAAGATTTAAAAATCCGTTTGTAAATCATTATTTAATGAGCATAGCTCTAAATTCTATGTCAAAATTTGAAACAAGAGTTTTGCCTTCTTTGATAGAGTATATAAATAGGAAAGGTGAGATACCAAAAAAAATGGTATTTTCATTAGCGGCTTTAATAGAGTTTTATAAAGGGAAAAGAGGAGAAGAAGATATTGATATTGTTGATAATGAAGATATTTTAAATTTATATAAAAATGTATGGGGAAGTTATAATGGAACTTTAGAAGGATTAAGAAATGTAGTAGCTGCTGTACTTGGTTATGAAAAAAACTGGAAGATGGATTTAAATAAAGTAAAAGGATTAACTGATGCGGTAACAAATTATCTTAGTGACATTGAAAGATTAGGGATACAAGAAGCTGTTAAAAAAGTTCTGTAAAAAAGAGGGGATTACATGAAAGATATTATAAAAATTAATGAACATGACAATGTAGTTGTAGCACTCAGGGACTTTACTAAGGATGAAATCATATTAGTTGATTCAAAAAAGATAAAACTTAAAGAAAATATAAAAAGAGGTCATAAAATTGCTGTATGCGATATTAATCAAGGAAGTAATGTAATCAAATATGGTTTCCCAATAGGGTATGCGCTTAAAGATATTACATCTGGAGAACATGTTCATGTGCATAATGTTTCTACAAATCTTAGCGGTATAGCGAATTATGAATTTAAACAAAATTTATCACAAAACATATATTCAAATAGAAAATTAACATTTAATGGGTATAGAAGAGAAGATGGAAAAATTGGAATTAGAAATGAGATTTGGATTGTACCTACAGTTGGTTGCGTTAATGGTATAGCAGACAAAATAGTAGATAGATTTAGATCTACTACTTTAAATTTATCAGAAGATATTTGCATTAATGTTATAAAACATAATTATGGATGCTCTCAACTTGGAGATGACCATATAAATACTAGAACAATTCTTGGAGATATAGTTAAACACCCTAATGCAGGTGGAGTACTTGTACTTGGTTTAGGTTGTGAAAATAATAATATGAATGATTTTATAAAATCATTGGGTGACTATAATGAAAAAAGAATAAAATTTATGGTGTGTCAGGAAGTTTCTGATGAAATAGAAGAAGGTAGCAAAATATTGAATATTCTTTATGAAAATATGAAACAAGATGTAAGAGAGGAAATACCTTTATCAGAATTGAAAATTGGACTTAAATGCGGTGGTTCTGATGGACTTTCAGGAATAACTGCGAACCCTTTACTTGGCAAATTTTCAGATTTTATGATTGCTCAAGGAGCTACTACTGTATTAACAGAAGTTCCTGAGATGTTTGGAGCTGAAACTTTGTTAATGGAAAGAGCAATAGATAAAGAAGTATTTGATAAAGTGGTAGATCTTATAAATAATTTTAAAAAATATTTTATGGAATATAATCAACCTGTATATGAAAATCCTTCACCTGGGAATAAAGCAGGGGGAATAACAACTCTTGAGGATAAATCTCTTGGATGTACACAAAAGGCAGGTACAGCTCCAGTTATTGATGTACTTAATTATGGAGAAACATTAAAAAAGAAAGGACTTAATCTTTTAAGTGCACCAGGGAATGATATGGTAGCATCTTCAGCACTAGCTGCAGCAGGTTGTCATATGGTATTATTTACAACTGGAAGAGGAACTCCATTTGGTACTTTTGTACCTACAGTTAAAATATCAACTAATACTCAATTATATAATTTAAAACCACATTGGATAGATTTTAATGCAGGAAGTATCATTGAAGATGAGTCAATAGAAAGTGTAGTAGAAAAATTTATAAAATTTATTATAAATGTTGCAAGTGGACAATTAGTTAATAATGAAAAAAATAATTTTAGAGAATTAGCTATATTTAAGACGGGAGTAACTTTATAAGTAATGTAAAATTATATATTTTTATGTTGAGTATTTTTAATGTAACAAGACTTGTATAAATTATAGGAAATTATATACTTGATTACAATTATATTTTAGTTAAATAAATCCAATAGAAAGCAAAAATGCTTTTTATTGGATTATTTTTTTTATAATTAAGTTATTTTTTTTAACTGTTTTTATAAACAGTAGTTTAATATTATTTTTTAATTAAAATCCTATTTTTATGTTGACAATTTAATAGGGGAAGCATACAATAAATATATGAATAGTTGTTCATATATTTATTGTATGCACAGGGAGGTAAATATATATGAGTAATTTTATAAAAAAAGAATTTATATTAGAAGGATTAGGCTGTGCAAATTGTGCTGCTAAAATGGAAAAGAAAATAAATGAATTAGATGAAGTTTCAAATGTTTCTATTAATTTTGTAACTAAGACTTTAAGCATGGAAATTAAAAAAGAAAGCAATATAGAGTCTTTAATAATAAAAATAAAAGATATTATAAAAAGTATAGAAGCTAATGTCGTACTTAAAGAGAAAAATCTTCAAAATGAACATTTTCATAATCACAATCATGAAACACATTCGCATAGTCATTTTAAAGAAGACAATAAAAACGAAATTATAAAACTTATTATAGGAACAATTTTGTATCTTTTGGGTATTACATTTAAGTCTTCATTACCTATAAAATTAAGTCTATTTATTTTAGCTTATATAATAATAGGTAAAGATGTGCTTATTAGTGCACTAAAAAATATAATAAAAGGACAAATATTTGATGAAAATTTTTTAATGAGCATAGCAACAATTGGAGCTTTTGCTATAGGGGAATATCCTGAAGCTGTTGCAGTTATGCTTTTTTATCAAATTGGAGAGCTTTTTCAGGATATGGCAGTTAATCGTTCAAGAAAATCAATTTCAGATCTTATGGATATAAGGCCGGATTATGCAAACTTAAAATTTGGAAATGAAATAAAAAAAGTTTATCCAAATGAAGTCAAAGTTTTAGATTTAATAGTAGTAAAACCAGGAGAAAAGATACCTCTAGATGGTAAAATTATTGATGGACAATCTATGGTTGATACTTCTGCTCTTACTGGTGAGTCTGTGCCTAGAGAGGTAAAGGCAGGAGATAATGTACTTGGAGGTTTTATAAATAAAAATGGTATTTTAACTATTGAAGTTTCTAAAGAATTTCAAGATTCTACTGTTTCTAAAATATTAGATTTAGTTCAAAATGCAAATAATAAAAAAGCTAAAGCAGAAAATTTTATTACAAAATTTGCAAGATATTATACTCCAATAGTAGTTTTTTCAGCAATTTCATTAGCTTTTATACCTCCTTTATTTATAGAAGGAGCAGATATATCTAAATGGATTTATAGAGCTCTTGTATTTTTAGTAGTTTCTTGCCCTTGTGCATTAGTTATATCTATTCCTTTAAGTTTCTTTGGAGGAATAGGCGGGGCTTCTAAAAATGGAATTTTAGTTAAAGGTGGCAATTATTTAGAGGCTCTTAACAATGTTGAAACCGTAGTATTTGACAAAACAGGAACATTAACAAAAGGAGTTTTTAAAGTTACTAAAGTAAATTCTGAGGAATGGATAACTAAAGAAGAGTTATTAAAATATGCAGCTTTTGCAGAAAGTTTTTCAAATCATCCTATAGCTTTATCAATAGTGAATGCCTATGGTAATAATATAGATAAAAGTGCAGTAACTGATTATAGTGAAATAGCTGGTTGTGGTATTAAAGCTAAAATAAATGATAAAAAAATATTAATTGGTAATAATAAACTTATGGATATGGAAAACATTAAATATACAAAAACAGATGATATGGGAACTGTAGTTTATATAGCTATTGATTATAAATATGCGGGATATATTGTAATTTCTGATGAAATAAAAGAAGACTCCTTTAAAGCTATAAATTCTTTAAAAAATCTTGGAATAAAAAATATAGTAATGCTTACAGGAGATAATAAAAATACAGCTCAAAAGGTAGCTCAAATACTTAAAATAGATGAATTTTATGGAGAACTTCTTCCACATGAAAAAGTTAATAAATTTGAAGAACTTCAAAATAAGCAATCTTCAAAAGGGAAATTAATTTTTGCAGGTGATGGTATTAATGATGCTCCAGTTCTTGCAAGAGCTGATATAGGTATAGCTATGGGAGGAATTGGATCTGATGCGGCAATAGAAGCTGCCGATGTAGTTATAATGACAGATGAACCTTCTAAAATTGCTAAAGCAATAAAAATTGCTAAAAATACAAGAAAAATTGTTATGGAAAATATAATTTTTGCTTTAGCAGTTAAAATAATAATACTAATATTAGGTGCCTTTGGTATGGCAACAATGTGGGAAGCTGTATTTGCAGATGTAGGGGTAGCATTGATAGCTGTACTAAATTCTATTAGAGCCCTTAAAGTTAAATACGAATAATAAAACAATAAATAAAATAAATATTTGTATTAACACGAACAATATAATATTATTTTTTAAAATATGTTGATATTTTAAATTAATAGTGATAATATAAATATATAATTAAACCGAATAAGTATCATCCATATAATCCCGATAATATGGTTCGGGAGTCTCTACGAGGAAACCGTAAATTTTCTGTCTATGGGTGAGCAATGGTGTTTTTGTCATCCCTCAAATTCCACCAAAAGCTTACCTAAGGCTTTTGGTGGAATTTTTTATATATGATTTTTAAAAATTTTATATTAAAGGAGAAGGAAAATGAATATAAAAAGATTGTTCGTAGAAAAAAAACCTGACTTTAATGTAGAATCTAAAGGCTTGTTTTATGATTTGAAGTATAATTTAGGTATAGAAAATATTGATAATATAAAAATTATAAACAGGTATGATTTTACTGGAATAAAAGAAGAAGATTATGACAAAGTAAGAGATTTAATATTTTCTGAAAAAACTGTAGATAAAATCTATGAAGAAAATCTGCCTGTTTTTGAAGATAGTTATGTTTTTGCTGTTGAATATTTGCCCGGGCAATATGACCAAAGGGCTGATTCTGCCTGCCAATGTATACACATCTTAACTGAAAATGATGATGTAATTGTAAATTATGCAAAGGTAATAGTAGTTCAAGGAAAAATCAATGATGATGATTTTAATAAAATAAAAAATTATTGCATAAATACTGTGGATTCTAGAGAAGCATGCCTTGAAAAGCCTAAAACACTTTTAAAAGAAATGAATCATCCCCAAGATATAGAATATGTAGAAAATTTTATTGATTACAGTGAAGAAGGATTAATAAATTTTTTAAATAAAAACAATTTAGCTATGACTTTAGAAGATTTAAAATTTTGCAGAGATTATTTCAAAAATATAGAAAAAAGGAATCCTACAATAACAGAAATAAAAGTTATAGATACTTATTGGTCAGATCACTGTAGGCATACTACTTTTATGACAAATATAGAAAAAGTAGATATAGAAAAGAGTGAATTTTCAGAGCCAATTGAAGAAGCTTATAAAGATTATTTAAATAGTAGAAATTATGTTTATGAGGATAAGGAAAAAGATATATGTCTTATGGATATTGCAACAATTGGTATGAAAGAACTTAAAAAAAGAGGACTTTTAGAAGATTTAGACGCATCTGAAGAAATAAATGCATGCAGTATAAAAATTGATGTAGATGTAAATGGTAAAATTGAAAAATGGCTTTTAATGTTTAAAAATGAAACACATAATCATCCTACAGAGATAGAACCTTTTGGTGGTGCAGCTACTTGTCTTGGAGGAGCTATAAGAGATCCACTATCAGGAAGAAGCTATGTATATCAAGCTATGCGTGTTACGGGTAGTGGAGATCCAAGAACTAGCATAAAGGATACTCTAAAAGGAAAACTTCCTCAAAGGAAAATAACTTTAGGAGCGGCTCAAGGTTATAGCTCTTATGGGAATCAAATAGGATTAGCAACTGGTCAGGTAGCTGAAATTTACGATGAAGGATTTATAGCTAAAAGAATGGAATTAGGTGCAGTAATCGGAGCTGCTCCAGCTTCTAATGTTGTTCGAGAAACTCCAAAGCCTGGAGATGTAGTTATACTTGTAGGAGGAAGAACAGGAAGAGATGGATGTGGTGGTGCTACTGGTTCTTCTAAAGAACATGATGAAACTTCTATATTAAATTGTGGCGCAGAAGTACAAAAGGGAAATCCTGTTACAGAAAGAAAAATTCAAAGATTATTTAGAAATCCTAAAGTAAGCACAATTATAAAAAGATGTAATGATTTTGGAGCTGGAGGAGTTTCTGTAGCCATAGGAGAGCTTGCTTCAGGTCTTAATATAAATTTAGATTTAGTTCCAAAAAAATATGAAGGATTAGACGGAACAGAACTTGCTATATCAGAATCTCAAGAACGTATGGCAGTAGTTATTGCAAAAGAAAATATCAAAGATTTTATAAATTTTGCAAAGGAAGAAAACTTAGAAGCTTCTGTGGTTGCTGAAGTTACAGAAGAGAAAAGACTTAAGATGACATGGAGAGAAAAGGTAATAGTTGATTTAAGCAGAGAATTTTTAGATACCAATGGAGTAAAGCAGTTTGCCAGTGTAAAAGTTAATGCTCCTTCACTAGAAGATAATTATTTTAAAAATATGCCTGAATTTAAAACTAATGATTTAAAAGAAGCTTGGCTTTGTAATTTAGAACAATTAAATGTATGCTCTCAAAAAGGATTGGTTGAACGATTTGATAGTACAATCGGAGCAGGAACTGTTTTAATGCCTTTTGGAGGGAAATATCAAGCATCTTTAGAGGAAGGTATGGCAGCTAAAATACCAGTTCTTAATGGAGATACAAAAACAGCTTCAATAATGACTTTTGGATATAATCCTAAGATAGGTAAATGGAGTCCATTCCATGGGGCAATATATTCTGTAGTTGAAGCAGTTACAAAAGTTGTAGCTATGGGAGGAGATTATAAAAATATAAGATTATCTCTTCAAGAATATTTTGAAAAATTAGGAAACGATAAAGAAAAATGGGGTAAACCATTTGCAGCTCTTTTAGGTGCACTTAAAGTTCAAAAAGAGTTAGAAATACCAGCTATTGGAGGTAAAGACAGTATGTCTGGAAGCTTTAAAGAATTAAGCGTGCCTCCTACAGTTGTAGCTTTTGCTGTTACTACTACTAATATAGATGATATTATATCTGTTGAGTTTAAAAAAGCAGGAAGTAAGGTAGTTTTAATAAAAGCAGCTAAAGATGAAAGAGAAATTCCTGATTTTAATAAATTAAAGAAAAATTTTAGCAAAATAAATGAACTTGTAAAAAAAGGTAAAATACTTGCAGCTTCATCTATTAAATTAGGTGGAATAGGAGAAGCAATAAGCAAAATGTGTTTTGGCAACAAAATAGGTATGAAATTTATTAAAAAATTTAACAATGAAGATTTATTTAAATCTGATTATGGTTCAGTGATTATAGAAATGAAAGATAGTGAAAATTTAGAAGAATTACTAAATGAAATTGAATATGAAATTTTAGGATATACTACAGAAAATCAATATATAGAAATAAATGATGTAAATATTTCATTAGAAGAAGCTTACTCAAGATATGAAAAGCCTTTAGAAGGAGTATTTCCTACAAAAACAGAAGAAATTAAAGAAAATATTGTAAATATAAAATTTGAAGGGAAATGTACAAAAACACCTTCAGTTCATATTGCAAAACCTAGAATTTTCATACCTATATTTCCAGGCACAAATTGCGAATATGATTCTCAAAGAGCTTTTGAAAAAGCTGGAGGGCAGGTAAACACTTTAGTATTTAAAAATTTAAATAAAAGTGCTATTGAAGATTCCATAGAAGAAATGGTAAAAAATATAAAAAATTCTCAAATAGTTATGATTCCAGGAGGATTTAGTGCAGGAGATGAACCAGAAGGCTCAGGAAAATTTATAGCTGCTGTATTTAGAAATGAAAAAATAAAAGAAGCAATTATGGATCTTTTAAATAATAGAGATGGTCTTATGCTTGGAATATGCAATGGCTTTCAAGCACTTATAAAATTAGGACTGGTTCCTTATGGAGAAATAAGAGACTTAGAAGAAACTTCTCCTACGCTAACTTATAACAGAATAGGAAGACATGTATCCTGTATGGTAAGGACAAAAGTTGTATCTAAACTTTCTCCTTGGTTTAATAATGCTTCATTAGGAGATATATATACTGTACCTGTATCTCATGGAGAAGGAAGATTTGTATGTAGTGAAGAAGAAATGAAAAAACTTATTTCAAATGGTCAAGTAGCTTGCCAATATGTAGATTTTGAAGGTAATGCTACTTATGACATAAGATACAATCCTAATGGTTCATTTTATGCTGTTGAAGCAATTACAAGCCCAGATGGAAGAATTTTAGGCAAAATGGCTCACAGTGAAAGAATTGGATTAGGTGTAGCAAAAAATATAGAAGGCGAAAAAGACCAAAAAATATTTGAAGCAGGAGTTAATTATTTTAGGTAGGAGGAATTAAAATGAAAGTTGCTATTATTTTTGGAAGTAAATCCGATATACAAGTTATGAAAGGAGCTTCAGAAGCTTTAAAAGAATTTAATGTAGAGCATAAAGCATATATACTTTCAGCTCATAGAGTTCCAGAAAAGCTTATGGAAGTTATAAAAGAATTAGAAGAGCAGGAATATGATTGCATAATTGCAGGAGCAGGACTTGCTGCACATCTTCCTGGAGTGATTGCATCACATACAATCCTCCCTGTTATAGGTGTTCCTATAAATGCAGCATTAAATGGATTAGATTCACTTTTTTCAATTGTTCAAATGCCAAAATCTATACCTGTTGCTGCAGTTGCTATAAATAATAGTTATAACGCTGGGATTTTAGCTGTTGAAATGTTATCTTTAAAATATCCAGAACTTAAAGAAAAATTAAAAAATTATAGACAAAATATGAAAGATAAATTTATAAAAGAAAATAATGAAGGAGTGAATTTTTAATGGAAAAACTTGAAATGCTATATGAAGGAAAAGCTAAAAAAATTTACAAAACAGAAGATAGTGATAAGGTAATTATATACTATAAAGATGACGCTACTGCTTTTAATGGAGAGAAAAAAGGAGAAATAGCAGATAAAGGAGTTTTAAATAACACTATTGCTTCTTATATCTTTGAGCTTCTTGAAAGCCGTCAGGTTAAAACTCATTTTATAAAAAAGCTTAATGAAAGAGAACAACTTTGCAAAAAAGTTGAAATAATTCCACTAGAGGTTATTGTAAGAAATGTTGCTGCTGGAAGTATGGCAAAAAGGCTTGGACTTGAGGAAGGATATAAACTTCAAACAACAGTTTTTGAGTTAAGCTATAAAAATGATGAATTAGGAGATCCTTTAATAAATGATTATCATGCAGTTGCAATAGGTGCTGCTACTTTCGATGAATTAAAAACTATATACAGCATGACCGCTGAAATTAATAACATATTAAAAGATTTTTTCATAAAGCAAAATATTAAACTTATAGATTTCAAATTAGAGTTTGGAAAGACAAAGGATGGAGAAATAGTACTAGCAGACGAAATATCTCCAGATACTTGTAGATTTTGGGATGCTACAACTAACGAAAAACTTGATAAGGATAGATTTAGAAGAGATTTAGGAAGTGTAAAAGAAGCTTATGAAGAAATATTAAACAGAATAAGCAAAGGAGTATAAGGTTAAAAACAGGAAGGGGAAACAGCGTGGATATAGGAAATGATAAATTAAAAGAAGAATGTGGAGTTTTTGGAATTTTTACTAATAATTATGATAATGCAGCTTCAATAATTTATTATGGCCTTTATGCTCTTCAGCATAGAGGTCAAGAAAGTGCAGGTATAGCAGTTTCTAATGGCAAAGAAATTAATTATTATAAGGATATGGGACTAGTATCTGAAGTATTTCAAAAAAATGATTTAATTTCTTTAAAAGGGAACATAGGTATTGGACATGTAAGATATTCTACTACAGGATCTAGCGATATAAATAATGCACAGCCTATTTTAGGGAAATATAAATTAGGGAATATTGCAATAGCGCATAATGGTAATTTAGTAAATGCAGATATTATAAGAGAACTTTTAGAAGATGGAGGATGTATATTTCAAACTTCTAGTGATTCCGAAGTAATATTAAATTTAATTGCAAGAGGTGCAAAAAGAGGAATAGAGAGTGCAGTTGTAGATGCTATTTCTGCAATTAAAGGTTCTTATGCAATAGTTATATTAACTGAAGATAAACTTATTGGAGTAAGAGATCCAAATGGAATAAGACCACTTTGTATAGGAAAGTTAGATGAAAATTTTATTTTGTGTTCTGAAAGTTGTGCTTTAGACGCTGTAGGTGCAGAATTTATAAGAGATGTAAGGCCAGGAGAGATAGTTATTATAGATAATAATGGACTAAAATCTATAGATTTCAATGAAAGAGCAAAACATGAGATATGTTCATTTGAATATATTTATTTTGCAAGACCTGATAGTATAATCGATGGGATAAATGTATATGAAGCAAGGTTTAAAGCTGGAGAAGAACTTTTTAAAGAGAGTCCTGTAGATGCAGATATAGTAATAGGCGTTCCAGATTCTGGGATAGCAGCGGCTATGGGATATTCTAAAGCTTCAGGTATACCTTATAGTTTAGGATTTATAAAAAATAAATATGTAGGGAGAACTTTTATAACTCCTTCTCAAGAACTTAGAGAAAAGGCAGTTACAGTAAAACTAAATCCACTTAAAATAAATGTAGAAAATAAAAGAGTAATTCTTATAGATGATTCTATAGTTAGAGGAACTACAAGTAGAAAACTTGTAGAATCTTTGAAAAAAGCAGGAGCATTAGAAGTACATTTTAGGGTAGCTTCTCCAGTAGTAAAATATCCATGCTATTTTGGAATAGATACTCCCTACAGAAAAGAACTTATAGGAGCACAGCTTGATATAGAAAGCATAAAGGAAGAAATAGCGGCAGATAGCTTAGCTTATCTAAGTTTAAAGGGTTTGCTTAAAACTTTAGGATCAGTTAATAAATTTTGCTTAGGGTGTTTTAATGGTATATATCCTGTAGCTGCTCCTATGGAAACAAACAAAAATCATTTAGAAATTAAAAACTTAGATGGTATTTAATAAAAAAATAAAGTGGATAATAATAAATTTAAACTGCCTAGTGCTTTGTGAAAGGAGAAAATTAAATGATAACTTATAAAGATTCTGGAGTTAATATAGAAGAAGGTTATAAATCTGTTAATTTAATTAAAGAACATGCTAAAAAAACATTCATACCAGGAGTTATAAATAATATAGGAAGTTTTGCAGGTATGTTTGAAATAGGAAATTATAAAAATCCAGTTTTAGTATCTGGAACAGATGGAGTAGGTACAAAGCTTGATATAGCTTTTAAAATGAAAAAATATGATACTGTTGGAATAGACTGTGTAGCTATGTGTGTTAATGATATTTTATGCCATGGAGCTAAGCCTCTTTTTTTCTTAGACTATTTAGCTTGTGGGAAGCTTGAAGCAGAGGTAGCAGAAAGTTTAGTTAAGGGAGTATCAAATGGATGTATACAAGCAGGCTGTGCATTAATTGGAGGAGAAACTGCAGAGATGCCTGGATTTTATAGAGATGGTGAATATGATATAGCTGGATTTTCAGTTGGAATAGTAGAAAAAGATAAAATAATAGACGGAGGAAATATTGAAGAAGGAGATATCCTTATAGGTATTAAATCTTCTGGAATACACAGCAATGGTTATTCTTTAGTCAGAAAGCTTATAACAGACTTAAATATGGATTTTAAAGGTAAAACTATTGGAGAAGTTCTTTTAACGCCAACAAAGATATATGTAAAGCCTATATTGAAGCTTTTAGAAAGTTTTGATATAAAAGGAATGGCGCATATAACAGGTGGAGGATTTTATGAAAATATTCCAAGAATGTTTAAAAACAATTTTACTGCTGTAATAAATAAAAATAGTTTCGAAACTCCAGAAATTTTTAAATATATTATGTCTTTAGGAATTGCAGAAGAACATATGTTTAATACATTTAATATGGGAATAGGATTTGTTCTTTGTGTAAGTAAAAAAGATAGTGAAAATATAATAAAAGCTTTAGAAAATTTAGGAGAGAAAGCTTATGAGATAGGTTATGTAGAAGCTGGAGGTGCAGGAGTTTGCTTAAAATAGCAGTTTTAGTTTCAGGTAATGGCACAAACCTTCAAGCAATTATAGATAGCATAGAAAGTGGTTATTTAAATTGCAGTATAGAAATGGTAATAAGTGATAGAGAAGGAATATTTGGTATTGAAAGAGCAAAAATAAAAGGAATAAAAACTTATGTTGTAGATAGAAAAATATATAAAAATACTCTTTCTAGTAAAATTTTGGATTTAACTTTAGGAAAAGTTGATTTAATAGTACTTGCAGGATTTTTATCAATTTTAGATAAAAATTTTATTGAATGTTTTAGAAATAAAATAATAAATATTCATCCTTCACTTATTCCAGCTTTTTGCGGTCCTAAAATGTATGGAATTAAAGTTCATGAAAAGGCTGTTGAATATGGAGTTAAATATTCAGGATGCACTGTACATTTTGTAGATGAAGGAACAGATACAGGAGCTATTATTGCACAAAGAGTAGTTCCTGTTTATCCTGAAGATACTGCAGATATTCTTCAGCAAAGAGTACTTTTAGAAGAGCATAAGCTTTTGCCTGAAGTAATTAAACTTATAGCTGAAAAAAGAATAAAAGTAGATGGAAGAAAAGTTATTATTCTATAAAAATTATAGCCTAAAAAATATTGTATATTTTAATTGGTATAACAATTATTGAAATACTTGATTTATTAATTTACTATGATAAAGTAAATATATAAACGTCAATTTTTATAAACATATGTAATTACATATGTTTATAAAAAATTTAGGAGGTATTTGAAATGTTAAAAAGAGCATTAATAAGTGTTTATGATAAAACAGGTTTGCTTGAACTTGCAAAATTTTTAAAAAGTAAAGATGTAGAAATATTATCAACTGGAGGCACTTTTAAATATTTAAAAGAAAATGGAATAAGTGTTACTGAAGTTTCTGATGTTACTGGTTTTGAAGAAATATTAGATGGAAGAGTAAAAACACTTCATCCTGTTATTCATGGAGGAATATTAGCTATAAGAGATAACAAAGAACATATGGAAACAATAAAAAGAAAAGGTATAGATACTATTGATATGGTAGTAGTAAATTTATATCCATTTTTTCAAAAGGTTGATGAAGATTTATCCTTTGAAGAAAAGATAGAATTTATAGATATAGGCGGACCAACAATGCTTAGAGCTGCAGCTAAAAACTTTAAAGATGTAATTGTATTATCTGATGTTAAAGACTATGAAAATGTGATAAATCAATTGCAAAATAATGGTGAAGTTGATATAAGTACAAGAAAATATCTTGCAGGAAAAGTATTTAATCTTATGTCAGCTTATGATGGAGCTATAAGTAATTTCTTACTTGAAGAAGATTATCCTGAATATTTAACTTTTTCTTATAAAAAGAATATAAATTTAAGATATGGAGAAAATCCTCATCAAAGTGCAGCTTATTATACAGCAGCACATGGTAAAGGTGCCATGAAAAACTTTGTTCAGCTAAATGGAAAAGAACTTTCTTATAATAATATAAAAGATATGGATATAGCATGGAAAGTTGTTAATGAATTTGAAGAAACAGCTTGTTGTGCTCTTAAACATAATACTCCTTGTGGAGTAGCTGTAGGAGAAAATCTTTTAGAAGTTTATAAAAAAGCTTATGATTGTGATCCTATGTCTATTTTTGGAGGAATAGTTGCTTTTAATAAAAAATTAGATAAATATACCGCTGAAGAACTTACAAAGATATTCTTAGAAATAGTAATAGCTCCTGATTTTGAAGAAGAAGCTTTAGAAATTTTAAAGAAGAAGAAAAATTTGAGAGTTATAAAAGGAGAAGTAAGTCCACAAGATAAATTTGAGTTTGTTTCTGTAGATGGCGGAGTACTTATACAAAGCAGAGACAATAAACTTATAGGTGAACTTAATTATGTAACAGAAAAAAAACCTAGCGAAGATGAACTTAAAGATTTATTGTTTGGAATGAAAGTTGTTAAATATGTTAAATCTAATGCTATTGTAGTAGTAAGAGATGGTATGGCTAAAGGAATAGCTGGAGGACAGACAAATAGAATCTGGGCAGCAGTACAAGCTTTAGATAGAGCAAAAGATGGAGTCGTTTTGGCATCAGATGCATTTTTCCCATTTAAAGATGTAGTAGAAGAAGCTGCTAAACATAATATAAAAGCAATTATTCAACCAGGTGGATCTATAAGAGACGAAGAATCTATAGAAGAATGTAACAAGAATGGAATATCTATGGTATTTACAGGTATAAGACATTTTAAACATTAAATACATTGTGTTGGTGGTGAACAAATGAAAGTTTTAGTTATAGGAAATGGCGGTAGAGAGCATGCCATAGCATGGAAACTATCACAAAGCAGTTTAGTAGATAAAATATATTGTGCTCCAGGCAATGGAGGAACAAGTTCTGAACATAAATGTGAAAATGTTAACCTATCAAAAATAGATGAACTTGTATCTTTTGCAAAAGAAAATAATATTGATGTAACTGTAGTTGGTCCAGAAATACCTTTAGTTGATGGAATTGCAGATAAATTTAAAGCTGAAGGATTAAAAATATTCGGACCTTCAAAAAAAGCGGCTGTACTTGAAGGAAGTAAATCATTTGCTAAAGATTTTATGAAAAAATATAAAGTAAAAACAGCAGCTTATGAAGTTTTTGAAGTACCAGAAAAGGCCATAGAATATTTATATAAATGTTCTTATCCAGTAGTAATAAAAGCAGATGGATTAGCAGCAGGTAAGGGCGTATCTATATGTGAAAACTTTGAAGAAGCTAAAAAATGTATAGAAAGTTTTATGATAGGTGATATATTTAAAGGAGCTGGTAAAAAAATAGTAATAGAAGAATATTTAGATGGTGTTGAAGCTTCAATATTAACTATTACTGATGGAAAAACTATAATTCCTCTTTTATCAGCTAAAGATCATAAAACTATTTATGAAGATAATAAAGGGCCTAACACAGGTGGAATGGGAGTAGTTTCTCCTAATCCTTACTGCACAAAAGAGATTTTAGAAGAATTTAAAAAAGATATAATGTTTCCTACTTTAAAAGGTATAATTAGCGAAGAAATGGATTATATAGGAGTTATATTTTTTGGAATTATGATAACTAAAAAAGGAGTTTACAATCTTGAGTATAATGTTAGGATGGGAGATCCTGAAACTCAAGCAGTACTTCCTTTAATGGAAAGTGACTTTATGGATATTATTTTAAAAGCTTTAGATAAAAAACTGGAAGGGAATGAAATTCTCTGGAAAAATAAGCATGCTTGTACTGTTGTAGCTGCATCAGGAGGATATCCTTTAAAATATGAGACTGGTTTTACAATTTATGGATTAGAAAAACTTGAAGATAAAGCTTTTATTGCTGGAGCAGAATATGATGGAAATAAATTTATAACATCAGGAGGAAGAGTTCTTGCAGTTACATCATTAGGAGATAGTTTAGAAGAGGCAAGAGATAAAGCTTATAAGGAAATTAATAAAATCAGTTTTGAAAAAATATATTATAGAAAGGATATAGGTAAGCAGAATAAAACCATCTAAAAAGGGAAAACTATCCTTGTAAGGAAAGGTGGTTAAAGTTTATGAAAAATAAAAAATTTAAACATGAAACTGCTATGGAGCATGCTAAAGAGATGCTTGACAAAGGTATAGGTATGGCTGAAATTTCAAATACTACAGGTCTTGATGAAAGAAATATAAATAAAGCTAAAAGAAAACTTGAAGACAAAGATTGAATTTTAATTAAATAATAATAGGGGCTTTGCATAATAAAATATCTATTTATGCAAAAGCCCTAATTTTATTTACCTAATTTTACATCTACATGGACCTTGTAAATATTTTTAAAATAAAAAGGATTTCATTGGAAAAATAATCTATAAAATATTATAATAAATATAAAAGTTATTAATATAAATTTTTATAAATGGAGGAATTAAAATGAAAGCACTATTTATTGGAGGGACAGGAACTATAAGTTCTGCTGTATCAAAACTTGCAGTTGAAAAAGGATGGGAATTATATTTACTTAATAGAGGAAATAAAAAAGATAGTATACCAAAAGGAGCAAATATTATAACTGCAGATATTAATGATGAAAAAACTGTTGCAGAGCTTATTAAAGGAATGAAATTTGATGTAGTTGCTGACTTTATTGCATTTGTACCATCACATATTGAACGTGATATAAGATTATTTTCTAAAAATACAAAACAATTTATTTTTATTAGTTCAGCATCAGCGTATCAAAAACCACTTTTATATTATAAAATTAACGAAAGTACACCTTTAATTAATCCTTATTGGGATTATTCAAGAAATAAAATAGCATGTGAAGATATTTTAATGAAAGAATATAGAAATAATAATTTTCCTATTACTATAATTCGCCCTAGTCATACTTATAGTAAAGAAAAAATTCCAGTTGCTATTCATGGAGAAAAAGGAAGCTGGCAGGTTATTGATCGTATTAGAAAAGGTAAACCTGTCATAATTCCAGGAGATGGTACTTCTTTATGGACACTGACTTATAATTTAGATTTTGCAAAGGCTTTTGTTGGAATAATGGGGAATAGTGCTGCTATAGGAGAAACTATACACATTACTTCTGATGAAGCTTTAACTTGGAATAAAATTTATGATTGTATAGGAGAAGCTTTTGGTGTTGAGGTAAAAAAAGTGCATATATCTTCAGATTTTATTATTAAATGCAAACCAGATTTTAAGGGACCTCTTTTAGGAGATAAGTCTAATTGTGCAGTATTTGATAATAGTAAGATAAAAAGACTTGTGCCAGATTTTAATGCAACTATAAGATTTGATGAAGGAGTTAAAATTTGTGCTGAATATATATTATCTAATCCTAAACTTCAAATTCTTGATGAAGAATTTGATAAGTTCTGTGATAATATAATTGAAGCTCAAGAAAAAGCAATAGAATTATTCAAAAATATGTAGGTATTAATTTTATGTTTAGTTTTCATATTGAATATTTATAATCTTAATATGGAGTAATAATAATGATAAATGAAATAAAAAAATCTATAAGAGAAGAAATGATAAAATATAGGGACTCATTAAGTATAGATATTAAAGAAAAATGGGATGAAAATATATTCAATAATTTTATTAATAGTAAATTTTATAAATATTCCAATACTATATTTTCTTTTGTAAGTTTTAAAAGTGAAGTAGATACTCACAAAATAATTAAATATGCACTTAATGATGGAAAAACAATTTATGTACCAAAAGTTAAATCAAAACAAAAGGAAATGGAGATTTTTAAAATAGAAGGATTTAATAACTTAAAAAAAGGATATTTTGGTATATTAGAACCAGTTGAAGAATGCAAGATAGCTTGCAGGGATAATATAGATTTAATACTTATGCCTGGAGTAGCTTTTGATAAATATGGAGGAAGAATAGGGTATGGGGCAGGATTTTATGATAGGTTTTTAAGCTCTATGAAAAAAGATATAAATAAAATAGCTTTAGCTTATAAGTTTCAAGTAATAGATAAAGTTCCTGAAGATAAAAATGATGTAAGAGTAGATGGTATTATTACAGAAGAAGATATTATATTAATAAATAAAAATTAAGTTTTAAAATATAAAATAATAAAGTCTGCCACTTTATATTAACTTGTCTGCTATTATAGATTACTATATAATAATCTATAATAGCAGTTTTAAGGTTGGTGAAAATATGGGAAAAGAAATAATAATGGCAGAGAATGCTGGATTTTGTTTTGGAGTAAAAAGAGCAGTTGATACTACTATAAATATTAATAATAAAGATAACAAGTCAAATATTTATACTTTTGGACCTTTAGTTCACAATAAAGATGTAACTAATTTTTTAAAAGAAAAGGGAATAAATGAGGTTGATACTTCTACTTTAGATAAATTAAAAAAAGGAGATACAGTTATAATAAGATCTCATGGAGTATCTCCAAATATTATGAAACTTATAGAAAAAACAGGAGCAAATATTGTAGATGCTACATGTCCTTATGTTTCAGCCATTCACAAAAAAATAAAAAAATACTATGAACTTGGATATCAAATTATAATTGTTGGAGATGAAAATCATCCAGAAGTAATTGGAAGTAATGGATATTGCAATAATTCTGCAATTATAACTAAAGATGGAAGCAACATTAAAAATTTACATAATAAAATATGTATTGTTGCACAAACTACAGAAAAGAAAGCTAATCTAGATAAAGTTCAAGATATAGTTACAAAATTATGTGATAATGCAGTAATTTTTAATACTATCTGCAATGCTACAAAAGAGAGACAAAAAAGTGCAGAAGAAACTGCTAAAATAGTTGACGTAATGATAGTTGTAGGAAGTAAAAGCAGTTCTAACACTACTAAATTATATGAAATATCTAAAAAAAATTGTGAAAATAGTATTTTCGTAGAAAACAGTAGTGAAATACCAGATTGGATATTTAAAAATAACAATATTAAAAAAATAGGCATAACAGCAGGTGCATCTACACCAGATTGGATTATTAATGAAGTTATTGATAAATTACTGTCTTTTGAATAAACTTGGTGTAGTAGTATTGCTTAGGAAAACAGCCGTTTTTTAGGTTGTATTAGCTTACAAGTTTGTTATTTTCAATAATATATTAAATTGCAATAATATAACTTAAATTGCAATAATATAATAAAAACTTGCAAAAATATATTGACAATGATACTGCACCGTGATATATTATTAATCAGTTAAACATTGTTGATATAAAAGCTATGATGAAGAGTTAATTATCAATAAAGTCAATTGCAGAGAGCCGGGAAAGCTGGGAACCGGTATTGGCTTGATAATAAACGATCGCTTCGGAGCTGTATGGCTGAACTTTAGTAGGTCATATCGTTAGGCTGCGTTAAAAAGCCAAGGTTTAAAATTGGATTTTTAATCAAATCCTATGAACCTATTGAGTTAATTATCGCGAGATAATTATAAAATAGAGTGGTAAAGCGTTATTATACGCCTCTATATGTAGTTTTACATATAGAGGCTTTTTTAATATAAATTTTTATAAAAAGGGGGACTTTTAATAAAATTTATAATTAAACAAAATAAATTTACCACTACATATAAATTATTTTCAGCTAAAAACAAGTACTTAAAAAGGGGTGTAAAATATGAATAAAAAAATATCTTTATTATTAGTTTCTTTATTAGGTTTAAGTGCTTTAGCAGGATGTTCTTCATCTAGCGGCAGTGACAAAGATTATATTAAAGTAGGTTTAAATTATGAGCTTTCAGGTAATGTAGCATCTTATGGAACAAGCCTTTCAAATGGAGCAGAGCTTGCTATTGAAGAAATAAATAAAAATGGTGGAGTTCTTGGAAAACAATTAAAAGTAGTTAAAGCAGATAATAAATCAGAAAATGCTGAATCAGCCAATGTTGCTACTAAACTTATAACAAGAGATAAAGTTGTTGCAATACTTGGAGCGGCAACATCTGGAAATACAAAAGCTGCTGTTCCTGCAGCAACTCAAAATAAAGTTCCTTTAATTTCAGGTTCTGCTACTGCAGATGATGTAACAGTAGATAGTAACGGAAAGGTTAGAGAATATATATTTAAAACTTGTTTTAGTGATTCTTTCCAAGGTATTATGATGTCTAATTTTGCTTACAATGACTTAGGATTAAAAAATGCAGCAATATTAACTGATACTGCAAGTGATTATAGTAAAGGTCTTGCTAATAGTTTTAAAGAAAATTATACAAAATTAGGTGGAAAAGTTATAATAGAAGAATCATATAAGGCAAAGGATACAGATTTTAAGAGTGTTTTAACAAGCATAAAAGCTAAAAATCCTGAAGTTTTATATGTACCAGGTTATTATGAAGAAGTTGGGCTTATTATAAGACAGGCAAGAGAACTTGGATTAAATATACCTATTCTCGGCGGTGATGGATATGAATCTCCAAAGCTTACTGAAATAGCTGGTAAAGAAGCTTTAAACAATGTTTACTATACAACTCACTATTCTTCAAAAGATCCAAATGTTGTTAAATTTATAAATGCATATAAAGAAAAATACGGAAAAGAGCCAGATGCTTTTGGTGCATTAGGGTATGATTTAGGATACTTCCTTGCAGATGGATTAAAGAGAGCAGGAGAAGCTGATAGAGAAAAATTAAAAGATGCACTTGCATCTACTAAAAATTTCACTGGTATTACAGGAACTTTTTCAATGGACAAAAATCATAATCCAATAAAATCAGTAACTATAATAGAAATGAAAAATGGAGAAGCAACATTCTTAAAGAAATTAAATCCTTAATATTAAATTAAATATATTTAAAATAAAAAGACAGCCTCTAAAAAGTAGATGGCTGTCTATAATATAATAAATTTATATATAAGTAGAAAGGGGAAAATAAATGGAGCAGTTATTTCAGCAGCTAATTAACGGAATATCACTTGGCAGTATATATGCATTGATTGCTTTAGGTTATACGATGGTATATGGAATTATAAATTTAATAAATTTCGCACATGGCGATATTTATATGATGGGGGCATATGTAGGCTTTGCAATGACTACATTTTTACACTTAGGCTTTTTTCCTTCTTTACTTATATCAATGATTGCTTGTGGTATTTTAGGTGTAATTATTGAAAAGATTGCATATAAACCTGTAAGAAATTCTACAAGAATTGCAGCACTTATTACAGCAATAAGTGTATCTTTATTTTTAGAATATATAATGGTGTACTTTGTTAAACCTGATACAAGAACTTTTCCTAATGTACTGCCAGAGAAAAGTGTAACTTTTTTTAATGGAAAAGTAGTTATGGATTCTAAAAATATATATATAATTATAATTACTATAGTTTTGATGATTTTACTTCAATATGTAGTTAGTAAAACAAAAATAGGTAAATCTATGAGAGCTGTATCAATAGATAAAGAGGCTGCACAGCTTATGGGAATAAATGTTAATAAAACTATATCCTATACTTTTGCAATAGGTTCAGCTTTAGCAGGAGCAGCTGGAGTACTTGTTGGAATATATTATAATTCTATAAACCCACTTATGGGAGTTACTCCAGGAATAAAGGCTTTTGTTGCAGCTGTTATAGGTGGAATAGGGATAATACCAGGAGCAGTAATTGGTGGATTTTTCTTAGGAATGATAGAAACAGTTGTTAGTGCTCTTGGAGGTTCAATGTTTAAAGATGCAGTTGCATTTGCTATACTCATAATTGTTCTACTAATAAGACCTAATGGAATTTTGGGCAAAAAGATCCAGGAAAAAGTATAGGAGGATATGCCATGAAGCTTATCAATAAAAAAAATATAATAAGTTTTATTGTCTTAATAATAGTTTATATTTTAGTACAATTAATGGTAAATTCGGGGGTTATTGACTCATATATATTTTTAAATATTGTACTTATAGGAATTAATATTATATTGGCTGTAAGTTTAAATTTAATTACAGGTTTTACAGGGCAGTTTTCATTGGGGCATGCTGCTTTTATGTCAATTGGTGCTTATACTTCAGCTATTGTTACAGCAAAGTTTGGATATCCATTTATAATAGCCTTATTATGTGCAGGCTGTTTTGCTGCAGTAGCAGGAATTTTTATTGGTATTCCTACTCTTAGGCTTAAAGGAGATTATCTTGCAATAGCAACTCTTGGATTTGGAGAAATTATAAGTATTGTTGGGTTAAATATAGATTATATAGGTGGTGCTACTGGATTTAATGATATTCCACAGTACACAAATTGGACTTGGCTTTTTCTTATGACAACAGCAACAGTTATAATTATAAAAAATTTTACTAAGTCCTATCATGGAAGAGCTTGTATTTCAATTAGAGAAGATGAAATAGCATCAGAGGCAATAGGAGTTAATACAACATATTATAAGGTGCTTGCCTTTGCATTAGGGGCATTTTTTGCAGGCATTGCGGGAGCTTTATATGCTAACTATTTTTATTTTATAAAACCAGATTCTTTTGGATTTATGAAATCCATAGATATTTTAGTTATTGTGGTTTTTGGAGGTATTGGAAGTATAGGAGGATCCATAGCAGGAGCAGTGTTATTATCTCTTATTTCAGTATTCCTTCAACAAATACCTGAACTTAGAATGGTAATTTATGCTATAATTTTATTTGTAATAATGGTTTATAGGCCTCAAGGGCTTTTCGGAAATCAAGGATTTAAATTCTTTAAGAAAAAAGGAGGGAAGGCTTATGTCAATTCTGAAAGTAAATAATCTTTCAAAATCATTTGGTGGTATAAAAGCTGTTACAGATATAAGTTTAACTGTAGAAGATGGACAAATTGTTGGAGTAATTGGTCCTAATGGTGCTGGTAAGACTACTTTTTTTAATCTTTTAACAGGTATATATACTCCCACTTCAGGAGAAATTATTTATGAACTAAATAAAAAAGTTACTTCTAAAAATTTAAAACCATCTAAAATGGCACATTACGGTGTTGCAAGAACCTTTCAAAATATAAGGCTTTTTCAAAATATGTCAGTACTTGACAATGTTCTTCTTGGATTTCATAACAGCTTAAAATATGGAATTATATCATCATTATTCAGACTTCCTTCTTTTTATAAAGAAGAAAAAAAAGTTTATGAAGAAGCCTTAATGCTTCTTGATAAATTTAATTTATCAGATAAAAAAGATGAACTTGCTAAAAATCTTTCTTATGGAGATCAAAGAAGAGTTGAAATTGCAAGAGCATTAGCTTCTAAACCAAAACTTTTACTTTTAGATGAACCAGCTGCAGGTATGAATCCAAATGAAACTAAAGAACTTACAGAAATGATTAAATGGATTAGAGAAACTTTTAATTTAACAATTATTCTTATAGAACACGATATGTCTCTTGTTATGGGGATTTGTGAAAATATATTTGTATTTGATTATGGAAAATTAATTGCAAGAGGAACACCTGAAGAAATACAAAATAATGAAAAAGTAATTAAGGCTTATTTAGGGGATACTAATTTAGATGACAGCGCAAATGATGAAAAAATAGAAATTGCTAAATAAAAATTAAGTTTACTTTGGAATATTATACGGAATATAGGAGAGGAGAAATAATGTTAGAGTTAAATGGTGTTAATTTATTTTATGGAGGTATCCACGCTTTAAAAAATATAAGCCTTAAAGTAGAAGAAGGAGAAATAGTTACTCTTATTGGAGCTAATGGTGCAGGTAAAAGCAGTACATTAAAAGCTATATCAGGAATAGAAAAAATAAAAAGCGGTAAAATAAAATTATATGATAAAGATATTACTGCTTTACAAGCAGAGCAAATTGTAAAACTTGGAGTATCACATGTCCCAGAAGGCAGAAGAATTTTTTCCTCTATGACTGTTATGGAAAATCTTGAGCTTGGAGCTTATACAAGAAAAGATAAAGCTGAAGTAAAGAAAGATTATGATAAAGTTTTTTCTATTTTTCCAAGACTTTTAGAGAGAAAAGAACAATTAGCTGGAACTCTTTCAGGTGGAGAGCAGCAGATGCTTGCAATAGGAAGGGCTCTTATGTCAAAACCAAAGCTTCTTCTTTTAGACGAACCATCTATGGGACTTGCACCTATTATTGTTAAAGAAATTTTTTCAATTATTAAAGATATTAATAAAGAAGGAACAACTATATTACTAGTAGAACAAAATGCATACATGGCACTTCAAGCTGCAGATAGAGCTTATATTATTAGAAATGGAGAAATAGAAATGGAAGGAAAGGCAGAAGACTTAATGCAGAATGAAGAAATAAAAAATGCATATTTAGGAGGATAAAATAAAAAAGCCAAGCATAAAAAGTATTTTTCCATAATTTATGCTTGGCTTTTTTATTTATCAAAATATTTATATATAAAATAGTTTTTATGTATTTTATATGTGTTTTACTTTATATAATTTAAAGGATTTACAGGTGAATCATTTTTTCTGATTTCAAAATGACAATGAGAACCAGTAGAATTTCCTGTATTTCCTACCTCTGCAATATGCTCACCTTTTCCAACAACTTGCCCCTCAGAAACTAAAAGTTTTGAATTATGTGCATAATAAGTTTTAAAACCGTTACCGTGATCTATTATTAAAAGGTTACCATATGAATTTTGTGAGCCACTGAAAATAACTTTTCCATCTGCAAATGCATAAACATTAGTTCCAGTTGAAGCAGCAATATCTATACCTTTATGAAATTTTCCCCAACGTTCACCAAATTTTGAACTAATTGATCCACTTACAGGAAGGGAACCTTTAAATGAGCTATTATTAGTTGAAGAAGAACTTAAGCTTACCGAAGATAATCCTGAACCTCCACGATTTACAGTTTTTTTGCTTACATTAGAAGATGAGCTTTTTTCTAAAGAAGCATTTAAAGCTGGGGATTTTACACTACTAATATCTGGTATTATTATCTTTTGATTTAATTTTAATTTTTCAGGATTTTCTAAATTATTTACTTTTATTATTTTATTTATATCAACTTTATTTAATAAAGCCAAATCCCATAATGTTTCGCCTTCTTTTATTTTGTATAATACTCCGTCTATAGAAGGAATTTCCAAAACTTGTCCATCTTTAAGTGAAGCATTTAAAGACAAACCATTTGATTCACTTATAGTGTTAACTTTTACATTATAAATAGCTGCAATACTATCTAATGTATCTCCAGATTTAACAGTATATGTGTTAATTTTAACTTCAGTGTCTTTTTTTAATTCTTCTGTATTTGAAGTATCTAAAACATCAGATGAAACATTATTATTTACATTTGAATTATTTTCTTTATTTGCGGTATCTTTTTCTTCTGATTTTTTATCAGTTAGTACAACATTATTTACTGAAGTATTTGAAATTTTATTTTTACTGCTTGTTATTGCAGTCGCCGTAACAAGCACAATTACAGCTGCAGAAAGTGCTGTATACTTATATACTCTTTTGTTAAACATAAAAATCCTCCTCTATTATGCTTACGAGGTTAGTTGACGGGTTAGGGCATAGAGTTCCCTTCATTAAGATTCACCCCAAATTTTATCCCCCGTTCTACAAATAAGTAGATTCAGCAAATATAAACATTATATATTATAAATTAATATTTACTTTTATGCAAACAAAAAGTTTTCAATTTTTTATATTTGTAAATTTATACAAATAAAATTTATTACCAAAGCAGATTTAATACAATTAACTATAAAAAATTAAAAAAATTTTTTAAAATATATAAAGTATTAAAAAAACTCTCCGATAAATGAAGTAGAAAACAATTTAATAAAAAAATGAACAAGGAAGTTCATAAAGGATTAAAGGGAGGTAAATAAAATGATAATTAACCACAATATTAATGCAATGAATGCTCACCGTCAGTTGGGAGTTAACAATGCAAATGCTGGAAAGTCAATGGAAAAACTTTCATCAGGTCTTAGAATAAATAGAGCTGGTGATGATGCTGCAGGACTTGCAATCTCAGAAAAAATGAGAGGACAAATTAGAGGTCTTGATCAAGCATCAAGAAATGCTCAAGATGGTATATCACTTATTCAAACAGCAGAAGGTGCATTAAGTGAAACTCACTCAATACTTCAAAGAATGAGGGAACTTGCTGTACAAGCATCAAATGATACAAATGTTTCTGCTGATAGAACTGCTATACAAGATGAGTTAAATCAGTTAACAAAAGAAATAGATAGAATAGCTACAACAACAGAATTCAACACACAAAACCTATTAAATGGTTCATTCTCAAGCAAGGAATTTCAAATAGGTGCTAATGAAAAACAAAAGCTTACACTATCAATCAATAAAATGGATACAGCAAGCTTAGGATTAACATCAAGCATTACAATGTCAAGTGGTTCAACTATTAGTGCTAAACTAGCTGATGGAACTTACAAGGTATCGGGTAATAATGTGTATGATAGCAGTAGTAATGTAGTTGGTAAAGTTAGTGCAAACAAAATATTTACTGGAGGTACATCAGTTTTAGCTGCTGGTAATGATGATGTTCTTGAAACAGGAAGCTATATAACTATCTCTGAAAGCGGAAGTAAGTTTAGTATAAAAGGCGCAGTAGCAGGTAATGCAAAATCAATGTCACCTGGAACTTATGAAATTAAGGCTGGTGGAAATATTTTAAAGGATAATTCAATAGTTGGTAGGGTTTCTGGTGGTAAGTTGTTTATCAATCAAGCAGATGGTTCTAAGTTATCAGTAGCAAATACTAATCTTGGTATATCAACAGCTGCAATTACTTCAGGAAAATCCTTTACAATCAATGGTGTTGATGCTTCAACAAGAGATACTGCAATGGGAAGTATTACATCAATAAATACTGCTATTGAAACTGTTTCAAAGGAAAGAGCTAAACTTGGTGCATACCAAAATAGATTAGAGCACACAATAGCTAACCTTGGAACATCAGCAGAAAATCTAACTGCAGCAGAATCAAGAGTTAGAGATGTTGATATGGCTAAAGAAATGATGCAATTTAGCAAGAACAATATACTTGCTCAAGCTGCACAAGCAATGCTTGCACAAGCTAATCAACAACCACAAGGTGTTTTACAATTATTAAGATAATAATTATAAAAAGGATCAAGGGGGACCTTGGTCCTTTTTTAAAATAAGAATAAAGGGTGAAGTGTATGTTAAATTCATTTTATTTAGATTGGAGTTTAGATAACTTTCCGATTTTAAGGGTAAATATTGATGGAAAGTTGAATTATATAGGAAGTTTATACAACATGAAAAAAGAAATTGATATTATTCAAAATACAATTAAAAATACTTCAACAAGCAAATCAATTGTAGTTTTTGGTGGAGCAAATGGAGTTTGGGTAAATGATATTGACTATATTACTGAATCTAAAGAAATAGTAATTGTAGAACCTAATAAAGAACTTTTTAACAAATTAATAAGTAATAAATTCAATATAAAAAATAATATAGTTAGAGTTGTTTGTATGGAGGATGAAAATTTTTATCAAAATTTGTTATCATCAGTTTCTAAAAATAGTTTTGAAATATTAGTTTTTTCAAATTATGACATAGTATTTAAAGAGCAATTTAAAGAGTTTTTAGATAAAGTTATTTTTATGTATAATGATAAAAAACTTATGGAAAATACCCAAAAATATTTTGTTGAAGATTGGTTCGTTAATTTTTTAAATAATTTAACATATATTAATGATTTTGAAAGAGTTGATAGTTATAAAAATATTTTTAAAGGTAAACCTGCTATAGTTGTATCAGCTGGGCCATCACTTGAGAAGAATTTAAAATATTTAAAGGGAAATGAAGATAAATTTATTATAATTACAGGTGCAAGAACTTTAAATACCTTGATTAAAGAGGGAATAAATGCAGATTTTACTTGTATTATAGATTCATCAAAAGAAATGTATGATGTTTTTAAGCATTCTTTAGATAGTGAAGTTCCATTACTAACTATCGACACTGGAAATACTGAAATTATAAGAAAATATAAAGGAAAGAAAATATTGTTTAATTCTAAAGATTTTATTAATGCAAGTAGATATTTATTAGATTTTAAAATGGATTTGTTATTTCAAGGTGGTTCAGTTGCACATACTTGTACAAGTTTTGCTAAACTTCTTGGATGCGACCCAATAATTTTTATAGGGCAAGATTTGGCATATACTAATAACAAGTTACACGCTGATAATGCAGTTATAGAAGGAGAAAACAATGATATAAAAGATACAGGAATTTACATTAAAGGTGTTGTTGAAGAAAAGGTGCTTACTAATCATGATTTGAATATGTTTAGAGAAAGATTAGAAACAATGATTAGAATTTATAGTGACACAACTTTTATAAATTGTACAGAGGGTGGAGCACATATAGAAGGAACTGAAATTAAGACTTTAAAGGAAACTATAGATGAGTTTAATACATCTATAGATAAAAATTTAATTAAAAAAGATAATAGAATAAATCTGGATATAAATAAATTATTGGGAAAATTAAAGAATATATATAATGAAATAGATAATATGATTTCTTTATGCAATGAATCAATAAAAATTAATTCACAATTGAAGTATTTATATGTAGATGGCAGAAACAAATATAATAAGGCACTAAAAAGACTTGATGAAATTGATAGCTATTTTAAAAATAACAAAGAAGTTATGTATATTTTTGAATCACTTGTAGAAGTTATAAATTATGAATTGTCTCAAGAATTTGAAGACAAAGAAATATCAAAATGTGAAAGTGAGACAGATAAAATTATAATAATTTCAGAAAAAGGTAAATGGTTATATAATAAATTTAAAGAAATGTTTGAATTTAGCAAACCTATTATAGTACAAACTATTGAAAAAATGGAGGAGTCTTTGTGATTAATGAGGTTAAAATAGAATCATATAAAAAGTTTAGTTATTTTTGCCAAAGTGCCTATAATAGTATACAAGTTTATTTAGAACTCGTATTAAAAAGAAAAATAGAGCTTGCAAACCAAATGATGTTTAAAGTTCTTGATGATATAGATAATATGATAAAACATTATAATAACATTAGTAACGATTTTTCTAAGATGGACATATTAAATAGTAAATTAGAATTTTTATTTGAAGGAATTAAAAATACGGATTATTATCTAATAAGAGACGTTTTTGAATATGAAATTTTGCCGATTTTAGAGGATATATTTGAGAATTTTAAAAAAGATATTTATAATGTTATATCATAATATAATATGAAGGTGTTTTTATATGAATGATTTAATGATAAATAGAATTGATACAATACTAGAAGCTATGAGAAAATTAGATGTAAGTGCAAAAAAAATTCTATTAGTTGTAGAAGATGATAGACTTTCTGGAGTTTTAACAGATGGAGATATTAGAAGATGGATACTTAAAAATGGGGATTTGAATGAAAAAGTAGAAAAAGTTATGAATAAAACCCCAATAACTTTAAATATAAAACATAAACATAAAGCATTGAATTTAATGCTAAAACATAATATTGAAGCAATTCCTCTTGTTGATGATAATGGTATATTAAAATCAGTTGTTTTTTGGAATGAGTTAAAAAATGAAAAATTCAAAAAAAGAGAAAAAATAGATATACCTGTTGTAATAATGGCAGGTGGACAAGGAACAAGGCTTCATCCTTATACTAAGATTTTGCCTAAACCATTAATTCCAATAGGAGACACTCCTATAATAGAAAGGATTATAAATAATTTCAATCGGTTTGGATGCACAAAGTTTTATGTAACTGTTAATTATAAGAAAAACATGATAAAATCATATTTTGGAGAAATAGAAAAAAATTATGAAATGACATATATAGAAGAAGAAAAACCTTTAGGTACTGGAGGAAGTCTATATCTTTTAAAGGATAAAATTAATACAACTTTTTTTGTTTCCAACTGCGATATTTTAGTTGAAGCTGATTACAATGATATTATAAAAAAACATAGAGAAGATAAAAATAAAATAACTATGGTTACATCGATTAAGGTTTTTGAAGTTCCTTATGGAGTTATACAACTTGATGATAGCGGTAGAGTTCAAAAAGTAGTTGAAAAGCCAAAACACACATATTTAGTAAATACTGGTTTTTATGTTTTAGAACCAGAAACTATATATGATGTTCCAGAAAATGAGTTTTTTGACCTTCCAAGCCTTTATGAATATTATTTAAAAAAAGGTGAAAAGGTAGGGGTATATCCTATAAGTGAAGGTTCATGGATGGATATGGGACAAATGGATAATCTTCAGGATATGTTAAGACGTCTTAATATAGAAGAATGAAAGGAGCAAATTAACTTTGATAGAAGGTAAAAGAGTTGTTGCTATAATACCAGCAAGGGGTGGTTCAAAAGGCATTCCAAGAAAAAATATAAAGAACTTGAATGGTAAACCACTTATTGCCTATACAATAGAAGAAGCATTAAATAGTAAATATGTAGATAGAGTAATTTTATCAACTGAAGACTTAGAAATAGCAGAAATTTCCAAGACTTTTGGTGCAGAAGTTCCTTTTCTTAGACCAAAGGAGCTTGCGCAGGATGATACACCTGGAATAGAGCCAATAATTCATGCTATAAATTATTTATTATATGATGAAAATTATAATTTTGATTATGTGATGTGTCTTCAATGTACATCACCTTTAAGGAATTCAAAGCAGATAGACCAGGGAATATATGATATATATACAAAAGATGCATATTCAGCTGTTAGTGTATGTGAAAGCGAAGTTAATCCATATTGGATGAAGGTTATAAAAAATGGGAAGATGGTTGATTACTTGAGTGATAATAAATTTTATGCAAGGCGACAAGACCTGCCAGTTGTTTATAGATTAAATGGAGCAATATATATAGCAAAAGTAGAAATAATATTAAATAATAAAAATTGGTATACAAACAATACAATTCCAATTGTTATGGATAAGTTTACATCAATTGACATTGATGATGAAATAGATTTTAAATTTGCTGAGTTTTTATTAAATCAAGGAGTAGATAACTATGGAAATATTATTTAAGCAAAATAAATGTTTTATTATTGCAGAAGCAGGAGTAAACCATAATGGAAATTTGGGAATAGCAAAAAAATTAATAGATGTTGCAAAGGAAGCAGGAGTAGATGCTGTAAAATTCCAAACATTTAAGGCGGAAAACTTGGTTACAAAGGATGCACCTAAGGCAAATTATCAAGTAAATACTACAGGAAGTGGTACACAATATGATATGCTAAAGAAGTTGGAACTTTCAGTTGAGGACCACATTATTTTAAAAAAATATGCAGAGGAAAAGGGATTAATATTCATTTCTACTCCATTTGACTTTGAAAGTGTTGATTTGTTGGAAAATGTAGATGTAAAATTATATAAAATTAGTTCAGGAGATTTAACTAATATTCCTCTTTTAAGATATATAGCAAA
Organism: Clostridium prolinivorans; assembly: GCF_004011155.1. Taxonomy (GTDB): domain Bacteria; phylum Bacillota; class Clostridia; order Clostridiales; family Clostridiaceae; genus Clostridium_AT; species Clostridium_AT prolinivorans. Next base: position 64,985 of record NZ_RJWG01000004.1, on the reverse strand, counting down.
ACTTAATAAGCCAATGATAATTTCAACAGGTATGGCCAATTTAGCAGAGGTTGAATGTGCAGTTAATGTTGTAAAACAAGAAGGGAATGATAAAATAATTTTATTACATTGTACATCAAACTATCCAACAGATTATGAAGATGTGAATTTAAGAGCAATGATTACGTTGAAAAATGCTTTTAAATTACCAGTTGGATATTCAGACCATACAATAGGAATAGAAGTGCCTATTGCTGCAGCTTCTTTAGGTGCAGTTGTCATTGAAAAACATTTTACACTTGATAAGAACATGGAAGGACCAGACCACAGGGCATCATTAAATCCAAAAGAGCTAAAGGACATGGTGCAAAGTATAAGAAACATTGAAAAGGCAATGGGAGATGGAATAAAAAGATGCAATATAAATGAGGAAAACACAAGATTTTCAGCAAGAAAATCCATAGTTGCAAAAAGAGAAATAGAAGCTGGAGAAAAATTTAGTCTTGAAAATTTGACATTTAAAAGACCGGAAAAGGGCCTGAGTCCTTTATATATAGATATGGTAGTAGATAAAATAACAGCTAAAAATATAAAAAAGGATGAGGTAATTACATTTGATATGATTAAGTAGGTGAGTATATGAGAAAAATACTTGTTGTAACAGGGACAAGGTCAGAATATGGATTATTATATTGGACTATGAAGAGGATACAGGAAGATGAAGATTTAAAGCTTCAACTTATAGTTACAGGAAATCATCTTTGCCCACAGTATGGATATACAGTTGAGCAAATAAAAAAAGATGGGTTTAAGATAGATGAAGAAATAGATATGCTCATAAGTTCTAAAAATAAAAGTGCTATAGTAAAGTCTATGGGATTAGAACTCATACAAATGGCTCAGGCTTTTGATAGATTAAAACCAGATATTTTATTAATACTCGGAGATAGATATGAAACATTTATAGCAGCAACTTGTGCAATGATGATGAACGTTCCTATTGCTCATATGAATGGGGGAGAATCAACAGAAGGTGCTATTGATGAACAAATAAGACATGCAATAACAAAGATGGCACATATTCATTTTGCAGGAGCAGAATATTATAAAGAAAGAATAATAAAAATGGGTGAAGAAGAGTGGAGAGTATTTAATGTTGGGCAATCAGGAGTAGAAAATATTATGAGAATGAATTTATTAGAAAAAAGTGATTTGGAAAAAGAATTAAATGTTAATTTAGATAAGTTAACATTTTTAATAACATATCATCCTGTAACACTTGAAGTAGAAAATACAGAAGAGCAAATAGATAATTTACTAAAAGCAATACAAAAGTTTGATGCTAATTATATATTTACATATCCTAATGCTGATTTTGGAAGCAAAATAATTATAGATAAAATAAATGAGTTTGTTAAAAATCAAAGAAATGCATATATTTTTTATAGTTTAGGGCAAAAAAAATATTTAAGTTTATTGAAAAATTCTGACTTAGTAATAGGCAATTCATCAAGCGGTATTATAGAAACACCCATATTTAAAAAACCTGTTATTAATATAGGGAATAGACAAAAGGGTAGATTAAGATGTGGCAATGTAATAGATTGTAATTATTCAACAACAGATATACAAAATGCAATTAATACTGCACTTTATGATGATAAATTTAAAAAAAATCTTGATTATGTTAATAATATTTTTGGAGATGGTACAACAAGTATAAAAATTGTTGATATATTAAAAAATATGAAGTTAGATAAAGGTTTTTTACAAAAAAAATTAACCTTTTAATATGGTGATTATTATGAAAAAAATTGTTTTAGTAGGTGCAGGTGGACACTGTAAAGTTATTATAGATATTATTAATAGTAATAAAGAATTTGAGATTGCTGGTATTACAGATAAATTAAATATAGGTGGTAATTTGCTTGGAATACCTATAATAGGTAGTGATGAAGTTTTACAGGATTTATTTAAGAAAGGTGTAGAGTATGCCTTTGTTTCAGTTGGTTCAATAGATAATTTAATATTTAGATATGAATTATATAAAAAACTTAAACAAATAGGATTCAAAATTCCAACACTTATACACAAAAATGCAATAGTTTCACCATATACTACAATTGAAGAAGGAGTTTGTGTAATGGCAAATGCAGTGGTTAATGCTAATGCATATATAGGCAAAAATTCAATAATAAATACTTCTTCTATAATAGAACACGATTGTATTATTGGACATAATTGTCATATATCCCCTGGTGCAAAATTAGGAGGTAATTGTAAAATTGATGATAATGTACATATAGGTATTGGAGCAACAGTTATACAGGGTATCAATATTGGTGAAAATACTACCATTGGTGCAGGGGCTGTAGTGATTGATAACATTGGTGATAATAAGGTCGCTGTTGGAGTTCCTGCTAAGATTATAAAAACAAAGGTATGAAGGAGAAGATATAGATGGACTTAAAGGGTAAAAAAGTTTTAGTAACAGGAGCAGAAGGGTTTATAGGCAGCCATTTAACAGAAAGATTAGTTGAATTAGGGGCTGTTGTAACAGCTCTTGTGCAATATAATTCCTTTAATAATTGGGGTTGGATTGAAACCTTTGATAAAAATGTAAAAGACAATATAAATGTGGTTTTAGGGGATATAAGGGAATATGATGGTATGAAGAAGATTATTAAGGGGCAAGAAGTGGTTTTTCATCTTGCTGCACTTATTGCGATACCGTATTCTTATATATCCCCTATGGCTTATGTAAAAACTAATGTAGAAGGTACAACTAATGTATTAGAAGCTTGCAGAGAATATGGTGTACAGAAGGTTGTTCATACATCTACTTCAGAAACCTATGGTACAGCATTATATGTACCAATTGATGAAAAACACCCTCTTCAAGGGCAATCTCCATACTCTGCATCAAAAATTGGTGCAGATAAAATAGTGGAAAGTTATTATAGAAGTTATAACTTGCCAGTTGTAACATTAAGACCATTTAATACCTACGGTCCAAGACAATCTGCAAGGGCAGTTATTCCGACTATAATAACTCAAATATTATCTGGTGTTAATGAAATTAAGCTTGGAAGTTTAACACCAACAAGGGATTTTAATTATGTAAAGGATACAGTTGAGACTTTTATAAAGGTTGCAGAATGTGATAATACAATTGGAGAGGTTATAAATGCAGGTTCAAACTATGAGATTTCAATTGGAGATTTAGTAAAGAAAATAATTAATATAATTGGAAGAGAAGTACAGATTGTATGTGATGAAGAAAGAATAAGGCCAGAAAAAAGCGAAGTTAACAGGCTTTGGGCTGATAATACAAAGATAAAGGAGCTAACAGGTTGGTTACCAAGATATACTTTAGACGAAGGATTAAAGGAAACGGTTGAGTGGTTAAAAGATAATCTACATTTATATAAGACAAATATATATAATGTTTAATAAATTTTATAAGGAGATGAATAAATTGATTCCTCTTTGTGTACCAGAGATAAAAGGAAATGAATGGAAATATATAAAAGAATGTTTAGATACAAATTGGGTTTCTTCTGTTGGAAGTTATGTAGACAAATTTGAAAGGGATTTTGCAAAATTTGTTGGTGCTAATAGTGCAGTTGTAACTGTAAATGGTACATCAGCACTTCATTTAGCACTAAAAGTTCTTGGAATAGAAGAAGGAGATGAGGTTATCGTTCCTTCTATGACATTTATTGCACCTGTTAATGCAGTAAAGTATGTAGGGGCAGAACCTGTTTTTGTAGATATATGCAGAGATACATTTGTTATGGATGCAGAAAAAATAGAAGAACTTATAACTCCAAAAACAAAAGCCATTCTACCTGTTCATATCTATGGTAATATTGTAGATATGGACAAGGTTATGGAAATTGCAAGTAAATACAATTTGTATGTTATAGAGGATGCCACAGAAAGTTTAGGTTCTTTATATAAAGGAAAAAATACAGGAACTATTGGACATTTTGGATGCTTTAGTTTCAATGGTAACAAACTTATAACAACTGGTGCAGGTGGAATGTTGGTAACAAATGATAAGGAATTAAGTGAAAGAGCTAAATTCTTATCAACACAAGCTAAAGTAACATTGGAAAATAAAGGATTTTATCACACAGATATAGGATTTAACTTTAGAATGCCTAATATTTTGGCAGCTATGGGATGTGCACAGCTTGAAAATATTGAAGAATATATAGAAATTAAAAGAAAAAATGCATTTATTTATAATGAGTTGCTCAAAGATATTAAAAACATAACTTTACAAATTGAAAAACCAGAAACTAAAAATGTATTTTGGTTATATTCAATTTTGATTGAGGATGGATTTTCAGTTTCAAGGGATGAACTTATAAAAATAATGTATGAAGCAGGAATTGAAACAAGACCATTTTTTACACCTGTCCACACGATGCCACCATATTTAAACTGCAGATGTGGAGATTTAAGTGTAACACAAGAAGTGAGTTCAAAAGGTATTAATTTGCCAAGTTCTGTATCATTAAAGCAGGAAGATATTGAGAAGGTTTGTGTGGTTATAAAAGTAAAGAGTTTTAGTATGGGTAATTGATAATAATTTTTTATTAATAATGGATTTATATGGAGGTTATTTAATGAATACACAAAAAAAGGCTTTGTTATGTTTTTATAAAGGAAATATTTTAAAAGAAGATATGGGGATTTTAGAATATTTAGATTCAAAAAAGTTTGAAATACATCTTTTTAATGATGTAGATGAAAATAATTTGAATTTTGATAATTTGTTTTATTTATTAAATGCTTTATTTGATAAAAATGTTGATAATTATGAAATTTATCTTGCTAGTAATGTTAAGGAATTTATAATGATTGAATATATTCTATATAAACAATGGATAAAAGGTTTTTTATATTTAAATAACAATGTTCAACATATAGAGACAGATAATATATATACATTAATATTAAAAGAAATGATAAGCAATATAGACGCTAAAAACTTTTATTTAATAAAAGATGAAAGTGGTATTTTTAAAAACTATAATATTTTTAATAAAGATTTTGAAACAGATAAATTTGACATTAATTTTGAAAATGAAATTTATAGTATAAATGGAGAAAATCATATTTTTTCAATTAAATCTAATTTGAAAACAAATATCATAAAAGTAAATAGCTCAGATTTTTGTAAAAATAATATATATACTTTTCATTATGATTTGAATTATGTGGATAATTTTTTAAATGAAATAGAATATTACTCTAACACTTCGATAAATGAATTTGCTAAAAATATTGGATATATTCAAAGTTTTTTTGAGAAATTTAAAAGTATTTTAGATAATATAAATTCATATGAAAAGGAACTTGTAAAATTTAAAATGGAGAAGGAACTGTTTGAAATAGGAAAAAATGATATATTAAAAATATTTTTAGGATCTGCATTACTTTATTTATACAATAAAAAAATATATATAGAATTTATAGCCAAAACATTAGTCAATAGTAAAACTTTAAGTAAAGAGAATAAATTTTTTTGTTATTATCAATTAAAAAGATATAATTTTATTAATAATATAGAAGATAAAGAAATATATAAACTTTTTAAGTTATTATACGATAATATATGTGAAGAATATTTAGTAAAAAAATCTTTAAAAAAAATACAAAGATATAAAAGGAATAAACAGCTAATATTTGTTTTTACAAGTCAATTTTTAAGTGAACATCATGCACCAACAAAATTAGCAATGGACACTTGTTATAATTTAATCAAACATTTCAATAAAAATGTTATTTTAATAAATATTAAAGAATGTCTAACTTTAAAAGGTTTAATTCCTATGATTAATGTAGCAAGTGCAAATGTCATTGAGGAGTATTATTCAATAAATAGTATAAATTATAAAGATGTAAGTATACCATTTTATCAACCTGATGTTCACATGCCAAATGATGATGAAATAGATAACATATTAAATATGGTAAAAAAATATAAACCATATTTAATAATTAATATAGGTCAATCATTAATTGGAGACATAGCTTCTAATATCGTTCCTGCTGTTACTTTGCCATTAGGAATGTATGAATATTCAAGATCAGATTTTTGTGTTGTAAATGATATGCAAGAAAAAGAAGAGTATATACAACTTTATAACTTGAAAGAAAAAAATATTATAATATCAAAATTTGCATTTGAAATAAAAGAGCAGGTTAAAAGATATGAAAAGAAACAAATAGGTATACCATATAATAAGTTTATTTTATCAATAGTTGGCAATAGATTGAATTGTGAAATAGATGATGATTTTTTAAATATATTAGACAGATGCTGTAAACAATTAAATGCTTATGTAGTTTTTATTAATAATTTTACATTTAATAGTAATCAAAAAAAACGATATGAGTATTTATATAATAATTATAAAAATATGGGATATCAAGAGGATTTATTAGCCATAATGGAACATATAGATTTATTTGTAAATCCCAAAAGAAAAGGTGGAGGAACTTCTGCTATTTATGCATTATATAAAGGTAAACCCGTAGTTACATTAAATTTTGGAGATGTTGCAAAAAATGTTGGTAGAGAATTTTGTTGTGATAGTTATGAAGAAATGTATGATTTAATTAAAGAATATTATTTTAACAAAGATTTTTATATAAAACAGGGTATTATAGCGAAAGAAATAGCTCTATTTTTAACTGATACAAAATTATTTATCAAAAATATATTTAATGAATTAAATAATAGCACTATGTAAGAATAATAAGTTGTTATTTTATAAATTGACTGTGATTAATGAATATAAATTTAATTAGGAAGGATGAAAAAAATGGTAGATTATATTAAAAAGGTTTGGGATGAAAATGCTAAAAAATTCAAAACATCATATGAAGCATCTTGGGGAGATAAATTTGCTATTAATTTAGAAATTGATAATATAAGTAAAAATATAAAAAATGAAGACAAGGTACTTGATGTTGGATGTGCTAATGGATATTCTACTATAAAACAATGGGAGAAAAATAAGAGTATTAAAATAACTGGAGTAGATTATTCTGATAACATGATTGAGCATGCTCAAAAAAATAAAGAGAATTTGATGATAAACAATGAAGATATAAGTTTTATTAAAGCTGATATTAGGAATTTACCATTTGATGATAATACATTTGATATTGTCTATACAACAAGAGTATTGATTAATTTACCTAATTGGGATGAACAGAAAAAAGGTATAAATGAATGTATAAGAGTTGCTAAAAAAGGAGGAAAAATTATTTTTTCTGAAGCATTTTGGGAGCCATTGATGTTACTTAATTCAATTAGAATTTTAACAAAATTAGATCCACTAGTTGAACATGATTTTAATAGATATTTAAGAAAAAGTAATTTAGAAAAATATTTAAATGAATTAGAACTTAAATATATAAATGAGGATTTCTCATCAGTATATTATTTAGGTTCAAGGTTCTTAAGGGAATTGATAACAGATGTTAATAAATATCCAGGATACTCCAATCCAATAAATGAATATTTTTATAATCTAGAAAAAGAATATTCAGGTGGAGGTTTTGGAATTCAGCAAGCATATATAATTTTTAAATAATTAAAATATAAGAATATTGTTTTATTATTATTTTTAATAATATACAAAGGAGAAAATGTTATCTATGATACCATTTAATAAACCATATATTACGGAAAAAGAAATTCAGTATATAAGCAATTGCTTAAGTAAAAAACATATTCACGGTGATGGTTATTATACAAAGCTTGTATCTCAATTTATGGAAAATAAATTTGAAGCAAAACAAGTTTTATTAACAACTTCAGGAAGCTCTGCACTTGATATAGCTGCAATCCTTTTAGATTTGAAGGAAGGAGACGAAGTAATCCTTCCTTCTTATACATTTGTATCTACAGCAAATGCTGTGGTTCTTAGAGGAGCTAAGCCTATTTTTGCAGACATATGTGAAGATACATTAAATATTGATCCTAAAGATATAGAAAACAAAATTACAGATAAGACAAAAGCAATTTTTCCAGTGCATTATGCAGGAGTATCATGTGATATGGATAGTATTATGAGTATTGCTAAGAAATATGCTATTAAAGTTGTAGAGGATGCAGCTCAAGCAGTTAATTCTAAATATAATGGTAAATATTTAGGTACTATTGGTGATATAGGTTGTTACAGTTTCCACGAGACTAAAAATTATACTTGTGGAGAAGGAGGAGCAATTTTAATTAATGGAGACGAAGAATTAGCAAAACGCGCAGAAATTATAAGAGAAAAAGGAACCAATAGAAGTCAATTTTTTAGAGGAGAGGTAGATAAATATACTTGGGTAGATATAGGTTCAAGTTATTTACCTTCGGATATTTTGTCAGCTATGTTGTATGCACAATTTGAAAAGTTAGATGAAATACAAAATGCCAGAGAAAAAATATACTATTGCTATTATGAGGGCTTAAAAGAATTAGAAAAAAGAGGATATTTAAGGCTTCCTTTTATACCTAAAAATTGTAATAGTAATTATCATATGTTTTATATTATTCTTAATTCTGAAAAAGAAAGAGATTTGTTGATGTACAAATTAAAAGAAAAGGGTATATCTGCAGTATTTCATTATATACCTCTTCATACTTCACCTATTGGATTAAAAATTGGTTATAGATACGGAGATTTGCCGAAAACAGAAGACTTAAGTAAGAGAATATTAAGGTTACCTTTGTATGTAGAGTTAAAGGAAAAAGAAATAAATTACATAATACAAAGCATATTTGATATTCTAATAAAGTAATTTAAAGAAATATGGTTATAATTTAATATAAATTAATAATGAAATAATCAATATATATAATCGGTTTCATTTTTAAAAATAAAAAGGCTGTGTATAAAATATGAAAGGTATAATACTTGCAGGTGGTTCAGGCACTAGACTTTATCCACTTACACTTGCTACAAGCAAACAATTATTACCAATATATGATAAACATATGATATATTGTCCACTTTCAACATTAATGTTAGCAGGTATAAGAGAAATATTAATAATATCTACTTCACATGATTTACCAAATTTAAAAAGACTTTTAGGGAATGGGGGCCAATTTGGAATAAATTTAAGTTACGCCATACAGCCTTCACCAGATGGAATAGCTCAAACATTTATTATAGGGGAAGACTTTTTAGAAAATCATGAATGTGTCTTGATATTAGGTGATAACATATTCTATGGTAATAACTTTACAAAAGTTTTAAAAGAAGCAGTAAATAATAAAGATAGAGCAACTGTATTGGGTTATTATGTTTATGACACAGAAAGGTTTGGAGTAATAGAAATTGACGATAAGGGAAAAGTAATTTCTATAGAAGAAAAACCTAAAGTGCCAAAATCAAATTATGTTGTAACTGGATTATATTTTTATGATACAAATGTTGTAAAATATGCAAAATCTCTAAAACCAAGTGATAGGGGAGAACTTTAAATAACAGATTTAAATAGAATATATTTGGAAATGGGTAAAATTGATGTAAAACTTCTTGGGCGTGGATATGCGTGGATTGATACAGGAACAGTAGATTCCCTTGTCGAAGCAACTGAGTTTGTAAAAACAATTCAAAAAAGACAAGGCATAGTAATATCAGCACCAGAAGAAATTGCATTTATTAATAATTGGATTTCAAAAGCTGATTTGATAAAATCAGCTAAAAGATATAGAAATTCATTGTATGGAAAACATTTATTAAATGTTATAGAAGATAAAATTAGATATTAAAGGTATGGATTTAATAAAGTTTAAATTATATTGATTATAATTTTGTTTGTAAAGTGGAGGGAAATAATGAATATTTTAATTACAGGTGAAGCAGGGTTTATAGGAAGTAACTTTGTATATTATATGCTAAATAAATATAGTGATTATAGAATAGTTTGATTAGATAAACTTACCTATGCAGGAAACTTGTCAACTTTTAAAAAGGCAATGGAAAAACCAAATTTTAGATTTGTTAAAGGTGATATAGCAGATAGAGATGTTTTATTTAACTTATTTAAAGAAGAAAAATTTGATATAGTTGTAAATTTTGCTGCAGAATCACATGTCGACAGGTCAATAGAAGACCCAGGAATATTTTTAAAAACAAATGTAAAATGTAATAGGTACACAAGTGTTGATGGATTCATCAAGGGAGTTTGGAGTAAAAAGGTATCATCAGGTATCAACAGACGAAGTATATGGGGATCTTCCACTTGATAGGCCAGAACTATTCTTTACAGAAGAAACACCATTGCATACATCATCACCATATTCAGCGTCAAAGGCGGCAGCCGACCTATTAGTTTTAGCCTATTACAGAACCTACAAACTACATGTAACAATATCAAGATGTTCAAATAACTATGGGCTATATCAGCCATTACCATGGACATAGCTGCCCTATCAATTAACCTAAATCAAGCAAAAGTAGCTCAAGAAACAAGCCTTGCAGTAATGAAGCTTGCGATGGATACAGGTAAACAAACAGCAAATGAAACTGTAAAGATGATAGAAGAGAGCATAGACCCAAACTTAGGAAAGATAATAGATGTAAGTGTGTGAATATATGGATGAAAAAGAAGAATTAATACAAGAGCTTCAAAGAGTAAAATATAGAATACAAATCCTTGATATGATAGAGGAACGACTATTAATTATGAGGCAATTAGCTGAAATTGCAAGAGATAATAAATTTAATGAAAATGAAATAAGAGAAATAAATCAAAGGATAGAAAAGTTAGTTAATGAGATAAACGCATTAGATGAGGAAAGTAGGGAAGTATAATAAATCCCACTCGTCTCCACCAAATTTGAACAACATATTGATACGATAGATAGAAGCCTTGAGAAATCAGGGTTTTTGTTTTTGTAGCAGAAATTTACTTGGATGCGAGGGGAATATGATGCAAAAAAGTGTTAGCAAAAGAAGGAAAATGGGTGGATGTATAGAATATAATAAGGGAAAATTTTATTTAATTTTTAAAATTTATGTTAAAATATTTTTGTGAATAAAATATTTTTTTGATATAGACGGATGTTGAGGTAATGGCTATGCTACTTTATAAAAAATTAAATTAAAAATTTAAAATATAAAAAGGTTTTTAAGAATATGTGTCGAATTATAAATAAAGTAAATGTTTGCAAAATAAAATGACTTAAAAGTGTCAAATTTACTATTTAGGGGGAAGGAACAGTGAGCATAAAGATTTTTAAGCAAAAAAACAATAAAGCTAAAACTAAAACAAAATCTAAAACTCATTTAAATTTTAAAAAATTTAAATTTAAAGGCATAAATTCTATGACTTTAAAGTCAAAGCTTTATACAGCTTTTGCAATATCTATAATCTGCAGCATTATAATAAATTCTATAGGTATATCAAATATTAATAAAATAAATATGCAGTCAAAAAAAATGTATGAAAAGAATTTAAAAAGTATTGATATATTACACAGCATAAGAGAAAGTATTTTTTTAGATTTAAGTGTAATGGATAATTTAGTTATATATGCAAGTGATATGAATATAGATAAATTAAAGAAAAGCGAAGAAAAGTTAGATGAACTTATAAAAGAGATTCAAATTCTTTCAGAAGATGAGTCAAATAAGAAATTATTAAATTTACTTATTGAAAGTTTTAGACCATATAAAGAAAGTAAAAAAGAATTTATTGAAAACTGTAAAAATAGTGATAGTAATGCTGTAAAAGTATCAATATTAAAAAATTATGCAAATCAGGTAGACTTAACATTAGAAAGTATAATAAATTACAATCAAAAGCAGGCGGATGAAGCTAATAAATATAATAATGAAATTTATAATAATGTAATAAGAGTATCTTTTATAGTACTATTTGGATCAATAATATTATTAATTGTTATATTAATTGTTATTTCAAATAACATTAATTCACAGCTTAAAAAGACTTTAAATTTTGCTAATGTATTAAAAGAAAAGGATTTAAGCAAAGACATTGAAATTAATGGTAAAGATGAATTTTCAAAAATTTTAGAAGCCTTATTAGAAACTAAGAAAAGTATTAAAGATATTATAGAAAATGTTATTACTACTTCTCAAGAGATGGGGGCTTCAAGCGAAGAATTATCAGCAACAATTGAGGAAATAACTTCTAAAATGGATGAAATAAATATAAATACTCAAACAATAGTAAAAGGTTCTGAGGAACTAAATGCTTTAACAGAAGAAGTAACTGCATCAACTTTAGAATCTAAAGAAATTATAAATAAATTATCTGAAAAATCACAGCTTGGAAACAAAATATCTAAAGATATTGAAAAAAGAGCAATAGATATTAAAGAAAAGACAAATGAATCTTTAAATGTTGCAGATAACTTATATAAAGTAAATCAACAAAAAATAATAGATGCTATTAATGAAGGTAAAATAGTTAGTGAAGTTAAGATGATGGCAGATACCATAGGACAGATTGCAAAACAAACTAATTTATTATCATTAAATGCAGCTATAGAAGCAGCTCGTGCAGGAGAACAAGGGAAAGGATTTGCAGTAGTAGCTGATGAGGTTAGAAAGCTTGCAGATCAATCCTCTAAAACTGTTATTCAAATTCAAAGTATAGTTGAAAGAGTTCAAAGTGCATTTGATAATTTGGCTAATGCTTCAAATGATATATTAAAATATATAACAGAGGATATAATGACAGATTATAAGTTATTTGTAAATTCAAGTAATCAATATGCTAAAGATGCTGAACTTATAAGTAATGTATCTAATGAAATTGCAAAATCAGCTTCTGAAATTGCTTTATCAATAGAACAAATAGGAAATGCTATGCAAAATGTTTCATCTACTACTGAAGAAGATTTGAAAAATTCAGAGCTTATATCTTCAAGCATTTCAGAAACTGCAAAAGCTTTAAATGAAATATCTAAAACAGCTATAAATCAAGCTGAAATGTCTGATACATTAAATAAACTTATTAATGAATTTAAACTAGACTAATTTATAATAGACTATTGCAAAATGGTGTTACAGTATTTGAAAGCCTTTAAATTCAATGATTAGAATTTTGCTTATAATAAAAGGAGAGCAATTTATTTATTGTTCTCCTTTTTTTATTATATAATATTTAAAAAATAATAAAAATCATTAAAATAAATAGGTAAAAGATATTTATTTTTGATTTAAATAGTCTTTTTCGTAAGATAAAAATTTATTTATCATTTCATCTGTAAGTTTATTAAGTTTATCAAAATCCATATTAGGAATATAGTATTTTTCCATCTCATCATGAAGAACTTTTGCAGAAGATATTATTTTTAGACCTTTATTAAGAAGTTCATAAAATGTATCTGAAACTTCTTTTATTTCATTTTTGTTATTAATTAATACTGTTGAATTTAAGTAATTATCCATATATATTTGATGTCCTTCGAGCTTTTTGTTATTTATTTCGTTTGATGTTACAACTGCTGTACTAAGATCAGGAATAAATATATGTTCAATTCTTTCAGGAATAAGAGGATCGTGTAAAAATTGAACATCATAACCTCTTTTTAATGCTTCTTTAGAAATAAAATCAAGTACTTTGGTTTTCCCAGTTCCAGGGCCTCCATTTAAAACATAAATATTCTTGTAATATTCTAATATAGTATCAATGTAAGTTACTATACCATTAGGAGTAAATGCTGTTATAAATAAATGTCTATCAAAACCATATCCATCTTTTGAATCTGTAAAAATTTTATCTTTAAGTTCATCTGTAAGTTTATTAAGTTTAACAATATTTAAAGCCTCATTATTAAATGCAGTCCAATCATCATGAACTGATTTTGCAGCAGCTATAAATCTATAAGCTCTTTTAAATTTTTTCCCAATTTCTTTATTTATTTCTATAATATTATTTCTATATTTTTTAAAACCTTCTTCGTTCCAATATTGTCCCATATTAAGTATTTCATCTACTGCACCAGGGTTTATTGGATCTACTACATGAGGAGAAGTTCCATCTAATATTGCTACATTTAAGCCTTTAACAACAACTCCATCTAAAGAATTATTGTCTGAAGAACAATGATGTAATTCTATATCATATCCTTTTTCATTAAAATAAGCTGCAAGTTTTTTCATAAGTGAAGATTTACCTGTACCTGGACCACCTTTTATACATATAATTCTTCTAGCTTCTTCTTGGCTTAGTATATACCTGTAAAAAGAATAAAAACCCTGGGAAGTGTTGCCTCCTGCAAAATAATCAACAGTTTTACCTTTCATAAAATCACACTCCTAAAAATCAAATCATTATATTATATGAATATATGAAAAAAGTGTGCATGGAAAAATTTTCAATATTAATAAATAATGTATTTTTTAAATTAATTTTAAAACTTATTTAAAAAATTATATAAAAATATTGAATAAATAAAAAACAATAAGTATAATAAAACTGTGGAAAGTTTTTCCTTGATTGTATTCGTTTAATAAAAAATAGGAATGATTTTTCTGATAAATAAAAGTTAAATACTAAAGGAGGCAATTTTTATGAATTTTAATTATTATATACCAACAAAAATACTATTTGGTCCTGGAAAATTAAATGAACTTGAAAAAGAAACACTCCCTGGAAGAAAAGCTTTAATAGTTATTTCTTCAGGAAATTCTATGAAGAAAAATGGATATCTTGATCGTTTAGTACAAATATTAAATAAAAAAGGAATTGAATATGTTATTTTTGATAAAATATTACCTAATCCTATCAAAAGTCATGTTATGGAAGGTGCAGAAATTGCTAAAAAAGAAAATTGCGATTTTGTAATAGGACTTGGAGGAGGCAGTAGTATTGATTCAGCAAAGAGTATAGCTGTTATGGTAAAAAATCCAGGAGATTATTGGGATTATGTAAGTGGAGGTTCAGGGAAAGGACTTCCTGTAAAAAATGAGGTACTTCCTATTGTTGCAATAACAACAACAGCTGGAACAGGTACTGAGGCAGATCCTTGGACCGTTATAACAAAAGAAGATACAAATGAGAAAATAGGTTTTGGTATACCAAGTACTTTCCCAACATTATCAGTAGTAGATCCAGAACTTATGCTTACAGTTCCAAGTCATCTTACAGCTTATCAAGGGTTTGATGCTCTTTTTCATTCCACAGAAGGATATATTGCAAAAATAGCTAATCCAATTAGTGATGCTTTTGCTCTTAAAAGTATAGAATTAATAGCAAAATATCTTCCTATATGTGTAAGAGACGGTAATAATATTGAAGCACGTACTCAAGTAGCTTTAGCTAATACTTTATCTGGTTTGGTAGAGTCAATATCAAGCTGTACATCTGAGCATTCTATGGAACATGCTCTTAGTGCAAATCATCCTAATCTTCCTCATGGCGCAGGGCTTATTATGTTATCTGAATCATATTATACATTTTTTGCATCTAAAGTTCCTGAAAGATTTATTAATATGGCAAAAGCTATGGGTGTTGATGTAGATGCTATTAAAGAAGAAGACCGTCCAATGGCATTTGTAAAAGCATTAGTTAAGCTTCAAAAAGACTGCAAAGTAGAAAATATTAAAATGTCTGATTATGATATTTCAAAAGATGAAATTGCTAATTTAGCTGAAAATGCACGTAGTACTATGGGAGGATTATTTGAAATAGATCCATATAAATTATCATTAGAAGAAACTATAGAAATTATGACCAAAGCATATAAATAATTTTATTTCAGCATTATATTATTTAAAGTAGCCACAAATGAAATGTTTTCCTTAAAATTACTAAAGATTTAAACAAAGGAAAAACATTAATATTTGCGGCTATTTTAATTTTTTAAAAATATTTTTAAAAATACTTTTAAAAATATTTTTAAAAACTATTGAAAAAATAATTAAAATATAGTAATATAAAAACATAAAGAATGAAAACAATTTCAAATTACGATATGGAGGGTTTAAACATGAACGAATATTTTAAAAATGTACCTACAATAAAATACGAAGGGAAAGATTCTAAAAATCCTTTTGCTTTTAAATATTACAACCCAGAAGAAGTTGTGGGTGGAAAGACTATGAGAGAGCATTTAAGGTTTACAATGTCTTATTGGCATACTTTAACTGCAAATGGATCAGATCCATTTGGAGTAGGAACTTACGAAAAACCTTGGGATGGAGAAACTGACCCAATGAAAGTAGCTAAAATGAGAATGGAAGCTGCTTTTGAATTTATGAATAAACTAGGCATAGATTATTTTGCTTTTCATGATAGAGATATTGCTCCAGAAGGAAAAGATTTAGCTGAAACTAATGCAAATTTAGATGAAATAGTTGCATATTGCAAAGAATTAATGGCAAAAAATAATAAAAAACTTCTATGGGGAACTGCAAACATGTTTACTAATCCAAGATTTGTACATGGTGCTGCTACAACTTGTAATGCTGATGTTTATGCTTATGCAGCAGCTCAAGTTAAAAAAGCTTTAGAAGTAACTAAAGAACTTGGTGGAGAAAACTATGTATTCTGGGGAGGAAGAGAAGGTTACGAAACTTTATTAAATACTGATTTAAAACTTGAACAAGATAATTTGGCTAGATTTTTCCATATGGCTGTAGATTATGCTAAAAAGATAGGATTTACTGGACAGTTCTTAATAGAACCAAAACCAAAGGAACCAACAAAACATCAATATGATTTTGATGTAGCTACTGTAATGTCTTTCTTACAAAAATATGATTTAGATAAATATTTTAAAGTAAATATAGAAGCTAACCATGCTACATTAGCAGGGCATACTTTCCAGCATGAAGTAGCTTTAGCAAGAATAAATGGAATGCTTGGAAGCTTAGATATAAATCAAGGAGATCCAAATTTAGGATGGGATACAGACCAGTTCCCAACTAATATTTATGATGCAACTTTACTTATGTATGAAGTTTTGAAAAATGGTGGTATAGCTCCAGGTGGATTAAACTTTGACGCTAAAGTTAGAAGAGCTTCATTTGAAGTAGAAGATTTATTCTTTGGATATATCGCAGGTATGGATACTTTAGCTAAAGGTTTAAAAATTGCCTATAAAATGTTATCAGAAGGTGAATTTGAAAATACAGTTAAAGAAAGATATAAAAGCTTTAGTGAAGGAATTGGTAAAGATATTATTGAAGGAAAAGCTGATTTTGAGTCATTAGAAAAATATGCATTAAGTAATCCTGTTATTAAGAATAAATCTGGAAGACAAGAATTTTTAGAATCTAAATTAAATCAATATATATTAAATGAATAAAATAGTATAATATAATGTAGAGGCAAAAGTGTCTCTACATTATATTTATAAGTGGTGATGAGATGATAGCTTTAGATCATAGTGATATTAAAACAAACAATAAAAAAAGAATAATAAATCTCTTATCAAAAGAAAGAGAACTTACAAAACTTGATATTTCAAGGAAATTAGATATAAGTGTTCCAACTGTAACAACTATTGTAGGAGAACTTATAGAAGAAGGCATTGTAGAAGAAGCTGGAGTTGCAACATCTACAGGCGGAAGAAAACCTGTTATAATAAGATTTTTACCTAATTCAAGATATAGTATTGGTATAAATTTAGAAAAAGACTATATAAGAGCTGTTCTTACTAATTTAGATAGCAAAATAATTGAGGAAACAAAAAAAGAGTTAACTGTACTTACAGAAAATGAAATTTTAGACATTATTAAAATGTTAATAGAACACTTAATGAATTTTAAAGAAGATATAAAAGATAAGCTTTTAGGTATAGGAATTTCTTTGCCTGGTATTATAAATGAAGATGAACTTACGCTTGAAGTTGCAACTAATTTTAGACTTAAAAATATATCATTTAAAGAGCTTAATTCCTATTTTAATATTCCAATATTTTTAGAAAATGAAGCAAATGCAGGAGCTATTGCAGAATCTAAGCTTGGTATAGCAAAAGATCTTAAAAATCTTATATACGTATCTATTACCGAAGGAGTTGGCGGAGGTATATTTATAGATAATGGTATGTATAAAGGTAAAGATAAAAGAGCTGGCGAAATTGGACATATGTGTATTATTAAAAATGGAAGGCAATGCAACTGTGGAAGAAAAGGATGTTGGGAAACTTATGCATCTAATCGTGCTTTAATAAAAGACTATAATAAAAAATCAAGTGAAACTGTAAAAAGTATAAATGAAATAATTAAAAGATATAATCTTGGAGAAGAAAATGCTATTTATGTAATAGAAGAATATATAGATAATTTAGCAGAGGGAATACAAAATCTTATTTTTATATTTAATCCAGATTATATAGTAATCGGAGGAGAAATTAGCAAGTATTCAGATATCTTTAGTAAAAAAATTTCAAATAAAGTTTTTAATAGCAATGAATTTTATAAAGAAGGAGATGTAAATATATTATTTTCTTCTTTAGGAGATGATTCAAATATATTAGGAGCAGCACTTATACCTATTTTGGATAAATTTGGTTTTTAATATAAATTAAATTATATTAGGTGGAGGTTAATTATGAATTTTTTAGGAATAGATTTAGGAACTTCATCGGTTAAAATAGTTATTATGAATGAACAAGGTCAAGTAACAGCATCAGTTTCAAAAGATTATGATGTAATTTATAAAAAGGTAGGCTGGGCTGAACAAAGGCCAGAAGACTGGTGGAATGCTACAAAAGATGGAATAAGAGAGGTTATTAAAAATTCAAATACAGATGGGGATAGTATTAAAGGAATAGGTTTCAGCGGACAAATGCATGGACTTGTACTTTTGGACAAATATGGGAATGTATTAAGACCAGCTATTCTTTGGTGTGATCAAAGAACACAAGAAGAATGTGATTATTTAAATTATGAAATTGGTCAAAAAAATATATCTCTTTATACGGGTAATAAAGCTTTAACAGGTTTTACTGCACCAAAGCTTTTGTGGGTAAAAAAACATGAAAAAGAGATATTTAATAAGATAGCACATATACTATTACCTAAAGATTATATAAGATATAAATTAACAGGACAATTTGCAACAGATGCATCAGATGCATCAGGAATGCTTATGCTTGATGTAAAAGAAAGAAAATGGTCAAAAGAAATGCTTGACATACTTGGAATAAAAGAAGAAGTTCTTCCTAAAGTTTACGAATCTTGGGAACCTACAGGTAATATTACTAAGGAAGTAGCAGAATATACTGGGCTTACAGAGGATACTATAGTAGTTGCTGGAGCTGGGGATAATGCAGCAGGTGCAGTAGGAACTGGAGTTGTAAAAAGCGGGAATTTATTAATTACTCTTGGGACTTCTGGAGTAGTATTTGCAAGCAGTGATAATTACGAAGTAGATGATGAAAATAGATTACATTCTTTTTGCCATTCAAATGGGAAATGGCATCAAATGGGAGTTATGCTTTCAGCAGCTTCTTGCTTGAAATGGTGGATAGAAAACATAAATAAAAAATTAGAAAGTGATTCTTTTGATAACCTTTTAAATGAAGCTGAAAAATCACCAGTTGGAAGTAATGGAGTTATTTTCCTTCCGTATTTAATGGGAGAAAGAACTCCATATAGCGATCCTGATGCTAAGGGAGTTTTCTTTGGACTTAATATGACAAACACTAGAGGAGATATGACAAGAGCAGTTTTAGAGGGAGTTTGTTTTGGACTTAGAGATTCTCTTGAAATATTAAAAAGCTTAAATGTTCCAATTGAAGCTGTTAGAGTAAGTGGAGGAGGAGCAAAAAGTCCTTTATGGAGACAAATTTTAGCTGATATATTTGGTGTAAAGGTTCAACTTATAAGTTCTAAAGAAGGTCCAGCTTATGGGGCAGCTATATTAGCAGCAGTTGGCTGTGGATTGTACTCTACAGTAGATGAAGCCTGTGAAAAACTTATTAAAGTTACAGACTCAATAGATCCAATTTTAGAAAATGTTGAAAAATATAATAAATATTATGATATATATAAAAAACTATATCCATCATTAAAAGAATCTTTTAAAGAAATAAGTAAGGTTCAATAATATAAATAAAGCCTCTATAATTCAAATAAAATTTTTTTATCTTGATGATTGGTTAAAACTTCAATAATATAAATAAAGCCTCTATAATATATTATAGAGGCTTTATTTAGTGCGTATTTATAATACAGTAAATTCTTTATCAATAGTTATTAATGCATTATATTTTGGATGAATTTTTTTTAGTTCTGAATTTATTTTATTTTTAATATTTTCTTCATCTTCATCTTTAAAACCTTTTGTATGCTGTACAACAACATCAAAAATTAAATTTTTATAATCACCATCTCCAACTACTCTAAAATCATGAAGAGATTTAACCATAGGAATTTTTTTAATTATATTTTCTAATTCTTCTTTAGCTTTATTTATTTCTTCACTATTTGTATTTATAGGATCCATGTGTATAACTAAAAATATGTTAAGTTTTTTAGAGAGCTCCTTTTCAGCTTTATCTATTATTTCGTGTATTTCAACTATAGAAATATTACAAGGTACTTCTGCATGAATAGAAGCCATACAGCGTCCTGGACCATAGTTGTGTATAACTAAATCATGAACACCACTTATGTGATTATAACTTAAAACTCCTTTTTTTATATTTTCAACAAGTTCTGGATCTGGTGCTTCTCCAAGTAAAGGATTTAAAGTATTTTTAGTAAGTGAAAAACCTGAATATAGTATAAATAAAGCAACTAAAATTCCTATATAGCCATCAATAGGTAAAGTAGTCCATTTGGATATTAAAAGAGAAAAAGCTACACAGCTAGAAGTAAAAACATCTCCAAGAGCATCCAAAGAAGATGCTTCAAGAGCTCCAGAATTAATAGCTTTACCTATAAATTTATTAAATTTACTTAACCATATTTTACCTAATATAGATATTAGTATAAGTATAAAAGGAATTAACTCAAATTTTACATAACTAGGATTAATTATTCTATCAAAGGAAGATTTAATAAATTGAAAACCAACAAGCATTACCATAAAAGAAACTATAAGTGCAGATAAATATTCAATTCTTCCATGGCCAAAAGGATGCTCTTGATCAGCAGGTTTATTTGCAAGTTTAAAACCAACTATAGTTATAACTGAAGATGCAGCATCAGAAAGGTTATTAAAAGCATCAGCAGTTACAGCTATACTTTTAGAAATAATACCTACTGAAAGCTTTATAGTAAATAAAATAACATTAACTATAATGCCTATTATTCCACCTAAATAAGCATAGGCAGTTCTAACTTTTTCATCTTTTGTATTTTTATAATCTTTAATGTATTTTGATACTAAAAATTGAGACAGCATTTTTAACACTCCTAAAAATTATAATATTTTTAATATATCATATAATACAAATATTTCAATATTATTAAACAAAATACTGGAAAAATATTATGGAATTTTGATATACTTTAAATGTATTTTATTATTTATATGTATTATATGTAATTGAATAACTTTTAGATATTAATAATTAAAACTAAATATAGATTAGTAAAATAATATTATAAAAAGTTTTTATAATATTAAATGCTTTAATGTATTTTAATGTGTAATTAATAATATTAAAACAATTTAATCTATAAATGTGCTAAAGTATAAATTAAGTTATTTTATATTCACTATATCAGGAGGAAAAATATATGACAAATGAAATAAAATTTGCACAAAATTTAATAGACTTTATTTATGAAAGTCCAACTGCTTTTCATGCTGTAGAAAGTGTAAAAAAAGTTCTTTTAGATAATGGTTTTAAAGAACTTAAAGAAGAAGAAAGATGGAAGTTTGAGAAGAATGGAAAATATTTTGTAACTAAAAATGATTCTGCTTTATTTGCCTTTATACTTGGAAGTGGAAGTATTACTAAAAAAGGCTTTAGAATTATAGGAGCACATACAGACTCTCCAAGCTTTAGAATAAAACCTAATCCAGAGATTATTTCAGAAAATGCATATATAAAGCTTAACACAGAAGTTTATGGAGGACCTATATTAAATACTTGGTTTGATAGACCTTTATCTATTGCTGGAAGAGTTATAGTAAAGGGAGAAAATATATTTTATCCAAAGACAAAGCTTGTTAATATAAATAAACCAATTTTAATAATTCCTAATCTTGCAATACATATGAATAAAGATGTTAATAAGGGTATGGAAATTAATACTCAAAAGGACACACTTCCTCTTGTTTCAGTTATAAATAATGAGCTTGAAAAAGAAAATTATTTATTAAATATTATAGCATCTGAGCTTAAAATAAATGTAGAAGATATTTTAGATTTTGATATTTTCTTATATGAATATGAAAAAGGAAAAATTATAGGACCAAATGATGAATTTATATCAAGTTCAAGATTAGACGATTTAGCTATGGTTCATGCTGCTCTTTATGCATTTGTAAATACTAAAGAGAGTCAAAATTTTAATGTGCTTGCTTGTTTTGATAACGAAGAAGTAGGAAGCTCAACAAAGCAGGGAGCAAATTCAGAAATTCTTGCCAATATTTTAGAGAGAATAGTTTTAAATTTAGGAGGAGACAGAGAGGACTTTTTTAGAACAATTGCAAGAAGTTTTATGATATCTTCTGATTTAGCCCACGCTGTTCATCCCAATGCAGGAGAAAAAGCTGATCCTATAAATAAACCAATTATAAATAAAGGACCAGTTATAAAGTTAGCTGCCAATCAAAGTTATACTACTGATGCTGATTCATTAGCAGTTTATGAGCAAATTTGTAAAAAGGCAGAAATTCCTGTTCAAAAATTTGTAAATCGTTCTGATGCTCGGGGAGGATCAACTATAGGTCCAATATCTTCGACACATATAAACCTTCGTTGTGTGGATATGGGAACACCTATACTTGCTATGCATTCTATAAGAGAATTAGGAGGAGTTTTAGATCACACTTATGTATCTAAATCTTTTGAAGAATTTTATAAATTATAAAAAAATTATTGAAATATTTATTATATTGTGTTAAACTTACTTTAATTTAATAAAGTTTATAGCTTTACCTAGGGTAGAGGTGCTGTAACTAATAGTATCTATGCTGAGCTGGCGGGCAAAGAAGCATAGGGAAAGGAGCTACAGCCGAAGGGAAAATATCTGCAAGAGTTTTCCCTGGCATTGTATAAAATATATACAATGCTGTCATCATGAAAATGATGGAGAGCTACAAGGTACACAAAAGGTTGCGTATAAATACTTTTATGCAGCAAAGGTGTCCCTTTGCTGCATTTATAATATATTTAATTATAAATGATTATATTATAAAAATCTTTTTATTAAAGATTTACCTATTATATATGGATGTAATAGAAATTTAAAAACATTATAAATAGTAAAAATTAATTTACAGCTTATTGTGGGTTAATCATACTTATATAAAAATTTAAATATAGGAGAGGTAATATTTATGGAACTTTTTGGAACTAGTGAAATAAAAAATAATGAGCTTTATATAGGCGGAATAAGTACAGTTGAACTTGCGAAAAAATATGGTACACCGCTTTATGTTATAGATGAAGCTTTTGTAAGAAGAAAATGTCAAAGATATTTTAAATCTTTTAAAGTTAAGGAAAGAGGTAATAGAGTTGCTTACGCAGGTAAGGCTTTTTTAATATTGGCTATGTGTCAGCTTATAAATGAGGAAGGACTTTGCCTTGATGTAGTATCTGGAGGAGAGCTTTATACTGCAATTAAAGCAGGTTTTCCACTTTCTAAGGTTTATTTCCATGGTAATAATAAAACATTAGAAGAAATTGATATGGGAATAAAAAATGGAGTAGGCAGATTTGTTGTAGATAATTTTTATGAAATAGAAAAAATAAATGAAATTGCAGCTAAATATAATAAAGTACAAAAAATACTTCTTAGAGTTACTCCAGGAATTGAAGCTCATACTCACGAGTATATAAAAACAGGACAAATAGATTCAAAGTTTGGGTTTACTATTTTAAATGATAATACTTTAAATGCAGTAAAGAAATCAATTGAGCTTCCTAATATAGAACTTGTAGGCCTTCATTGTCATATAGGTTCTCAAATTTTTGATATAAAGCCTTATGAAGATGCAGCAGAAATAATGATGTCTTTAATATCAAACATAAAAAAAGAGTTAGGCTATGAACTTAAAGAATTAGATTTAGGTGGAGGTTTTGGAATTCATTACAGAAGCGGTGATAATCCAAAAAGCATAGAAGATTTTTGCTCAGCAATAATAAATAAAGTAGATGAAATGGCTGAAAATTTAAATATTAATATTCCTATTTTAACTATAGAACCAGGAAGATCTATAATAGGTAAGGCAGGAACTACTTTGTATACAGTAGGTTCTATAAAGGAAATCCCTCAAATAAGAAAATATGTTTCAGTAGACGGAGGTATGACTGATAATATAAGACCAGCTCTTTACAAAGCAGAATATGAATGTATTATAGCAAATAGAGTTGAAGATGATTTAAAAGAAAAGGTAACAATTTCAGGCAAATGCTGTGAATCTGGAGACATATTATTAAATGATGTTAATATACCAAAAGTAAAAAGTGGAGATATTCTTGCAGTTTTATCTACAGGTGCTTATGGATATTCTATGTCAAGTAACTATAATAAAATACCAAAAGCAGCAGTAGTATTTGTAAAAGATGGGAAATCTAAATTAGTCTGCAAAAGACAAAGCTATGAAGATATAATAAATAATGAATTATTATAAAGGCAAGGAAATACCTTGTCTTTTTTTATGTAAAATTATTATTTTACTATATTGTGATTATCTTACAAAAGGCCTTTTTATTAAATGCTGACTACTATATATAAAATAATGCAAATTTAGAAACATTATAAATTGCATGGTGGAAATTAATTTACAGCTTATTGCAGATTAATCATATTGTTAATATTAATTTTAAAAATATTTATATAAAAATATAAAATCTGTAATATATGTTACGGATAAATTTTTAGCTATTTGATAATATTATATTATGTAAGTTACAGAAATTATTTAAAGGTTAAAAATTTTATTACATAAATATGAGGAGGAGATAAAAATGAGTATGTTTTGTTATCAATGTCAAGAAACAGCTGGAGGAAAGGGCTGTACATTTAAAGGAGTTTGCGGTAAAACTTCAGATTTAGCAAATATGCAGGATTTATTAATGTATATATTAAAAGGTATATCTGTTGCCAATGTAAAAGCAAGAGAGCTTGGAGTTAATAAACCTTTTACAGATAAGTTTGTGTTTAATGGATTGTTTATGACTATTACAAATGCAAATTGGGATAAGTCAAGATTTTTAAATGAAATTAGAGAAGGTATTAAATTAAGAGATGAAATAATAGCTGCAGTTAAAAGTGCAGGAGGAGTTATAGAAAGTAACTATGAAGGTTTAACTTGGACTGGAGAAACAGATGCAGAATTAGAAGCTAAAGCTGAATCAGGAGATGTAAGTATTCTTCAAACAAAAGATGAGGATATAAGAAGTTTAAGAGAACTTTTAACTTACGGAATAAAAGGTATGGCTGCTTATGCAGAACATGCATTTAATTTAGGATTTGAAGATAAAAATATATATGAATTTATGCAAAGAGGACTTGCAGCAACAACTGATGACAATTTAGGTGTTAATGAATATGTATCTATGGTATTAGAGTGCGGCAAGTATGGAGTAGATACTATGGCACTTTTAGATAAAGCTAATACTTCTACTTATGGAAATCCAGAAATAACTAAAGTTAATATAGGAGTTAGAAATAATCCAGGAATACTTGTAAGTGGACACGATTTAAAAGATTTAGAAATGCTACTTGAGCAAACAGAAGGAACTGGAGTAGATGTATACACTCACTCAGAAATGCTTCCAGCTCATTATTATCCAAAATTCAAAAAATATTCACACTTTGCAGGTAATTATGGTAATGCTTGGTGGAATCAAGATAAGGAATTTGAAAGTTTTAACGGCGTTATATTAATGACTACTAACTGTATAGTGCCTCCAAAAGCTTCATATATTAATAGAATGTTTACAACTGGTGCAACAGGAGTTTCTGGAGTTAAACATATAGAAAAGAGAGAAGATGGAACAAAAGACTTTTCAGAGCTTATTAAACTTGCAAAAACATTACCAGCTCCAACAGAAATTGAAAGCGGAGAAATAGTAGGTGGTTTTGCTCACGCTCAAGTTTTACAACTTGCAGATAAAATTGTAGAGGCAGTTAAAACTGGTGCTATAAAAAGATTCTTTGTTATGGCTGGATGTGATGGAAGAATGAAGAGCAGAAATTACTATACAGAATTTGCTGAAAATCTTCCTAAAGATACAGTAATATTAACAGCTGGATGTGCAAAATATAGATACAATAAATTAAATCTTGGAGATATAAATGGAATACCAAGAGTATTAGATGCTGGTCAATGTAACGACTCTTATTCTTTAGCTATTATAGCATTAAAGCTTAAAGAAGTATTTGGACTTGATGACGTAAATGAACTTCCAATATCCTATAATATTGCTTGGTATGAACAAAAAGCTGTTATAGTACTTTTAGCACTTTTATATTTGGGAGTAAAGAACATCCATTTAGGCCCAACATTACCAGGATTTTTATCTCCAAATGTAACTAAAGTTTTAGTTGAAAACTTTGGAATTGCTGGAATAACAAATGTTGAAGATGATATTAAAATGTTTATGGGTGAATAAATAATTTAAAAAAGACGGTTAAAGTTAATTTATATTGCTTTAATCGTTTTTTTTGTATGTTTATTAAAATACAATTTAATAACTTAACATTATCTTATAGCAAAATATTAACTATATTTTTATATATTGATTAATATATAGATAAGTGTAATTAATATATGAACATACTTATAAAGTAAAAGTATTAGTATATAATTAGTATACAAGCTTTACAAATAAAATTTATACCTTTATAATTTTTATATGTATTATTTAAATATAAGTTTTGGAGGAGTTGAAAATGAAACATATAGTAAATTTTTTTAAAGGTATAGTTGTAGGAATAGCTACATTAGTACCTGGTGTTAGTGGAGGAACAATGGCGATAGTATTAGGTATATATGATGATTTAATACATGCTGTTGCTTCTTTTTTCAAAGATATAAAAAAGCATACAATTTTTTTATTTGAAGTAGGGTTAGGAGCTCTTTTAGCACTTTTACTTTTTAGTAGATTATTAGAAAATGTTATAGAAAAGTATCCTGAAATTATGGGATTTTTGTTCATAGGTATAATATGTGGAGGTCTGCCTGTATTATATAAAAAAGCAACAGAACAAAAAAATGATTGGAAGGATTTTATTTTCTTAATATTAGGATTTATAATTGTTTTAATTATGTCTGGAGATTCTGAAACAACAACTGCACTGGCTACATCTAAAGGATTTTTAAGTATTGTTTTTTTATTAATTGGAGGAATTATTATAGCAATAGCTTTAATTCTGCCTGGAATAAGTGCATCTTTTATGCTTTTAAGTTTAAATTTATATAATATTACATTAAGTGCTATTAATAATAGGAATATACCTTTTTTAGTCCCTCTTGGTATAGGAGTAGTTGTAGGAACTTTGGCAACTGCAAGAGCCATAGAGAAACTTCTTATTAAATATCCAGGAAAAACATATATGCTTATATTGGGATTTGTAATTGGTTCACTAATTCCTGTATTTCCTGGCATTCCTAAAGAAATTTTAAATATGAATACTTCAATTGAAGCTTTAAAGCAAGGCATATTTAGTTTAATAATTTCTCTTGGGGTTTTAATAATAGGATTTTTATCAATAACTTGGTTAAGTAAAAAGGAAATAGAAGAAAAATAAAAATTTAAGTATAATATTTAAAAAGTAAGATATATTAACTTATATAGATTAAAAAATAATATTGATCCAACTAAATAGGAGGAACTATGTGTAAAGAAGCAAAGATACTACTAGTTGTAAGTACTCTATTTACCTTTGCTATAGGATTATCATCTATATTTGTTAATGTATTTTTTTGGAAACAAACATCAAATTTTATAATTATTGTATTATTTAATTTAATACAGTATATTTTAACACCTTTTGCTTTTATTGCAGGAGGAATTATAGCTAAAAAGAAAAATGGCATTTG
The DNA here is from genome assembly GCF_004011155.1 of Clostridium prolinivorans. GTDB lineage: Bacteria > Bacillota > Clostridia > Clostridiales > Clostridiaceae > Clostridium_AT > Clostridium_AT prolinivorans. The sequence continues at coordinate 36,824 of NZ_RJWG01000004.1, read as the reverse complement.
GTGTTTAAGGATAGGCCTTTTTATATATGCTGTTTCTTATGCATTTATTTTATTTTTAGGTAAAAACGGCGGCATTTATATTTATCTTGTAGGCATGCTTTTAGGTATGGCAGCAGGATTTTATTGGCTTGCTTTTAATACATTAAGTTTTGATTTTACTTGCATGGATAATAGAGATACTTTTAATGGTTTCAATGGGAGTTGTACAGGAGCAGCTGCAGCTGTAGCTCCTATAACTGCTGCTTATATTATAAGCAGATTTAATGGTACAAAAGGGTATAATTTTGTATTTATATGTACATTATCATTATTTATAATATTAATATTTATTAGCTTTACTTTAAAATGTAAAAGTTATGGCGATAAACTTAATATGAAAAAAGCTTTTTCACGAAATTGTGAAGAATGGAATATAATAAGAAAATCTACTTTTTTTTGGGGATTTAGAGATGTTATAATAGCTTTTATAGTGAATATATTAATAATAGAAACAACAAAAAGTGAACTTTCTCTTGGAAAACTTACTTTTATTGCTTCACTTTTAACTTCAGCATCTTATATACTTGTACAAAAGATAATAAAGCCGCCTAAAAGAAAATTTGCTATATTCTTAGGCACTATTGGATCTTTTATATCAGTTTTAGGTATAACTTTTAAGATAACTTATAGTACTTTGTTCTTTTATGTTATTATGGATGCATTTTTTCTTCCATTTTTTTTAATACAGCTATCTTCTTCAACTTTTAATGTTATAAATAGTAATCATGATGAAGATATGAGAATAGAATATATGATTAATAAAGATATTGCTATAAACAGTGGCAGAGCTATTAGTGCTGTAATATTAATAGTACTTTTAATTATATTTAAGAATATATCTGTACTTAGAATATATTTAGTATTTATATGTATACTTCCTTTGATATCTGGATACTTTTTATCTAAATTAAAACATGTTTTATATGGTAAATGTATACATCAATGCGAAAAAATAAATAAAAAATAAATTATATAAACTTCCTATAAATTTAATTATTAAATTTATAGGAAGTTTATTTTTTTATAAATATAAAGTATAATATATTTAACAATAATTATTATCAAATATATTATATATAAATAAAATTATTTTTAAAAACAAACTCATAGTATTATAGAATTATCATTTTGTTATATTTAGTTTATATGCTGGATATTTATATAATATATAAAGGAGGGAATATATGTCAACACAAACTATTTTATTTGCTTTTGCTACAACTCTTTTAGCAGGGTTATCTACGGGGATTGGAAGTTTAATAGCTTTCGTTGCTAAAAAAACAAATACAAAATTTTTATCAATAGCATTAGGATTTTCAGCAGGAGTTATGATTTATGTTTCATTTGTTGAAATTTTTTCTACAGCTCAAAAATCTTTATCAATGCAAGCAGGAGAAAAAATAGGAAATATTTATACTGTACTTGCTTTTTTTGGTGGTATGTTTATTATTGCAATTATAGATAAATTAGTTCCAGATTTTGAAAACCCACATTCTATGCAAAGTGTAGAAGATTTAGAAGATATACAAAAAAATAATAATTTATTAAGAATGGGAGTTATGTCTGCACTTGCTATTGGAATTCATAATTTTCCAGAAGGATTGGCAACATTTACAGCATCATTAAAAGATCCAAGTCTTGGTATACCAATTGCAGCTGCTATAGCTATTCATAATATACCAGAAGGTATAGCTGTTTCTATTCCTATTTATTATGCTACAGGTAATAGAAAAAAGGCATTTTTATATTCTTTTATTTCAGGACTTTCAGAACCTATAGGAGCTTTAGTAGGGTTTTTAATATTTATGAGATTTTTCAATGATTTTACTTTAGGAATTGTTTTTGCAATGGTGGCTGGAATTATGGTTTATATATCATTAGACGAACTTTTACCAGCAGCAGAAAAATATGGAGAGCATCATTTATCTATATATGGAGTTATATCAGGAATGATTGTTATGGCAATAAGTTTAATAATTTTATAATTTAGATTGTAAAACTTCATACCATTGTGGTCGAGAATGTAAATTTTTTAAGTTAGGGGAGTTCTATACTCCCCTAACTTAATATTACACTAACTTTTAATTTTGAATGTATAGTTTTAAATGGCATTAAAAATCAACATGAATGTCTAAAAAAATAGACGCAATATCTGTTAAGCCCAATTTACTTTTAGGTTAGGTAAGTTCACATTAATAATTAATTATGAAATATGATAATATGCAAGTGTAATCATAATATAAATGGCAATAAGTATAGCACCTTCTAACCAATAAGTTTTTCCATCTTGGAATACAAAATAAGACATACCTACTGCAATAAGTGCAATAATAATTTGAAATGTAGTAAATATAAGTGTAATAGGTACTGCAGTAAAAAAAGCATATATAACTAATACTGGAGTTACAAAAAGAGCCATTTGTATGCTGGAACCTATGGCTATCTCTAAACTTAAATTTATTTTATTTTTAAGAGAACTCATTATTGCAGAAATATTTTCACCAATATTTCCAAGTATAGGTATAAGTATAATTCCTAAAAATTCTTGAGAAATATTATAGGTGTTAACTATATATTTAACATTTACAATAAGTTTTTCACTTATTATATAAAGTAGTATAGATTCTATTATTATACCTAAAAATAATATCTTTATATTTTTGCCTTTTTTTGTTTCTTTAATTTCTTTTGTGTCACTAACTATAAATAAATTGCTATGTGTATAAAGTGAAAATATAAGACCTAAAATATAGACTAATATAAGTACTATTGCTACCTTTACGCTTATTTTAGATGCAGATGTTATTGTTAATGTACTATATTTATTTAATGAAGTCATGACTATTATAGCAGACATAGCAAGAAGAAGCATATTAAAATTTGTCCTAGCTGTTAATTTATTAAATACTTGTTCTTTATATTTAATCCCTCCAAAAAATATAGAAATCCCTAAAACAAGAAGTATATTTCCTATTATTGAACCAATAACAGATGATTTTACCATTGGAATCATTCCATATTGAATAGAAAGAAGTCCCATCATAAGTTCAGGAAGATTTCCAATAGTAGCTGTTAAAAGTCCTCCTTTTTTTTCTCCTATTAATTCAGATATATCATAAGTAAAATCACCAAGTAAAATAGCAATTAAAATTATAGCTATGGAATATAATAAAGAATTTAATAAAATTGAGGAAGTTTTAATTATAGTAAAAATTAATGATATTGATATAAAAATATAAAATTTTTTCATATAAACTACACCTTGTTATTATTAATCTCTTTAATAGATTATTCAAAAAATAATAAAATGTTACGGAATAAAAGTATATGCTAATTAGTATCAGTTTAAAAATTAATTTCATATAATAGTTAATAGTAAAAAGTATTATTAAGGGGAAGGAAGAATGGATTTAAAGCTTAAACTTAATACTTTAAGAAATGAGCTTGCTTGCACAATAGATTATTTTGAAAAGAAACAGAAGAAAACTAAAAAAAGGGCTAATACTGTTAAATTTACATCTGTAACTTTTAGTGCTCTTATTACTGTAGTTTTAGGTTTAAATAGCGGCGATTTAGCAGAAACTTTTAGAATGATTGCAATTTTATTAGGGGCAGTGGTTACTATAATAAATGCCATAGATGCATTTTATAATTTTGGTGCTTTATGGGTAAAAAATACAGTAACATTAGCTAGACTTAGGGAACTTAAAAGAGAATTAGATTTTTATGCTGCAGGTTCTGAAAGTAATGATATTTCACAAACTAAATTAGATGAGTATTTAAATAAAATGCAGCAAATATTAAAAGATGATATAAAGCAATGGCTTAGAATAAGGCAAAAGGTAGATTCTACAGAACAAAATAAACAAACTTCAAATTCTGAAAATGCAGACCAATTAAATATAGATGTAAATAGTTTTAGAAATAAAAAAATATTAAATAAAGAGACAAGTAGTGAAAATAATAATTAAGAAATTATATTAAACATGAAGGTAAATCGTTTTATGTATAAATTTCCAAAATGAAAATTATAATTATGTTAATTATTAGTTGTTATAAATATTTGGTGATATAATAAATAAAGTGGATAAATTTTTTATCCATTTTATTTTTATGTTATTGGAGGAATGTAAAAAGTTATGTATGCATTTAAAAAATATATAAAAAAATATTGGAAGCCTTTTTTAATAGCTTTATGCTTTTTAGTAATTGAGGCTTTTGCTGATTTAATGCAGCCTACTATAATGTCTAAACTTATAGATGATGGTGTATATTACAAAAATATGGACAATGTTATTAAATATGGAAGTTTAATGCTTATAATAACTGCAATTGGGGCAATTGGGGCTGTTGGAAGAAATATAATATCAAGCAATGTATCACAAAGTTTTGGTTCAGATTTAAGATTAGATCTTTTTAAAAAAGTTCAAAGCCTTTCTTTTGAAAATATAGATAAACTTGAACCTGCCTCTATTATAACTAGACTTACTAATGATGTTACACAAATTCAAGGATTTGTGCATGGCATGATGAGAGTATTTGTTAAATCACCTATAGTATGTGTTGGAAGCATTGTAATGGCTTCAATTCTTAATCCCAAAATGGCTGTAATACTTTTTATAGTTGTACCTATAGTTAGTATAATTATTTATTTTAGTATGAAAACTGGATATCCATATTTTACAAAAGTTCAAAAAGCGTTAGATAAATTAAATGAAGTTATGAGAGAGTATTTATCTGGAGTAAGGGTAGTTAAAGCTTTTAATAGATTTAATTATGAAACTGACCGCTTTGAAGAGAAAAATAAAGAACTTGCAGATCAAAACATAAAGGCTATGAGAGTTATGGCATTATTTAATCCTTTTATAACATTTGTCGTAAATATTGGAATAGCAGCTGTTTTATGGCTTGGAGGAATAAAAGTAAACAAAGGAGAAGTACAAGTAGGTCAGATTATAGCCTTTGTCAATTATATGACTCAAATTTTATTCTCATTAATGACTATTTCAAATGTTTTTATGATGTTTATAAGAGCAAAAGCTTCTGCAGAAAGAATTAGTTCTATATTCTTAGAAGAAAATACTATTAAATCTTCGGGAAAATACATAGACAATTTTAATACAAAAGGAAGTATAGAATTTGAGAATGTAAGTTTTTCTTATAATAATGAAAGTAGTGAGCCCGTACTTAAAGATATAAATTTAGTTATTAATCCTTCAGAAACCGTAGGGATTATAGGAGCTACGGGTTCAGGTAAAAGTACATTGGTAAATTTAATACTTAGGTTTTATGATACTTTATCTGGAAAAATAAAAGTAGATGGAATAGACGTAAAAGAATATAATATTAAGAAATTAAGAGAAAAAATAGCTATTGTACCTCAAAAATCTGTCCTTTTTTCAGGAACTATTTTAGATAATATTAAATGGGGAAAAGAAGATGCAACTTTAGAAGAAGTTATTTTTGCATCTAAAATTTCTATGGCTCATGAGTTTATAGTTAATTTTAAAGAAGGTTATAATACAGAGCTTGGTCAAGGAGGAGTAAATCTTTCTGGAGGACAAAAACAAAGAATAGCTATAGCCAGAGCACTTGTTAAGAAACCTGAAATACTTATTTTAGATGATAGCACCAGTGCGGTAGATGTAAATACAGAAGCTAAAATTAGAGAAGGTTTAAAAAAATATTCAATGAATCTTACAACTATTATAATAGCTCAAAGAATAACTTCTGTAATGAGAGCAGATAAAATTATAGTTTTAGATAATGGGAAGGTTGCAGCAGTTGATACTCACGACAATCTTATGAAAAAATGTAAGATTTATCAAGATATTTTTGCTTCCCAAATGGGAAAGGAGTTTATGTAGCATGGAAAATAAAAAATTTGGTCAAGGGGCTAATAAAATGCCAGGAGGAATGCATAGATTTGCTCCTGTTGCAAAGCCTAAAGATTTTAAAAAAACTATAAAAAGACTTTGGAAGTATTTTAAGAATGAAAAGAGAATGATTAGTATCATTTTTATTTTTCTTATTATAAGCAATATTATTGCTTTAATTGTACCTTTACTTATAGGAAAAGCTATAGATACAATGTCATTAAATAAATCAAAAGTTAATTTTTACGCACTAAATGTAGTTGTTGTAGTACTTTTAGTATCTTATATTGTAGATGCTTTTATAGTTTTTCTTCAAGGATATTTTATGGCAGGAGTATCGCAAAGAATAGTTAAAAATATTAGAAGTTCATTATTTGGTAAGCTTCAAAAACTTCCAATTTCTTTTTTTGATACTCATACACATGGAGATATAATGAGCAGATTGTCTAATGATATAGATAATATAAGTTCTACTATATCTCAATCTACAACTCAATTGATGTCAAATATTATAATGATAACAGGTTCTTTTATTATGATGCTTATAAAAAGTCCTATATTAACATTGGCTAGTGTAATTACAATACCTATGGTTTTTATTCTTACAAAAGGTATAGCTAAAAAAACAAAGCCACTTTTTAAAAAGCAGCAGGCTGTTCTTGGAGAGCTTAATGGTCAGATAGAAGAAACTATTTCAGGTATTCAAATTATTAAAGCTTTTAATCGTGAGGATAAAATTATAAAAGATTTTGAACAAACAAATTCTAAACTTAAAGAAGTAGGAATTAAGGCTCAAATTTTATCAGGATATATGATGCCACTTATGAATGTTATAAATAATATAGGATTTGCAGCTGTAGCAGGAGTTGGAGGAATTTTAGCGGTAAAAGATTTAATAACAGTAGGTACAATAGCAAGTTTTATAAGTTATTCAAGGCAGTTTTCAAGGCCGTTAAATGAAGTTGCAACTATATTTAACACACTTCAATCAGCTATTGCAGGAGCTGAAAGAGTTTTTGAAGTGTTAGATGAAGAAGAAGAAGCAGAAGACATTGATAATGCTAAAACATTAAAAAATCCAAAAGGACATGTAGTTTTCCAAAATGTAAGTTTTGGTTATAATAAAGATATACCTGTGCTTAAAAATATAAATTTTGAAGTGAAAGCTGGAGAAAGTATTGCCCTTGTTGGCCCTACAGGGTCTGGTAAAACTACTATTGTAAATTTACTTACTAGATTTTATGATGTAACAGAAGGTAGAATTTTGTTAGACGGCTGCGATATCAGAAATTATGAAAGAGATTATTTAAGGAAATGTTTTGGAATAGTACTTCAAGATACTTATCTTTTTTCTGGAACTATAAAAGAAAATATAAGATATGGAAGATTGGAAGCTTCCGATAAAGAAATAGAAGAAGCAGCTAAAATGTCAAATGCAGATGCATTTATAAAAAAACTTCCTAAAGGATATGAAACTATTCTTACAGAAAGCGGGAGTAATTTAAGCCAGGGACAGAGACAACTTTTAGCTATCGCCCGAGCAATACTTGCTAACCCTTCTATATTGATTTTGGATGAAGCAACAAGCAGCGTTGATACTCGAACAGAACTTCATATTCAAGAAGCTATGCTAAAATTAATGAAAGGAAGAACTAGCTTTATTATAGCTCATAGATTAAGTACTATAAAAGATTCAGACATAATTATGGTTATAGATAAAGGTAAAATAGTAGAAAAAGGAAATCACCAAAGCCTTATTAAGAAAAAAGGAGTTTATTATAATATGTATTATAGTCAATTTAAAAATATTGAAATGCAGCAAGAATTTTAAGTTCCTGCTGCTTTAATATTTTTTTGCCATTAAAAAATATTTTTAAGTATAGCTTAATATAATTAATAAATATAAAGTAAAACAAGAAAACAATTTAAAAAATAACAAAATTTAGAATAAGTGTTTGTTAATAAGCAAAAACAGATTTAGACAATATAAAATTTTAGGATTATAATTAAAGAATATTTAGAAAATTTATAAAGTATTTATAAATGAGTATTGGGGGGATATATGTGGAGTTTGTAATTAATAAAATAATGAGCATTGATAAAGATGCTGAAAATTATAGAAAAAGTATTGATATATTACTTCAAGAAAAGCAAAAATATACAGAAGAAAAAATAGATGAATTAAGGAATACTTATCAAAATGAAATAAAAATGTTAAAAGAAAATATATTAAAATCTAAGTTAAAAGAAGCAGAAGAAAGAGCTAAAGAAATTAGAAAAGAAAAAGAATTACAAATAAACCAAATTAATAACAAATATGAAAGCAGCAAAGAAAAAATAATAAATGAAGTATTTGAAAAAATAATAGGAGTTGTTTAGGAGAAAATTATTATGGGAAGCATTGTTAAATTTAGTGCTGTAAATTCTAAAGTTAAAGCTTTGAAGGGTAAAATGCTAAACAAAGAACAATATTTAAAACTTCAGCAGAGTAAAAATTTTAAAGATGCTGTAAATGTTTTAAAAGAAGAAACATATTATGGCAGAATTTTAAGTGATTATAATTTAGATACTATCCATAGAGAAGATTTAGAAATTATTTTAGATAGATATTATATAAATATTTATAGTAAGTTTTTAAATTATTTCAGCGGTGAGTATAGAAAAATTATAAAAAATTTATTTTTAAGATGGGAAATAGAAGATTTAAAAATAATTATACGTGGAAAGTATTTAAAAAAGAGCAGAGATGAAATAGAAAATAGATTAATAGCAAATAGTAATTTAAATACCATAAATTATGATTATCTTCTGCCTTTAAAAGATGCAGAAGAAATTTTGGAAGCTTTAAAAGAAACTATTTATTATAAGCCCCTTAAAAATTTAGTTAAAGATATAGATAAAAAAGGATTATTTAGATTGGAAACAGAACTTGATTTTCTTTATTTTTCTTCTATAAGAAAAGAAATTAAGCATCTTGACAAAGAAAATAAAGAGGCTGTTTATTCAATAATAGGTATAGAGGCAGATTTATTAAATTTAAACTGGATATATAGAGGAAAATTTTTTTACAAAATACCTCCTGAGGAATTATTTAATTATACTATATATGATAGTTTTAAACTTTCAAAAGATACTATAAAAAATCTTTGTTATGTAAATAGTAATGAAGAGTTTCAAAAACTTTTGAAAGATAGTAAATATTCATTTATATATCAAAATGACAATTTAAGTTTTATTGAAAAAAGAGAAAGAGAATTTGAAAGAGAATATTTTTCCAGAATCATTAAAGAAAATAAAAATAATTTAAGTGTAGTAATGAGTTACTTTATTTTATATGGTATAGAAATAAAAGATATCATATCTATATTAGAGCAAAAAAGATACATTATAGATATGAGTAAAAGTATAGTTTAATCTATACTTTATGGGGGTGACGATGTGGCCATAGAAAAAATGAATATGGTTAATTTAGTTGGAGATTTTTATGATTTTGATAAGCTTACAAAACTTATAGCATTAGAGGGGATTATGCAGCCTGTTAGTGCTCTTCAGGAAATAAATTCTTCAAATTTTATGCTAAAAACATCTAAAGATAATATTGAAGCTTTAATGGATGTAAATTTTATAAGACCTTATACTTCAAATAGAGATTATAGTTTAAGTATAAAGCACATTGAAAAGCTTATAAAAGCTCAAAAAAGTTTTGGAATACCTAAAGAAAATATAAAAGATATAATTTTTGATTTTAATATAATGGAAGAAAATTTATCTTTAATTTATAAAGAATATAAAACTTTAAACAAAAATCTTGAAAATTTAAATGAAACAAAAATGCAGCTAAAAAATGCTTATGAAGCTTTGCAATTTATAAAAGATATATCTATTAATATAGAAGATATACAATGTATGAAAAATTTTAAAACAGAAATTTATAAAGTATCTAAAGAAAATATGATTAAATTAAAGGCTAATTATGAAAATATACCTTCAGTTATACAAATCGTATATAAAGAAAAAGATTTTGTAATATTTATATCTTTTACGCCTATGCTTTTAATTGGAGAAACAGAAAAAATTTTTAAATCTGCAAATTGTGAATATGTAATGCTTCCTAATAATTATAAAGGTACTCCAAAAGAAGTTTTAAAATTTATTAAAGAAGAAATTGATAAAATACATAATTCTATTGAAGAAGTTACTATAGAAATCAAAGATTTTTTAATAAAAAATTCTAAATCTATACAAATACTATATAATAGTTATAAATTAGAAGAAAAAGCAGAAGAAATTAAAAAGACAGCAGCGTATACTAATGATTTTTTTTATATTTCAGGGTGGGTCCCTCAAAATTTTATTAAAAAGCTTGAAAAAATTATTAAAAATTTTGAAGATAGAATTATTTTTATTTATAAAAATCCAGATGAAATAGTAAATAAATCTATAGTTCCACCAACGCTTTTAAAAAATAATAAACTTTTTAAACCATTTCAAAGTTTGGTTGGGATGTATGGTATACCAAGTTATAACGAAATAGATCCTACAGCTTTTTTAGCTATAACTTATACATTAATGTTTGGTGCTATGTTTGGTGATGTAGGACAAGGAGCTGTACTTTTCTTAGCTGGTTTTTTATTAAATCATAAAATGCGTAGAATTAATTTAGGGGGAGTATTAGAAAGATTAGGCATAAGTTCTGTAATATTTGGATTTTTATATGGGAGTGTATTTGGATTTGAAGATTTAATAGGAGCCATACTTATAAGACCTATGGAAGATATAAATGATGTATTAATTGGAGCTGTAGTTTTTGGTTGTGTATTTATGATTTTAGGATTTATACTTGGAATTATAAATAGTTTAAGAAGAAAAGATTTAGAGAGAGGACTTTTTGGAAAAGAAGGTTTGGCAGGATTTATGTTCTACATTGGAGCATTAACTTTAGTAGCTTCTATAGCTTTTGATAAAAAAATAATGCCTGTAAGTTTATGGATAGTATATTTAATTTTCTTTTTAATTATTATTCTTTTAAAACAGCCTTTAGCTAATATTATATTAGGTAAAAAAGTTCTTTTTGATGAAGGTCCTAAAGATTATTTTATAGAGTCTGGTTTTGAAGTAGTAGAAACTATACTATCTATGTTTTCAAATACTCTTTCTTTTATAAGAGTAGGAGCCTTTGCTTTAAATCATGTTGGATTATTTGTTGCTTTTTCAGCTATGGCAAATATGAGCCAAAATGAGAGTGCTTCAGTTTTTATATTAATACTTGGTAATTTGATAATTATAGGACTTGAAGGATTAATAGTTTTTATTCAAGGATTAAGACTTCAATATTATGAATTATTCAGCAAATATTATGAGGGAATGGGTATCCCTTTTGAACCCGTAAAAATCAATATTTATTAATAAATTAAAATAGAGGAGTGTTAATATGGTTATAATTTTAGCGTTAACTTTTTGTATTGTTATAATTACTTTAACTTATGGATTTACTCAAAGAGCAAAAGAAGAAATATTAGGGAAAGAGAAGGTAAAAAAAGCTTTAAAGATAAATTTAGGAACATTTGTGCCTGTTATAACAATAGGGCTAATAATGAATATTCCAACTGTGGCAAAAGCTGCAGGAGAAGCTGTTTCTAATCCAGCAGCAGGACTTGGATATATAGCAGCAGGACTTTCAACTGGTCTTGCAACTATTGGAGCAGGATATGCTGTTGGTGCTGTTGGTTCGGCGGCTTTAGGAGCTGTATCTGAAGATCCTAAAATACTTGGAAAAACACTTATATTTGTTGGGCTTGGAGAAGGTATTGCTATATATGGTCTTATAATATCTATAATGATACTTTCAAGAATTTAAAATAAAAGGAGAAAATTTATGATTAGTTACTTGATAAGTGATAATATAGATACTTATGTAGGTATGAAGATGGCAGGAATTAATGGAATAGTTCTTCATAAAAAGGAAGATGTGTTAAAAAAAATAGATGAATTAAAAAAAGATAAAAATATAGGAATAATAATAATTACAGAAAAAATAGGACTTTTAATAGAAGATGAAGTAAGGCAAATTAAGCTTTCTAAGGAAAGACCTCTTTTAGTTGAAATACCAGATAGACATGGTTCAATAAAAGAAGGGGACTATATAGTTAAGTATGTTAAAGAATCCATAGGTCTTAAAATTTAGAAATAAATAAGTTTTAAGTTTGTAGAGGCAATTTAACTATAAACTTATTATATAAGGAGAGGTTTATATGACAACTATTGAAGATAAGATAAACTTATTTTCTAAGATAATATATGATAAATTAAATGAAGAAAAAGAAGAAAGACTTAAAGCTTATGAAAATGAGGCATTAAATAAAATAAATAAAGAAAAAGAAAAATTAGAAGAAATTAAGAAAAATACTATAATAGAGACTACTAAAAAAGCTAATATAAAAGCAAACGAAATAATTGCAAAAGAGAAAATTAATAAACAAAGAGAAATTTTAACTCTTAAAGACAATCTTGTAAAATTTACTATGGAAGAAGTTAAGAAAAAGTTAAAGATTTATACAACAAAAGAAGAATACAAAAATTATCTTTTTGATACTTTAGAAAAAGTTTTAGAAGATATTGAAGATGGGAGCTATTATATTACAGTTTTAAAAGATGATTATGAAAAATTTAAAAATAACATTGAAGATATAATTTCTAATTACAAAAATAAAAAAATAAATCTAGTTATATCTGAAGATGATTTTATTGGTGGAATAATTTTAAAAGATGCAGAAGGTAAATTTAAAATAGATTACAGTATAGCGAAAAAATTAAAAGAAAGCGAAGAATTAGTTGGTATTATAGTTATGGAAATGCTTGCTTAGGGGGATAGAAGCATGGAAGGAAAAATAGTTTTAATAAACGGCCCTGTTATTAAAGCTCTGCATATGCAGGGCTTTAAGATGAGGGAAATGGTTATGGTTGGCTTTAAAAAACTCATAGGAGAAATAATAATATTAGAAGGCGATTTTGCCACAATTCAAGTTTATGAAGAAACGAGTGGGCTTAAAATAGGAGAACCTATAGTTTCTACGGGCAGTCCTCTTTCTTTAAAACTTGGTCCTGGAATACTTGGAGGAATATTTGATGGAATTGAAAGACCTCTAAAAAAAATTAATGAAATATCTTATGGCTTCATACCTGAAGGTATAGGTCTTATTTCTTTAGATGAAGAAAAACTTTGGAATGTAGAAATTAAAGTTAATATTGGAGACGAACTTAAAGAAGGAGATATTTATGCAAGTGTTCAAGAGACTAATGCAATAGTCCATAAAATAATGGTTCCTCCAAATGTATTTGGTACTGTAATTGATGTAAAAGAAAGTGGTTTTTATAATATAGAAACAACAATAGTTACTTTAAAACAAGAAAATAAAATTTATGAGCTTAAGCTTTATCAATATTGGCCTGTAAGAAATCCAAGACCTGTAAAAGAAAAGAAAAGTATATTTAAGCCTCTTGTTACTGGACAGAGAATAATAGATATATTTTTTCCATTAGCTAAAGGTGGAACTTGTGCCATTCCAGGGGGATTTGGGACAGGAAAAACAATGACTCAGCATCAACTTGCGAAATGGTCTGATGCGGATATTATAGTTTACATAGGATGTGGAGAAAGAGGAAATGAAATGACAGAAGTTCTTGAAGATTTTCCAAAACTTATAGATCCTAGAACTAATATGCCGCTTATGAACAGAACTGTTCTTATAGCTAATACATCAAATATGCCAGTTGCTGCAAGAGAAGCAAGTATTTATACAGGTATAACTATTGCTGAATATTTTAGAGATATGGGATATCATGTGGCTATAATGGCAGATTCAACTTCAAGATGGGCAGAAGCACTTAGAGAAATTTCAGGAAGACTTGAAGAAATGCCAGCAGAAGAAGGATATCCTGCGTATCTTCCTTCAAGAATTGCTGAATTTTATGAAAGAGCAGGCTACTCTACAAATTTAAATGGTACAGAAGGCTCTGTTACTGTAATTGGTGCAGTTTCTCCAGCAGGTGGCGATTTTTCAGAACCTGTTACTCAAAATACTAAAAGATTTGTTTCTGCATTTTTAGGGTTAGATAAAAATTTAGCTTATGCTAGGCACTATCCTGCTATAAATTGGCTTTCAAGTTATAGTAGCTATTTACCTCTTTTAAAAGAGTGGTATGAAGAAAATGTGGCTGAAGATGTAATTATTTTAAGAGAAAAAATGTTAAAGCTTTTATATGAAGAAAACCAACTTTTAGAAATAGTTAAGCTTGTAGGAGAAGATGTTTTACCAGATGATCAAAGACTTATTATAGAAACAGCTAAATGTTTAAAATCAGCTTTTCTTCAGCAAAATGCTTATAATGACTTGGATACTTATGTACCTTTAAATAAACAATATAAAATGCTTAAAGTTATTGAAAGTTTTTATGATAAAGGAAGTGAAGCTGTAAAGATTGGTGTTCCAATTTCAGTTGTAGCTAACAAAGATATATTAGAAAAAATTTATAAAATGAAATATAACGTTCCTAATAATGATTTTTCTCTTATAGATGATTTAAAGAAAGATATAGCAGAGTTTTTTGACAAACTTATAGAAAAATATAGGAAGTGATCTAAATGAAAAAAGAATATTTAATGCTAGATAAAGTACAAGGACCTTTGATTATACTTTCTGATGTTGAAAATGCTGCTTATGATGAAATTGTAGATATAATTGTAGATGAAAATATAAGAAAAAAGGGTAAAGTTGTTCAAATATATAAAGATAAGGCTATAATTCAGGTTTTTGAATCTACTACTGGAATGTCTGTAAATAATACTTCTGTACAATTTAGAGGAGAACCTTTTAAAATACCTCTTTGTAAAGATATTTTAGGAAGAGAATTTAATGGTATAGGTGAACCAAGAGATAATGGAGGAGAAGTTTATTCTTTAAAAAAATATGATGTAAATGGAAGACCAATAAATCCTGTAGCTAGAAAATATCCAAGGAACTATATACAAACAGGAATATCTTCTATAGATTGTCTTTCTACATTAATTAGAGGACAAAAACTTCCTATATTTTCTGGAAGTGGTATGTCCCATAATGAATTAACTGCACAAATTATAAGGCAAGCAAAAATTTCAGGAGATGAGGAAGAAAAGTTTTGCATAGTATTTGGAGCCATGGGAATTAAATATGATGATTACAACTTTTTTAAAAAGAGCTTTGAAGAAGCAGGCGCATTAGAAAAGGTTGTAATGTTTACAAATTTGGCAGATGATCCAATAGTTGAAAGAATTATAACTCCAAGATGTGCATTGACTGCTGCAGAATATTTAGCCTTTGAAGAAGGAATGCATGTGTTAGTTATACTTACTGACATGACAAGCTATTGTGAAGCATTAAGAGAATTATCTTCATTAAAAGAAGAGGTTCCAAGCAGAAAAGGATATCCAGGATATTTATATTCAGATTTAGCTTCTCTTTATGAAAGAGCAGGAATGATGCATAAAAAAGAAGGTAGCATAACTCAAATACCTATACTTACTATGCCTAATGATGATATAACTCATCCCGTGCCAGATTTAACAGGTTTTATAACAGAGGGACAGATAGTTTTAAGCAGAGGAATAGAACAAAAAGGAATTTATCCTCCAGTAAATATACTTCCTTCTCTTTCAAGACTTATGAAAGATGGAATTGGTGAAGGTTTTACAAGAGAAGATCATGCTGAAGTTTCAAATCAAATATTTGCGGCATATTCTAGAGTGCAAGAAGTATTGGCACTTTCTCAAGTTATAGGTGAAGATGAACTATCAAATATAGATAAAATATATTTACAATTTGGAAGAGCGTTTGATGAAAAATTTTTAAAACAGTCTTATGATGAAAATAGAAATATAAATGAAACTTTAGATTTAGCTTGGGATATTTTAAGTATATTGCCTAAAAATGAGTTAGATAGAATATCTAAAGAAATATTAGATAAATATTATAATGAAGCGGTGAAATGATATGGATAATATAGCACCAACCAAATCTACTTTATTATCAGCAAAAAGTTCTTTAGAATTTTCTAAAAAAGGATATGAACTTTTAGATAAAAAAAGAAATGTACTTATAAAAGAAATGATGTCTTATGTATCAAAGGCATATAAGCTTCAGAAAGAAATTTTTATAACATTTTCTAAAGCTTATAAGGCTTTAGAAAATGCTAATATAACTACAGGAATTATTAATGTAGAAGATATAGCTATGACTATAGAAGAAAGTAATGATTATGATATTTTATTTAAAAGCGTTATGGGAGTAGAAGTACCAAAAGTAATTTTTAAAGAAAAAGAAATAGAACCTAGATATGGCTTTTATAGGACTAATGCTGCTATAGATGAGGCTATGGTTGAATTTAATAAAGTAAAATATTTAACTTATGAATTGACAGAAGTAGAAAATGCAGTATATAGACTTGCTATGGAAGTTAAGAAAACTCAAAAAAGAACTAATGCACTTTCAAATATTCAAATACCTAAATTTGAGGAAATAGTAAAATTTGTTACTGAAGTTCTTGAAGAAAAGGAAAGAGAAGATTTTTTCAGGTTAAAAGTAGTAAAGAAGAAATATAAAAAATAATTAATATTTTGTGCTATAATAAGTTATTGCAAATTATTTATTATAAGGATTAATATTTTGATAAGTTTATATAATAGAAATTAGGTGAATTAAATGAACATAAGTTTTTTAGGAGGGGCAAAAGAAGTAGGAGCAAGTTGTATACTTTTAAAAATTCAAGATAAAAAATAATTTTAGATTGTGGTATAAGACAAGGAAATTCTAAGGATATACTTCCCAATTTTAGGACTATTCAAGAAATTGGCGGATTAGATGCAATTATACTAAGTCATGCTCATATGGCTCATAGTGGAGCACTTCCAAAGATTTTAAATGAAGAAATATTAAAAAATAAAAAAAGAATTCCATAAGTTAACCGGTTATAAATTAATATGGTAAAATAAATATATAAATACATAAAAAGAGGTGGCTATATGAAAAATATAAATATTGGAGGAATATTAAAGGCTCCAGAAATTTCATTAGGATGTATGAGAATTGCAGAGCTTTCTAAAAATGAAGCAGCTAAACTTATTAATACTGCTTTAGAGGAAGGAATAAATTTTTTTGATCATGCAGATATTTATGGTGGTGGCAAATCAGAAGAAATTTTTGCTGATGCTTTAGGCATGAATTCAAATATAAGAGAAAAACTTATAATTCAAACGAAATGCGGAATAAGAAAGGGATTTTATGATTTTTCAAAGGAACATATATTAAATTCTGTAGATGGAAGTTTAAAAAGATTAAAAACTGATTATATAGATATATTACTTCTTCATAGACCAGATACATTAATGGAACCAGAAGAAGTAGCAGAAGCTTTTGATTTATTGCATAGAAGTGGTAAGGTTAAATATTTTGGAGTGAGCAATCAAAATCCAATGCAAATTGAACTTTTAAGTAAATATTTAAATCAAAAAATTATAATAAATCAGCTTCAATTTGGTATAATGCATACTGGCATGATAGATTCTGGAATTAATGTAAATATGAAAGTAGATTCTTCTATAGATAGAGATGGAAGTGTATTAGAATACTGCAGATTAAAAGATATAACAATTCAAGCTTGGTCGCCTTTTCAGTATGGATTCTTTGAAGGTGTATTTTTAGATAATGAAAAATTTTCAGAGCTTAATAAAAAAATAGATGAAATTGCAAAAAATAAAGGAGTATCAAATAGTGCTATTGCAGTTGCATGGATATTAAGGCATCCTGCTAAAATACAAACAATAGTAGGTACAACAAATAGTGAGCGTTTAAAAGATATATGTAAGGCTTCTAATGTAGAGATTACAAGAGAAGAATGGTATGAAATATATAAAGCAGCAGGAAACAGGCTCCCTTAAAATTTTTTATTTAGATAAAATTTTTATTTTTACTTAGATAAAAATTTTAGTTAATATAATTTAGTATAATATAAAGGTATAACTATCATACTAAATTAAGCCTGTGTGAAATAAGCATAAAGTCTTATATTTTAGGCTATGTTAACTTCACAATTAGGAGGAATTTATGGAAGAGTATACAATAAAAAAAGTACTAAATAACAATGTAGTAGTAGCAGAAAAAGATAAAAAGCAATTTATTTTAGTAGGAAAAGCTATTGGATTTAATTCAAGAAAAGGCTCCAAAATTTCAGAAGATAAAATTGAAAGCATATTTGTGAAACAGACAGAGGAAGAAAATAATTTCAACAAGATTTTAGAAAGTGTTGATAATAAAATAGTGGGTATTTCAGAAGAAATAATTTCTTTTTGTGAAAATGAATTAAAAGCAAAATTTACTGAAGCTATACATGTATCTCTTCCAGATCATATAAATTTTGCTATTAATAGAATAAAACAAGGTATAAAAATAGAGAACCCATTTTTACATGAGTTAATGGCACTTTATCCTAAGGAATATAGTTTAGCTAAAAAAGCTATAGATATGATAAATAAAAGACTTGATGTTAATCTTCCAGAAACTGAAATAGGTTTTATATGTATGCATATAAATGCTGCTCTAAATAATAAAGAGGTAAGCAGTGCTTTATCATATACAAAAAAAATAGGAGAAGTTATGGAACTTATATCAAAACTTTTAAAAAAAGATTTTGATAAAAATTCAATAGAATATTTAAGGACTGTTACACATATAAACTTTATGCTTCAAAGAGTTATAAAGAAAAAAACTATTAAAAATTATCTTCTTGACAGCATAAAAAAAGAAATGTATAATGAGTATGATTTAGCAATTAAGATTGCTTTAAAAATTGAAAATTTGTTTTCTATAAAAATTCCTGAAGATGAAATTGGTTATATTGCACTCCATATTAGGAGGCTTTCAGAAATATAAGCAGTGTTACTATTAAATTAGGCACGAGCTTAAAATGACTACTATATTATTTGTAGTTATTTTTTGCTTGTGCTTTATTTTTTTGAATTTATATTAAGCATAAAAGGAATAATAGAAAACAAATATAAAAAATTTAATATTTTATAAATACTAAAAAAGGAGGACTTTCTATGAAGAAATTATTCGCAACACTTCAAAAAATAGGTAAATCCTTAATGCTTCCTGTTTCGGTTTTACCTGCAGCTGGTCTTTTGCTAAGATTTGGGCAGCCAGATTTATTAAACATACCATATATGGCTCAAGCAGGAGATGCTATATTTAGTAATCTTCCTATGATATTTGCAGTTGGTGTAGCCATAGGATTTTCAGGAGGAGAAGGAGTAGCGGCATTAGCTGCTGTAGTTGGTCAGTTTATACTACAAGCTGTTATAAAAGTTGCAAGTAGTAATGCAGCAACAGCACTTGCTCAAAAAACTGCTGCAGCTCAAAATATGGCATTAAAAGATTTTATGGCTACTCCAGCTTATTCAGATATAGTTTCAAAAACTACCATAAATATGGGCGTTTTTGGAGGTATTGCTATAGGTCTTATAGCTGGGTATCTTTTTAATAAATTTCATGATATAAAACTTCCACAAGTTCTTGGTTTTTTTGGAGGAAGAAGATTTGTACCTATAATAACTTCTGTTGCAGCACTTGCTTTTGGTATAATTGGAGTTACAATTTGGGCACCAATTCAAAATGGAATAAATGTTGCTGCACAATGGGCAAGTAATTCTATTTTTGGACCAGCATTTTATGCAGCTGGTAAGAGACTTTTAATTCCAGTTGGACTTCATCATATGTATTATCCACCATTTTTGTATCAATTTGGGGAGTATGTTTCTAATGGCGTAAAATATTTTGGAGATTCTGCGAGATATTTCCAAGGAGATCCAACTGCCGGAGTATTTATGGCTTCTGAATATCCAATTTTAATGTTTGGACTTCCAGGAGCAGCACTTGCTATGATTGCAGCAGCTAAAAAAGAAAATAGAAAAAAAGTTTCTGGTATGATGATTTCTGCAGCTTTTGTTGCTTTCTTAACTGGTATTACAGAACCAATTGAATTTTCATTTATATTTGTAGCACCTATGTTATTTGTATTCCATGTGTTAGCAGCATTTTTATCAGGAATTATTACAAGTATTTTAAAAATTAGATTAGGTTATACTTTTTCAGCTTCATTTATTGATTATTTATTAGGTTTTAAATATGCTGGAAATCCATGGCTTATATGGCCTGTTGGATTAGCTTTCTTTGCTTTATATTTTGTAGTTTTTTATTCAGTTATAAAAGCACTTAATATAAAAACTCCAGGAAGAGAAGATGAAGATGCTGATGCACCAATGCCTATAAATGTTAAAGGCAGTGAAAAAGCACGCAGAGTATTAATGGCTATAGGTGGAAAAGAAAATATAGAAGTTTTAGATGCTTGTGTTACTAGATTAAGACTTACTTTAAAAGATGTTTCAAAAGTACAACAATCTACTCTTAAAGCACTTGGAGCTGCAGGAATTTTAGTTGCAGGAAATAGCGTTCAAGTAATTTTTGGAACAGAAGCTGAAAGAATTAAAGAAGATATAAAAGCTATAATCGCAAGCGGTGCTTTAGATGAAAATATTGAATTTGAAGATTCTGATGCTCCTAAAGAAGAACAGGCTAAAGTAGATGAAAATAAAGATATAAAATCTGGTACTTATATATTATCAAGTCCAATTGATGGAGAGATAGTAGAACTTTCAAAAGTTCCAGATGAAGTTTTTTCAAGTAAAATGCTTGGAGATGGTTTTGCTGTGGTGCCAAAAGGGAACAAAGTATATTCCCCTATAGATGGAGAAATTACTGTGCTTTTCCCAACAAAACATGCTGTAGCTATAACTACAGAAGCAGGACTTGAAGTTTTAGTCCATATTGGAGTAGATACTGTAAGCTTAAATGGTGAAGGATTTACAGCTCATGTTGCACAAGGAGATAAAGTAAAAAAAGGTGATTTACTTTTAACATTAGATTTAGATTTCCTTAAAGAAAAAGCTAAAAGTGTTATTTCTCCAGTTATAATAACTAATATGGATAAAGTTGAAAAAATAAATGTAGAAACAGGTATAAAAAATAATGGAGATAAAGTAGCTGAAGTTACAATTAAGTAAAAAAACAAAGCCAGATTTATAAAAATTTAAATCTGGCTTTGTTTTTTATTAAAATAATAGTAGAATATATTTTAAAGATAAATTAAGGGAGGTAATAATATATGAAAATAGGAATATTAAGTGATATACATGGATATCCTGAAAAATTTAATAAAGCTCTTTCTTTTTTTAAGGATTGTGAAATGATACTTTGTGCAGGAGACATACTTTATCATGGACCAAGAAATCCAATTTTAGAAGGTTATAATCCTCAAAAGCTTATTGAAGAAATTGAAAAAAATTCTATTCCAATTCTTTTTGCACGTGGGAATTGTGATGCTGATGTTGATTTAATGGTACTTAAATCAACAATTATCTCAGAATATATATTTTTTGAAAAAGATAATGTTCGTTTTATAGTTACTCACGGACATAATACTGATAAAATAAGACTTAAAGAAATAGCTAATAACTATAAAGCAGATGTTATAATAAGCGGACATACCCATATAAGAGAGTTAGACATAGATGGTAAAACTATATATATAAATCCGGGAAGTATATCTGTTCCTAAGGGAGATGATATACCATCTATAGCTTTATATGAAAATGGTAAAGTAAAATTTATAGATATAAGAAATGGGGAAGAAATTATAGTAAAAAATTGCTAATACATTTTATTAATAGTATAAAAAAGATAATATAGCAAATAATACTATAAAATCAAAAATATAAAAAAGAGGGGATAAAATATGGATAATAAATTAAGAATACAAAAGATTAAGAAAAATCCTGAAGGCGATATAACAGATGTAATGCTTGAAAATGGTAATGTATATTCTATAAATGAGGCTATAACAATGGCTAAAGATGGTTTAATTGAAGGGGTAAATGTTGGAAAATCTAAAAATGGAAGAGAATATTTAAGAAGTAATCCAAACGATAAAGAAGGAGATAATTTAGATAATCTTCCTATATTTTAATAAACTTAAAGCCGTACCATTTTATAAGGTACGGCTTTAAAATTTTTTTTATAATTAAATTAAATAATATAATAAAAAATAATTTATGAATAATGGAGTTTAGGTATATAATTTTTATATATTTATAAAAGCAGGTGATAATAGTGAGTAAATTTATAAAAAAATCTTTTAAAAAAATTGGAGAATCTCCAGGTACATTAGTATACAATGGGGAATATAAAACAGATGAAATTAAACTTACAATGATTAAATACAATAAAGATTTTTATGAAAAAATAGATTTAAATGATATTAAGGAATGTTTTGATGATAACAATAAAGAATATATAAAATGGGTAAATATTGAAGGACTTCACGATGTAAGTATTATACAGGAAATAGGAACTAAATTTAGTCTTCATCCTTTAATGCTTGAGGATATAGTAAATGTTAGTCAAAGACCTAAGATAGATGATTATGAAAATTATATTTTAGTCATAATTAAAATGGTTTATTACAATGAACATATAAGGGAAATTGTAACTGAGCAAGTAAGCTTTGTACTTATAGATAATTATATTTTTTCTTTTCAAGAATTTGAAGGAGATGTGTTTGATGAAGTAAGAGAAAGAATAAAAACTGCTAAAGGGAATATAAGAAAGCAAGGTGTAGATTACTTACTTTATTCTCTTATTGATTCTATTGTTGATAGCTATTTTTTTATATTAGAAGAAATTGGTGATTATTCTGAAAAGATTGAAATACAGCTTATGGAAAATCCTAAAAAAGAAGTACTTCATAATATATATGATTTAAAAAGAGAAATGATATATTTAAGTAATTCTATATGGCCATTAAGAGAAGTTGTTGGTAACTTAACTAGAACAGATTCTATTCTTATAAAAGAAAATACCAAAGTATATTTAAGAGATGTACATGATCATATAATACAAATTGTTGATATTATAGAATCTTATAGAGATATATTTTCTGGAATGCTTGATACGTATTTATCAAGTATAAGTAATAAAACTAATGAAGTTATGAAAATATTAACTATATTTTCAAGTATTTTTATTCCTTTAACTTTTTTAGCGGGGATTTACGGCATGAACTTTAAATATTTTCCTGAACTTAATTTTGTTTGGGCTTATCCAGCATTCTGGGTAGTAACTATTATTATTATTATAACAATGATAAAATATTTTAAAAATAAAAAATGGTTATAAATTTAATTATTCTCAAGATAGTAGATAATATGTTACAATGTTCTTATAATATTGACTTTAAAACATATATTTAGATAAATTTTTTGGAGGACATTGATGATTTGTAATATATGTAAAAATGAATTTGAAATTATTGATGGATTAAAATATTGTCCATACTGTGGAACAAACATAGAAGAAACTATTGAATCTAATGGTGAACAAATTAAAGAAAATTATAATAATGAAGAAAAAAAAGAAACAGTTTATGATATAAATAATAAAAACAAATATGATACTTTACCTATGCCTGTTATAACAGATAAGCAAATAAATAAATATAAAAAAGAAAAAAAATTTAAGTTGTTAAAGAAATCAAAAGTAATAATAACTATATTAACTATATTTTTTCTTATATCTATAGGAGGATTTGGATACATATTTCTTGTAGGAAGACCTGTAGATGAAGGTAAAATAAAAGAAGATATAATAAATAAAACAATAACACTTCCTAAAGGAACAAAATTTGACATTAAAGAAGGATATATTAAAAGTCTTAGCATAAAAGAAAGAAATACTAAAAAGAAAGAAAAAGATGATATAAAAGTTGAAATTACATTAAACAATGGAATTATTGAAGTAAATACTTTATTATTATTACAATATGTATATACTGGGAATAATGTATGGAAGATAAATGATAAAGTACAATTGTATGGAAATACTGTTGTAAAACCTTTAGTAGGAATGGATGAAAATCAGATTTTAAATGAAGTGAAAAAAACTAATATTCTTATATTCAATATTTCAAAATCATTAAGTGATAATGATGTTAAAAAATTAGAGATAATTTCAAGAAAACCAGATTTTAATAATTTTAAAGAAGAAGTTTTAGTAGATACAAATATAGATAGTGGTATTATTTCATCTTCAGGTAAGATAAAGGTTAATCTAATTTTTGAAGATGAATTATGGAAAATTGTTTCTATTGAAAAAAATAGCGATGAAGATTTTAAATTAGTTTTATCACCATCTTTTTCTGAAGATAAAATTATTGAAATTATAAAAAAAGATACACAAAATCAGATGGTAACTCATCCTGATATATTTGGCGGGAAGGGATTTTATATAAATGATACATTTACAAAAAGTATTAATATAGAGAATAAAGATTTTAATCCACAGAATCAAAATCTTAATGTTACTGCAAAAAGGCAGAATTTATCAGGAGAATTAAAATCAGTATTATCAACAGATTATGTATTTAAGTTATATTTTAATAATATAGAGTTGTTAAAAAAATCTAAAACTACAGTTGATAGTATTAATGTAAATGAAATATCAAAAGATTTTGTAACATCTACTATTGAAGGGGCAGAGATAGAAGGAAATAATTTATTTTTTTGGTATTACAATAAACACAAAATAACAACTGAAGAATCAAAAACTTTTAAAACTAATAAAATATCTTCTCCTAAAGGATTAAGAAATATAAAATATGTATATGGAAGCATTGCTTATAATGATGGGAAAGATTTAAAAACTATTAATTTAATAGCTTTTTATTATTTAGTATATGATAATTCAAAAGGATATTATTGGAAATTAGATAGAATAATTGGGGAAGATTCTCCAAATTACAAAATGTATATATCTTAAATATAAAATTATATAAAATGGAGCTGATTATATGATTTTTATAGGAGGAATATCTTCAAAAGAAAAAAAGTTAGATTTTAATCAAACAATTATTTGTCCTAATTGTGGTAAATACGGTCATTATGAAATAATTATGAGATATGAATATTTAAATTTGTTTTTTATTCCAATTTTAAAATGGAATAAAAAATATTATGCTGTAAGTAGTTGCTGTGGTAGTATTTATTCAATTGATGAAGAAATTGGGAAAAGAATTGAAAGTGGAGAAAATATATTTTTAAAAGATCAAGATTTACATTTAATTAAAAATGGAACAGTTAATTTTGTAAAGAGATGTCCTAATTGTGGATTTGAAACTCAAGAAAATTTTCAATATTGTCCTAAATGTGCTTCACCTTTAAAATAATAATATTAATTTTAATTTATTTTAAAATTTAATTTTTGTTAGAGCAATTTAAAATAATCATTTAAAGAGAGGCAAAATAATGGATAAATTTTTTACAAATGCAGTAGAAATATCAAAAAGAATATGTAAATTAAAATTACAAAAAGGAGATAAAGCAATAGATTGCACCATGGGAAATGGAAATGATACTGCGTTTTTATGCAGTTTAGTTGGAGAAAATGGTATGGTCTATGCATTTGATATTCAAGAAAGTGCTGTTATTAATACTACCAATAAACTTAAAGAATTAAATTTATTTAATAGAGCAAAATTAATACTTGATGGTCATGAAAATATTGATAAATATATAAAAGAAAAAGTTAAACTTATTATATTTAATTTAGGATATCTTCCTAAAGGAAATCATGAAATAACTACTAAAAAAGAAACTACAATTAAAGCATTAAAAAAGAGTTTAAATTTACTTGAATTAAATGGTATAATATTGCTTGTTGTATATAAAGGACATGAAAATGGAATGGAGGAAAAAAAGGCTTTAGATGAATTTACATTAAATTTAAATCAAAAAGAATATACAGTGGTTAATATTTCTTTTACTAATCAAATTAATAATCCACCGGAACTTATATGTATAGAAAAAATATGCAATTAATAAAATGTATTGAATTGGAGAGATGGAGTTAATGGAAGTACAAAAGTTACAAAATGGAGATGACATAATAAATAAAGAACTAAAAAAAGAAATAGGATTATCTGAAGCTATTACTGTAGTAATAGGAGTAGTAATAGGCTCTGGAATATTTTTTAAAGCCTCCTCAGTATTTAAAAGTGCAGGTTCTCCAGCACTTGGAATACTAGCTTGGATTGTGGGAGGATTAATAACAATGGCTTCTGCTTTAACTGTTGCAGAAGTTGCAGCAGCAATTCCTAAAACAGGTGGAATCTTTGTATATATTAAAGAATTATATGGTGAAAAGTGGGCTTTTTTATTTGGATGGATGCAGGCAATAATTTATGTACCTGGAGTTACAGCAGCATTAGCTATAATTTTTGTAACTCAATTAACGTATTTTATAGAAGATATGACAATTTTACAGCAAAAATTATTAGCGATAGTAGTACTATTATTTATAGCTAGTATAAATATGATATCTACAAAGCTTGGAAGTAAAATGCAGTTAGTTATTACAATTGCTAAGCTTATACCTATATTTGTTATTGTTGTATTTGGATTAATAAATGGAGATGCACATAGTTTAACTGTACATAATACAAATGCAACGGTATCAACGACAGGTATTGCAGGATTTGGTTCTGCTATTTTAGCAACTTTATGGGCATATGATGGATGGGCAGGAATAGGGAATATGGCTGGAGAGCTTAAAAATCCTCAAAAAGATCTGCCTAAATCTATAATAATAGGTATGTTAGTTATTATTACTGTTTATATTTTGGTAAATGTTGCTATTATAAATATAATGCCTGTAAAAAGTGTAATAGAATCCTCTAAGGCAGCTTCTGATGCAGCTACTATATTATTTGGCAAAAAAGGGGCAGCTTTAATAACAATAGGAATAATTATATCTATTTTTGGAACATTAAATGGATATTTAATGACAGGAGTTAGAATACCTTTTGCTATGTCACAAGATAATATTTTTCCTTTTGCTACAATTTTTAAAAGAATAAATAAAAAATTTGAAACTCCAGCTAATATAATTGTTTTAGAATCAATATTATCAATATTATATATATTAAGTGGTTCTTTTGATACGCTTACTAATTTAGTTGTTTTTGTAATGTGGATATTTTTTATTATGTCTGTAGCAGGTGTTTTTATATTAAGGAAAAAGCATAGTAATTTAGAAAGACCATATAAAGTACCTTTTTATCCGGTTACTCCTTTAATTGGTATATTAGGTGGTTTTTATATATTAATAAGTACTTTTATAACAGATACATTTAATGCAGTTTATGGTATAATTATAACTTTAATAGGGCTTCCAATTTATTTTTATTTAAAAAAGAAAGAATTATAATAAATAAAATGATTATACTGTAAAAATTATTTTTATTAAAAATTAAGCCATATATATCATATGAACATAATAGTATAAACACTATAAATTGTATAATGTATAATGGAATTAATTTATAGCTTATTATGGTTTAATACTTATAAATAAAATTATGATTTATAAATAAAAATGGAACAAAGAAAGTAATTTATAAATATAATGAAATATAAGCAATAAAAAGAGGTATTTACCTTGAAAAAAGATACAGCTAATCAAACATTAAGTTCACAAGATATAGCAGCAGCAGCCAGTTTTCTAGTTTTAATTTCCTCTATAATAAATAATTTAAATACAGCTACAGCAAAACGAGATGATATTTATGTTGTAGCAGGTACTATAGGTCTTATAACAAATTTTCTATTTAAAGAAGCAGCATTAAAAGAAGCAAGTGAGCAGCAGATTGCACCTGGTGTTACTACTTTAGCTAATGAGCTTAAGGTAATAAGTTCATCTATAGGTCTTATTTCTGGAATTTTATCTTATTTAGCTCTTATTATTGAAGTTTCACTTAAAGCACAAGGTATATCTGCTCCAAAAACTCCTAGTGCACAATGGGACTCATCTATTACTGGCTCACTTTTAGTATAATAAAATATTAAACTTTTTTTCGCTTAATTCTGTTCTTTTGCGGACGAAGAGTAATATCATTTACTACAAGGTTATCTGCCCTTGTTAAAATATATTCTACAGCATCAGCTATTTGATCAGATAGTAAAACTGTATCATTTTCATCTTCGTATGTAAAATCAAGATTATCATAAAAATTGCTTTTTGTAATATCTGGATGTATAGTTGTAATTTTTACACCTGATTTTCTGATTTCTTCAAAAAGACTTTCAAAAAAATGCGAAAGTCCAGCTTTTGAAGCTCCATAAGCACACCCGTGTGTACTTATTTTTTTTGCAGTAACTGAAGAAATTGATATAATGTTTCCTTTACTTTTTTTTAAATCTCTAATAAGAATATTAGAAAGAATTAATGGAGCCTCTAAATTTGTTCGAATCATAGTTTGAATATCTTTTACCTTTAAAGTTTCATGAGGGCCGAAATATCCAACTCCTGCATTATTTACTAAAAGATTTATTTCTTTTTCTTTAGATTTTATAAAATTGATTGTATTAATAAGTTTAGCTGTATCTAAAATATCACATTCTAATGGAATAAAATTTTCGTGAGAAAAATATGTATTTTTAAATGAACGGGATATTCCATACACTTTATAGTTTAATAAAATTAATTTTTTAGTTATAGATAAACCAATTCCTTTTGATGCACCTGTTAAAATTGCAGTTTTCATAACGTAAATATTTTCTCCTTTTCTATGTATTTTGTTAAAATTTTAAAATGTTTTTCTTTTATATTTTTTTGGAGCTTTTCATCATAAGATACTACATTATTACTTACAGAATAATCTTCTAAAAAAAGTGAACAATCATTTCTATGTTTTTCAATTCTTTTAAAAAATTCTTTAGACATTCTAAAAAATCCATATCCTATATCTATTATTTTATCTGGGTTTATTTCACTGAAAACTTCATCATAAAATGCTTCATAACAAGAATCTGTTTCAGTATTAATAAATATAGGATCAAAACAAATTCTTATATTAAATCCTTGAGATATCGCCGTTTTAATTGCTTCAATACGTGATTTTAAAGATGGAGTATAATTTTCATATTTTTTTATAATTTCTTCTGGTGCAAGTGTAAAAGCAATTATTAAATTATTAAAAGGTTCATGATTTTTATAAAATGTTGTATTAGCACTTTTAGTGCGAACTTCAGTAAAAATATTACCTTGGGTTTTTAAAAAATCATAAAAATAATCTAAATAAGGGATAATATTATGAAAAGCAATTAAATCAGTATCATAAGAAGCTGCTAAATAAATAGAGTCATCTTTAGATATATTTAAAATTGCATTTTTAAAATCTTCTATATTTACAAAAGCCACTATATTTGCAGATGGATACATGCCTTGAAGATAACAATATTTACAGTCAAAAATACAATTTAATAAAAAAGAAGTATAATAAAATTTAGAATATCCAAAATTCTGGCATATATTTGGACCATTATATAAAAATGGAACATTTTTTACTGCTAAAATTAAAGATTGATTTTGCTTTTGAATATTAAAATTTTGATTTGTACGATTAAAAACATCTTTGTAATGTTTTATGGTAATTACAAAAGAATCTTTATATTTATTAAGTATTTGTTTTGTAAGAGGATATTTATAAGCTTCTTCTTCAACGTAAATAGTGTTAAATAGTTTTTTATTTGAGTTTATCGATAATCTGTTCAAAAATCTTCTTCCCTTCTATTTTTGAATTAACATTTATTTCCGTAAACAATTTAAGTACTTTTAAAGGTTCTTTATGTTCTAATTTTGCTTTTTTTATTTTTTTTAAAAGTATTTGTTTCATAGAAGTAGTAAATCTTAAATTGTCTGAAATAATATCAAGGAAATTTTCTTCTTCTTCCATAAAAAGTTCATTAAAGCTGTAATTTAATGATTTTAATTGTTTTATAATTTGTTCTATATATAATATATTATCTTTAATATAATTTTTCAAAATTTCGTGATTTAAATTTTCTATACTTAAATAATCTGAAATTATTTTTATTATTACTACTTCGTGAGAATAAGTAAATTTTTTAGAAACTTCCATAATTCCAGAAGATTCCATATCACAAAAAATATCTTCTTTAGTATTAATATTCTCTTTTTTTACTGGCTTTGAATAGCAGTATAAAGCTTCTCTAGGCAAAGTACTGTCAATAAATATATCAGGATAATAATCATAATTAGTATCAACATCTGTAATTTTATGTATTAATAAAGGGGTGCCAAGTCTATATTTGCTACTGTTTGTTCCACAAAAACCTATATTTATTAAAAAATTTCTTTCTTTAGAATTATAAGTAGAAAATAGATATGTAGCTGCCATAGCACTTTTTATTTTTCCAACTCCGCTTATTATTAGTACAATATCATAATTTCTATATAATTGATATGTATTATTAGTTATATCTTTTTTTAATTTAAAATGCTCAATAATAGGAGCAGCTTCTGCCATTAGTGCAGTTATAATGAAAATCACAGTTAAAACCTCCTTATAAAATTATAGATAAATTATAACAAAGGTATTTATGTGTGTAAAATTTTTATAAATAAAGAAATAAATTATTACTTAATATTTAGTAACTAAGTATGTATTTTTTCATAATTTAATAATATAGTAATTTTAATTGGAGGAGTATATGATTAATGTAACATTAACATCACTTCACTATATATATCTTATCTTTATTATTGTAATAATAGTATCTATGATAAGGAAGAAAGATATATCACTTATTTGTATTATAGGCATTTTTGTATTGGGTATTTTTGCTACAGGTTCGGTTTATAAATCAGCAATGGGTATATTTAACAGTTTTGTTTATGCAGCAAAAGAACTCATGCCTACAATATTTATAATATCTGTCATAACTGCTATGAGCAATACCATAATAGTTTCAGGTATAAACGATGAGATGATATCGCCATTTAAAAGAATTATTAAAAATTATTGGATTGCTTATTGGGTTATAGGTATAGTTATGATGATTTTATCTTGGTTCTTTTGGCCATCACCAGCTGTGGCACTTATTGGAGCATTATTTATTCCTATAGCAAAAAAGGCTGGCCTTCCAGCTATGGGAGTTGCTGTGTCTATGAATCTTTTTGGACATGGCATAGCTTTATCTAGTGATTATATAATTCAAGCTGCACCTAAAATTACTGGAGATGCTGCCGGGATACCTGCAGCTGATGTTATATCGGCAAGTGTTCCTCTTGTAATTGTAATGGGGATTGTAACTACTACAGCAGGTTTTTATATTATTAGAAAGGATATAAAACAAGGTATATTATCAAGTGAGTATAAAGAGTATAAAATTGAAGAGGTAACTGAAAATAATTTAGAAGAAAGAATGTTAATTACTTCTAAAAAACTTAGAAAAATTTTAGCTTTATTCATAGTTATATTATTTGCATTGGATATTTTTATAATGTATAAATCAAAACTTCAAGGAGGAGATGCTACAGCTCTTATAGGTGGTACTGCTGTATTTATATTAAGCATAATTTCAATATTAGCTTATAGAAAAAAGGCCTTAGAAAAAATTACAGATGATTTAGTTAAAGGATTGCAATTTGCTTTTAAAATATTTGGTATTGTTATACCTATAGCAGCTTTCTTTTATTTAGGAGATTCGGCTTTTACTAATATATTCGGTAATGTACTTCCGCAAAACTCCAATGGTATTGTTAATGATTTAGGTGCTGCTCTTGCAAATATAGTTCCCCTTAATTCAGTTATTTCGGCAAGCACACTTACAGTTGTGGGTGCCATTACAGGAATTGATGGGTCAGGCTTTTCTGGCATATCTTTAGTAGGTTCTGTTGCTAAAATATTTTCAGCTGCGTTAGGTAAAGGAGTAGCAACTCTTACGGCTTTAGGACAAATAGCTGGTATATGGGTAGGTGGAGGAACAATAGTTCCTTGGGCAGTAATACCTGTAGCTGCTATTTGCGGTGTAGATGCTTTTGAACTTGCGAAAAAAAATATAAAACCGGTAATTATAGGACTTATAGTTACCACTATTACAGCTATATTTATTCTTTAATATGATTAAACCATAATAAATTATAAATTAATTTCCACTATATAATTTATTATGAAGATCAAGTTATTATGGATGCAGGTGCTTTTGTATAAGGATTTTCTATAGAATTATCTGCAGATTCACCTATTTTGGTTGTAATCTTATAATGTTTCTAAATTTATATTATATCTATATAGGTATCAATATTTAACAAAAATACTTTTTGAGATAATATTATTATATAATCTCAAAAATCTTTTATAAAAATAAAGGGCTGTAGCAAAATGAAAGATAGTTTGAAGTTACAATGCAGTAAACTAAATGTTATTGCTTAAGAAGCTTCATAGGATTAGAATATATTTTGCAACAGTCCTTATTTAATTTAAATATTCAAAAGTCCAATCAATTAAATTTATAGCTATATTAGATGTAACATCATTTTTATCTAAAAGAGGATTAAGTTCAACAAAATCCATAGATTTTACAAGATTTGATTTAGCAAACATTTTCAAAAGAGTTTTTGTTTCATCTATAGACATACCATTAGATACTGGGGTACCAGTTCCAGGAACAAATTTTGCATCAATAAAATCTAAATCAAAACTTAAATGAATTGAAGATATATTTCTGCTTTTAATATCTTTAATAATTTCATTAACTACATACTCAATACCATATTCATGAATTCTTTTCGCAGTATATACATGAAGATTTTCCTTTTTTATTAATTCATATTCACCTTTGTCTAAATCTCTTGCACCAATTATAAAAACATTTTCATTTTTTACTTTTGGACCTTTATAATAAACATCAACTAAATCTTTATATCCAAGTCCCATTGCTTTAGCTAAAGACATTCCGTGTATATTACCGCTTTCACTAGTTTCTTGTGTGTTTATATCTCCATGAGCATCTATCCAAACAACTGCAGAATTATTATAAGCTCTGCTTGATCCTGCTACACTTCCAAGTCCTAAAGAATGATCTCCCCCAATTACAAAAGGGAAACTATTACCTTTAATAGAAGAATACACAATATGTGCAAGGTTATTATTAACTTGTATTATAGGATCAAGATATTTCATATTGGGATGAGAAAAAAACTTATTACATTCTTTAACATTAGGAATAAAAAGATTTCCAAAATCAAAGACTCTATGATTATGTCTTCCTATTATTTCTACAACTTTTTTTTCGCGTAATTTATCAGGACCATATTCCGGTCCATGTTTATCTGCCCCATAAAAAATAGGAACCCCTATTATAGCAACATCCATATTTAATACCACCTTATTATTTTATAAAATTCATATTTTAATTAAAATAAGCTGTAAATTGATTTTTACTATATAAATTAAAGTGTTTAAAAATTAAAATATATTGATTAATTTTCAATAAAAATACTTTTATCTGAAATTATATTAATATTATTTGTAATTTATAAAATAATATTAATATTTTTATAGACTATATTTATTTTTATGTTGAATATTATAAATATAATATAATAAGTTGTTTATATTTATTAAGATTTATTATTTAAAATTTATTATTTATTATTAGTTTCAATTTTTTCAATTTTTATAGTGTATTCTCCTTCAGGAGAGTTTACTTTTAAAATTTCACCAACTTTATGTTTATATAAAACTTTTCCAAGAGGAGATTCTATACTTATCATATTTTTAAGAGGATCTGCTTCTACTGTTGTTACTATTTTAAATTCTTCTATTTCATCCTCCTTAAGAAATTTTACAGTTACTTTTTTACCTATACCAACTTCATCTTCTAAAGTATCATCTGATATAATTACAGCTGTTTTAATCATTCTTTCAAGATAACGAATTCTGCTTTCATTTCTTGCTCTGTCTCTTTTGGCTGCCTTGTATTCAAAATTTTCGCTTAAATCTCCTTGAGCTCTTGCCTCTTTAAGATCTTCATTTATTTTTTTTCTTACAACAACTTTTCTATATTCAATCTCTTCTTTAAGTTTATTTATAGCATCTAAAGTAAGTTTATTATGCAAAATAATCCCTCTTTCTTTTAAATTATAAAAATACTTATTATTTATTTTACATCATAGTAACATAATAAGTGAAAAATTTCCATATATAACAAAGTGCTATTACATTAAATCTATTTGGTAAATTTATATTAAAAAATTTTTTTATTTTTGCTATAATTGTATAAGTTATTATTTTATATAAATTTTTATATTTAAGGAGAAAATCAAATGAAGATAGTGTATTTTAAAGTTAATATGAGTTTTGCATATACACATGCTCAGCTTATAAAAGGTGGGTGGAACGTAGAAGAAAAAGATAAATTTTATTATAAATTAAAAGGGAAGTTTAAGTATAATTATGTAATAAAAAGTTTTGGGAAAATAAAAGTTAGTGAAATTTATGGTATGGTAGAAGGCTGTGAAAAATTAAATTATGAAACAATTTCTGAATTTGATTTTGAAGAGAGCTGGCTTAAGCTTTGGAATAAAAGTTTTACACCAGACTCTGTAGAAATTATAATAAAAGAAAATATATTTGAAAAATTAATAGATATAGGATTTAAACCAGCAGTGTTTGGAGTAATTGAATATGTTAATAATGGTGAAAATTTAAGTTATTATTATCCTTCACCAGAAAATGAAAATTTTTATAAACTTGTAGATGATAACCCAGGCGATGTAATAAAATTTCCAATTAAATTAAAAAATTTTAATATTTTTTAATTTACAGACAAATAATTTATTTGTTAAAAATAAATTCAAATAAGAAATTTTTCTAATTAATATATGCAAAAAAAACAGCTTAAATCGCTAAAATATAGCTGTTTTTTTGCTATTTATAGGTATGTTTTAGTTATTTAAATATTAAATTCAGAAAATGATTGTTAAAAAAAACACAATAATTAAAATGAAAAATCAAACAAAAACATATAACGTTTTCATAAAAATGATAATATATTAAAGAATAATACAATAAAAACTTTATATTTTTTTTATTAATTCTATTGCTTTTTTATTAAAATAAATATATAATGTGAATGTAGTTAAAACTTTAACAAATTATATTGTAAATCATATATAGGATTTCTTTATGACAACTTGACTTATTAAAAATTTTAAATTGCAAAATTTAAAATTTTTAATAAATAAAATAAGTTAAGTTTAATATAGAAGCCTATAAAAAATAAATTAATTTAAATAAAAAGGAGGCTGTACTATGAAAGTTACTAATATGGAAGAACTAAAAATAAAAATTCAAGAAATTAAAGAAGCACAAAGAAAATTTGCAAATTATACACAAGAACAAGTAGATGAAATTTTTAGACAAGCAGCTATGGCAGCTAATAATGCAAGAATATATTTAGCCAAGATGGCAGTTGAAGAGACTGGTATGGGTATAGTCGAGGATAAGGTTATAAAAAACCATTTTGCATCCGAATATATATATAATCAATATAAAGATGAAAAGACTTGTGGAGTTATAGAAAAAGATGAATCATTTGGTATAGTAAAAGTAGCAGAACCTATAGGAGTTATTGCAGCTATAGTTCCAACTACAAATCCAACATCAACAGCAATATTTAAAGCTCTAATTGCTTTAAAAACAAGAAATGGAATAATATTTTCACCACATCCAAGAGCAAAAAAATCTACAATAGAAGCTGCTAAAATAGTTTTAGAAGCTGCTGTTAAAGCTGGAGCTCCAGAAGGAATTATAGGATGGATTGATGAACCAACAGTACAGCTTTCTCAAATGGTTATGAGTGAGGCAGATATAATACTTGCAACTGGCGGTCCAGGAATGGTTAAAGCTGCATATTCTTCAGGTAAACCTGCTATAGGAGTTGGAGCTGGTAACACTCCAGCAATTATAGATGAAACAGCACACATAAAGATGGCTGTAAGTTCTATACTTCTTTCAAAAACTTTTGATAATGGTGTTATATGTGCATCAGAACAAACAGTTATAGTAATGGATGAGGTTTATGATGAAGTTAAAGAAGAATTTATTGAAAGAGGAGCTTACTTCTTACAAGGAGAAGAACTGGATAAGGTAAGAAAAACTATATTCAAAAATGGAGCTTTAAATTCAGAAATAGTTGGACAACCTGCAACAAAAATAGCTGAACTTGCTGGAGTTAATGTTCCTGAAAATACTAAAGTTCTTATAGGAGAGGTTGAATCAGTAGAACTTGATGAGCCATTCTCACGCGAAAAGTTATCTCCAGTTCTTGGAATGTATAGAGTTTATAGCTTTGATGAAGCATTACAAAAGGCTGCAAGACNAGAACTATAATAAATATGCCTTCATCACAAGGTGCTATAGGAGATATATATAACTTTAAGTTAGCTCCATCTCTAACTCTTGGCTGCGGAAGCTGGGGAGGTAACTCTGTATCAGAAAATGTAGGAGTTAAACACTTATTAAATATTAAGAGTGTAGCTGAGAGGAGAGAAAATATGCTTTGGTTTAGAGTTCCTGAAAAAGTTTATTTTAAATATGGATGCCTTCCTGTAGCATTAAAAGAATTAAAAGATATGGGTAAGAAAAAGGCATTTATAGTAACAGATAAAGTTCTTTATGAATTAGGATTTGTAGATATAGTTACAAAAGTTCTTGAAGAAAATGGTATAGACTTTAAGATATTCTCTGATGTTGCACCAGATCCAACATTAGGAATTGCTAGAAAAGGTGCTGAAGAAATGAAGAGCTTTAAGCCAGATACAATAATAGCAGTAGGCGGTGGCTCACCAATGGATGCAGCAAAAATAATGTGGGTATTATATGAACATCCAGAAGTAAGATTTGAAG
>NZ_RJWG01000039.1 GCF_004011155.1 Clostridium prolinivorans | reverse complement strand
CCTCATATAATATTGTTAGTAACATTTGATAGAAAACATATCTATTCTCTACCGAACATTACTTATAAACTTCTTAATATTGTTCTTATATTTATAAATATCCTATCAGATATTTCTTCATTTCATACTTTAGAACTTTCTATCAAATACCTTATAGGAAACTTAACCTATTTGTTAAATCATTGTATAATATCTCCTGAATAGAGGTTAGATGGATTCCTCCAGGGAACTTATCTCGTAGAGATGGTCATACCCGTAAGAAAGCGTATCATTCCATCAGTGAG
This sequence comes from Clostridium prolinivorans, assembly GCF_004011155.1. Classification (GTDB taxonomy): domain Bacteria; phylum Bacillota; class Clostridia; order Clostridiales; family Clostridiaceae; genus Clostridium_AT; species Clostridium_AT prolinivorans. The sequence goes on along the minus strand of NZ_RJWG01000039.1, from coordinate 1,565 downwards.
AACTCTATGGTTTAGCTGGTTGGGTTTCCCGTGAGGGTGTTACTTTAGGGAATTACCCGGGTCACAAATGAGGTTATAGGCTCACTGATTAAGTGGATACTCTATTCTATCTCAAACTAACTAAAGTAAAGGAGATATTGTAATGTCTAAATTTTTTTATAATCCGACAGTAGGAATCGATGTTTCAGCAGATTTTTCAATGGTTGCTATATTAGCACCTAACGGTGATATTTTTAGGAAGCCTTTTAAGATAAGACATGATGTGGACGGTTTTAACCACTTACTTAAAGAAATAAAGAAAGTGGAAGAAGAGTTTAACATGAAGAGTGCTATCTTCATGGAGTCCACTGGCGTGTACCACTTATCTCTTTTCCACTTTCTTAAATCCCACCAATTAGAGGCTTATATTATTAATCCTCTAATTACTAATTCTAACAAAAATAAAGATATAAGAAAAGTGAAAAATGATAAGAAAGATGCACTTTCTATCGCCAAAATAGGTAAATTTGAAGATATTAAGGCTTATAGCTTCCTAGATATAAACATCTTTACTCTAAAGAGTTTATGTCGTGACTACTACAAACTTATTGATACTAGGTCTGCCTTCAAGAAAAAATTATCTGCTGACTTACGTATAATCTTTCCAGGTTATAGTAGTGTATTTTCTGATGTAACAGGTTTAACTTCAACAGCTATACTTAAAAACTTTCAAAGTCCTCAAGATATAATTGATGCTCCTAAAGAAGAAATAATACAGCTTCTTAAGGAAACCTCACGAAAGAATATGACTTGGTGCAATGAAACTTATAACAAGCTAATTAAAGCTGCTAATAGTGCTAAAATTATAGCTATATCATCATCTAGATTCTCTGTGAAAATTCTTGGCTGTATTGAGACTATTGAAAGTATCAACAAACAAGCTAACGCTATAATGAGCGAAATAGAAGCTGCTGTTTATAGCAATGATACTAGTGAGCAATTTAAGCATAATGTTGATTTATTAATGACTATACCTGGATTAGGTTTTCTTACTGCTGTAACTATACTAACTGAAATTGGAGATTTTAATAATTTTTTAAAGCCTAAACAGTTAGTTGCTTACTTTGGTATTGATCCATCTGTCAATGAATCTGGTAAATTTAAAAGTGATAAAGATACAATGTCTAAAAGAGGTACTCGCTTTGGTCGCAGAGCATTGTACGCTGTAGCCTTAGCTTCTATAAGAAATAAGCGTGATGGTCAAGCTACAAACAAAGTTTTGTTAAATTACTATAAAACCAACCTAGTCAGCAAAAAGAAAAAGGTTGCTTTAGTTGCCATTATGCATAAGCTTATAAACTATATCTTTGCAATACTACGAGACCAAAAAGAATATGAGCTGCGTTCACCTCAAATTCATCAGAAGATGTTTCTTGAGAATACCAATAACTCAGCAGCCTAGTCGGCTTTAAAAGACTTTACCAAATTCTGTATTGTTCGTTATTTGAGCAATGCCTTTTTGTCATACCCATTTTTAAGAATAAAATTTTTTCTTAAAAACTATTGACTTTAACTAGCTGGTCTTT
>NZ_RJWG01000038.1 GCF_004011155.1 Clostridium prolinivorans | reverse complement strand
TATTGTACAAAGTTGCTAATATTTTTATGTACAACATTGACTAAAAATTTTATAGTATTAATGGGTGATGAATATGATTCTAAATATGAACATTAATACTGAAATAGAAATAAAGTCAGTAAAAGATTTATGTAAGTTAAAAATATTGGTGGAGGTTAATAATTTGGATAGACCAAATTTTAGTGAATTAGCAAGAACATTGGGGGTAGATAGACGAACAGCCAAAAAATATTATGAAGGCAATGTAAAAAAGGAGCGAAAGCAGAAAAAATCGAAGATAGATGACTATCATGATATAATCAAATCTTTGCTATCAGCAAAAAATAAACAGGTATTCTATTATAAATCACATCTATATAGATATCTCGTTAGAGAGCATGGTCTTAAGTGCTCTAGGAGTAATTTTAATTATTTTATTTTGAACAATAACAAATTTGCTGATTATTTTAAGCCAAAATCTAAAAGAGAGGCTATAAAATCTGAAACTCCATTTGGCAAACAGGCCCAGTTTGATTGGAAAGAAAAGCTTAAATTTTCATTTAAAGATGGAAGTGAAATGTTATTAAATGTAGGTAGCTTAATATTATCCGCATCTAGATTTAAAGTGTGGACAATTTATCCTTCAACTAGTCAAAATCACTTATTTGATTTTTTAGCTAACGCATTTGAGATATTAGGTGGAGTTCCAGAAGAAATATTAATTGATAATGCATCAACAATGATGGATCAGGCAAGAACTGAACGTTCTGAAGGGAAAATCAATAATAAATTTAAGCAATTAGCCGATGATTATGGATTTAAAATAGTTCCTTGCGTTAGAGCCAGACCTAACACTAAAGCCAAGGTTGAAAATCCAATGAGAATAATTGATGAAATAATGAATTATAATGGCATTATGGAAAACTTAGAGGAGTTACATAAAAAGATGAGTACTATAACAAATGAGGCCAACTCAAGGATATGTCAAGCTACAAACTTGCCACCTATATTAGTTTATAATAAAGAAAAAGAACATCTACTACCACTCCCAAATGATAAAGTATGTTCTTTTTACAAAAACGTCACCACTTCGGCAAAGGTGAATACAAATGCTCTCTTTAAGTATAAACAGAACATGTACTCTGTTCCCCCTAAACTTATTGGTAAAACAATTGTTATAGAAGTTACTGAAAATAACCTCTATGTGTATTATAACAAAAATTTAGTTACAATACACACTATTTCAGAAAATAAAGTTAATTACCATAACGATCATCATGTTCAGCTATTAGGTATGACATTTAAAGGTCAAGATAAAGAAACAGTGTCAGAATATGCAAATAAGCATTTTAAGGAATTGGAGAAGTTTAATGAGCAATTATCAGAAATTATGTGAAAATTTAAAAGACTTGAAATTGACGCAAATAAATTTAAAATTAGACCAATATATAAACAAAGTAAACGAAGGGGAAATAAGTCTGGTAGATGCGCTCTACGAGCTTACAGCAAAGGAAATAGAGGTAAAGAACTTTAATGCTACCAACGCTATGGTAAAAGTGGCTGGGTTTCCTCACTTAAAGGAAATGAAAGATTTTGATTTTGACTTTCAACCTAAAATAAATAAAAAGCAGTTTTTAGACTTTGAAAGTTTAAGATTTTTAGAAAACAACAGCAATATAATTCTAATTGGGAATAGTGGCGTGGGGAAAACCCACCTAGCCACTTCTATTGGCATAGCAGCTGCTAAAAAAAGAATAAGTACATACTTTATAAAGTGCCATGATTTGATTGATCAGCTTAAGAAAGCCTATTTAGAAAATAGGCTTGAAAGCAGGATAAAACATTTTAGTAAGTATAAACTGTTGATAATTGACGAGATAGGTTATTTGCCAATTGGCGAACAAGAA
>NZ_RJWG01000037.1 GCF_004011155.1 Clostridium prolinivorans | reverse complement strand
AAATGAGATACGACTGAAGTTTTTCAAAAGGACCGTACAGACCGTAGTGTACCTTCCTCATTTTCTTTCTTGGGTTGTATTGTCCTCAGTAATAGTTAACATGTTCAATTTGGACGGGTCTGTGAATCAGATCTTAACCTCCCTAGGTTTGGAGAAGATAAACTTCCTTGGCAGCAATAAGACCTTCCAGTCCCTAATTATCGGTACAGACGTATGGAAGGAGTTTGGTTACAACTCCGTAGTTTACTTGGCAGCCATCACTGCCATTGATCCCGGCCTCCATGAGGCGGCGGCCATTGATGGAGCCTCCTGGTGGAAGCGGGTATGGAATGTAACCATACCGGGTATGATGCCCATAATTCTCCTCATGGGAGCCATGAGCTTAACAAGTATCTTAAGTGCCGGCTTTGATCAGATTTATAACTTGTACTCACCTATAGTCTATGAAACCGGTGATGTGCTGGATACCTATGTCTATAGGATTGGTCTTGTAGGCCGCCAGTACAGCTTTGGTTCAGCAGTAGGCTTGTGCAGGTCCATAGTGGGCATGATATTGATTATGACTGCCAATGGACTTACAAAGAAATTCACTGACAGAAAGATATTCTAGGAGGGAAGACCATGATAGAAAATAAGAACTTCAAATCCAGATTAAGGGTGGCGATTATTTATACCATAGTTGCACTATTAGGCCTGGCCTGCCTTCTTCCCCTGTGGAATATTGTGGCCATCTCCTTCAGCGGCAGTGCAGCAGTAACGGCAAACAAAGTTGGGCTCAAGCCTGTTGACTTTACTCTGGCAGCCTACACCAAGATTCTGGAGGATAAGCAGTTTTGGAGGTCTTTTTTGATCTCCGTGGAAAGGGTTGTCCTTGCATTAGCCATTAACATGGTATTGATTGTATTGATGGCCTATCCACTTACCAAAAACAAGCATGAGTTCCGGGGCAGAAATATCTATATGAACCTATTGATTTTTGCCATGTTATTTAACGGCGGTATGATTCCCACTTATATATTGGTAAAAAATCTGGGCTTGTTGAACAGTATTTGGGCCTTGATTTTACCCGGTGCCCTGCCCATATTTAATGTAATTTTGCTTATGAACTTCTTCCTGGGCATCCCCAAGTCCTTGGAGGAAGCGGCCATTATCGATGGGGCAGGACCCTTTCAGGTACTCTTAAGAGTACTGGTGCCCTGTGCCAAACCCTGCTTGGCTACTATTGCCCTGTTCAGCATAGTAGGAAGTTGGAATGACTTTTTCAGCGGCCTGATATACATTCAAAAGCCTGTAAATTATCCAATTATGACCTATATCCAGTCCTTGACCGTAGACATACAGGCCATGCTAAAGTCAGGCCTCAGCAGCAACTCCTTAGGCAATATCACAGAACTATCAAATAAGAACCTAAATGCTGCAAAGATTGTGGTGGCAGTAATTCCACTGCTTATGATTTATCCAATCCTGCAGAAATACTTGATTACCGGTATTGTAATGGGTTCGGTAAAGGAGTAGTTTATGAAGAAAGTTATCATATTTTGTTGCGTTATATTATTATTGGTATTTGGAGGAACTATGATAATTAAAAAAGCAAGTGCTCAGGATGACTTAACCGGTCTAGAGCTTGATATAAGAGGAACGGACAAGGCTATGTATTCACCTCAGGATGGAGTAAAAATTCAATATGTGGTTAAAAATACTTCTGAAACAGCAAGAGAAAATCTAAATGTGCTTTTAAAGGTTACCCATTTGGAAGAGGTAATATATGAAGATACAATAGGGAACCTTAATCTTAAGGCCGGTGAGGAGATTTATGCTGGATATCAGTGGACAACTCCTGAAAGGGACTTTACAGGCTATTTAGTAGAAATTGGTTTGGGCAACAACCGTGGCGATTTCGCAGTATCCGATACCATCGGTGTAGACGTATCTTCAACTTGGGTAAAGTTTCCCCGTTATGGCTACTTAGCTGACTTTGGAGACAAAGTAGATACAAGTGGCAAAATAGAGAAGATGAACCGGTACCACATCAACGGTATTGAATACTATGACTGGCACTTTTTGCACCATCAACCCCTGGCAGAGGGCATTACGGCAGAGAACCCTGGGGTATGGAAGGATTG
>NZ_RJWG01000036.1 GCF_004011155.1 Clostridium prolinivorans | reverse complement strand
ATGGTAACATGTTTAGCTGACTGATACTAATAGGTCGAGGGCTTGACCAATTATATTAAGTCAATTAAATTAATCTGTGCAATTTTGAGAGAACAATTAAAATATTGTTTTCTTTATATTACTATTCCGTGGTAGCTCAATGGCGGAGCATAATAAATAAAACAATAAAATCTAAAAATAAATTTTTTGAAATGCCTTGACAGCTGTATTATAAGANGACCGAGTGGAAGAGTAGGACGTTGCCAGGTTAATAACATGGATCTTTAGCTCAGTTGGTTAGAGCAACCGGCTCATAACCGGTTGGTCCGGGGTTCGAGTCCCTGAAGGTCCACCATATGGGGGTATAGCTCAGCTGGGAGAGCACCTGCCTTGCACGCAGGGGGTCTAGGGTTCGAATCCCTATATCTCCACCAATCAGTCCGAAAGGACTGATTTTTTTTTACATTAAATTTTAAATTAGCAATTAAACTAATTAGAGAAAACTAATCTATAGTTATTAAGGACTTAAAAGTTAAGAATATGAAGCAGAGCCACAAGTTAGCTAAGGCTATGAGTGAAGGGAATTTTTCAGAGTTTAAAAGAACGGTAGAGTATAAAGCTAGTTGGTAAGGTTTATAAAGCCAAATGGGTTTGTGATTTTAGATGCAATCTTGTAACAAGACTTCCAGATTGTAAAAAAGCTATAGTGTAGCAGGGTTGGTGGGTATGCTCAAATTACGAATTAAAGAAAATTAAATAATTATTTTTAATATAATTATATAATTTTTGTTATTTTTATTACTTTTTAATTATATAGAGCTTATATAGTATGATATAATAAAAATTATTAAATTTTTATGGGGAGGTATTTGTTATGGAAAAATCAAAAGTATATTTTACAGATCTTAGAACAAAACCTGGTGTTAATCTTTTAGATAAAGTTGAAAGACTTATAAAAAAAGCTGGGATACAAAATATAGATTTTAAGAATAAGTTTACAGCTATAAAAATTCACTTTGGAGAGCCTGGAAACTTAGCTTACATAAGACCGAATTATGCTGCAAAAGTAGTTAGTGTTATAAAGGAATTAGGTGGGATTCCATTTTTAACAGATTCAAATACTCTTTATTCAGGGAGAAGAGCAAATGCGATAGATCATTTAGAGGCAGCTTATGAAAATGGATTCAATCCATTAACTCTTGGCTGTCATATTATGATTGCCGATGGACTTAAAGGAACGGACTACAGAGAAATAGAATTAAATTTAAAACATTGTAAGAGTGCCAAAATAGGTACTGCAATTGCAGATGCAGATATTATAATATCAATGACTCATTTTAAAGGACATGAAATGACCGGATTTGGAGGTACTCTAAAAAATCTTGGTATGGGTTCAGGATCTAGAGGTGGGAAACTTGAAATGCATTCAGCTTCAAAACCACATATTGTTCAAGAAAATTGCACAGCTTGTAGAAAATGTATTAATAATTGTGCTCAAGAAGCAATAACACTTAATGAAAATAAGAAGGCTTCAATAGATTATGATAAGTGCGTTGGCTGCGGTCAATGTGTTGCAGTCTGCCAATTTGACGCTGCTCAAGTAATATGGAATGAATCTGCTGATATTGCAAATGAAAAAATTTCAGAATATGCTTATGCAGTAATTAAAGATAAGCCAAATTTTCACATCAGCTTTATTATGGATGTATCTCCAAATTGTGATTGCTGGGATAGTAATGATGTTCCAATAGTACCTGATTTAGGTATAATGGCATCCTTTGATCCTGTAGCACTTGATAAAGCTTGCATAGATATGGTCAATGCTGCTCCTGTAATGAAAGGAAGCTACTTAGAAGAAAAGATAAATGAATGTGAAGGACATAGTGAAAATAATGATAAAATTCATCACATTCATCCAAATACTGACTGGAGAGCAAGTTTAAATCATGCTGAAGAAATAGGATATGGTACCCAGAATTATGAATTGGTAGTTGTAAAATAGATTAATTTATAAATGAAAGACTATAATTTAGTGTGTATTAATCTTTAATGTAATTATAATAGCTTTAAATTAATATTGTATACTTTGCCGGGTGTATCATTATGCAAAATAAATAGAAATAAAGCGAAAAAAAAAGATAAAATAGATTATTTAATTATAAATAATCTATTTTATCTTATATTATAAAAAAAATGTGATAAAATAATTTTCGTCATTGAGTAAAAATATTTTATCAATAATATAAAAATATTTTATTAGTAGATTAAATATTAAATAAAATTATTTATAAAAAATTGTTGACAAAATAATTTAAATTTGATAAACTATAAAAGCTGTCGGATGATAGCGAAATGATTGGTCTTTGAAAATTAAACAGAGAATAA
>NZ_RJWG01000035.1 GCF_004011155.1 Clostridium prolinivorans | reverse complement strand
CCCCTGTAGAATATAGATTATAAAAAATGACCGAATAAAAATTGTACAAAAAAGTGTTGACAATCCAAACTTTATTTTAGAGGGTGCGTATTCATTATAATACTTACTGAGTTCAAATTTGTGAATCCTGCTATAGGTATTGCTTTAGTTTCAATTTTGTTTGTAATACAACAATCACTAAACACTCAAACTGTTTATCAAACAATATCGATGTCTGTGGGTTCGATGTGCATATCGGTAGTAGGATGTGTGCTAATATTAGCTACAAATAGTTTTATACCAGCTTTACTATGTCATCAATTTTATGTAATATTCTACTTAAGAAATTAAGCGTTGGAGGTGTAAAATGGTAATCGAAGTTAAGAATTTAAGCGTTAAATACAGAGAAAAAAATGTGGTGAAGAATGTTAGTTTCACTGTTAACGAAGGTGAAATATTCGGGATGATTGGTGCAAATGGAGCAGGGAAAACCACAACTATAGAATGTATTGAAGGATTGAGAAATAACTATAGTGGAGAAATAAGAGTACTGGGTATCAACCCTATGAAAGGAAGAAAAGAACTACATAAGTTAATAGGAGTACAGCTTCAGGAAACTTCGTATCAGGACAGGCTTAAAGTAAAGGAAATATGCAAGCTTTTTGCCAGTTTCTATGACACAAAGGAAAGTATTGATGACTTAGCAAAGGAATTTAACCTATATGAAAAATTAGATAGCTACGTTGGTAAGTTATCGGGGGGACAAAGGCAGAAGTTATCAATTATTTTAGCATTAATATCAAAACCCAAAATAGTTTTTTTAGATGAACTTACTACTGGTTTGGATCCAAAATCCAGACGAGATATGTGGGAAACTGTATTAAGATTAAAAAAGAAAGGAATAACGGTATACTTAACCACCCATTTCATGGAAGAGGCGGAGTATTTATGTGACAGAGTGGCTATAATGAAGCAAGGACAAATAGTAGCATTAGATAGTGTAGAAAATCTAAAAAATAATCATGGTTTGTTGGATAAAGTTAGCTTTAGATGCAGCCATAACATAAAGAATGAAGTGTTAATGAAGTTTAAAACTGTAAAAGAAATAGTTGAGAGAGATAATCATTTCACAATAAGCTGTGAAGCAGATACTTTCTTATCAGAGTTAAATAGATATATAATAGATAACAACTATATGATTATGAATGTAGAGGTTAATAAACCAAGTTTAGAGGATGTATTCTTTAAATATACCGGAGAGATATTGGAAAGTTTGGAGGAACAATAATGAGGGCATTTATTGAAATAATAGGAACAGAATTTAAATGTTTCACACGAAATTTTCTTAATATGTTTTTTGTTTTAGCCTTTCCAGCGCTGTTCTTAATACTATTTGGTGAGATATATGGTAACAAACCAAGCTCGCTTTTTAATGGACAAGGAACAATTGATGCATCAGTACCGGCTTATATAGGAATGATAATTACAGTTACAGGTATTATGTCATTACCATTAGCTTTATCTAGTTACAGAGAAAAGAAAATATTAAAAAGATTTAAGGCTACACCGATGAGTCCTTTCCATATTTTAATTTCTCAAATTATTGTTAACTTGTTTATGACAGTCATTGGTGTAGCAATACTAATACTAATTGCCAAGTTAAAGTATGATTTAAAATTTAATGGGGATGTTATAGCTGTAGTTCTTGTTGTATTGTTATCGATATTTTGTATTTTCTCAATTGGCTTTTTAATTGCGAGCGTTGTTAATGGGACAAAGGCTGCAAATGCAGTTGCAAATCTTGTATATTTTCCAATGTTATTCTTAACAGGAGCCACAATTCCATTAGAGACTATGCCAAATAGTATAAAAAATATATCTAAATTTTTACCTTTAACTCATTCAATAAAAGTGTTGAAGGGAGCGTGGCAGGGAAAAAGCTTGAGTGATTATGGTAGTGATATTATGATATTAATTGCTGTCACTATAATCTGTAGCATATTATCAATTAAGTTTTTTAGATGGGACTAAAATATATTAAATTATACTGGAATCATAATTTCATTAATCTACAAAAGCTGAAAAATAGGGAGATGAATCTTTAATAATTAACTAGATTTCATGAAAAATATATCTTTACTCTTAACTTCTTATTACAAAAGCTAAAGTATTTGATTTTCGAGTTAAAGATTTATGTGAATGAACGTAAATAGTATTATTCGAGTTTTTCAGCGGAATAAGAAGGGAAATTTGGTAAAACTGCTCCTCGTTTGTTAAGTATTTTGAGATTAATGGTTAATTTTAAATATATTGGAGAGGTAATAGGAGGTGTACTTTATGTATGAGTATAAATTTGTAAAAATTGATTTAAAGGGTATTCTCCCGCCAAAGAGTCCAGTTGAAGATTATCATAAGATTATTGAGGAAAATGCAATAGAGGGTTGGAGATTAGTCCAAATATTTGCACCAGTAGTTTCTGCTGGACCATTTGCTGCATATTATGAATTAATTTTCGAGAAAGAAAAAATATAAGCTTAACTGTAATATATGGATTGAGGATAAGTGTAAAAAATTGATGGTTAGTAAGCTAGGAATATATTAGTTAAAATGACAGATATCAAAAATATGAGGATATCTGTTATGGAGAATAATAATTTAGAAACGCAAAAAGAAGCTGTTTCCAAATCAACTGATGAGTATAAACTTTATGCACAAGGAAGTG
>NZ_RJWG01000034.1 GCF_004011155.1 Clostridium prolinivorans | reverse complement strand
AATTCATGTACAAAATTGTACATTTTTATTTTCCACTTTTTGTGCATTTTTATTTTATCATTTACAAGCGCCGAATTCTTCGGTGCTCATATTGTCATTTAGAATTTGTCTTGGCTTCCAGCTTGGATGCCTGGTATCTGAACCGTAATCAACATTCCATGGTGGGTCGGTGAAAACAAATCTCGCCTTTTGTCCGTTCATCAGCTTTTGCACATCTGAAAGCATGGTGCTATCACCGCACATCAGACGGTGGCTGCCAAGTACCCATATGTCGCCCTTTTTGGTAACCGGAATTTTAATCTCTGCAATTGCCTTTTCTGTATCGAAATTATCCTCTTTGACATTAGCGGCTGTTTTATCATGGAACAACTCATCAATTTCCGCAGCATCAAACCCGGTAAGAGAAACGTCAAAACCATCTTCATTTAAATCCATAAGCAGATCGGTCAAAAGCGGAATATCAAACTCACCACTGATTTTATTCAGCGCGACATTGAGTGCCTTTTCCCGCTGTTCATCCAAATCAACTACAACACAGTCGATCTCCTTATACCCCAAAGCTGTAAGTACTTTATACCGCTGATGTCCGCCGACAATATTCCCGGTGCGTTTATTCCATATGACCGGCTCTACATATCCAAACTCTTCAATAGACCGACGTAATTTTTCATATTCAGGGTCACCAGGCTTTAAATCTTTCCGCGGATTATATTTAGATGGTTTTAGTTTTTCTGTTGGTATTTTCAGTATATTCATAAATCTTAACCCTCCAGTTTGACGGCTTTTTCACCGGTGAATTCCTCCCAGCGCTTAACAGCTAAATCACAGTAAACAGGGGATAACTCCATTGCGTAGCATTTACGCTCGGTCTGTTCAGCCGCAATTATAGTAGTTCCGCTACCAGAGAACGGCTCAAGCACAATACCGCCTTTGTCGCTGTGCATTTTGATGCACCGCCATGGAAGCTCCACAGGGAACATTGCAGGATGCTCCTTGTTTGCCCGGACAGTGGTCATCTCCCATATCCCAGCATAGCCCCATTTCTTGCGTTCTTCCTTTGTAAGCCGTTTCACAAATTTATAACTGTGTCCCGCAAAGGCTGAAAGCCATACATATTCCTGATCGTTATATTCCTCAACTTCTCCTTTATTGCTGAAGGCTGAAATATACTCATATTGCTGAACCGGCTTGTTTGAAACAAGATGATAAGGTCCTACGCCGAAATTTTGCCCTTGTTTCTTCCAAATGCGGATCCAGATAGGGCGGTAACCGTTGTCCAAGAACATATTCACGCTGTAAACACTGGTGGGTTCAATAAACTGAGAGCCGGTGGCATAGAGATCACCTAAGTTCCAGCAGACAATATCTGCATACCTGCACAGGTTTCTAATCACTGGGCGTACTGTCTCGAACCATGGTTCAATCCCGGCCTTTTCATATTCTTTGCCTACCCCATATGGAGGGGAAGTCACTGCCATCTGTGCGTGACCCCCGTCCATGAGCTTTGCGAAGTCAGCCTCGCTCGTAGAGTCACCACACATCAAACGGTGGTTTCCGAGAAGCCAGATATCACCCCGCTTTGTTACCGGCTCGCGCTGCATGATTTCCTCATGCGCTTTGTCTATGTCAAAGCTGTCCTGCACCGCTTCTTTGGAATACCATCGGTTAAGTAGTTCGTCAATTTCAGAAGCGTCAAATCCTGTGAGCGAAACATCAAAGGCACCTGCGTCCAGCTCAGCCATCAACTCTGCCAGTTTATTCTCGTCCCACTCCCCCTGAATCTTGTTGAGGGCAAGATTAAGCGCTTTTTCCCTCTGCGGGTCAAGATCCACTACGACGCAGTCTATCTCGGTCTGTCCCAAGTCCAGCAAAACCTTTAAGCGTTGATGCCCGCCTACCACATTACCTGTTTTTTGGTTCCAGATAACAGGCTCCACATAGCCAAATTCCTCTATTGACCGTTTTAGCTTTTCATATTCCTTATCGCCAGGTTTTAAATCCTTGCGCGGGTTGTATGCTGCTGGATTAAGTTTTTCAACAGATATTTTTTGTATGTTCATACTGCATTCTCCTGTTCAATATTTTCTTAAGACCCTTTTTTGCGCCCTCACAATCTCCGTTTATTACTTGTCCCCGCAGAGTCTTAAACTGCTGCTTCGTTAAATGGTCTTTATATTTTCTTAGTTCCCTAAGAAAGATTGAATTTGTTTTATGCATCAGCCACCCCTCCTGGCTGTCAGTAGTTTTTCCATAACATCATCGTGAGGAGTAGCCCCCTTGTATTCGGTAGCACAGTTTTCCCGCACGACTTGATAAATTTGATACCACAGGTTATTGGCCTGTTTCATAAAGCTTTGACTCATAGCCACATAAGGTGACGGGATGGCATTGCCAGTCGTCGGATGCTTAGCAAGAAAGCCAAATTCAGTGATACATTCCTCGCACTGGATCCACCGCGCCACACTCTGGGCATATTGCTCTATAAGCTGCGCAGGGATAAGGTGAACACACCTGCGTTCCTTAAGCCACTGCCATGTTTTTTCGTATATTTCCACCGCCAGTGTTGTTTTTCCGTTCTTCTGCTTTGCAGCAAGATAATCCCTCGGTGGCGGCATGCTCTCTCCTTCCAGTTCCGCAACATCCGTAAACTCCATTACCATGAGCTTTCGTCTGCCGGGGTTTCCTTCCAAAATCTTATCCGCCAGAGGCTTTTTCTTCTGTCCTGCACCGATACGTGCCCCGCCGCGGTTGGTACCGTCCTTTGCCATACACATCACCTCGATTCATGTAAAAATAAACAGGGGATATACCCCGTTTGAAACTGCGATTTTTCGCGCGTGACCCCCCGCCCGTTGCACAAAACTGCTTCACCTATTAATGTCAAGATTATTTTGTACGATTGTGCCAATATTTTTATGTACAATTGTGCTAAGTATCTT
>NZ_RJWG01000033.1 GCF_004011155.1 Clostridium prolinivorans | reverse complement strand
ACTTCCTTCCCTTTTTATATTTTAAGGCGTTCGGCTTTTTGTGTCTACACTAATATACTAACACCAATATACGGAAATAACAGATATGAAACAAGATGATGCATTGGAGATGTTTGTAAGATTTAATAGTGGTGGTAAGCCATTGCGTAAGTCTGAAATTACGATGTCTATTCTTGAGGCATATTGGCCGAGTGCAAAGACAGAGTTCGGAAAGATACTTGTTGACTCATATGCAAATTTTGGGACGGATTTTATTATTCGTTCTGCACTGATGCTTTATGGTGATGTTGTAAAATCTAATATCAGTAAAAAAATAGCGGAAGAATTGAAGAATAACTGGAATGCCTTTAAGAAAGCATTGAAGGATCTGGAAAGAGTACTTAAAGGAATGAAGATTGAGGTGAACCGTACCATAAATGACGTAGATTTTTTGTCGGAATATGTTGGAAAAAATATATTGAAAAGTATAGTAAAAATTTATTATAATAATTTAAGAAAAGATAATAGTTTCAAATTTTAAACAATGAACATAAGAAGGAGGGTAAAAAATGGCAATGAAAGCATGTAAAGCATGTGGTAAAGAAATTAGTTCTGATGCAAAAATTTGTCCTAATTGTGGTAAAGACCAAAGGAATTGGTTTGCTAAACACAAATTAATTTCAGGAATATTAGTATTAGTTATTTTAGCTGCGATCGGTTCAATGACTAATGGAAGTAGTGATAAAAATTCAACAAACAATACTCAGGAAACAACTAATACTGCTACTTCAAATAAAAAATCAGAACAACCAAAACCTACTCCAATTATTGTAACAGTAGATAAACTTAAGGATGATTTAGAAAGTAATGCTTTAAAAGCAAGTGAAATGTATAAAGGAAAGTATGTTGAAGTAACCGGTAAATTATCAAATATAGATAGCAGCGGAGAATATTTTAATATTGATCCTTTAAATGACGATTTTGCTTTAATAAATGTACAATGTTATATTACAGAAGAACAGAAATCTATTATAGCTGAATTAAAGAAAGGTCAAAAAGTGACTGTTGTAGGAACTATAACTGATGTTGGAGAATTATTAGGTTACAGTATAGATGTTGAGAGTATAAAATAAGTTTATAAAATTAAAAAAAAGAAGAAATGTCATATGGGGTTTAAATTAATTGTTAATATACAATAAAAGAGATTGTTACAAAAAATAGTTCAAGTAATTTCCAAGGTAGGTTTCTTAATAAGAAACCTACCTTTTTTCGCATTAAAATACATTTCAAATATATATTATATTATCGATACCATATTAAAAAGGAGGAAAAAACCATGATATCAACAACATCAGTAAGCGTCAAATTTTTAGTACCTTTAATAACTTCAAAAATAGCATTAAAATATCCTAAGTAAGGCAATTTATTAAGCTTTACTAGGATTAATTTATTTCCTATCTTTAATTTTCATGTTTTCAGGGATCTTATTAGACCAAGGCATAAGATTCTCTAAACTTTCGCTAACCTCTATATCTATCTTCGATAGATTATCAAATAGATAAACTAAATACCTTTCTACAACTAATTTATTAGCCTTGGCAGTTTCAACAATACTATAAATATTGCTACTTGCAGTTGCGCCTTTAGCCGTATTTGCAAACAAGAAGTTTTTTCTTCCTATAACAAAAGGCTTAATTGCTCTTTCAGCAGCATTATTATCAACTTCTAGGGAACCATCTAATAATACATTTTTTAATCCTGGTAAATGCTTTTTAGCATAATCAAGTGCTTTACCAAGCGGACTTCTTGGAAGAGCATCTTTTATTTCTCTTTCAACATAATCAATAAAGTTATCTATAATTGGAGCTAATTTTTCAGTTCTTAATATCACGTACCTCTATGAAGGTGAAATTCTTGCATATATACATATATATTTGTTTCTTTTTTTAGGGGGGTCACCTTTACGCAAAATCAATATTAATGCGTATTATTATCATTATTCTATCAAAACACACGTGGAGTGTGTAGCGTTGATAGAGAAGAAATAGGAATAACATTATTATCACTTATAGCTTTTAAAGATTAATAAGTATGTATGCTTAGGAGCGGAAGAGAACCAAAAATATATTAATGTAGAAATAATATTTGAAAAAGAAAATATCAAAACTTTATCAGGGGATGGAGAGCTTATGCTAACCGTCCTCTCTTCTTTTGCACAGGAAGAAAGCAAAAATGTCAGCGACAGCTTAAAATGGAGGGTAAAGAAGAAGTTTGAACGAGGAAAGCTGATTATAAATACCACAAGATTTTTAGGTTATGACAAGGATGAATACGGCGATTTAGTTATAAATCCTAAAGAAGCAGAAATAGTTAAAAGAATATTTGAAGATTATTTAAAAGGCAAAAGAACATTTACCATAGCCAAAGAATTAAATAGTGAGAATGTATTGGTAAGATACAGGGCAAAGCAGTTTATAGAGATTTTAAAGGACATAGATAAGTTAGAGGATTTTGATGTGGATATGTATTTTAGGATTACTGAGAAAATGACAGTGTTTGGTGGGAAGAAGATAAAATAAAAATAGATGTTATAGATGGTGATATAGAACTTAAAAATATAACATTTAGATATGGCAGTAGAGCACCAGTACTTAAAGACGTAAGTATAAAAATACCTAAAGGTAAAAAAGTAGCTTTAGTTGGGGAATCAGGAAGCGGAAAAACTACAATTTCTAAACTGCTTTTAAAATATTATACTCCTGAAGGAAGCACTTAAAAAGCAGAATTATACAGATGATCAGATAAAACAGTATAAAGAACAAGGAAAGGTAAAAAAAGAACAAGTATATTATGATACAATTCTATCCTTTACTAATGAAAGAAAACAGCTTGAAATGGAAAAAAGTAAATTAGAAACGCAAAAAGAAGCTGTTTCCAAATCAACTGATGAGTACAAGCTCTATGCACAAAGAAGTGGAATAATTCATTTAAATACTGAACTTAAAAAAGGGATGGTACTTCAAGGCGGCAGCCTTTT
>NZ_RJWG01000032.1 GCF_004011155.1 Clostridium prolinivorans | reverse complement strand
AAAAGAATTGCTGGTTATTACCTTATTCTCTGTTTAATTTTCAAAGACCAATCATTTCGCCATCATCTGACAGCTTTTATAGTTTATCAAATTTAAATTGCTTTGTCAATAACTTTTTTTTATTTATTTTAAATTTTTTATAGTACTTATTGTAAAATATAAAGTGCTTAATTTAATCTAGTAAAAATAATAATCCAAGCTTAAAAATATTTTTGCATAAGCATAAAAGATTATTATTTTACCAGATGATATCATTAACCTTTTAAGTTAAATTTTTATATACTCTTAATAATTATAACTTTTTAAATTAAATATTTAATTCTTTTATAATAAGCACTATTTAGCTCAAAAATAGAATAAATATGTAAAAAGTAATATGTATGATTCTATATATTTTATAATAGAAAATTTATAAACAGAAAAAATAATTTCAACTATAATAAAATATAATTAATTATTCCTTCTTGAAAGCATATTAACTTAATCATACTAACATGATTAATCTATATTATAATTTAATATTACATCATATTCTTTTTTTAAGTTTTCAGTTATTTCAGCAAATTTATAGCTCTGTCTTTCGTTGAGCAATTCATTTTTTATTATTAAATAAACTTCTTCAAGGGATTTTATACTACCTATATTTTTATTTTCTACTTTAATTAAATGATAGCCAAATTGTGTTTTTACTGGTTCACTCACTACCCCAACTGGTAATTCAAAAGCAGTTTTTTCAAATTCAGGAACCATCTTACCTTTTGTAAAACTACCTAAATTCCCACCATATTCTTTAGAAGGACAAGTAGAATATTTAATTGCAGCCGCTTCAAAATTCATACCATTATCTATTTTATTTTTAATTTCTTCTGCCTCATCTAAAGTATTTACTAATATATGTCTTGCTGTAACACTGTCTTCTTCTTTAAATAAATGTTTATTAGCTTCATAATATTTTTTTATTTCTTCATCAGTTACATTTACATCTGAAAGAAGTTTATTTATAGCAGTTTGAGTTAAAATTTCTTTTTTTGCATTTTCAAGTCTTTTAATATACTCTTCATCTTTCTCTATTTCATTATCTTTAGCATAATTATAAATAAGTTCAAAAGAAATTATTTGATTTAAAAGCTGACTTTTTCCTTGTTCATTCATAAAATATGATTGTCTTTCTTTGGGAAATCTTGAAATTATCTCATCTAAATCCTTCTGTGTTATATTTTGACCATTTACTACAGCCAATACATTATTGTCCATATTATTTCTCCTTTTAGCTTATACTTATAAAATATTTATAATAATATATGATGATTATCTCACAAAAGTCTTTTTATTAAATATTGAACATTATATATAGATGTAATAGAAATTTATAATACCATCAATATATATAGCAAAATTTAGTTTACAACTTATTAATGAGTTAATCATATAATAATATAATAACATATATAAAATTAATAATCATCAAAAAAATATATAAGATACAAAAATCTCTATTTTAAAAAAAGATTTTTGTATCTTTATCAATAGCATTTAATATATCTAATTATCCAATTATCTATTTGTCTATTTTTTGATACATACATTTAGCTAGTTATTTTAGCAAAGAGTGAATTTCATTTTTTAAATTTTTAATTTTTTGTTCAATAATATGAATTACCCTAACGAATTCTTCATCATCTTTCCCAGTTGGATCTGTAATTCCCCAGTCTTCTCTATATTTACATGGTAAAAATGGGCATTGTACATTGCATCCCATAGTTACAACAACATCAACTGGAGGAATTTCTTCTAGAAGCTTTGGTTTTTGTGTTTTTTCCATATCAATACCATAAATCTCTTTCATAAGACGTACTGCATCTTGATTAATTTTTTGTTTTATTTCTGTTCCCGCAGAATAACTTTCAAACACATCTGAAGCAAAATGCTTCCCAAGAGCTTCTGCAATCTGACTTCTACATGAATTATGAACACAGATAAAGGCAACTTTGGGTAACATAATTTATAATCTCCTTTTTTAATTTTAACCTTTTTATAAAAACTTTATTTTCTTTATCCTATTACTTTTTTTAATATTTCAATAATTTCTTCTGTTTTTAAAACTTTTCCATAGGAAACTACTTTACCGTCTATAACTAACGCAGGTGTCGTCATAACTCCATATGAAGCAATCTGTGCAAAATCTCTCACATGCTCAATAGCAGTATCTATTCCAAGTTTTTTTAATGCATCTTTTGTTGCTTCTTCCAACTGATTGCATTTACTGCATCCAGAGCCAAGTATTTTTACAGATATCCCTTCCTTCTTTATCATCTCTTTAAAATCCATAGTCTCTGAATTAGAGTTAACACCAGAGTCGCTTTCATTTTCATCCACTTTAGAAGTCTTTAATTTATATACTTTTTCAAAATCACAACTTGACTTTATTTTTTCTTTCTTATTTTTAAAATTAAATAATGACATAATAAATTCCTCCTAAAATTTATACAAACAAATATTAAAAGTATATTAATATTCTAATCTGCATGGCTTTATTTGCAAGAGCAGTTCTGCTTAGTATTATATAGTTTAGTAATTTTATCAAGAAGTTCTTTAGCATAGGCACTACCTTCTTCATTTATAGAATAATATGTCCATTTTCCTTCTTTTCTGGCATTAACAATACCTGAATCACACAATATTTTCATATGATGGGACAAAGTAGACTGAACAATATTCAAACTTTCTAATAACTTACAAGCACATTTTTCACCTGTTTGCAATAATTCCAAAATCATAAGACGATTTTCATCACAAAATGCTTTAAAGACATTTGCATTTTTTTCATATTCACTCATTTGCACTTTATCACCTCATATCTATATTGTTCGATATAACTAATTATATTATTTGTATCGATAAACGTCAATGTATTCTTTGTATTTATTAAAAATAAATTATATACATAGTATTTATTAAAAATAAATTATATACCTATTATCATTACATATATTAATCTTTATATGCTTAATTTATCAAATATATTTAATATAATCTATAAATTTATTTTTTACGTTTGCAAAAGTTAAAAATAAATCCACAAAAATAAATCCAGTAAAAAGCAGAAAATACTTTTTACTGGATTTATTTATAAAACAAAATTTAGATTGGTGGCCAGACCAGGAATCGAACCAGGGACACGAGGATTTTCAGTCCTCTGCTCTACCGACTGAG
>NZ_RJWG01000031.1 GCF_004011155.1 Clostridium prolinivorans | reverse complement strand
CTTCTCCTATTTTTATATATCATATCATGACCGAATATTTATTGTCTAATTAATTGTAACCTATCCAATATCGAAAACTACAAGTAGACAAGATGCCTATCTTTGAAATTCCTGAAAAACTTGAGTATAAAGTTCTTCTAGAACATTACCTTCAAAGTCATAATAAGGAACTTCCGCCTGTTAAACCTCGTAAGAATAAAACTGTTGTTCCTAAAGAGTTTAAGTGTCCTAAATGTGGTGCTCCACACCAATATATTTATGATAATAATGGTGGTAAAGGTCAATATCTCTGCAAAGTATGCAGAACACCCTTTAATCCCAAAAACTATTTTCAAAAGTCTGTTATTTTAAAATGTCCTCACTGTGGTAAAACCCTTGAAAAAATCAAAACCCGTAAGGATTTTTATGTGCATAAATGCAAAAATAACAAATGTGAGTTTTATAGATCTCATCTGTCTTCAATGACTAAAAAAGAAAAAGAAGACTTTAAAAAGAACCCACAAAAGTATAAAGTTAGATATATCACTAGAGAATTTACTTTTGACTTTAAGCCTTTGAGTAGCAAAAGTCCCATTAAAACAAAGGTTACTCTTCCCAAAATAATGGTTACTTCACATACTTTAGGACTTATAATGTCATACTACGTAAACTATCAAATGTCCTCAAGACAAACAGCTGCTATTATGAGAGATATTCATGGTATAAAAATTTCTCATCAAACAGTTTTAAATTATGCTGAAGCTATATCTCATGTGGTAAAGCCCTTTGTTGATAATTACGATTATCAATTGTCGGGTTCTTTTTGTGGTGATGAAACTTACATAAAAGTTAATGGTTAGTGGCAATATATATTCTTTTTCTTTGATGCATCTAAAAAGATAATTCTATCTAATAGAGTTTCACCAAATAGAGACACTTTTTCAGCAGTTAAAGCCTTAGATGATGTCTTAACAAAATTTAAAACTATACCTGAAAAACTAAATTTCATTGTTGATGGTAATCCTATTTACTTATTGGCACAGCACTATTATGCAAGCCAAGGTATTAAATTTGATATTACCCAAGTTATAGGTCTTACTAACGATGATGAAGTCTCTAGAGAATACAGACCATTAAAACAAATAATAGAACGTCTTAACCGAACCTTCAAAGGTAGTTATAGGACAACCTGTGGTTTTAATAGTTCAGATGGATCTATAGCCTTTGTAACACTATTCACTGCATGCTTTAACTTTTTAAGAACTCATTCTACGCTTAATAATAAGGTCCCAGTAGAAATACCAGAACTTCAAGTTCTTGAAACCATGCCAGCTCGTTGGTGTAAACTTGTTGAAATGGCTCAAGATTACTGTATATCACAGCAGGCTATCGCCTAAGATTTTATATCTGTTTAGCTGAGCCCTTAAAGCAGCTGTTGGCGTTAGCGAACCCTTGACAAACCGAATTATCCAAATTTTAAAATTGGTTTTGAGAGGGCTTTTTGTCATGTCATTATATCCATTTCTTTCGCCCTCTTCGAGTTAAAACAAAATTTGAATAATGTTTGTCAAGGGCAACTGCGGTTATTTGTAATAGAATTACATTTATGGATATGCTAAAAATTTACTATTTTATAGTTTTTCATAAACTTTTGACACTACCTATAATATATTTAAAGTTAACTTTCCAAATAATTTCCAGTTTAAAAGTACTGCTCTTTGAATATTTGTGATAATTCTATCAACTACATAAACAAGCTTGTTTACAGTAATTATTCTATCCCACACTCCAAATTTCTCAATAATTTCATTGTAAATATTTTCCGACATGAGTTGACAGAATATTATTGTTTCAAACAAAAACAGCCAAAGTGATTCTACATTACCTCAGCTATCATATTCATAATCTATTCAATTACAACTTCAACCTCTGTTCCATCAAGCAAACTTACTATAATCTTATCTCCTTCAAACACCGTCATCTTTTCAGTAATACTGAAAAACAAATCCATATCGAATTCTTCTATTGGCTTTGCATTTTTTAATATATCTATAAACTGCTTTGACTTATACCTTACCAAAGTATTTTCACTCTTAATTCCTTCCTTCCACTTCTCCATAAAGTATTCCTTATTCTCCACCATGGCATTAAAGGTATTTACAAATGCATGATATAAAACCTTATCATCTATATGCTTATTCTCACAGCTCTTTTTCCCCTTAACTTCATATTTTTTATTGCATCTCCATATGATCCTTCTTAACCTTTCATCTGTAGAATTCCATACCTTTCTTCCAAAGGCACTGCCGCAGTGTCCGCAGATAACTCTTCCTGCAAAAGGATTATCTACTGTTGCATAATCAAGTTTACTGATGTTGTATTTTTCAGCAAAGGCTCTTCTTCTAGATATTTAAAATTGTACTTTCATGCCATCTAACTATAAATTTTTCATTTAGTTAAAATATATATTTGCGAAAAAGTGCACCCCGGGGTTCAAATCCCCTTAAAACCTTTGTCTATGGAAACATAAAACACACATAAAAAAGGGGCAGATTGCCCCAAGCCTTTGATTTCAAGCTATTTCTTCTCTATCATCGCAACACACTCCACATGTGTTTTGATAGAATGATGATAATAATACGCAGAATTATTTATTTTGCGTAAAGATGTACCCCTTTAACAAGAAGGTCGTAATAATAACATTTAGTTTAAAGCATTCAGATTTTCACACTCTTCTTGCTTAACTTATCAACTATTAATGATACTTTTCTTTTATAATTCTCACATTCACCTGCTAAAAAGTCTAAATCAGATATTATGTATTTAAAATCTGCCTCTAATAAGCTTCTGTCTTCATAAATAAACTTTAATGTATTCACTATTCTATTAATGAATTCATGATTATTTATAGTTTTATTTTTTGATATAAAATCCAGAAGATTATTATAATTTTTCGTGAGTTCACCTTTTGTTTTTAATGTATATTCATGTAACAAAAATTTATGAGAAACCTTTACCAATGTTAATGTTGATATTGAGTTATCGCTCTTAGTACTTTCTAAATTTTCAAAAATCCATTCTTTTAGCTTTTCCAACTCACTGCTAAGTACTTTTTCTTCAATAATATAATCATCTATAATTTTATCTGCCAATCCTAATATTAGCTCATCATAATCTTTCTTATTTATGGAATCCATTAAAAAACTTTCAATTTTAGTCACTAGAAAAGAATTCAACGGATACTCGAGCACTAAATTGTTTTGTAAAATTGCACATATATAATCTGGTTTATCATTTAAAAGCCTTATAAGAAAAAAATCTCCATAGCTTAAATTCTCATTATCTAGTGACTTTATTAAAATTGGCCAATTAACAATTATTAATAATAAACTTACAATTATAGCCTTATTAAAAACTAACAAAATGAATGCTATAATCAGGATAGCTATGGTAACTATAATTCCACTAAATATAAATTTAATATACTGCCTATTAAATTTGCTAAAGCCTGCTTGGTCATATATTACTCCGTTTACTTCAGGTGTGACAAATCCTCCTATTAAAAGCAACCCGACCTTATCGAAAACTATCTTAATCTTTCCGCCATTATTTATGTACTTTATCGGACCAACCTTAAATATTTTTATTTTAAAACCCATACTTTTTAGAGCTATTGCATGTCCTATTTCATGAATTATAATAGAAAAATGACCAATTATTAAAATTCCAAATAGTATTATACTGCAAATTACAGCTAAATAATCGGCATCAAAGCTCTTTCTATATTTTATTATACAAGCATATATTCCATATAATAAGATTATACAAGCTGCAATATTTATTATTATCTTAATCCTATCAAACCTTTTATTATTATATTTTTTCATTACAAGTACCTCATAGATTTTCATCATACTTCTATGATTATTAAAATCATCATTCATGTCATCATAAATGAATATCTACATATGTTGTAAGTATTCTTTAATTGATCGATTCATTAATAAGGATGGATACTACACATTATATACCTTCATGAATACTTCTACATTGTTAGCATAAACTGTCATTTTTTTACTTTTCTAATTTATTATATATATATTTAAAGTCATAAATAAAACATATTAACATTGGTATCCACGCAAGCAAGTACATAATTGTAGATGCGTTAAAACTATCCAATATACCTTTAATTATAAGACTTATAAAAGCACACAAAACCCATATAAGAACAAATTTAACATCTAGTTTTTTCATATTGATTACTCCCCTCTTCTATCTACTCCATACAAATCCTAAATTATATTTGAAACTCGTAGGTTTTAAACACCTACGAGTTATGTTTTATTACCAGCATGAAACTATATTAAATAACTATCTTTTTAAGAAAAATAACTTTTTTAATTACGAATCATTATTTAATTCTTCTAAAGTGTCATATGAAAATTTGGCAAAAACCATGCACTTGCAACATTGAAATTAATAGTCTTACCTCTGTATACCCCGTTAACAATACCTCCTAATATTGCACCAGCTATGCCAGGTACGACAGCCGCAAAACCAGCTACTATTAGTGAAGCTGCCGCAGTCCTTAATCCACCAGTACCAAAAACTACTGCTGCTCCTAATACTACAGAATATGACATAAGCGCTGCGGTATCTGTTTAATACAAATTCACTCATTTTTTATTCTCCTCTCATTTTATCATTTTTTTACATAAATGTATATATTAAAGGCATCTGTAGCTGCCTTCAATTGCTGGTTA
>NZ_RJWG01000030.1 GCF_004011155.1 Clostridium prolinivorans | reverse complement strand
TATACATATAATCAATTTGTACATTCTTAAATGATCACTTTCTTACATTCTTATCGTATCATTTATACTGGTGATACTGAACGTAATATCCGTAAGGCTCAGGGGTACTGCCGCTTTGCAGTGAGCAGGAATTGCATACCTATTGCTCCGCACCTCTTGTTTCCGCAGTTTATGGACGACGATGATGAACAAATGCGAAATCTGGGATTGTTCTTTGGCATGGTATTGATGTCAAAGTGCTCAGAAGTGTGGGTATTTGGCAGAAAAATTACTAAAGGGATGTCCATTGAAATTGAAAAGGCAAAGCAGCGCAGCATTCCGATCCGGTATTTTAATGAACGATGCGAGGAGGTGCGGTGTCAGTGAGCATCTCATTCCCTAAAGAATTGGCAAACCGGAAGCAATGGATCTGCTGGCGTCTGGAACCAAACACAAGGGACGGAAAAGACAGTAAAATCCCTTTCAATCCCTTAACCGGTAGAAAAGCCTCAAGCACTAACCCAAACGACTGGTCGACGCTTGACGATGCGATTGCGGCAAAAGAACAATATCTCTATACCGGATTAGGTTTTGTATTCGCAAAAAGCGGAGGCTTAGTAGGGATAGACATAGATCACTGCCGCGACAAAAACACTGGGGGATTAAACGATACCGCCAAGGCTATCCTTGAGCGGTTTCCGTCCTATACGGAAATCAGCCCTTCAGGAACCGGGCTTCATATTTTCTATAAAGGGGAGATGCCTGCCAAGGGCAATAAAAACACTAAAACCGGCGTTGAAATGTATGCCCACAGCAGATACTTCACAATGACTGGCGAGCGACTGCCAGGGACTCCTGATTACATTGCTGAAGATAACGGGGCACTGGCCTGGATACATGAGAATTATATCAAAAGTAAAAAGCGGAGAGGAAAAAGCAAGAAAGACCGTAAGGTGGTTAAGCTAGAACCGCTTACAGACGAAGAAATTCTGGAGAAAGCCCGGACAGCCGAAAACCATAAGGAATTTAATCTGCTATGGGAAGGAAAATGGCAGGAAGCAGGGTATCCGAGCCAGTCCGAAGCCGACCTTGCCCTTTGCTGTATGCTGGCTTTCTGGTCAGGCAAAAACAAAGAGCAGATGGACAGGCTGTTTAGAAATTCCGGGTTATTCCGGGAAAAGTGGGATACGGTACATCATGCAAGTGGAGCAACATATGGGCAGGAGACACTGGATAAAGCCATTGAAGTCACAGAGAATGTATACAGCCGCGAAAGCGAGTCAGTTATCTTTGAACATGAGGGCAGGTATTACCGCACCAGAGGCGAAAGTGTGTATCCTATAACAAACTTTATCATTCAGCCGGTGGAGATGATTGTATCAGAAGATGAAACGCAGATGACTGCTGATCTTATTACAATTCGTGATGAAATATACCGTCAGACATTTATGACTATCGACTTCAATAACATCCAAAAGTTTAAAAATATCTTGAACCGCCGAACAATATCCTTAGGCTATTTTGGCTCAGAAGGAGATTTGGAACTGCTGAAAGGTTATATATCTGAAATGGAGTGGGTAAGGAAAACAGGGGTCAAGGCTCTTGGGATTTATGAGCATGGCGGGCGGATGGTATATGTTTCAACGGATGGTGCCATTGAAGCAGGAGGCAACATTGTTGAAGATATCGTGCAGCTTGATAAGTATAAAAGCATAACAACCGATATCCTAACCTTTGAGCCATTGACAAAGGAACAGCTTATTATGCTTGGTGAATGGCTCCTCAGCTATAACGAACCCATAAAAACGGTATCAGTAATGGCCTGGGTGGCCGGGTGCTTTATCAAACCGCATCTAAAAAAATCAGGTATCAAGTTTCCTCATTTATTGCTTGTCGGAGAACAAGGCAGCGGAAAAAGTAATACATTGGAGCGGGTTATTCTGCCGGTATTTTCATGCAGTAAAATCCGCGCGGCTACGCAGGTTACTGCATTTACGCTGATGAAGGAATCTGCATCATCGAATCTGATACCACAGCTGATGGATGAGTTCAAGCCTTCAAAGATAGATAAGTTAAGGCTAAATGCCTTATACAACCATCTTCGAGATGCATATGACGGCCATGAAGGTGTCCGCGGTAGGGCGGATCAAAGTGCTGTTACTTATGAACTGTTGGCGCCTATTATTGTAGCTGGTGAGGAATCGCCGGATGAAGCGGCCATCAGAGAACGGAGCATAGAATTGCTATTCAGCAAGAAGGACTTAAAACCAGCCAGCCATAGACAAGCATTTTATAAGCTGTGTGCAAAAGCGGATCTGCTTGGCAGCTTCGGTCGGAGCCTGCTGGATATAGCACTCAGAGTATCGGTTGCTGAGGCAGAGAAGTGGTATGAGGAAGCAAAGTCAGAGATATCTGATGAGTTTCCATCTCGTATCGTCAATAATCTCGCCTGTTGCTATGCCGGATTGAGCCTAGTAAACAAACTGTGTGAATTCCTTAATGTAACGTGGGCTGAAGTATTTCCCATTAACAAAGGGGCATGTATTCGATATCTTCAAAACGGTGTGCAGGAGTACTTGCTGGATGGCGGCAGCAATAACAAGAGCATTGTAGAACAGACCCTGGAAATCATGGCCCGGATGAAACTGGCTCCGAATCAAGACTACACTTTTGATAAAGATGGCAAGGTTATCGGGATTCGTTTCTGTGATGTATATGACCGCTATACCAAGTACAGACGCGATTATGCAATCACAGGGGAATGCCTTCCGTATAACCAGTTTCTGAAGCAGTTGAGGCAAAGTGACTTTTTTCTGGAGAGCAATAAAACGATGCGTTTCGGGAATGAAACTAAGAAAGCCTGGGCTCTTGATTTTTCGATATTAAAAGAGCGATGTGATGTGAGCGGATTTGAAATCACAGATATTGAGCCTCTTTAACCTCGAAAAAGGTAACAAGGTAACAAAAAGGTAACACCCGAAACGCTGATGAATAGCCGCTTGTTACCGATGTTACCTTTGTTACCTCAACTTTATATATACGCGCGAGAGAAACATTGCTTTTTTAAGACTAAAAAATATAAAAATAAAAATATTTGTGTATACACCTACCCCAAAAAGAGGTAACAAGGTAACAAAATCCTGAAAAGCGCTTGGGAAGCTGATTTATGAGATGCCCTTCTTGGATGTTACGAGGTTATAAGAGGGAAAAAGGTAACATTTTTGGAGGATGAGCGGTTATGTCTGAAAAAAGTATTGTGACTAAAGTACTGCGGTACTTAAAGACAGTACCGGGGTGTTTCTGTTGGAAGGAACATGGTGGTATGTACGGGACAGCGGGGATACCAGACATTATTGCCTGCGTAAATGGGCGGTTTATAGCTTTTGAAATAAAAACCCCATCGGGAAAGACAACAAAACTGCAGGAAGCAACTATAAGGAAAATCCTCAATGCAGGAGGAGTGGCAGCGGTTGTCCATTCGGTAGATGAGGTGAAGGTTATTCTGGAAAAGCATGGCCTTCTATAAAGAACGAAGACATAACGAACAAGGAAACAAGCACTGCAAAGCAACGAAAAAAAGCATACTGCTTCAAAGATCAAGGTTTTTTATCTTGATTTTTTGGAGGTGCGATATGCTGATTGCATGGCAGTATTTAGATAAAAAAGCGGCTGCTGTTGAAGCTTTGAAAGATTACAGCAGCATGCAGTACATTATTGAACACAGTGATGAGGATATATATGAAATTGAAACCCGTATGACAAGCCCTCACAGTGCAAAGATTACCGGAGTTCCGGGCAAACACAATCCCAAAAGTGGCGAAGAACGCCTTGCTGCTTGCCTTGACGAGATTGATGTATTGAAAGAACGTTACAGACGGGCATTAGAATATATGGAGTGGTTCAAGCCTGCTTGGGAAGCCCTGTCGGAGGAAGAACAGTTTATACTGACAGAATTTTTTGTTAATGATGTGAGCAAGACAGAAGCTGTAGCAAACATCGGAGAGAAGCTGTTTCTTGAAAGAGCACAGGTGTACCGCAGGAAAGACAAGGCGCTTAATCATCTGGCACTGCTTTTATATGGGAAGTAGTAATGAGATTTTTATGAGATGCAAAACACAGATATCCTATATATAATGATATCGTGGAAAAATGACGTAAAAATGCATAAGCCCTTCGGGGCTTTTTTTATGCCATAAAATAGGAGTGAGGAAAGATGTACGATAATTGTTTTGGCAGTAACGGAAGGAATGGCTGCAATATCCTGACTGTACACAAGTGCTTGCAAGATAAATGTTCCTTCTATAAAAGCCCCCAGGAGTTAGAGGAAGATAGGAAAAAGGCTTATCTTTTGCTTGCAGCTTTACCACCCGATATGCAGCGGTATATTTCGGATAAATATTATAATGGTAGGATGCCATGGGTAAATAACAAATATGCTATTCAGTGTTCAAGATGAGATTTTTATGAGATGAAATTCATTATAAATCCAAATATAATGGTATTGTGAAAAGTTATGAATAAGCCTTCATGGGATGAACCTGTGAGGGCTTTTTTATACGCGTAAAGGAGGTGGCCAGATGCCAAGAAAACCAAAAAGGCCTTGCTCCTTTCCTGGCTGTCCTGAACTGACGGACGGAAGGTACTGTGACATGCATCAAAGGCAAATGGATGCTTATTACAACAAATACGAACGAGATCCCCAAACAAGAAAATGCTATGGCCGGAGATGGAAACGCATCAGGGACAGATATATCTCAGAGCATCCGCTTTGCGAGGAGTGCCAAAAGTACGGAAGGCTTACACCAGCCGAAGAGGTACATCATATTATCCCTTTATCCAAAGGCGGAACCAATGCAGACAATAACCTTATGAGCCTGTGCAAACAATGTCACTCATCGATCACTGCTCGCGAAGGAGAACGATGGGCAAGACGGTAGGGGGGTCAAAATCTCTGGTGATATTAATGCTAAAATA
>NZ_RJWG01000003.1 GCF_004011155.1 Clostridium prolinivorans | reverse complement strand
AAGATGCTTTAAGAAAAACTGCATAAAAATTTGAGTTTTTGTGTCTACTATATTGACATAAATCCATAAAAAAGGCCTCTGTCGTACAGTTAATCACTGTATAACAGAAGCCTTTATTTTTTTATTTTTCTGTTGCTTTAGGTGGTGGCACTTCGCCTTTAGAAAGAACCGCCTCTATGCAATCTGCTAGTTGAACTTTGCATTTTATAGGATTTCCTGTATAGTGATACATTAAGTATCTAGTATCTACCACAATCCCTTGAATCCTCTCATAGTTCAATTTATTTGATTTCCAATCTCCTACAGCTTCTCCAATTCTACCAATGGGTTCATTTAGCCCAAAATAGTTATTTGCCATATTATAAGGCATTATAAAAGCATTAAATAATGAATCATTTCCAACCTTTTGAGTTTGCTGAATATACTCACCATAAGTAATCTGTTTACTTATCGAAGATGCATTAGGTAAATCATATGGATTACCAGTCCAACCATATTTATAGTACTTTGCATCTAGTACATAGTATTTTCCATTATATATCATGATACTATCTGGAACCAATGGACGCTTTTCTTTATGTTTACCATAGTCGAGCAACCAGCGAGTTCGAGGAAAGTATTTTTCTTTGTTCTTCTCTCCAAATACTCTATCTATCAATCGTTCCCATACACCCTCAAAGTTATCTGTACCAAAGTAAAATTGCTTTTCAGATGTCTTTTCATCCATATATTCTAGCATATCCTTCATTGCTTTAAATAATTTCTTATCTCTGTCATTGTAGGTATGCATCAGTTTATCATTAATTATGATAATTGATGTTTTAATATCGGGATGAGGACCTGGGGGCTGTGGCTTATATGGGACATATAACCAACCCAGTTTTTCAAAACTCTCATAAACACAAAACTTATTAATCTGTGTAATGAGCTTTGATTCGTTAGGTGTAACCGAACGAACTGTGAATTGGGTATAAATAAGTGAATTTGTACCGTTTTTTTGTTGTACAAGTGGCGTCTGATTTCTAAAAGTTTTAGGCCAATGCGCACTTCCTCTTGCACTTGTTACATAAGTTGGGTCCGTTTCAATATAATATTGTCCACCTTTTCCCAAGTAGTAATTAATTACTTCTAGATATGCATGGATAGGAAAATCTACACTCTGAGGCGCTTCAAACTTGTTCATTGCTATCACACGATCTTTTTTTTCTGTAAACTCAGAGAGTACTTGAAAAAGATGCTTTATATCAGTCCTAATTTCTGCATCTGTTTCGGGCAGTTGATACCCAAGTGGAAAGTATATCATAGCATCATCAGAATCCGCCTTCACTCCTACAAAACAATCTCCATCCTCATTCGTATTTACATGGCAGCGTTTTCTAATATCTAAATCTTCCTTCATATAAAATCACCGCCTACTAATTTTATTCAATATTATTTTGATTGATAAAGGCATCGCGAACATTCTGTTTGAATATTGCAAAACGTTCAAATTTCTTAGCTTGCATAAATTTTCGGATTACTGCCTCTAGACTTTGATATTCATTCGTTTCAAAGACTACTTCACGTGAGAATTTAAAAGCATCATCCCACAGGTACTTTATAACCTTTTCTGGAAATCTTCTATTATGCTTCATTGCATCTCTGATTTCTTCAAGACGCTTTTTCTCATCAGAAGTAAGGGTTCTTTCCTTTTCCTTTTTGCAAAGGTTGTCATACTCACCCTCTGTCTTATCTTCAGCTGCATCATTGTATTCAAGATCTCTTAGATGAACAAAATATGCGCCTAGCCTTTTATCCTCAGCAGAAGTCATCCTTGCATTATTACCTACAATAATATCATTAATAGCAACACAGAAATTTTTCCATGTAACTGTTGTATCTAATATCTCTGCATTTGCAAATTTTGGATCCACTCTGTCAAAACTATTTTCAATCATACGCATTTCCCATCTACGTTGGAAAGCAGTATCCAAAGTAAATACATTTTGATCAGATGTATTCATTGTCCCTATAATCGTGAGGTTTGAAGGTATACGTACCTTATGTCTTGCATCTCCATAAACCTCAAGAGCTATATTTTTATTAGTAATTCCATATTCACTTGTACCAATAGGAAACACATCATCATCATCTTCTTCTTTGATTCTTACTTTTCTATCAAGTAACTGAAACACTTCTCCAAATATAGCTGGTGCATTTCCACGGTTAATTTCCTCAATTATGAGTATGTATTCTTTTTGGGGATTAACATATGCATCACGTAGGATAGTAGTAAAGGGCCCTGGCGTAAACTTATAACTAACTTGTCCATCGTCTGATACATCTGGTAAAATCTGACCAACAAAATCAGAGTAAGTGTAGTCTGGATGGAATACTAGTCGTTCTACATTACTATCCTTTTTACAGTACTCATGTTCGATAGTCCAGCTCTTACCTGATCCAGGAACACCATATAAAAGAATATTAGAACCTCCTGATACTCGATTTTTTTCAATTTCTAGCTCCACCGCCATATTTATATTTTCAAGATTTTCTAAAACATCTTTTGAATAAGGAATATCATAGAACTTACAAAACTGTTCATAAGAAAATCTCTGAAAAAACTCTTCTCTGTCCAAATTGTTTTTCATTGGTAAAGTATCATTAACCTTTGATAATATCGACATTAATTCATCTGTTTTATTTTCAGGCAAATATAGTATATCATCGTCCACAACAATTGGATCACCATATGCTTGAATGGCATTTTTTAAAATATCGCTACTTTTTCCTTCACCAAAATATTTAACACAAAAGCTATTGAAACTAATTTGTTTATTATCAGTGCTTAAAATTTCTTCAGCTAACGCTTTAAATATAGAGATAGGTGCTTCATTTGAATTAATATATGGATTTGGTGTCACATACATTTTAAACCAAAAGTTAAGATACTTTATTAGATTATCGTCATCAAAAGTAAACAAATAGTTTTGAACTTTAAATTTATCTCCACGACATTCTAGCCCAAGTTGACAAGCGAATTGATATGCTGTTCTTTTATAACCACTTAATTTCTGTTCAATTATATCTAAAGCTTCTGAACGTGACAACGTACTTGTCATATCTGGATATATTTCTAAGATAGTCTTTAAATTTTCTAGTGTAAAATTTCTCCATCTAACTAAAGGTGTATAACCCATAACTTACTCCCCCTTACCCAATTCAGAATAACTTTCAAGAATACTTCTCATTAAAGCTATTAGTACATCAACGACTATTGAATTCCCAGCTTGTTGATACATAGGTGTGTCAGCAACGACAATTTTAAAGCTATCGCAGAACCCCATAAGTCTTAAGCATTCTCTAGGTGTTAATTTTCTTATTCGACCTTCTGTTGTTACATAGTTGTCAACCCCTGCTCTATGCATTTTATGCATGGAAGTTAACAATGGTCGTGCTATATCTAAATCAATTTCAGGTTTTGCATAGAATCCTTTCGTACCTGATGATAATACGTATTTTTTTACTTTTTCAGATAAGAAATATTTTTCTAAGTCCTCTATAAGTTTTTCTTTTTCTTTGTTCTCTTCTTCGAATACAAAATCTCCATGCCAATTAAATTGTTGATTTTTCTTTTGACAAAGCTGTATTTCTCCGTTAATTTGAGTATACCTTTTTTCTAGGTTTTTCTCATCAGTTACAAAGGCAACACCTTTTTTAGGTAGATAATATTTTCCTGATACATTGTCAAGAAGAAAATCCTTCATTGTCTTTTCTAGTGGAATAGGTTTTGGAAATTGGAATTCCTTAAAATTAAGATCATTTCTAAATCCAACAACGAACAACCTTTCTCTATTTTGTGGAATTCCATAATCTCTAGCATTAAGTACATCATAATACCAAGTATAATTTAAATCATCAAAAATATTGCACATGGTGTTCCAAGTACTACCATTATCATTACTCAATACTGCTTTTACATTTTCATATATAAACACTTTTGGTTGTATCTCACTTATCAATCTTGCAAATTCATAAAAAAGTGTTCCTCTAGTATCTTCAAGACCCCTTTGTTTTCCAACTAAACTAAAAGATTGGCAAGGACTACCTCCAACAAATAAATCCACTTTATCTTTATATTGATTGCCATCTAAAAAAGAGGCATTCCAATGAAAATGATTTAAATCTATATCATAATTTGCTAAGTATGTTTGTTTAACTTTATTTTGATTTTCTCTACCCTCGTAGAGTTTATCTACATACCTTTTTTTATCCTCATAAGATTCAATACTGCTTAATTCTTTCAAAATATAAAATGTATTGATCTTTTCATGTAACATAGATAGCCCTTCAGATATATTCCTAATATTTTTAACCCTTTTTTTGAATTCACTAATATTGACTATGTTAATATAGGTTTCTTTTTCTTTTAAGTTTAAAAAAATCTCACTCTCTACAAAGTTTTTTCCATATATCCTTTTATAGTCAGCTTCTATTTTTATTATTGCTTTCTCAGCCTCAATAATTTTATGATTTTGTGAATAGCTTTCATCTTCTAAAATCTCAACCCATTCTTTGTATGCCTTTCGTACATTATCATTAAAGTAACCATCTTCAATAAACTTATATAATAAAGATTTTACTAAATCAATCAACTCTTGTTGGATTATTAAGGTATCCAAAAAATTTTTATAATCATATTCCAGCTGTTTTAAATTATTTTCAAGTTCTGTAGTATATGCTTTATCATTTCCTTTAGTGTTTTTTATCTTTTCTACCATATTATTTAAGAGAATTAGTTCTTCCTCAATATCCTTTACCTCCGGAAGTACTTTTTTAGATAATATATCTACATCTCCATTATCACATGCAAATACAATTTCAAATGGTATCCCCATTCTTTTTAATGCATGCTCTATCGCTCCTATACCGCTAAATACCGTTGCTAACTTTATCATGTCCCTTGCCCACCTTACCTTCACATTTGTACTCCACTATATCACCTATATCACAATTTAAATATTCACATATTCTTGCAAGCATATTCATACTGACTGTTTCATTTTTCGATAGTCTTGATAATGTAGTAGGAGTAAACCCAACTCCGTCTCTCAAAGCTGTTTTATTCATACCTCTATCTATCAATATTTTCCACAGTTTGTTATATGAAAAACCCATTTTAACCTCCTCAATTCGTACTTTAAGTACATAATAGTATACCACACATTTGTTCAGTTTAAAAGATAATAAATGCTTAGTACTTGATATGTTTAGATTAAGTCAAGATTATGATTAAAACCTATATAAATTAATAGCTACACCAATTTTAGGATTTGATTTGATTGTTTTTACATATCCAAATAGCTTAGTTGTTGTAATTAATCAGGTTAAAATATATAATTATATGTAGTCACTAAAAATTTTGGGGGGTATGATTATGTATATAGTTAATGCAGTAGACAGTTTTTGTGATATGAAACTGGCTTCAACAACTGGAAATGGTGAAAAGAAATTATATCTTTCTCTAACTGATTCACTAGACTTTGCCCAAAACTACCTAGGTATAAATATTGCTAATGGAAGCAATATCTACAAGTATAATGATGAAGTTCGTGCAAGAACTATCGGTTATACAGGCTTTATAAGAAAATCAAATTTGCTAGATGTATTCACTAGATCTGCTGCAGAATACACAAACACTACTAAATATAGAACTGATTTAAATGCACTTAGAACATCTAATCAGAATTTCTTGGACACTATGGACGACATTGCACATTTCCAAATTGATTGTAGTGTTTCACAGGGACGTATTTATATTGGATCATCGGACTACAATTGGTTTGCAATTCCAGCATTTTGTATACCTAGGGAAAGCCAAGTTAGAGTTACCAATCTTAACAACTCTAGAGAAATTGAATTTGAAATTTTATATTAAATTACAAAGCCTTCTATTTAAGAAGGTTTTATATTTTTAACACATCCACTATTAATATTAATTTTTCTTAAATTTGCAAGTATCACCACTTTTGCGTACATAATAGACCCCCTAACAAAAATTCCCCTAAACTTATCGTCTAAGGGAACAAAAACACACCTGAATATTTAGTTAAAATGCCTTGAACCTAGCTATTCCAACCTATTCCTTCTCTATCAACACAACAGTCTCCACGTGTGCAGTTTGTGGAAAATTATCTATAGGCTGAATTTCTAAAGTTTTATAATTAAGATTGTGAAGTATTGCCAAATCTCTTGCTAAAGTAGCTGGATCGCAAGAAACATAAACTATTCTTTTAGGATTCATTTTTGCTATAGCTTCTAGTAAACTTTTTTCGCAGCCTTTTCTTGGAGGATCTACTACTACGACATCAGCTTTTATACCTTCTTTAATAAGTTTTGGTATTATTTTTTCTGATTCACCTTCTAAAAATTCTACATTATTCACATTGTTTTCTTCTGCATTTTTTCGTGCATTTTTAATAGCCTCCGAAACTACTTCTACTCCATAAACTTTTTTAGCCCTTTGAGATAAAAAAAGTGATATAGTTCCTGTACCACAGTACGCATCAAATACTATTTCATCCCCAGTTAAATTTGCATATTCTAAGGCCTTATTATATAAAATTTCAGTTTGAACAGGATTTACTTGAAAAAATGAAAGTGGAGAAATATTAAACTTAAATTTACCTATATAATCACTTATAATTGGATCTCCCCATAAGACTTTGTTAGTAAGTCCTAGTATTACATTTGTTTTTTCAGTATTTATATTTTGTACTATACTTCTAATACCTGAAATATTATTAATCATTAAGTTTATAAATTCATCAACATATGGAATTTTTTCTTCTTTTGTTACTATAACTACCATTACTTCAGAAGTTTTAAAACCCTTTCTTATCATTATATGTCTTATATTACCACTGTTTTTTTCTTCATCATAAGGCTCAATATTATATTTATTTAACCATTCTTTAGTAAGCCTTACTACTTCATCTGCTGTCTTATCCTGTATATAACAACTGTCCATAGAAATAATATCATGAGTTCTTGGAGCATAAAATCCAATTTTAATTTCTCCATTTACTAATTTTACTGGGAGCTGAACTTTATTCCTGTATCTATATGGATTATCCATACCCAATGTTTCATGAATATTAATATCGTTAATATCTAACTTTCCTATTCTTTCTATAACATCTTTTACCCTTTGAGTTTTAAACTCAAGCTGACCTTTATAAGACATATGCTGAATTTGGCAGCCTCCACATCTTTTATATATAGGACATTTAGGTTCTTGTCTATACTTTGATTTTTCTATAATTTCTAAAAGTTTCCCATAAGCAAAATTTTTAGATACCTTTACTATTTTTACCTTTACAGTTTCTCCTTTTAAAGCTCCATGTACAAATACTGTAAAATTATTTATCTTCCCTACTCCCTCTCCTTCATATCCCATACCTGTTATATTTATAATGTAATCTTTATTTTTTTCAATGGCTAAATTTTGATTCATATATATTCACCTGCTTATTTATTGCTTTATTAAACTTGATATTTACTTTAAACTTACATTGATAATTATACTTTATTATATATATAAATTAAATATATTAGGCAAAAATTAAGAATGAAGCTTTAAAACTTCATTCTTATATATAATTTCATTCAATTTTAAAAGTCTCACACTGTGTTTCTTCGCTACTGCCAGCTTTAGAACCAATTACCTGAATATTTAAAGATTTACATTTTCTGCTTTCATTGTATTTACAGTTAATTGCTTCACATTTTATAGAAGGACTCATTTCTATGCTTTCTGTTGTAAATACTTGTTTTATTTCTCCAACTACATTCATATTTGGAAGATTTGTAACAGCATTTATAAATCCTTTAGGAGCAAAGGTATTACACATGGTTTCTCTGCTGTTATGAGCACCTGCTCCTATTACATGTATAACATTTGCAGAACACAATCCATTAACATTATTAACACAATTTAAAGCATTACAACTTAATTTACCACTCATAAATACACCCTCCATCACAATTTATATGTATATTGGGAAGATTTTATATTACATTAAATAAAATCACTATATTATTATTCATATTTCTTATAATTATATTTTATCACATACTGTAAAATTTATTCTTAAAAATACAGTAAATTTTACTAATATTATTTTAAATTAAAAATATAGTTATCCCCCAAAAGTCTTTTTATTAAAGATTGAACACTATAATATAGATACAATAGAAATTCAAAAGCATATAGATTATATAATAAAAATTAATTTACAGCTTATTGTAGGTTAATCAAAATATATATTTAAAAACTTTTTTTGTTTAAATGTATATTTTATATAAAAAAATAGCAGCTAAGCTGCTCTAAGTAATTAAAATAAATCAGTTGCTTTTATTTTCTATTAAAATATTCTTATCAATTTTTAATTAAATTATACATATTTATAAAATTTATTGTTTTAATTATAGATTTTTCGTCAACATTAATCATATGTACCATCTACCTCCTACAGCAATGCTATGTTTGTTCAAGATTAGTATTGGTAATAAAGTGGTATTTGGTACTATGATTTTTTTAGTAATTTTAATTTACTTGTAAAGGGTGTAATCTATATAACATTAATTATTATTATAAAGTTATACATTAGAAATAGCATTTTTAAGTTCTTTAACAAAATTTTCAACTTTATACACAGCATCTTCTTTATTTTCTGTTTCAGCTATAATTTTTATTATAGCACTTCCAACTATTACACCTTCAGCATATTTTGCAAATTCTTTTGCCATTTTAGCACTAGATACTCCAAACCCAATTGCTCTTGGTATTTTACTATACTGCCCCACTAAATTCATGTAATTTTCTAAATTTGTAGATATATTATCTCTTGCCCCTGTAACACCATTTATTGATACACAATATACAAATCCACCGCCAGATTTTAAAACATTTTTAACTCTTTCTTCTGAAGTAGGTGCTACCATTGGAATAATATGCACATTATATTCACAAGCTATTTGTGCAATTTCTCCTTTTTCCTCTAAAGGAAGATCTGGAATTATAAGTCCATCAATGCCGCATTCATTACATTCTTTTATGAAATTTTCTATACCATATTTAAAAATACAATTATAATAAACTAAATATAAAATAGGTATATTAGACTGCTTTCTTATGTCTTTTACAATACCCATTATATCTTTTATTTTTATTCCAGCTTTAAGTGCTCTTTGTGAAGATTCCTGTATAACTATTCCATCTGCCATAGGATCAGAGTAAGGTATACCTAATTCTATTATATCTGCTCCTGCTTTCTCCATAGCTAACACTAAATCAACAGTAGTATTTCTATCTGGATCGCCTGCTGTTATAAAAGTTATTAATGCTTTTTCGTTTTTTTCTTTTAAATCATTGAATTTTAAATCTATCCTGTTCATTATAGTTCTACCCCCATTTCTTTAGCTACAGTATCAATATCCTTATCTCCTCTGCCTGAAAGATTAACTATAATAATTTTATCTTTACTTAACTTTGGAGCTAATTTTAATGTATAAGCAATAGCATGGGAGCTTTCTATTGCAGGTATTATACCTTCCATTAATGATAATTCTTTAAAAGCTTCTAATGCTTCTTTGTCAGTTACAGCCACATATTCTGCTCTTTTTGTATCTTTTAAATATGCATGCTCCGGTCCTACTCCTGGATAATCAAGTCCTGCTGATATAGAATAAACTGGCATTATTTGACCATCTTCATCTTGAAGAACATAAGTTTTCATTCCATGAATTACTCCAAGAGATCCTTTGTTAATAGTTGCTGCGTGTTTATCTGTATCAAGTCCAAGTCCTGCAGCTTCTACTCCTATAAGATTTACATCCTTATCTTCTATAAAAGGATAGAAGATACCCATAGCATTACTTCCACCACCAACACAAGCTATAATATAATCTGGAAGTCTTCCTTCTTTTTCCATTATCTGTTTTCTTGCTTCATCTCCTATTATTCTTTGGAAATCCCTTACCATTGTTGGATATGGATGCGGTCCCATTACTGAACCTATAACATAAAAAGTATTATCAATATTTGATACCCAATCTCTCATAGCTGCATTTACAGCATCTTTTAAAGTTCCTGTTCCACTAGTTATAGAATTAACCTTTGCACCTAATATTTTCATTTTAAATACATTGAGTGCCTGCCTTTTTATATCTTCTTCTCCCATAAATATCTCACATTCCATTTGAAACATTGCAGCAACAGTAGCTGTAGCAACGCCATGCTGTCCAGCACCTGTTTCTGCTATTATTCTTTTTTTGCCCATTCTTTTAGCAAGAAGTATTTGCCCTAAAACATTATTTATTTTATGAGCTCCGGTATGGTTTAAATCCTCTCTTTTTAAATAAATTTTAGCTCCTCCATATTTTTCAGTTAAAGCCTTTGCATAATAAAGTGGAGTTTCTCTTCCACTATATTCTTTTAAATAATATTTATATTCATCTAAAAAACTTTTATCATTAATAGCTTTATTAAATTCAATTTCTAATTCTGTTATTGCATTCATAACAGTTTCTGGTACATATTGTCCTCCAAATTGTCCAAATCTTCCATTCATTTAAATTCCCTCACTTTATCTATAAATTTTTTCATTTTGTTAAAATCTTTAAATCCATTAACTTCAATTCCACTAGATACATCTACTGCAAATGGATGTATAGTTTTTATAGCATCTTGTACATTCTCACAGTTTAAACCTCCTGCGAGAATTATTTTATCCTCTAAATTATGTCCTTTTAATATATTCCAATCAAAACTTTTACCACTGCCTCCCTTTATTCCATCAACCTTTGAATCAAGAAGCAGTCTTATATTTTTATATTTATATATATTAGAAATATCATCTTTATTTTTAATTGGGATTGC
Source organism: Clostridium prolinivorans (assembly GCF_004011155.1). Taxonomy (GTDB): domain Bacteria; phylum Bacillota; class Clostridia; order Clostridiales; family Clostridiaceae; genus Clostridium_AT; species Clostridium_AT prolinivorans. Next base: position 230,089 of record NZ_RJWG01000003.1, on the reverse strand, counting down.
CTTCCAAACTTCAAAATTTTTAAAATTTTTAGTATATTCAATATCTTCTTCACCGTGAAATTGTAATACATCTAATTTAACTTTTTTTGCAATTTCTTGTACAATTTCAATATCTTCATTTACAAAAATTCCTACAGCTTTTATATCTTTATTTAGTTTCTGCCGAAGTTTTAAAGCAGTATCAATACTTAATTTTCTCCTGCTTTTAGCAAATACAAAACCTGCATATTCTGGTCTTAACTTATTTACATATTCAACATCAATATCTCTTGTTAAACCACAAATTTTAATTTTTATCATAGTTTAACACCATCTTTACAAGCTCTTACAAATTCGTAAATTTTAATTCTATTTTCAATATTTCTCATAAAAGTTTCACCAACTAATATAGCATTAACTCCAAAACTTTTTAAATATTTTACATCTTCAGCATTAGCTATTCCACTTTCTGAAACTATTATTTTATCTTTAGGTATAGATTTTACAAGTTTTTCAGTATTATCTAAACTAACTTTAAATGTCTTAAGATCTCTGTTATTTATTCCTATTATCTTTCCACCGCTTTCAAGTGCTTCATAAAGCTCACTTTCATTATGAACTTCAATAAGTACATGAAGGCCTAAACTTGATGCTAAATCATAAAATTTTTTAAGTTTTCCAGGTAAAATAGCTGCTATAAGAAGAATAGCATCTGCGCCTATATCTAAAGCTTGATATATTTGATATTCATCTATAATAAAATCTTTTCTAAGCACAGGCTTACTAGATATTTCTTTTACATCTTTTATATATTTATCATTACCTTTAAAAAAATGTTTTTCTGTAAGTACTGAAATAGCATCTATATCAATTTGTTCATATATTTTTGCAATAGATTTATGATTGAAATTTTCTATAATAACCCCCTTTGAAGGAGAAGCTTTTTTTATCTCTGCTATTATAGATATAGAATCTTTATTAAGGGCTTTTTCAAAATTTCTAATATCTCTCGGTTTTATATTTTTAATTAAGTCATCTAAAGATCTTTCTGACTTTTCTATTTTAAGCTGTTTCTTTTTAACTTCAACAATTTCATCTAATATCATTAAACTGCCACCTTCTTGCTAAAGTTTACTATTTCATTTAACTTATCATAAGCCTTTCCAGAATCAATAATTTCTTCTGCCATAATAATCCCATCTTTAAAATTATCTACTGCCTTTCCTACATATAAAGCAGCTGCAGAATTCATTACTACTATGTTACGTTTAGGTCCTTTTTCGCCTTTAAATATATTTAAAATTATAGCTGCATTTTCTTTTGAATTTCCGCCTTTTATTTCTTCTTTTGTACAAAGTGGTATACCATAATCTAAAGGATTTATAGTATAATCTATAACTTTTCCATTTATTACTTCTGTTACAGTTGTAATAGTAGTAGTTGTTATTTCATCTAAACCGTCATTTCCATGTACTACAAGTGCTCTTTCTCTTCCAAGTTTTAAAAGTACTTCTCCAAGAATATGGGTTAAATTTATATCAAATACACCAAGCACCTGCCCCTTTATATCTGCAGGATTTGTAAGAGGTCCTAAAATATTAAATATAGTTCTTATTCCTAACTCGCTTCTTATAGGAGCTGCATTTTTCATTGCAGGATGATATTTTTGTGAAAATAAGAATGTCATTCCTGTTTCTTTAAGACATTGCTCAGAAATTTTAGTTTCAAAATCTATATTAAAACCTAACTCGCAAAGTACATCTGCACTGCCACTTTTACTTGAAACTGCTCTGTTACCATGTTTTGCAACATTTATACCTGCAGCAGCTGCGATTATAGCTACAGCCGTAGATATATTAAAAGTATTTGCACCATCTCCTCCTGTACCACAAGTATCTATTGCAAAAGAAGGTACATTGAAACTTTTTGCATTTTGTTTCATAGATTTAGCACATCCAGTTATTTCATCTATAGTTTCTCCTTTCATTCTAAGAGCTATAAGAAAAGCCCCTACTTGTGAAGGAGTACACTCTCCTTTCATTATTGCATTCATAGCTGTTTCTGCTTCTTCAATTGTTAGATTTTCTCCTGCAACAATTTTTTTAATAGCCTCATTTAACATTACAAATCACCTCTATAAAATTTTTCAATATTTTATCACCATATTCCGTTAAAATAGATTCAGGATGAAATTGAAGTCCATATAAATCAAAATTTTTATGTTTTACTCCCATTATTAAATCATCTTTTGTTTTTGCTATTATTTTTAGTTCTTTTGGCAAACTCTCTTTTTCAATAATTAATGAGTGATATCTCATTACATTAAAACTCTTTGGTATATCTTTAAATATGTTACTTTCATAAACAAAAATCTCTGAAGTTTTTCCATGCATTATTTCTTCTGCACCTATTATTCTCCCTCCAAAAGCATAGCCTATAGCTTGATGACCAAGACATATACCTAATATAGGAATTTTACCTGCAAAATTTTTTATTACATCAACACAAATACCAGCCTTCTCTGGCCTTCCAGGGCCTGGAGAAATAATAATTCCATCTATATTCATATTAGATATTTCTTCTATAGTAATAGAATCATTTCTAATAACTTTAATATCACTGTATATTTCTCCTAACATTTGATATAAATTAAAAGTAAATGAATCATAATTATCTATTAAAAGAAGCATTAAATCACCACCCTTAACGCTTTAGCTTTGTTTATCGTTTCTTCATACTCTTTAATTGGATCCGAATCATATACTATTCCGGCTCCCGCTTGAAGATACGCAGTTTTATTTTTGAAAATTACAGTTCTTATAGCAATACACATATCCATATTGCCATCATATGAGAAATACCCTAAAGCTCCTGCATATAAACCACGTCTTACATTTTCAAGTTCATCTATTATTTCCATTGCTCTTATTTTTGGAGCACCAGATACTGTTCCTGCTGGAAGACAGGCTTTTAATGCATCAAAGCAGTCTAATCCCTCTTTTAATTTGCCTGTAACTTTTGAAACCAAATGCATTACATGTGAATAAAACTCTATTTCCATAAATTTATCTAATTTAACAGTACCGAATTCACTTATTCTTCCAATATCATTTCTTCCTAAATCTACAAGCATTACATGTTCAGCTCTTTCTTTTTTATCTGACAGCAAATCTTGTGCTAATAATTTGTCTTCTTCGCTATTTTCTCCTCTAGGTCTTGTACCAGCTATAGGATTAGTAATTACTGTATTATCAATTACTTTTACAAGGCTCTCTGGAGATGATCCTACTACCTGAAAATCTTCAAACTCTATATAAAAAAGATATGGTGAAGGATTTTTAGATCTTAATCTTCTATATACTTCAAAAGGATTTTCATCTGTATGGATATTAAATCTTTGAGATAAAACTACTTGAAATATATCTCCTTTTTTTATATAGTCTTTAGCTTTATTTACAATTTTGCAGTACTCTTCTTTAGTTAAATTAGATTTTATGCTGTTAGCTGATCCATTGCTGTTAAGTGTGTGAATTTCCCTTCTGCTTTTTATCTTCTCATAAGTTAAATATAAAATATTTTTTATTTCTTCATATTTAAGATTATCTTCAGGAAGTACATTATAAATTATATAAACCTTATGATTATAATGGTCATAACAAATAACTGTTTTATAAAATAATAAATAAGCTTCTGGTATATTTATTTCATCTTTATTTTTATCAGGAAGTATTTCATATTGTCTTATAACATCATATCCTATATAACCTATAGCACCTCCACTAAAAGGTAAATCTACAGCTTTATACTCTAAATTTAATACTTTTTTAATTTCATCTAATATATTTCCTTGTTTTTCTATTTTTGTTCCATCATCTTTTATAATAGTTATATTGTTTTTGTAACTTTTAATTTTAAGATAAGGATTTTCTGCCATAAATGAATATCTGCCACTATCTTTAGTTGCCAAAGCACTTTCTAAAAGACATCTATATTTTCCTTCAAGGTTATAAAACATTATAATTGGAGTAAGTTCATCTGCATAGGCTTCATATATTACAGGAAAAACTTTATTACTTTTTTTTAGTGTATAAAATTCTTTTTCAGTTAAATTCAACATATCTTAGCCCCCTATTTTATAAAATAAAAAAAGCCACTTCGTCTAAGTTATGGGACGAAGTGACTCGTGGTGCCACCCATATTAAATTTCCAATTTAATAATAGCAAAGCTTACATAAATTTTAAAGTAAATAAAAAAACACCTAGCCCTCACATAGGGCGAGATGTTGTACTCGCTATGCCACCTAAATGGAAATTTATCTTTATCAGGTACAGAATTAATCGATACCCTGTCCTTTTAACGGAAGACTCCCGGAAAATGCTACTATAAATTCGCACTTCATCTCACAGACCCATTCAATACAGACTACAGTATCCGGCTTGCACCATCCCAGACTCGCTAAGACTAAATTTCTGTATTTACTCTTTCTGATCATTGATGTTAAATTAATTTTATATTATTTTGTATATTCAGTCAATAGTTTTTTTATAAATTATTTTATTCAATTTAATATATAATTTAACTATTTTTATTTTAAAAATGACGGTAACACTAATTATAACTTTAAAAAATGTATAATAAAAGGTATGCTTAAATAATTTATAAGCATACCTTTTATTATAAAAAATTTTTAAATAAATTTAATTATACTAAATTTACTTTTCCGCTGTATACAATTCCTCTTCTTATATCTAGAGTAATAAATGAACCTGTTTTTATAATATCAGCTGCTCCAACTGCATTATATATAAGAGGTATCTCTCTAGCTATACATTTGATTGATATATCTGATGAAACTTCCTTTTCTTCTGTTACTATTCCTGAAACTTTATCTAATAATTCCACATAATCTTCAGTAAGATGTTTTACAACAAGAATATCTCCATCTTGGATATTTTCTTCAGCTTCTTTTAAGTTTTCAACTACATTTGCTGTTCCGTATCCATGAGTTGAACCTAAAGCCTTACCTTGAACCAATATATCTCCAACAACATGTACTTTCATCATATTTGTAGTTCCAATGTAATTTACAGGTATTCCTGCTGCAATAACAACAAGATCTCCATTTTTTACATATCCAGCATTTTGAGCTATATTAACTGATTTTTCAATAACTTCATCTGTAGATTCCATCTTTTCAGAAACTATTGGGAATACTCCCCAATTAAGTGCAAGCTTTCTTGCTACTTTCCAATATGGTGTAACAGCTATTATTGGGCATTCTGGTCTGTAATTTGAAACTATCTTTGCAGTATGCCCGCTTTGAGTTGCAGTTATTATAGCTGAAGCTTTTAAATCCATAGCAGTATTGCAAGTTGCTAAACTTATAGCATTTGGTACATTTGGTATATGATTTCTTCTTCTTTTCTTTAATTTTTCTTCATAATTAAGTGCTTTTTCAGCTCTTTCAGCTATTTTAGACATAGTTATAACTGTTTCAACAGGATATTTACCATTTGCTGTTTCTCCGCTTAACATTATAGCATCAGTACCATCAAATATAGCATTAGCAACATCTGATGCTTCTGCTCTTGTAGGTCTTGGATTTTTAATCATAGAGTCAAGCATTTGAGTAGCAGTTATAACAGGTTTTCCTGCTATGTTACACTTTTCTATTATCATCTTTTGAACTACTGGAACATCTTCAGTAGGTATTTCAACTCCAAGATCTCCTCTTGCTACCATTATACCATCTGAAAACTTAATTATTTCATCTATATTATTTACACCTTCATGGTTTTCTATCTTTGAAAAAATTAAAACATCCTCTCCTCCATTTTCTTGGAGAACCTTTCTTATTGTAAGTACATCTGAAGCTTTTCTTATAAATGAAGCTGCAACTATATCTACCCCTACTTCAATACCAAATTTTAAATCTTCTATATCTTTTTCAGTTACAGGTGGTAGATTTGTAACAACTCCAGGTACATTAACATTTTTATTATTTCCTATAACACTATTATTTTTTACTTTGCAATATATTCTATTACCTTCAATAGATTGTACTTCAAGTCCTGCAAGACCATCTGCTATAAGAATAGAATCTCCTATCTTTACATCTTTGCATAAGTCTTTATAAGTTACAGAACACATATGACTATTACCTAAAATATCTTCACCACATATTACAGTAAAGTCATCTCCTTCTTTTAGTTCTGCACTTCCTCCTTCAAACTTACCAGTTCTAATTTCAGGACCTTTAGTATCAAGTATTATAGCTATAGGTCTATTATATTTTGCCCTTAATGCTTTAACAGTTTCAATTCTTCTTTTATGCTCTTCATGATCTCCGTGAGAAAAATTATGTCTTGAAGCATTCATCCCTGCTTCTATTAATTTAGAAATTGTTTCTTCGCTTTCACTTGCTGGACCTACCGTACAGATTATTTTTGTCTTTCTCATAATAATTTCCCCTTATATGTATTAATATGATAGAGTTTTTGCTATTTCAAAAGTTTTTTCATCAAACTTTCTTGGTATAGCAAGAGCTTCAGTAGTATCTAAATCAATAATCTCATTGCCTCTTACTCCAATTACTCTTGCAGTTTTACCTTCTACTAAAAGTTCTACAGCTCTAGCACCCATCTTTGAAGCTAGTATTCTATCAAAAGCGGATGGACTTCCACCTCTTTGTATATGACCAAGTATTGTAGCTCTTGTCTCAATGCCTGTTATATTTTCAACCTTTTCTGCAAGCTCGTTAGCTCCACCTACTCCTTCTGCAAGTATTATTAGATTATGAAGCTTTCCTTTTTGCTTTCCATCAAGTATTACTTTACAGATTTCATCTAAATCATATCCCTTTTCAGGAACAATTATGCTTTCTGCTCCACCTGCAAGCCCAGCATGTAGTGCAATATCTCCGCAATTTCTTCCCATAACTTCAACAATACTTATTCTTTCATGTGAAGTTGATGTATCTCTAAGTTTATTTATAGCATCTAAAACTGTGTTTAAAGCAGTATCAAAACCAATAGTATAATCTGTATATGGAAGATCATTATCTATAGTTCCAGGAATTCCTACAGTTTTAACTCCCAAATCAGATAAAAGCTTTGCTCCAGTAAATGAACCGTCTCCTCCTATTACAACAAGTCCATCTATTCCAAAAATTTTTAATATTTGAGCAGCCTTTTTTCTTACTTCTTCTTTTTTAAATTCATCACATCTGGCTGTTTTTAATATAGTTCCACCTTTATGAATTATATCAGATACACTGTTTCTGTTCATTTCAAAAATTTCTCCGTTTAAAAGGCCGCTATATCCTCTTTGAATTCCCATTACTTTAAGGCCTTTATCCAATCCTGCTCTAACAACTGCTCTTATAGCAGCATTCATTCCAGGAGCATCTCCTCCGCTAGTTAATATGGCGATTGTTTTCATAATTTCCCTCCTCATATAGTCCGCATAGATATAATTTTGTACTACATATGCTGCAAACTTACAATTATCAATCTAATTTTAGCTTAATATGACGAAATATGCAATATACAATATAATATAAGTAAATAAGTTAAGTTACAATTTTACAATATTTTTTGTATAAAATTTTAATATATATTTGTCATATCTTTGTCTTACTGCACCTTTACATTGTTTTCTCCAAATTCATCTTTTAAAAAAGATATTATTTCTTCGTTAGGTTTTACCCAAAATTCTCTATCAAGCCTAAATTTTTTTCTTTCCTTTTTGGTACAAATATAAACAGGCTGATTCCCTTTATTTTGAAGAAGTTTTTCTTTTATTTTTTTAAAAGCTTCCTTCCTTAGTTTTTCTTCTTCTATTAAAATATATACTTTTTCATTATTAATCTTTATTAAAGGTTCTATGCTTTCACAAAGTATTTTAGGCTGCTCTTCTTCTTTAATACTTATTCTCCCAGTTATAATTACAACATTATCTTCCAAAATAATATTTTTATAATTTTGAAAAGTTTTTGGAAATATTATAACTTCTATATCCCCATACATATCTTCAAGTTTTATAAAAGCCATCATATCATTATTTCTAGTAATTTTTTTATTTACTTCTGATATTAACCCGCCTATTATAACTTTATCACCATCTTTTATTTTAGATGTTTCCTCTAAATTTCCTTCTTCAAGGCTTTCATTTACTATTATATCAGATATCCTTGTATTAGTTTGAAGTTTTAAAGTTTCTTCGTACTCTTCAAGAGGATGGCCAGATAAATATATTCCTGTCATTTCTTTTTCCATAGCTAAAATATATTTTTTATCAAATTCTTTTATATTAGGATATTTAATTTCAAAATTACTAAGATCTGTATTAAAATCATTAAATAAACTAATCTGCCCTTGTATATTCCTTTTTCTATCATTGTTTGCACTATCTAAAAATTTTTCATAAACAGCTAACATCTGTGATCTAAATACTTTAAAACTATCAAATGCACCAGCTTTTATAAGACTTTCAATAACTCTTTTATTTATAACAGATATATCTATTTTATTATAAAAATCATTTAAATTTTTAAACTTTCCTTTTTCTTCTCTAGATTTTACTATACTTTCAATCGCGTTTATACCTACATTTTTAATTGATGCCATACCAAAACGTATTTTTCCATCTTTAACTGTAAATTTAGCAAAACTTTCATTTATATCTGGTGGAAGTACTTCAATTCCAAGTTCATTTGCAAAACGTATATAAAAAGCTATCTTTTCATTAATCCCCATAACACTGTTTAACATTGCTGCAATATATTCTGTAGGATAATAATACATAAGGTAGGCTGTCTGAAAACTTAATACAGCATAAGCTGCAGCATGAGATTTATTAAAAGCATAAGATGCAAAATCCATCATTTGATCAAATATTTTATTAGCTATTTCTTCACTTATGCCATTTCTAACACAACCTGGTACTTCTACATTCCCATTTTCATCTACAATACCATATATAAAATTATGTCTTTCCTGCTCCATAACTTTGTGTTTTTTCTTTGACATAGCACGACGTACTAAATCTGCACGTCCCATAGAATATCCTGCAAGTTTTCTAACTATCTCCATAACCTGCTCTTGATATACCATTACTCCATATGTTACGTTAAGAATAGATTCAAGTTCAGGTGTTTCATAGTGAGTTTTTTCTGGATTCCTTTTTCCTTCTATATATCTAGGTATCTCAGACATAGGACCTGGTCTATAAAGGCTTATCCCTGCTATAATATCTTCAAGATTATCTGGCTTTAATTCTTTCATAAATGAAGTCATGCCTGGAGATTCTAATTGAAATACCCCTACAGTTTTTCCGTCTCCAATCATTTTATATACTTCTTTGTCATTAAAATCAATTTTATCTAAATCTATATCTATGCCTCGCCCTTTTTTAATCATATCTACAGCATCTCTCATTACTGTAAGTGTACGAAGGCCAAGAAAATCCATCTTTAAAAGACCAAGTTCTTCTAAAGTACCCATAGGAAACTGAGTTACTATATTACCATCATTCTTTTGCATTGGAACATAATTAACTAAAGGCTCAGAAGCTATAACAACACCTGCAGCATGAGTACCTGAATGTCTTGGAAGACCTTCTAAAGCTCTTGCAACATCTATAAGTTCTTTTACTCTATCATCATTTTTATAAGCACTTTTAAGCTCTGGATTTATTTCAAGAGCTTTATCTATAGTTATTCCAAGCATAGACGGAATCATTTTTGCAATTTTATCTACTTCTGCATAAGAATAATTCATAGCTCTTCCAACATCTCTTATGCAGGCTCTAGCCGCCATTGTTCCAAAAGTTATTATTTGAGATACATTATTTACTCCATATTTTTCTACAACATAATCAATAACTTCCTGACGACGTTCATAACAAAAATCAGAATCAATATCTGGCATGGACACTCTATCTGGATTTAAAAAACGTTCAAATATTAATCCATATTTAAGTGGATCTATTTTAGTTATTCCTAAAGTGTATGCAACTAAAGAGCCTGCTGCTGATCCTCTCCCTGCGCCAACTGGTATTTGATTTTCTCTTGCAAATCTTATAAAATCCCAAACTATAAGAAAATAATCTACATAACCCATACTTTTTATTACTTCAAGTTCATATTCAAGCCTATCTGTAAGTTCTTTGCTTATTGTTTTATATCTTTCTTTTAATCCTTTGTAGCAATTTTCTCTAAGATAGTCATAAGCATTTAAACCACTTGGCAGAGGGAATTTAGGTAATTTAGAAACATGAAACTCATAATCAAAATTACATTGTTCTGCTATTTTAACTGTATTTTCTAATGCTTCAGGTATATAAGAAAATATTTCATACATTTCCTCAGGGGATTTTAAATAGAACTCATCTGTAGGATATCTCATTCTATTTTCTTCATCTACTGTCTTTCCAGTTTGAATACAAAGCAAAATATCGTGTGCCTTTGCATCTTCTTTATTTATATAGTGAACATCATTAGTGCATATTAATGGAATATTTAATTCTTTAGATAATTTTATAAGTTCTTCATTTACTGCAAGTTGTTCTTTTATTCCATGATTTTGAAGCTCTAAATAAAATCCATCTTTAAATATATCTTTATATAAAAGTGCTATTTCTTCTGCTTTTTTTCTATTACCGTTTAAAAGAGCTGACTGAACTTCACCTCCAAGACAGGCACTAGATGCAATTATTCCTTCACTATGCTTTTTTAAATAATCATGATCAACCCTAGGCTTATAGTAAAATCCATCTATAGAGGCTTTTGAAACTATTTTCATTAAATTTTTATATCCTATTTCATTTTTTACAAGAAGAACTAAATGATAAGTATTGTTCCCTTTATTACTGCTTTTATCATACATAGATTTTGAAGCTACATATATTTCGCATCCAATTATAGGCTTTATTCCTTGCTCTTTTGCTGCTTTATAAAAATCAACACAGCCATACATCGCTCCATGATCTGTTATAGCTATGCTTTTCATTCCAAGTTCCTTTGCCCGGGCAATTAAATCAGGTATTTTCCCTGAACCATCTAAAAGACTGTATTCTGTGTGTACATGTAAATGAACAAAATCTCTATCAAATTTTTCTTTCAAAGTTTCGCCCCTTTCTAAATAGATTTTTAAATAAAATGAAATAATTTATTTTTTCATAATTTTAGCTGAAATAAGTGCTTTACCTATAAGTTCTTTCTTAGTATCAACCATAGTTACTTCAACTTTGCAAAAATTTCTACCCATATCTATAATTTCTGTAAGTATATCAATTTGACTATCTATTTGAACAGGTTTCATAAAATATGTAGAAATACTATCTACAGATATATTTATATTATTTCTCTGCCTAAGAGTCATAATTCCCATAGTAGAAAGCATCATATTAAGAGCACTCCAAGATGCTGTGCCGACTGAATCAAGCATTTCGGGTATAATCTTTCCCCAAAAATGCATTTTATCTCCTTTATCATCAAATTCAAAATTTTTAAGTATTAAATCTTCAATAGTTTCTCCAACTTGCGGCTGCCGCGACATATACTGAAGAGCCTTTATAACATCATGCCTGCTTACAATTCCTATAAGCTTTCTCCCATTAACTACAGGACACATCTCAATGCCTTCCCAGCCCATTATATGTGCAGCATAAGCCGCTGTAGTTTTAGGCGTTACTGTTATAATATTTTTAGTCATAAACTTACTTATAGGCTCATCATCATCTATATTTTCAATAGACATATCTTTTAAAGTAACTATCCCAACTACTTTCATTTCACTATCTACAACTGGATAACGTTCATGTTTTGTTTCAATCATAAGCCCCTTCCAATGAGCTACTATATCAGTATCCCTTAAAAATACTGGCTCTGTTATCATTATGTCCTCAACCAATATTATATCCTTTTTTATAAGATTTTCAGACATAGCTTTATTTATCATGCTTGCTGTAGTAAAAGTATCATAGCTTGATGAAATTATAGGAAGTTGTTTTTCGTTAGCAATATTTTTAATTTCATCACTGCAGGTAAAACCTCCTGTTATAAGTACTGCACAATTATTTAAAAGAGCTAGTCTTTGAACTTCTTCTCTATTACCTACAATTACAAGACAATTTGGAGTAATATATTTTAAAATAGCATCTGTAGTCATAGCACCTATTATGAATTTAGTTAAAATTTTATGAACTCCATCTTTACCACCAAGAATAGTACCATCAACTATATTAACAACTTCCCCGAAAGTTAAAGCTTCTATACTTTTTTTTTCTACCTTTTCAACCCTTACAGTTCCAACCCTTGGTATAGTTGTTACAATACCCATTGCATCACAATCTTTTATCGCTCTATATGCAGTACCATCACTTACTGATAATTCATTTGCTATACTTCTTACAGAAATTTTAGTACCAACATCTAAAGATAATATATACTTTATAATATCTTCATGTTTTGACATAATAAATTAATACTCCTCTCCTCTAAGCTCTTGTGCAATTTTTTCAATTTTCCTTAATCTATGGTTTACCCCTGACTTCCCAACTGGGGGATCCAAAAGTTCTCCAAGCTCTTTTAACGATTCATCTGGATATAAAAGTCTTAATTTAGCAATATCTCTTAAATTTTTAGGAAGTCTTTGAAGTCCTATTGTTTTTTGTATAAGTTTAATACTTTCAACCTGCCTTACTGCAGCATTTACAGTTTTACTTAAATTTGCAGTTTCACAATTTACAAGTCTATTGACATTATTTCTCATTTCTTTCATAATTCTTATATTTTCAAGTTCTAAAAGAGAAGAGTGTGCACCTATTATATTTAAAAGATCAATTATCTGTTCTCCTTCTTTTATATAAACTATATAACTTCCTTTTCTTTGTATAACTTTAGAAGAAAGAGAAAAAGAATTTATAAGCATACTTAGTTCTTTTGCATAATCACTATTGTGTGTTACGAACTCAAGATGATAAGCTTTTTCAGGATTGCTTATGCTTCCTCCTCCTAAAAAAGATCCTCTAATATAGGCACGCTTGCATTCTTCTGTTTTTATAAGTTCTTTAGGAATATTGTAATCTAAAGATATAACTCCTTCTATTCCATTAATATTAAGTACTCCCATTTCTTTTAGTAAATCTCTAACACCCATTTCCTCAGTTATAACAACCATATATATATTAGTTCTTTTAAAAGAATTACTTTTTTTTACAAAAAGTTTACTGTGAATATTAAAATATTTTTTAAACATTTTAAATATTCTTCTTGCAATAGAAGGATTTTCTGTTGTAATTCTAAAGCTAAGCTGTTTATTAGAACCTAAAGATAAGGTTCCGCTAACCTTCATTATAGCTGCAAGCTCGGCCTTAATTTCTTCTTTTGTTAATTCATCTATTCTACAAATTTCACCTTTAACTTTGGCCGAAAATGACATATAGTTTCCTCCTCAGTTTTTATTTTATTTTTGTTCCTTTTATTTCTTTAAGTCTCTCTGATAAATAAAAATATTCTATTATTTTTTTCTTATCATATAAAAGTTTTTTATCCATTATAGTTTCAATAAGTATTGATGCAAGCTTTTCAGAATCATGCCTTACATATCCATTTTTAACTTTAATAAAGTTTCCTTCTATAACATTAACTCCCATCTTTTCAATTTCTTCTTCATCTACAGTTACAAGTTTTGAGCCTTCTTCTAAATATTTTTCTTCTAAAGATTTTTCAATTTTGCCTTTATTAGCTATTACATAATCTACTATTTCGCCGCCTGCATGTTTAAATATAGCTTGAAGATGTTCTTTAACACCATAATTATCAGTTTCTCCAGGTTGAGTCATTATATTAGCTACATATATTTTTATAGCCTTTGTTTTTTTAAGAGCTGATGAAATATCTTCAACTAAAAGATTTGGTATAACACTAGTATAAAGGCTTCCAGGTCCTAAAATTACAGCATCCGCCTCTTTTATTGCATTTACAGCTTCTTTAAGCGCTCTTGCATTTGAAGGCTCTAAAAAAACCCTATCAATAGGGCTGTTTCTTTCAAGTACTTCTTTGCCTATTTTAGACTCCCCTTCAGCTATAGTGCCATCCTTTAGCCTTGCTTTAAGTATTACATTGTCTAATGTAACTGGCAAAACTTTTCCTGTTACTGCAAGTACAGAACTCATTTTCTGAACAGCTTCCTCAAAATTTGAAGAAATTCCATCCATAGCCGCCAGAAAAAGGTTCCCAAAGCTTTGATTTTCAAGCCTTCCACCTTTAAACCTATACTGAAGAAGTTCTTCCATAAGAGGTTCTGTATCTGCTAAAGCTAATATACAGTTTCTTATATCTCCTGGAGGAAGTATACCTAAATCTTCTCTTAAATCTCCAGATCCTCCTCCATCATCTGCCACCGTTACTATAGCTGTAATATTGGAAGTGTAATGTTTTAATCCTCTAAGCATAGTGGATAAGCCAGTACCTCCTCCAATTACAACTATTTTAGGTCCTTTAACCAAAAGTCTCTTTTCATATATTAAATTTTCAAGTTTTTTTGAATCAATAGACACATTTATATACCCTTTATTAATTAAAAATATAAAAGAACGCATACCTTGTGAAACAGCCAGATAAAGTATAAAAGAACCTAATACTATAAGAAAAATATAAAAAGCAATATAAGATGCACTATAAAATCTGTGCTGTATCCATTCAACAAGACCAAAAGCTATTAAAAAAATTCCAAGGGCTCCAAGCAAAATCCATCTTTTAACTCTAATTCCTGGTCTTATCCAGTCGATAAATTTCATAACTTTATTCCACCCCTATTTATATCTTCATTTATATCTCTATGATCAATAGTTATATTGTGCCCTTTATTTTTCAATCTTTTATATAATTCATTTGCTATTGCTACAGAGCGATGTCTTCCACCTGTGCATCCTATAGATATAATAAGCTGCCTTTTCCCTTCTTTTAAATAATTAGGGATTAAAAATTCTATCATATCTTCAAGTTTATTAATAAAAATTTTAGTTTCTTCAAAATTAAATACATAATTATAAACTTCTTTATCATTTCCAGAAAAAGGCTTTAATTCTGGTATATAAAAAGGATTAGGTAAAAATCTTACATCAAATACTAAATCTGAATCTACTGGTATTCCATATTTAAATCCAAAGGATAATACAGTTATAATAAGTTTGTTTTCCACTTGCCCTTCTTCCGAATATATAGAAATAAGCTTATCTCTAAGTTCTCTAGGAGAAAGTTTTGTAGTATCAATTATGTTATTAGCTCTATCTTTAAGTTCTTTAAGCCTATTTCTTTCCATATTTATGCCGTTTAATATTCTTCCTTCTGGAGCAAGAGGATGCTTTCTTCTAGATTCTTTGAATCTTTTTATTAGTGTTTCATCATTAGCATCTAAAAAAAGTATTTCATAATTAAAATTTTGTTCTTTTAAGAAATTTAAACTTTCAAACAAATTATCAAAGAATTTGCCTCCTCGTATATCTATAACAAGTGCTATTTTATCTATTTTTCCATCTGTTTGATAACAAGCTTCTGCAAATTTAGGTATCAATGTTGCAGGTAAATTATCAACACAAAAATATCCTAAATCTTCTAAACATCTTACTGCCTGAGTTTTCCCTGCTCCTGATAATCCAGTAATTATAACAAATCTCATTTTTACCTCCTTGTGAGAACCAAATCAGTATTATTATAGTACAGCTTTATTTTATAATTATAACACAAAAGATATAAGGGTTAAATAAAAAAACTTAGATATATAACTTTGTATTATTCTTAACGTTAATTAAGTTTAATAAAAGTTATTATGCAAATAATTGCATAATAACTAAATTCATTCTTATAATACCTTAAATTAATTTGGATAACTGCTTATACATTTATATGTAACAGAAAGTGATTGGAAATAACATGTGAGAGAAAGTAAAAACTTATGAAAATGAAAGGAAGATGTTAATTTGCATTAAAAAGTTATTAAAATTTATGCATATGCTATTGAAAAATAATATGGTAAAAATATATAATTGTTTTGAAATTATCAATAAACAGTTAACTTTAAAACAATTTAAAAAATATAATTTTTAATAAAATTTATATTATACTACAAATAAATTGAAAAAAATATTTATTTTTATAATCAACATATAAGGGGGATACTAGAAAATATGAAAATAAAAACAAGAGGTAAATTACTCACATTTATTATTTCTATTATAATATTATTTAGTATAATTGTTAATATTATAATATATTTTCAATTTAATAATTTTATAACAAATAATCTTCTTAAAACAAACGCCAATTTAAGTATTCAATTGATTAACGAAAAATATCCTGGATACTGGAAAATAGAAAATGATAAACTGTACAAAGGAAATAAACTAATTAATAATGATTTTGCAATAGTAGACATGATTAAAAAAAATGCAAACATTCATTGTACCATATTTTTAAAAGATACACGAATATCTACAACTATAATTAATAATGGTACTCGAGCAATAGGAACAAAAGCAAACATAGAAATAACAAAAAAAGTTATAGGTGAAGGTAGTGAATATATAGGTTCTACAACTATTCTAAATGTACCTTATGAAGCAATATATATCCCTATAAAAGATGCTAATGGTTCTAATATAGGAATGTTTTTTATTGGAATTGATCAAAAATTAATTGATAATCAAATAAATAATATATTATTTAAAATTGTAATACTTACAGTATTATTAATTTTATTAACTATAATATTAGTTATAGTTATATGTTCAAAAATTATTATTAATCCAATTAGATATATAAATGAACAATTAAAATTAATTTCAACTGGAGATTTATCTGTTGACATTCAACAAAAATATTTAAATAAAAGTGACGAATTTGGAGAAATAGCAAGAGCTGTAAAAACGACACAGGATTCAATAAAAAGTATGATTAAAATAATTAAAGAAAGTTCCCAAAATATTGATAGCCACTCAGATACTTTGTCGGCAATATCAGAAGAAATTGCATCTTCTTCTGAAAATATTACAAATGCAATACAGAGTGTAACTAAAAGTACATGTTTACAAGCGGAAAGTTTGGCTCAAATTACAGGAATACTAAATAATTTCAATTCAGAATTAGAAAATATAGTACAATCGATAAAAAATATAAATTCAGATTCTAAGGAAATTAAAAACACGGCAGACAAAACAAATGAAAATATGAAGTTCCTTCAAGAATCAGTAATTAAATTTACCAATTCCTTTAAAGAATTTATAGGCAAGATTGAACGCCTTGGTGAAAATATAATAAAAATAAACGAAATAACCAGTTTTATAAATAACATTGCAAATCAAACAAACTTACTTGCGTTAAATGCAGCTATTGAAGCTGCTAGAGCTGGTGAAGCAGGAATAGGATTTTCTGTAGTAGCTGAAGAAATAAGAAAGCTTGCTGAACAGACAAAAATATCATCAGAAGATATAAATAAATTAATTAATAATATATCAAATGAGTTCAGTACAACAATTGAAAATACTACTAACAATATGAATAATCAATTAGATAACCAATCTATGATTATTAAAACCGCATTAGATTCCTACAATAAAATAATTACTGTTATAAACTTAATAATACCTAAAATAGAAGCAGTTAACTATTCCGCTTTAAATATAAATAACCAAAAGGATTCTATTTTAATAAATTTAAAAGAAGTATCTACTGTAGCTGAAGAGGTTTCATCATCATCCCAAGAAATATCAGCTTCTTCCGAAGAAATGAATGCGTCTACCGAAGAAGTGGCTTCAACAGCACAAAATTTGAGTAATATGACAAAAGATATGCTGGAACATGTGAACAAATTTAAATTCTAATTTTTTAAAATATATGTAATAAAAGACTAAATTAATTTTATATAAAAAATTAATTTAGTCTTTTATTACATATTAATTGAATCATTGTTAGGTAAATATCAAAACAAAATAACATAATACAATATTCACAGTTATAATTTAAAGTTAAACATATACAATTATCACAATAAGTATGCACTTAAGTTGTTTTTCTAATAATAAGTTCTGTTTTAAAATATATCTGTTTACTTGGTATTTCAATATTATTTATTATGTTTATCAATAATTCGCAAGCTTTTTTCCCCATATCATATATAGGCTGAGAAACAGTAGTTAACTCAGGTTCAAAAATTTCAGATATAACTATATTATCAAAACCCATAATACGTATATCTTCTGGAATTTTAAAATTATTCCTCAAAAGTACTTTCATGCCACCTAACGCCATTATATCATTACTATAAAATATAGCATCAATTTTATCTACTTTTTGTAAAATTTGTTCTGTGGCTTTAATACCTCCTTCTATAGTAAAGTTACCTTTAAATATAAGATTTTCATCAAATATACCATGTTTTTTCATTGCGTATTTGTATCCTTCTAATCTTTCATTTGAGATTTGAAGATTTTCATGTCCTTTTACAAAAACTATTTTTCTATTTCCTTTATTGTATAAATATTCAATGCCTTCTATAACTCCTTCTTTATTTAACGAATATACTCCATATTCATCTCTAAAATTTTCTATATATCTATCTACAAGAATAAATGGAATATCATTATCCTTTAGTAATTTTATACTGCTACGACTTTCACCTCCAGATATAAATATAACCCCATCAACTAATTTACTTATTAAAAGTTTTATATAGTCTAACTCTTTTTCTACTTTATTATCCGTATTGCAAAATATTACATTATATCCAAAAGAACTAGCTGCATCTTCAATAGCTCTTGCAATGTATGAAAAGAAGGGATTTGTAATATCAGGAAGAATTATTCCTATTGTAGATGTTTTATTAATAGTTAACCCTCTTGCTAATGAATTAGGAATATAATTTAATTCTTCAGCTAGCTTTAATATTTTATTTTTGGTTTCTTCACTTATAGATTCATCTCTTTTATTTAAAACCATAGAAACTGTTGTTTTTGATACTCCAGCTCTTTTCGCTATATCCATCATAGTAATTTTTTTCATATTAATTCCTCTACTCTACTTTATATATTAAGTTATATTTTATATTAATATTTTATAAATTTAAATACTAACTTATATATACTATAACTTTTTATTTTATAAAATCCAAGGACAAAGCCTTGGATTTTACATTATTTTTTTATAAGTTTTAAATCAACTGGTATTTCTTTTTCAACTTTTTCTCCTTTTATAACTTTTACAGCGGTTTCAACTGCTAAGCTTCCCATTAAATCTGGCTGTTGTGCAATAGTTGCTGCCATATCACCGCTTTCAACTGCTTTTTTTGCATCATCATTACCATCAAATCCAACTACTAATACTTTTTTATCCTTTAATGCTTTAACTGCACCTAATGCCATTTCATCATTATGTGCAAATACTGCATCAAATTGAGGAGTAGCCTGTATTATATTCTCCATTACATTTAATCCTTTTTGTCTATCAAAATCTGCTGATTGACTTGCTACAACTTTAACACCATCTTTTCCATCAATTACATCGTGGAATCCTTTACCCCTATCTCTTGTAGCTGATGCCCCTGGTATTCCTTGAAGTTCAACTATGTTGCCTTTGCCTCCAAGTTTTTCAAGAATAAATTCTGCAGCCATCTTTCCTCCTTGTACATTATCTGAAGCTATATGTGCTGTAACCTCACCTTTATTTGCCTGTCTATCAACAGTTAAAACTGGTACTTTATTATTATTTGCAACTTGAATTGAATTACCAACTGCATCACTATCTGTTGGATTTATAATAAGAACAGATACTCCTTGCTGCAAAAGATCTTCTACATTAGATCTTTCTTTAGCTGCATCATTTTGTGAATCAACAATTACTAAATCATATCCTAACTCTTTTGCTTTTTTAGTAGCTCCATCTTTCATGGATACAAAGAATGGATTATTTAAAGTTGACACTACCATTCCTATTTTCTTTTTATCTCCACCAGTTTGAGCTTTATTACATCCTGCAAAGCCTGCCATAGCAATAACACTAGTTAAAGCAATTGATAACATTTTTATATATGTTCTTTTCATGATAATTCCTCCTTAAATTTTAAAATATATAAATTTTATTTATTTTTTTTATCAAGCATAACTGCTAATAATATAACCAATCCTTTTACTATTGACTGATAAAATGGTGATACATTTATTAAATTTAATCCATTGTTAAGCACTCCTATTATCATAGCACCTATTATTGTTCCTATAACAGAACCTTCTCCACCTGAAAGACTTGTTCCTCCTAAAACAACTGCTGCTATAGCATCAAGTTCAAATCCAACTCCAGCATTTGGAGATGCTGATCCTATTCTGCTTGTTACTACAACACCACTTAATGCTGCAGTCATACCACAAATTACATAAACTAAAGTCTTAATTTTAACTGTATTTATTCCTGAAAGTCTTGCAGAATCTTCATTTCCTCCAACTGCATATACATATCTTCCATATCTTGTTTGATTTAATATATACCATGCAGCTAAAACTACTATTATTATTAAAATTATAGGCATAGGTATTCCTGCTATTTTCCCATTTCCTACAAATGTGAATTTTGAATCAACTACAGATATAGGGGTACCTTTAGTATAAACATAAGTAACTCCTCTAAATACAGTCATAGTAGCTAATGTAACTATAAATGCTTGTATTTTCCCTTTTGCAACTGTTATTCCATTTAAAAAACCTATAAAAGCACCTATTAATAAAACTATTAATAAATTTAAAATTACATTTACATTTTTAGTAGCTAGTGTAGCTGCTATAGCTCCTGTTATAGCAAGTATTGAACCTACAGATAAATCTATTCCTCCAGTTAATATTACAAAACACATACCTACAGCTATTATTGCATTAACTGAAACTTGAGTAAGAACATTTAAAATATTTGTTATAGTTAAAAATCTAGGTGTAATAATGGATATTATTAGGCATAGTATTATTAAACCTATTAAAGATTTATATTTTATAATTAAATTTTTTATATTATTTTCCATGTTACACTCCCCTTTACTTTAAAATGCCAGCTGAAAATTAAATTCCAACAGCATATTTCATTATATTTTCTTGAGTAAGCTCATTTCTACTTAACTCTCCTGTTATTTCCCCTTCATGCATTACTAGTACTCTATCACTAACTCCTATAATTTCTGCCATATCAGAAGAAATCATTATAACTGCTTTTCCCATACTTTTTAATTCATTCAATACTTCATAAATTTCTTTTTTAGCACCTACATCTATACCTTTAGTAGGTTCATCAATAATTAAAACATTTGGTGAAAGCATAAGCCATTTAGCTATAATTACCTTTTGCTGATTTCCTCCACTAAGATTTTTTATTATTTGATCTTGATTAGGAGTTTTTATAGAAAGCTTTTGTATATATTCATCTACTTCTTCTTTTTCAGCTTTTTTATTAATCTTCATTAAATTGTTTTCATAATTTTTTAAATTAGGAAGTGTCATATTTTCTCTGACAGACATATTTAAAATTAAACCTTCCTTTTTTCTATCTTCTGAAAGATAACAAATTCCATGTTTTATAGCATCTTTAGGAGAGTTAATTGTTACTTTTTCACCATTTATATATATTTCTCCCGAAGATTTTTTGTAATCACCAAATATAGTTTTTGCAAGTTCTGTTCTTCCTGCTCCCATTAATCCTGCAAATCCTAAAATTTCTCCTGCCTTTACTTCAAAACTTACATTTTTTACTTTATTTTTTAATGATATATTTTCAACTTTTAATAAGGTTTTTGATTTTTTAACACTTTTATATGGAAATTGTTCTTCTAGTTTTCTTCCTACCATCATTGTGATAAGTTCATCTTTAGTTACATTTTTAGTTTCTACATGTCCAACATATTTACCATCTCTTAAAACTGTTATAGAATCGCAAATTTCAAAAATTTCATCCATTCTATGAGATATATATATAACTGCAATACCTTTATTTTTTAGTTTTTTAATTACTTCAAAAAGTTTTTTAGTTTCTACATCTGTAAGGGCTGTAGTAGGTTCATCCATAATTATTACGCTAGAATTTTTGGTCAAAGCTTTTGCTATTTCAATCATTTGCATTTCCCCTACATTTATATCTTTTACTAATGTATCTGGATCTATATTGCAGCCTATTTGTTCTAAAAAGCTTATACTTCTTTCTCTCATCCATTGCTTATTTATTTTTCTGCTTACTTTACCAAATTTTTCATTACCTAAAAATATATTTTCAGCTACTGTTAAATTAGGAAGAACACTAAGCTCTTGATGTATTATAGTAATTCCTAATTTTTCTGCATGTTTAATACCATGAATTTCAACTTCATTTCCTTCTATTAAAATTTTACCTGAATCTTTTTTATAAACTCCACTTAATACTTTCATAAGAGTAGATTTTCCAGCCCCATTTTCTCCAAGCAGTGCCAATACCTCTCCTGCATGAACTTTTAAATTTACGTTTTCAAGTGCTTTTACACCTGGAAAAGATTTTGATATATTAACCATTTCTAAAAGAGGTTTTTTATCCTTCATATCCTCTCCTCCTAAAATCTATTTAAAAAACAACTCCTGATTTTAATATTATATTTGCATAAGGAGTCTGTTCTCCTGTTCTTATAACTGCCTTACATTCTTTTAATTTTTGTTTAAGTTCTTCATGTGTAATAATTTTTATCTTAACATCACCTATTTCTTTTTTTATTCCTTCATATAAATTTTTACTAACTTCAATTGTTTCTTTTGCTAATTCTACTTCTTCTATTTGTAATTCCATTAAAACAGCTTTTAATGTATCGATAAAACTCGGCACATCTTTTATAAGTGCTAAATCTATTCTTTGAGTTTCATTTGGAATAGGAAGACCACAATCCCCTATTGCTAAAGCATCTGTATGCCCCATTTTAGATATAACTTCAGAAATATTTGAATTTAATAATCCTCTTTTTTTCATTTTTTATTCACCACCATATATTTTTATAACTTCTTCCATGTAAGGAAGTGAAGGTTGAGCACCTTTTCTTTGAACTACTATTGATGAAACTTTATTAGCAAATTTAACTGCTTCTTCTATAACTTTAAAATTTATATTTTCTTTTGTTTTTAATCTGCTAGCTAATGCCCCAATAAAACTATCTCCTGCAGCAGTTGTATCTATAGCTTTTACTTTATGTGCTTTTATAATGCTGAAATTATCACTATCTATTAAAGCCGCTCCTCTTTCTCCTAAAGTGATTATTACGAATTTTACTCCTTTTTCTATAAATTTATTTGCAGCTTTTCTTATATCGTTTTCATTAATTGCATTAATTCCTGTTATTTCAAAAGTTTCACTTTCATTTGGAACTATAATATCAGTAAGTTTTAAAAGATCATCTGGTATTTTATTTGCAGGTGCAGGGTTTAATATGGTTATAACTCCATTTTCTTTAGCAATTTTAAAAGCATTTATTGCAGTTTTTATAGGAGTTTCAAATTGTGTAATTATAACATCAGATTCCCTTATAATATCTTTAGCATTTTCTATTAAATTTTCATCTACATCCATATTCGCACCTGGAACTACTACAATTGAATTTCTTCCATCATCATCAACAGTAATAATTGCCATTCCAGTAGGATTGTTATTGCTTATCATTACATTTTTTACATCTATCTTATCTTCTTTAAGAGATTTTAATAATGATTTACCATTTTCATCATCTCCAACTTTACCTATAAAACAAACATTAGCTCCTAATCTCTGAGCAGCAACAGCTTGATTAGCACCCTTTCCTCCAGGTAACTTGCTGTATTCTTTAGATAATATAGTTTGTCCTGCCTCTGGCATTTTATCTACTTTTAATACTAAATCCATATTTATGCTTCCTAAAATACAAATTTTATTCATATTTTTTCTACACCTCTTTTCTACTTAACCGGTTTATTGAACCGGTTAAGTATATTTTATATCATCTTTATAACCATGTCAATTATTTTTTGTAAACTTTTTCAGATTTTTTTAAATTGGTTAGTAATTATTTTATTTAAATAACTTTATTAATAAATTATAAAAAATAATTATTTTTGAATATAAAACTATCTTTTCAAACATATAAGTATGTTTTTATAAAAAATAATTTTAAAAAACTAAAAATACTTTAAATAAATTAAAAAGCTATGCACAAAAAGGATTTCCCTGATTTATGCATAGCTTTTGTTTTGAAATATTTACATACTTTCTCTAAAAACACTATGATAGTAGTAAATTTAATTATAATATCAAAATATTTATATGTTTTCTTTAAAAACTTCTGTGAGTGCTTTTATAAATGCTTCATTTTGATTTTGAGTTCCTATTGTAACTCTCATCCAACCTGGCATTCCAAGGAAAGCACCTGGTCTTATTATTATTCCTTTCTTTAAAAGTTCATTAAAAACTAATTTATCGTCTAATTTACTTTTTACCATTATAAAGTTAGCATTTGTTTCTATATATTCTAAACCTAGTTTACTAAATTCTTTATATAAATATTCTTTCCCAACTTTATTTGTTTCATATACCAATTTTATATGTTCTTTATCTTCTAGAGCTTTTACAGCTGCCTTTTGTGCAAATAAATTTACATCAAATGGTCCTAATACTGTATTAAAATATTGTACAAGTTCTTCATTAGCTATTCCATAGCCACATCTTAAACTTGCAAGCCCATATGCTTTTGAAAATGTTCTTAGTATTATAATATTAGGATATTTTTCAAGTAAACTTAAAGAATCTGGATAATCTGGATCTGTAACATACTCTATGTAAGCTTCATCCAAAATTATAAGAACACTTTCAGGAATTTTATTAATAACTCTTTCTAAATCAGCTTTTTTAAATATAGTTCCAGTTGGGTTATTAGGATTGCAAAACCATATTAATTTAGTTTTATCAGTTATAGCTTCAACCATTTTATCAATATCTAAAGCATTGTCTTTCATGGGAACAATTACAGATTTTCCTCCCATAAGTTTAGTTGATGCATCATAACGTGAGAATGTTACTTCTCCCATTATACTTTCATCTCCGGGGTTTAAAACAGTACTGCAAATTATTCTTATTAAAAGATCTGAACCAGTACCACAAAAAACTTGACTTGGTTTAACATTTAAATGTTTTGCAATAGCATTTTTAAGTTCAAAGCTTGAAGCATCAGGATATAAATGAGCTTCTTCTATAGCTTCTTTTAAAGCTTCTTTTGCTTTAGGAGAACAACCTAATGGATTTTCATTTGAAGCTAACTTTATAACATCTGTAAGCCCAAGCTCTCTTTTTACTTCACTTATAGGTTTTCCTGCCACATACATTTCAAGTCCAAGCACTTCTTTTCTTACAAAATGGGTCATAAAAATTCCTCCTATTGTATTTTATTAAAATTTAAAAATTAATCTACTGTACTAGATTTAGTACAGTAGATTAATTATTGTTTTTTATATTATTAGGCTTCTTCTCCAATTATTCTTACTTCTGGTTGGAGTTCTACGTTATATTTTGTTTTTATAGTATTTTGTATATGTTTTATCAAATTTATTATATCTTCTGCAGTAGCATTATTTTTATTTATAACAAAACCTGCATGTTTTTCTGAAACTTGAGCTCCTCCAATTGTATAACCTTTAAGGTTACTTTCTTCTATAAGCTTACCTGTAAAATAACCTTCTGGTCTTTTAAATGTGCTTCCTGCTGAAGGATATTCTAAAGGCTGCTTTTCCTGCCTTTTTAAAGTTAAATCATCTATTCTTTCTTTTATTTTATTGTATTCTCCTTTAGTAAGCTTAAAAGTTGCCTCAAGAACAGTATATTCATATTTTTGTATAGCACTTATTCTATATCCCAATTCAAGTTCATCTTTATTTAAAGTTATTAAATTTCCTTTTTTATCTACTACAAGAGCACTTTCAATAACTTGACTTATCTCACCATTATATGCTCCTGCATTCATAGTAACAGCTCCACCTACAGTTCCAGGAATTCCACATGCAAATTCAAAACCAGTTAAACTGTGCTTAAGTGCTTCATCAGAAACTGCAGATAAATCTGCTCCCCCTTGTGCTATAATTTTTTCATCTAAAACTTGTATTTTATTTAATGATGTAAGTTTTATTATTACTCCCCTAAAGCCACCATCTTTTACTAAAAGATTAGAACCTCTCCCAATTATATAATAAGGTAAGTTTTTTTGATTGCAAAATTTAATAATTTTAACTACTTCTTCATAATTTTTAGGTGTAACTAATATATCAGCAGGTCCTCCAACCTTAAATGAAGTATGATTTTTCATTGGTTCATCAATTGATATATTTTCTTTCCCCAAAATATTATTAAAATCATTAATAAAATTTTTACATTGATTCATCACATATCTCCTTAACAACATTAATGCTTACTTATTCAGTATAATGTATAATTAACAAATTAATCAATATTAAAATTTACTAATTTACCTTTATTTTTTAAATATGTAATAAGTTTTTTTGTTTCAGTATTTATTATGAGTTCTTCTGGCATGCCAACTTCCATAAGCATTTCATGAGCAGAATCAAATTTACCTATTTGAAAAGCACAGTGAGCATCACTTCCTATTACTATTTTTACCCCATACTGTTTACATAATTTAGCTACTTTTGTGCAAGTTTCAACACTTCCTTCTCTAGAACCACCAGGAGTAAGAGAACTGTTATTTATCTCAATAAGTACATTTTCTTCTTTAGCCTTTTTTACTACTTCCTCTTCATATATAGGGAAATATGGATTACCACAATGTCCTATAATATCTACATATGGATTTTTCATAGCATTTATAAGAGCTTCTGTATTCTTTTCTCTACTTGATGTTTCTATGCATACATCATGTAAACTAGCTATTATTATATCTAATCTCTCTTGAATTCTAAGAGGTATATCTAAATTTCCTTCATAATCTATTATATTAGCTTCGCATCCTTTAAGAAGCTTTATTCCATAAATTTCTTGAGGTAGAACCTTTAAATTTGAAAAATAAAAAATATGAGGTCCTCCAGGCATATTAGGACCATGATCAGTAACTGCTACAAGTTCCATTCCATTTTCTTTAGCCTCTTTTAAGTTTTCTAATAAAGTATTATATGCATGCCCACTAGAAACTGTATGAGTATGCGTATCTAAAACATACTTCAACTTTGTCACTCCTTTTTTAAAATTCAATTTTATAAATATTTCATATAAATTTATTTATTGTCCTTATTTTTATTAAAATAATTAAAAATACTTTCTGCAGCTTTTTTATTAATACTTGGTGTTTCTTCTAATTCTTCAATAGATGCATTTTTAATATTTTCTATACTACCAAATTTTTTTAAAAGTTCTTTTCTTCTCTTTTCTCCAATATTTGGTATATCTTCAAGGACAGAGTGTAAAATTCTTTTATCTCTTAAGCTTCTATGATAAGTTATAGCAAATCTATGAACTTCATCTTGTATTCTTGTAATAAGATGCATAACATTAGAATTTTGCTTAATTATCATCTCATTATTATTATATATAAGTCCTCTTGTATTATGTTTATCATCTTTAACCATACCACATACAGGTATATCTATATTAAGTTCTTTTAAAACTTCTAATGCTACATTAACTTGCCCTTTTCCTCCATCCATTAAAATTAAATCAGGAAATATACAAAATTTACCTGCACTTAATTCTAAATTTCTTTCTTTAATTTTTTTAACTTCTTCAAGTCCATGCTTAAAACGTCTATTTAAAATTTCTCTCATACTTTCATAATCATTTGCTCCGATTACGCTTTTTATTTTAAATCTCCTATAATCACTATTTTTAGGTTTACCATCTTCGAATACTATCATACTTCCAACTGAATCTAATCCTTGAATGTTTGATATATCATAAGCCTCTATTCTATTTGGTAGATTTTCTAAATCTAAAAGTTCAGCTAATTCTTTAAGCGCTGTTTTGTGTATTTCTTTATCTGCTTTAAGTTTAGATTTAAATTGCTCTAAAGTAATCTTAGCATTTTTAAATACCATGTCTAAAATTTCTTTTTTTTCTCCTCTTTGAGGGACTTTAATATAAACTTTACTTTCTCTTTTCATTGTAAGCCATTGTTCTAAAAGTTCTGAGTCTTCAACTTCATTAACATATATATTTTTAGGAACAAATGCAGTACCACCATAAAACTCTTTAATAAAATCTGATACTATCTCCTTAGATTCTATTCCTGATGTGTCTTCAAGCATATAATGTTCTCTTCCTACTATCTTTCCATCTCTTAAAAAAAATATCATAGCACAAGTATCAGTTTCATCACTATAAATATTTATAAAATCTTCATCTTCAAAATTTCCAATAATAATTTTCTGCTTTTCTATAATTTTTTCCACAGCAATTATCTTATCTCTATATGAAGCTGCCTTTTCAAATTCTAAGTTTTCAGCAGCCTTTTCCATTTGAATTCTTAAATCTTTTGTTATCTGTTTATCTTTACCTGAAAGCAAATCTATAATATTTTGTATAGTTTTATTATACTCTTCTTTTGTTGTAAGTCCAGCACATGGGGCAGTACATAAACCTATATGATAATTAAGACATGGTCTTGCTTTTATTTCTCCATCTTTAATAGTCATTTTACAAGTTCTAACTGGGAAAATTTTTTTTATTAAATCTAAAGTTTCATATACTGCACTATAATCTGTATAAGGTCCAAAATACTTTCCTCCATCTTTAGCATGTGTTCTTGTCATAAAAACTCTAGGAAAATCCTCATTTATTGTAACTTTTATAAAAGGATAATGTTTATCATCTTTAAGAAGAATATTATATCTAGGCCTATACTTCTTTATAAGATTACATTCAAGTATAAGAGCTTCCATTTCAGAATCTGTAACTATATATTCAAATTCAGCTATGTTCTTAACCATAGCTTTAACTTTATCAGAATGATTTTTGGAAGATTGAAAATACTGCCTTACTCTATTTTTAAGTATTTTTGCTTTTCCAACATAAATAACTTCGCCTAAAGAATTTTTCATAATATAAACTCCTGGCTTTTCCGGCAGTATTTTTAATTGATATTCAAAATCAAACAATTTTTTCACCTCCATTTTATAAAAGTGAAATTTTATCATTTTATATTATATTTAGTTTTCATATTGTGATTATTTTATGAAAAGTCTTTTTATTAAATATTGAATGCTTATATATAGACGTAATAGAAATTTAGAAACACTATAAATTGTAGAGTTAAATTTAATTTACGTCTTATTAAAGGTTAATCATATTGTAAATTTAAAATAATGTGCAATTATTTACTTAATTATTATATCACTATACCAGTTAAAACTAAAAATTTTTATTAAATCCCTGGCAGTCTATATATTATATAAATCAATCCTGCTATTACCAATATTAGCTCTATAAAGTTACCAAATTTAGATCCTACTCTATATGTTACAGGAAATTTTATTTTTTTATTTTTGAAAGGATAAAAAAGAGGTACTCCTCTGTTTGTAGACATATCGCAAATGAGATGAAGACTGTATCCTATAATAAAATAATATGTTATATTTTTTAAACTATATTTATTACTTATATACGAGATTATAAAACTAAAAGTTATCATCCCAAGAAGGCTATGAGTAAGCCCGTTTCTGTGTGAAGATATGCCTATTGAAATAAGTGCCACACCTAACGCTTTATATGCTGGCTGATTTGTATATACATAATCGAAATATAAAACAATTATACCACTGCAAATATATAAAGTAATTTTTGCTCCTTTATTTTTAAAGGGAAGTATATATTTATTTATAATACTTTTAGGATGATCTATATCTGGGAATAAAGAAGCTATAACAACTACTCCCATACCTAAATAACTAAAACCACCAGGCAATTTATTGCTGAGAGCTACAAAAGCTGCCAATCCTATTCCTGCATGTGTCTTACCATTCATGTTATTTCTCCTTAATAAATTAAAAAAAGTCAGGTATCGTCAAAATTTTACACATACCTAACTTTATTATATCACAGAAACATATGTTCATATACTTATAAATGCTTATATTCTCTATTTTTTTAAAGCTTCTTTAATAACTTGACCCGCAATTTTAGCTGCTGCTTTTCCTCCTGTTCCTCCTTCTTCTACAATAACCGATATAGCTATCTTGGGATCTTCATAAGGTGCAAAACCTATAAACCAAGAATGAGGTGGTTCATCTACATTTGGTATATCATCATGATCTGCAGTCCCTGTTTTCCCTGCAACTTTTATACCTGATACAGAAGCATTTTTCCCTGTACCTTTTAATACAACTTCTCTCATTAAATCTCTCATTATTTTTGAATTTTCTTCAGAAATTATATTTCCTATTTTTTCCGAATTAATCTTTTTTACTACATTTTTTTCATTATTTAAAATTTCACTTACTATATATGGTTTCATCATAACACCATTATTTGCAATTGTACTAGCAACAAGAGCCATTTCCATAGGTGTAGCAAGTACTTCTGCTTGCCCTATAGCACTTTGAGCAAGATTACCTTTTTCATTATCTTTATAAGATGGAAACCTGCTGTTTTCTATTGTTAATCCATCTGAAGGAATATCTTTATTAAATAAAAATTTTTCTGCAGTTTCTTTAAGCTTTTCATTTCCAAGCTCTATACCAAGACTTCCAAAATACACATTACTAGATTCTGCAAAAGCTTTTTTTAAATCAATATTTCCATAAGCTTTTCCTCCATAATTACTTATAGATTCATTTGAATTAAAAACTAATTTACCATTATCTTTAAATTTTCTCGAAGTTATGCCTTTGATATTTTCTAAAGCACTTACAGCTGTTATAACTTTAAATGTAGAACCTGGAGCATAAAGTCCAGATGTAGCTCTATTTATAAAAGGATAATTTGCTTCTTTCTTTTGAAGGCTATCCCATATTTTGTCTAAATTATTAGCATCAAATGATGGCTTAGATACCATAGTAAGCACTTCTCCAGTTTTAGGATTTAAAACTACTATTGCGCCTCTATTATTCCCTAAAAGTTCATAAGAGAGCATCTGCAAATCTGTGTCTAATGTTGTTTTTAAACTTCTTCCTACCTTTTCATCATTTTCTTTTGTTTTTCCTTTATTTTTTATAAAGCTTATTATATCAAATCCTTCATCATAACTAAGCTGTGAATCATATTTTTTTTCAAGTCCAGTAATACCATATTTTAAATCTATATATCCTATTGCATGGGTAAAGGCTTCTCCACCTTCATAAACTCTTTTTTGTCCATCTTCATTTGTTTTTTCACTTTTAGCAAGTATTGTCATATTCCTATCATAAATAGTTCCTCTTAAAACTTTATTTCTTACGGCCCAAGTTCTTTTATTATATGGACTTTTTACAATTTCTTCTGACTTGTAAAGTTCAAAATAAGTTATATATGACATAATTACTATAAAACATAAAAGAAAAACTACGAAAATTTTCTTTATATTAGCCGAAATATCTTTTTCCATAATTATTCTCCTTCCGAAATCTTTTGCACTATCCCCAAAGAGCAGAAGGTTATGAGCATAGATGTACCTCCATAACTTACAAGTGGAAGTGTAATACCTGTTAAAGGAATTAAATTTATAACTCCTCCTAAAATTACCAAAGCTTGAGAAGCAATAATAGAACTATACCCAACAGCAACTAGTCTTGAAAAATTATCTTCTATATAAACTGCAGCTCTCATACATCTATAAAAAAGTAAGAAATAAATTATTATTAATCCAAGTCCAGTAACTATACCTAATTCTTCACAAATTACTGTAAATATAAAATCTGAAACATTTACTGGTATATAATTAGGAAAGCCAAAGCCAAGGCCTGTTCCAAAAAGTCCTCCCCATGCTATAGCTATAAGAGATTGAACTATTTGAAGTCCTTCATTATTAGCATAATTCCAAGGATTTTGCCAAATCATAATTCTTATTCTAACATGATCAAAAATTTCATAACTTATTACTCCGCCTAAAATAAAAAGGATTAAACAGG
This sequence comes from Clostridium prolinivorans, assembly GCF_004011155.1. Lineage (GTDB taxonomy): Bacteria > Bacillota > Clostridia > Clostridiales > Clostridiaceae > Clostridium_AT > Clostridium_AT prolinivorans. Next base: position 197,997 of record NZ_RJWG01000003.1, on the reverse strand, counting down.
TTATAACATACTTAACCTTTGAAGTTGCTATGTAAAGAATAGTTACTGATAAAGCAAACACTATAAGAGCAGTTCCTAAATCTCTTTGAAGTACCATAAATCCAAGAGATATCATAACTACAAATGCAGGCTCTATTAAATTTTTATAACTTTTATAATCTTTAAGAGCAGAGGCAAGATAAGCTACTAAAAATAATTTCCCAAATTCTGCCGGCTGAAAACTTATATTTTTTATTATAATCCAGTTTTTAGCCCCTCCTCTTTCTGTACCAAATATGAGAGCCATAGACATAAAAATTAAAGTAAGTGCAAGATAAATATATTTATATTTTTGAAAACTTTTTAAATCTGGGAAAAGTACAATAATAATTATAAATGCAGATACTCCAAGAGCAAACCACATTACCTGTTTTAAAGCTAATGTAGGATTAAGACGGTATATAACTGCAATACCAATAACAGATAAAATACTTGCAAATATCAATATATATTTATCTCCGTCAGGATAAAATTTTCTTATTATAAATTGAGAATATGCTATTAATACAATTATTATTATTCCTATAAGTACCGCACCTTCATCAAAAGGATTTTTTAATAAAGCAAGATTTACAAAACATACAATACAAAGTAAATATATATATCTAATAATTCTTTTTTCATCTTTTAAACTATCCACCAAATATCACCTATCCTATAACTTTAAACAAAGCACTTCCTATTTGTATTTCATCTCCAACTTTAAGTATAGCTTTACCTTCAAGCCTTTTATCATTTATAATTGTTCCATTTGTACTTCCTAAATCTTCAATTATGTAATCAGTATTTTTTAAAAATATTCTAGCATGGTTTCCTGAAACATACTGATCATCTAAAATTAAATTATTTGTTGTTTTTCTTCCAATAGTAATCTCACCTTTAATTGGAATAACAGCACCATTTTTTAATTCATGATTTTCTCCTTTATCTAATATTTCAAGTCCAAAAGTTTTTTTCTTTGTAGGATTTCTTTTACCTCCATTTTTAATGTCTTTGTACATTATTTTAAGTGATAAGAATATAATTATGTAAATTATGCCTATAATAATAAATCTAAATATTGTAGTTAATTTACTAAAATCCAACTTCGACACTGCCTTTCTTTTAAATTAATAAGACTAGTATATTAAATACTAGCCTTATTAATTATAACATCTTTTTAAGGTATTGTCCTGTATAAGAATTTTCAACTTTAATAATTTCTTCAGGAGTTCCTGAAGCTAAAATAGTTCCTCCTCTTTCTCCACCTTCAGGACCTAAATCTATAATATAATCTGCAGATTTTATAACATCAAGATTGTGTTCTATAACTACTACTGTATTTCCAGCATCAGTAAGCCTTTGAAGAATATCAATAAGCCTTTTAACATCGTCTATATGAAGACCTGTTGTAGGTTCATCTAAAATATAAAAAGTTTTTCCAGTACTTCTTTTGGAAAGTTCATAAGCAAGTTTAATTCTTTGAGCTTCTCCACCAGATAATTGAGTTGAAGGCTGCCCAAGCTTTATATAACCAAGACCTACATCCATAAGAGTCTGAAACTTACTTTTTATTCTTGGAATATTTTCAAAAAAATTTATTGCCTCTTCAACAGTCATATTAAGAACATCATCTATATTTTTACCTTTATATTTTACTTCAAGGGTTTCTCTATTATATCTTTTTCCTTTACATACCTCACAAGGTACATAAACATCAGATAAAAATTGCATTTCTATCTTTATAATTCCATCTCCACTACAAGCTTCACATCGCCCGCCCTTAACATTAAAACTAAAGCGTCCTGGTTTATAACCTCTCATTCTAGCCTCTGAAGTTGAAGCAAAAACTTCTCTTATAATATCAAAAACTCCTGTATAAGTTGCAGGATTAGAACGAGGTGTTCTTCCTATTGGGCTTTGGTCTATATTTATTATTTTATCAATATTTTCAATACCAATTATATCTTTATGTTTACCTGGTATATCTTTTGAATTATTTAATTTTTTATTTAATCCTTTATAAAGTATTTCATTTACAAGAGTACTTTTACCAGAACCAGAAACTCCTGTAACAGCAGTAAACACTCCAATAGGAAATTTTACATCTATATTTTTAAGATTATTTTCCTTTGCTCCTATAACAGTTATATAATTTTCATTAGGTTTTCTTCTTTCTTTTGGAACAGGGATAAATTTTTTACCACTTAAATACTGTCCTGTAATAGACTCTTCACATTTTGAAATTTCATCTAATGTTCCAACAGCTACAACCCTTCCTCCATGTTCTCCTGCACCAGGTCCTATATCCACAATACAATCTGCTGCTCTCATAGTATCTTCATCATGCTCTACAACAATAAGAGTATTTCCTAAATCTCTAAGGCGTTTTAAAGTAGCTATAAGTTTATCATTGTCCCTTTGATGAAGCCCTATACTTGGCTCATCAAGTATATATAAAACTCCAACCAAGCTTGAACCTATTTGTGTAGCAAGTCTTATTCTTTGGGCTTCGCCTCCAGATAAAGTACCTGCATTTCTCCAAAGATTTAGGTAATCTAAACCAACATCTATTAAAAATTTAAGTCTGTTTTTTATTTCTTTTAATATCTGACTGCTTATTATAGTATCCTTTTCTGAAAGTACTAAATTTTCTACATAATCAAGTTCATCTTTTATTGACATAAGACAAAATTCATATATATTTTTATCTCCTACTGTTACAGCTAAAACTTCAGGTTTAAGCCTTGCTCCTTTACATTTAGGGCAAGGTGCATCACTCATATAGTTTTCAATTTCACTTTTAATATAATCAGAATTACTTTCCATATATCTTCTTTTTAAACTATTTATAACACCTTCAAATTTATGATTAAACTCTCCTACTCCGCTTTCTCTTTCATATCTAACTTTTATTGTTTTACCTTCCGTTCCATATAAAAGTATTTTAACTATTTCAGGAGGAAGTTTTTCAATTGGAGTATCTAAACTAAAATTATATTCTTTAGCTAAAGCTTTAAGCACACTATAAGTCCAGGAATCATCTTTACCACTTGTACCTGCCCAAGGCAAAATTGCTCCTTCTGAAAGACTTTTACTTTTATCTGGAATAACTAAATTTTCATCTATTTCCATAAGAGTCCCAAGTCCATCACATTTATCACATTTCCCAAAAGGAGAATTAAATGAAAACATTCTTGGAGCTAATTCATCTATGCTTATGCCGCAATCAGGGCATGCAAATTTTTCACTAAAAAGGACATCTCCTTTTCCTATAATGTTTACTAAAACTAATCCTTCCCCAAGTTCTAATGCAGTTTCTATAGAATCAGCTAATCTGCTTTTTATGTCTTCTTTTATAACAAGTCTATCTACAACAGCTTCTATATTATGTTTTTTATTTTTTTCAAGCTTTATATCTTCTTCTGAAAGCTCTATAATTTCCCCATCTATTCTAGCTCTTACAAAACCATTTTTCCTTATGTTTTCTAAAATTTTAACATGCTCTCCTTTTCTTCCTTTTACAAGTGGAGCAAGTATTTGAATTTTAGTTCTTTCTGGCATTTCCATTATTTTATCTACCATCTGATCTACAGTTTGTGCTTTAATTTCTTTACCACACTTTGGGCAATGAGGAACGCCTATTCTAGCATATAAAAGTCTTAAATAATCATATATTTCTGTAACAGTTCCAACAGTAGAACGTGGATTTCTGCTAGTAGTTTTTTGATCTATAGAAATAGCAGGAGATAAGCCTTCTATATATTCTACATCAGGCTTATTCATCTGACCTAAAAATTGTCTTGCATAAGCAGAAAGTGATTCTACATATCTTCTTTGTCCCTCTGCATATAAAGTATCAAAGGCAAGAGAAGATTTACCAGAACCAGAAAGGCCTGTGAATACAATAAATTTATCTCTAGGTATTTCAAGATCCACATTTTTTAAATTATGAACCTTAGCACCTTTTATAATAATTTTTTCCTTCATTAGTACCTCCATTTTTATAAAACTAACTATTTTGTTTTCTGCTTTTTAAGTTTAAATATAATATCCCTAAGTTGGGCTGCTCTTTCAAATTGCAAATCTTTAGCAGCTTGTGACATTTCCATTTCATATTTTTCTATAAGTTTATCTATATTTTCGTTATTAGCTGCAATTGCTTCTTCCAAGCTTTCATAATGATTTTCTTCTGCTTTTGTAACTTCAATAATTTCTCTTATATCTTTAACAACTGTAGAAGGCACAATACCATTTTTTTTGTTATATTCCATTTGAATCTTTCTTCTTCTATTTGTTTCACTTATAGCTCTTTCCATAGATTTAGTTATAACATCTGCATACATTATAACTTTACTTTCTGAATTTCTAGCTGCTCTTCCTATAGTCTGTATAAGAGAAGTTTCAGATCTTAAAAATCCTTCTTTATCCGCATCTAAAATAGCTACTAAAGCAACTTCAGGGATATCAAGTCCTTCTCTTAAAAGATTTATACCCACAAGTACATCAAATTCACCTTTTCTTAAATCTCGTATAATTTTCATTCTTTCAATTGTATCTATATCTGAATGAAGATAATTAGTTTTAATATTCATATCTTTAAAATATTTAGTTAAATCCTCTGCCATCTTTTTGGTAAGAGTAGTTACCAAAACTCTAAATCCTTTGTCTATTGTATTTTTAATATTTTCATATAAATCATCTATCTGTCCTTTAATAGGTTTTACTATTATTTCAGGATCCAAAAGTCCTGTAGGTCTAATAATCTGCTCTGCCACATTTGTAGAATGTTCAAGCTCATAAGTTGATGGTGTAGCACTTACAAAAACAACCTGATTAAGTTTTTGTTCAAATTCTTCAAATTTTAATGGTCTATTATCATATGCACTTGGAAGCCTAAAACCATACTCTACTAATGTATCTTTTCTAGAACGATCCCCTGCATACATAGCTCTTACTTGCGGAAGGGTAACATGGCTTTCGTCTATAAACATTAAAAAATCTTTTGGAAAATAATCTATAAGAGTCTGTGGTGGTGAACCTTTGGCTCTTCCGTCAAGTATCCGTGAATAATTTTCTATGCCGCTGCAATATCCAACTTCTCTTATCATCTCTATATCAAAATTTGTTCTTTGCTTTAATCTTTGAGCTTCTAAAATTTTATCTTGAGCAATAAGTTCTTTAAGACGTTCTTCTAACTCTTCTTCAATTTTTTTAATAGCTATTTCAAGTTTTTCATAAGAAGTAGCAAAATGAGAAGCTGGAAAAATTGATATATGGCTTCTGCTATTTAGAATTTCGCCAGTTAAAACATCAAATTCTCTAATCTTTTCTATTTCATCTCCAAAAAATTCAACTCTAACAGCTTTATTTGTAGACCCTGCAGGAAAAATATCTAATACATCTCCCCTTACTCTAAATGTACCTCTTACAAAATTAATTTCATTTCGTTCATATTGTATTTCTATAAGTTTTTTAATTACTTCATCTCTATCTTTAATCATTCCTTCTCTTAAAGAAATTGTTAAATTTTTATACTCTTCAGGATTTCCTAAACCATATATACATGAAACTGATGCAACTATTATAACATCTTTTCTTTCAAAAAGTGCTGCTGTAGCAGAGTGTCTAAGCTTATCTATTTCATCGTTTATAGCTGCATCTTTTTCTATATAAGTATCTGTTTGAGGCACATAAGCTTCTGGCTGGTAATAATCATAATAAGAAACAAAATATTCTACCGCATTATTAGGAAAAAACTCTCTAAACTCAGAACAAAGCTGAGCAGCGAGAGTTTTATTGTGAGCCAAAACCAAAGTAGGTTTTTGAACTCTTTCGATTATATTAGCCATAGTGAAAGTTTTTCCAGAACCAGTTACTCCAAGAAGAGTCTGAAATTTTTCACCACGTTCTATTCCCTTGGAAATACTATCTATAGCCTGAGGCTGATCACCAGTAGGCTTAAATTTTGAACTTATTTTAAATTTACCCATTTATATCACTCACTTTACGAACATTTGTTCAATAATAATTATTCTATACTTTTATAATGTCTATGTCAATAATTCTTAATTAGTAAGTGAGAGTATATATTTTTTAAAACTTTATATTAATAAACTACTTATATTAAGTATAATACTTAATATAAATATATAATTGTATAGAATTTAAGTAAAAATGTAAATCTCTTAAAACAGTTTAAATAATAAAACTGTTTTAAGAGATTTACATTAATTTTTTATTCATCGTCATCTTTTTTATTTTTAATTTTATCAAATATTTCTTTAAATTTAGTTTCATCATAATGTATTACAGTACTATCTTTAGGAATGTTTTTAGGCACAAAAACTATTCCTATTTTTTTTCTTTATTCATTTTGTTATAACTTACTTCATAATGCTTGCCCATTCCTCTTTCAATTTTGAAACTAATATAATTTACTCCTTCTATCGATGGATACAAAATATCATTTTCACTTGTAATTTTTTTATTATTAACTTCTACTAATAAATCCCCACTTTTAATTCCCATTTCTTGTGCTGGAGAGTTAGGTGCTACCTCTAGAACCATAATCCCATTATCTCCACTTACATATTTAGGATTTCTTTTTACTTCAAGGAAATTTTGTATATTAATCATAAATTCATGAGCCACAGGTGTAAATATTATTAAAAGAAGTTTATACATATAACTTAAATATGAAAACTGAGCTAACACAAAAAGTATTATGCTATATAGTAAAAGTGCTATACCTGAAGAAAAAGTTTTTTCTTCTTTACTTTTAGTAAATGTTACACTACTATATCCTATTATACTAAAGTAGGCAAATAAGGTAACTGCAGCTCCTTTTGCCATATTTAAAAATGGTGAAATTTTAAGAAAAGGCCACCAACTAGGAGTTGCAATATTTTGAGTATATTCTAAATTAATTGGATTGTTAATTATTAAAAATAATGCTACTGGAACTAGCCAATTTCTTCTAAGAGCAAAACCGCCTATTATTTTATCTCCTCTATTTGTAAATACAGGAATAGCACCTCTTTTACCATCTATAATAACTAAAATTCCTTCTATAAAATGAAGAACAGAAATTAATACTATAAGAGAGCCTATATCTATTTTAAGAATGTCTACATTTGCTAAATCTATAACACTTCCAAATAAATTTATTTTAACTCCAGCATATATCTTTGATATAAGTTCTAAAATTAAACTTAAAATTCCAAGCAATGCTCCTGAATATGCAAAGCATATAAACCTTGGTTTTATAAACATAAAAAATATTGATATTAAAAATATTAAATATATAGCTGAATTTTCATCAAAAGCTACTCCTAAAAAGGCAAGTATAATGCTGGAGACTGCTCCAGCAATTATACCTATTACTATTTGAGAAATAGTAAGCTCTAATGAAGAGTCAAAATTTTCTCCAACTATCATCTTTTGCATTATAGTTATATTCTTATTTTGTCTATACAACATAAAAGCAAGCATTATAAGAATTAATACACTATTAGGATTTACTAAAGTGTAAGCAATAGCTCTTAAAGTATTTATTAAAATGCTCATGTAAAAAAATTCTCCTCAAATAAAATTATTTCATTTTTTCTTTTAATGTTTCTAATGCTTTATTAAATTGTGGATCTTTATTCCTTGCATATGGTTCTTTTAAAAGTTCCTCAGGATACTTAACTTCTATATCTGGCTTAATACCTGTTTTGTGTATATTTACTCCATTAGGAGTATAGTATTTAGATATTGTAACTTTTAATGCTGTTCCATCTCCAGTATCAACTAAAGTTTGAACAACTCCCTTTCCAAAAGTTTTTTCGCCTACCAATGTTCCTACTTTATAATCTTTTACTGCACCTGAAACTATTTCAGAAGCACTAGCAGTAAGTCCGTCAGTTAATACAACTAAAGGCATTCCTATTGCTATTCCTCCCTTAGATTTATACTTTTCTTCTTTTTTGTATTTATCAATAGTAGAAACTATTACTTCTCCCTTTGGTACAAAATTTGATACTACATCTACGCAAGTAGATAATAACCCTCCTGGATTTTGTCTTAAGTCTAAAATTATTCCTTTAGCACCTTTATCTTTCAAATCTTTTAATTTTTTATTAAAATCTTCTCCTGTGTTTTTATCAAACATAGAAATTCTTATATAGCCTATATTGTTAGAAAGAAGTTCACCACTTACAGTTTGTAAATTTATTTTAGCTCTTTTTACAGTATATGTATATGTTTCTTTCCCATTTCTTGTAACTGTTATATTTACAGTTGTACCTTCTTTTCCTTTCATCATAGCCACTGCATTTTGATAGTCTTTACCAGATACTTTAGTATCATTTACTTTTTCTATAACATCTCCTGGAAGTATACCTGCCTTTTGTGCTGGTGAATCATCAAACGTACTTAAAACTATTATTTTATCATCCTTTACTTCTATTTGAAGTCCTATACCTGAATAACTTCCCTCTGTTTGAGTATTAAACGCTTGAAATTCTTCTTGATTCATAAATACAGTATAAGGATCTTCAAGAGATGCTGTCATGCCTTTAATAGCTCCTTCTACTAATTTATTTTCATCTATTGGTCCATCATATAATTTATATATAAGATCCCTCACTTCAAATAATTTATTGTAACTTGAAATATTTTCATTATTTCCTGCTTGTATTACATGCCCAGTTGAAAATATAGGCAACGTTTTTGCGCTTACAAAGGTTAATACATTAGTAGCTAAAACAATAGCTATTGTTCCAGCTATCCATTTTTTCTTATTATTCATATATTTATCTCTCCTCACTACTTAGGCATTTTTATTTTTACTATATCTATATATTTATATAAATCTTCAATAATTATAACACTAAAAAAAATAAATTTGCAAAAACATTGCAAATTTATTTTTAATCATTTATTTAACATAATATGGAGTTGGATTAATAGTACTTCCATTTGGTTTCCTTATTTCAAAATGAAGATGCGGTCCTGTGGAATTTCCAGTACTTCCAGCTCTAGATATAAGTTGTCCACCTTTTACAGTTTGTCCTACACTAACTGCTAAAGAAGAATTGTGTGCATACAAACTTATAATATCTCCATGATCAATCATAACAACATTCCCATATCCTCCCTGGACTCCAGCATAAATTACCTCACCATCTTTTAAAGCATATATAGGTGTTCCATACCCAACTCCAATATCTATACCAGTATGAGGTTTTTGCACTCCAAATATAGGATGAATTCTTGGACCATAAGGAGAAGTTATAGGATAAACTCTTCCTGTAACACAATATAACTTTTGAGCACTATTACTAGAAGAAGACTGAGATAAAATTGTTTGATTAGTATTAGTAGTGTTATTAGTATTAGTACTACTGGTGTTTGCAGCTGATCCGCCTCTACTTGCTTCTTGCTCAGCTTTTTTCTTAGCCTCCTCAGCTTTTTTCTTAGCCTCCTCAGCTTTTCTTCTCGCTTCTTCTGCTTTTTTCCTAGCCTCTTCTTCCTTTTTCTTTTTTATAGTAGCTATTAATGACGCTATTGCCTGCGATTCCTTTTCTTCCTCTTCAATCATTTTTTCATAGGAAGCCTTATCTTTCTCTAAAGATTCCATTAAGTTTTGTTTTTGAGCTAAGTTTGCTTGAAGTTCTTTATATTGCTTATCTGCTTGAGTTTTTAAAACTATATTTTCTTTTTTAGTTTTATCAAGTTCAGCTTTTTGAAGTTCCAAAGCTTTTTTATTATTTTCCATGCTTTCAATTAATTTTTTATCATATTCCATAACTTTACTTACAGATTCAATCCTAGAAAAAAACTCTGAAAAACTATTAGAACTAAAAATTAGTTCTAAATAGCTTTCATTTCCATTTATATAAAGAGCTCTTACCCTTTTTTTAAATAGTTCATCTTGTTCTTCTAAATTTTTCTTGCTCTCTTCTATTTTTTTCTCATAGTTTTTTATTTTTTTATCTATATTTGTAATTTTACTATTTAAATTATTTAATGCTTTTTCTGATTCATTTACCTTTTCATCAAGCTGTTCTACGCTCTTTTTTGTATCCATATGTTTTTGGTTAATATTTTCTAATTCTTCTTTTTTATCATTTATTGAATTTTGAATATTTTCCAAATTATTTTGAGCATCAGTTAAATTATCAGCTTTTACTGTAATTACAGAAGTAATACTCAAGGTTAGTGCTAATACTAGACTTACCCCTTTTTTCATAAATATTCCCCCAAACTTTTAAGATGTTACTAAAATAAGTTTGTTATTTATTTAAAAGTTTATATTAGACTTTTAATATATATATAAGTATCCTAATTTTTAAACCACTTTTAAACTACTAAAAATTTTCTAATTGCCATTATACTACCAACTATTCCTATAAAAATCCCCCCAAGAATAAATTCCCCTAGTATAACGCTATATACATAAGCTGGATTTATAAGTGGTATCATCATAATTTGTGCAGACATTTTTATAAAAACAAATTTATATCCATAATAGAGTAAAAGGTCTGCAACAATAGCTCCTAGTATACCTATAAACATACCTTCCAATATAAAAGGCCATCTTATGAACCAATCTGTAGCACCAATATATTTCATTATATTAATCTCTTTTCTTCTAGAATATACAGTAAGTTTTATAGTATTGCCTATAAGGAATAAAGAAACTCCTATAAGTATCACAAATATAATAATTCCTATCCATCTTATAGCATTACTAAATGTTATAATTTTATCTACTACTTCTTTAGCGTCTTTTATTGTTTCAATTCCAGCCATACCTTCTATATCTTTTACTACTTGAGATATTAATTCAGGTTTTTCTACTTTAACTATGTAAGATGCTGGGAGTGGATTTTCTTTTTCAAGACCTTCTAAAGCTGATTCATACTGTTTTCCAAATCTGCTTTTTAAATTTTCAAGTGCTTGAGATTTGCTTTCATATTCAACACTCGTAACACTTGATGTATTTTTTAATTTATTTTCAATAGCCTTTTGTTCATCAAGTTTTATATCATCTTTTAAAATTATTTTTATTTCTACTTTAGATTCCATTTCACTCATAACTTGATTTATGTTTTGTATAACAAGTAAAAATGTTCCAAGTATAAACAAAGTTGCTGCAACAGTTGCCGCAGAAGCTATGCTTATAGTCTTGTTTCTTTTTAAACTTTTAGCTGCATCACTTATAAAATTAACAAATGTATTAATCTTCATACCCATATGCTCCCCTCTGCTCATCTCTTGATATTACACCTTTTTCAATTGCTATAACTCTCTTTTTCATAATGTCTACTATTTCTTTAGCATGGGTAGCCATAATTATAGTAGTCCCTGCACGATTAATATCACTTAATATTTCCATAATTTCCATGGATGTATCTGGATCAAGATTACCAGTAGGCTCGTCCGCAATTAAAATAGATGGATTATTTACTATAGCTCTTGCTAAAGAAACTCTTTGTTGTTCTCCTCCAGAGAGCATACTTGGTAGGGATTTATATTTGTCAGAAAGGCCTACAAGTGAAAGCATCATAGGTACTCTTTTTCTTATTTCTTTTTCTGATGCCTCTGTGACTCTCATAGCAAAAGCCACATTTTCATAAACATTTAAAGTAGGAATTAATCTAAAATCTTGAAAAACCACACCTATTTTTCTTCTATAGTATGGAATCTGTCTTCTTTTTAATTTTGTTATATCTATATTATCATTTAAAATTATTGAGCCTTTAGTAGGTTCTACTTCTTTTAAAATCATTTTTATAAATGTGGATTTTCCTGCGCCACTGGATCCTACTAAAAAAACAAATTCTCCTTTTTCAATTTTTATATTAATATCTTTAAGAGCAGTCACATTATTGTCATATATTTTGGTTACATTTTTAAATTCAATCATTACTGCATCTCCCTCTATTTCATATTTATATACAAAATTTATACACAAAAATACATATTTCACTTTTTTATTATAACATAATAATACTAAAATAAACAATTAACATTTTTTAAAGGAAGTATTTACTTTTATATATCTAATATGAAAACTAAATAATAATCTCCTACATGCTCTAATCTAATATATACTCTATTTCTATATTTAAACCTAAAATATTATCATTTTAATCTTAGTGTGCAAAATTAGACAAAAAATAAAATAGCCACAAATCAAGCTTTTCCGTTAAACTTAATATCTAAAAAACGAAAAGCACTAAAATTTGTGGCTATTTTTTTATTCATCTCCAAGTATATCTTTAAATCCTTCTCCTAAAACTTCATGAGTTTCACTTACTGTTATAAAAGCTTTATTATCCACATCTTTAATAAATTTTTTAAGCTTTATAAACTGTTTTCTATATAACACAGTATATAAAATATTTGTGTCTTTTTTAGTGAATCCACCTTTTCCTTTAAAAATAGTACATCCTCTATCTAATTCATTAATTATATAATTGCTTATTTCATCTATTTTTGTACTTACAACTATAACCTCTTTACAAGTATTTACACCTTCAATTACATTATCTATAACAAAACCATTCATTATAACACAAAGTAAAGAATACAGTGCTATATTTGTACCAAAAGTAATACCTGCAAATAAAGTTACAATAAAATCAACAATTAAAATAGCTTTGCCTATATCTATATGAAAAAATTTATTTAATATTTTAGCAATTATGTCTGTTCCTCCAGTAGAAGCATTTTGATTAAAAACTATAGCCATACCTATACCAGAGAGTAAAGTCCCAAATATAGATGCAAGAAGTAAATCATTTGTAATAGCTTTATCAAAAATTTTAAGATTATCTGTTAACCATATAGTTAATGATATACCTAAGCTTGCATATATACTTTTTGCACCAAATTTATTCCCTATTACTGCAAAAGCTATTATAAATAATACGGCATCTATGCCAAGCATTATCATACCAACATTTAAAAAAGGGAAAATACTATTTAGTATTATAGCTATTCCAGAAACCCCTCCTGCTGCTATTTTATTTGGTACTAGGAAAAGTCTAAGAGAAAGTGCTACTAGCATAAAACCTATTGTTATAAATATGTATTCTTTAAATTTTCTCATAAAAACCTCCTCACTTACATATTTTTTAAAAAGAAGGAATTGGCCTTACAAAGTAATCAACTATAAAAGAAAAAGCTAAAATAGAGATTGATATTATAAATATAACATGAGATAAATTTAATTTATGAAAATATGTTTCCCAAGTTTTTTGATAATTAAGAGGTCTCATTAAATCCCATTTTACAAAAGATATTGCTGATATAGATAAGCCAAATACAGATACTATTTGAGATAATCTACATCCCCAAAGCATTACGTTTATAAAATCAAATCCATATAAAATAAGCCCTATTATAATTCCAAATATAAAAGAACCTATAAAATAATATATTGATAATTTAAGTGCATACAATATATCTTCTATATATTGCTTCATTTAATACCTCCTCTTTTGTATATTTAAAAACAACCAAATATAGGGAGCTTATAAAGCCCCCTATTGTAACCCAACACTTATGGAAAGTGCTTCATCTACCATTTTCATGTCTTTGTCTGTCATATGCCCTATTTTTTCTTTAAGTCTTTTTTTATCCAAAGTTCTTATTTGCTCAAGCAATACTACTGAATCTTTGTTTAAACCATACTCTTCTGAGGAGATTTCAACATGAGTTGGAAGTTTAGCTTTATTTATCTGTGAAGTAATTGCTGCTACAATTACTGTTGGACTGTACTTATTGCCAACATCATTTTGTATAACGATGACTGGCCTTATTCCTCCTTGTTCTGAGCCTACTACTGGGCTTAAATCAGCATAAAATATATCTCCTCTTTTCACTATCGTTGTCATTAGGAAAATCACTCTCCGCTAGCTTCGCTTCATACTTTTTTAATTCATCAACATCATTTGCAAAGCCCATTTCTGCTATTTCAAGATTTAATTGAGCCATTTCCATATATCCCTTTCTCATACTGTCCATTAAACTAAGTCTTTTTTTCTCCTCAATATATACTATTATAGCATCACGAATAAATTCACTTCTTTTTTTGCAATCTTCTTCAAGGGCTTTATTAAATTCATTATACAGTGTTTCATTAAGATTAACCACCAGTTTTTTTGAACCTGCCATGGGAAAAACGCCTCCTAAAAATCCGTATACTAAGTACTTATCGAAAAGTAACATAATTGTTAATAATTTGCAGCACTAAAATATATTAACTTATATAAAAGTGCACAAATATGTACTATATTATTATAATTTAAAATTATTATAATTTAAAATATTAAAATATGTCAAAGCAAATTATTGATATTTCCCCATTCTTAGGCATAATAGCATTATAACACAACTTAAAAAATAATTAAATATAATTTCTAATTTTTATAACTTTTCCAGACTTTAAATACACTCTAGGTACCCTTTTACTTATCATGCAAGTTACTTCATAGTTTATAGTTCCTATTAATTTTGCTATATCATCTGCATCAAATTTTAAATTATCTTTTTCTCCTAAAAGTATAACTTCATCTCCAAGCTGTACATTTTTTATATCTGTAACATCGACCATACATTGATCCATACAAATTCGTCCTACTACCGGAGCAAAGCTTCCATTTATAATTACCTTTGCTTTTTCAAATAAAAATCTAGTATATCCATCTGCATAACCTACAGGAAGGGTAGCTATAATACTTTCTCTATTTGTTTTAAATTTTCTTCCATATCCTATATATTCTCCAGCTGGAAGTTTTTTTATGTGAACAATATTAGTTTTTAAACTCATTACAGGTTTTAAATTTATTTTTTCTCTGCTTACTTCTTCAGAAGGATAATAACCATAAAGTATTACTCCAGGTCTTACTGCTTCAAAATGTGATTTAGGCAAATCAATTATAGCAGCACTATTGGCAATATGTCTAATATTTATTTTAATGCCTTTTTTAATTAATTTATCATAAAATTCATTAAATTTTTTTAATTGAAGTTCTGTATAAGTTTTATCTTCTTCATCTGCAGTAGAAAAATGGGAATAAAGACCTTCTATAATTATATTTGGCAGTTTACTTATTTTATATACATCCTCTATACTTTCATCATTAGGCAAAAATCCTATTCTGCCCATTCCTGTATCTAATGCAATATGTATTTTTGCCTTTTTATTTTTCTTTTGAGCCATATTAGATATTTCTTTAGCTAACTCATAAGAATAAACTGTCTGTTCTATATCATATCGTAAAAGCATATCTATAAGGCTTGGAGGAGTAAACCCTAAAATAATTATAGGTGCTTTAATTCCTCCCCGTCTTAATTCTATAGCTTCATTTAAAACTGCTACAGCAATTTTTGTAGCTCCATTTTCTAAAAGTGTTGGTGCTATATCTAAAGCTCCATGCCCATAACCATCTGCTTTAATAACTGCTATAATATCTTTACTTTTAGAAATTTTCCTTATTTCTCTCATATTATGTGCTAAATTATCTAAATTTACTTCTGCCCATACTGGTCTTAAATGCTTAAACAAAACTTTGCCTCCTATCTTTTGTGCTTAAATATTATTATAAAATTATTTCATTTATTCTCCGTTTGAAATAGATTTTTATTAAGCTTTGGATTAACTTCAAAGTTTTTATAGGTTACCTTAATTTTTTCATTGTTTTTTTCATCATATATGAAAATATATTCAGGTATATAGTTTTCAAGATTAACATACATTTGTGCATTATCAATTTCTTTATTTGAAGTTGGAATAATAAGTTTTATAATTTGATATTTTTTTCCATCTATTTCTTTAAAATCATATTTTATTTCTTCATTAGTATATAAAAGTTCAATGTATTTTTCAATAAAAGTATATATAAAACCTTCATCAAATTCTTTATCAACAGTATATTTAACATTATTTTTTATATCATTAGCATATATCTTGTCCTCTTTATAAACAAAAATTTTATCTTCACCAAGTTTCATCACATGACCTAAATTTTTATCATAGTAATGTTTCCCTTCGTAAGTTATTACTTGTTTATCATTTTTTATTTCCATTTTAAAATCTGATGTATATGTGTTTAAATCTTTTAAAAAATTAACTACTTCCTCAGGGCTTTTATTTTTTTTTATGCAAGATCCAAATACTATAGGAAAAATAAGCATCAGAGAAAATAGTATTAATATTTTTTTTCTCATGGCAGCCTCCAAACTTAAATGTACTTCAATATTAATACTATTCTTATTATTTTATTAATATTCTTTAATTAAAATTTCATTTCAATTATTTTGAATTTCTTTTATTATATAAGGAATACTTTCTAAAAGATGACTTGCATTTACACAAAACATATCTTCAGAAAGATTTTCTCCAGCATATCCATGTATAAATGCAGAAATATATGTAGCTTTTAAAGGCTCATATTTTTGAGCTGCAAAAGATGCTATAATGCCAGTTAAACAATCTCCCATACCACCTGAAGCCATAGAACTATTTCCAGTTGAATTTATAAATATATATTCTCCATCAGTTATTACAGTATTATATCCTTTTAATAACACTATAATTCCATAATCTTGTGCTAATTTTTTAGAAACCTCTATTCTATGTTTATTTATATATTCTGTTTCAAGACCTGTTATTCTTGACATCTCTCCTACATGAGGAGTTATTATAACTTTACATTTTTTGTTTTTTAAAATATAAAGGTTGTCTTTTAGCACATTTATTCCATCTGCGTCTATAATTACAGGGCATTTAGCATTTAATAGCACATATTTTAGAATTTCAAAAGTTTTTGTATTATTCCCAAGTCCAGGACCTATAGCAATAGCATTGCTTTTTTGTATTAATTCTTTAAGTTTAATTTCATCATTATAAGATATGGTCATAGCTTCTATAAGCTTAGAACTTAAAATATCTTGTATTTCTTCATTACATGCTAAAGTAACAAGACCTGCTCCGCTTCTTACTGCTGCTTCAGTGCATATATATGAAGCTCCAGTAAAACCTTTTGACCCTGCAATAATTAATACTCTTCCATAATCTCCTTTATGAGAATATTTATCTCTAATTTTAATACTATTTTTTATAAGAGTTTTATCTACAATAAATTCTTTATTATAAAATTTATCTTCTACAAATTTTGGAATTCCAATATCTTCTACAATAATTTCTCCTGTGTATTTATCATTTCCATAATTTAAAAAACCTCTTTTATAATACTGAAAAGTAACTGTTTTATTTGATTTTATGCAGTTTCCCATAACTTCTCCAGTATCCCCGTTAAGCCCTGAGGGTATATCTATAGATAAAGTAAATTTACTATTTTCATTTATTATAGTTATGGCTAAATCATATATACCTTCTATATTTCTTGTAATTCCTGTTCCAAATAAGGCATCTATACACATATCACAACGTGTTGCTACCTCTTTTAATTCATTGGCATCTTCTAAATTATTTACTTTATTAATTTTCAATCCCATATTTTTTAAAATATTATAATTTGTTCTGCAATCAGAAGTCATTTTATCTTCTGAACCTATAAAAAATACTTCTATATTTTTATTAATTGAAAAAAGATGTCTAGCTACTGCAAAACCATCTCCACCGTTGTTCCCAATTCCACATAAAACTAAAAAACTTTTATAACAATCAAAATCTATATTTTTAATTATTTTAAGGGCTGCATTTTCCATCAAAACAATGCCGGGTATTTTCAAAACTTCTATACAAAATTTGTCAACTTCTCTTGTTATAGAACTAGAAGCTATTTTCATTTCCTTCACCTTCATTTGAATTACTTTCGATTAAAGCATAAGCAATAGCATTATCTTCTCCATGACTTATACTTATATGTATTTTGCATTCCCCGTATTTTTGTATTAAAAGTTTAGCTTTACCTTTAAGTACAACAATAGGTTTTCCTAATGCTGTTCTATCTATTACTATATCTTTAAAATCAAATCCTCTAAAACCTGTACCTAAAGCTTTAGAAACAGCTTCTTTAGCAGCAAATCTTCCAGCTATATACTCTGGTCTTAAATTTCTGCTTTTTAAATATTCGATTTCTTCTTTGGTAAATAACTTATCCATAAATTTATCATTTTTATCTAAAGCTTCCTTTATTCTTCTTATCTCTACTATATCTACTCCGACACCAATTATCATTAAATTCACCCCTAATTTATATTGGTACTTATATTTTACCACTAAAATTTTTTTAATAATAGTAAAAAATAAAAAAGAGGAAAACTCACCTCTTTTTTAATAAGCAGATATTTCTTTTAAAGCATCATCAAAATCTACAATATATTCATCTATATACTCACCTAAAACATCTATAAGATGTATTGGCGAAACGCCTCTATCATATAAAAGCTTTAGGAGATTATGTACTTTATGTCTATGTGGACTTATACTTTCAACACAATCTCTTTCAATATTTACTATGGATCCATTTACAACATCTTGTCTTTCTATTTCAATTCCATAAGATTGAACTTTCATTTCATCTCCACCTAAAGTAAGAGAAACAGTATTTCTTGTAAGCCTATAAAAATAGTTTCTCTTCATATCTTCACATACTTCATTTCTAATCATATTTTCAACTATCATCATAACATTTTGTTCTATGTATACTTTATAATTTTTATTTAGAAATAAACTTGTCCACATTATTAACATTAACTATTAACATATGTGGATTATTTTTTACTATTTTAAAATCAGCTACATAGAACATTTCTTCACCCCCTGAATAACTCTTTACCACAATATTAACATTATTAACATAAAAACATTGTCGTTTTATGAAAATGTTATCAAATTTCTTGTACCCATAATATGACATGTAAATCACATTAGTTCCATTAGTTACAAAATTATATGGATTTTGATTACATATTTTATATATATTATTGTGAATTGTGTCGAATCCACAATAATAATGACTATATTTTTTTATTTAATACAGTATCATTTATCACTTGTACAATTAAGCTTTCTTTTATTCTTATGTACTTGCAAATATCTTCCAAAATCAAAATACATGCAATAACAGCTCCAATATCTTCCCCCTTATATTCTGTTAGAAAATAATCTCTTTTGTACTTATCCACAATATCTTTTTTGCATTTTATTTCACTATAAATGGATTGCAAAGTATGATACAAAATAGAGTAAGAAATAGTTACAAAATCCTTTTGAGATTTTTCACTGCCATTTATCACATCCTTTATTATTTTATTTAAAGCTGCATTTTTATAGTACTCTTCTATTTTTATGTTATAATTGTTTCCAATATGCTTACCTAATATATTTGCATCTATTACTGCTATTTCTCCGTTTGTGTTGAAAAGTATACTAAATTCTATATCCTCATTTTTTTCTTTTTTTATTTCTTGTATAATTTTTTTCATTCTATAATTAAAACTTGAAGTAAATTTTGAATCTAATACAAAATATTCAAGTTCTCTAGCTGAAGCTACAGAAACAAAATCAGAAAATTTTTTATATATTTTTTTCATAAATTCTTTATTTTTCATTTTCTCATCCTCCGTTAACACTTTTTTATTTTATGCATAAAATAAAAAATTATACAGAAGCATTTAAATAAATATTTTTGTATAGTTTTCTAAATCAAATATATATTTCTTTATTCATTTGTTTAAAAATAGACCTGTATTTAAAATTTTTATTAACCTTTACATTCTTTTATGATATACTTTACATTAAGGTATATTATGCTTTTATCTATGTTTACTCAAAATATTTTTATTTATTTATTTTGAGTTTACGCTTTTATTAAAGTTTTATAAATTATATAAAAAACTGTGGGAGGGTTTTAATTGAAAGATGTAAAAGCTTGTTTATTTGATTTAGACGGAGTTATAGTAGACACCGCAAAATACCATTATCTCGCTTGGAAAAGATTAGCAGAAGAATTAGGCTTTGAATTTACTAAAGAACAAAACGAAAGACTTAAAGGTGTAAGCCGAATGAAATCCTTAGATATACTTTTAGAAATTGGAGGTCTTTCTTTTGATGATAAAACAAAAGAAAAACTTGCAGAGAAAAAAAATAATTGGTATGTAGAGTATATATCTAAAATGGATTCTTCAGAGATACTCCCAGGGGTAATAAGTTTTTTAAACTCTTTAAAAGAAAATAATATTAAAATAGCTCTTGGTTCTGTAAGCAAAAATTCAAAATTAATATTAGAAAAAACAGGTATAACACACTATTTTGATGCAATAATAGATGGAACTAAAATAACTCATGCTAAACCTAATCCTGAAGTTTTTCTTAAAGGTGCTCAAGAATTAAATATAGATCCAAAATATTGTGTAGTATTTGAAGATGCACAAGCAGGAATAGAGGCAGCTATAAATGCTGGTATGCACAGCATAGGTGTTGGTTCCCCTGAAATATTAAATAAAGCTGATTTAGTCATACCATCTTTTGAAGATATGACAATAGAGAAACTTTGGTTAGTTTGATTTAACTAACCTTAAATTTATAATCTTTATGCAAACGCTTGTCTATATTTAATTTTATTTTATGAAAGGAAGATGTAAATATTATGAAACAATATTTTAAAATTGATGAATGGAATATAATCGAGGAAAATTTTTCTCCTGAAGAAAATAGAGTTGCAGAAAGTGTATTTAGCTTAGGAAATGGTCATATGGGACAAAGGGCAAATTTTGAAGAAAAATATAGTGGTGATTCTCTTCAAGGTAGTTATATGGCTGGAGTTTATTATCCTGATAAAACAAGAGTAGGCTGGTGGAAAAATGGATATCCTGAATATTTTGCTAAAGTTTTAAATTCAACAAATTGGATAGGCATAGACATAGTTATAAACGGTGAAACTTTAGATTTAGCTAAAGCCAAAGTGAAAAATTTTAAAAGAGTTTTAAATATGAAAGAAGCTTACTTAAAAAGAACTTTTACAGCTACTTTATCTAATGGAAATACAGTAAATGTAGAAAGTTTAAGATTTTTAAGTGCAGTATATCCTGAAATTGGTGCTATAAAATATTCTATAACTCCTGTTAATTTTTCTGGAGAAATTATAATAACACCTTATTTAGATGGTGATGTTATAAATGAAGACTCAAATTATGATGAAAAATTTTGGGAAGAAGTTGAAATTATTCCATCGTCAGATATTTCAACTTTAGTTATAAAAACAAAAAAACTTGATTTTCATCTTTCCTCTTCAATGAAATTTGATGTATTTAAAGATGGAAATTTAATAAAAGATGAAATAAAAATAGATAAAAAGGAAAAATTTGTTTCAAATACTCTAAAAATTCATGCTGAAGAAGGAAAAGAAATTGTTGTTTATAAATATGTTTCTAATGTAACTTCACGAGATCACTCTTTAAAAAATTTAGTTCCTTATGGTAAAGAAATATTAACAAAAGCCTATAATGAAGGCTTTGAAAATCTTTTAAAAAATCATATTAAAGTTTGGGAAAACAAATGGTTGGAAAGTGATATAGTTATTGAAGGAGATACTGCTGCACAACAAGGAATCAGATTTAATATATTTCAGCTTAATCAAACCTATACTGGTGAAGATGAACGTTTAAATATAGGTCCTAAAGGTTTTACTGGTGAAAAATATGGAGGAAGCACATATTGGGATACAGAGGCCTACTGTCTGC
Organism: Clostridium prolinivorans; assembly: GCF_004011155.1. Taxonomy (GTDB): domain Bacteria; phylum Bacillota; class Clostridia; order Clostridiales; family Clostridiaceae; genus Clostridium_AT; species Clostridium_AT prolinivorans. The sequence continues at coordinate 176,271 of NZ_RJWG01000003.1, read as the reverse complement.
CTTTTTATTTATCTACTTCTGATCAAAAGGTAGCTAGAAATTTATTAATTTATAGATATAAACACCTTGAAAAAGCTAAAGAAAATGCTAGAAAGCTTGGTTTTAAAAAAGGTGCATTGTACCCAATGGTTACAATGAATGGTGAAGAATGTCATAATGAATGGGAGATAACTTTTGAAGAAATTCACAGAAACGGAGCAATAGCATATGCTATATACAATTATGTAAATTATACTGGAGATAAATCTTATTTAGGTCAATACGGATTTGAAGTTCTTGTTGAAATATCAAGATTTTGGGAAGAAAGAGTTCACTACGCTCCTAGAAAAGGTAAATATGTAATTCATGGAGTTACAGGCCCAAATGAATATGAAAATAATGTAAATAATAATTGGTACACCAATAGAATAGCTTCATGGACAATGGAATATACTTTAGAAGTTATAGATTATTTAAAAAATAATGAACCTGATAGATATAATGAATTGATTAACAAACTTGATCTTAAAGAAGAAGAAATCATTAAATGGAAAGATATTATAAAAAATATGTTTTATCCTGTAGATGAAGAGCTTGGAATATTTCTGCAGCAAGAAGGTTATATGGATAAAGAACAACGTCTTGTGTCAGAATTAAGCGAAGAAGATAGACCTTTAAATCAAAAATGGTCTTGGGATAGAATATTGCGTTCTTGTTTTATAAAACAAGCCGATGTACTTCAAGGTTTATATTTCTTAGAACATTTATATGATGATGAAACTATAAGAAGAAACTTTGAATTTTACGAGCCTAGGACAGTACACGAATCTTCTTTATCACCATGTGTTCATTCCATTTTAGCTTCAAAACTTGGAATGCATGATAAAGCTTATGAAATGTATTTAAGAACTTCAAGGCTTGATTTAGATAACTATAACAATGATACAAAAGATGGATGCCATATAACAAGTATGGCTGGAACTTGGATGTCAGTTGTGCAAGGCTTTGGAGGTATGAGAGTTAGAAATGATAAACTTCATCTAAATCCATTCATACCAAAACACTGGCAATCATTTTCTTTTAAAATCATGTTTAGAGGTACATTATTAAAAGTCAATGTAACTAAAGAAAATATAATAATATCAAACGAAAGTTCTAAAGATTTGATATTATCTGTATATGGTAAAGATTATAAAATTAATGCAAATGATACTTTAAATATTGCATGCTAATAACAAAAATATCAAGTAAAGCTAATAATAATTTCACAAATAGAAAACTATATACTAAATAATAAATAGAAAACTCGGGACATAATCTCGAGTTTTTTCTTTAAGCAAAAATAGCTTTAAAAAATATTTGTTATTTTTAAAACATTTTTCTAACTTTCAATATTACACATATAAATTAGACATACTAAATATATTAAATTTTATTGAAAATTATATTTTTATATAATATAATTAATTCATAAATAATTATTGTTAATTAATAGTCATAGTAATAATGAAATTTATTGGAAAGAAAGGTGATTTAATATAATGAAAGCACTAGAAGTAAAAAAAGACATATATTGGGTAGGTTCTTTAGACCCAGATCTTAAAATTTTTGACATAGTAATGTATACTCCTTATGGCACAACTTATAATTCATATGTTGTAAAAGGAAGTGAAAAAACGGCTTTATTTGAAACAGTAAAGGAAAATACTTTTGATCAATATATCGAAAGATTAAAATCTTTAAATGTTAATTTTGATGAAATAGCTTATATAGTAATAGAACATACAGAACCAGATCACGCAGGCTCCGTAGCAAAACTTTTAGATTATGCAAAAAATGCTAAAATAGTTGGTTCTGCCACTGCTATAAGATTTTTAAAGCAAATAGCAAACAGACCTTTTGAATCTATAGTAGTAAAAAATAATGATACTTTAAGTCTTGGAAATAAAACATTAAGATTTATTGATGCTCCATTTCTTCATTGGCCTGATTCTATATACACATATATAGAAGAAGATAATACGTTAATGACTTGTGATTCTTTTGGAAGCCACTATTGTTTTGAAGATATGTTTGTTGATTTAATTCCAAAAGAAAAGCAAAATGAATATATGGATGCTTTAAAATATTACTATGATTGCATAATGGGACCATTTAAACCCTATGTTTTAAAAGCTTTAGATAAAATTAAAGATTTTAAAATAGACACAATATGCACAGGTCATGGACCAATACTTAGAGGTAATATAGACTTTTATAAAGATATTTATCGAAAATGGAGTACTGAAACTGCTCCTCAAGATAAAAAAGCCAGAGTCGTTATTCCTTATGTCTCTGCTTATGGATTCACTGAAGAAATTGCTAACAAAATTGCCCAGGGAATAAAGTCGAAAATAAGCGATGCAATTATCGACATTTACAATGTAATTTATCATAAACAAGAAGAAATACTAGATAAAATATATTGGGCAGATGCCGTACTCTTTGGCTCTCCAACAATAAATGGAGATGCTTTAAAACCTATACTTGATATTTTAACTTCTATGAACCCATTAGTACATGGAGGCAAAATATCCGCAGCTTTTGGTTCTTTTGGATGGAGTGGCGAGGCTGTACCTAATATTGAAGCAAGACTTAAATCTTTAAGAATGAATATTATAACTCCTGGACTTAAAATAAACTTTAAGCCAAGTGAAGAAGATCTTTTAAAAGCCTATAAGTTTGGTGAAAGTGTAGCTATTAAAATAAAAGAAAATACAAATAATGGAGTTAAACCATCAAAAAAATCTAACTTGAAAATTTGGAAGTGTATTGTCTGTGGAGAAGAATTTGAATCAGAAGAAGCCCCTGAGGTTTGTCCTGCTTGTGGTGCAGGAAAAGACCAATTTATAGAAGTAAAAAGAGAAGAAATAAAATTTAAACAAAATAAAAAAGAAAAATACGTTATAGTTGGAAATGGTATATCAGGCTATTATGCTGCAGATTCTATAAGAAAAAGAAATTCTGAAGCAGAAATAAATATAATTTCAAATGACAAAGTTTTAACTTATTATCGTCCTCAACTTTCAGACTACTTAAATAAAGATATTTTAGATAAAAATTTCTTTGTAACTCCTGAGGATTGGTATGATAAAAATAACATAAATGTAACTCTTGGAGTAAAAGTTGAATCTATAAATAAAGATAAAAAAACAGTTACTTTAAACAATGGCAAAGAATTAAGTTATGATAAATTAATTCTTGCAACAGGTGCAAGTAACTTTATTCCCCCACTTAAAGGATTTGAAAATAAAGGAGTATATGTTTTAAGAGATATTGAAGATGCTGAAAATATTAAAAAAGAAATGAAAAATGCTAAAAATGCTGTAATTGTCGGCGGCGGTCTTTTAGGACTTGAAGCTGCATGGGAAATGAAAAATGCAGGTTTAAATGTTTCAGTAGTAGAACTAGCTCCAAGGTTATTACCTCTTCAACTTGATGAAGAAGCTTCTCCTTTATTTGAACAAATAGTTGCTGAAAATGGAATAACAGTCTATACTAACGATGCTGCTGAAGAAATTTTAGGAGAAGGATCAGTAACTGGACTTAAATTAAAAACTGGTAAAATTATTGATGCAGATTTAATATTATTCTCAGTTGGCATAAGACCAAATAAATCTCTAGCAGAAAAAGCAGGTATTTCCGTTAATCGTGGAATATTAGTAAATGAAAAAATGGAAACAAATATAAAAGACATATATGCTTGTGGTGATAGTGCAGAGCTTAATGGTAAAATTTATGGAAACTGGCCAGCAGCTATAGAAATGGGTAAAATTGCAGGTTCTAATGCAGTTGGAGAAGAAATAATATTTAAAGACTTTGTAAATTCTACAGTGTTTAATGCAATAAATACTGAGCTTTTTACAGCTGGTGATATATATCCTAATGAAGGAAACATAAAAACTTTATGTTCTGCAAATAAAGAAAATAAAATTTATAAAAAACTTTTCTTTAAAGATAATAAACTTGTTGGAGCAATACTTTTAAATGACACAAAACAATCTGTAAAAATTATGAAAGCTATACAAAATGCTATGACAATTAATGATGTTATTAAAGATATTAATTACTAAAATTCTTAAGCCACAATTTAAAAAATTGTAATTATGCAAAATATCTTTTTTATATTTTCCATTAATTTTATAATAAAAATGATAGTAATCTTTAAATGAATAAAGATTACTATCATTTTATTTAAATTATTTAGCTGATTCTTCTATTGCAACTGATACTGCAACTGTTGCTCCAACCATTGGGTTATTTCCCATTCCTAAAAATCCCATCATTTCAACATGAGCTGGAACTGATGATGAACCTGCAAATTGTGCATCTGAATGCATTCTACCCATAGTATCTGTCATACCATAAGATGCAGGACCTGCAGCCATATTATCTGGATGAAGTGTTCTTCCTGTACCACCACCAGATGCTACTGAAAAATATTTCTTACCCATTTCATAACATTCTTTCTTATAAGTTCCTGCTACTGGATGTTGGAATCTTGTTGGATTTGTTGAATTACCTGTTATGGAAACATCAACTCCTTCAAGATGCATTATAGCAACACCTTCTCTAACATCATCAGCACCATAGCATTTAACTTTTGCTCTTTCTCCTTTAGAATATGCTATTTCACGAACAACATTAACTTTTCCTGTGTAGTAATCAAACTTTGTTTGAACATATGTAAATCCATTTATTCTTGAAATTATTTGTGCTGCATCTTTTCCAAGACCATTTAATATAACCTTTAAAGGTTCTTTTCTAACTTTATTAGCTGATTTAGCTATACCAATTGCTCCTTCAGCAGCAGCAAATGACTCATGTCCAGCTAAAAATGCAAAGCATTTTGTTTCTTCTCTTAAAAGCATTGCTGCTAAATTTCCATGTCCTAAACCAACTTTTCTATCATCAGCAACAGAACCTGGTATGCAAAAAGCTTGAAGTCCTTCTCCTATAGCTTCAGCACAATCTGCTGCTTTAGTTAATCCTTTTTTTATTGCTATAGCAGCACCAAGTATGTATGCCCAGCAAGCATTTTCAAAACAAATTGGCTGTATGCCTTTTACTATGTTATATACATCTATACCTTTTTCATCACATATTTTTTTTGCTTCTTCTAAAGAGCTCATTCCATATTTATTTAAAACAGAAGTTATCTTGTCTATTCTTCTTTCATAACCTTCAAATAAAGCCATTTATTTTCCCTCCTTACTCATGTCTTGGATCTATTACTTTTACAGCTTCGTCAAATCTTCCATAAGTACCTGTTGCTTTTTTAAGTGCTTCATTTGCATCCACACCTTTTTTTATCATATCCATCATTTTTCCAAGATGAACAAATTTATAACCTATAATTTCATTGTTTTCATCTAAAGCAGTTTCTGTTACATAACCTTCTGCCATTTCAAGATATCTAGGTCCCTTATCTACAGTACTATACATAGTTCCAACCTGACTTCTAAGACCTTTTCCTAAATCTTCAAGTCCAGCTCCTACAGGTAATCCACCTTCTGAAAAAGCTGTTTGAGTTCTTCCGTAAACTATTTGTAAAAATAATTCTCTCATTGCTGTATTTATAGCATCACATACTAAGTCTGTATTTAATGCTTCAAGTATAGTTTTTCCAGCTAATATTTCAGCTGCCATTGCTGCTGAGTGAGTCATTCCTGAGCAGCCAAGAGTTTCAACTAATGCTTCCTGTATAACTCCATCTTTAACATTTAATGTAAGCTTACAAGCTCCTTGTTGTGGTGCACACCAACCTACTCCATGAGTTAATCCTGATATGTCTTTTATTTCTTTAGCTTGTACCCATTTCCCTTCTTCAGGTATAGGTGCTGGCCCGTGATTTGGACCTTTTGCAACACAAGTCATCTTTTGAACTTCTGATGTGTATTCCATTTTTCCATCCTCCCGTTATTAAATATTTAAGTGCAAAAATACTGCCCATAAAATATACTAGTTATATTATAAATATAAATTATAATAACTAGACATTTATATTTTACCACTTGTTATAAATTTCGCAAACTAATCTTTGGAAATGTTAAAGATTTTTATAAAAATTTTTATATTTTTATTTATATTATATCTTAAACATAGAAATTGTTTCTGTTAATTCATTAATCACAGAATTTTCTTCTTGAAGTGAACCTATAATTTGGTTTATAGAAAATGATTGTTTCTCCGTTGATGAATTTACTTCCATAGTAATTATTTTTGATTGTTTTGTAACTTCAAGTATGTTTTCCATAGAACTAATTACTTTACTTTCAACATCCCTTACTTCATTTAAATTATTTTTAAGAATTAAAATTTCTTTTATCAATATATTAGTGTTATTTTTTATATTCATAAATGCTTTTTCTGTTTGCTGCATTGAATTATTTGAAAGTTCAACAATTTCATTGCTTTCATCCATGTGAATTTTAGATTCTTTTATTGCTTTAGTAATATCTCTAATTATTATACTTATTTCTTCTGTTGAATTTTTAGATTGTTCTGCAAGTTTTCTTATTTCGTCAGCTACAACAGTAAATCCTTTTCCTGCTTCTCCTGCTCTTGCTGCTTCTATTGACGCATTTAAAGCTAATAAATTTGTTTTATCTGCTATATCTTTAATTGTACTTATTATATTTTCAATAACCTTAGATCCTTCTGAAAGATTATCAATTTGTTTTGTAAGAATTAAAGTGCTTGTATGATTTTTATTAAGCTTTTCTTTAAGAACTTTTAATGCACTGATACCAATTTCTGTACTTTGTTTTGTATGATCACCATTTTTTATAGTATTTTCAATTTGAATGTTCATTTCATCAATTTTTTTCGATAATACCTCTATTATTTCATCACATTCTTCAATTTTTTCTGTTTGAATTATTGAACCTTCTAATGCATTTCCCATAGCTGAGGCTATTTCTTCGCTTGAAAATCCTATTTCTTCTGAGATACTGGAAATTGTATTGGAATTACTTTTTAGTCTTTCAATTATATTTGCTGTTTTTTCAACTAAATTTTTAATATTTTTTATGGTAATATTTACGCTGTCTGCAATATCTTTAATTTCATCTTGAGTATTTATATTACATCTTATATTAAGTTTCCCTTCACCTAATTCATTTATAGTGTTAGATACTCTATTTACATTTTTTAGTAATATATTGATAAAAATATTAATTGCAATTATTCCTAATAATATAAAAATAACCGTAGTAATACCAACTATAAAATTAACATTAAATATTGTTTTTTCTGCTTTACTTTTATCCACAGCAGTAAGCCACATTCCTAAAGTATTTCCTTTTTCATCAATTAATGGGATAAACATTCCTTCATATTTTTTATTGTCAATTACTATTTCTGTTATTTCTTCTTTCTTATTATTTATTACCGATTTTTTTATATAATCAGGTACTTTTATATTAAGATACCTTTTACCATTTTTATCTTTAATGCTTGTTGATACACATTTATCTAAATTAAAAATTGCAGAAAATGTTTCCGTTTCTTTTGATATCTTATCTACTATAATTGTATCAGTTTCAAGAGGCACATCTCCTCTATAAAGTTTACCATTTATCAAATTAAAATCCCCAATATAAGATTGATTTAAAAATGATGTCCCCATTTTTGAAGCTGCTTTTAGCTGCTGTCTTGAAGTATCTGTAATTATTTTATTAACTTGAACATTAATAACTAAAAAAACAGTTATGCTAAAAATACAAAATAACAATATGTAAGCAGACATTAACTTACCTTTTAGTTTAAATTTAAAAAACTTATCTAAATTCAACTTCATTTTAAATTTATCCTCCTGCATGTTTTAGAAGTTTTTATTTATTTAAGAATTTAAGGCTGGTTAATAAGCCAGCCTTAAAACTATCTAGTAACCTTCATATCAGTTACTGGTATATACCCTAATTTGGTGATTATTGGTTTTACTTCGTCGCTAACCATATAATCTAAAAAAGCTTTTGTAAGTCCACTTGGCTCACCTTTTGTATACATATGCTCATAAGACCAAATTGAATATTTTCCATTTGTTATATTTTCATTATTTAATTCAACGCCATCAAATTTTAATACTTTTACTCCTGATAAATTTGCTTTATCATTTATATATGATGTTGCTAAATATCCTATAGCTCCTTCTGTTTCTTCTATAGTTTTCTTAACAGCTCCACTTGAATCTTGAGTTAATGCTTTTCCTTCAACTTCTTCTTTACCGTCTAAAGCATATTTTTTAAAGGTAGCCCTTGTTCCCGATGATTTAGGTCTATTTATAACTGTTATTTTTAAATCATTTCCCCCAACTTCTTTCCAGTTAGTTATTTCCCCTGTGAATATTTTTATTGTATCAGCCTTACTTAAATTGTCTATATTTACTTTATCATTTACAACTAATCCAAATCCAACTACAGCAACTTTATGATCAACTAATTGTTTTGCTTCTTCTGGTTTTAATTTTTCTTCAGCAAAAATATCAGAGTTTCCAATTTCAACTGCTCCTTGCATAACTTGAGTAAGTCCAGTACCGCTTCCTCCACCTTGTATAGTTACTGTTGCATTTGGATTTTTTTCTGTAAACTGTTTTGCAGCTTGCTCTGCTAATGGCTGAAGTGCTGTAGATCCTGCAGCAGTTATAGAACCACTTATCTCAGTTTTATTGCTTTCTGCTTGATTAGAATTATTATCATTATTTTTATTACCACACCCTGCAAATATTCCTGCAGACATTGTTATTGCCAATGCAGTAATTAATAACTTAATATTGTTCTTTTTCATAAATAAGTACCCCCATCTTAATTTTTTCTTTTTTCTTTCAACATTTTCAATTTTATATCCTTAAAGTTATATAAATATTATGATGAGGTTAAAGAAAATTAACATACTTTAAGATAAATAAACTTAATTATAATGTTAATTTAAGTTCTTCTAATTTTTGATTATTAAATTCTTTTTTATTAAATTCTCCTTCAGAATTTGCAACTAATAAAGCTGATACTGCAGCACCAGTAACATTTGTTGCGGTTCTTGCCATATCTATAACTGTATCTACTCCAAGAAGCATTGCCATACCTTCTACTGGAAGTCCCATACTTGATAATACAACTGTTGACATTATTGATGCAGTTCCAGGGACACCTGCAGTACCAAAAGAAGCTATTGTAGTTACTACAATTAATATTATATATTGACTAAAATTTAAATTTATATTATAAACCCTCGCTACAAACATTGCAGCCATAACAGGATATAATCCACCACAAGCATTCATACCCATAGAAGCTCCCATTGGTGCGACAAAGCTTGCAATTCTATCTGAAATTTTAACTCTTTCAGTTAAACTTTTAATTGTTGCAGGTAGTGTTCCATAACTACTTCTTGTTGTAAATGCAACAATCTGTGCTGGTAATATTGCCTTAAAAAATTTAATTGGATTAACCTTAGCAATAAAAGTTATTAAGGTTGAATGAACTAGAGCTATTTGAATTATGCATGCTATATAAATTGCTATAACAAATTTACCAAGAGGCAATAATGTTTCAAAACCGTACTTAGCAGAAACTCCTGCCATTAATCCATAAACACCATATGGAGTTATTTTAAGTATCATCTTTGTAATTCTAAACATAATTTGAGCAAAACCATTAATAAAATTTATAACTGGCTTTATAACTTCAGGTTTTTTGGAATTTTCAATAACAATAGCTATTCCTACAAACATTGAAAATATAATAACAGGTACTATTTTTGCATTTGCAGCATCTGCTACCGGATTAGATGGAGTTAAATCTATTAAAACATCAGCAAAAGAAGGTATTTCTCTCGCTTTAAAAGAGGCATCCTTAACAATCTTTATACCTGCCCCTGGATCCATAATAATACTTACTATTAATCCAATTATTGATGCTATAGCTGTTGTTGCTATAAGCCATCCAATTGTTTTAAATCCTATGCTTTTGAGTTTAGCAGTATTATCTAAATTAGTTATACTTGAAATCATGGATGTAGTAACAAGCGGAATAACAAGCATTTTAATTAAATTAACATAAATTTTACCAATTGGTTCTATAACTAAAGCATTTTTCTTAAATATTGAACCAATAGCAATACCTAATATCATTGCTATAAGCACTCTATTTCCAAAGCTAATTTTTTTTGTTTTTAAAAAATATAATAAAGATATTAGTAATATGGATACTAATAAAACTGTAAATTGTAACATACTTAATCCTCCTTAAATTTTTATAAGTAAATTATAAGTAAAATATTAATTTATATACCGGCGCCTTGGTATATAAACAAAAAACCTTCTGCCTCTGTAATTTATACAGAGGCAGAAGGTTAAATTCCGCGGTTCCACTCTGATTAGGTATAAAATACCCATCTTTATTCTGACACAATCATGTCATAGCTCTATAACGTGAGCTCACGTATCAGCCTACTTTCTTCGGCTTAATGCTCACAGGGGCACTTCAACTATAATCCAACATAAAGTTCTCTCACCCTAGAAACTTCTCTCTGTCTGATTCATATAGTTTACTTTTCCTGATCACAGCATTTAATTCATACTATTTTACTTATATTTATATTATAAACGCTTATGTAAAAAAATCAATATATTTTTATAAGAATAAAATCTAAATCTAGAAAAAGTTTTAATGAATATTAAAACTTTTTAAACTTATCTATTTAAATCAGTTTATAATTATAATAATTTTTAAATCTCAATAAAATTTTAACTTTTACTATTTTAAAATAGCTTATAAACACATGCTTCATAAGGAGCGAGTGTAAATTTTCTTATATCATTTTCTTTATTAGAGTAATTTGAAATAATAAGCTCTTTATCTTTATATAAAATATCCTTTGGCAGAGTAAATTCTGTTTCTTTACCATAAAAATTACATATGACAATGAGTTTTTCACCTTTATATTCTCTAATATAAGAAAATATTTGAGGATGCTCCCTGTTTATAAGTTTATAATCTCCGTACACTATTAAAGGATTATTCTTTCTTAAATCCACAAGCTTTTTGTAGTAATAGAATATAGAGTCTTTATTTTTTAAATCATTTTCTACATTTATTTCCTTATAATTTTTGTTTACTTCTATCCATGGTGTTCCTTTAGTAAAACCTGCATTATATTCATCATTCCATTGCATTGGAGTTCTAGCGTTATCTCTTCCTTTTGTCATAATTGATTTCATGATTTCTTCATGAGAATATCCTTTTTCAATTCTTTCTTTATATAAGTTTAATGTTTCAATATCTTTATATTGGTTTATATCTGTAAAATAAGCATTAGTCATACCAATTTCTTCGCCTTGATATATGTAAGGTGTACCTTTCATAAAATGAAGTATAGTTGCAAGCATTTTTGCAGACTCTACTCTATATTCTTTGTCATTTCCCCATCTTGAAACTATTCTTGGCTGATCATGGTTATTCCAATAAAGGCTATTCCATCCTTCTGTACCAAGATCAGTCTGCCAAGAACTTAATATATCTTTAAGCTCAATTAAATCTAATTCTTTTAAATCCCATTTTGATTTACCCTTTTGTTCATCTAACCCTACATGCTGAAAATGAAATACCATATTAAGTTCTTTTCTTTCTGGATTACTGTAAAGTTTTGCTCTTTCTATTGTTGCTCCACCTGTTTCCCCTACTGTAAAAGAATCAAACTTTCCAAATGTTTTTTTATGCATCTCTTGAATATATTTATGAGTATTATCAGTATTTCCCAAAATACAATTATCTATATCTTTTCCTATTAATTCAATAACGTCCATTCTAAATCCTGCAATACCCTTATCAAGCCAAAAGTTCATCATATCATATATTTCTTCTCTTAATTTTGCATTATCCCAATTTAAATCAGGCTGTTTTTTGCTAAATAAATGAAGATAATACTGCTTAGTATGTTCATCATACTGCCAAGCAGAACCACTAAAATAAGATTTAATGTCACTTGGTTCTTTACCATCTTTCCCATCTCTCCAAATATAATAATCTCTATATGGGTTATCTTTAGATTTTCTAGACTCTATAAACCAATTATGTTCATCTGAAGTATGATTTACAACTAAATCCATTATTATTTTAATGCCTCTTTTATCTGCTTCTTTTATAAGTTGTTCCATATCTTGCATAGTACCAAACTCAGAGGCAATTTCTTTATAATTACTTATATCATAACCATTATCATCCATTGGTGATTCATATACTGGTGATAACCATATTATACCTATACCTAGTTCTTTAAGATAATCAAGTTTACTTATTATGCCTTGTAAATCTCCAATTCCATCATTGTTACTATCCATAAAACTTTTAGGATAAATTTGATAAACAACTTTGTCATGCCACCATTTTTCCATAAAAAATCCCACCTTTTATTTTATCTTATACAAATTGTATGCTTGTCTTGTTAATACTATATATTAATACCTTTTGTATAATTTTATTTTTATGATCTATTACATCTTATTTTAATTCAAATTTCAAAATATGTAAATATATTGAATTTTAGACATTATAATATTAATATTTCTTTTATTCCAAAATATAAAATAAAATATTTGTCTGTTTATATTGAAAAAGTTTAAAAAATGTTTGTGAAAGAAATTGACAAGATATTTAAAAAATTATAAAATAAAATTACAAGATTGTAAATTATTTTTATATATTAATGATTATCTCACAAAAACTATTTTTTCTTAGAATTGACCACTATATTTTTGAAGTAAATCAATAATAAACTACTACTCATTATTTAATGGAAATTCATTTACAGTTTATTGTGTTTTAATCATATTAATAAAAATATAATTCTTTCTTGTAGCCAATTATTAAAACGTTTTATATAAGGCATAACAACTAAATATAGTATAAAAATGAACAATTATATATCTTATTTTAATATAGTTAATATTTTATTAATACGATTACACTAAACTTTGAAAATCGATACTTATAATTTTTATTTAATTTATCATAAGAGCATTTTATTAATACTATTATTTATTATAAAAATTTTAATTAGGAGGAATCATTATGTCTAATACAAACATAACTCCCAAAATTTTGGCTGAAAACATTTTAGACAAACTTGGTGGAGGAGACAATTTATCATCTGTAGTTTACTGCATGACAAGGCTTAGGGTAACTCTAAAAAATCCAAATCTTGCTGATAAGGAAGGACTAAAAAAGATTGAAGGAGTTATGGGACTTGTAGAACAAGGAGGTCAGATTCAAATTATTTTAGGCCCTGGAAGAGTTACTAAAGTAGCAAATGAAGTTGGAGAAATCACTGGACTTAAAATTGGAGAAGTTGATGAAGCCGAACTTTTAAAAGCTGAGATAAAAGCTAAAAACAATACTCCATTTAAAAATTTATTAAAAAAAATATCCAGTATATTCATCCCTCTTATTCCAGCATTTATAGGATGTGGTCTTGTAACAGGAATACTTAATATTTTAGTAAAATTTAATGCTGACTTTGCAGCAACTCCAACAGCACAAATATTAGTTATAATAGGAAATTCAGTGTTTTGGGGATTAAGCTTATTTGTAGGTGTTAATGCCGCTAAAGAATTTGGAGGTTCCCCAATACTTGGTGGTGTAATGGCCGCAATAATAACTCATCCAAACTTAGCAAATATAAAATTATTTGGCAAAGCATTAGTGCCAGGCAGAGGTGGAATAATAGCAGTTCTTATAGTAGTTGCATTTAGCAGCTATCTTGAAAAGAAAATAAGAAAAATAGTACCAGAAGTACTTGATTTATTTATTACTCCATTATTAGTTGTATTAATATCTGGATTTATTGCATTAATAATATTGCAACCAATAGGAGGGGCTATTTCAGATGGAATTGGAAATGCAGTTAAAGCAGCTATAAATGGTGGTGGAGCATTTACTGGATTTATTTTGGGAGGAACTTTCCTTCCACTTGTTATGACTGGATTGCATCAAGGTTTAACTCCAATACATGCAGACCTTATAAAAACTACAGGTATGACATTACTTCTTCCAATATTAGCTATGGCTGGAGCAGGTCAAGTTGGAGCATCTATTGCTGTACTTGTTAAAACAAAAAATCAAAGATTAAAGAAAACAATATGGTCAGCACTTCCAGTAGGTATACTTGGTGTAGGAGAACCTTTAATATATGGTGTTACTCTGCCTCTTGGTAAACCATTTTTAGGAGCTTGTATAGGGGGAGCTTTTGGAGGAGCAATTAATGCCGCTTTAGCTGTAGGAGCTAAAAGTATGGGATTATCAGGAATACCTCTTTCATTATTAGTAAACAAGCCAATGGTTTATCTATTTGCAGTAATAATATCATATGTAGCTGGGTTTGCAGCAACTTATATTTTAGGTTTTGACGATCCACAAGAATAATATAAAATTGGACAGCAGAATAATATTATATGGTTAATTTTAATTAACTTTGTTAAATACTGCTGTCCTTTTATTTTAATTAGGAGGATTTTTATGTCAAAGGGTATATCAGTTTTTGTAGGAATGAATTATTTTCTAGAAGATAATATAAAATTTATTAAAAATGCTAAAACTTTTGGTTTTAATAGTGTATTTACTTCCCTTCATATTCCAGAAGCAAATTATAAAAAGGCTATTTTAGATTTTAAAGAAATTGCCTCTTTATGTAAAGAATTAAATATGAATATAATTGCAGATATTTCCCCTAGAGCATTTAATTATCTTGGATTTGATATAAATAATCTAAAAGCTATTAAAGATTTAGGTATATCTGCTATAAGAATAGATTTTGGCTTTTCTGCAAAAGAAATTGCATATTTCACCAAAAATCCTTATGGATTAAAAATAGAAATAAACGCTAGTACTGTAACAGAAAAATTTTTAAAAGAGCTTGAAAGTTATAACCCTAATTATGAAATGCTTCAATCATGTCACAATTATTATCCAAGATTAAACACAGGGATATCTATTAAAACTTTTAAAAAGAAAAATGATATGTTAAAAAAATACAATTTAAAAATATCTGCTTTTATTCCTTCTTTAGTAAATAAAAGAGGACCTATTTTTGAAGGACTTCCAACTCTTGAAATTCACAGATTTTTAGATCCTCAAATATCTGCAAAAGAACTTTTTGCATTAGGTATAGATGAAGTTTTTTTTGGTGATGCCATACCAGCAGAAGAAGAGTTAAAAACAGTTGGAAAAATTTCAGAAAATATTATTGACCTTAGAATAGAAACTTTTAATCCATGCAGTATAGAAGAAAATATTATTTTCAATTATATTCATGAAAATAGACCTGATGCTGCAGAAGATGTAATAAGATCAACTAATTCAAGAATTAGTTTAAAAAAGGACGATATAATAAATCCCAATAATACTCTAGAGAGAGAACCAGGATTTATAACTATAGATAATAAAATTTATTTAAGATATTGTGGAGAACTTCAAATCTGTAAAAAAAATTTACCTAAAGATGAAAGAGTAAATGTAGTAGGCAGAATTATCGATGAAGAAATTTTTTTAATTAATTATATAGATGATGAAATAAAATTTAGATTTACAAGAAAATAACAGGAGGTGAAAGCTGCAAAAATTTGCAGCAAAATATATGGAAATTGAAAATTTGTCAAAACTTATTACAGAAGACAGAAATCCAAATACTATGAATATAGATAATGTGAGTACTTTAAAAATGATAGAAATGATAAATGAAGAAGATAAAAAAGTAGCTAAAGCAGTGGGTAAAGAAAAAGAAAGTATTGCTAAAGCAGTGGATTTAATTGCTGATAGATTATCTAAAGGAGGCAGACTTATTTACATTGGTGCAGGTACAAGTGGAAGGCTTGGAATACTTGACGCTTCAGAATGTCCTCCTACTTATGGAGTTTCTTCAGATTTAGTTCAAGGTGTTATTGCAGGAGGATATGCGGCTATGTTTAAAGCAATTGAAGGAGCAGAAGATGACAGTGAACTTGCCATAAAAGATTTAAAAGAAAAAAATTTAACTTGTAAAGATGTTGTATGTGGTATAGCAGCTTCAGGAAGAACTCCTTATGTCATAGGAGGAATGAAATACGCTAAAAGTTTAGGAGCAGCTGTTATATGTCTTACTATGAATCCAAAAAGTGAAATGGCAAAACTTGCAGATATACCTATATCCGTCATAGTTGGTCCAGAAGTTATTATGGGATCTACAAGAATGAAAGCAGGCACAGCTCAAAAAATGGTACTTAATATGCTTACCACTGGAGCTATGATTAAACTTGGAAAGGTATATAGCAATTTAATGGTTGATGTTAAAGCTTCAAATAAAAAGCTTTATGCTAGAGCTAAAAGAATAACTATGCTTGCTACTTATGAAAAAGAAGAAACTGTATCTAAGATACTAGAAGAAACTAATTTTGATGTAAAGCTAAGCATACTAATGCTTAAAACAGGGCTTACTAAAGAAAAAGCTCAAAAGCTTTTAAACGAAAATAATGGTTATATATCAAAAGCCATTAAATCATTAAAAGGCCATAATTCTAAATAATTCTATTTTTAAAGTTTTTATAACAAAAGCAGGCTCTACAAATTAGTACAAAACCTGCTTTTACTTTTATCAATTTTTAATTATTATAAGAGTATAAATTTATTAAAATATTATTTTATTTAAGCTCAAAACTTAAAATTTGCAAATCCCTTGAATTTGGGCCTACCATGACATTAAATCTACCTTTTTCAGATTTAAATTCCATTTTATCGTTATAAAATCTAAGCATTTCCTCTTTTATTTCAAATAATACCTCTTTTTCTTCTCCTGCTTCTAATTTAATTTTTTTAAATCCTTTAAGTTCCTTTATTGGTCTAATTACACTTGCAGCTAAATCTCTTATGTAAAGCTGAACTATTTCTTCTCCAACCCTTGTTCCTGTATTTTTAATCTTTACAGAAACTGTTATAGTATTATTCTCTGTTAATACTTTTTCACTTATTTTTAAATCTGAATATTCAAAAGTAGTATAACTTAGCCCAAATCCAAAAGGCAGTAATGGTAAATTTGGTATATCAAGATATTGTGAAGAATATCTATATTCATTACTTTCATCTGATGGTTTAGGTCTTCCTGTATTAAAAGCATTGTAATATATTGGTATCTGACCTATTGTATATGGAAAACTCATGCTTAAACGTCCTTTAGGATATTTGTCTCCAAATAAAATATCTGCTGCTGCATTACCTCCTTCTGTTCCTGGAAACCATGCTTCTAAAATAGCAGGTGCTTTACTATACAATTTCGTTATTTCCAAAGGTCTACCATTAAATAATACAACAATAGTTTCTTTCCCAAGTTTCAATATTCTCTCCGCAAGTTCTTCTTGCCTTCCTGGAAGTTTTATAAAAGCTCTGCTTGCCCCTTCTCCAGTCATTCCAGAATCTTCTCCTAATGCAAGTATTATAATATCTGCTTTTTCAGCTTCAGAGACTGCTTTTTCAATTTCATAATCATTTCCATCTAATATTCCACAACCATTTGAAACTATAACTTTTTCACTTCCTATTTTATTTATAATACCTTCTTTTAACGAAACTGCTTCTTCAGGTTTCCCTTGCCATGACCATCCACCTAATATTTCATGATTGTCAGCAAAAGGACCTATTATTGCAACTTTATTAACCTCTTTAGATATTGGTAGAACATTTTCATTTTTTAATAATACCATAGAAGATGCTGCTATATTTCTTGCAGATTTTCTATGCTCATCACATAGTATTATCTCGGCTTCTTTTTTTTCATTTGCTCCTTTAAATGGATTTTCAAACAAGCCTAATTCTTCTTTAAGTTTTAATATCCTTAAAACTGCTTCATCTATAAATTCACTGCTTATTTTCCCTTCTTCAACAAGAGTTTCTAAAGATTTAACATAGCATCCAGTCATCATTTCTATATCTACTCCAGCTTTAATTGCTTTTTCTGCTGCTTCTTTTTCGTCTTCAGCTACTCCATGTGCTATTAATTCTTTAATTGCCCCCCAATCTGAAATTGTTACTCCGTCAAATCCCCATTCATTTCTTAATATATCTCTCATTAACCATGTATTGCCACTTGAAGGTATCCTATTTACTGGATTAAAAGATGTCATAACCATTTTTACACCTTCTTCAATAGCTGCTTTATAAGATGGAAGATAATATTCCCTTAACATACCTTCTGAAATATCAACTGTATTATATTCTCTTCCACTTTCTGCTGCTCCATAAGCTGCAAAATGTTTTACACACGCTCCAATATTTTCATCTTTTTTTATATTATCTCCTTGATATCCTTTAACAAAAGCACGAGCAAATAAACTATTTAAATATGGATCTTCCCCTGTTGATTCCATTACTCTTCCCCACCTTGCATCTCTAACAAGATCTACCATAGGTGAAAATGTAACATGAATCCCAGCAGCAGAAGCTTCTTTTGCAGAAACTCTTGCAACTTCTTTAGCTAAATCTTTATCCCAAGTACAACCTATACCTAATGGAATTGGAAATATAGTTCTATATCCATGTATTATATCTGCCATAAACATTAAAGGTATCTTTTTTTCACTTTTCTCTAAATAATTTTTTTGTATACTTACAGCTTCTTTAGCTCCACTAATTCCAATAACAGAACCAACTTTCCATATATCTTTTTCTTTTAATCCTAAATCCTCTAATGGTCCTGTTATTTCTCCTGTTGTTTTTGGATTAAAAAAACTAGGAATTATTTGAATTAATTGACCTATTTTTTCTTCTAATGTCATACTTTCTAATATCTTTTTAATATCTATTTTTTTGCTATTCACATTTTTTACCTCTTTCTTTTAAAATTAATATTTATAATTCAAGCCTCCAAATTAGGAGGCCTTAAATTATTTCATAAATTTTATTGTGCTGGTTTATAATTTTGAAGTTGTTTTTTTATTTCATCTATAATTTTATCTATTCCTGCTGATTTAAGTTTATTTCTATAATTTTCTACAGCAGTCTTTGGATCTCCAGATTTTCCAAATAATATCGGAACACCATACATTACATTTACTTGATTTACAGCTGCTATTTCTGAATCTACTGCTTTTGAATTAAAATTAAAATTAGCAAAAGGATCTTTTATAGCAAATGTATCATAATGCTTATTCATATCAGCTCTTCCTTTATAATCTGAAGCCATTGGTATTTCAAATTCATCAGTTCTTACAGCCCACGCTGATTGACCATATCCATTTTTCTTATCATC
This sequence comes from Clostridium prolinivorans, assembly GCF_004011155.1. Taxonomy (GTDB): domain Bacteria; phylum Bacillota; class Clostridia; order Clostridiales; family Clostridiaceae; genus Clostridium_AT; species Clostridium_AT prolinivorans. Next base: position 156,987 of record NZ_RJWG01000003.1, on the reverse strand, counting down.
AAAATTTTCAGGAGTTATACGTTTACCATTACTATCTAACTCATAGTTTCTCCCTTTTATACCATACTGGAATAAATCATAAATTTCTTTATCATTCATAAGTAAATCAATCATCATAAGAGATCTTTCAGGATTTTTAGAATTTGCACTAATTGCTGTAGCATTTTGCATTGTATTTGTTTTTATAACTTTTTTATTAGCTTCACCAAAGCAATAAAACTTAGGATCAGAATTTGGTTGAGCTTTTAGAAGTCCACCATACCATCCAATATAACCCTGAGCATGTTGAAAAAATGATGCACCTTTACCTGTATTAAAAGAATTAACAGGATCTTTTTTGCTTGAAAGAACATCTTGAGGCCAATATCCTTTATCTGCCCAATTTTTCATCTTTTCTGCAAATGCATAAAATTCATCTGTAAATGCTGGGTGGAATATATTATTAATTTCGTCTTTAGATTTTGCAGTAAGATACATTGTACTTAAAGCTAGTCCAGGAGCTGGAATCCAAGTGCTTGTACTTTCAATAAACATCTTATATAAATCACTAGCATTATTAATATTAGCATCCCATGGAATTATACCGTTTTCATTTTTCAGTACCCCATCAAAATATTTTTCCATATCATCCATAGAAGAAATAGATTCTATACCATATTTTTTAGAATAATCTCCTCTATAAACAAATCCATGAGGTATATATTCAGTATATCTTGAAGGTATAGCATATATTTTACCATTATATTTTGTATCATTCCACATATCCTGACTTGTCTTTTTCCAAGTTTCTGGAGCATATACTGGCAATAAATCATCAAGTGCTTTGAAAGAATTTTTTTCAGCTAAGCTAAAATAATTAGGGTTAGCTGCACTTGATACATATATCATATCATAGTTTTCTCCTGAAGCAAATACTAAAGGATATTTTGTTGAAATAGCATCCCATGGAATATACTTTATTTCAAGTGTAGCATTTATTTTTTCAGTAAGCTTTTTATTAAGCTCAGCCATAACATTTTCATGGTCTGGAGATTGATTACCCCATAAATACATAACTAGATTTACTTTTTTAGAAGTATCAACTTTTTTCCCATTAGTAGATGCCCCTGTATCCTCCTTCTTTGAGCATCCAATTAAAGTACCTAAGCTCATAGATAAAACAAGTAAAGATGCAATACATTTTTTTATACGAATTTTCTTTTTCATAGATTCCCCTCCTAATTCTACATACTATATATTGATTGTATTAATAATTAAACAGTTAATATCACCACCCTTCTATACTTTATTTTGTTAAAGTTTTATTATAAACATTAAATATATAATGATAATTCAACCAAGCATTATATATTATCCTGCTATCCTTTAACTGATCCAACTATTAACCCTTTTACAAAATATTTTTGTAAAAATGGATAAAATAATATTACAGGTCCAGTTACTATAATAGCTGTAGCCATTTTTATAGATTCAGTAGGTATTTTTGATAAATCTATATTCGCTCCAATTTTTATTAAATTAGTAATATTAGCTGAAGCCATCATATTTTGTAGAAAATACTGTAATGGATACTTTTCAGGAGTTTGTATATAAAGCATAGCATTATACCATTCATTCCAATATCCAAGTGCTTGAAATAATCCTACTGTTGCTAATGCAGGTTTAGAAAGAGGTATTACAATCTGCCAATATATCCTAAAATCTCCAGCTCCATCTAACTTTGCTGCTTCATAAAGAGAATCAGGTATAGATTTCATAAAATTACGTAATAAAAATATTGACCATACATTAGCAAGACCTGGAAGAATCATTGCAAAAATGTTATCTTTTAAATGTAAATACTTAACCATCATTATGTAAAAAGGAACTAATCCACCATTAAACAAAGTTGTAAAATAAATATAAAAAGCAAATTTATTTCTATATTTAAAATCTTTTCTTCCTAATACATAAGCAGTCATTGACATAAGTATTAATCCTGTTGCTGTACCAAAAATAGTAATAAATATTGTAACTTTATATGCATTAAATATTTCTTTCCCATTACTAAGTAAAAGCTTATATGCATCAAAACTTATATGTTTAGGAATTAATGAATATCCATATTTTACAATATCATTTTCTGGAGTAATGGAAGCAGATATAACTAAAAAAAATGGTATTAAGCAAAACAATGCAAATATACTTATAATTAAATAACAAAATACTTTAAATATTTTACTTTTAGTGTCTTTATAAAAATCCAACTAATTCACCTCCATTAAAAAAGTGCATAATCACTATCTATCTTTTTTACAATAAAATTTATAGTCAGTACTAATACAAGCCCAAATATAGATTGATAAAATCCTGCTGCAGCACTTAACGAAAAATTAAAATTTCCTATTAAACTTCTAAATACATAAGTATCAATAATGTCTGTCTGTGGAAAAAGTAATGCATTATTTCCAATTAGATTATAAAATAAATCAAATTGACCTCTTAATATACCTCCAAGACTAAATAATAATAACATTACAAAAGTAGGTTTTAATAAAGGCAATGTTATATATCTTATTTTTTGAAATATACTAACTCCATCTATTACTGCTGCTTCATATATTTCTTCATCTATTCCCGTAATAGATGCAAGATATACTATCATTCCATATCCTGTGCCTTTCCAAATATAAAAAATAGTTACAATATATTTCCATATACCTACATCTCCATAGAAATCATGTTTACCTATGCCTAAATTATTTAATATAGAATTTATTAATCCTTGATCATAGCTAAATAAATTATATGCAAACACTCCAACAATTACATAAGAAATAAAATTAGGAAGAAGAATAACAGACTGTGATATTTTTTTAAATAATTTGTTTGATACTTCACTAATTAATATTGCAATAAAAATTTGAATTATATTTCCAAGTAATATAAAAACTATATTATAAAAAATTGTATTTTTAGTAATACGCCATAAATCACCACTTGTAATAAGAAATTTAAAATTATCAAATCCTACAAAATTACTTCCAAATATACCATTAGAATAATCATAATTAACAAATGCTATGTATACTCCAGGCATTACCATATAACTAAATATAAAAAAATATATTACTATAGGTAAGAGCATAATAAATAATGTTTTGTTATTTTTGATTTCCTGTATAAAATTTTTACTTTTTATACTATTCATCATAATTTCCTCCTATTTTCGCTTATATTTAATTCTCAATACTTTGCTTTAGACTATCCCATAATAACTTTAATTTTATGCTGCTTACCATCTGAAAAATCAGGAATTATATTGTTTTGTATTAAATTTCCATCTACATATATTTCTTTAATACCTTTACTTACATGCAAACTGTTATCTACTTCAATTAAATATTCCGAACCTCTAAATTGTCTTTTGTAAGTAAATCCATCCCATTCTTTTGGTATACATGGATCTATTTTTAATCCTTCTATTGTTGGTCTAACTCCTAGTATAAAATGTGTTCCAACTCTATGAAGCCATTGTGAAGAACCTGTATACCATGACCATCCACCTCGTCCATAATAAGGTGATAATGGGCCATCACTATTACCTGGAGTTACATAAGGTTCTGCCATATAATTTTCAATATCATTTGATCTATTAGGAGGACATATTTTTCTATAAGCTTCATAAGCGTGTTCAGCATCTCCCATCAGAGCATAAGCCCAAACAGCCCAAGTTGCAGCATGAGTATATACACCACCATTTTCTCTTAATCCTGGAGCATACCTAGTAATATATCCTATATCTGTTCTAGGCTTTGTATATGCTGGATGCAAAAGTAATGCTCCATAATCTTTTAATAAATATTTTGTAACAGCTTCCATAGATTTTTCTGCTTTATCTTTATCTGCTATACCACTTATAACAGCCCAAATCTGCGGATTTAAAAATATTTTTCCTTCTTCATTTTCCTTTGATCCAACTTTTTCCCAATTATCTGTAGTTGCTTGAATATACCACTCTCCATCCCAACCATATTTATTAATTGAAAATTTTAATGTCTCTAACACATCTTTTGCTTTATCAGCAAATAATTTATCTCCACGGCTTTCTGCTATAGGTATAAAATCTTTTAATATTTTATATAAAAATTCTCCCACCCAAATACTTTCACCTTTCCAATCGTTACCTACTGCACTTAACCCATCATTCCAATCATGATCTCCCATAAGTGGAATTCCTCTTGGGCTTATTCTTAAAAATACTCTTTCTATAGCTCTTTTACAATGTTCATATATAGTGGCTTCTTTATCATCTAAAAATGGAGTTATTTCATCATATATTGAATAATCTTTTGTTTCTTCTATATAAGATTCAGTTATAAACGGCAACCATAGAAGATCATCAGAGCATCTTGTTCTAGGCCCACCTCCATTTATTGTAAACCACCAGTGGAGAACATCCCCTTCTTTAAACTGCTGTTTTGAATGCATTAGTATTTGTTTTTTTGCAAGTTCACTTTTATTTGTCAAAAATATCTGAGAGTCTTGAAGCTGATCTCTAAAACCATATCCTGCTGAAGTTTGATAATATGCAGATTTACCCCATAATCTACACGAAATAGATTGATACTTTAGCCAAATATTTGTCATAATATTCATAGCATCATCTGGAGTATTGATTTCTTCTGTATCTATAAATTCACTCCAAAATTTATTAACTGCTTTTAACGCCGCCTTTGAAGTCTCAACATCTGTAAACTTTCTAGCAATCTTACGAGCATCTTCATCTCCTTTTTTAGCAGCTCCTATAGTAAATACTATTGTTTTAGAGTCACCTGGATTTAAGCTAACTTCTACTTGAAGAGATGCTGCTGCATCTACAAATCTTCCAGTTCTTTTTGAAAGTTTTTCCATATTCATAGCTTGAGGAGTTGCTTCTGAGTTATACATACCAATAAAAGATTCTTTATCACCATCATAAGATTTAACTTTTTCACTAGAGGCATGAAAAGCTATATAATCCCAATCTGTATTGTTTGCTCTACCTTTCTCATCTGTAAATTGGCCAAGATATTTTTCAACCAAAAGTCCATTTATTTCTTCATCAAATTTAGAATTAATAAATATTTTATGAAATTCTCTATGTTCATCTGGAGCATTTCCAAGTCCCCATTCAAAAAATGTTGTTATATCTAATTTCCTTTCCTTTAAATCTTCATTAGTTAAAGTGATCTGCATTATTTCAACTGGCTCCTCAGGTACTACAAATACAGTCATTTCACTTTTTATATTGTCCACTTTGTGATTAAAAACAGAATATCCAATACCATGACGTACTTCATATTCTTGATACTCTGCTTTTACTGGTGCCCAAGCTGCTGACCAATATTTTTTGCTTTCTAAATCACGTATGTATACATATTTGCCCCATGAATCTTTAATAAGATCTTGAAAAGCCCTTGTTATCCTATTTTGTCCTGCATTCCCTCTCCATGAATATCCACCACCAGTTTGTGATATCATAAAAGAATAATCACCATTGCTTATAATATTAGCCCATGGTCTTGGAGTTTTAGGATTTGTAATAACATACTCTCTTCCATCTTCTGTGAAATAACCATATTTGCTTTCAAATAATTTTTTCATATTATTTCCTCCCAACTTTAAAACGTTATCTTAATATTTTTGTGTAAGCAATTTTTTAAAATTAACTTATATTTTTCATTTTCATTAATTAATTCATAAGCTATATTTTGAGTTTCTACTTGAACTTTTTTACTAAATTTCATTATTTCTATATTTTGCTTACAAAAAACTTCAATTTTATTTTTATCATTTAAAACTAATTCGCAAGTAGAATAAATTAATTCGATATTTTCATTTATTTTATAATTAATAGGAAGAAGTAACCCGCTTCTTGGATTTATTGTAATTTCATAACCGTCAAATAGAATTTCTCCAAAGTAATCAAACACCATTGTTTTTTTATATTCATCATAATTTTGTATAAACATAAATTTTGTATTTTTACCTGGTATACTCCTAAATGAAACATCTATATAATCATTTCTTTTTGTTACAGGATAATTGCCTATTTTTTCTGCAAGTTTTAAAATTATTTCATTTTTAAAATAGTGTTCTAATTTAAAACCTATACCTAAAACTATTATTTTACCTTTTCCTATATTTTTCTCAAAAGCACAAACCTTTTGATTATCATCTTGCAAGTAAGCAAAACTTTTAATATTATTCCCTTTGTATATTTCCACATAATCTGCTACCACTGAATCTATATCTTCTAAAATTACATATTTGTCCAAAAAACTTTCAACAACTTCTATATTTAAAGCTTCAATAAGTTTAGTACACATCTCACCTTTCATGTTCATAGTAGGAACTGATGGGTATAATATTAACTGTCCCCCATCTTTTACATATTCAATAAGTTTTTCCTGAATATCTTCATCCATCCAATGACTTGAAAACATCCATAAACTTTTTATTTTATTTACATTAATTTTTTTATCTCTTTTTACATCATAACCTTCATAAGTTATATTGTTTAATGTAAGACCTTTAGCTATTCCATCATATAAAAAAGATTCTCTAAATATTTTTAATATATCATTCATTTTTTGTGTATATTTATTAGAATACTCAGTCATATAATAATCAGCATAAAAACCAATATAGGTTACAATATCTTTTTTAGATTCTAATAATTCTTTTTCTATTGCTTTTATTACATTACCTAAATATTGAATTATATAATAATGTTTTTTTAAAGATCCATCTGAAGATATAGGAGCCTGCCAATCATGTCTTTTCCCGAGAAGTCCTATATCTTCATAATTTTCTCCTCCTGCAAACATATAGTAATTAAGTGAATTCATTCCATTTGCAATACAAAGCCTAGTTGTTAAATCAAAAGTAGTTGGTTGAAGTCTTGGTATATCATATTGAAATCCTCCTTGAAATTCTGCAGAAAAAAGAGGTTGCTTTTCATTTTGAATTGCTTTAGTAAAAGCATTGGCTAAAACAATATCATGATAATTTTCAAAAACAATATTCCCTATATAATAATCTCCTGCAGTAATAATTTCATCAATTTGGGCAGCTTCATAAAGTTGAGATAAACCTATTGGATATCTTCCTCCTCGTTTTGCATAATCATTAGAATCAAATCCATGCACATTTATTGCAAAAGGAATTTTAATCCCATATTTAAGTGCCATTGCTTTTAATGTTTCAATATATTTTTTATAATATATTCTCATAAATAACATAAATTCATTTTGAAGCTTAATACCCAAATTTTCTTTCGGCTCTTTAATTAATTTAATTACATCATCGTATCTTTTTAAATTTGTTTGTAGCAAAATATTTAATTCATTTAAAGTATATTTAGATTTAATATAACAAACAAATTTTTTTAATGTGTCTTCATTGTAATCTGCTTGATTAGTAACCCACTGAAGCATTCCAACTTCATTGTCTAATTGAAACATTATAACATTCTTTCCGTTTGTTATTTGCATTGGAGCTATAACTTTACAAATAGCTTTATACCAATTTTCTACTTTTTCTAAAAATGTAGGATGTAAATAACTTACAACTCCTGTAGTATGCATTTCTCCATTTTGATTTTTAGCAATTACTTCTGGATACTTTTCGTTTATCCAATATGGTATGCCATGATTTTTTATTTCTGACATTACGTACGGTCCTGGCCTTACCAAACAATACATGCCTTGCTCCTCTACTTTTTTTAAAAAATATACTAAATCTCTTTCAGGTGTACTTTCCCCAATTAAATCAATGTTACCTTCTTTAACTTCATGCCACATCCATGGTATATAAGTACTAATAAGATTACACCCTGCTTCTTTAATTTTTTTTATTCTATCTTCCCACTCTTTTTTAGGAACTCTAAAATAATGAAGTTCTCCACCATATATAAAAATTTTTTCACCATTTATAATAAAAGCTTCTTCTTTACTGTCTATCAAAATTTAGCAACTCCTTTAAAACATTATATTCGTAACGTTTCGATTTTTTTCATATAGTACTTCTTTTAGTACTATATGATCTTAATTAAATCAAAATCTAATCAAATTTTTCTTTACTTTGTGATTTTATACAAGACTCTCTTTTTATAAGTTTCGCAGGTAAAATCAATTTCCCGCATTTAGAATTTTCTTTTAATCCTTGAAATATTAAATTAGCAGCCATAGTTCCCCATTCATAATTATAATGACTTATAGTAGTTAACGAAGGTTTAATGTAAGAAGACAATCTAATATCATCATAACCAACTATAGAAATATCTTCTGGTACATTAATTCCATCTTCATTTAATGCATTTATTGCACCTATTGCCATTTCATCATTAGCACAAAATATTGCATCTAATGGTATTTTATTTAATTTAGAATTTAATATAAGAAGCTTAGCAGCTCCATATCCGCCTTCTTCAGTAAATCTTCCTTGAACAATCAAATTAGGATTAAATTCTATATTATTATCTGACAATGCTTTTTTATATCCTTCTAAACGCTTCATATTATCATATGATACAACAGGTCCGCTTATATAAGCAATATTTCTATGCCCTAATTCAATTAAATATTGAGTAGCATTATAAGCCCCTTGTACATTATCTAAAAGAACAGTATATACATTTTCGCATTCTAATTCTCTATCCATAACAACTATAGGAAACTGAGGACTAGCTACCTTTAAAATTAAGTCATCAGGAATATGAGGAGATAATATTATAGCTCCATCTACCCGTCTTTCATTTAAAAATTTTTCTGTCATTTTATAAGTACATACAATTAAATTGTAATTATTGCATATCGCTACATCTTGTACTCCTCTTAAAACTTCACTGTAGAAAGGTCCTCCAAAATCGCTAACAAACATACATATTATGCCTGTTTTTTTATTTCTTTTTAAATCTTTTGCTGCTCCATTTGGTCTATAGCCCAATTCTTCGGCAGCTTTTAAAACTTTTTCTTTAGTAGCTTGACTAACTTTTCCTGTTCCATTAAGTGCATAAGATGCTGTTGATAAAGCTACATTAGCTAAACGAGCTACGTCCTTTATTGTATGCATATAACTTCATCCTCTACTTTTTTATTCATTAATAAAATATAAAACAATATATTTTCTATTTACATTACTGTAAAAACGTTTCGACTATGATTTTATTATATATGTTATTTTATATAAATGCAATAGTTTACATTTATTTTTCTCAAATATTTTTAAAAATACTGTAACAAAATAGAGTTGTTGATCTTAAAATAAATTAAATATTTCTACCTTTTCTTGTATTTAATTAACAACTCTCCAATAAAAATTCCAATTAAAGCAATTATACTATAAACAAAACACCATATTCAAAAAGTAGTATTAAATAAAATATGTGCAAAGAGAATTAAATAAAGTTTAAAAACTCTAATCTCATTACACATATTTTATTTATTGCATTTTTAATTACAAATTTATTGTTATTTTCTAAATACTATTTTATTTATATTTCCATAATTATAGGAAGTATAATAGGTCTTCTTTTAGTTTTTTCATATAAAAATCTGCTTACAGAGTTTTTTATATTTGATTTTATAACTGTCCATTCTATAATCTTATTATCTAAACATTTATCAATTTCTTCTCTTACTATATCTTTAGTTGCATTAAGTAATTTTTCAGATTCTTTTGCATAAATAAAGCCTCTTGTTATTATATCTGGTCCTGCAATAATACTAAATGATTCTTTTTCTATAGTTACTACTATTGTTAAAATTCCATCTTCTCCTAAATGTTTTCTATCTCTAAGAACTATATTGCCTACATCTCCGACACCTAAACCATCTACCATAATAGCTCCAGAGCTTACCTTTCCTCCTAATTTTATAGAATCCTTTGTAACTTCTACAACTGTTCCTGTTTCTCCTATAACAATATTTTTTTTATCCATTCCTAATTTTTCTGCAAGCATAGCATGATGCATTAAATGCCTATATTCTCCATGAACAGGCATAAAAAATTTAGGTTTTACTAATGTATGTATAAGCTTTAATTCTTCCTGACGAGCATGACCTGAAACATGAACTTCTTCAAAAGCTTCATAAACAACCTCTGCCCCTTTTTTAAATAATTCATTTATTACCCTAGATATAAATTTTTCATTACCTGGAATGGGAGATGCTGAAACAATAACTAAATCTTGAGGTTCTACTTTTAGTATTTTATGTGTTCCAATAGACATCCTTGCTAAAGCTGACATAGGTTCCCCCTGACTTCCAGTCGTAATTATTGTTAATTTATTATTTGGATATTCATTTATTTCTTCAATACTTATATTATATCCTTCTGGTATATTTAAATATCCTAATTCCATTGCTACTTGAGAAACTTGCTCCATACTTCTTCCACTAAAAGCTATCTTCCTGCCATAATTTACAGATGAATCTATAATTTGCTGTATTCTATGTATATTAGAAGCAAAAGTTGCTACTATAATACGCCCCATAGCTTTTTTAAATACTTTATCAAAAGTTTCGCCAATAACCTTTTCCGAAACAGTATATCCTTGTCTTTCTACATTTGTACTATCTGCTAAAAGAAGTAAAACCCCTTCTCTTCCTAATTGTGAAATTCTGTGTAAATCCATCATTTTACCATCTATTGGTGTATAATCAATTTTAAAATCACCTGTATGAATTATAACTCCAATAGGAGTATGTATAGCTAATGTACATGAATCTGAAATACTATGGCTGTTTCTTATAAATTCTATTTTTAAAAAATTATTTTCAACTATATCTCCCGGCTCTACAATATTAAGTTTACAATCATAAAGCATCTTGTGTTCTTTAAGCTTAAGTTCAACTAAGCCTAATGTTAATCTTGTTCCGTATATTGGAACATTTATCTGTTTTAAAATATATGGTACTGCCCCTATATGATCTTCATGTCCATGAGTTAAATAAATACCTTTTACCTTTTCTTTATTGTTTAAAAGATAAGTAATATTAGGTATTACTAAATCTACTCCATACATATCTTCTTCTGGGAAAGAAAGCCCACAATCAATTACTATTATTTCATCTTTATATTCTATTACTGTAATGTTCTTTCCTATTTCACCTAACCCACCTAAAGGAATAACCTTTAATATATCATTGCTATCCATTTTATCACTCCTGTTTTTATATAATTAAAATATTTCTATATTAAATTAAAGTTTTAATAATTTTTATATATATTAACCCACAATAAACTATAAATTAATTTTCACGATATATTTTATAGTGTTTTAAGATTTCTATTTTTATATATCAGCTTATCAATTTTTAATAAAAATATTTTAAATCTTAATGATACTTTTAATTTATAATATGTAATAATTGTTAATTATATTTTATTTATATAAATCTATTTTCACCTAATTTAAAATTACTATTCTATCATTATAATAAAGTATGGTAAAATATATAAAACAAATGAAACTAAAATTTTTAGGAAGTGAATATATGGATTTATTCGATATAGCTAATGCTAAAAATAACATAAATTTAAAACCTTTAGCAGAAAGAGTACGACCTGAAACACTTGATGAATATATAGGTCAAAAGCATATTTTATCTAAAGATAAAATGCTTTATAGAGCCATAGTAACAGATAATATATCTTCAGCTATTTTTTATGGACCCCCTGGAGTTGGAAAAACTACATTAGCTAGAATTATTGCCAATCAAACTAAAGCAAATTTTATAGAATTAAGTGCTGTTACTGCAGGAACAGCTGATATTAGAAAAATTGTTCAAGAAGCCGAAAATAACTTAAAGCTATACAGTAAAAAAACAATACTTTTTTTAGATGAGGTACATAGATTTAGTAAATCTCAGCAAGATTCTCTTCTTCCATCTGTCGAAAAAGGTATAATAATTTTAATAGGTGCTACTACCGAAAACCCTTATTTTGAAGTAAATAACGCACTTTTATCCCGTTCTATGATATTTGAACTTAAGCCTTTGACTGATGAAGAAGTAATACTTGCACTAAAAAATGCAGTAAAAAACCCAAAAGGTCTTGGTAATCTAAATATAGATATAGAAGAAGATGTTTTTAAATATTTTGCTATTCACAGTAATGGAGATATAAGAAAGGCTCTTAATGCTTTAGAAATGGCTGTAAAAACTTCAAAAATGAATGGAAATAAAATTGTTATAACTGTAGAAGATGCAAAAGAATGTATACAAAGAAAAATGACTTTATATGATAAAAATGGAGATAATCATTATGATACCATAAGCGCATTTATAAAATCTATGAGAGGAAGCGATCCTGACGCAGCAGTTTACTATCTTGCAAAAATGCTTGATTCCGGTGAAGATCCTGTTTTCATAGCAAGAAGAATTGTTATTTTCGCTTCTGAGGATATTGGAAACGCAGACCCAATGGCTCTTGTTGTAGCAACTAGTGCTATGACTGCCTGCCATATGATAGGTATGCCTGAATGCAGGATTAATTTATCACAAGCAGCTATATATGCAGCTTGCGCACCAAAATCCAATGCTTCTATAATGGCTATAGATAAAGCTCTTTCTGATGTAAGAAAAACAAAGGATAGCGGAATTCCCCCTTATCTAATGGATGCTCATTATAAAGGAGCCAAAAATCTTAATCGTGGTAAAGGATATCTTTATCCTCATGATTTTGGAGGTTTTATAGAGCAGCAATATCTTCCAACATCACATAAGGATAAAATATATTATAATCCTACAGAAAATGGTATAGAAGCAAAATTAAAAAATAGATTAAATACTCTTTGGAAAAATAAAAAAAGATAAAATATAATAAATGATATAAATGATAATAAAAAATGACGAGATTTTTCTCGTCATTTTTTATGCTATTTCAAACTGCATATTATAAAGGCCAGCATATATTCCATTTTTCCTTAATAATTCTTCGTGAGTTCCTTCTTCTTTAATTCCATCTTCTGTTAAAACTAATATATTATCTGCATTTCTTATAGTACTTAACCTATGTGCTATTACAATGGTTGTCCTATTTTTTGATAAATCTTCTAAAGATTTTTGAATATATCTTTCACTTTCATTATCTAAAGCTGATGTTGCTTCATCAAGTATTAATATTGGAGGATTCTTTAAAAACACTCTAGCAATTGAAATTCTCTGTTTTTGGCCTCCTGAAAGTTTAACTCCTCTTTCACCTACATAAGTATTATATCCGTCTTCAAGTTCCATTATAAATTCATGAGCATTAGCTCTTTTGGAAGCTTCTATTATTTCCTCATCTGTAGCATCTGGTTTTCCATAAGCTATATTTTCTTTTATAGTTCCAGAGAACATATAAACATCTTGTTGTACAATTCCTATATTATTTCTTAAAGATTTTAGCTTAATATCTTTTATGTCTATACCATCAATTTTAACAGATCCTTCATCTATTTCATAAAATCTTGGTATTATACTGCAAAAGGTTGTTTTTCCTGCTCCAGATGGTCCAACTATAGCAACAGTTTTTCCTGCTTTAATATTAACATTTATATTTTTTAAAATAGTATTTTTATTATCATAACTAAAAGATACATTTTCAAAAGCAATATTACCTTTTGTATTTTTAAGTTCTATTGCTCCCTTTTTATCTTTTATATCAGGATGCGTATCCATAATTTCTAAAAATCTTTCAAATCCTGTTATACCTCTTTGATATTGCTCAGTAAAGTTTATAAGTTTTTCTATAGGATTTAAGAATATATTTATATAAAGTATATAAACTACAAGATCTGATGTTTGTAGTTCTCCTGTACTTATAAATATTCCTCCAAAAAGTATTACTGAAAGATATAAAATACCTTGGAAAAATCCATTTGTACTATAAAATTTTCCCATAACGCTGTAATTATCTTCTTTGCTTTGTAAATATTCATTATTGCTCTTTTGAAATTTTTTCTTTTCTATGCTTTCATTCGCAAAAGATTTTACTACTCTTATTCCAGAAAGACTGTCTTGAATTTGAGCATTTACATTAGCTATCTTTTCTCTATTTTTTGTAAATACTGTTTTCATTTTTTTGTTGTAAAAATATGAAAAATATGCCATAAACAGAGTTATAAAAATTAATATAACTGTAAGCTTAATATTTATATTCATAAGAATTACAAAAGAACCTGTTATCTTTAATATAGATATAAATAGATCTTCTGGTCCGTGATGCGCTAATTCTGAAATATCAAAAAGGTCTGTAACTATTCTAGACATTAGCTTACCTGTATTATTGTTATCATAATAAGAAAATGATAATTTTTGAAGATGATTAAATATATCTCTCCTCATATCTGTTTCCATTTTTGCACCCATAACGTGTCCTTGAAAAGTTATGTAATATTGGCAAAAATATCTTATGATATACATAAAAAGAAGTATGGTACCTACTAATGCTACATATTTTAATATTTGAGATTTTTCTCCTTTATATACATCATCTAATAAGAAATTCACAAATAATGGAAAAACTAAATCTATGACTGACAAAGTTAGTGCACAAAACATGTCCATAAAAAACATAAATTTATAAGGCTTATAATAACTTATAAATTTTTTTAAGATTTTGGTCATTATTATCCCCCTTAATTCTAAAATTTAATATATTAAGTAAAATAATAATCCTCTCTGGTCAGACAAAAAATATTTCCTGCTCGGATTATTATTTTACTTTATTATATATTTAAAGTTTAATGCTAATTTTAAGTAAAATAATAATTCTCTCTGGTCAGATAAAAGATATTCTCTGCTCGGATTATTATTTTACTTTATTATATATTTAAGGTTTAATGCTGATTTTCATGTTGGATATTTATGATGTAAAAGTAAATATTTTTTTGTAAATTTATTGTATTTATAACCTTTTTGTGTTGTTAAACTTTAATAATAAATAATAAGCTTATTTACACATAACATTCTATACTAATTAATAATTTTTATCAATAGCAATTTTATACTATATATTTTTTAAAAACTGATTTTTGCTTTTTAATAATATTATTAATAATTAATAATAATTAATTATTTTATTTTTCAGAGTCAGCTTCAAAAGAGTGTTTTTCTGGTTCATGTATACCTACTTTATGGCCATTTTCTATCCCGAAATGACTTCCGTTTTGAAAATATATTCTTCTAAGTTCAGGATTGGATTTATGCCTTGTTTTTTTAAGACCTTTATTATTATCCATAAAATTCCCTCCTTAAAAAATTAATAAATCTTCAATATTAATTTAACCAAAAGCAGTTTTTATATTTTAGGAAATTGAAGTATACTTTATTATTTTTTTCATTTAAATAATATTTTATTTTCTGTGAAAGACTATAATTAAGGTGGTGAAAATTTTGAGATTAAACAGTTTTGAATTCACTAAAAAGCTATTGATTACAATAAGTGCAAGCTTTTTTTCAGCTTTAGGTGTAAATATGTTTTTAGTTCCACATAAACTTTTAAGCGGTGGAGTATCTGGTGTTTCTCTTATAATTCAATATTTACTACATATTCCTTCTGGAATTATTGTACTTGCACTAAATATTCCTTTATTTATTTTAAGTATAAAAGAACTTGATAAGGAATTTACTTTTTTAACTATAGCAGGCACTATATTTAATTCTATTTTTTTAATACTTACAAGAAATATATCTAATTTATTTTTTACTAAAGATATGCTTTTAAGCTGCATTTATGGAGGAGTTATAAATGGAGCTGCAATAGGATTAGTTTTTAGTAATCATGGCTCTTTAGGTGGTACTGATATAATTTCAATGTATATTAGGAAAAAATTTTATCTAGAACTTGGTAAAGTATCTTTTGGTATAAATTTATTGATAGTTTCATTTAGTTCTATATTTTTTGGTATAGAAAGAGGACTTTATACTTTAATATCTATGTATATAGTTTCTGCTGTAATAGATAAAATGATAAATGGTTTTGACAGAAAAAAAATGATTTTGGTTGTAACAAATAAAGAAAATGAAATAATCGAAAAAATTAAAACAGATTTAAGAAGAAGCTCTACTCTTATAAATGCTGTTGGAACTTATAGTAAAAGAGATAAAAAAATTATATATTGTGTTGTATCCTTATCTCAAGTTCCTAAAGCAAAAACTATAGTTCAAAATATAGATCCTTATGCTTTTATGTCTGTACTTGATACTTCAGAAATTTTAGGCGAAGGTTTTAAAAAATCCATATAAAAACAAAATCATAAAAAGAAGCCTTTTGCAAAATAAGTAAATAGTTATATGCAAAAGGCTCCTTTTTAATTATTTAATTATTTGTATAATGGCTTATACTTCTTCCTTATATAACCTACCATACTTACAAATCCTGCTGCTGCCAAAGTACCAACACCTATAATTATTTTTTTAACCATAAACATCACGCTCCCCTGAAATTTATATTTAAATTATTTCCATAGGATAAGCTATTTAAACTAAATTTTAGAATTTTATTTTTTCTTTTTTGATTTTAATATAGCTGCCACAATGCCTGCTGTTACAACTCCAATTCCTGCAATGACTTTAGCTGCCTCTTTTATGTTGTTTTTTCTATCTTCATAAGTTTTGTTTTCTTCTTCTTTTACAATCATAGTTTTAATGTTAACTGGTTTATTTTCTTCTTTTGAATTATCAGCATCTTCATAACTTTCAAGATTATTTTGAGTTTCATTATTTACAATTTCATTATTTTGAGTTTCATCATTTACAGTTTTTGTTTCTTCTTCTACTTCTTTATTTTCTTCTGCTTCTTTATTTTTAGTTTCTTCTTTATTTTCTTTTGCTTCTTTTTCTGATGAAGCATTTTTTAATTTATCTGCTATATCTTTTATGCTCATTTTTATCATCTCTCCTTTTTATAAAATCATTATATAAAAATAGTTTATGTAATGATTTAAAAATATTTCTATCTCTTAAACAAATTATAACATAAAAAAGCAGAATTCTTAATTCTGCTTTTTATTTTTAATTAATATTTTATTACATTTTGAGGTTTACCTTCTAACCATTTGTTAATATTTTCAAAAGTTATATTAGCTCTTCTTATCATAGCCTCTTTTGTAGCAAAACCAATGTGAGGTACTAATACAGCATTACGTATACTTAAAAGAGGATAATCAGAAGGTATAGGAGGTTCCATATCAAATACATCTATTCCAGCCCCAGAAATTTTACCTTCTTTAAGTGCCTTTGCTAATGCGTTATTATCTACTATAGGACCTCTTGCAGTATTTATAAGTATTGCATTTTTCTTCATAAGTTTAATTTTTTCTTCACTTATAAGTCCTTTTGTATAATCATTTAATGGTGTATGAATTGTAACTATATCGCTTTGTTTTAATAATTCATCTAAAGATACATATTTAATTCCCTTATCTTTAAGTTCTTTTTTCTCACTTCTGCTCCATGCAATTACTCTGCAACCGAAAGCTAAAGCAATTTCTGCTACTTTTGAACCTATTGCACCAGTTCCTATTACACCTAAAGTTTTTCCAGCTAAATCAGTTTGGCTATAACCATCTTTAGTTTTACCTTCTCTTACTAATTTATCCAAAGGAACTATGTTCCTTAAAACTGAAAATATAAGTCCAAATGTTAATTCTGCTACCGAAGATGTGCTATAACCTGCCGCATTACATACCATTATATTTTTATCTTTACATACATTTAAATCTACATGATCAACTCCTGTAAAAGCTACAGAAATCATTTTTAACTTTTCATCAGAAGCTATAACTTCACCATTTAAAGGCATATTAGCTAAAACTAAAATTTCTGCATCTTTAACTCTTTTTTTTAAAATATTTGTATCTGTAATTTTATCATTATATATTATAAGTTCATGTCCTTTATCTGTAATAGGTTTTGCTATATTTCTAATTTCTTCTTCAGAAATTCCTAATGGTTCAATAACAACTATCTTCATTTTCATACTTCCTTTCAAAATGTTGTAATATAATACTTAATATGAAATATTTTTATATTACTATTTTTCATAAAAAGAATCAACATTTTCCTTAGTTACAACACTTACTCCTGTATCAACAAAACGTGGAAGAGGATTTATTTTTTTATTTTTCCAATCTTTTGAAGGATTTATTAAATTGTGTTTAAGCTGATATAAAAAATTCATTGATTGATAACCCATAACATAAGTTTCTTGAGCTATAGAAGCAGAAATAATTCCTGATTTAATTGCATCTAAAGTTCCTTTTTCAGTGTCAAAACTTACTATCTTAACCTGACCTGCTTTGTTGGCTTCTTTTACAGCTGTAGCAGCTCCTACCCCGCTAGTAGCATCTGTACAAAATACTCCCTTAATATTAGGATGAAGCTGAAAAAAAACTGAAAGTACTTTTGCAGCCTCTGTTGGATCACTTTTACCATTTCCAATTTCAATAAGTTTTAAATTTTTATATTCTTTTTCTAATGCCTCTTTAAATCCAGCAGCCCTCTGCTCATGGTTTTGCTGCATTGGAAGAGTTATTATAACAACCTCACCTCCATCTTCTCCTATCTGTTCTGAAAGAGTTTTTGCCGCAACATATCCAGCATATTCATTATCAGTTGCAAGTGTTGAATATCTTTTACTTTTTGGAGAATCTGCATCAAAAGTAACAACAGGTATTCCTAAATCTACAGCTTTATTTATAGGTGCAGCTAAAGCATCTGGATTTATACATGATATAGCAATTCCTGCAGGTTTTTTAGCAATAATTTGTTCTAAAATTGTTACTTCTTGATTTATATCATATTGAATAGAACCTGTGTAAACTGTTTTAATTCCATATAATTTCCCAGCATCTTCAAACCCTCTATAAGCACTTTTCCAATACTCCATACCAGATTGAAAAGTTATCATATAATATTCTTCATTTTTATCTCCAAGCATAGGACTATATGATTTTTCACTTTGAATATATTCATTTTTTTTAGCACATCCACTTATTCCAATAATTAAAGCAGCAAATAAAGATGTCATAAATAAAATATTTTTCTTCTTATTTAACATAAAAAGTCCCTCCATATGACTTTTAAACAATATAAAATTAAAAATTTGATTTTACTTTTAAATTTTTAATTCTATTTTGATGTCTTATATAATCTATTGTAACAGCTCCAATCAAAATAATGCCATTTATTAAATCCTGCCAATAAACAGGTACATTTAAAAGTATAATACCATTATTTATTAAATTTATAAAAACCAGTCCAAGAAAGGAGCCCAAAATACTTCCTTCTCCTCCACTAAGACTTGCTCCCCCAATAATTGCTGCTAAAATACATCTCATACTAACATCAGTACCCAATCCTATTGTAGGAACAGCAACAGTAAATCTTGCCATATTAAGTATTCCAGCAATACTTGACAATAAAGCTACTAACATATAAATTTGTATTTTAAGCTTAGAAGTATTTATTCCTGCAAGAATGGCTGCTTTTTCATTACTTCCAGTATAAAATACTTTTCTCATAATATCAGATTTCCTTACCATAAAATCTCCTATAATAGTTATTAGTAAAAATACAAAAACTATAAGAGGAAGTCCTAAAACTTTACCTTGTCCTAAAAATTCAAAAGATTTAGGAACCCCAAATAATGATATAGGATAACCTTGAGTAAGAACATAAGATCCTCCTCTAACTATACTCATAACAGCCAAAGTTGTTATAAAAGGATTTAACCCAACTTTACCTATAAAAAATCCATTTAAAAATCCACATAATACACCTGCAATTAAAGCTATAAAACATGAAATCCAAATATTTATACCTGCTGTAAATAAGGCTCCAGCAATTACGCCGCTTAAAGCCATAACTGCTCCTGTAGAAAAATCAAAACCTCCTGAGATTAATGCTATTGTCATTCCCACTGTTATAATACCATCTGTAGAAAATCCTATTATTGTTGCCATTAAATTATCTTTTGTTAAAAAATTAGGTGAAAGGATACTTAGTACAATAATAATTATTAATATAATAAATAATACTGTAGCCTCTCTAAAAGAACCAATCTTTTTCCACAGTTTCTTTGCTCTAAAGCTTAAATTTTTTCTTTTAATTCCTATATCAGAATTCATAGTTAAGCTCCCCTTATATAAAAATAATTTTATACATAAACGTTTTCTATATTGTTAAGTATACCAGTTTTATATCAATTATGTAAATGTCTTTTATGTTCCACAAACAAAAATTTACAAATAAAGTAAGAAAAGGTTTGTCGCAGGAAACCTTTTCTTACTTATTAATATTTTAATATTATGAATTCTTAGATTTTGTAAAAATATCAAAAGCTACAGCAATTAGCAAAACTAAGCCTTTAATAGCTTGCTGCCAATCAATTCCTATACCCATTAAAGACATACCATTGTTCATAACCCCCATTACGAGTCCCCCTATGATAGCCCCAATTATAGTACCAACTCCACCACTTGCTGAAGCTCCTCCTATATAGCAAGCCGCTATAGCATCAAGTTCAAAATTTGTACCTGCTTTAGGTGTTGCTGCATTTAATCTTGCTGTAAATACAAGCCCTGAAAGTGCTGCAAGCATGCCCATATTTACAAAAACTAAAAATACATTTCTCTTTGTTTTTACTCCAGAAAGTCTTGCTGCTTTTTCGTTACCACCTAGTGCATATATATGTCTTCCTAAAATAGTTTTGCTAGCTACAAATGAATAAATAAGAATTAATATAAATAGCAATATAAGAACATTAGGAATTCCTTTATACTTAGCTAAGGTAATAGTAAAGGCATTTATTGCAGCTGAAATTAAAACTATTTTAGCTATAAAGAATTTTTGGGAAATAACTTCAAAATTATATTTCTTTTGATTGTTTCTATTATAAATTTCAAACAATATATATACTACTGTAAAAATTATACCTATAATAATAGTTGTTATGTGTATTTCTTTTCCATTAAAAATATCAGGCACAAAACCAGAACTTATTTTTTGAAATTCTTTAGGAAAAGGTGCCATAGAAGTACCATTTAAAGTTACCATGGTAAGTCCTCTAAATATAAGCATACCAGCAAGAGTAACTATAAATGCAGGTATTTTTACATAAGCAACCCAAAATCCCTGCCAAGCTCCTATAACTGCTCCTATTGCTAAACATATCAAAATTGAAGGAATAACAGGAAGCTTCATTTTTACCATAAGTATTCCTGAAACAGCTCCTATAAAAGCGGCTGTTGATCCAACAGACAAATCTATCTGAAATGCTACTATTACTAAAAGCATACCTATTGCAAGCACCAAAATATAACTGTTTTGCAATATTAAGTTGGTTATATTTAACGGTCTTAATAAAGTTCCTTTTGATACAATCTGAAAAAATATCATTATCGATATTAATGCAATTAACATACCATATTGTCTAATATTTTTTTTAAATAAATCTTTTAAATTCTCCATTTATTGTACCCCCTGACCATGATTAATAACTAATTTCATTATTTTTTCTTGTGTTGCTTCATCTTTATTAAGCTCACCAGTAATTTTCCCTTCACTCATAACATAAATTCTATCGCACATTCCAAGTATTTCTGGAAGTTCAGAAGATATAAATATTATTGCTTTACCTTCATTAGCTAATTGATTTATGATAGTATAAATTTCATATTTTGCACCTACATCTATACCCCTTGTTGGTTCATCTAGAATTAATATATCTGGTTCTGCAAATATCCACTTACTTAAAACTAATTTTTGCTGATTTCCTCCGCTTAAATTTCCTGCCTTCTGAAGTATACTTGAACATTTAATATTAAGCTTTCTACGTAAATTTTCTGTTTGAATTATTTCTTCATTGTTATTAATAACATAATGTTTTGAAACTTTATTTAAATTAACTAAAGTAGCATTTTCCTTTATATTATCATTTAAAATCAATCCATATTCTTTTCTATCTTCTGTAATATAGGCTATACCAGCTTCTATAGCTTTATTAACTGTACTTACATTAATTTCTTTACCATTTTTTATTACTTTTCCACTTATTCGCTTTCCATATGATCTTCCAAATATGCTCATAGCAAGTTCTGTTCTTCCAGCCCCCATAAGCCCTGCAATACCAACAATTTCACCTTTACGCACATTAAAATTGGCATTGTTTACAATTTTTCTATCTTCGTTAAAAGGATGATATACAGTCCAATCCTTTACTTCAAATATAACTTCTCCTATATTAGCTTCTCTCTTTGGAAAACGATCTACTAAATCTCTCCCAACCATTCCTTTTATAATCCTATTTTCAGTTACATTATCTTTTTTCATATCTAATGTCTCTATTGTTGATCCATCACGTAATATTGTAATAGAATCTGCAACTTTAGATATTTCTCCAAGTTTATGAGTAATCAAAATTGAAGTAATTCCCTGTTTTTTAAGTTCTAACAATAAATTTAATAAATTTTCACTATCATCTTCATTTAATGCCGCAGTAGGCTCGTCTAATATAAGCAATTTAACTTCTTTAGATAAAGCTTTTGCAATTTCAACAAGCTGCTGCTTACCAACACCTAAGTTTGTAACTAAAGTAGTTGGCTGCTCATTTAATCCAACTTTTTTAAGTAATTCCCTTGTTTTATTTATAGTAATGTTCCAATTTACAATTCCTTTTTTAGCCTGTTCATTACCTAAAAATATATTTTCTGCTATAGATAAATAAGGTATTAAAGCTAGCTCTTGATGTATTATAACTATACCTAAATTTTCACTTTGCTTTATATCCTTAAACTCACACTTTTTCCCTTTAAAAAAAATATCTCCAGTATAGGTTCCATGTGGATATACGCCGCTCAATACTTTCATAAGAGTTGATTTGCCAGCCCCATTTTCCCCTAATAAAGCATGAATTTCTCCTTCTTTTACTTTTAAATTTACATTGTTAAGTGCCTTTACCCCTGGAAATGTTTTAGTTATATTTCTCATCTCTAAAATGGTATCCGACATATAATAATCATCTCCCTGCAATATTATAAATAATTTAGTGATGGCATAAAGCAATCACTAAATTATGTTTTAAAATATTAAATATTACTCAGCTAATTGCTCTTTAGTATAATATCCTGTTTCTATTAATTCTTTTTCATAATTATTCTTATCAACTGAAACAGGAACACAAAGATATGAAGGAACAACTTTTACTCCATTGTCATAAGTCTTTGTATCATTAACTTCTACTTCTTTTCCTGTTAAAATTGCATCTGCCATTTTAACAACTCTCTTAGCTAATTCTCTTGTATCTTTAAATACTGTCTGTGTCTGTTCTCCCTTTATTATTGATTTAATTGAAGGAATTTCAGCATCTTGTCCTGTAACTATTGGCATTGGTTGATTTGGAGTTCCATATCCAACACCTTTTAAAGAGGATATAACACCTATACTTATACCATCATAAGGGGATAATACTGCATGTAATTTATCTTTAGTATAATTTTTGCTCAATATGTTATCCATTCTAGACTGTGCAGTAGCACCGTCCCATCTTAATGTTGCTACTTGGTTAAAATCAGTTTGTCCACTTTTAACAACTAATTTTCCTGAATCTATATAAGGCTGTAATATTGACATAGCACCTTTAAAAAAGTAGTTTGAGTTATTATCATCTGGAGAACCTGCAAATAATTCAATATTAAATGGTCCTTTGCCTTCTTTTAATCCTAATGCTTTTTCTATATATTCTCCTTGTAAAACTCCTACCTTAAAATTATCAAAAGTTGCATAATAACTTATAGCATCCGTATTTCTAATCAAACGGTCATAAGATATAACAGGAATATTAGCATCTTTTGCCTTTGCTAATACATCTGTTAATGCTTCACCATCTATGCAGGCTACAATTAAAAGGTCTACTCCTTTAGTAATCATATTCTCTATTTGTGATACTTGATTTTCTACAACATCTTCAGCATATTGAAGGTTTGCTTTATATCCAAGTTTTTCAAGTTCTTTAACTACATTATTTCCATCATCAATCCATCTTTGTGAAGATTTTGTAGGCATTGCTATACCTATTGTTTTTGCATCTTTTGATGAACCAGTTCCTGCACTATCACCAGATGGTGCATCTGCAGGTTTTGAACTACATGCTGCTAATCCAAAAGATAATGAACTAGCAATAAGTAAAGATAAAATTTTTTTCATTTTCATTATAATTCCCCCTACACATAATTTTCAGAAATTTTCGTTTGTTTTCGTTTACAATCAAATATTATCACATTCGAAACTAAAATACAATATATTTTTAAAAAATATATTATTATTTTTTGTTTTTATGTTTTTATGCTTTTGAATTTGTTCGTTGTTTTTTCATATTTTTTTATTTTTATGTTTTATTTTTTTATTTAAATGTAATATTTTATAATCATTGTAATATGCTATTTAGTTATGTATAATAAAATTAATTGCTGCATATAGCTATTCTACATAATAAAAGCTAAATACATTTTGTTAAAAATTTTAAAGAAAATATATTTTTTAATAAATTTCCCAAGGAGGATTTTATGTTTGCTCCTGAACGATTGAGAATAATAAAGAAAATACTTTTAGATAAAAAACATATTAATGTTTCAGATTTAAGTGCTATGCTTAATGTATCTGAAGTTACTATAAGACGTGATTTAGAAAAATTAGAAAATGAAAATTTTTTAACAAGAACTCACGGTGGTGCAATTATAAATGAAGATAATGACTTTACTGAAGATAACTTGAACGAAACTGAATCTGACCCTCTTATTGAGCAAAGAACTGAAATAAGTGAAATAGCCTTTCATATGATTGATGATAATGATGTTATAATTTTAAGTCCAGGTATTACAAACTTATATATTGCAAAAAAAATAATAAATAAAAAGAACTTAACAGTACTAACTAATGATCTTAATATTGCTTCTGAATTTACTGCTAATCCAAGCACTAAAGTTATTGTACCTGGAGGAGATTTGGATCTTTCTACAATGACATTAACAGGAAAACTTACTGAAGAAAATTTAAAAAATTTCTTTGTATCAAAAGCATTTATTGAAGTTGAAGGAGTAAGTACTCAAAGAGGATATACAGTGCAAAGTATTGATAGGGCATCTGTAATAAGGGAAATGCTTAATATTACTTCTGAAAAAATAATAGTTTGTACATATAAAGCTTTTGATAATATTGCTTTTTCTCAAATAGGGCAATTAAATATAGCTGATAAGATAATAACAAACCCTTCTATACCTGATTTATACAAAAAATATTATTTTGAAAGCAATATAAAGCTTTATACTGCTTTTAACTCTTATGAAGGTGGTATTTAAAATGTTATCTCCAGTACTTAAGTTATCAAATATCAATAAAAAATTATCTGATTTTTTTTCTTTAAAAAATATTTCTATTGAATTTTACGGTGGTGAAGTTCATGTTTTAATGGGAGAAAACGGATCAGGAAAATCATCTTTAATGAATGTTATATGGGGAGCTTATCCAAAAGACAGTGGAGACATTTTAATTAATAATGTACCTGTTTCTATAAATTCTCCTATAGATGCAAAAAAATTAGGAATAGCAATGATTCATCAAAACTCTTCTTTGTTTGAAAATTTTACTGTTGCAGAAAATATTTTTATAGATAATAAACCATATTCAAATAAGCTTTTAAAAACAATAAACAAATCAAAAATGTATTCTCTTTGTGAAGATCTTTTTAATAAACTTGGCTTTTCATTAAATTGCAAAAGTATAGTTAAAGATCTAAATCTAGCCCAAAAACAGATTGTTGAAATATGCAGAGCTTATGTTTCTAATGCTAGAATTTTTATAATGGATGAACCAACTTCTTCACTTACCGACTCAGAGTCTTATCTTCTTTTTAAAATAATAGAAGAGTTAAAAAAATCTGGTGCTGCTATAATATATATTTCTCATAAACTTGAAGAAATACACAAAATAGCAGATAAAATAACAGTTATAAGAGGCGGAGAGATAATAGGTACCCAAGAAGTAAAGTCTATGGAAGTTAACAATATAATTCATATGATGACAGGTATGGAATTAAAAAATAGGTATCCTAAACTTCATGTTAAAATCGGAAAAGAAGTTTTAAAAGTTAATAATCTTAGTTCTGATAATATAATTAAAAATATAAATTTTTCTCTTAAAAAACGTGAAATTTTAGGAATAATAGGTCTTGTTGGTTCAGGAAGAACGAAGATAGCTAAATCCTTATTTGGCGTTGATAAATTAGATTTTGGGGAAATATTTATAGAAAATAAAAAAGTAAATATTAATTCTCCTAAAGATGCTATTAAAGCTGGAATAGGCTATGTTACAGAAGATAGAATTTTTAACGATCTTTTTATGTACCTAAATATACATCAAAATATAAGTGCTCCTAATATTTCTAGAGTTTCTAATAAACATATAATAGATAAAAAAATTGAAAGCAAAATTGCAAATTCATATATTAAAAGACTTAGAATAAATGCAGGTACAGTGAATAATAAAATTGCCTATTTAAGTGGTGGAAATCAGCAAAAAGTTGTTCTTGCAAAATGGATTATGTCTAAGTCTAAAATACTTATTTTAGATGAACCTACAAAAGGTATAGATATAGCTTCAAAAGTTGATGTTTATAATATAATGAATGAAATGGTTACCAAAGATGTTTCAATAATTCTTATTTCCTCTGATGTAGATGAAGTTATAGGAATGTGTGACAGAATAATGGTATTATATAATGGAAATATTGCAGCAATGCTTAAAGGCGATAATGCAACACGAGAAAATATAATGTTTTATGCAACAGGCGGTAAATAGCCATCTTTAAATAACCACTAAAATTATTATAATCTCATTAAAAATATTTCTACTTTAATTATTTTTCTATATTATATTTAATTCGTGGTAAATATATAATATAAATTATGTAATGGAATAAGGACGGTAATACAATTGAAAAAACAAATATTAAAATTACTTAAAGAAAATAATAATGATTTTTTATCTGGAGAATATATAAGCCGTACATTAGGGGTAAGCCGCAGTGCTATATGGAAACATATAAAACAGCTAAAAGAAGAAGGTTATAAAATAGAGGCTGTATCAAATAAGGGTTATAAATTAAAATCTTCTCCTGATTTATTAACTTTAGAAGAAATAGAGCCTTATTTAAATAGCTCTGTTATTGGAAGAAATTTTGTTTATTTTAATTCTATTGATTCTACTAATAACGCAGCAAAAAAAATAGCTGATGATGAAAATTCCCATGGCACTGTTTTAATAAGTGAAGAACAAACAAATGGGAAGGGACGTCTTGGAAGACATTGGATATCTCCTAAATATAAAGGAATATGGATGTCTATTATTTTAAAACCAAATTTAGATCCTATAGATGCATCTAAGATTACTCAAATAGCTGCTGCTGCAGTAACTTTATCTTTATTAGAAATGAATATAAAAGCTTCAATAAAATGGCCTAATGATATAATTCTAAATCACAAAAAAGTATGTGGTATATTAACAGAAATGAACGCAGAACTTACAAATATACATCATGTTATTGTAGGAATTGGAATTAATGTAAATGCAGATAAAGAAGATTTCCCTGATGATTTAAAAAATATAGCTACTTCTTTAAAAATAGAAAGTAATAATAAAATTAATCGTCAAATACTTACCGCTAAAATATTGAATAATTTTGAAATTTTGTATGATAAATTTATAAATAATAATGATATAGAGTCTTCTTTAAAAATATGCAGGGAATATTCTGCTATTTTAGGCAGTGAAATAATAATAATAAATAAAGGAAAAAAAGTTTCTGCCAAAGCTTTAGATATTGATGAAGAAGGAAAACTTATAGTAAAATATTCTAATGGTAATATAGAAAAAATCATATCTGGAGAAATTTCTATAAGAGGAAAAGAAAGCTACATTTAAAGAAGGGAAGTAAAGATATGACTGACAATATAAAAGAACAAGAACGTGCAGAACTGCACCGCACAATATGGAATATGGCAAATGATTTAAGAGGCAGTGTAGATGGCTGGGACTTTAAACAATATGTCCTCGGTATGTTGTTTTACCGTTACATATCTGAAAATATCACTGCCTACATTAATAAAGGAGAATGGGAAGCTGGAAACACTGAATTTGACTATGCTAAGCTCTCCGATGAAGAAGCAGAACAGGCAAGAGAGGATTTAGTAAAAACAAAAGGCTTTTTTATACTGCCTAGTGAGCTTTTCGAAAATGTTCGTGCTCGTGCAAAGGATGACGAAAACCTAAATGAAACATTGGAGCAGATATTTAATAACATTGAAGCATCTGCACGGGGAACAGAAAGCGAAGATAATTTCAAAGGCTTATTTGACGATATAGATGTCAACAGTAACAAGCTTGGCAGCACTGTAGCAAAACGAAATGAAAAGCTTGTTAAACTATTAAATTCAGTGGCTGAAATGAAACTTGGAGATTATAAAGATA
This sequence comes from Clostridium prolinivorans, assembly GCF_004011155.1. Taxonomy (GTDB): domain Bacteria; phylum Bacillota; class Clostridia; order Clostridiales; family Clostridiaceae; genus Clostridium_AT; species Clostridium_AT prolinivorans. Next base: position 128,455 of record NZ_RJWG01000003.1, on the reverse strand, counting down.
ATACCATTGATGCTTTTGGTGATGCCTATGAATTCTTAATGGGTATGTATGCATCTAATGCTGGAAAGAGTGGAGGAGAATATTATACGCCACAGGAGGTTTCTGAGTTACTAACCCACCTTACATTAGTAGGGAAAACTGAAGTAAACAAGGTATATGACCCCGCTTGTGGTTCTGGCTCCCTGCTTTTAAAATTTGCTAAAATTCTCGGAAAGGAAAATGTGAGACAAGGATTCTTCGGTCAGGAAATTAATATAACAACATATAACCTCTGCAGAATAAATATGTTCCTTCATGATATCGATTATGACAAATTTGATATAGCCCTTGGCGACACATTAACTGATCCACAACACTGGGATGAGGAACCTTTTGATGCCATTGTTTCCAATCCTCCCTATTCTATTAAATGGAAAGGAGATAGTGATCCTGTTTTGATTAACGATCCTCGCTTCTCTCCTGCAGGAGTACTTGCACCAAAATCTAAAGCAGACCTTGCTTTTATTATGCATAGTCTCTCATGGCTTGCAACAAACGGAACAGCGGCTATTGTATGTTTTCCAGGTGTACTGTATAGAGGAGGTTCCGAAAAGAAAATAAGGCAATATCTGATTGACAATAACTATATCGACTGTATCATTCAGTTACCGGATAACTTGTTTTATGGTACCAGCATTGCTACCTGCATTATGGTGCTGAAGAAGTCTAAATCAGAAAATAGCACCTTATTTATCGATGCATCAAAGGAATTTGTCAAGGTTACGAATAACAACAAGCTGACACAAGAAAATATTGAGACCATTCTTAATGCATTTAAGGAAAGAAAAGATATTGAGCATTTTGCTAGGCTTGTGCCAAACAGCGAAATTGCTGAACAAGATTATAACCTGTCTGTTTCTACCTATGTTGAACAAGAGGATACCAGAGAAAAGATTGATATTGTTGCCCTCAATGCTGAGATAGAAAAGATTGTGGCACAAGAGCAAATTTTAAGAGAAGAAATAGATAAGATTATTGCGGAAATTGAGGTGAGCAAATGAGTAAGTTAGACGAATTGATTGCTGAAATTTGCCCTCATGGGGTTGAGTTTGTTGAACTTAATGAAGTATTAGACTATGAGCAACCTACTAAGTATATTGTGAAAGGTACAAATTATGATGATTCCTATACAATTCCTGTGTTAACTGCAGGACAATCATTTGTGCTGGGTTATACAAATGAAGATTTTGGGATATATAAGGCATCTCCTGATAGTCCAGTAATTATATTTGATGATTTTACTACTTCTTTCCATTGGGTTGATTTTAACTTTAAGGTTAAATCTTCTGCAATGAAAATGTTAAGGTCTAAGGACAATGAGATTGCTAATTTAAGATTTTTGTTCCATTTAATGAAAAATATTAACTATATTCCTGTAGACCACTCTCGTCAATGGATTGGAAAATACTCTAAATTTAGAATCCCCCTCCCTCCGCTACCTGTGCAGCAGGAAATTGTCCGTATTCTGGACAATTTCACAGAGCTTACAGCAGAGCTTACAGCAGAGCTTACAGCAGAGCTTACAGCAAGAAGAAAACAGTATGAGTATTATAGGGATTTGCTATTGACATTTGGAGATGAGGTAGAGTGGAAGACTTTAGGAGAAGTTTGCGAAAAAATAGCATCCGGAAAAAACAAGTCCAGAAACGACAGTGGGGAATTTCCAGTGTATGGTTCAACTGGCATTATTGCCTATTCAGATTCCTACGCATATAATGAGGAGTTACTGCTGGTTGCGAGAGTTGGGGCTAACGCAGGATTCGTTCATAAAGCAAAAGGGCAATATGATGTCTCAGATAATACGCTAATTGTAAAACCAAAAAAAAGTTATAACCTATCATTTGCTTACTATCAGTTATTAAACATGAAGTTAAATAATTTAGCTGTTGGAGGTGGCCAACCTCTAATTACCGCTGGAAAACTGAAACAAGTTAAAATTCCGGTTCCTCCCCTCGAAGAACAAGAGCGTATTGTTGCTATACTCGACCGTTTTGACGCCCTATGTAACGATCTAACCAGTGGTCTGCCCGCTGAAATTGAAGCACGCCAAAAGCAATATGAATATTACAGAGATAAATTATTAACCTTCCCTGCCCGTTCGAAAGAGGTGAAGGAGTCAAAGGAGGTAAAAGCATGAGTATTTATAACATCGTTGCAAGTACCGATGAAGCAACGGTTGTCGCCGAATATTCCGCTCTATATAATGTCCGCTCTGAAAAATATCAGAGTGAGACTGATCTTGAGAGGGAATTTATTCACCTTTTAACATCACAAGGATATGAGTATATTACAATACACAATGAGGCTGCACTTATCTCAAATCTCCGCAGGCAGCTTGAACTTCTTAATGATTTTACCTTTACTGATAGTGAATGGGAGAGATTTTTTACAGAGTGCATAGCAAATAGCAATGAGGGTATTGTTGAAAAGACAAGAAAAATTCAAGATGACCATATTCAAATACTAAAGAGGGACGATGGAACAACTAAAAATATATTCCTTTTGGATAAAAAGAATATCCATAATAATCGCTTGCAGGTTATCAATCAATACGAAGAATCAGGCGGCAAGCATGAAACCAGGTATGATGTAACAATACTTATAAATGGATTGCCTCTTGTCCATGTAGAGCTAAAACGTCGAGGTGTATCTATACGTGAAGCTTTCAATCAGATTAACCGCTATCAGCGTGATAGTTTTTGGGCATCTTCTGGTTTATTTGAATATGTGCAGATTTTTGTAATCTCCAACGGTACTCACACCAAGTATTATAGCAATACAACAAGAAGTGCTCATATTAAAGAACAAAGTAAATATGAACGTCAAAGAAGTAAAAAAACAAGCAACAGCTTTGAATTTACAAGCTTTTGGGCAGATGCTAATAACAAAGTTATTGCTGACCTTATGGATTTTACCAGAACATTTTTTGCTAAGCACACTCTTTTAAATATTATTACAAAATACTGTGTATTTACATCCGAAGATATGCTCCTTGTTATGCGTCCCTATCAAATCGCCGCTGCTGAACGAATATTATCACGTATTGTAGTATCAACAAACTACAAAAAAATGGGTACAACAGCCGCTGGGGGATATATCTGGCATACGACAGGCTCAGGAAAGACTTTAACTAGCTTTAAAACAGCGCAATTAGCTTCTGCCTTGCCATTTATTGACAAGGTATTGTTTGTTGTTGACCGTAAAGATCTAGACTATCAAACTATAAAGGAATATGACCGCTTTGAAAAAGGTGCAGCCAATGGAAATACATCCACAAGAGTTCTTCAAAGACAATTGGAAGACAGAGATGAAAAAGGAAATCCTCACGAATATAAAATCATTGTAACCACCATTCAAAAACTGGATATATTTATTAGAAAAAATAAGCAACATGATATTTATAAAAAACATGTTGTAATAATTTTCGACGAGTGCCACCGCTCACAATTTGGCGATATGCATCAGGCTATTACAAAGGCATTTAAGAATTATCACATATTTGGCTTTACTGGGACACCTATTTTTGCTGCAAATGCTAGTTCTGGTGGTAATCCTCATCTTAAGACAACAGAGCAGGCTTTTGGCGAAAAGCTTCATACTTATACCATAGTAGATGCTATTAATGACGGAAATGTGTTGCCTTTTAGGATAGATTTTATAAATACTATCAAGATGCCAGAGTATATAAATGATAAAAAAGTCTATAGCATAGACAGAGAAAAAGCTTTGGCAGATCCACAGCGAATAAGCGAAATTGTTTCTTATGTTCTTGAGCACTTTGATCAAAAGACAAAGCGTAACAGCTTTTATACATTCTCTGCAAAATGGGAAGAACCCGATAAGAAAAACCCAAAGAAAATAATAGAAAAGCGTGAAACAAGACGTGTTGCTGGATTTAACTCAATATTTGCCGCAGACTCTATTCCAATGGCAATCAGGTACTATAATGAATTTAAAAAACAGATAGCTGAAAAAAACCGTAATCTTATAATCGCAACCATTTTCAGCTTCAGTGCAAATGAAGAAGAACCAGATGGACTCTTACCAGATGAGGATTTCAATATAGAAAACCTTGACCAAAGTTCCAGGGATTTTTTAGAATCAGCTATAAAGGACTACAATAAAACATTTAACACAAATTATGATACATCTTCAGATAAGTTCCAAAATTATTATAAAGATCTCTCTCTTCGTGTAAAGAATAGAGAGATTGATATATTAATTGTTGTTAATATGTTTTTGACAGGTTTTGATGCAACTACACTTAATACTCTCTGGGTAGACAAAAATTTAAAGCAGCATGGACTAATTCAAGCTTTTTCAAGAACAAACCGTATTTTAAACAGTGTTAAGACATATGGAAATATAGTTTGTTTTAGAGATTTAAAAGAAGAAACAGACAAAGCAATCGCCCTTTTTGGTAATAAAGATGCTGGAGGTATTGTACTTCTTAAAACATACGATGAATACTATAAAGGCTATTGTGAAAAAGGTGAGCACAAGCCGGGATATGAAGAACTTATTGCTACATTAACTACACAATATCCTCTTGGAAAACCTATTGCAGGTGAGGAAACACAAAAAGACTTTATCCGTTTGTATGGAGCAATTTTAAGGCTTAGAAATATCCTTACTTCCTTTGATGACTTTGCAGGAAATGAAATTTTATCTGAAAGAGATTTTCAGGACTATCAAAGTATTTATATTGATCTTTATCAAAAATATAGAAAAGGCTCTGATAGCAATAAAGAAACAATCAATGACGACATTGTCTTCGAGATAGAATTAATCCGTCAGATAGAAGTAAACATAGATTATATACTTATGCTTGTAGATAAATATCAAAAATCAAACTGCAAGGATAAAACTATTCTTACAACCATCGATAAAGCCATTAATTCAAGTATTGAGCTTCGCAGCAAGAAAGAGCTTATTGAGCGTTTTATAAATCAAGTCAATGTATCTACTAAGATAGATGAAGACTGGCGTAAATTTTTGCATGAGCGTAAGGAAGAGGAAATTACAGAAATAATCAAAGAAGAAAAATTAAAGCCTGAAGAAACTAGACGTTTTATTGATAATTCTTTGCAAGATGGTGTGCTTAAAACAACAGGTACTGCCATTGATAAAATTATGCCTCCTATTTCACGCTTTGGTGGCGGCAGGGCTGTTAAAAAGCAAGGAATTATTGAAAAGTTAACGAAGTTTTTTGAGAAATATTTTGGATTAGTATAAGTTTCAATTTATAATGATTTTAAAGTATTTACAAAATTATATGATAATAACATAACAAATACTTTGATTTTCTTTTAACTCCTAAATAAAAGCTTCTTTTAGGGGTTTTATTTTTTTGATTTAAATTTTTATAATTAAAATTTTAGTATTTTATTAACAAAATGAAATTGTTTTAGTTGATAATTTTTTAACAAAGTGCTATATTTATATAAAAGATTAATTTGGGAGGATTTTTATGGTTACTATAAGTATTTGTATTGGTAGTGCTTGTCACTTAAAAGGAGCTTATAATGTAATTTCTTCACTTCAAAACGAAATAGAAAAATTAAATATAAAAAATAAAGTAGAACTTAAAGCTTCATTTTGCCTTGGGCATTGTACTAATGCAGTATCTGTAAAAATTAATGATGGACCTGTACTTTCTCTAAAAGCAGATGGTGTACCTGAATTCTTAAAAGAACAGGTACTTACAAAAATTTAAGAAATGGTGGTTTTATTATGGAATTAATTAATTTTACAAAAGCAAATTGCAGAAGCTGTTATAAATGTCTTCGTTCTTGTCCTGTAAAAGCAATTAGAATAAAAAATGATCAAGCTAAAATAGTAAATGAACGTTGCGTAACATGTGGTCAATGTCTTATAGTCTGCCCACAAAATGCAAGACATATAAAATCAGATGTATATAAAATTAAAAGTTATATAAAATCAGACAAAACTGTAATAGCAGCTGTTGCTCCTTCCTTTGCTGGAGCTTTTAACTTAAAATCCTCAGGACAATTTGCAGCAGCTCTTAAAGCTCTTGGTTTTAACAAAATTTTTGAAGTAGCTTTAGGTGCAGAAATAGTTACTGAGCTTTATAAAGAATATGCTATTTCAAAAAATATGAAAAATTATATTACCACAAGTTGTCCTTCTATAAATTATTTAATAAATACTTATTATCCATCACTTTCAAAATATTTAATACCAGTAGATTCACCTATGATTGTTCTTGGAAAAATATTGAAGCAGAAATATGAAAATTGCTTTATAACATTTGTTGGTCCATGTTATTCTAAAAAATTTGAAAGCATTGATGAAGATAATATAGGAATTATAGATTCAGTTTTAACTTTTGATGAAATTTATAAATGGCTTGAAGAAGAAAATATAGATATAACTTCCCTTGAACCTATGAATTTTGATAAATCATCTAAAACCTTTGGAAAGAATTTTCCTATAATGGGAGAGCTTAAATATGAACTTATAAAAAATAAAAACTTTAATTACGATTTTATTAGTGCTGATGGTGTAGATAAGTGTATGCAGCTTTTTCAATCAATGGAAGAAAATGATATAAGTGAAGTTTTTGTAGAAGCATTCGCTTGTAGAGGAGGATGTATAAATGGTCCTGCTATGCCTAAAAATGAATTGGACTTTTTTACAAGGCAGCGAAATGTAAAAAAATATATAAAAGAAAATTCTACAAAAAATATTCCTGATTATTTAAACACAGATGTAAATATAAACTTTTCAAAGACATTTAAAACTAGAACTTTATGTAAAAGTAATTTTTCTCAAGAGAATATTTCTGAAGTTTTGAAAAAAATGGGTAAATTTAGTCCTAAAGATGAGCTTAATTGCGGGGTATGTGGTTATAATACATGCAGAGAAAAAGCTCAAGCAGTATTAGATGGAATGGCAGAAATAAATATGTGTATACATTATATAAGAAATAAAGCAGAAAGTATAGCAAATGTAGTATTTGAAACTTCACCAAATGCAATATTTACTTTAGATGAAGATTTTCTTATTAAAGATTTTAATCCAGCTTCTGAAAAAATGTTTAATATTAAATATCAAGATATTATAGGTAAACCTATTTGTCTAATTATGGATGATAGTGATTTTTATAAAGTTAAAGAAACTAAAAAAAATATAATAGGCAGAAGAATTTTTTTTGAAAATCAAGATTTAATTGTACTGGAAAATATAATATATCTTCAAAAGCAATGTTTATTTTTAGCAATAATAAATGATATAACTTTAGAAGAAAAAAGTAAAGGAGAACTTGCAAGAGTTAAAGAACAAACAATTGACGCAGCACAAAAGGTTATAGAAAAGCAAATGAGAGTTGCACAAGAAATTGCAAGTCTTCTTGGAGAAACCACCGCAGAAACGAAAGTTATTTTAACCAAACTAAAAGCCTTAGCTCTTGGCGAGGTGAATGAAAATAGATGAATACTTTTATAGATATTTCATATAACAGTTTAAACAAAAGTGGTGAAGAGCTTTGCGGTGATAAGGTAGAGATTATTAAGACTTCTAAAGAAATTATAATCGTAATGGCAGATGGTCTTGGAAGTGGGGTTAAAGCCAACATACTCTCTACTCTTACTTGTAAAATTGCAGGCACCATGCTTAAAGAAGGCTTAAGTCTTTATGAAACGGTAGATACAATAGCCCACACTCTACCTGTATGCAACATAAGACAACTTGCTTATTGTACTTTTACTATAATTAAAATTGATAATAGCGGAAATGTTCATGCTCTTGAATATGATAATCCTTCATATTTTCTTATAAAAAATAATATAATAACTACTCCAAAGAAAAAACAAATTATTATTAAAGATAAGCTTATAAATGAAAGCAACTTTAAACTTGATATAGGAGATGTACTAACTGTTGTAAGTGATGGTGCTGTACATGCTGGTGTAGGTGCAATACTAAACTTAGGATGGCAATGGGAAAATATTGCTGATTATTTAGAAAGACTTGTTTCTAAAGAAAAATGTGCTGCTAATATTTCAAAAGATTTATTGGTAACATGTCAAAATTTATATGCAGGTAATCCAGGCGATGATACTACTGTAGTTGCAGTTACTATGAGAAAACCTGAATGTGTAAATATATTTACAGGACCTCCTAAAGATCCTAAAAATGATCCTATTGTTATATCAAAACTTATAAAAAGCGAAGGTAAAAAGGTTATATGTGGAGGTACCGCTGCAAATATAGCTGCACGAGAGCTTAAAGAGGATATAGAAGTTAATCTACAGTATTATGATTATTCTGTTCCCCCTACTGCTAAAATTAGAGGACTAGATTTAGTAACTGAAGGAGTTTTAACTTTAAGCAAGGCTTTAGAAAAAATAAAATCTTATTTAAATAGCTCTTTAGAAGATAAAATATCTCTCAATTTAAATGGTAAAGATGGAGCTTCAAAACTTGCTAAACTTCTTATAGAAGATTGTACTCATTTAAATTTTTTTGTAGGTACGGCTATAAATCCAGCTCATCAAAATCCAAATTTCCCTTTAGATTTAAGCATAAAGGTTACTGTAGTAGAAAATTTAGCCGAAGTTATGAGAAAACTTGGTAAAATTGTTAATATAGAATATATATAATTTAAAGAATATTTACACTCAATTATAAAGCCCTTGCTATTACGCAAGGGCTAATATTTATTAATTTATTTTAAATTCTTCTGTTTTTACCATCCACTACCAACTGCATTATGAACAAATGCTGATATTCTATCTACTGGAATATCTACTATTGAACCAAATCCTCTATCAGCATCGCATCTTATTCCACTTGGTAATACATTCCCATCATCACATCTAGGATGAGAATATTTATCACAACAGTTTCCAAGTGCACAACCTGGAGCTGGACCTATTTGAGTAATAAGTCTTACAAAATTGCAGTTTACGCTAGCTAATACACCTGTAAAACCTCTCCCTGATTCTCCTCCACTAGTTGTAAAAATTGTTACAGTTTGTCCAATGTGTCTTGCTAAATTATTTACTAAATTATATGAATTTGCCATCCTATGTGTCCTCCTTTCTTATATTTAAGCTTTTAAGGACCTTTGTCCTAATATATAGTATGTTACTATATAAATAATGTTCCAAAGTATAAATATAATTTTTTAAAAAATTTATACAGCATTATGAACAAAAGCTGTAATTTTATTTATTGGTATGTTTATTACTATTCCTAATGAATTTTTTTTAATATCTTCAATTTTACACTCACTTTCTAAATCTATAACTGGAGGATTCATAGCTTTAGATAGTATTTTTATATAATCTTTTTTTATATCTAACAAAACTCCTGTAAATCCCAAATCTCCATCTTTATTACCTATAACATATACTACTATTGTTTGCCCCATATATTTAAAAAGGCTTTGAATAAATGTATCATCTTCTAAGTATATCTTAGTTCCTTTTATGTTTTTAGTTTCACAGTTTTTATTTGAATTTATATATATTTTATTCTTTTTTTTAGTTCTTATATTAAATATATTTACATTTCTTCTCACTATATATTACCGCCCTTAAAAATATTTACTATATTATAATATGTAAATATTCATTATACTGTTACCTAATACTATTATCTAAAAAAGTAGCTGCTATGCAGCTAACTAAATAGTTATATGCATAGCAGCCTTTAAATTCATCTTAAATTAAATATAAATTTTATTTTAATTTAATAATGTTTTTACCATCCGCCGCCTACAGCATTATGAACAAATGAAACTATTTTATCTACTGGAATATCTACTACACAGCCAAGACCATGGTTGCCTCTACAATCTATTCTTCTTTCATTAGGAGTATAATTTGCTTGATTTTGAACATTCTTATCATCATTTGAAGAATTTTTTTCTCCATCTATACATAAATAATCATCTTGAATGTTTCTTAAATTCATTGGGTACTGGTACTGATAATCGCAGCAATTCCCAAGTGCACATGCTGGTGCAGGTCCTATTTGAGTAATAAGTCTTATAAAATCTGGATTTACCATTGCGAGCACACCAGTAAAGCCTCTTCCTGATTCTCCCCCACATGCAGCAAATACCGTAACAGTTTGTCCAATATAATTTGAAATATTATACATAAAATTATTAGCCATCATCTTATGTGTCCTCCTTTCTTATTTAAAAGATTATTAGGACTTTTCAATCCTGCTATATATTATGTAGATTATATTATAAGTGCCACCAGATTTTATAATATAATATAGCTCTTTTGACTAAAATATAAATTATCAAAATTTAAAAACCATGCATAATTTAAAAATTTTTTTTATGCATGGCTTTATATAAAAATTATATAAATATTATATAAATATTATATAAATATTATATAAATATTCATTTTTATTTTATTAAATTATTTTCTCTTAAAAAATTTTCTGCTACCTTTTGTGGTTCTTCATTAAGTTTATCTACTTTATAATTTAACTCTCTCATTTTTTCATCATCTATTTTCCCACTTAACTTATTTATTAAATCTTTTAATTCAGGATATTTTTCTAAAGTATTATTATTTATTATAGGTACGGCATAATAAGGTGGAAAAAAGTTTTTGTCATCTTTTAATACTTTTAAATCAAAAGCTTTAAGAAGTCCATCTGTAGAAAAAGCATCAATTACATCTGTTTTACCATTATTTAATGATGTATATCTAAGTCCTCCATCTACAGCATTTACTTCTTTAAAATTCATATTATAAGCTTTCTTTAAACCCAAATATCCATCTTCTCTATTAGTAAATTCTATTGTGCTTCCTAATCTTAATTTATTTGATACTTTAGCAATATCTGAAAAAGTTTCAATGTTATATTTTTTAGCAGTGTCTTTTGATACTGCTAAAGTATAAGTGTTGTTAAATCCCAAAGGCTCAAGCCAAGTTATATTATAATTTTTATTAAAATAATCACTTACTATCTTATACGCTTTATCTGGATCATTAACTGCAGGCTGATTCATAATGTTAACCAGTCCTGTTCCTGTATATTCAACATATAAGTCTATTTCACCAGATTTAAGTGCGTTAAATGCTATACTTGTTCCTCCTAAATTAAGTTTTCTTTCAACTTTTAAATCTGTATTTTCTTCTATAAGTGTAGCTAGCATATTGCCTAATATTAACTGCTCATTAAAATTTTTAGAACCTATTACAATTTTATCTTCTTTTTTATTATATTTTATTATACTTCCTCCTATTATTACTATAACCAATATTAAAGCAGCAAGTTTATATATTTTATTTAATTTTGAACTTTTTTTCTTTTTTGTCTTTATACTTCCATCAGCTTTTCTAATACCAGGAGGTGTAACCATTTTTTCAATTTTACCAACAATAAAATCCATTAAAAGTGCTAATAAACAAGCTGGTATTGCTCCTGCAAGTATCATATAATTATTTACAGTCTGTACTCCTGAAAAAACCATATATCCAAGTCCGCCTGCTCCTACAAAAGCCGCTATAGTCATAAGACCAACAGCTGTAACTGCAGATATTCTTATTCCTGTCATAATAATTGGTAATGCTAAAGGTATTTGTACTATTCTAAGTATTTGATTTTTAGTCATACCTATACCTCTAGCTGCTTCTAATGTATCTGGATTTATATTTGTAAGTCCAATATAAGTGTTTTTTATTATTGGAAGAAGTGAATATAAAAATACCATAATTATAGCTGGTTTACTCCCTATCCCAAGTATAGGAATTAAAAATCCCAGTAATGCTAAACTTGGTATAGCTTGTACTACATTAGCAAAACCTATAATTGGAGCAGCCAGTTTTTTTACTTTAGTTATAAGTATACCAAGAGGAATACCAATTATAATAGCAAGTAGTAAAGCTAATAAAGTAAGCTCTATGTGTTCTACAATTAAATTTATTATTTGAAGTTTTCTATCTAAAATAAAGTTTAAAAATTCATTTATCATATATGTTATTCCTCCATTTCTTTATTGATGTATTGATTACTTAATACAGTTAATAAACTACTCTTTGTAATAAGTCCAAGCAGCTTATAGTTATCATCTACCACCGGCATATATCCTACTTTATATTCATTCATTTTATTTAAAATATCTATAAGAGAATCTTCTTTATTCACTGTTTTAACTTCTTTTTCCATTATTTCAGAAAGTTTTAAACTTTTATTATCAGCTTTTCTAAGATCTTTTACAGTGACTATACCTTCTAAAATTCCATTTTTATTTATAATTAATAGGCTGTCTACCTTATTTGATTTCATTATTTCCAAAGCTTGAAGTATCGTTCTATTAGAATTTGTTTTAATTGGTTCAAAAATCATAATATCTTTTGCTTTAATAAATTCAGGCTGTTTCCATATTCTATTTTTACCAACAAATTCTTCTACAAATATATTAGCTGGGTTTTTTAATATTTGTTCAGGAACATCAAATTGAACTATTTTGCCTTCATTCATTATGCAAATTCTATCTCCAAGCTTTAAAGCTTCATCCATATCATGAGTTACAAAAACTATAGTTTTTTTAAGTTCTTGCTGCAGATTAAAAAGTTCATCTTGAAGCTGATTTCTTGTTATTGGATCTAATGCACTAAAAGGTTCATCCATTAAAATTATATCTGGATTTGTAGCAAAAGCTCTAGCTACACCTATTCTTTGCTGCTGTCCTCCGCTTAACTCACTTGGATATCTGTCAATATATTCTTCTGGTTTCATTCCAACCATGTTTAAAAGTTCAACAATCTTTTCTTTTATATTATTTTCAGGCCATTTTTCTAATTTAGGAATAATACCTATATTTTCTCCAACTGTAAGATGTGGGAAAAGTCCTGTTTGTTGTATTACATACCCTATACTTCTTCTAAGTTCTATTGTATTTTGCTCTGATATATCTTTTCCATTTACATATATTTTCCCTGATGTGTTAGTAATCAATTTATTTATCATTTTTAAAGTTGTTGTTTTCCCGCATCCACTAGGTCCTATAAGAACTACAAGCTCCCCTTTGTTTATTTTTAAATCTATTTCTTTTATTATGGCTTTATCTTTAAAGTATTTAGAAACTTTTTTAAACTCTATCATAATTTCAACCTCCTTAAAAAGTAACAACTTTATTTTATCGAAAAGTTGTTACTTTATTTTAACATAAAGTTATTACTTTGTAAACATTAGTACATAATTGTAGTTTTTCTTTAAACTTTATAAAATAAAAAAATGTGCCAAGAAATCATTTTAATATACTCCCTTTTAATGTAAGTAGATTTAAAAAAATCTGATACCTTAAGGAAACATATCATTTAAATTCCTTGACACAATTTTTATTTATAAATTTATTCATGCATAAAATTTTTTACTCTTTCATAAGAATTTTCATCGCCTATAACTATATATATATCTCCTTTATTAAAAATAGCATACGGTCCTGGAGATAATATTATTGTTTTATTTCTTCTTATACCTATAATAGTTGCCCCTGTGTTTTGCCAAAATTTCACTTCTCCTATAGTTTTACCTATTAATTTTGAATTATCAGGTACCTCTACTTCTATAGGCAAAAATGGATTAGAATTTTTAAATCTTTCTGAATAATCAATAAGCTTATCTATATATAAATTTAACTGTTCTTCAACCTTTTTTCTTTCATTTTGTAAATTTTTTATATCTTTTTTAAGTGATTCCATTGAATCTTTATCTTTAAATTTTTCTATAAATTTAAATGCTTCTTCTTTTGATTTTACAAATATGCCACTTCCTTGAACAACTTCTACTATTTTCATATCTTCTAATAGTATAACTGCTCTTCTTATAGTCTCTGGTGATACATTATATTGACTTGCAAGAGTAGATCTTCCATAAATTTTTGTACCAATTACAAATTCTCCCTGAGCTATTCTACTAGCTAAATCTATAGCAATCTGTTGATATACAGGCTTAATTATAGTATCTTGCGGCATTTTTACTCCTCCGTATTTTACTTGTATCTTATTTAATAATATTATTACCACATATTAAAATTATTTTCAAATTATATATTTATAAGATTATTAAAATACTGTATAATATAAATGATTTTATTTAAAAAATAAATAATATTATATTTATTTTTATGCTTTTAACATATTAAAATTTTTAATATGTTAAAAGCAATATTTGATAATGGACTTATTTATAAAAACTAACGAACTAAATATCTAATTTACTAATTTGAGAAAGAAGTGAACTATATGAATTTTTTTAAAAATAAAAACACTAAAAAGATTTTATCTATTTTTCTTGTAATTATTTTATTTTTAGGGCTTTTTTTAGCAGGATATGGTTATTATCAATTAAACAAAATTAAAATAACCAAAATATCTAAAAGTAATGAAGATTTAGGCATAAATACAGATACTGAAAATGACCAAAAGGTAGAAATGGATGATGATATTGTAAATATTGCTTTATTTGGAACAGATAGAAGAAGTAAAGAAGAAAGAGCTAGAACTGATACTATTATGATAGCTACAATAGATAAAAAACATAGAAAAATAAAACTTTCTTCTATAATGAGAGATAGTTATGTAAATATAAATGGACATGGAATGGACAAGATTACTCATGCTTATTTTTTCGGGGGCCCTCAGCTTGCTATAAGAACTATTAACGAAAACTTTAAAATGGACATAAGAGATTTCGTTCTTGTAGATTTTTTTAGTTTAGAAAAAATAATTGATGCCTTAGGTGGATTAGTTGTAGATGTAAAAGATTATGAAGTAAAAAGTTTAAATGAATGTGTAAAAGAATCTGCTGCTTTGCAAAATGTTAAGCCTCATTATGTTACTTCTGGAGGAGTACAGCTTTTAGATGGTATTCAGGCAGTTGCCTATGGCAGAATAAGAAATGTAGGTAATGGTGATTATGAAAGAACTGATAGACAAAGACTTATTTTATCTTTAATTTTAGATAAAATTTCTGATGCAGGCTCATTAAAGTTTCCTTATATTGTTTCTCAAATGTTGCCTTATGTAGAAACAAGTATGGATAAATCAACTATGTTAAAGCTCGGTTCTCAGGTTTTTGCAGGAAACATGATGAATATAGAGCAGCAGAGATTTCCTCTTATTAAAGCTTCAAGGGATATGACTATTGGTGGAGTTTATTATCTATGGCTTGATATAGATGCTACTGCAAAGCATATACATGAATTTATATATGCTGATGTAATACCTGAGGTTAAACCTTCTGATAAAATATCCTCACCTCCATCATCGTCTTCTTCAAAAAATAAAAAAACTACTTCAACTTCTAAAAAAACTACTTCTAGTACGTCTACATCAAAAAAAACTAATACACAAACTAATAATTTAAATACAAATAATGAAGTCAATACCCAAAATAATAATAATGAAACTACTAATACTGAAATTAAAAAAACTACAGAATCTACTAATAATACTTTAAAAGAAGAACCTGTAGATAATACTAACTCTTTAGATCAAAATCCTGATACAAATTCTGGAACAACTTCTGAAACAAAAACTCCTTGAACTTAAAATAAAAGTATGCAAATTTGCATACTTTTATTTTTTACAAGAATCTCTTTCAATTATTTGATGATTTAATACAAAATGATGTTGTACAAGTTCTGCTCCATTAATAAGCTTTATTAACATTCTCATGCCTACAGAACCCATATCATACATTGGTTGAACAACCGTTGTAAGTTTTGGATAAAATATAGATGCACTATATATATCGTTAAAACCCATTACATCTACATCATCAGGAACTTTTATACCCTTTTCTCTAAGAGCATTTATAGCTCCCATTGCAAGTTCGTCACTTGCACAAAATACAGCATCTAATTCTACATCTTTACTGCTTAATATAGTATTAATTCCTTCATAACCATCATCAGCTTTTAAGCCGCCGAAATAACACAGTCTTTCATCAAGTTCTAGTCCATGTTCTTTAAGCGCATTTTTGTATCCAGAAAATCTAAAAGCAGAAGCATGAACAGCATCTTCATGTGTACCTATGTATGCAATTTTCTTATTGCCTCTATCAATAAGATACTTTGTAGCATCAAAAGCTGCTTTATCATTATTAATAGTTACACTAGGGAAAGTATTTGCCTTATCAGTAGTTTCAACTAAAACTACTGGAAGTTCAAGGTTCTTTATAAGATCAATTACTGCTGGTTCTAGTGAATTACTCATATAAAGTGCACCATCTACCATTTTTTCTTTTAATACTCTTAGATATTCCATTTCTTTATCTATATCTAAGTCAGTATTACAAAGTATTATATTGTAGTTGTATATGTTAGCAACATCTTCTGCACCTCTTACTATTTCTGGATAAAATTGATTGGATATATCTGGTATTATAATACCTATAGTTCTACTTTTTTGTGTCTTTAAACTTCTTGCAACTATATTAGGTCTGTAGCCAAGTTTTTTTATTGCTTCTTGAACTTTCTTTTTAGTTTCTTCATTAACTACATCAACATCATTTAAAACTCTGGAAACAGTAGCAATAGATACCCCTGCTTCTTTTGCAACGTCTTTGATTGAAGCTGCCACAATATCAACTCCTAAATTATATTATATGTATATTATAAATTATAACCATAAAAATATTTTGTTACAAGTTAATCTAAACTATTTTTTATATATTATTTTATCCCTTTATATAAAATTTATTATAAAATTTTATATAATAAAATTTTTACTCAATTACCAGAACCTTAAACGCAGCAAAAAATATTTTATCATGATATGGCATAAAATCCAATACTTATTTTACTTTTTTTATAATATGTTATTAACATTAAGTATATTTAATATGTAAATTAAAAGCTTATGCTAAAATTTTTTAGCATAAGCTTAAATCCTATATTCCATTATAAATTTATTTTGAACTTGATTTCCATTTGTCTATTTGATTTTTCATCAGTATAAATCATGTATTATTAAATGATAAATCCACTCCTTCATGAGTAAGTAGTTTAATCTTTTTATCAATACCGCCGGAATAACCAGTAAGTCTGCCATTTGTTCCAACAACGCGGTGGCACGGTATGATGATGGATATAGGATTATGAGCAACAGCTCCTCCAACAGCCTGTGCAGACATTCTTTTCTTTCCCTGTTTTTCCGCAATTTGCTCTGCAATCTTACCATAGGTTGTCGTACTTCCATATGGGATTTCTTTAAGGATTTCCCACACACTCTGTGCAAAATCACTTCCAATTGGAGCAAGCTTAAGTTCGCTTATTGCTGGATTTTCTCCTGCAAAATAGCGATCAAGCCATTTCTTTGTTTTTTGGAATATTTCTAGCTTATCTCTCTTAATAATTTCTTCTTTCAAAGATCCAAGATAATATTTCTGTCCTTCAATCCATAAACCTATCAGTGCATTATTCTTAGCTGCAAGTAACATTTTCCCTAAAGGTGATTCATAATATGTTTTATATATCATTTTTTCACTTCCTTTATTTAGCATAGTGTTTTATTTTAAAAATTGCACCTGCCTATTAGCCATTCTAATACTTTCTTTTTAATTTATCATGGTTTTATGAATTCATTGCTTGAATCTTTAATACATTTGTTTATTGTTATTATATCAATGTGTGTAAAATTTGACGCTTACATAGAATAGAACTTTCACAAGCATAGGCACACAAAAGAAAGAGTATACAGCATCTTTGCTATATACTCTTTCTTTTTTATTTAACTACTTCAACAGCTAAATTTATTTTTTCTCCATTAATATTAGCTTTATTATATTCTCTATCAGCATCATAAATTACTTCTACTGCAAGAGTTTCTTTTTTAATATGATTTTCAAACTTTTTAATTATATTTTCTAAATTTTCGTTATTAGCTACATAAAGCTTAATTTTATCAGCTACTTCAAAGCCGCTCTCTTTTCTCATGTTTTGAACTTTACTTATAATTTCTCTTACATGGCCTTCTTCTTTAAGTTCTTTAGTTATATGTGTATCAAGAACAACTCCTATCTGCCCTTCTCCTGCAAAAGCATATCCTTCAAGTCCTTGCATAGTTATAAGCAAATTATCACTGTTAAGTTCTATTTCTGTTCCTTGAACATTTATAACTACATTGCCTCCATTTTGAATTGTTTGAGCAAGCTCCATCTGATTTCTAGATGCAATTTCTTTTCTTATAAAAGGTATAAGTTTACCATAAGTTTTACCAAGCACTGGGAGGTTTGGCTTGATTTCGAAGTTAACATATTTAGAAAGATCTGCTCCAAGCTCAAGTTCTTTTATATTAAGTTCATCCTTTATAATATCGCTATAATATTCTGGAAGTATTTTTGTGCTTAAAAGCATCTTTGATAAAGGCTGTCTGTTCTTTATGTTAGCAGAATTTCTTGCACTTCTTCCAAGTTTAACTACACTATAAGCTAAATCCATTTCTGCCTCTAAATCTTTATCTATAGCATCTTCATTAACTTCTGGCCAATGACAAAGATGAACACTTTCTGGAGAATTTTTATCTAAATTTACAACTAAATTTTGATATATTTCCTCTGTTATAAATGGTACAAACGGTGCTGCAACTAAAGTTAAAGTTTTAAGAACTTTATAAAGTGTTACATAAGCTCCTATTTTATCATCTGTTAACTCTTCAGTCCAATATCTTGATCTATTTCTTCTTACATACCAATTAGAAAGTTCATCAACAAAATTTTCTATAGATAAAGCTGCTTGAGTTATTCTATAATTTGATAAATGCTCATCTACAGTTTTAATTAAAGTGTTAAGCTTAGATATTATCCATCTATCCATTACATTTTGGCTTACAAAATTTTCATATTTTGTTGGATCAAATTGATCTATTTCAGCATACAAAACATAAAAAGAATAAACATTCCAAAATGTGCTTAAAAATTTTCTCTGAGCTTCTATAACTGCTTCTTCATAAAATCTTGATGGAAGCCATGGTGCACTTGCGGTATAGAAATACCATCTTGTAGCATCAGCACCTTCATTATCGAGAACAACCCATGGGCTTAATACATTCCCCTTATGCTTAGACATTTTAAGCCCATTCTTATCAAGTACATGACCTAAAACTACGCAATTTTCAAATGGATTTGTATCGAAAATTGCAGTTGATATAGCAAGCAGTGTATAAAACCATCCTCTTGTCTGATCAACAGCTTCTGATATAAATTGTGCTGGAAAATTAGCTTCAAAAATTTCCTTGTTTTCAAAAGGATAATGATGCTGTGCAAATGGCATAGAACCTGAATCAAACCAGCAATCTATAACATCTGGTACTCTCTTCATTTCTTTACCACAATGAGGGCACTCTAAATATACATTATCTATATATGGCTTATGAAGCTCTATATCTTCTGGTACATTTTTACCTTTAGCTCTTAATTCTTCCTTGCTTCCTATCATTTCTCTATGGCCACATTCACATTCCCAAATTGGAAGTGGAGTTCCCCAATATCTTTCTCTTGAGATTCCCCAGTCTATAACATTTTCAAGGAAATTGCCCATTCTGCCAGTTCTTACATTATCAGGGAACCATTTTATTTTATTGTTATTTTCTAAAAGTTTATCTCTAAGAGAAGACATTTTTATAAACCAAGATTCTCTTGGATAATATAAAAGCGGAGTATCACATCTCCAACAAAATGGATATGAGTGAGTAAAGCCTTCAGATTTATAAAGTATATTTTTTTCTTTTAAATATTCTATTATTTTAGCATCAGCTTTTTTTACAAATAATCCTGCCCAAGGCTCTACTTCAGGTACAAATTTCCCTTCAGAGTCTACTAAATTAATAAGTGGCAAATCATATTTTTTACCCATTAAATTATCATCTTCACCATAAGCAGGTGCTATATGTACTATACCAGTACCGTCTGTTAAAGTAACAAAATCTCCATGAATTACATAAAAAGCTTTTTTATCAACTTTAGCAAACTTGAACATTTGCTCATATTCAAGTCCTAAAAGTTCCTCTCCTTTAAATTTTCTAACTATTTCATATTCACAATCAAGCTTGCCTAAAAGTGCTTCTGCAAGTATTAAATGCTCATCATGATGAATAACTTCTACATAATCATAAGATTTATTTACGGCTAAAGCCACATTACTTGGAAGTGTCCATGGAGTTGTTGTCCAAACAAGTATATACTTATTTTGTCCTTTAACCTTAAATTTAACATACACAGAACTATCTTTAACATCTTTATATCCTTGTGCAACTTCATGAGAAGATAATGCCGTTCCACAACGTGGACAATATGGAACTATTTTATGACCTTTATATATAAGCCCTTTTTCCCACATTTGTTTAAGTGCCCACCATTCTGATTCTATATAATTATCATGATAGGTTACATAAGGATTTTCCATATCTACCCAGTATCCAACTCTTTCAGTCATTTCTCTCCACTGCTCTACATAGGTAAATACACTGCCTTTACATTTTTTTATAAAATCTTCAACCCCATATTCTTCTATTTGTGGTTTCCCTGAAATTCCAAGTGATTTTTCAACTTCAAGCTCTACTGGAAGTCCATGAGTGTCCCATCCAGCTTTTCTTAAAACTTTATAGCCTTTCATAACTCTATATCTTGGTATAAGGTCTTTCATAACTCTTGTTATAACATGACCTATATGAGGTTTACCATTTGCTGTTGGAGGTCCGTCATAGAATGTAAAATATTCACCATCAGGATTCATATCAAAATTCTTCTTAATTACATCTTTTTCTTTCCAAAGCTTTAATACATCTTTTTCCATATCAACAAAACTCTTTGAAGAATCTACCTTTTTATACATAACCTCGACTCCTTTCACATATTATTTAGATTATTTACATATTTGGCTGAAAAAACTCATATAAAATAAAAAACCTCATCCCAAAAGGACGAAGTTAAACTTACTATACCACCTATGGTTCAAGCACTGACATACTCTATCCTTTAACGCAGGATTACGGATGCACTTACTATTAAGAAAATACATATATACTTATACTAAAGCATTTTCTAAAACATATTTCAGCTCTCAGCTCAGAGGTGATTTTCCTTAAAACTTCCCTGCAGGTTTTCACCTTAAAAGCACAAATCATTATAAGATAAATAATATCAAAAATAAAGTGCTTTACTCCTGCTCTCTGTAAGTTCCGTAATTAAGTACTTTTCCTCTTCAAAGCCTTTATATTATTCGATATTATTTTATTACAGCTTAGGCAAATTGTCAAATTTTTTGTTAAATTTTTTAATTTATCACTTATTTTTATATTTAGTTTTAAATTTTTTATTTAATTAATAGTTTAAATATATTTATTATTGACTTTTAAATATCAATTTTAAGCTAAACTCTTATAAAACAAATATTTGATACACTTTTATTAAAATAAGAATTAATAAAATTTTATTTTAAAATATTTTTGGCATTTATGAAATCGGCTTTTAGGGTATAATATAAAGTATGTTGTATTTTAATATTAATAAAGGGGTGTTTTTATTATGGAGATAACATGGCTTGGACATTCTTCGTTTTTGATTAAAGATTCGAAAGGAAGAACTCTTTTAACAGATCCTTTTGATGAAAGTGTAGGTTATAAAGTTTTTGAAGGTCATGCAGATGTTGTTACTATAAGCCATCATCATTTTGATCATGATTATATAGAAAAAATAACAGGAAATCCTGCTATTTTAGATAAAGTAGGGTTTTTTAATTTATGTGATATTGATATAAAAGGTATACCATCTTATCACGATAATGTTGAAGGAGCTAAAAGAGGAGAAAATATAATATATGTTTTTAAAATGGATGATTATAGAATTTGTCATCTTGGAGATTTAGGGCATGTACTTTCTGTACATGATGCAGATGCTATTGGTGAAATTGATATTCTTTTTGTACCTGTAGGAGGGAATTTTACCATAGATGGTAAAGAAGCGGCTGCTGTATGTAAGCTTTTAAATCCTCATATAGTTATACCTATGCATTTTAAAACTTCTGCTCTTACTTTCCCTATAGAAGGAATTGAAAATTTTCTTGCTCATATGAAAAATGGGGAAAATATTCATAGTACAACTTTAAAAATCGAAGGAAATCTTGAAGATAGAAATATAGTTAAAATTTTAGATTTTAAAAATAAATAAATTTTATTTTTATTGTTTTTAATTTATTCATTTTAATACAAAATTAACTATTAAGCCTAACACTTTTTAAAAATAATAAGAAGGAGATTTACTCCTTCTTATTATTCATGTTCAACATGCGAAAGTGCTGAACTAAATATACTTTTTATATGGTCATCATCTAAAGAATAATATACTACCTTTCCTTCTTTTCTAAATTTAACAAGTCTGGCAGCTTTTAATACTCTAAGCTGATGAGATATAGAAGACTGACTCATTCCTAAAAGTTCTGCAATATCACATACACATAACTCTTTTATTAAAAGCGCGTATATTATTTTTATTCTTGTATAATCACCAAATACTTTAAAAAGTTCTGCAAGTTTTATAAAAGTATCATCTTCCAACATATTTTCTTTAACACAAGCTACACAATCTTTATGTATCTCCGTACAATTACATACTTCTATTTCATTACTTTTCATAGTACACCTCAAAGTGAAAAATATTTTTAAAAATATTATATTACTAATAAGTATTTACTGCAACTATGATGCTTTTCCATTTTTTATAGTAACTTCTATTCTTCTATTTTTCTGCCTGTTTTGTGCATTATCATTCGGTGCTATTGGTTTATGCTCTCCAAACCCCATAATTTCAAACTTTTTTGGATCAAGCCTTTTATCCTCTGGGAGTTCTTGAGTAAAATATCTTACAACACTTATAGCTCTTTCAGTTGAAAGTTCCCAATTATCTTTAAATTTACTATTTGAAATAGGTACATTATCCGTATGACCTTCAATTAATATTGTGTTATTATGTTCTCTTAATATATCGGCAAGTTTTTCTAATGTACTTATAGATTCACTTTTTAATACCGCTTCCCCTGAGTCAAATAAAACTTTATCTTTAAATCTTAAAAGAACTCCTTCTTCAACTTGTTCAACTTGTACATCTTGAGATAAACCTTTTTTATCTATAAGTTCTTTTACTTTTTTATATATATCATTCATCTCTTGCTCTTGCTGAACATCTATTGCATTATAAATATCTAAATTAGACATTGAATCTCCAGCACTGCTTTCAGGATTTATACTCCCTGATTGACCTATAATTCCCATAGAATTAAAAGCTGCAATAACCTGTTTAAATTTTTTATTATCTATAGTTGACATAGAATAAAGCAAAACAAAAAAGCAAAGAAGTAATGTAACTAAATCGGCGTAAGTATTAAGCCATTCTCCACCGCCTTCATCATCATCATCTATATTAAAATTATCATCTGCCATAACGCTACCTCCTTCCTTTATTATTCTTGTTCTTTGTTATTTTTTGTTTCTATATTTTTAGCAGTTTTATCGTCTAAGAAAGAAAGCATTTTTTCTCTTATAGTATTAGGATTTTCTCCAGCTTGAATGCTTAAAAGTCCCTCAATAATCATTTCTTTTTGATAAATTTCTTCTTCTGTTTTTGCTTTTAATTTTTTTGAAGTAGGTATAAATACTATATTTGCTAAAATAGAACCATAAAAAGTTGTAATAAGAGCAACAGCCATTTGAGGTCCTATAGTAGAAGGATCGTCTAAAGTTTTAAGCATATTTACTAATCCTATTAAAGTACCAATCATACCAAATGCTGGAGCAAGAGCTGCACCTGCATCAAGCATAGCTCTATTACTTTTATGTCTATTTATAATACCTTTGATTTTTAATTCCAAAACATTTTTTATAGTTTCTGGTTCTGCTCCATCTACTATCATCATCATTCCCTTTTGAATAAATGTATCTGATATAGATTGAATAGTATCCTCTAAAGACAATAATCCCTCTTTTCTTGCTTTCATTGACCATTCTACTAAATTATTTATTATTTCTTCATTATCTACTTTTGTTTCCTTAAATAATATTGCAAATAATTTAAAAAAGTTTTTAGCATTTTTGCCTTTAGCAGTTATTAAGAGGGTTCCTATAGTTCCGCCAACAGTTATATATACTGAAGGTAAATCTAAAAAAGTTAATAGTGAGCCACTTGATAATATTCCATAAACTGTAAATCCAACTGCTAAAAGCATTCCTATAATTGAAGTTAAGTCCATAGTTTTCCCCCTTGCATTTTTCAACAATTTTGTATATTCTACATATTATTATCGTAACAAAATATATTTTCTTTAGTATTTGTCGATTTGTAAATAAAAATAGAAACAAGTTCATTTTAACCTTATAAACGAACTTGTTTCTACAGCTTTTACCTGACAGATGAGAGTTATTGCTGTGCTAAATATAACATAAACTTTAAATATATAATTTAGCAAAATAATAATCCAAGAAGGGAATATCTTTTATCTGACCTGTGAGGATTATTATTCTGCTAAAGATATCATCTCAAACTTTAAATATATAATTTAGCAAAATAATAATCCGAGCAAGGAATATCTTTTATCTGACCTGTGAGGATTATTATTTTGCTAAAGATATCATCAAACTTTAAATATATAATTTAACAAAATAATAATACAAACAGTGAATATCTTTTATCTGTTTGTATTATTATTTTGTTATAAACCTACACTATATCTAAAGCTACAACTTCTAAACTCTCAATACTCTCTCTTACATCTATTATTCTTTGATTTGAAGAACCTCTAAATTTAAGCCCTTCTTCTTTTTTATCTTCCTCAAACTTCCCATCTACTAATACATCTATATATTTTAAAAGCTCACTCCAGCCCTTTCTTTTATGTTGATTTTCTAAAATATATTCAAATGTATAACCAGTATAGCACCATATATTTAAGCCCATTTTTTTTACTTGTTTTGCTATATAAGCAAATTTATCTGCTTGTTCGAATGGTTCTCCCCCTGAAAATGTAACACCTTTTAATAAAGGATTTTTTCTTATATCTTCTATTATATCGTCCATATTAATTAATACCCCATCCGTATAAGAATGAGTATGAGGGCTAAAGCAGCCTTTACAATTATGAGGACAGCCTTGGCTAAAAAGCACCCTCCTAAGTCCCGGTCCATTGACTAAACTTTCTTTTAATATAGCTGCTAATCTTATTTTTTTATCTTCCAACACAAACATCCCCTAATTTAAAACATCAGAATATATTTTTTTATGATCATCTTCATGAGATATTCTGTCCGCTCTCTCTGCTACCTTTCCTGCCCCAAATCTTTCATCTAAACTTAAATACCCAGTTACTCTAGATATACCTTGTATATTTAAACTCCCACACTTACATACTTGTTCTCCATTTTTTAAATAATTCCCGCAATCTCTGCAATATCTAATATGAAAATTTATGCCAATATAACTTATATTAGTATTTTTATAAGCATAATTTAATATATCCATAATTACATCATCTGTAGGATAATCATCAAGTTCAATATAACTTATATGCCCTGCATTACAAAGCTTATGATAAGGAGCTTCTATGTCTATTTTATCTTTTATAGATATAGGAAAGTTTACAGGAATATGATAACTATTTGTATAATAATCTTTATCTGTTACTCCTTTTATTTGACCAAATATTTTTTTGTCCTGAACTATAAATTTTCCACTTAATCCTTCTGCAGGAGTTGCATAGCAAGACCAATTAAGCTTAGTTTCCTGTGTAAGCTTGTCTGTATAATTTCTTATATGTGATACTATTTTTAATCCTAATTTTCTTGCATTTTCATCTTCACCATGATGTTTACCAATTAAAGCAATAAGTGTTTCTGCAAGTCCAATAAAACCTATTGACCAAGTGCCCTGTTTTAATATAGGTTCTATAGAATCCTCCAGTGAAAGTCCTTCTGATCCTTTCATAAGTCCTTGACCTGCAACAAAAGGTAAGTCCTTTACCTTAAGCCTTTTAAGAACATCATATCTATGCATTAAAGATTCCCTTGCTAATTCTAATTTGCTATCTAAAAGCGAAAAGAACTTATCTATATCCCCTTTAGCTAATATGCCTAATCTTGGAAGGTTTATTGTTACTGGAGCAATATTCCCTCTACCTTTAACTCCAGGTTCACCATTTACATTTGACATTAAATAGGTTCTGCACCCCATTGTAGCTGGCATATATCCTTTATCGTAATATTCTTTATTAAAATCAGCATCTATGTTCATAAATGTTGGGTTCATACGTTTAGATGCAACCCTGCAAGCTAACTTAAATAAATAATAATATGGATCGTTAGGTTCTCTATTTACTCCTTTTTTAACCCTAAAAATTATGTTAGGGAATATTGGTTGTTCACCTTTACCTAATCCTTTTTCGTATTCTTCAAGAAATGTTTCACAAATTAAAGCAGCATCCTTACTATATGGTATTCCCAAATTTATAGAAGAAAAAGGAACTTGTGAACCTGCTCGTGAATGCATAGTATTAAGATTATAAACTATTCCCTGCATTGCCTGATGTACAGTTTTTATAAGCTTTTTTTCTACTGCTTCTTCAAGCTTTTCTCCTTCTAAACCAAACTGTTTTAATTCCTCTCTTATCTCTTGTCTTGTAGGTTCTACAAACACAGCCATATCATTATCAAAGTCAGGATGGGATTGCCCTCCAAACATATCATTTTGTGTTGACTGCAATAATATACAAGAAAGTTCTGCTGCTGATTCTATTCTCTTTGGTTTATTAATAGTACCATATCCAGTATTAAATCCTCTTTCTAAAACTTCCTTTGTTGGTATATGTAAACAATTAGTAGTTAAATTATATGAATCTAAATCATGGAAATATAAATCTCCATTTTCATGTGCCTTAGCTAAGTGTTTTGGCATCATAGCTAAATTATGCCATTTATTTGATTCACTTGCTATTCTTAAAAGTTTTGAACTAAAATTATTACCAACATTAGCATTATCTCTATCCGTTTGTATACCAATTTTCTCTATAGCTTTCATTAAGTCAGATTTAATTTCTCTAACTTTATTTCTCTCTTTTCTATAATTGGAATATGTATTTTTTAAAATTTTATGATTACTTTTAGAAAGTACATCTTCTACTATGTTTTGTATTTCTTCTACTGCTATTTCTTCTTTATTTAAATTTTCTATTTCTTTTATAGCTTTTTTAGTAAGCTCTATAATTTCACTTTCTTTTATATTATAAGCAATTTCTTCTGCGGCTCCTTTTATGGCATTAGTTATTTTTATAGAATTAAACTCAACCCTTCTACCATCTCTTTTTACAACATATAGCATTTTAAAACCTCCCAATATACAACATATTGTCATTTGTTTATTATAATTCAGAAATTTTATTATGACAATTTTTTAAAAAACTATTTAATTAAATTACCTTCTTTTAGTATTATTTATCTTCCATTTTTATCATTTTTATAGTAAAAAGACTTGTTGCAAAAAATAAATTTTTATTTGCTATAATAAAAATACAAAATATGGAATATACTAATGAAATATTATATAATTTAAATATGATTGGAGTGATAAAAAATGAAAAAAAAGATAAGCATTTTAATTACAATATGTATATTCATAATATTATTTAATGGATGTGCAAAAAATAATGAAGATAAAAAGTCTGAAACTTCACAAACTTCTTCTAATAATTTAAATAAATCTTATAATGAAAGTACAAATAAATCTTTTGATAATGATGTTAAATTTTATGCTCCCTTTACAGGAGAAGAAGTAGATGAAAAAACTTTTGAAAATATACCTTTTATGGCTATAATTGAAAATTCAAAGGAAGCCAGACCTCAATCAGGTCTTGACAAAGCTGATATTGTTTATGAAACTATGGCAGAAGGAGGGATACCAAGAACCATTGCACTTTTTCAGAAAAATAGTCCTAAAAAAATTGGACCTATAAGAAGTGCAAGAGCTTATTTCCTTGATATATCCCGTGAATATAATCTTCCATTTGCTCATTGTGGGGCAAGTGATGAAGCTGATAATATAATAAAGGAAAATAACCTTATGTCTCTTAATGAATTCTTTTATACAGGTTTTTATTGGAGAGAAAAAGATAGAAAAGCTCCACATAATCTATATACATCAGCAGATAAAATAAGAGATGCCATTGTTTCAAGAAATTATAATAATTCTCCTAATGTTAAACTATCTTTTGATAAAAATTATTGGGATAATACTGCATTTCCTTGTGCAAATAACATATTATTAAATTTAAGTAATTATTATACAACAAATTATACATATAAAAATGGTAAATATTATAAATATATGAGCTCAAAACCTGCTTTAAATAAAGAAGATAACAATCCATTAGCTTTTACTAATATAGTAATTCAAATTACAACAATACAAAAAAAGAAAGAAAATATACTTATGGATATAAATTTAATAGGTGAAGGAACAGGTTATGTAATAAGCAATGGAAAATATATAAAAATTAACTGGTATAAAAATAATATAAATTCTCAAACTGTATTAAAAGACGAATATGGAAAAAATGTTCCTTTAAATCCAGGTAATACTTGGTGGAATATAATAGATAAAAATAATATAGTAAAAATAGAATAAAGGATTTTAGCCTCCTTTATTCTATACTAAATTTATTTTAATAATTTCATCATAATAACATAAATCTCTTATAATATCATTTGCCTTGATATGTCTTGGAACAAGAATGGTATAAAGACATGTTTGATGTTCTGTTTCTTCATCTTCTTCTATTTCAAATTCTATATTTTGAACCTTTATATTTCTTCCTTTAAAATATTCTTCTAATTTCTTAACCATTTCTCCTCTATTTTTATATTCAATTTCAAATTTAATAATTTTTGCTTTTTCAAATATCCGTGCTTCAACTCTCTTTAGTGAAACAAGTACTATAAAAACACTTACAGCTGAAAGTATGCTTAAAAAATAATATCCTAATCCAACTGCAAGTCCAATGCAGGCAACTACCCAAATGCTTGCTGCTGTAGTTAATCCTTTTACAGAACCTTTTTCATGTATTATAGTTCCTGCACCTAAGAATCCGACTCCTGTTATAACTTGTGCTCCAAGCCTTCCTATATCTGCTTTTAAAGCATTAGCTAATGTTGGCTGTGCAAGTATCATTTTGGAAGTTTCTTCTATAGCATAAAGCTGTATCATAGATGTAACAGCAGCCCCAATACATACTAATATATGAGTCCTAAAACCTGCTGGCCTATTTTTATATTCTCTTTCATAACCTATAAGACCCCCTACTATTATAGCTAATATAAGTCTTATGATAACTTCATACCAAGTCATTATACAATCCCCCTATTATAATATTATGTTGCTATTTTTAAAAGTAGAAGTGGTCTCAATTATTTTTATATTTAAATCTTTTAAATATTCTATACTTTTTTCAAATTAACTTCAATATCATTTTTATATTTTAATAGACAAAATTCAAAACATTGAAATCAATTTTTTATACAAAATTTCATAAAAATTAGAGATAATAAAAAGTAATATTAAAAACCTAATAACTTTTTATTATCTCTTTTATTGTTTTTATTATTGATTTTTACATATTTTATTTAGCTTTAATTCTCCATACAACGCTTTTAAAATCTCCTTGTAAATCTGGAATTGGAACACCTATATTCATTAATTCATCTCCACCATAAATTCCATCTTTACCTTCTATTACATAATTTTTATTTGGATCTAATCCTCTTAAAGTTAATCTTCTAACTGGTGCATTTGGCTCAGCAAGAATTTTAAAGTAAGCAGCAAATGCATTTTCTTTATCTTCAGAAACAAATATCCAAGCAGTTTCATTGCCTTCAAATGGACTTTTGAGTCTATACATATCACCAAATTGGATAAATTCTCTTAGTTCTTTATACATAGCTATTTGTTCTTTTACTTCCTTCTTTTCTTCATCTGTAAACTTTGTCAAGTCTAATTCATAGCCAAAATTTCCTGACATAGCTACATCTCCTCTCATTTTAAGAGATGTATTTCTAAATACTTGATGATTAGGTACTGCGGAAACATGTGCTCCTATAGTGCTTACTGGATAGACAATACTTGTACCGTATTGTATTTTTAATCTTTCAACAGCATCTGTATCATCACTTGTCCAAATTTGAGGCATATAGTACAATATTCCTGCATCAAAACGTCCTCCACCTCCTGAACATCCTTCAAATAAAACATCTGGGAAACTGCTTGTTATAGCATCCATAACTTTATAAAGTCCAAGCATATATCTATGTGCTGTTTCTCTTTGCCTTTCTGGAGGTAATATTGCCGAACCTATTTCAGTCATATTTCTATTCATATCCCATTTTACATAATTTATTGGAACTGTTTTTAAAATTGATGAAACTGCATTTATTATATAATCGCATACATCTTCTCTTGATAAATCTAAAATTAATTGACTTCTAGCCGTTGAACGAGGCCTGTTTAGAACATGTAAACACCAATCTGGATGCTTTCTATAAAGATCACTATCTGGCGAAATCATTTCTGGTTCAAACCACAATCCAAACTGAAGCCCTAAATTATGGACTCTGTTTGCTAAATCTTCTAATCCATTAGGAAGTTTATTTTTATCAACTACCCAATCTCCTAAAGAAGATGTATCATCATTTCTATGTCCAAACCATCCATCATCAAGTACAAAAAGTTCTATACCTAGTTCTTTTGCATCTTTAGCAATATTCTCTATTTTTTCTGCATTAAAGTTAAAATATGTTGCTTCCCAATTATTTACAAGAACTGGCCTTGTCTTATCTCTAAATTTTCCTCTGCAAAGTCTTGTACGATAAAGCTTGTGATATGTTCTAGACATTTCACCTATACCATTACTAGAATAAACCATTACAGCCTCTGGAGTTTGAAAAGACTCTCCTTTATTAAGTAGCCAAGAAAAATCGAAAGGATTTATTCCTATTGATAATCTTGTAGTTTTATACATATTAATTTCTGCCTGCGCTAAAAAATTTCCACTGTAAACTAAATTAACTCCATAAATTTCACCATATTCTTCTGTACAATCTTTACTTAAAAGTGCTACAAAAGGATTATGCTCATGACTGCTTGCACCACGTCTGCTATCTATAGCTTGTATTCCAGGTCTTAGAGGTTCTCTTACAATATGTCTTTCTCTTGCCCAAGATCCAAATAAATGCATAAAATCAAAATCATCTCTTGGAAAATCAACACTCATACTTAATCCGCGAAGAAGTTTCAAATTTTCTTTTCCTTCATTTATAAAACGAACACTTCTAGTTATAGCATTAAAATCTTCAAATGCAGTATATAATAATACTACTTTAAGTCCAATTAAATTATCAAACAAAACTATTTCTAAAGTTTCTGCTTCATCTTCATTTTCTACATAAGTAGCTGGCAGCCCTTGAAGTTTTGGTTTTCCTTTAAAAATTCTATGTGATTTATATCTTAAATCTGTTATTGTTGTTCCATTTTCAAGCTGAAATTGATAAGCTGGAGTACGAAAATCTGTATTCCCATAAGCAGGATACTCCTGAGGTAAAGTATCTAATGAAAATGTTTTGTCATTTATATCTGGATTAGCAGAGAAAGATGTTCTTTCTTTAAGCATCATGATATTATCAGAATTAATATTTTTTACTCTTTTACCCCAATATAAATGTGCTAAATATCCATCTTTATAAATTTGCATAGCATAACTTGTATTTCCTGCCTGTAGATGAAATATTTTATTTTCCTCATCATATAATATACTCATTTTTATCATTCCTTTCACAGAATATATTTTTAGCTTTTATTAGTTTATTTTATCAAACTTTTATGTAAAACGTATACATTAAAAATCTATGAATTATTATAATATTCTAAAAACATAAATAAAAAGGTAATGAAAAATAGATTATGTATAGCTTTAATTGCAAATTAATTTCTATTTTTCAATAACCCCATATTTATTCCAATATTATCTATATCTCCTTTTTTAATAATAGGTACATTAATTATAATATTAGTTCCTTCATTTAATTTACTAACAACTTTTATACCATATTTATCCCCAAAAAACAGCTTAATTCTTTTTATTATATTACTAAGACCATAGCCTTTATCAATATCTTTATAAGATGTAATGGTGTTAAACATATCTGCTATATCTTTTTTTATTCCTATTCCGTCATCTGAAACTACAACTTTTACTTTATCATCTTCAGTATAAATGCTTATAACAATAATTCCGCTTTTTTTAGGTTTTATTCCGTGCACCACAGCATTTTCTACTATTGGCTGAAGTAAAAGTTTAAGTGTATAAAATTCATAAATTTCTTCTTCTACCTCAAATATAGCGTCAATTTCTATATTATATACATACCTCATTAAATCAATATATCTTTTAACCATGTCTAATTCTTCTTTAAAACTTGATATAGTTTTACCTCTACTTAATATGCCTTTATAAAAATTAGAAAGATTCTCTGCTATATCTACTATTTCCATTTTCCCTTCTTTTTTAGCTGTATAGCTTACCATAGCAAGAGTATTGTAAAGCAAATGAGGATTAATTTGCTCTTGAAGAAGTTCAAGCTTTACTTTGTTTATCATTATTTCTGACTTATATTCCTCTTCTATTAAATCATTTAATCTTTTAACCATATTATCAAAATGTTTATCTAGTTGTCCAAGCTCATCATTTCCTTCAAGACTTATTCCTGTATTTAAATTATGTTCACCTATCATATTGGCTTTCTTTACAAGAGTTTTTATTCTTTTATTAAATATATTAGATATTATATAAGCAATAAAAATACATAATGTTAAAGCAATTAAAGTTGAAATTGCAGTTATAATAAGCATGGATTGAGTTTTTTTAGTTATTTCATAAAAAGGTACTAAATATAATATTCTCCATCCAGTACTACTGGATTTTAAAGAACCTACTAAAAATTTATTCCCGTTTATAGATGTTGTATTTATACCTTCAGGAAGATTTTTATTTTTTAAGCTTTCAATATAATTAACTTCATTTAATTCTTCATTACCTACTGAAATTATTTTATTATAACTGTCATCTACATAGTAAATCTTATGAAATTTACTTCTAACATTTGAAGTAATTACACCTTTTATTCTATTAACAGGAATATAAACTTTAATAAGTCCTTTAGTTTTGGAATCTTCAAAATGTATAAGTCTTCTACTTAATGAAATATATGAAACGCCATTTATTTTTTCACCAGATTGCCATTTAAAAGCTCTTGTTTCTGATTCAAATTCTTTATACCATTTTTCATTTTTTATTATGCTTAAAGGTTTAGTATCACCTCCAAAAGCATTTATGGTGTTATTATCCAAATATAATTTATATAATATATTACCTCCATAATAATAAGAATTTTTTATTTCAGGATATTTGTTATCATTTTCAATATAGCTGCATAAAAGTTGTATTTTTTTATTTATATCTGCCGCTATACCTATATTAGTAACTTGAGTATCCATTATCTTTTGCAGCTCATCACTCATAAAAACTAAGTTAACTCTATCCATATATATTTCAAAAAAATAATCTAAACTATTATTTAATTGCTCCATGCTTTGCTTAATGTTATTTTTTTCACTTTCTATAAGATACTTTCTTGAAAAATAAGTTGATGTTAACCCTATAAGCAGCGTAGTTAAAACAATTAATATAGAAAATGATATTATTAATTTTTTTATTATTGTTGTATTATTAATATAATTTATTATTATATTTTTAGCATTTCTTATTTTCATGATTTATACCTTTCTCTATATTCCTTTGGTGTTAAAGATGTATATTTTTTAAATACACTGCAAAAATACGCTGTATTGCTAAAACCTAAAGTTTCTGATATGTTATAAATTTTATTTCGTATATCTAAAAGCATCTCCTTTGCCTTTTCTATCTTTAAATTTGTTATATAATCTGTTATAGTTTCATTAGTTTCCTGCTTAAAAATATAACTTAAATAATTAGGACTATAATGGAGAAAATCTGCAATATTATCAATTGTTATTCCTTTTGTGTAATTTAAATCTATATATTTTTTTATTTCTTCAACAATAATTTTGTATTTACTACTTGCCTTGTTTTTCAAATATTTATTAACAGTAGTAAGAATTTCTAAAATCCAGCTTTTAGCTTCAAAAATAGTTTCAAATTTGGATAATTTATCCCATATTATTTTTTCATCTTTAAATATTATATTTAAATTTTCATTATTTTCATTAAGTACAAATATTACACAAGTTATTACAGAAAAGCAGAGATTTCTAACATATTTTTCTAAATCTTCATTATTATTTTGTTTTATAATATTATCAACAAATTTAATAATATCTTCTTCCTCACCAGAATTAAGCAGAAATTTTATATCCTTTGCCATTTTATTCATATCTATATCTTTACTAAATACGCCGTTTGGAATGTCTTCAGGTTCTAAAACTTTCCCTTTTCCAAGAGTAAATTTATACCTCATTGTATAAATACATTGCTCATATAAATTTTTAATTTCTTTAAGTTTTTCACATATACTGCTTTTAGAAACAGTAACACTTATATCAGATAAATTAAATTCTTCTATAATTTTTGCTGAGAGCATTTCTGAAATTTTACATAAATCATCCTTTTTTTCTTCACTTATTAGATATAAAAAATGAGAGTCATCAAGTCTTATAACAGGAAATTCTCCAAAATCTTTAGAAATTTCTTTGAGTTTTTCATAAACTTTTATTGTGAAAATTTGTTTTTGTTCTATAGTTTTGTTTCCTATAATATTTTCATAATCATCTATTTCTACAAAATTAACACAATAAAAACCTTTTTTAATATTTAATCCTAAGTACTGTACTTTATCCCACAAGTCTTTATAGTCTAATATACTTCCACTAATAATTTCTCTTATTAAGTTATCAGCAAGCTGAGGTTTACTGCTTTCAATTATTTTCTTTAATTCTTCATATTCTTTTTTAAAGTCAGTTTCGTTAGTTATATCGTTAATTGCATTTTTTAAAGCTTTTTCAATTTCAGTTTTATCAAGAGGTTTTAATATATATCCATAGGTATTTAAAAACAAAGCTTTCCTTGCATACTCAAATTCATCATATAATGAGCAAAATATAATTTTTATATTAGGATATTTTATATTAATATTTTTAGCAAGTTCAAGTCCGTTCATAAAAGGCATTTCAATATCACTTAATATAATATCAACTTTATTTTCTTTTAAAAATTCTAAGGCATTTACTCCATTATCACATTCACCAACAATATTTATATTAAGTCCTTCAATGCTCTGAAGCATTTCTTTAATATTTAATCTATCTATTTCAAAATCATCTACTATTAATAAATTAAACATATATATATTCACCTCTTATTCTTTTGAAACCACTTTTTCATATCTTCTTTTGCCTCATTATATTTGCCTTCTTTAATAAATAAATCATATTGTTCTTTCCAATTTTTCTCAAATTCTAATTCGTTTTTGGAACTCAATATTTTAGCTATACCATTATTTTGAAAATTCCCCCAAAAATATATGGAATTATTAGAAACGTTTATCCCTCCATCACCATAAGCTGCTATACCTTTTGTATCATATCCTCCAATTGCAACTTGTCTATTTGCCATATATTTATCTAATTTAATAGGATAATTTTTTCTGCTGTCAAGAGGATTAAAATCTGAAAACACAGGTGCACATACTGCAGCTTTTGATGTAAAAAAAGTTAATTCTGAAGAATTTCCAGAGGGAGCCCAAAGGCCATAATATTCAGGTCCTTTCTCTCCATCTTTTGTACCATTTATAAGAGAATTTGCAATTTCTTTATTTTTAAATGTTTTTTTACCATCTTTATTTTCCCAAAGTCCTGAACTTTCAGGGCCCCAAGTTAAAATATCCAAACCTTCATCAGAATAAAACCAATCGAAATACTGTGTAAGCCTTTTAATATCTTTAAAATCTTTACTTATAAGAAATCTATAAAATCCAGGCTGTATTATATCATAAAACCCCAAATCAGTATGTTTTTTAGGAAGAGGTATAAATCGTATTTTATACTCAGGATTTATCTTTTCTAATAAATTAGCCGCACTATTTATGTCAGGAATAGTTATACCTGCACAAACTTTACCTGAGGAAATCTTTTGCTGCATTTGCTCTTCACTTTGCAATAAAAAAGATTTATCTAAAAGTCCTTCTCTGTACATATTCCAAAGCATTTTCATATATTCTTTTGCTTCTTTAGTCCCAAGAAAACCAGATACATCACCTTTTGAATCTACTCTCCAATGCCCATAATCAAACATTGCACCCAAATGAAAACTACTCCATCCCATACTTGAAAATGGAATTACATCTTCTTTACCTTCTTTAATATTAAGCTCTTTTACTTTTCTTAAAAAATTCATAAATTTTTCAGGAGTATCTATGGGAGGTTCAATATTATAAGCACTAAGCGGTGGTTTTTTACCTTTATCCATATATTCCTTTGCAATTTCATCAAGAGGAGTAAATTTATAACCTAGCTTTTTGAGTATATCCTCTCTTACCCAAAGAGAATGCATATATGGTAAATTTAAAGGATCATCTTTAAAATTTTTATCAAAAGGAGTAATTTTTATCATAGGTATTTGATACTTTCTATCATTATTCATATATCTATACCACATATCTTGCGGGAAATATTTATTATAATTTTTCATATCTTTTATATATTCTGTAAGATCTTTATATCTTCCGGTTGACACAGCATAATCAGCTGTATCTTGAGCTGCTACAAGAACATCTGGCATATCGTTAGCAGCAATAAACATATTAAGCTTTTCTTTTGCAGATATTTGATTACTAGGCTGAAGCACTTCTTTTACTCTGATTTTAAACTTTTCTTCAATATATTTTGTAACAACATCATTAGGGTTATCTATAGCATTAGTTACTTGCATTGATATACCAAAAAATATTGAATATTCCAAAAATTCTTCTTCTGAATTTGATTTTTTTAAATTTGAAGTATTATTTTTACATGCTGTAAGAGTTATGCATAAAATAGAAAATATTAAAATCATATTTTTATAACTTTTTTTCAACATTTTAAAGCCTCTCTTTTCATATATAATCAAATATTGCTTTTAAATTTATATAAATATTAAAGTATCTTATAATATTTTATCATATATTTTATATTGTTCTAATATAAACCTTAAAAGCTGTGTTTTAGAAAGTAATTTTATCTAAAGCACAGCTAAGTATTGTTTTATTAATTTTTTGATCCAGTTGTTGCAATACCTTCAATAAATTGTTTCTGAAATATTATAAATATTAAAAGCATAGGCCATATAGCTATCATAGAACCTGCCATAAGCTGAGGGAAATTAGTTGAATATTGACCTTGAAGTGATGCAAGTCCAGAAGATAATGGCATTTTATCTATTGACATATTTACTATTAAAGGCCACATTAAATCTTTCCACGCAAATAATGAAGTAAATATTCCAAGAGCTACTAATCCAGACTTTGTAAGAGGAAGCATTATTTTATAAAATATCTGCCATCTATTACAGCCATCTAATATTGCAGCTTCTTCTAATTCATTTGGTATACCAAGGAAAAATTGTCTAAGTAAAAATGTACCAAATGCACTTACTACTCCAGGGACTATTAATGCTTTAACTGTATTTAACCATCCTAATTTTGAAACTAAAAGATACTGAGGAATTATAAATATTTGTCCGGGAACCATCATTTGAATAAGTACTATCATAAATAGTAGATTTCTTCCTGGAAAGTTGATTCTAGCAAAAGCATAGGCAGCCATAGCGCTAAAAAATAATGAACCTGCTATTCTTCCTATAAGCATTAATATAGTATTTATATAAAATTTAGGGAAAGGTAATAAATTCCATACATCTTTATAATTACTCCACTTCATACTTTTGGGAAAAATAGTTGGTGGTATTGTAGTTGATTCTGTAAGAGTTTTTAAAGAAGTTAAAATCATCCACAAAAAAGGAAGAAGCATTGCTACAGAACCAATTATAAGTATTATGTGTATAATAAAATTGTTTTTCTTAGACTTTACACTCATTAATTACACCTCCAATTTTTATTGATAATGAACCCATTTCTTTTGGAAATAAAGCTGAATTACTGTAATAACCATAATTATTGCAAGTAAAAATATTACTATAGTTGATCCATATCCTTTATCATTCATAACAAATGAATATTTGTAAAATAGATATACTAAAGATTGAGTTTTTTCTAAAGCTATATTTCCTTTATCAATCATCATAAATATATGATCAAAAACCTGTAGTGAACTTATAACAGTAGTAATCACAACAAAAAACATAGTTGGTGATACTAAAGGAAGTGTAATTGAAAAAAACTGGCGAATTGGGCTTGCACCATCAATTTCTGCTGCTTCATAAAAAGTTCCTGGTATTTCTTGAAGGCCTGCAAGAAGTATAACCATGTTGTAGCCTAAATTACTCCAAATACCAACAATTATAATTGAAATAAGCGCTAATTTAGGATCTGTAAGCCAATTAGGGCCTTTTATTTTAAATATAGAAAGTATATAATTAAAAAGTCCAAATTCACTATTATACATCCATCTCCAAACCATAGCTATGGCTGCTGGAGCTGATACCATAGGTAAAAAATAAATTGTACGGTATATTGATTTCCCTTTAATATGAGAATTTAAAAGTACGGCTATTATTAAAGATAAAATTATTCCTACAGGAACTGCTATTATTGCATATTTAAAAGTATTCATAGTTGCTTGTATTACAACTTTATCATGAAATAATTGTTTATAATTATCTAATCCAACAAATTGATTACTTCCAAAATCTCCAGTTTTATTTAAGCTTAACCAAAAGGTTTGAATTATGGGCCATATATTTAATATTATAAGTCCTATTATTGTAGGGGCAATCATAATATAAGCCCATCCATAATCTTTTAAATCTTTTTTGCTTAATTTAGGTGTTTTATATATAGGTACTGAAGTATTATTATTAACCTGTGCTTTCATCTTCCCATCCCCTTACATTTTTAGTAAAAAAACTTACTAATATCTTATTTTTTATAATACGATAGCAACCAGCAGATACCTCTACTAATTGCTATCAATTAATCAAACTATTTTTCAGTTGCTAAAAGTTCATCAATCTGCTTTGCAAGTTGATTACATCCATCTTCAACTGTAAGTTCTTTCATCCATACTTTCTTTAATATATCTGTTTCATATTCTTGCCATTTATTTCTTGTTTTTGAATTAGCCATAATTACAGCATAATCTAACATTTCTGGATAAACTTTTAAATTAAATTCTTTTGAAAAATCTATCCAAGGTTGTTCTGTTCCTTTAAATGCTGGTATTGCTGCACCCTTTTCAGCCTGAATTGTATTAGCTTCTTTAGTTCCTAAAAATTCTAAGAACTTCCATACTTGTTCTGGATATTTAGTTTTAGCATAAGCAGCATTTCCAAGTCCATTGTATATAGTAGCCTTTTGTTTTTCATGTGGAATTACAGCTACATCACAATTTTGTCTAACATAATCATTTGCTTTAAATTCACTTACCATCCATGAACCAAATAATCCCATAGCAGCTTTTCCTGACTCAAAGTATTGAGTAAAACTAGTATCTGCAAACTTATCTTGAGTTGGAGATACTTTATACTTTTGGCTTAAATCAACAAGCCATTGTATTGCTTCTTTAGATTCTGGTAAAGAATATCCTGATTTTTTCTTATCTTCTGAAATTATATATCCGCCATTTTGATGAATAAAATTATAGTATCCTTGTTGTGCATCTGCTGGAGCTAAAAATCCATAAACTCCTTTAGATGAGTCAGTTAATTTTTGAGCTGCTTCTAAAAGCTTATTCCAATCCCAAGTTTCATCTGGATAAGGAATTTTCTTTTCATCAAACATAGTTTTGTTATACCAAAGAGCTATTGTATCGTAGTCCTTTGGAATAGCATAATTTTTTCCATCTAATGTATATAAATCTACAAGTCCTTTGGGGAAATTATCCATATTAATATCTTTACTATTTTTGATTTTGTCGCTTAAATCTAATAATTGATTTCCTGAGGCATATTTTACAAAATTATTTGAATGCATCCAAAATACATCTGGCATAGCTCCGCCTGATGCAGCAGCATCTAGTTTTGTCCAATACTGATCCCAAGGTGTTACTTCTACTTTAACTTTTATATTTGGATTTTTAGCTTCAAAAGCATCAGCTATAGCTCTCATTCCTGGTTCCTGATTCTTGTCCCAAATTGCATAAGTAATAGTTACAGTGCCTGATGAAGAACTATTATTGGATTTATTGCTGTCTGCATTTTTAGAACTGCATCCTGTGAATGTAGTAATTCCTGCTGTTAAAGTTAATGCAATAGCAACTAATTTCTTCAAATTTTTTTTCATCCTTAAATCCCCCTTGTTTATTATATTTTGTTTACGATTACATTTTATCAACAAATTATGTATAGGTATACAATGAAATCCTATGAAAAATTATAATATTCTATAAAGATTATAATTTTTTATGGTATAATTTTCTAATGAGATGTTTATAATTTAATAAAGTTAGGAGTGATAAAAATGGAACATAAAATAAGAACAACAAAATCTCAAGAATTCATAGATATCACAAATATTGTAAAAAACGAAGTAATAAAAAGCAATGTAAAAGATGGAATTGCTGTAATATTCATTCCTCATACAACAGCTGCCGTAACAATAAATGAAAATACAGATCCTAATGTAGTATTTGATATATTATCAGATTTAAGTGAAGTATTCCCTAAAAAAAGTAGTCATAAACATTTTGAAGGGAATTCTCATGCACATATAAAAGCTTCTTTATTAGGAGCTTCAGAAAGCATAATAATTGAAAACGGAAGTTTAAAACTTGGAACTTGGCAGGGAATTTACTTCTGTGAATTTGATGGTCCCCGCAATAGAAAAATTTATATAAAAATTATAGAAAATAATAAAAATTAATATAATATAAATTTACAAATTAATATTTTGGATATTTTATGGAAATTAAAGAATGATTAAGAATATTAAAGAAAATTAAAGATTATCTGATAAGTATTTAATATTACTATTCTTTTGATATTTTAAATTATATTAAAAATAGTATATAATTAAATAAAAGAATAAAATTTAAGGTTGAGATTTTGAGAACCTTAGGTACGCTGTGAAGTGGTCCTAGGGTTCTTTTTGTCTTTTTACACTAATTAAGTTGGGGTGAATAATATGTATGATGTTGTCATTATAGGTGCAGGTGTAATAGGCTGCTCAATAGCAAGAGAACTTTCAAAGTTTAATCTAAAAACATTAGTTATTGAAAAAGAAGAAGATGTGTGTTCTGGCACAAGTAAAGCAAATAGTGCTATCATTCATGCTGGATTTGATGCAATTCCAGAAACACTTAAAGGTAAGCTTAATGCCAAAGCCAATCTTATGTTTGATAAACTAGCTGAAGAATTAGATTTTCCTTTTAAAAGAAACGGATCCCTTGTACTTTGTTTTGATGAAAAAGATATGTATAAACTTTATGAACTTAAAGAACGAGGAGAAAAAAACGGTGTACCAAATCTAAAAATCATTACTGGAAACGAAGCTAGAAAAATGGAGCCTAATATAACAGATAAAGTTGTTGCAGCACTTTATGCCCCTACAGGAGGAATAGTTTGTCCTTTTAATTTAACTATTGCTATGGCAGAAAATGCTAATATGAATGGAGTAGAATTTAAATTTAATTCAGAGGTATTAACTATAAATAAGATAAATGATGAATTTGAAATTAAAACTAAACATGAAGTTATAAAAAGCAAAATTATTATAAATGCTGCAGGAGTTTATGCTGATAAAATAAATAATATGATAAGCAAAAATAAATTTACTATAATTCCAAGAAAAGGAGAATATAATTTATTTGATAAATATGTTGGAAATTTAACCAATAGAACATTATTTCAGCTTCCAACAAATCTTGGGAAAGGAGTTTTAGTAACCCCTACCGTTGATGGTAATCTGCTTATAGGCCCTAATGCTGTAGATATAGATGATAAAGAAGATTTAAGCACTACTAAAGAAGGCTTAGATGAAATAGTAAAAAAGGCTTCTTTAAGTATAAAACAAATTCCTTTAGGAAGTATAATAACTTCCTTTAGCGGATTAAGAGCAAGAAGCGATAATGATGATTTTATAATTGGCGAATCTTTAGATGTACCAAATTTTATAAATGCTGCAGGTATTGAATCTCCTGGGTTAACATGTTCTCCGTTAATTGGACAAATAGTAGCTCAATTAGCAGCTGATAAACTTAAAGCAACTGTAAATAAAAATTTTAATCCAAAACGAAAAGGAATAATTAGATTTAATGAATTATCTCTTGAAGATAAAAAGAAAATTATAAAGGAAAGGCCTGAATATGGAAGAATAGTTTGCAGATGTGAATATGTTACTGAAGGTGAAATACTAGACTCCATAAAAAGACCTTTAGGAGCTAAAAGCCTTGATGGAGTTAAAAGAAGAACTAGAGCTGGTGCTGGAAGATGTCAATCAGGTTTTTGTATATCAAGAATTGTAGAACTTTTGCAAACAGAGCTTAATATTCCTATCACTGATATTACTAAATTTGGCAGAAATTCTAATATATTAATAGGAATAAATAAAGAAAATATTTAGCTGACTATAAAAGATATTATACGAGGAGGAACGGCTATGAATTATGACTTAGTAATTGTAGGTGGAGGGCCTGCAGGCCTTGGAGCAGCAATAGCTGCAAAAGAAAACGGTATTGAAAGTATTCTTATTATAGATAGAGAAGCCGAACTTGGAGGAATACTTAATCAATGTATTCATAATGGTTTTGGACTTCATACATTTAAAGAAGAGCTTACAGGTCCTGAGTATGCTCAAAGGTTTATTGATAAAGTTAAAAATTTATCTATAGATTATAAATTAGATACAATGGTGTTTGATATATCACAAGATAAAACAGTATATGCAATTAATCCCTTTGAAGGTCTATTAGAAATAAAAGCAAAATCAATAATTCTTGCTATGGGATGTAGAGAAAGACCTCGTGGGGCTTTGACTATACCTGGTACAAGATGTTCTGGAATTATGACAGCAGGTTCAGCGCAAAAATTTGTAAATATAAAAGGTTATATGCCAGGAAAAGAAGTAGTAATATTAGGTTCTGGAGATATAGGACTTATTATGGCAAGAAGAATGAGTCTTGAAGGAGCCCATGTTAAAGCTGTACTTGAACTTCTGCCATATTCTAGCGGATTAAAGAGAAATATAGTTCAATGTCTTGACGATTATAATATACCTTTAAAACTTAGCCATACAATAGTTAAAATACATGGAAAAGATAGACTTTCTGGAGTAACAATAGCAAAGGTAGATGATAAAAGAAAACCTATAAAAGAAACTGAAGAATATATTCCTTGTGATACTTTACTTCTTTCTGTTGGACTTCTTCCAGAAAATGAACTTTCAAGAAAAGTTAAAGTAGATTTATCTCCAGTTACAGGTGGAGCTATAGTAGATAATTTTCTTCAAACAAATATTGAAGGCATATTTGCCTGTGGGAATGTATTACATGTACATGATTTGGTTGATAATGTTACTTTAGAAAGTTATAATGCAGGAACAAATGCCAGTTTGTATATAAAAGGATTGCTTAAAAATGATAAAAAAATACCTTTAAATGCAATAGATGGAGTTAGATATACTGTTCCTCAATTTATATCTCCAAATGCAATAGAAAATAATATTACTGTAAGATTTAGAGTCAGTGATGTATTTAAGAACTCTTCTGT
This sequence comes from Clostridium prolinivorans, assembly GCF_004011155.1. Lineage (GTDB taxonomy): Bacteria > Bacillota > Clostridia > Clostridiales > Clostridiaceae > Clostridium_AT > Clostridium_AT prolinivorans. Next base: position 84,441 of record NZ_RJWG01000003.1, on the reverse strand, counting down.
AGCTGTTTATTTTGATGAAATTAAAGTAATTAATAAAAAGAAAAAAATATTTACTCCTGGAGAAATGGAAGAAATAAAACTTACAAAAGATATGTTCTTAAAATATCCTAATGTTAAAACTATCACTTTTAAAATAGAAAATACTATTAAAAACTGATTTTATATGCACTTTATTTAGAACTGAAAGGAGTAGTTTGTATGGAAAAAAGAGATTTAATATGCATTGGGTGTCCTATGGGCTGCAATTTACTTGTTGAAATTTACGACAATAATAATATAAAAGTAACAGGAAATTCATGTAAAATAGGAGAAAATTATGCTATAAAGGAATGTACAAATCCAAGAAGAATTGTTACTACTACAGTCAAAGTAAATGGAGGAGTTTATCCTACAGTTTCTGTAAAAACAGAAACTGATATTCCAAAAGATAAAATTTTTGAATGTATAAAATTGCTTAAAGATATTACTGTAAATGCCCCTATTCGTATTGGAGATATTATATTTAAAAATATTTTAAATACAAACGTTAATGTTATAGCCACAAAGAATGTTGATAAATTAAATTGTTAAAATTTATTTTTAATAAAAATAGTTGTAAGTAAAAATTTGTTATCATAAAATATATAAAGAGGATTAAGGAGGTGATGCTAATTTTGCAAAATTTTAGAGAAATGCTAGAAGATAATCCTGTAATAGGTGCTATAAGATGCGATAAAGATTTAAATTTAATATGCAAAAGTAATGCAAAAATAGTTTTTGTACTTTACGGAAACATTTTAGATATAAAAAATATATGCAATACTTTAAATGAAAATAATAAAATTATATTTATTCATCTTGATATGCTTGAAGGACTTAAATCTGATCAAAAAGCTGTAGAGTTTATAAAAGAAAGTATTAATCCTTATGGAATTATATCTACTAAAGGTATAATATTAAAACACGCTTCACAGTTAGGAATGGCAACTATTCAAAGGATATTTATGCTCGACTCACTTTCCTTTGAAACAAGCATCAAAAATATTCATATGTTTTCCCCAGATGCTGTAGAAGTACTTCCTGGTGTAGCTAACAAGGCTATATCTTCTTTACAAAAGAAAATTACTCAGCCTATAATAGCAGGAGGTCTTATAAAAAATAAAAAAGATGCTATAGAAGCACTTAGTTCAGGTGCCGTAGCTGTATCAACATCTTCTTTAGAACTTTGGGAAATTAAATAGCATGGAGGTTTTTTAATTATGTGCAAATATGTAATGGCATTAGATCAAGGAACAACTAGTTCAAGATGTATTATTTTTAATGAAAAAGGATTAATTGAAAGTGTAGCTCAAAAAGAATTTACCCAAATTTATCCAAAAGCTGGATGGGTTGAACATGATCCAATGGAAATTTGGTCAACCCAAGTCAGCGTTGCCGTTGAAGCTATGCAAAAGCTTAAAGTTTCATCTTCTGATATAGCTGCCATAGGTATAACAAATCAAAGAGAAACCACAGTTGTTTGGAATAAACATACTGGAATACCTATTTATAATGCCATAGTTTGGCAGTGCAGAAGAACTTCTGACTTTTGTGATGAACTTAAATCTGAAGGATTTGATAAAATTATTAAAGAAAAAACCGGCCTTATAGTTGATGCATATTTTTCTGCAACAAAAATTAAATGGATACTTGATAACGTACCTGGAGCAAGAGAAGAAGCAGAAAAGGGCAACTTATTATTTGGGAATATAGATACATGGCTTATATGGAACTTCACTAAAGGCAAAGTTCATGTAACCGATTACTCAAATGCATCTAGAACTATGATGTTTAATATTCATACATTGCAATGGGATAAAGAAATACTTGACAGATTAAATATACCTTATTCAATGCTTCCAGAAGCTAAACCATCAAGCTGTATATATGGATATACAGATCAATCTCTTTTAGGTGGAAAAATCCCTATAGCTGGAGCTGCAGGAGATCAGCAAGCTGCTTTATTTGGACAAACATGCTATAAAGCAGGAACAGCTAAAAATACTTATGGGACAGGATGTTTCTTACTTATGAATACTGGAGAGAAAGCCGTTAATTCAAAAAACGGACTTTTAACTACTATAGCTTGGGGTGCTGATGGAAAAGTCGAATACGCTCTTGAAGGAAGTATATTTATAGCTGGTGCTGCTGTTCAATGGTTAAGAGACGAACTAAAAATGATAGATAAGGCTTCTGATTCAGAAGAATTTGCATCTTCTGTTGAAGATACTAATGGAGTCTATGTTGTTCCCGCTTTTGTAGGACTTGGTGCCCCATATTGGGATCAATATGCTCGAGGTACTATAGTAGGCCTTACAAGAGGTGCTAAAAAAGAACATTTAATAAGAGCAACTCTTGAATCATTAGCTTATCAAACATATGATGTATTAAAAGCTATGGAAGAAGATTCTGGAATTAAACTTGAAGCTTTAAAAGTTGATGGCGGAGCCTGTGCTAATAATTTCTTAATGCAGTTTCAATCAGATATATTAGGTGTTCAAGTTGATAGACCTGAAGTTATAGAAACCACTGCATTAGGTGCAGCATACTTAGCAGGGCTTGCTGTAGGGTATTGGAAAGATAAAAATGAAATATCTAAAAATTGGGCAATTTCAAGAAGCTTTAATCCTAATATTGATATTGATAAAAAGAATGAATTGTTAAAAGGCTGGCATGAAGCTGTTAATAGATCATTGGGCTGGGCTAAATAAATTTTTAGTAAAATTTTAAAAATTAATCTGGGGGTAATTTTAAATGTCTCATTTTATTGCTGAATTATTAGGTACTATGATTCTTATAATCCTTGGTAACGGTGTTGTTGCTGCAGTATGTTTAAACAAAACTAAAGCACAAGGAGGAGGATGGCTTTTAATTACTATTGCCTGGGGCATTGCAGTAGCCATTCCAGCCTGGATATTTGGAGGAATAAGCGGAGCTCACTTTAATCCTGCCCTTACTATAGCACTTGCATCTATAGGAAAATTTCCTTGGGAAGAAGTCCCATTATATATAATTGCACAACTTTTAGGGGCATTTTTAGGAGCAGTAATTGTTTGGATTCAATATTTGCCCCACTGGGCTGAAACAGAAGATAAATCTATAAAACTTGGAGTATTCTGTACAGCACCAGCTATAAAAAATACAGGTGCAAATTTTATATCAGAATTTATAGCTACTTTTATACTTGTATTTGGAATATTAGGTCTTGGAACAGTTAATATGGCTCCTGGACTTGGAACTTTAGGAGTTGGACTTTTAATATTGGTTATTGGTACATCTCTTGGAGCAACTACAGGTTATGCCATTAATCCTGCAAGAGATTTAGGACCACGTATAGCTCATGCAATACTTCCTATAGCTGGTAAAGGAGACTCTGATTGGGGTTATTCATGGATTCCGGTTGTAGCTCCAATATTAGGGGGAATAAGTGCTGCTTTACTATTTAATGTAGTATTTTAATTAGTATTTTATTTGAAATGTTAATTAAATAATAATTAAATATACCCTTTGCCAAATACATTAATAAAAATATTATATTAAATTTAAAAGATGATTTCTGTATTAAACAGAGCTCATCTTTTTTTAATTTAATCGCTGTTCTTCTATATTAATTTATATGATTATCCCATAAAATCATTTTTTCTCAAAATTGATCACTGTATGTGGAAGTAAATCAATAATAAACATACTGCTCATTATATAGTGGAATTTATTTTCAGATTATTAAATTTTAATAATTTATATAATTTAAACAAGTAAAAAAATATATTTAATATTTTAATCAGCTAATTAGTAATTTATATTTTTTATAAATTTAAAAATTATTTGATTTTATGTTTTTATTTTACTGAATAATATAATTTAATTGTTCAAAGAATATAATCATAAAATAAAAAAACAGGAGTTGATAATATGAGTACTGGAAAAAGCTCAAAAGGAATTGTAGGTAAAATTCCTATGGCACATAAACGTAAAGGACCTGTTGGTGAAGGAATAGATTTTACTAAATATAATTTAACTAATGGCCATGACATAGATAAAACTATAAAAAACAGGAAGGAAGATTAGTTAATGCACGCTGTTGTTATAGATATATATACTTCAGAAGCTTATATAGCTTTAGAAGATGGTACTAATGCCTGTATAGGTTTATCTCATGTGCCTTATAATATTAAACCTGGAAGTAAAATAAATGTATCAATAAATACTATTAATATGTCAAATCATAAAATGCCAAATATATTATTTTAATTTTAGGTTGTAATTTTTTTTAAATTTTAATATAATAATTATAAATTAAATATTTGTGCTAGGGGTGCCTATTGGCTGAGAAATGAATTATTTCATTAACCCTTATACCTGATCTGGATAATACCAGCGTAGGAAAGCGATTTTGAGAAGATTAAAACCGTATTCCAATGCTAGGAATGCGGTTTTTTTACCTCTTAGCACAATTAAGATGGAGGGATTTTATGTTAAACAATATTTTATTATCAGTTTTTTTTAAAGGCTTTACCTTAAATTTTAAAGGTATAGATCTAAAAAGTATTAAAGAAGGCTTTGCAGATGCTCCAAAACATCCATTAGCTATTTTTTCTTTGATTGCTATTGTACTTTTAAGTTTCCTTTTTATTAAATTAAGAAAAGTTAAACTTAATACAAAAATTATTACTCATATAGGTGTGGCCCTTGCTTTAGGTACAGTTTTAAAAATGATTAAATTTTATCAAATGCCAAATGGAGGAAGCGTTTCTCTAGGAAGTATGGTGCCTATTTTTTTAATTGCATTATTTTATGGTCCTGAAATTGGTATTTTAACAGGTTTACTTTTTGGCATATTAGACTTTTTACTTGGTCCATATATAATGCACCCTATTCAGGTACTTTTTGATTATCCTTTAGCTTTTTCTGCTCTTGGAATTGCAGGATATTTTAAAGATAAAAATAAAATTCAAACTATTTTAGGGGTTATTTTAGCATTATTTATTAGATTTTTGTTTCACTTTATATCTGGTATTATCTTTTATGGAAGCTATGCTGAACCTGGACAATCTGCTGCAGCTTACTCTTTTTGGTACAACCTAAGTTATATAGGTCCTGAAGGTATTCTATGTATAATAGTATTAGCATTTTTACCTATTAAGCAAATATATAAAATATTAGAAAAAACAAGTTTATCTAATTAAACATATTAAATTAAACATATTTATTGAAGCAAACTGGCCGCAATAGCATGAGGCTTTCTTATCAATAACATAATAAAATTTATAAAAAAACTAGTCATTATGCTTTAAAATTAAGTTAATGGCTAGTTTTTTATTTTATTAAGTTATATAACTTTTTAAATAAATAATAATTAAGAAATTGAAATTGCATTTACAGGACAGGATTGTTCAGCTTCTTGTGCAGCCTCAACTGCATCTTCTGGTATTTCACCTGTAATAGCTCCAGCTTTACCATCATCCTCCATTTTAAATACATCTGGGCATAATGATGGACAAAGTTCACAAGATATACAACTTTCTTTATCTACATAAGCTCTCATAGTAAACCTCCTTAAACTTCCTTTGCATTATGAGTTATATATTTCAGTTTTATTTTTCCCTAAACAAAACTAATTATTACAAAACTTTATGACGCTAATTTAGCATATTTTCATTTTAATTTTTAAATAATACTGAAAATTTGTTTTTAACTAAGTTTCATAAAATTTGTAAGTATATCATCATATTCTAAAGTTCTATTTATAAAATCCTCTACTTCTCCAGACTCCATTTTTTCTGCTAAATCTAAATTTATAGGAAGTTCTGCAATTAAAGGTATACCAAGTTCTTTAGCTTGTTCTGAAGCAGATTTTTTACTAAATACTTGAAGTTTTTCACCACAATTATTACATTTTATATAAGACATATTTTCAACTACCCCATAAACTTTAATATTAAGTTTTTCTGCCATAATTACTACTTTCTTAACTATCATAGTTACCATGTCCTGAGGAGTAGCTGTTATAATTACGCCATTTAAAGGAATATTTTGCATTACAGTTAAAGCTAAATCTCCTGTGCCTGGAGGCATATCTATTAAAAGATAATCAAGATCTCCCCACTGTGTATCTCTATACATTTGAGTTAATGCTCCAGTTAAAACAGGTCCTCTCCAAATAACAGGCTGTTCTTCATCTTCTGTAAGTAAATTTAATGATATTACTTTAATACCTGTATTAGTTTCTACTGGTACAAATATAGGTTCTTCTTCAGTTCTGCCTGAAAGAATTCTTGCTCTTTTTTTGTTTATTCCAAAAAATCTTGGCATAGAAGGACCTGTAATATCTCCATCTAAAACTCCAACCTTATATCCAAGATTTCTAAGTTTTGCAGCTAATATACCTGTTACAGTAGATTTTCCTACTCCACCTTTACCGCTCATAACTCCTATTATATTTTTTATATTTCCATAATTAGGTACAATCATTGAACAAGATTTTTCATTATTTTCGCACTTTCCTTTGCTTGCACAGCTATCACATTTGCTCATAACTTTCCTCCTTGTTTTTTAATCAAATTAATATTTTATTAATTATCATATTTTATTTTCCTAAAGTATTATAACACAACATATTAAATAATTTTGTGATTTAAAACAAATTTTATTCATATCTTAGTGCATCTATAGGATCTAAATTAGCAGCTTTTCTTGCCGGATATATTCCAAAGAAAATACCAACTGCTGAAGAAAATACAATTGCTCCTATTATAACACCTATGGAAAGTGATGGAGTTATATTAGCAAATTTACCAATTATATAGGCTCCTGTTATGCCAGATATCATCCCAATTATTCCACCTATTACTGATATTATTACTGATTCAGTTAAAAACTGTAAAAGTATTGCATTCGTTGTAGCTCCTATAGCCTTTCTTATTCCTATTTCTCTTGTTCTTTCTGTTACAGATACAAGCATTATATTCATAACTCCTATACCTCCTACTAAAAGAGATATAGCTGCAACAGCTCCTATAAAAGCTGTAAAAATTCCTAAAACTTTATTTACCTGGTCTAATTGTTTAAGAGCATTTTCAACTTTATATTTATCCTGTCCTCTATTATTATGTCTGCTTTCTAATACATTTTTTACTCCATTTCCTGCTGCATCACCGCTATCTTTGTTTATTGCCATAAATGTAAGTTTATCAATTAAAAATTCATCAGGATATATATTTCCTACAAAAGTTATTGGAGCATATATAAGAGAAGGCATTTGACTTGTATCAAAAGAAAATCCTCCCATATCCAGTTTATATACACCTATAATGGTAGCTTTTGAAGGAGATATTTTATTACCTATTTTTATGCTTTTTCCAACAACATCAGTATAACCAAAAAGTTCTCTTGCTGAATATTCATCTATAACTATAACTGCTCTTCCTTCTTCATATTCTCTTTCATTAAAAGGTCTGCCATATATTATTTCAACATTTTGTATTGGGAAAAAATCTGTATTTGCCCCTGTTATATTCGCCCTTTTAGTCTTTTTTTCTGATATTGATACACCCATTTTTGATACTACTGGACTTATATATTTAATTGTGTCTACTTTTTCTTTAATCTGTTCTACATCTTTATATGTAATATAGTCGCTTCTTTCAGCTTTAGTAGTATCAACAGAAACATTTATTGTAGAAGAGCCTATTTTTTCAAATTCTCCTGTTATTGTATTTTGACCGCCCTGTCCTAAAGATACTATAGTTATAACAGAACTTATTCCTATTATTATACCAAGCATAGTAAGGAAGGAGCGCATTTTATTAGATATTATACTTTCTATTGCCATTTTAAAATTTTCTAATAAGTTTGATAAAGTATTCAAATGCAAAACCTCCTTACAAAATTATCCTATCTTTAACTTCATAATCATCAACAATTTCACCATCTCTAAATCTTACAATTCTCTTTGTATGTTGAGCTATATCTGGTTCATGTGTAACCATTATGATAGTTGCTCCTTCATTGTTTAAATCTTGAAAAATCTTCATTATTTCAACTGAAGATTTTGTATCTAAATTACCAGTAGGTTCATCTGCCATTATTACAGCAGGGCTATTTACAATAGCTCTTGCAATAGCTACCCTTTGCTTTTGTCCTCCAGATATTTCATTAGGTTTATGTTTTATTCTATCGCTAAGTCCAACTTTATCAAGAGCTAAAAGAGCTTTTTCTCTTCTTTCTTTTTTTGGTACTCCTGCATAAACCATAGGAAGTTCTACATTTTCAAGTATAGTCATTCTAGGTAGTAAATTAAATGCTTGAAACACAAATCCTATTTCTTTATTTCTTATATAAGCTAATTCTTTATCTGTTAAATTAGATACATTTTGCCCATTTAAAATATAAGTACCGCTATCCATTCTATCAAGGCATCCTAAAATATTCATCATTGTAGATTTACCTGAGCCTGAAGGCCCCATTATAGATGTAAATTCTCCTTTTTCAATTTTAAGATTAATACCTTTTAAGGCAGTAAAATTTATTTCGCCTGTTACATATCGTTTAACTACATCTTTTATTTCTAACATTATTTATCATCTCCTGAAGATTCCTTAACAAGAGTTCCATTTTTTATTGTTTCAGAAGGATTTAATATTACCTTTTCGCCTTTATTTAGTCCTTCTAAAACTTGAACTTCCATATCAGATTGAAGTCCTAATTTAACTTCCTTTTCTACAGCTTTATCTCCTTCTATAACATATACAAAAGTTTTATCTTCTTTAGTTGTTTTAATGCTTTCTGCAGGAATTTTAAGAGCATTATCTACTTGACCTAAGAGTATATCTACATCTACATCAAAATCTATTTTTAATTCCTGAGCTTTATCTAAAATATCTATATCTACCCCAAGAGAAGTATCTGTACCTGTTGCAGAAACTGTTTTCTTAGCAGTTGGATCTATAAAAGAAACTTTGCCTTTATATTCTTTATCTCCACTTTTTATTATAGCTTCCTGTCCCTCTTTAATTTTTCCAGCATCATATTTACCAACATACATTACGGCTTTTAAATTTTCTACATCTTGGATAGTTATTGCAGGCTGAGCACTTGCAATAGAAGAAGTTCCTTCTGTAATATTTAAAGAAGTTACTACTCCATCTATATCTGATATTATCTTATCTTGAACTTTTGAAAGATTTTGCTTTGCACTATCTAATGCAACTTTAGCAAGTTCTATAGAATTATCTGCCTGTTTAAATTGTTCATCTGATATAGGTTTTAATGAATCTTTAGTTGCTTTTAACTGTGCCTTTGAAGATTCAACATTTTGTTTTATAACAATAGGATTTTGTGGATTTTTACTATCCAAAAGCAATGCCTTATCTTGAGGACTTCCACTTTCTTGTATGTTTTTTATCTGCTTATCTAATTCAGCTATCTTATTATCTAAATCAGCTATTTGTTTATTTAAATCAGCTATCTTATTTTTAATATCATTATTATTATTTGTTAATATTTTTTTAGACAATACAGCATTGTCGTATTGAATTTGTGCTTGTTTAACAGCAGAATTTAAGTCTTGAGTTTCATATTCTACGAGGACTTGTCCTTTAGTAACTTTATCCCCTAATTTAACGTTTACTTTTTTTACTTTTCCTTGAAGTGGGTAATAATCTTTACTATTTTTTGATTTTATAGTAGCAGTAGTTGAAAGATAGGATTTTATTTCTCCCTGTTCTACAACACTCGTTTTAACACTTACAAAATTTTGTTCGTTCTTTTTAGATAAATTTAAATATAATATCCCTCCTACAATAAATATTATCACAATCGAAATTGTAATCTTTTTCTTCATAAAAATATTCCTCCATATTGTTTATTTAAAAAGTTAATTTGTTTTAATTATTTTATTTTACAAATTAAATATTTATTTTTCTATAAAAATTTTTAAATTTAATATTTATTTAATAAATTATACATAATTAAAAAAGGCGTTTTCAGTAAATTTAACTTGAAATACGCCTTTTTAATATTAGAAAGTATTGGGCTTATTTTCAGAAGTATATACTTTTGTATTCCATCTTCCATCATTATGTTCATCTGCTACTTGGATATAATATTTTTCTTCCTTCTGCTCTTTTTTATCCCAAAATGTAATTTCACACTTATATAGATTTGTTTTATATCCTACTGTTTTTACACTCATTATAATATCGTATTCTTTAGAAGTTTCTCCCGATTTAGGAGAGCTCATAAGTTCAACATTATCTGTTTTAGCTTCTAAATCATTTTTAAATTTTTCTAAATCCATTGAAAGTATAAATTTTGCAGCTTCTACATCACTATATATATTTATACCAATTGACTTACCTTGTGCTTTTTCATTAGAAAATTTAATAACCTGATCTAGAATAGTTCCATAATAAATTTTATTAAATTCTCTAGGCTTTCTAATATTCCAAAAATTTTTAATTATATCATTATCAATTCTTTTAGATACACTATAAATTTTATCCTCACTATAAAGATTCCCTGTATCTTTTTTATCTATACCTGCTATATAATTAAATTTATATACTTTATTTCTTCCTTCTTCCATTTGAAATACATAATCAGGCTCTAAAGCAGATTTGTTTTCTACTGGTTTAGCTTGTGATAGTATATCATAAAGCTCTAAAATAGCCTTTGGGTCTGTAACAACAAACCTAAATCCAGGATCTCTTGTATTTTGAATTATTATTTTTTTAATTTTACCTTGTTTTATATATTCAAAATCATTATTTTTCATACCTAATTTAACTTTAATATTATCAACCTTATCACATCCATAAAACATTGTAGTTAAAAAAATTACTAAAATTAAACTAAGTATTTTTTTTATCTTAATCAAGTTTATTTCTCTCCTTGTTTTTATATATCGTTTTTATTAAAAAACTTTATTTTTATGCTGTCAAAATTATAAATTAAGATACCTAATAAAATTATAAATAAACTAATAAATTGAGAGGTTGAAAATATCCATATACTTCCTCTTGGATCATCTCTTATAAATTCTATAAGAAATCTTCCTATACCATATATTATTAAATATAAAGAAAATACTCTTCCATCTTTTCTTTGTTTTTTACTATACCAAAGTAAAAAAAATGCAAGTAAAAAATCAAAAACAGATGAAAAAATTTGTGTAGGAAGTACATATACATCAGTAGGACCTAATGATCCTTCTTTAAATTTAACTCCTAAAAAACAAGTAGTCTGCTTTCCATAACAACATCCAGCCAAAAAACATCCTATTCTCCCAAAGCCTTGAGCTAGTGAAACACTTGGAATTGCAAGATCAAATATCTTTATAAAGTCCCAGTTCTTTCTTTTACAATAAATGTATACACCAATAGCTCCTCCAATTATAGATCCATATACCACAAATCCGTTACCAAAATCCTTTAATAATGAAGGATTATTTATAATATTTTTTAAATCTGTAATTATATATAAAAGTTTCCCTCCAATTATTCCTAAAATAACCGCTAATATCGCCATATTAAGTATACTGTCTTCATCATAACCTATTTTTTTAGCTCTTTTGTTAAGCAGCAGTACAGCTGATATTATACCTATTGCTATCATAGTTCCATATCCATATATAGGTATACCTAAAATTTCAAATAAGATTGGTCTCAATATTTACTCCCCCTTTAATGTTTTTTATAAAAATAACGAAAAAAGAGAAGCATCAGCTTCTCCTATATGCCTTAAATAAATTATAATACTTTACAAATACTAAATCAATGTATTTAATAATTTTCAAAAGTTTCAACTATGACTTCAAACATTTTTGCCATGTTTTCTTTAAAATTTTTATCTCTTACATAAAAAGCAAATCTAACAAACTTATCTTTATCTTTTAAAAAATATTCATATGCTTTAAAGTTTGCATTCTCAGAAGTTTTCATAGTATATATAACTAAATATCCTTCATATCCTTTAATATTTATAGGTTCTATACTATATTCAGTATATTGTGCAAATCCAGCACTGGAGTTTTTGCTTTTATCTAAAAAGTTTTTTAAATCTCCCTTCATATTCCATACTTGTACAAATCCATGAATTACTGCATCCTCAGAATTAAAATCATTATGATACAATATTTCGTTCCCATAAAAACTTTGTTTCTGTGTTTTCCATTCTGAAGGAAGTTTATAATTAAATTTTAATTCAGGAACTTCATATTTTAAAAGAGAATTAACACTATTTTGTATTAATACTACATTTTTGAGCCTATTATCAAAATTTTTTTCAAATCCAAATAATATAAGCATAAGACCAATTATTATTATTGTAACCCCAATTCTTTTTCTATTTAATATAATAAATTTCATTATCTTCCTCCAAATAGTTTTACATTTTATAATTTAAAACTTAATTTTATTACTATAAAATAATATTTCTATAATTAAATAGTTTTAAAATTTATAATCTAAAAAATTATTAATATAAAAATTTGATATAAATTTTTTATTTTTGATATGTACCAATTTAAGTAATAATAAAGAATGAAGAATGAAAATTTTAAAAAATTTATATTAATTACTTTACATTCACCCTTCATTCTTATATAGAATAGAGTAAATTCATTAAAAAACTGCCATATAATTTTTGTTTTTTTAACATTTTATTTAAAGGTGATGCAAATGTTATTACTTAATAGGTACTACTATCGTTGAATTTCTAAAATCATAGAACATAAGCCAATAACCATAACTATCTTCTGATTCCTCACCTTCTTTTAAAGGAACCCAAGTTACAAAACCTGATCTTCCTCTAAAAGGTTGATCTTTTCTAGATTTAGTGCCTAAAATTCCATATACTATATATTTCATATTATTATTTTTATCAAGCTTATAACCAAGTATAAAATGGTTAAATTTTTTAATATATTCAAAATAATTTATCATTGGATAATAAGCTATAGTATATTTATTATAATCTTTACAATTTATCATATCTTCCAAAGAATTTACAGGTACTTTATACCATATACATCTTTTTATTTCACTGCATACACCTTCTAATTCTTCAAATCCTTTTGCTGCTTCTATAAAGAAAATACCAGCTTTATCCTTTGGATAATCTTTTTTACTTCCAGCTTTTTCTTTACATTCATTCTTTTTTATTTTTTCTTTTTTCTTGTGTCTGCTTTGCTCAATTTCTTCCTCTTTTTCTTCTTCTATTTCATTAGAAGTTGTTTCAGTTGTTGAAATATTTTTTAAATTTTCTATAGAAATATCTCTTTCTTCTTTTATTTCTTTTTCTGTCTGTCCTTTTGTTTCATCATCTTCTACTGGTTTTTCTTTTATTATTTCTTCATTTATTACATATTCTTCTCTTAATTTTTCTTTATTCTTTTCTTCTTCTATCCTTTCTTCTACTTCCTCTTTTACTGGTTCCTCTTTTATTATATCTTCTTTTCTTAATTCTTCCTTTGCAGCTTTTTCTTCCTTATTCTTTTCTTCCTCTATTTCTTTTTCATATTCTTCAAAAATATTATTTTGCTCTTTATTAATATTTTCTTCTGTTTCTAATTCTAAAGTCTTATTTAAATTAATAACTTCTTTATTTTCTTCATTTTTCCTAAGTTTTTCTTCAATGACTTGGAAATTCTTCCATTCTGGAATTTCAGTACTTGCAAAGCCACTCATAATGGATACTATGTTAGTATTCATAAATTTAACTATGCCTGCTCCAACAATTTTATCTACATTTATGCCGCAATTAGCTACATTATCTGCTTGATATTCGTAAGCTATTTCTGCCCTGCCGTAGTCATCTATGTTCAATTCTCCAAGTTTTATTATTTTCTTTACTTCTTTCTTATCGCATATAAGTATCATGTAGTAAGGGGTACTTTCTTTTTTTAAATTTTGAACATAGTAAGATATCTTGCATTTATCATTCTTAATTTCTAATTTAGCATAACCAGAAGGTGATTTATCAGAGGCCAAGGCATAACCTTTTTCATCTTCTTGTAGTATTATAAAATATCTACTATAACTTCTTTTTTGTGCCAAATTCCGTCCCTCCAAAAAATTTATTCATTACATTATATGAAACCTTTATCAAAAAGTGACCTATTATAAATAAAAATAACCTATACAAAAGTTTTTTTACTTTTGTATAGGTTATTAATTTTAAAATTTAATATTATGTTCAGTATAAAAACTAAATATAATATACTAAAATAATAATCCTATAATTAAATATATTTTATTTAACTAAATAATATTAATATTTTACTAAAATTTTTAATTAAATTTTAAAAGTTTTGTATATATATAGTTATCTCACAAAAAATCTTTTTATTAAATATTAAATACTATATACAGGTGTAATAAAAATTTAGAAACGTTATAAAGATTTATGGTACTGGCAATATACATTTAAATATACAGATATAATAAAAATTTAGAAACACTATAAATATATACTGAAAATTAATTTACAGCTTATTGTGAGGTAATCATATCCATACATTAAAAATTTATTAATTCATATATGCTGTTTGATAAATTAGCAAACTCCTGCAAATTTAAAGTTTCACCTCTTCTTTTAGAATCAATGCCTGAATGTTCAAAAGCTTTTTCTAAAATTTTATTATCTAATTTTAAACTTTTCATAGCATTCCAAAGAGTTTTTCTTCTCATATTAAAAGCTTCTCTAACAATTTTAAAAAATAACTTTTCATCTTTAACACAAACTCTCTTTTGGGGAAGCTTATCTAATTTAATAACTATAGATTCTACTTTAGGTTGAGGAAAAAAAGAACTAGGCGAAACTTTTCTTATAGTCTTTATATCACAATAATATTGAACCAATATTGAAAGAGCACCATATTCTTTTGTAGAAGGTTTGGCAGCAATCCTTTCTCCTACTTCTTTTTGAATCATAATTGTAATAGATTTAAAATTATAATTTCCATTTAAAAGCTTAGCTATTATAGGTGTAGTAACATAATAAGGAAGATTAGCTACAACTTTAACAGATTTTTCTTCACCTATTATTTCGTTAAAGTCCACTTTTAATGCATCTTTATGAATAATATTAAAATTATCAAACTGCTCTAATTCTTTATTTAAAATTGGTATAAGAGCATCATCTAATTCAATAGCATAAACTTTTTTTGCTCTTTTTAAAAGCTCTTTTGTTAAAGTACCTACTCCAGGTCCAATTTCAATTATAAAATCCTCTTTGTTAACTTCTGCACCTTCAATAATATCGTAAAGTACAGTTTCATCTATTAAAAAATTTTGGCCTAAACTTTTTGTAAATCTAAAACCATATTTTTTTACAATATCTTTAGTATCTAAATTACTCATTATCTCTCTCCTTGTATTCCTATATCTTTACAAGCTTTAATAAATTCTTCACGGGTTATTCCATAGTTATTAAGCCTTGTTATAAATTGATTTGAATTACAATAACCTATGCCTAACCTTTTCCCAAGTGATTCCCTTTTTTCTTTTGATTTATTATCTCCTGTAAGTCCAAAAAATATTAAATCTTCAATACTAAATTCACATCTTTTCCCCTTTATTTCACATTTAGCATCTTCTAGTGCTTTTAAAATAACTTCTGGTGAGGCATTTTCAACTCCTATATCTCCATTTTTAGTACCATCCTTTTGAGTTATATAAGCATGTTTTATGCCTTTAACTCTTTTAGATATTATTCTTCTTATTTTTTCTCCCGCAAAGTCTGGATCAGTAAGGACTATAACTCCTTGTCTTTTTTGTGCCTCTTTAATTCTTTCAATAATTTTAGCATTTATTCCAAAGCCGCCAACAGCTATAATTTCTGCATCTACAGCTCTTTTAACAGCAGTTACATCATCTCTTCCTTCAACAACTATTACTTCTTTAATCATATATTTTCACTATTTACCTCCATTTTGTTTTATCTATTATATTCTGTGGCAAACTTTTTAAAAAGTCAATACATAAAAATATAAGCTTACTAGCCTTATGACTGATTTATGATAATGTTTTAACATATCACAATTTCTGTTAATAGAATGGCTTAATATATAGAATAACCCAAGATACTTATTTTAAATAGATAAAAATATTAAAAAAGCACCAATAAAAGTACTATTAATATTATAAAAATTTTTAAGCTATTTTTAAAAATAGCTGGCAGACGTAAAAATAGGAGTTTAATAACTCCTATTTTTAGATAATAAGTTCAAATCAACTTATTTATTATGTTAATTTTATTCTAGAATATAAACTTTTACATTTCTTCTTCCCCACTGCATACATTCTCTGTTTGTATTGAAAAAAACATCTATCTTTCTTCCCTTAATCGCACCACCAGTATCCTCTGCTATAGCGTATCCATAGCCTTCAATATATAACTTTGTACCATATGGAATTATTCTTGGATCTACAGCTATAGTGCTATAACCATTTGGATCTCTTTTAGCCCTAGTACCTGTTGAAGTTATTCCAAATCCAGAATCTCCAGGATTTTTACCTGTACTTTTAAAATCTGCTGTATATGCAGTACTTTGAACTGTAAATGCAGTTTTTACTCCTTCATTTTCTAGTTTATTAGATGTTTTTTTATTAAGTCCACTTCCACCACGGGAAAAAGCTAAAGATATATTAGGTTCTTTAGTACCTGTAGCGATTATTTTTGGTACTGGTTCTTTTTTTACTTTTTCACTTATTACCTTTCTTTCTACTTCCTTTCCATCTTCATATATAACATTAGTCGTAGTAACCAGTTCTCCTTTTTCTCCTTCTTGAACTATTTTTGTTTTTCCTTTTTCAAAACTTTTATCATTCTTTACTACTGTTGAAAAATCTATTGGTTTAGTTTCTTCTATAACCTTAGATTCAACTCTGGTAACTACTAATTTTAACCCATTAACTATGGGTACATCCTTTGATGGACTAATTTTATCGCTATCTTTTATTATTATTCCTTCTGTTTTTAAAACTTCTTCTACTGTATCTTCTGCAGTTTTAATATTTAAGTTTTGTCCATCTACTGCTATATTAATATTAACAGCTTTTTTAATGTTTATTTTATTATTTTTCTTAAGTACGTTGTCTAAACTTGGCGTTGTCTTATCTTTAGGCCCTAAAACTATATTATTAGATTCTAATGCATCTTTAAAAGTCTTTTTGAAAGTAACTATTTTAGTTTCTTTACCATCTATAGATACAATTACAGTTTTTTTGGCTGTATCTAAACTTATTATACTTCCCATAAGCATTAATAATAAAATAAATATTGTTTTAAAGCCATTTGAAAAACAATTGTTGAAAGTATTTTTCAAATTATTCATTTTTACTACCTCCTTAAAATGAAAGCAAAATTAAGACTTACTTTCATTTATTAGACTGATAAAATGCATAACTATGCATAAGAAAAATATTATATAATTGCGGTTTGATTTATTTATACAGTCTAAAAAGAGGATTTTAAAATTCAACGCCGTAGTATATCCAAATAATATATAAATATACATTTTTAAGTTGTACATTTAATTATATGCCAATTTATTCATTTTTAATCACCTAAAAAAAATAAACAGGAAAAATCCTGTTTATTTAAGCTTAATATATTTATTTTTTATCTAATTTCAACATACTTTTAACATTATTAATAGTAATTTGAGATATTTCTTCTTGAGAAATTCCTTTAATTTCTGAAATTTTTTCTATTATATATTTTATATAATCTGATTTATTTCTTTTACCTCTAAAAGGTACAGGAGTCATATAAGGGCAATCTGTTTCAACCAATATTTTATCCATGGGCACTTCTTTTGCTACTTCAACTATTTTTTTAGCATTTTTAAATGTAACTACTCCAGTAAAGCCAATATAATATCCAAGCTTTAAACATTCTTTTGCAAATTCTACACTTCCTGAAAAGCAGTGTATAACTCCAGTAACATCTGGGAACTCTTTTAATATATTTAGTGTATCTTCATGAGCTTCTCTATCGTGTATAACAACAGGAAGTTTCAATTCTTTAGCTAAATTCATTTGAGCTTTAAAAACATATTTTTGTATTTCTCTTTTAGGATTTTCTTCATAATAATAATCAAGTCCAATTTCCCCAATTGCTTTTACCTTTTTACTTAAAGCAAGATTTTTTATTTTTTGTAAAACTTCTTCATTAAATTCATTAGCATGTTCTGGATGAATTCCAACTGCTGCATAGAAAAAATCGTATTTATTTGCTAAATTTATAGAATCCTGTGAACCTTTTAATGATGCACCACAATTTAAAACCCCTATAACTCCATTTTCTTTTATTTCTTTTATAACATTATCTCTATCTTTATCAAAACTTTCATCATCATAATGGGCATGAGAATCAAAAATTTTTATCATAAGCAATTTAATCTCCTTTTCTATTGTATATTTGATTTTATTTATATATTTTATATTTTATTTAATATCTTATAAAGTATTATACTCTAATTATTTTATTAATTAAAATATCAAAATTTAAATATTTTGTTCCAAATATTGAATATATTTTAAACAATTAGGCAAAATATATATTAATAGGTATAAAATATATCTATTATAGTTTTATACATTTTTAGGAGGTTTAATTAATGCAAGGAACAGTAAAATGGTTTAACTCACAAAAAGGATTTGGATTTATTACAACAGATGAAGGAAAAGATGTATTCGTTCATTATTCCGGAATTGAATCCAATGGCTTTAAAACTCTTAACGAAGGAGATAAAGTTTCCTTTAACTTAACTCATGGTTCTAAGGGCGATCAAGCAGTAAATGTAAAACAAATCTAATACTTTAAGAAGCAATTAAAAATTTATTTATTAATATATTCATTTTGCAATGCTTATTATATTAATAATGCTTCTATAAAAAAGAAAAGGAACCATCTTTTTTATAAAATTAATTTTATAAAAGACAGTTCCTTTTTGTTATTAAAAATTTATATATTGGCTTTTTCTTCTATTAATTTTGCAAGAGAATGTGCCATTTTATCTATTTCCTCTTGATTTTCTCCTTCAAGCATAACTCTAACTAATGGTTCAGTTCCAGAAGGTCTTATTAGAACTCTTCCAACTCCATGAAGTGTTTCTTCTATTTTTTTTATTTCTTTTATTATTTCTTCATCTACTTCATGTATATCTTTTTTATCATTTGGAACTTTTGCATTAACAAGTACCTGTGGAAGTTCTTTCATAATAGATGCAAGTTCTGAAAGATTTTTGCCGCTTTTTTTAACTATAGAAGTTAATTGAAGCCCTGTTAAAATTCCATCTCCTGTTGTATTATGTTCTAAAAATATAACATGTCCAGATTGTTCCCCTCCGAGCACATAGCCTTCATTTACCATCTCTTCTAAAACATATCTATCTCCAACTTTAGTCTTAACTGTATTAATACCCTCTTTATTTAATGCAATATCAAGGCCTAAATTACTCATAACAGTTACAACAACTACATTTTTATTGAGTTTTCCTTGCTCTTTTAAATACTTTCCGCAGATAGCCATAATAAAATCTCCATTAATTAAATTACCTTTTTCATCAACAGCAAGGCATCTATCTGCATCTCCATCAAAAGCAAGGCCTAAATCACACCCTTTTTTAACTACATATTCCATAAGTTCTTCTGGATGCGTAGAACCACAATTTTTATTTATATTTATACCATCTGGATCATTATTTATCACAACAACTTCTGCACCTAAACTTCTAAAAGTTTCAACAGCTGCTTCATAAGAAGCTCCATTAGCACAATCTAATGCTATTTTCATTCCTTTAAAATCTACATCAATTGTAGCTTTTAAAAAGTCTATGTAGTCTTCAAGTGCTGAATCTTCTATAATCTTTCTTCCTAAATCTCCACCTATTGGTGAAGGTACTCCTTCAAAGTTGTTTTCTATTACGCTTTGAATTTTATCTTCTAATTCATCTGAAAGCTTATATCCTTTATTATTAAAAAATTTAATACCATTATATTCTACTGGATTATGTGAAGCTGATATTACAACTCCTGCATCTAATCCATATTTTCTTGTAAGGTATGCCACAGCTGGTGTTGGTATAACTCCAACGCATACAGCCTCTGCTCCAACAGAAAGTATTCCTGCAACTAATGCAGATTCTAACATATGACCTGAAATTCTAGTATCCATTCCAACTAATATTTTAGGTTTATGAGCTCCTTCTGTAAGAACGTAAGCACCAGCTCTTCCAAGATTATATGCAAGCTGTGCAGTAAGCTCGCTGTTTGCAATTCCTCTAACTCCATCAGTTCCAAACATTCTACCCATATCTTCTTACCTCTCTTTATATTTGTTACGCATACACACAGAACAATTATATATTATATAGAAATTTATTACAATGGAAAAAAGAGGTAAGATTTCCTGTGTATTATTTAATAACAGTATTAATTTTTTCTTTAGTGTGCTTTATAATTTTAGACGCATAGTCTGCACCTTTTTCTAATGCTTTTTTATTAGCTTCATAAAATTTTTCTTTGCCATGCTCTTTAAGTGATTTTAAAACAGTTTCCATAGATACTATTTTTGTTTTACTAATTAGTGCTCCTAAAAGCACCATATTTGCTATGGTTTTACTCCCAATTTCTTCTGCTATAGTTTGAGCTGGTATACTTATTATTTCTATGTCCTCTCTATTTGAGGTTCTATTTATTAAATCGCTATCTATAATTAACAAACCATTAGGTTTTACAGAATTTTCAAATTTATCTAAAGAAGGTATATTCATAACAACAAGAGTTGAAGCTTCATTTACAATTGGAGAATCTATTGCTTTATCTGTAAGTATTACAGAACAATTAGCAGTTCCTCCTCTCATTTCTGGTCCATATGAAGGAAGCCATGAAACATTAAGTCCCGACTCCATACCTGCATAAGCTAAAAATTTTCCCATAGATAAAATTCCTTGTCCTCCAAAGCCTGCAAATAATATTTCTTGTGATGACATTATTTCATCCCCTTTTTTATTTATTCCTTGCTTTACTAATTATTTAGAAACAGTATCTTTTTTAACACCAAGCGGATAATATGGTATCATGTTTTCTCTAAGCCAGTTAAAAGATTCTTGTGTAGACATACCCCAATTTGTAGGGCAAATTGATAGTACTTCTATTAATGAAAACCCTAATCCTTTTATTTGATTTTCAAAAGCTTTTTTTATAGCTTTTTTAGCTTTTGTAATATTAGGAATACTATCTACTGATACTCTTTCAATATAGCAAACCCCATCTAACGTAGAAAGCATTTCCGAAACCCTTATAGGATATCCTGCTGTTTTAACATCTCTACCATAAGGTGATGTTTCTGTCACCTGTCCTGGAAGAGTAGTTGGAGCCATTTGTCCACCTGTCATTCCATATATGCAGTTATTTACAAATATAGTGGTTATATTTTCTCCTCTTGCTGCTGCATGAACAATTTCTGCTGTTCCTATAGCAGCTAAATCTCCATCTCCCTGATAAGTAAATACAACACTATCTTTATTAGCTCTTTTTATACCAGTAGCTACTGCAGGTGCTCTTCCATGAGCTGCTTCAAACATATCACAGGCAAAATAATTATAAGCTAAAACAGAACATCCTACTGGAGCTACACCTATTGTTTTATCTAGAATATCAAGTTCATCTATAACTTCTGCTATAAGTCTATGAATTATTCCATGGGTGCATCCAGGACAGTAATGAGTTGGTACATCTAAAAGAGCTTTTGGAGCTTCAAATACAACTGCCATTATTTTCTCCTCCTTTAGTTAAATTATGAATTTTGTTACTATCTTTTTTATTTAACTCTATTATTTCTTTAATTTTATTTAAAATTTCTACGGGACTAGGAACCATACCTCCAGTTCTACCATAAAAATAAACTTTATTTCTCCCATTTACAGAAAGCTTTACATCTTCTACCATTTGCCCTAAACTCATTTCTACTGAAATATATCCAAATTTTGTTTTATTTATTGTCTTATCAAAAGCTTCTTCTGGGAACGGCCATAATGTTATAGGCCTTATAAGACCTAGATTAATTCCATTTTTCTTAGCCATTTCAATAACGTTTTTGCATATTCTTGAAACAGTACCGTATGCAACCATAATTAAATCACATTCTTTTTCACAATTATATAACTCATACTTAGTTTCTTTTTCCCTTATTTCGTTAAATTTAGCTTCAAGCTTTAAGTTATGTCTTTCTAATTCTTCTGGATCTAAATATAAAGAATTTATAACATTATGTTTTTTTCTTCCTTTAAGACCATTAGCTGCCCAATCTTTATTTTTAATTTCTCTTTTATTTCTTTCTTTAAATTCTACTGGTTCCATCATTTGTCCAAGCATTCCATCTCCCATAATCATACAAGGAGTTCTGTATATATCAGCTACATCGAAAGCTTCTTGAACTAAGTCTACCATTTCTTGAACAGAAGCAGGTGCATAAACTGGCATATGGAAATCTCCATGAGCCCCTCCCTTAGTAGCTTGAAAATAATCTGACTGTGCTGGTTGTATACCTCCAAGACCTGGACCTCCTCTTACTATATTTACAATAACACAAGGAAGCTCAGCTCCAGCTATATAAGATATTCCTTCTGATTTTAAGCTAATTCCAGGACTTGAAGAAGAAGTTAAAACTCTAACTCCACTTCCTGCTGCTCCATATACCATATTTATAGCTGAAATCTCACTTTCAGCTTGAAGGAAAGTTCTTCCAAGTTTAGGCATCATTTTAGACATATACGCTGCAAGCTCCGTTTGAGGAGTTATTGGATATCCAAAAAAACATTGACAATTAGCTCTAATAGCAGCTTCTCCTATGGCTTCATTGCCTTTTATTAATACTTTTTCTCCCATATAAAATCCTCCTAACGCTTATTTTATAACAGTTATTACACAATCAGGACACATTTTTGCGCAAGAAGCACAGCCTATGCATTTATCCATATTTTCTTCGCTTACTCCAGCAGGATGATATCCACCAAGATTTAACTTATCTCTAAAACTTATAATAGTTTTAGGGCATACATTTATGCAATTCCCACAACCTTTGCATCTTTCTTCTCTAAAAATAACTCTCGCCATAAAATTCCCTCCTGTTTTTATCTCCAAGGTGGTTTCATATAAATATCTATTGGAAAAATTTTACCACTAACTTTATTTTCGATTTTTTCTTTTAAATCCCTCCTGCAAACTGTATATTTATAAGGAATTTTTAGTTTTTTAGATAAATTTAAAACTTCTTTATCTCCTTTTAATATATCTTCTGCCGTAGTTTCATAAGATAAATTAGTATTTGATATTAAATGTGTAACTTTTAACCTTGAAGAATTTTCTATGCTTTTTAAATATTCTTCTGTTTCTTCTAAATTTGAAGTTTGTGGTCTATTATTATTAACCACAAAATACATTTCATAAGGCTCTTCTTTAAAAAATCTATTGTATTGCCCAAGTACTATAGCTCCTGCATCGTCTCCACCTATATCCATAACAACTTCAAATGATTTATCATTAAATATAGAAATAAGGTCTGGAGGCACTACAGCAAGCTCTGCATTAGAATAATGCGGATTTGATGATATCACCTTAATTCCATATTTTTCTTTTAAATATTCACTTATATCTCTTACACAAAAATATGGATTAACTATATCAATATCTGCTAGAACAGTTTTTTTATTTTTTTTTGCAAGATTTATTGCATAATTTATAGCTATCTCTGTTTTCCCACTTCCAAAATGTCCTGTAAAAATTCTTATTCTTGCCATTTAATCCTTCCCTTCTTTTTCATTATACTACTATTTGTTTTTAAATGCTAAAAATTATTAATTAAATGGTGCCCATTCTTTCATAATTATTTCTGCTACTCTTAATCCATCAGCAGCAGCTGACATTATACCTCCTGCATATCCTGCTCCCTCTCCTGTTGGATATAAACCTTTTAAAGATATACTTTGAAAATTTTCTCCTCTTTGAATTCTTATAGGTGCAGAAGTTCTAGTTTCTATACCTGTAAGAACGACATCATTGTGAGCAAAACCTTTTATTTTTTTATCAAAATTTATTAAACCATCTTTTAAAGATTCTATAACAAAACTTGGAAGACACTCTCTTAAATCTTTAAACTCATATCCTGGTTTGTAAGTTGGAACTACGCTTTTTATACATTTACTTACTCTGTCATTAAAAAAATCCCCTACAAGCTGAATTGGAGCTTTATACCCTCCTCCTCCTGCATTATATGCTAAAGATTCATAATATCTTTGAAATTCCATACCTTTTAAAGGATTAGTACCTTTAAAGTCATCAGGACTAACTGCAACTACTAATGCAGAGTTTGCATTAATTTTATCTCTTTTGTAATAACTCATTCCATTAGTTACAAGTCTTCCTTCTTCAGAAGCTGCAGCTACAACTTCCCCTCCCGGACACATACAAAAACTATATACTGCTCTTTTAGTTTTTTCACTTATATGTGTGAGTTTATAATCTGCAGCCTTAAGTCTTTTATGTCCAGCAAATTTTCCATATTGGCTTTCATCTATTAAACTTTGCAAATGTTCTATTCTAACTCCAATAGCAAAAGGCTTTGGAGTTAAATCTATTCCTCTTTTATAGAGCATTTCATAAGTATCTCTTGAACTATGTCCTATGGCTAAAATTAAATTTGTACAAGGTAATGTTTCTCCATTTACTACTATTTTTACTAGTTTACCATCTTTAATAATCAAATCCTCTAAAGTACTATTAAATCTTATTTCTCCTCCAAAACTAATTATTTCTTTTCTTATATTTTTAACTACATCTTTTAAAATATCTGTTCCTACATGAGGTTTACCGCTATATATTATTTCTTTTGGAGCCCCATATTTTACGAAAGTTTCTAAAATATAGCTGCATCTAGGATCCTTTATTCTTGTTGTAAGTTTCCCATCAGAAAAAGTTCCTGCTCCTCCTTCTCCAAACTGAACATTAGAATTAATATCTAATTTACCAGTATTCCAAAAATTTTCTACACTTTTAGTTCTTTCATCTACATTTTGGCCTCTTTCAATAATTATGGGTCTATAACCATTTCTAGCCATTAAAAGACCGGCAAACATTCCTGCCGGTCCCATTCCAACAATTATTGGTCTTTCCTTAAGTTTTTTAGTACCAAGTGGAAATGTGCTTATGTGTTCGTTATTTTCAAATTTAACATCTTTATCATTAAGTTTTTTAACTAATTTTTCTTCATTATCTGTTT
Source organism: Clostridium prolinivorans (assembly GCF_004011155.1). GTDB lineage: Bacteria > Bacillota > Clostridia > Clostridiales > Clostridiaceae > Clostridium_AT > Clostridium_AT prolinivorans. Next base: position 59,139 of record NZ_RJWG01000003.1, on the reverse strand, counting down.
CTACCTCTAAAGTATAATTAAATTTAATGTTATCTTTCCTTCTTGCATCTATAGACTCCCTTAATATTTTATAATTTTTAATAGAATCTTTAGATATTTTAAGTTTTTTGGCTGCTTTATCTTTTAATAAATCTATTTCTTCATCTATATTTAATATTATATTGTTAAGTCTTATAGACATATCCTATTGTCCTCCCTGAATTGGTGTTGTATTTACATTTTGTGATGGATCATTAACTGTCTGAGTTTCTTTTTTCTTTAAAACAACCTTTATAGTTTCTGGATTTACAGTTATATTAGAAAGATCATATGGTATTGAAGTATTTACTTTTATACTATATTCTCCTTCAGAATTTAACGAACTTAAATCTACAAAACAATTAATATTTTCATTATTGATTTTATCTATTACGCTCTCTAATCCTAATACAGTAATATTAGCTTTTACACTGCTTAAAGATGCTGTAAAATTATCATTCAAATTTTTTATAGATATATCCTTTGTAAGTGTTTTGCTTTCTACTTTTTCAACTATAGCTTTCACTTTAATAATATTATCGTTATTTAATAAAATTACTCCTTCTTTAGGTATTATTTTAACTGGTATTTCTTGGCTTGAAGTTATAGAACTTAAGTCTATAGGTTCTGTTTCAATATATGTTATATTATTTGTATCATTTTTTAAAACTACTTCTATTTTATCAGGTACTGCAGTTAAAGATTTTAAATGTATATCTTTGTTTAGAGTTCCTTTAGTATTAATTTTTACAGGAAGAGTTTTAGTCTCTTTTATAGGTATTTTAACTTCTACAACATTTATATTTAAATTTACATTTTCTACTTCTTTACCTGAATCATCCACAGCTTTAAGAGGCAATCTTAAATTTAAATCTTTATCTAAGTTTTCAATATTTTTACTAGCTTCAGCTCTTACAACTTTATTAACATATCTTGCTGCTCCACTTACAGATACTTCTGTTGGACTAATACTCTCTTCTAAAGCATAAAACCCCTCTTTTAATTTTCCCTCTATATTAAACTTTACAGGTACAGTTTTTTCAACATAATCATCAAATTCAACTTTTATATAATAAGAGCCACTATTTAACACAGTTACATTTACCGGCTGTCTTTCTATTATTACTGGAATTCTAATTTCGCCTTTTGAAAGAGCATACATGCTCATATCTGCTACTACCTTAAATTGATCTTTATTAAGTTCTATATCTGAAGGAGTACCTTTAACATTTAAAGTTACCATAAATTTTTGCCCTGGTAAAATAGCAAGTTTTCTTTCTGTTACCGATTGAACATTTACTAGATCTACTGGTACTGTAACAGTTCTTGTAACAGCATAATCTCCAACATTAACTATGTAAAGCCACAAAGAAAAGGCTGCTATTACACAGCATATTTTTATTAGCCACGTATTTTTTTGCTCCATAATACCATCCTTTCCTTAACAGTCAGCTTTTTGTTTTGTTTAGCTTTAAGTATTCTTATAAGTATATCTTTAAGTCTTTCTTTAGTGTAATTTCTTGTAAGTTTCCCATTAACAGCCAAAGAAATTGTCCCTGTTTCCTCTGAAACAATTATAGTTAAAGCATCTGAAACTTCAGATACTCCTATTCCTGCTCTATGTCTAGTACCTAACAATTTGCTTATATTTTCATTATTTGTAAGGGGAAGAAAACAACCTGCAGCTACTATTCTATCATTTCTAATAATTGTTGCACCATCATGAAGAGGTGTATTAACTACAAATATATTTTCAAGAAGTGCAGCAGAAACTAATGCATCTAATTTTGTTCCAGTATTAATAACTTCTGCAAGACCTGTTCTATTTTCAATAACAATAAGTGCTCCCGTTTTAGATTTAGATAAATTTTCAACGGCTTCACCAACTTCATTAATTACTCTTTCCATTACTTCATCATCATCTAAAAGATGTTTTTCAGTAAAAGTACTTCTTCCTATATGTTCTAATGCTCTTCTTATTTCTGGCTGAAATATTATTATAATTGTAAGAATACCTATTGTTATTGTTTTATTTAAAATCCAGCCTAACATTGTAAGTTTAAGAATTGAACTTATAGGTATAAGCAAAAGAATTAAAAGTATTCCCTTTAAAAGCTGTTCAGCTCTTGTTTCTCTTATAAGCATATATGCTTTATAAAAAATATATGATACCACAATAATATCCAGTATAGAAAACACGCTTATAGTTTTTATACTGTTTAATAACATTTTAAAGAATTCTTCCAAAATTCCCCCTCCTTTGTTGTATATTTTTGCTACTTCTATTTATATACAATTATACACCAACACATCCTTTTATAGTATAAAATTATTGCTAATTTTTTTAACTTTAATCAACTTATGTTCATAATATTTAAATTCTGTATAAATTTTAAAGTTTGGTGTTTAGTCTATGTTTAGTCTAGTAAAATAATAATCCTCTCTGGTCAGATAAAAGATATTCCCTGCTCGGATTATTATTTTACTAGACTAATATTTAAAGTTTAGTGTTAATATCTAGTAAAATAATAATCCTCTCTGGTCAGGCAAAAGATATTCCCTGCTCGGATTATTATTTACTAGACTAATATTTAAAGTTTAGTGTTAATATCTAGTAAAATAATAATCTTCTCTAGTCAGGCAAAAGACATTCCCTGCTGGGATTATTATTTTACTAGATTGTATCTAATTTTTATGTTTTATATATAATAAAAGTAATTTTTAAGATTATAATGGAATATTTATATATAAGTACAAATGATAGTAAAATAAGTTTACATTTAAAGGGTTGGTGATAATTTTGGAAAATAAAAAAATCAAGAAAAATAAATTATTTATTTTTGAAATTTTAGTTTTTATAATTTTAATTGGAGTAATTTTTTATGAAACATATTTTATATTTATAAATAATTCTTCAAGTTCTTATGAAAAAAACATTAAAAACAATATAAAAGAATTAAACATTATAAATGATGAAATGGGGAAATACAATTTAGGGCAAGCACTTAATGCAAAAAAACTTGAAAATTTAAGGGAGAGCATGCCTCAATATGTTGAAAAACTTAATAATATTAAAAATAATTTTGATAAGATGGTTCCAGAAGAAAAGTATAAATCAGACCATACTAATTTAATGAATGGTTTAGAAAAAAATATACTTATATTTAGACAAGCTGAAGCTATATTGAAAGATCCTGAAGGAAAAGATGTAAATGTAGCTGCAGATAATTTGAAAAAGTATCGTGATGATTGTTTAAATTATTATTCAAAAATAAATTCAAAAAAAATGAAAGTTTCTTTATCTTCAAATTGCATAAATTTTATTAATAACACTTTAAATTATGCAAACACTATGGCTAGAATTACAAAAGATAAAGAAATATCTTTAAATCAAAATATTGAATTTATAAACAATATGGATTTAATTATATCTAAATTTTCTTCTATAAAAATAGATCTTTCTCCCGAGTTATTAAACGAAAATAAAGATTTAAATAAGATTATTTCTATTGCATCTAATAAAAGTGATGAACTTTATATTTTAAAACAAGATTTTTCAAATATAAGTGTTCCACCTAAAGCATTAGAAACATATAAGCTTTTAAATGAAACTATTGAAAGTTATGCAAATTATCTTCAAAAATTTACAGATTTAAGCCAAAATCAAAATGAATCAATATCTAATGTTTCTTCAAAAATTATTGATAATCTTTATAAAGACAGCAGTTCTTTATTTAATACAGTAGAAACAAATTTTAATAAATTTTTAAAATCTTACACTGAATTTAAAAATTCAAATCTCTAATAAAATAATATTTAATATAGTAAAATAATAATCCGAGCAGGGAATATCTTTTATATGATAAGAGAGGATTATTATTTTACTTAATATTAACATTAAATTTTAAATATATAACATAGTAAAATAATAACCCGCGCAGGGGATATCTTTTATCTGATCAGAGAAAATTATTATTTTGCATATTATAAAATATTATTTGGCATACTATAAAAATGGTATGCTGATTTTTTTGAACAATTTTGTATTATTTTTTAAAACTGTGGAATAATAATCCTAGCCTAAGTTTTAAAAACGCGGGGAAACCACTTTTTTGGGGTGAATCGTTTTTTGTAGGTTATGCCTTTACCGAACCCGTCAGCTAACCCCGTAGGTAAAAGGAGGAAAATAATGAAAAAAACTATTTTTATATTATTTCTTATTTGTGTTATTTTAACTATTCCTTGGTCTAAAGTTAGTGCAAAAGATGAAATGGAATGCGATCTATACAAAGAAGAAATAAATACTGTTCAAGTTTTTAATCTATCTGAAAATAAAACTATAAATATAACTGAAGATGATTTATATCTTATGGCTCAAGTAGTATATGCAGAAAGCTGCTCAGAACCTTATGAAGGAAAAGTTGCTGTGGCTTCAGTTATATTAAACAGGGTTAAAAGCCCAGGTTTTCCTAAATCTATAGAAGGCGTCATAAAACAAAAAAATGCTTTTTCTTGTATTAGAAATGGCAAAATAAATGTTATACCTGATGATGCAAGTTATAAAGCAGTCTTAGACGCATTAAAAGGCATAGATCCAACTAATAATGCACATTTTTTTTATAATCCTAAAATATCAACTTCAAAATGGATGGATCAAGTAAGTAAAGTTAATATTAAACCTATAGGTAATCATGTTTTTTTTGCCGTAAATAAATAGTAACATTAAAAACTTTCGCAAAATAAATTATTCATATCTACGTATTAAAAAAACATATCTATATATTAAATTAAAGTAAATGACATATGTGTAATGAACATTTAGTAAAGTCATTTAATAAAATATAGAATTTCTTTACTAAAGAATAGCCGCAAATTAAGTGCTTTCTCTTTGTTTAAACATTAAAGTTTAATTAAAGCACTTAACTTGCGGCTATTTTAATTTTAAAGTTTCTTTAAAGAGTCAATATAAGCTACTGCATTTAAAGCTGCTACTTGACCTTCTCCAGCAGCCTTCATGTATTGGTATGGTCTGCCAACACAATCTCCAGCAGCATAACACCCTTTTATATTTGTTTCCATATTTCTATTTACTTTTATATGAGAGTTTTCTATAAGAAGTCCAGGTACTAACTGCCCTGGAGGTACACTATCTTTTAAAATAAATATTCCATCTGTTTCTATTTCTCTATTGTTTAAAATTAACTTTGATACAAAATTATTACCTTTAATTTCCAAAGGTTTGCCATTTAATAATTCAATTTTTTCTTTAAGCTTATATTCTCCTTTATACATTGGAATATAATAAGTCTTAGATGCAAGTTCACTTACATAATTTGCATCTTCTTCAGCTTCATTGTTATATCCTATAATTGTAACTATTTTACCTTTATAAAGCGGTGCATCACAAGTAGCACAATAACCTACACCTTTTCCTAAAAATTCTTCTTCACCTTTAATAGATTTTGTATACTCTACACCTGTGGCTAAAATTAAGGCAGTAGACTCATATATTTTTTCATTTACCATCAAGGTAAAATAGTCTCCCATAGAATAAACAGCATTTATTCTTTCATAAGTTATATTAATATTCATTTTATCAAGATGTTTTTCAAATTCTTTTTTTAAAATTTCACCTGATATTTCTGGAAAGCCTAAATAATTATTTATTTTAGGTGCTTTATAAAGCTTTGCACTTAAATTTTTGCTTCCAAATATTATTATATTTTTATTTCTTATTTTAGCATTAATTGCAGCTGATATACCAGCTGGTCCACTGCCTACTATAGCTATATCATATCTATCAACCACGTGATCCACCTCATTTGTATTAAAATATGCTTTTAGTTAAATATGTTTTTCAATAAATTCTTTCATAGCATCCTTTGGTCTAAATCCAATTATTTGATCTTTAACTTCACCATTTTTAAATATCATAACTGTTGGTATACTTGCAATTCTAAATTTTTGTGAAACTATAGGATTATTATCTACATTCACCTTTATGAATTTTACCCTTCCTTCATATTCTCTCTCAAGTTCCTCTAAAACTGGTCCTAACATCTTACATGGTCCACACCATGGAGCCCAAAAATCAACTACTACAGGCATATCACCTGCATTTATTTCTTCATTAAAATTATTATCCATTACTTCTTTAATCATTTTTATCCCTCCTATATTTATCATACCCAATAGGGGTATAAACATATTATAATTTTAACTTATATTTTTATAAAAATCAATACTTGTAACAATTATTTAATAATAATTATTGTATCTAATATTATTTTTACAAAGATTTTTCATAATGTAAAATAGCTTCCATAGCCATAACATATCCAAAAATCCCAAAACCACATATCTGTCCAATGCAAGCAGGTGCTATTACAGATTTTCTCCTAAATTCTTCTCTTTTATGTATGTTGCTTATATGTACTTCAACAGTTTTTATATTTACACTTAAAATTGCATCATATATAGCTATGCTATAATGTGTATATGCTCCAGGATTAATTATTATTCCATCATATTTTCCATATGCATCTTGAATAAAATTTATTATTTCTCCTTCTATATTGCTTTGAACCATATCTAATTCTATATTTAATTCCTTTGCTTTTTCATTAAGATATTTGCACATAGTATCAAAGCTTTCGCTACCATAAATATTTTTTTCTCTTATACCAAGCATATTAATATTAGGACCATTAATAATAAGTATTTTCATTATAAATCACCTTCTAATATTTTTATTATTTTATTTATAGATTCTTCGATTGTTCCAGAATTTTCCACTTCAAAATCACAATATTTTTTGTATAGATTATATCTTTCTTCGTAAAGTTTGTATAATCTGTTTTTTTCTTCCTTAAGAAGCGGTCTTTTAGATACATCTATATCAAGAGCTATTTTATCTACTGGTCTATTTATAAAAATTATAATTCCATTTTCTTTTAAAAAATCAATATTTGTTTTTCTTAATACAATACCACCGCCAGCAGAAATAACATAACCTTTTAATTTGCTGATTTCTTTTACAGATTTTTCTTCTATATCTCTAAAATATGTTTCACCATATTTAAAAATTTCGTCTATGGTCATATTTTCTTTTTCTTCAATATATATATCTAAATCACAAAATTTCATATTAATTTTTTCTGACACTATTTTACCAATTGTTGATTTCCCACATCCTGGCATACCTATAAATACAATATTTTTATTTAAATTTCTCATAAACTTCATCTACAACTTTCTCTTCAATTTTTTTATTCATCCATAACTCTTGCGATTTTACAGCTTGAGCAATAAGCATATATAAGCCATTTATAGTTTTAAGTTTTTTTTCATAAGCATATTTCAAAAATTTAGTTTCTTTAGGATTATAAATTAAATCTATTGCTGTGGCATAATTTTCAAAAATTTCTTTGTTTACAGGAGATTCTTCAATGTTAGGAAACATTCCACATGGCGTACAATTTATAATTATATCTTGATTTTTTATATTATTTAATTCATTATAATCTATAATTTTATTTTTATTTCCACAAAATTTATTTTTATCTCTTGTAACATATGTTATCTCTTTTGCATTATTATCATAAAGATATTGAACTATTGCTTTTGAAACTCCACCTGTACCTAATAATACTATTTTTTTATCTCTTACATTAATATTAAACTTATCAAGTGTCATTCCAAATCCATAATAATCAGTATTATATCCATAAGTCTTATTATCTTTAAACACTATTGTATTTATAGCACCTATCTTTTTGGCTTCAATGGATATTTCATCTAAAAACTCCATAATTTCTACTTTATATGGAATAGTAACATTTACACCTGCTACCCTTAAAACTTGAAGAGCTTTTACAGCATCTTTAATGTCTTCTTTTTTTATTTCAAATAAATGATAATAAGCATCAGCATTAGTCTTTTCAAATATAATTGAATGAATTTCAGGCGAAAAACTATGAGAAAGTTTTTCGCCCAGTAGACCATATAACTTTTTCAAATATTTTCACCTTCTTAAACGATATATTTTATACACTAAAAACATAATTCAAGATAAATTTTCCATACATATTTATTGCCGTTTATTATAACATTTCACCTAAAATTTGTAAAGATAATAATGTTTATATTCTCACCTTATTGAGAATATTTTAATAATTTATAATTATTAAAATTTAATTATTTTTTAGTATTTCTTTAACTATAGAATTATTATAAATAGAGTTAGGATATAATTTAATTAATTTTCTCGCATAATTTTTAGAAGCTTCATCATCTATGTCTTTATATATTAAAGCAAGCTCATAAAGCACTGTTTCTTCATAATCTCCATTTGGATATTGGCTATCATATTGTTTATAATATTTTATTGCATTTTCTATATCTCCCATTTCTTTATATGTTAATCCAAGCATATAATTTATATGAGAATATAAATAACTTTCACTTCCATATATATAAGCTTTATTTAAATTTTCTATAGCTTTAGTATAATCTTTCGAAGATAAATATTCTCTTCCTTTATTATAAAAATATAAAGCTCCATTATTTTTTAAAATTTCTTCAGCTTTTGCAATTAATTTAGTATTTTCATATGATGTATTATCATTTTTTAAATTTGATAATATAGTATAAAGTTTTTCATAATCTTTATTTTCTAAAGCTTTATTTATTTCTTCTTTAGGGAAAATTTTATAAGAATTCTCTTTTATTTCTTCTTTTTTATTTTCGCTTTCATTTTTTAAATCATTTTTTATGCTCATATTATTTTGAATTTTATTGCTTGAATTATTATTTATGCTTTCTATGTTTTTACTATAATCTTTAGTTTTTTTTGAAATTTTTATAAATGTACTAGAAATTATAAATATTAAACTTAAAATTATTATAGGTGCAAAGTATCTATTGTATGATTTATTTTTAATAATTCCAAAATCTATAAGTTCTTTTTTTAAAGAAAGAGCTGTTTTATTATTTTTATCTATATTTAACACTTTTTCTATAAAAATTTCAGCCTTATTATACTCGCCAAGTTTAATATAACAAAAGGCAATAGAATTATTTACATTTATAAAATTAAAATCACTTTCAAGGCAACTTTCAAGTTTGTACAAAGCCTCTTTTATCTTTATTTCTTTAATATAATTAATAGCTTCTTTATAAAGCTTATTCTTTTCTTTATCATTTTTACTATCTTCTAAATATTTTTTAGATACCATATCTTCATTAATTTGATAGTTCATATTCCATAAAGCTTGTGCATTGTCAAGTTCTCCCTTTAAATAGTATAAAAGTCCTTTAAGGTTAATGGCTGATGAATTTTTTAAATTTTCAGATATACTTTTTTCGCAAAACTCTAAAGACTTATCTATATACCCATCATTATAAAACTTAATTGCCTTTGCATATAATTTAGTAGATTTATCCATATAACTATTACCTCTTTATATCTTAAAATAAAGTTTTTATCATTATTAATTATAATATCATGATTATTTTGCAAAAAGTATGTAAAAAGTATTTTTATTAAAAATTTACTGAAATATTTATTACTAATATCTATATAATAAAATTTATCTCTAAATAAAAACAGGCACAAATCCTATCTCTTTTGGTTAAACTTTAGTGAGTTAAACCAAAACACTTGATTTGTGCCTGCTTTATTATTTTATGATAGTGCAGTTTATTACATATTCATAATAATCTGTTTAGCTTTAAGTATAGATGAAGCACTCATAGAAAATTCATCTAAACCATATTCAACTAAAGTAGGTATTGCTCTTTCATCTCCTGCCATTTCTCCGCACATACCACACCATTTTCCTGCTTTATGAGCTGCATCTATAGTCATTTTTATAAGTTTTAAAACTGCTGGATGCATTGGATCATATATATAAGAAACTTTTTCATTCATTCTATCTGCTGCTAAAGTATATTGAATTAAATCATTTGTTCCTATGCTAAAGAAATCAACATATTTTGCAAATTCATCCGCAATAACAGCAGTAGCAGGTATTTCTACCATTATTCCTATTTCTATATTATCATTGAAAGCTTTTCCTTCTTTTCTTAATTCTTCTTTACATTCTTCTAAAAGTTTTTTAGCTTCAAGAAATTCATTAACTGAAGAAATCATAGGAAACATTATTTTGATATTTCCAAAAGCTGAAGCTCTTAAAAGTGCTCTAAGCTGAACCTTAAATATATCCTTTCTATCAAGACATAATCTTATAGCTCTATATCCAAGGAAAGGATTCATTTCTTCTGGCATTTCAAGATAAGGAAGTTTTTTATCTCCACCTATATCAAGAGTTCTTATAACTAATGGTTTACCTTCTAATTTTTCTGCTACATATTTATAAGATTCAAATTGCTCTTCCTCTGTAGGCATGCTATCTCTATCCATATATAAAAATTCAGTTCTAAATAAACCTACACCTTCTCCACCATTTTCTAATACTTTATGTATATCTTCGCTTTTACCTATATTCCCAACTACTTCAATTCTTTTGCCTGATTTTGTTTTTGTTTTTACTTCTACTAATTTTTTTAGTTCTTGTTTTTCTTTTTCAAATTGTTCCATTTTAACTTTATATTCTTCAATTTGAGCACTAGATGGATTTACTATAACTATTCCTTCTATTCCATCTACTATAACAGTATCACCATTTTTTACACAGTTAGTTATATCTCCTAATCCAACTATAGCAGGTATTTCTAAAGTTCTAGCCATTATAGCACTATGAGATGTTCTTCCTCCTATATCTGTTAAAAAAGCCACTACCTTACTTTTATCAAGTGAAGCAGTATCAGAAGGAGTTAAATCATGAGCAACTATAACTGCATTATTAAAAGAAATATTCATTCCTTCTGCACCTTTTCCTAAAAGATTATTGGTAATTCTATCACCAACATCTTTTATATCTGCTGCTCTTTCTTTCATGTATTCATCTTCCATAGCCGCAAAAATGTCCATATACATATCTACTACATCTTTTAAAGCTTTTTCAGCATTAATCTTATTTGTATCTATTTTAGATTCAATACTTCCTATAAATTCAGGATCATCTAAAAGCATTATATGACTGCTAAATACAGCTGCTTTATCTGTTCCCATTTCTTTTTCTGCTTTTTCCCTTATTTTCTCCAATTGCTCTCTAGAGGCATTTACAGCATCTTGAAGTCTATTTTTTTCTTCTTGTACATTTTGTATACTTTTTTCTACTATTACCTCTTCATTTTTTTCTTTTAAAACGACCTTCCCAATTGCGTATCCTCTTGAAGCTGCAATTCCTTTTTTCATGTCTTTTACCTCCATACTAAAATATATCATATAAATATTAATAGCAAAATTCGTGCCAATTCTACACTTATTTATTATCAATATTTTTTAAAATGTTATTGATATTTTTTATCATCATTCTTATAGTTTATTATTTGTAAACTATATTTTTTTATTATAAAATTATTATAAATTAATGTGGACATGCTGTTTTGTTTAATGTATTATATAGTTGATACTTTTTATCATATTTATAATTGTTATTGATATTTTTTATTAAGAGGAGGGTTTTATGTATAAAAATAGTGTTGTAGTAAATTCACGTTATGGAATACATACTAGAATTGCAGCTATGATAGTTAATAAAGCTGCTGAACTTAAAGGAAAATATAATATAAATTTATATATAAGAACTATGGAAAGTAAAGAGCCTATAGCATTAAGCATGCTTGCTCTTTTGTCTTTAAAAATTAAACAAAATGAAATAATTGAAATTTCATGTAAAGAAGATAATTTAAATGGAAGAAAAGCTGTGCTTGAGCTTTCAAATTTTATAAATACTCAAATTGAAAACGAAACTTCTTCTAATATGTCAAATATAGATAAATTAATTGAAGAAAGTACTATAGCAAATGAACAGATAATTCAAAGTCTTCCTCTTGGAATAATTATTATTGATATAAATAGTAACATAACTTCTGCTAATTCTTATATTTTAAATATTTTAAAAAAGAATCCTAAAGAAGTTTTAGGAAGAAATATAAAAGATATAATTCCTTCTTCCAAGCTTTCTGATACTATAAAAAATAAAGAAAAAAGTATAGGAGAAACTATAGAAATTAAAGATACAATAGTTATATCTAACCGTTCTCCAATTTTTTTAAATGATAAAGTAATTGGTGCTATTGGCGTTTTTCAAGATATTTCAGATCTTGCAAGAAAACTTGAAAATTATAAAGAAGAATTAAATTATTATAAAGAAGAATTAAAAAAACATACTAAATTAAATAGTTCTTTCTATAATATAATAGGTTCTAGCAGCAATTTAAGAGAAGCTCTTATTATTGCAGAAAAGGCATCTCTTTCTACATCAACAGTTTTAATAAGGGGAGAAAGCGGAACTGGTAAAGAACTTATTGCTAAAGCTATACATAATCATAGCAATAGAGCAGATAAACCTTTTGTAAAAGTTAATTGTGCATCTATTCCTGAAAATCTTCTTGAAAGTGAACTCTTCGGTCATGAAAAGGGAGCTTTTACTGGTGCTATTAAAAACAAGCCTGGTAAATTTAAAATTGCAGATGGCGGTACCATATTTTTAGATGAAATAGGGGATATGCCAAAATCTATGCAAGTTAAACTTTTAAGAGTACTTCAAGAAAAAGAATTTGAAAGTGTAGGCGGAGTTGAAACACATAAAGTAGATGTAAGAGTTATTGCTGCAACAAATAGAAATCTTGAAGAAATGATAGAAAAAGGTGAATTTAGAGAAGATTTATATTATAGGTTAAATGTATTATCAATAACTCTTCCTCCTCTTAGAGATAGAAAGTCAGATATAAATTCGCTTACAGAGTATTTTATAAAAAATTTAAGCAAAAATTTAAATAAAAAAATAACAGGAATTTCTTCAGAATGTTTAGATAAATTTTATAAATATCATTGGCCAGGTAATATCCGTGAACTTCAAAATATAATTGAACGTGCTATAAATATGTGTGATGGTTCTATTATAACTTGTAAAGATCTTCCTTTTTATATAAACAACTCATCATCAAACAGTGAATCTTTAATAAATTTAGTTAATGAAGAACTTCTTCCACTTGAAGAATACGAAAAGGAAATTATAACTATAGCTATGAAAAAATACAAAAGCTATAATAAGGCTGGAAAAGCTTTAGGCATTACCCATAGAACTGTGGCATTGAAATGTAAAAAATATGGCATTGAAATAGAAAAAGATTAACAGAGGTTTAATTTTCTGTTAATCTTTTTTAATTTTAAAAAATAATATTATTATCTCATAAAAGTCTTTTTATTAAATATTTACCACTATATAAATATATATATATTTGTAATGTAAATTTAGAAACACTATAAATTGTATAGTGGAAATTAATTTACAGCCTATTGTAAATTAATTATAGTATTAAATAACTTATAAACAAATCCTAGAAATTATTCTATCAATAAAGTAAAATCATTTTTCAAAATATTTAGCAACTCGTTTAAGATCATCAATAATATGTAAATGTTGAGGACATACTCCTTCACATTGTCCACATTCTATACAATCACTTGCTTTACCAAATGTTTTTGTTAGGTTTGCATAATATTCACCTTGTGGTGTCCAACCTTTTTCTTTAATTTCTTGTAAATCTGCATTATACAAAGAAAAATATTTAGGAATTGCTATATTCATAGGACATCCATCTATACAATATGAACATCCAGTACAAGGTATTGCAATCGTTGAATTAATAATATCAACAGCTTTATGAATAAGTTCATACTCTTTATCATTTAGAGGTTTAAAATCTTTCATATAATTAGTATTATCTAATAATTGCTCCATATTAGACATACCACTTAATACCATCATCACATTATCCAAACTTGCAGCAAAACGAATTGCCCACGAAGGAATAGACATATAAGGAGCATAATCTTTAAACATCTTTTCAACTTCAATAGGTACATTTGCTAAAGTTCCACCTTTTACAGGTTCCATAACAATAACTGGTTTATTATGCTTTGTAGCCACTTCATAACATTTACGTGATTGGACACCAGCACTATCCCAATCTAAATAATTAATTTGCAGCTGAACAACTTCAAACTCTGGATGTTCAGTTAAAACTTTGTCTAATAATTCAGGACCATCATGGAAAGAAAAACCAATAGTTTTAACCAAACCTTGTTTTTTCTTTTCAAGTATCCAATTGAAACAATCTAACCTATTATAAACTTCAATACTATGAGTATTAATATCATGTAATAAATAATAATCAAAGTACTCAACACCTGTTTTCTTTAATTGCTCATTAAATATACGATCTCTATCTTCCTTTGTCTTTATAAATCCAGAATGAAGCTTTGTCGTTAATGTAAAACTATCACGGGGATGACGAGCTACTAATGTTTCTTTTGCAGCATTTTCACTATTAAAACCACAATACATCCAAGCCGTATCAAAATAAGTAAATCCTCTCTCTAAAAAAATATCTACCATTTGTTTTGTCTGTTCAATATCAATCTTTGATGGATCATTTTCATTCAATGAAGGTAATCTCATTAATCCAAAACCTAATTTTTTACTACTCATATTTTCTCCTCCATTACTATTATTAGTTTATTATATTATTAAAGTTAGTTTTAAAACAAACTTTTTAAACTATTAAGTTGTTACAAAAATGGTTATATATATTTTATCTTAAAGTGTTTAATATATCTAATGCCTATTCTTTATTATTATCTATAACTTTAAAGCATTTATAATTATTTCAATGAATTTTGCTGCTGCTTTAGAAAATACCTGTTGTTTTTTCCATACTATAACTGTTCCTGTTTCAAGCTTCTGCCATGATTATAAAATTCTTTGGAAAATTTTAAAAATATTTGCGCAAACGGTTGTATATTTTCTTATTTATTATTATAATTTAATTATAATAATATAATAATAATGCTTTATATAAGTATTATTAAATACAGGGAGGGTTAAAATGAATAATAATTTACCTAAAGTTGCCTATTTTTGTATGGAATATGGGCTTGATTCTGATTTTAAAATGTATGCAGGGGGGCTTGGAATACTTGCTGGAGATTATTTAA
The DNA here is from genome assembly GCF_004011155.1 of Clostridium prolinivorans. Classification (GTDB taxonomy): domain Bacteria; phylum Bacillota; class Clostridia; order Clostridiales; family Clostridiaceae; genus Clostridium_AT; species Clostridium_AT prolinivorans. The sequence continues at coordinate 43,991 of NZ_RJWG01000003.1, read as the reverse complement.
AAGGAGCAAAAGATTTAAATCTACCTTTAGTTGGCATCGGTATAAAATGGAAGCAAGGTTATGGAGATCAAGTTATTGATAAAGATGGGAAACCTTATGATGCTTATAAAAATTATGTATACGATTTTTTAGAAGATACTGGAGTTAAAGTTACAGTTAAAATAAGAAATATAGATGTAGTATGTAAAGTATGGAAAACTGAAAAATTTGGAAATAACCCTCTGTATCTTTTAGATACAGATATCCCAGAGAACAGCGAAACTTGGATTACTGGACAATTATATGGATGGTTTGGCGAAGAAAGAATTGCTCAAGAAATGGTGCTTGGAATAGGTGGAGTAAGGGCTCTTAGAGCATTAGAAATTCCTGTAGATGTTTATCATTTCAACGAAGGTCATGCAGATTTTGCAGCTCTTGAACTTATAAGAGAAAAAATGTGTTCTGGATTAACATTTGAAGAAGCTTGGAAATCTACAAGAGAAGAAGTTGTATTTACAACTCATACTCCAATAATTCAAGGAAATGAATCTCACCCAATTGAAAAATTAGAATATATGGGTGCTTTTAATGGTTTAACAAAAGATCAAATGATAAGAATTGGTGGAGATCCTTTTAATATGACAATAGCAGGGCTTAGGCTTTCAAGAAAATCAAATGCAGTTTCTGATCTTCATGCACAAACTGCAAACAAAATGTGGAAAGAAGTAGCTGGACGTTCTGAAATAATAGGAATTACAAATGCTATTCATATTCCAACTTGGGTTGATGATAGAATAACTAAAGCTTATGAAGAAAATGGAGATATTTGGTCTGCTCATATGGAAATCAAAAAAGAACTTATTTCTTTTGTTAAAGAAAGAACAGGCATAACTCTTAATTTGGATAATCTTTTAATAGGTTTTTCAAGAAGAGCTGCTCCATATAAAAGAAGTGATCTTATATTTAGTAGACCTGAAGTCATTGAACCTTATTTAAATGAAGGAAAAATTCAAATAGTATTTTCAGGTAAAGCACATCCTCTTGATGACACTGGAAAAGCAATAGTTGCTAATTTGGTTTCTATGATGAAAAAATATCCAAAAGCTGTAGTATTCCTTGAAAACTATGATATGAATATAGGTAGAATGCTTACTCGTGGAAGTGATATATGGCTTAATAATCCAATTAGACCATTGGAAGCTTCAGGTACTTCTGGAATGAAAGCTGCAATGAACGGTGTTCTTAATTGTTCAATTTTAGATGGCTGGTGGCCAGAAGCTTGTATAGATGGTATTAACGGCTGGCAGTTTGGAGATGGAGTTTCCGAAGGAGAAGTAGACGATATCAACGCTCATGATATAGACGCTCTTTATGATACACTGCTTAATAGAGTTGTTCCTACTTATTATGAAAATAGACCTAAATGGATAGAAATGATGAAAGAAAGTATTAAAACAACTAAGGAAAATTTTGGTACAAAGAGAATGCTTGAAGATTATTATAATAAATTATATATAAAATAATTAATAAAAATAAAAGATAAAAAAGAAGTTTATAGTTTGGTATAAAATTCTTTATATTTCTTTCTAACCTTAAAAATATTTATGTTATTTTTTACAAATATCAGCTAATTCTAAAAAAGAAGCGTAATTAGATTTGATTTTATATAAAACTAATTACGCTTCTTTTTTATTTATATACATTTAAAACAAATTTTTCATTAATAATTATTATGCACTTTTATTATTTTATTTTTATCTATCTATGTGTTTACTTTGTCCTATAAACTGCATAAGCTGCTCAAATGTTGGAAAACCTTCCATATCTCCTTTTACTAAAGTTGCCATTGCACCTACTCCATTTGCATATTCTGCTGCTTGTTTAATATTTAAGTTTCTAAGCAAACCTGATAAAAATCCAGCAGCAAATCCATCTCCAGCTCCAACAGTATCTTCAATATTGTCTACATTATATCCCTTAACAAAATGTCTTTCTTTTTTATTAGCAACATAACAGCCATCTTTACCAAGTTTAAGTGCTATGGTATCACAACCTAATTCTATAAATTTATCTATAATTTTATCTTTATCTTTAGTTGAGAGAAGTAATTCCCCCTCTTCAATTCCAGGAAAAACTATATCAGACATTTCAGCTATTTTAAGAAGTACTGGTTTTGCTTCTTCTATACTCCAAAGCTTAAGTCTTATATTAGGGTCAAAAGATACTATAACTTGATTTTCCTTTGCTATTTCTATAGCTTTAAATACTGCTTCTTTACAGCTTTTAGAAAGTGCAGGAGTTATACCAGTTATATGAAATATTTTACATGATTTTATATATTCATAATCTATATCCTCTATAGAAAATTTACTTGCAGCTGAATCATTTCTATAATAATATACAGTTGGGTTTGCATTAATAAATCTTTCTTTAAAAAGTATACCTGTATTTCTTTTTTTATCTATTTTTACTTTAGATATATCAATACCTTCTCCTCTTATAATAAGCTGAATATATCTTCCAAACTCATCATCTCCAAGCTTTGAAAACCATCCTGCTTTATGCCCTAGTCTGCTTAATGCTATGGCTGTATTTGATTCAGCCCCTCCTATAGATTTAGTAAAGTTATTAACATATCTTAAAGGACCTTTAGTATCTGGAGAGAAGATAACCATACTTTCTCCAAAAGTTATCATATCAAATTCTCTTTTATCAGTTTTTATAACACTATTTACTAAAGCATTCATAAATTCCATAACCTCATCTTTAATAAAATTTATTTTAATCTGGCTTTTTTAACTTCTTCAACAAATTTAGATGCTGTTTCTGTTATCAATTGATAATCTCCAGTTTTTGCTCCCTTTGTTAAATCACTTCCTGTTCCCACAGCAACAGCACCAGATTTTATCCAGTCTTTAACGTTATCTAAATTTACTCCTCCTGTTGGCATAAAATTACCTTGAGGTAGAGGCCCTTTAAATGCACTTATTATAGATGGTCCAAAAGCACTTCCTGGAAAAACTTTAATTATTTCCGCTCCTAATTCAAGAGCTTGAATAGCTTCTTTAACAGTCATTGCTCCTGGCATAATTGGAATTCTATATCTATTACAAAGCCTTATTGTTTCTTCATTTATACTTGGGCTTACTATATATTTTGCACCTGATAATATACATAATCTAGCTGTTTCTGGATCTAAAACTGTTCCTGCTCCAATTATTACATCTTCATTTTTATAGATTTCTGAAAGTTCTTTTATAATATCAACTGCTCCTGGAACTGTCATAGTTATTTCTAACGCTTTAATTCCGCCTTTTTTAACTGCATCAATTATTTTTATTCCTTCATCTTTAGACTCTGCTCTTATTACAGCAACTACTCCGCTTTCAATTATTTTTTCAATTGTCCTAATTCTTTCCACAAAAATTCCCCCAATCATCAACTCTTTTGACATAGTTTCATAATATGAAACTATGTTTCATATTTATATTGCTATTATTATAATACTACTATGTAAAAAAAATTACTAGCTATTTTAATAAAATAACTAGTAATTTTTTAAATATCCAAGCTGTTTTGAAATTTCTTTTGCAGTATTAAGTAGTTCTTTTTTTATATAGGGTAATTTTTCTTCTGTAATATAAAAAACTGGACCAGATACACTTATAGAGGCAGTTATATCTCCTTTTCTATCATATATTGGTGCAGCTATACATCTTATTCCTTCCTCACATTCCATTTCATCTACAGCATATCCATTTTTTCTAACATCTATTATTTCTTTTATAAAATCATCTATATTTGTAATAGTATTATTTGTATGCTTTTTCATCTCTTTATTTTTTAATATATTAATAATTTCTTCGTTATTAAACTTTGAAATCAATATTTTTCCCATAGCAGTACAATATAAAGGTACTCTCTTACCAATTTGAGAATTCATTCTAACACTTCCGTGTCTTAATCCTTCAACCTTATCTATATATACTGCTTCATCTCCATCTAATATTGAAAGATGAATAACTTCGTTAACTTTTTCAGACAATTTTTCTATATAAGCTCTTGCAATATTTCTTACATCCATTCTATCTAAAACAGCACTTGCAAGAAATAGTACTTTAGTTCCTAATAAATATTTATCTGAATCTATTTCTTTTTCTATATAGCCTTTATTCATTAATGTTTTAAGAAGTCTATGAACAGTGCTTTTATGAAGATTAACTGCATTAGCTATTTCAGTGATTCTGCAAGATTTTTTTTCTTCTGCTAAATACTCAAGTATAGATAAAACTCTTTCTACAGATTGAACAGAATTTTCTTCTTTAAGTGGCAATTCCATCTCTCCTTCTTGTTTCATATTATAAAACTTAGTTTTATAATATTTATTTTATATATAAACTAGCAATAAAGCAATTAGTTTTTATTTTACTATTTCACGCAAGATATTGCTAGTTGAAAATATTAACTAATACTCCAATGGAGAGATTTGGAAATCCAGAAGAGCTCTGTGGTGCACTTTTAATCACTACAAAAAATAAACTTTTAAAACATTTACATTTTCTTATTCCTATTGAATATAATTAAATTTAGCTGTATAATTTAAAGAACATATATTTTATGAGTGGGGGCAAAGCTTTTATGAGATCTGTTATTACTGTAATTGGAAAAGATAAAGTAGGAATTATTGCTGGTGTAAGTGATATTTTAGCAAAAGAAAATGTAAATATCCTTGATATATCACAAACAATTATGCAAGGTTTTTTTACAATGGTTATGTTAGTAGATTTAGAACAATCAAAACTTCCACTTGTTGAATTATCTGATAAGCTTCTTGAAAAGGGAGCTGAAATGGGAGTTGAAATTAAATTACAACATGAAGATATTTTTAATTCTATGCACAGAATATAATTAAAATATTGTAGGGGAGCTATTATGTTAAGAGATTACGAAATATTAGAAACTATAAATATGATAAAAAATGAAAATCTCGATATTAGAACTATAACAATGGGAATATCACTTAGAGATTGTTCTGGTTTTAATGGAGCAGAAGTTAGAAGAAAAATTTATGATAAAATAACTAAATATGCTGAAAATCTTGTTAAGGTCGGAGAAGATATTGAAAAAGAATATGGAATCCCAATAATAAATAAAAGAATATCTGTTACACCTATTTCTCTAGTTGCAGAAAGCTGCGATGATGAAAATTATGTAGAATTTGCTAAAACATTAGATAAAGCAGCAGATGCAGTAGGAGTTAATTTTATTGGTGGTTTTTCAGCTCTTGTTCATAAAGGCTATACTTTAGGAGATTCAAAACTCATTAAATCTATTCCTGAAGCTTTAATGGTAACAAATAAAGTATGCTCATCTGTAAATATAGGTAGTACAAAAGCTGGTATTAATATGGATGCAGTTAAAGAAATGGGAGAAATAGTCAAAAAAACTGCAGAAATTACCGCCGATAAAGATGGTCTTGGTTGTGCAAAACTTGTTGTATTTTGTAATGCAGTAGAAGATAATCCCTTTATGGCAGGAGCATTTCATGGAGTTGGTGAGCCTGAATGTGTTATAAACGTAGGTGTTTCAGGCCCTGGTGTAGTTAAATCTGCATTAGAAAAAGTAAAGGGAGCAGATTTTGGAGTTGTATCAGAAACAATAAAAAAGACTGCTTTTAAAATAACTCGTATGGGGCAGCTTGTAGCTCAAGAAGCTTCAAAAAGATTAAATGTTCCTTTTGGTATTGTAGATTTATCTTTAGCTCCTACTCCTTCTATAGGAGATAGTGTAGCTCATATATTAGAAGAAATGGGACTTGAAAAATGTGGTACCCACGGAACCACTGCAGCTCTTGCACTTCTTAATGATGCAGTAAAAAAGGGTGGAATAATGGCTTCTTCATATGTAGGAGGTTTAAGTGGTGCATTTATTCCTGTAAGCGAAGATGCTGGTATGATATCTGCAGCTGAATGTGGAGCACTTACTATTGATAAGCTTGAAGCAATGACTTGTGTATGTTCAGTTGGTCTAGATATGATTGCAGTTCCAGGTTATACAACTGCCGAAACTATATCAGCTATAATTGCCGATGAAGCTGCAATAGGTATGATAAATAATAAAACTACCGCAGTAAGAATAATACCTGTACCAGGTAAAGATGTAGGTGATAAAGTAGAATTTGGTGGACTTCTTGGATTTGCACCTATAATGCCTATTCATAATTACAAAAGTACTGAATTTATAAATCGTGGTGGGAGACTTCCCGCTCCTATTCAAAGTTTAAGAAATTAATAATAAGTGCCGTATTTGCAATAATTATAAATACGGCACTTATTTTAATATATTATTTTTTATATTTTGTTTATTTAAACACACTTAATAATTCTGCTGCAAAACACATAATATCATTATTTTAAACTATATAAATATTGATTTGGCCCTATTTCATATAAATTATTTCCTTCACAATCTATAACTACTATTGCTGGAAAATCTACTACTTCTAATTTTCTTATAGCTTCTGCACCTAAATCTTCATAAGCTACAATTTCTGATTTTACAACTGACTTTCCTATAAGAGCCGCTGCTCCTCCTATGGCTGCAAAATAAACACCTGTATTATTTTTTATACTTTCTATAACTTCTGCATTTCTTAATCCTTTTCCTATCATTCCTCTTAATCCTTTTTCTATAAGTCTTGGTGAATAAGAATCCATTCTATAACTTGTAGTTGGTCCTACTGAACCTATTACTTGACCAGGTTTTTCTGGTGTAGGTCCAGCATAATATACTATAGAATCTTCTATATCTATAGGAAGCTTTTCTCCTTTATCTAAAAGTTCAATAAGCCTTTTATGAGCTGCATCTCTTGCTGTATATATAGTGCCTGTAATAAGTACGCTATCTCCTGCTTTAAGTTCTTTTATTTTTTCTTTTGTAAGTGGAGTTGTTATCTTTTTTTCCATAGCCATGTAACCTCCATTATAATTTTATTTCTTTATGTCTTGTAACATGACAGCTTATATTTACTGCTACTGGAAGACCAGCAATATGAGTTGGATATGTTTCTATGTTTACAGCAAGTGCCGTTGTTCTTCCTCCAAAACCTTGAGGCCCTATGCCTAAAGAATTTATCTTTTCTAAAAGTTCTTCTTCAAGTTCTTTATAAAAAGGATTGCTATTTCTTTCATTAATTGGTCTTAATAAAGATTTTTTTGCCATAATGGCAGCTTTTTCAAAATTCCCCCCTATACCTACTCCCACAATTATAGGAGGACAAGGATTAGGGCCAGCTTCTTTTACAGCTTCAATTATAAATTCTTTAACACCTTTAATTCCGTCTGAAGGCTTTAACATTTTTATTTTACTCATATTTTCAGAACCAAATCCTTTAGGGGAAACAGTTATTTTTAATTCATCTCCTGTAACTATTTCATAATTTATAATTGCAGGTGTATTATCTTTAGTGTTAATCCTATTTAAAGGATCCTTTACTACAGATTTTCTTAAATAACCATCTATATACCCTTGTCTAACTCCTTCATTTATTGCATCTTCAAGACTTCCTCCTATAATATGAACATCTTGTCCCATTTCTATAAAAACACATGTCATTCCAGTATCTTGACAGATAGGCATATTCTCCTTTTTAGCTATATCAGCATTTTCTAATATTTTTTCTAATATTTCTTTTGCAAAAGGCCAATTTTCTTTATTACAAGCTTCTTCTAATTTTTGTTTAATGTCTTCTGATAAAAAATAATTGGCTTCTATACATAAATTTCTAACTGCTTTTGTAATTTCTAAAACATGTATTTCTTTCATTTATTATCCTCCATTTTATATAATATTATTATCTCACAAAAAGACTTATTGTTAAATATTTACAAATATATAATAGAAATTTAAAAATATTATATATTGTATAGTGAAAATTATTTTACAACTTATTGTGAATTAATTATGATATTAAATTTTATAAAAACTAAAAAATATTATTTGCTTTTGTACTTCATTTTATCATAATTATTTATAAATTTTAAAGGCCATCAGCGTATAAATGCTAATGACCTTTATTATATTATATACTAACTTAATAATAGCATTAAATTTCTTCAATGATATTATTAATAGGCTCCCCAGGAGGTACTATTGGAAAAACTTTATCATCACAGTTAATATCGCATTCTATAAGCATAGGTTCATTGCTTTTTAGTCCTTCTATTAATGCACCTTCAATTTGATTATCTTCTTCTATTCTTATAGCTTTTATTTTATATGCTTTTGCTAGATCTACAAAATCTACATCTGGCTGCAGAGTAGTTTCAAAAAATCTGCCATTGTAGAACAAATCCTGCCATTGACGTACCATTCCAAGAGCATGATTATTAAATACAATCTGTATAATAGGAAGTTTATTTCTTGAAATAGTAGCAAGTTCAATAGAATTCATTTTAAAACTTCCATCACCTGCAATATTTATTACTTTAGCATCAGGTCTACCTATTGAAACTCCTATTGCTGCACTTAGTCCATACCCCATAGTACCAAGACCACCAGATGATATGAAAGTTCTAGGTTCTGAATATTTATAAAATTGTGCTGCCCAAATTTGATTTTGCCCTACTTCTGTAGTAATAATTGCTTTTCCATTAGTAAGCTCATACAGCTTTTCTAATACTTTTTTAGGACTTACTCCTCCATTATTTTTATATTTTAAAGGATAATTTTCTTTAAAATATTGTATTTGCTTATTCCATTCACTTTCTTCTTTTTCTTTTACTTCTTTATTAAAAATGTTTAAAATATTCTTTATATCGCCCCAAAGCTCTATATCATTTTCTATTATTTTACCAAATTCTCTTTTATCTATATCAATATGAATGATTTTTGCATTTTTTGCAAAACTTTCTTTATTACTAACAACTCTATCGCTAAATCTTACCCCAATAGCAATAAGTACATCACATTTATTTATAGCAATATTTGAACACTTAGTTCCATGCATTCCTACCATTCCAGTAAAATACGGATGAGTTCCTGGAAAAGCTCCAAGGCCCATAAGAGAACATGTAACAGGTGCTTTTATTTTTTCTGCAAATTCAAGCAATTCTTTATTTGCTCCAGAAATATTTACTCCTCCACCTGCAAAAATCATTGGCATTTCACTTTTATTAATTATTTCAACAGCATCTTTTAATCTTATCCTTAATTCTTCTTTATAATCATCATTATAACAAATATCTTTTTCTGGTTTAAAAGAAATATCTATGCATTTAGGCTCATATTCCATAGTCATAGCTTGTAAATCCTTCGGGATATCTATAAGTACAGGACCCGGGCGTCCAGAGCGAGCAATCTCAAAAGCTTCTCTAACAATTTTGGGGATATCCTCTATATCTTTAACTTGATAATTCTTTTTAGTTATAGATTTTGTTATGTTTATAATATCAACTTCTTGAAAAGAATCTTTGTTTAATAAATCACGAGATACTTGACCCGTAATAACTACAATAGGAACAGAGTCTCTATAAGCTGTTGCAATTCCAGTTACAGTATTAGTAGCCCCTGGACCTGAGGTTGCTATAACAACTCCTACTTTGCCCGTAGCTCTTGCATATCCATCAGCTGCATGTGTTGCCCCCTGCTCATGTGCTGTAATTATATGCTTTATATCTTTTCTATCATATAAAGCATCGTAAATTGGTAATACTGTTCCTCCTGGATATCCAAAAATAACATTAACCTCTTGCTCTTTCAGGCATTCTAATAGCACCTCTGCGCCCTTTAGCTTCATTATATTATAGCCCCCTTTTATTAGAATTTGTCTAAATTTTTTCTACTATTAAATCTCCCATTTTTTCTGTACCAACAACTTTTGTCCCCGCTTCATAAATATCTAATGTACGATATCCTTCATCTAATACTTTTGATACAGCTGATTCTATATCATTTGCTGCATCATCCATATCAAAACTATATCTAAGCATCATAGCAACACTTAAAATTGTAGCAACTGGATTTGCTTTATCCTGTCCAGCAATATCTGGGGCAGAACCATGAATAGGTTCATACAATCCTCTTTTACCTTCTCCAAGACTTGCAGATGGAAGCATACCAAGTGAACCTGTAAGCATTGATGCTTCATCACTTAAAATATCTCCAAATAAATTTTCAGTTAATATTAAATCAAACTGTCTTGGATTTCTTATAAGCTGCATAGCAGCATTATCTACATACATAGTATTAAGCTGTACTTGTGGATATTCTTTAGCAATTTTAAATACAATTTCTCTCCAAAGCCTTGAACTTTCTAAAACATTAGCCTTATCCACTAATGTAAGCTTATTTTTTCTCTTCATTGCTGTTTTAAATGCAACATGAGTAATTCTTTCAATTTCATAAGCTGAATACATCATAGTATCCCAAGCTTTAGGTCCCTCTTCTGTTTCTATTCTCTTTTTTTCTCCAAAATATGCCCCTCCTATTAGCTCACGAATAACCATAATATCGAGTCCATCTCCAAGGACTTCCTCTTTTAAGGTGGAAGCGGATTTTAACTGAGGAAATAATATAGCTGGTCTTAAATTTGCAAAAACTCCAAGAGCTTTTCTTATACCCAAAAGTCCTGCTTCTGGTCTAAGATGTCCAGGAAGAGTATCCCATTTTTCTCCTCCTACAGCCCCTAATAAAACAGCATCACTATTTTTACAAATATTAATAGTTTCTTCAGGTAAAGGTACACCAGTTTTATCTATAGCAATACCTCCCATAAGTACTTCTTCAAACTCAAAAGAACAATTGTATTTTTTAGAAATTGTATTTAAAACTTTTAAAGCTTGTTTTATAACCTCTGGTCCTATTCCATCTCCTGGAATAACAGCAATTTTCATTATTTTTTCACCGCCTTTGCTATATAATTAATCAATCCTTCTGCATTAATAATTTCCTGAATAAAAGGTGGAAAAGGCTCTGCCTGATAAGTTTTATTTTTTGTAATATTTGTAATAATCCCAGTATTTACATCTATAGTAATTTCGTCATTATCTTCTATATCTTGTACAGCTTCAGGACATTCCATAATAGGAAGGCCTGTATTAATAGCATTTCTATAAAAAATTCTAGCAAAGGTTTCTGCTATAACACATCCTATTCCTGATGCTTTAATAGCAATTGGCGCATGCTCTCTTGAAGATCCACAGCCAAAATTTTTTCCAGCAACCATTATATCACCTGGTTTTACTCTACTAGAAAAATTTTTATCTAAATCCTCCATACAATGCATTGCTAGTTCTTTAGGATCACTAGTATTTAAATATCTTGCAGGAATAATTACATCTGTATCTACATTATTTCCATATACAATAGCTTTTCCTTTTAACATTTTATCTCCCGCCTTTCCTACATTCCAAGTTCTTCTGGTGAAGATATTTTTCCAGTTACTGCAGAAGCTGCTGCAACTGCAGGACTTGCTAAATATACTTCACTTTCTGGATGACCCATTCTTCCTACAAAATTTCTATTAGTTGTTGCAACTGCTCTCTCACCTTTAGCTAAAATTCCCATATGACCTCCTAGACAAGGTCCGCAAGTAGGAGTACTTACCGCTGCTCCTGCTTCTACAAAAATTTCTAAAAGCCCTTCTCTCATAGCTTGTAAATAAATTTTTTGTGTTGCTGGGAAAATAATTACCCTTACATTAGGATTTACTTTTCTACCTTTTAAAATTTTAGCAGCAGTTCTCAAATCTTCAATTCTTCCATTAGTACAAGAACCAATTACAACTTGATCTATTTTGATATCTCCAACTTCATCAATAGTTCTTGTATTCTCAGGTAAATGTGGGAAAGCCACTGTAGGCTTAATAGTTGATAAATCTATTTCTATAACTTTAGCATATTCTGCATCTTCATCTGCTTTATAAATTTTATATTCTTTTGTAGAATGAGCTTTTATATATTCAATAGTTTTTTCATCTACATCAAAAATTCCATTTTTAGCTCCAGCTTCAATTGCCATATTTGCCATTGAAAATCTATCGTCCATAGATAAGCTTTTTAGTCCATCACCTGTAAATTCCATAGACTTATAAAGAGCTCCATCCACTCCTATTTCTCCTATTATATGAAGAATAACATCTTTTCCGCTTACCCAAGGATTTAATTCTCCTTTAAGAACGAATTTAATAGCCTCAGGTACCTTAAACCAAGCTTCACCTGTAGCCATCCCTGCTGCCATATCAGTACTTCCTATACCAGTAGAAAAAGCTCCTAACGCTCCATAAGTACAAGTATGAGAATCTGCACCTATAACAACATCACCTGCAACTACTAATCCTTGTTCAGGAATTAAAGCGTGTTCAATCCCCATTTGACCAATTTCAAAATAATTTTTAATTTCCATTTTTCTTGCAAATTCTCTTATACATTTACACTGTTCTGCAGATTTAATATCCTTATTAGGAGTAAAGTGATCTGGAACAATTGCTATTTTTTCTTTATCAAATACATTATTTATTCCTATTTTTTGAAACTCTTTTACCGCAACAGGTGTTGTTACATCATTTCCTAAAACTAAATCTAATTTTGCTTTTATTAATTCTCCTGCTTTTACGCTTTTAAGCCCTGCATGAGCAGCCAGAATTTTCTGTGTCATCGTCATGCCCATTATTATCTCCTCCTTGTTGTTCCATTTCTTTATAAAGAAAATATTCTATAGAATCCACTAAGGCAATCCAGCTTGCTACTATTATATTGCTAGATACTCCTACATTCCCCCAAACATTTTCTCCATCTGTTGACTCAATATGAACTCTTACTTTTGCAGCAGTTGCTTCATTTGACCCAAGTACTCTTACTTTATAATCGGTTAACCTTACTCTTTTAAGAGCAGGATAAAAGCTCTCTAATGCTTTACGAAGTGCTGTATCTATAGCATTTACAGGTCCATCACCTTCTGCAACTGTAAGTTTTTCTAATCCATCAACTTCAACTTTTATTGTAGCTAAAGAATTATACTCTCCATTATATTTTTCCTGACATATTATATTAAAATCTTTAACCGAGAAAAACTCTTTACCTTTCCCCAAAGCTCTCTTTACTAAAAGTATAAAAGAACTTTCTGCTCCTTCAAATTGATAACCTTCATGTTCTAATTTTTTGAGTTTATCAATTATTTCTTGCACTTCTTTTGAATTTTTTGTAACCCAAGGAGCTTCCTTTTGAATTTTTGAAAGAATAGTACTTTTCCCTGAAACTTCTGACATTAATATTTTTCTTTCATTTCCAACTAATTCTGGAGAAATATGTTCAAAAGATTTTGAATTTTTATATACTGCGTCAATATGCATTCCACCTTTATGTGCAAATGCACTATTCCCTACATATGGTAAATGTTCATTGTGAGGTAAGTTTGCAATTTCACTTATATAACGAGATAAAGATGTTAATTCACGTATTTTATCTTCAAATACACAATCTTTTTTCATCTTAAATTTAAGATTAGGAATAATAGTACATAGATTTGCATTCCCACAACGTTCTCCATATCCATTTATTGTACCTTGAACTTGTAGCGCTCCATTTTCTACTGCTACTAGCGTATTAGCAACAGCCATTCCTCCATCTTCATGACAATGAATTCCTATAGGAACATTAAATGTACTTGTAACTTTTTTTACAATTTCAGCTATTTCTGAAGGTAAACTTCCACCATTTGTATCACAAAGAACAACCCAATCTGCCCCTGCTTCTATAGCTGTTTCTATTGTTTTCATTGCATAATTTTCATTTTCTTTATATCCATCAAAGAAATGTTCTGCATCAAAAATAACTTCTTTTCCCTTACTTTTAAGATAATATATAGTATCTTTAATCATACTTAAATTTTCTTCTAAAGAAGTCCTAATAATTTCAGTAACATGGAAATCCCAACTTTTCCCGAATATAGCTACTGCTTTTGTATCTGCCTTTAATAAAGATTGAATGTTGGAATCTTCCTCTACACTTATCCCTGCTCTTCTTGTGCTTCCAAATGCAGTTAGAACGGCATTTTTGAATTGATATTTTCCGACTCTGTAAAAGAATTCTAAATCTTTTGGATTGGAGCCGGGATTCCCGGCTTCAATATAATCTACTCCAAAAGCGTCTAATTGAAGTGCAATTTTTAATTTATCCTCTACAGTAAAAGATATTCCCTCCGATTGTGCACCATCTCTTAAAGTCGTATCGTAAATAAATATTTTATTATTATTTTTTAAATTCCCAATTTTTCACCACTCCTTTATTCTTTTTTATTCTTAAATATATAACCTAAAAATATATTTTATTTATTTGGAATCCAAGACATCATTTTTCTTAATTCTTTGCCTACTTTTTCAATTTGATGTTCTTGTTCTCTTTTTCTAATAGCATTAAATGAAGGACGGTTTGCTTGATTTTCTAAAATCCATTTTCTAGCAAAAGTTCCATCTTGAATTTCTGAAAGTACCTTTTTCATTTCCTTTCTTGTCTCTTCAGTAATTAATCTCTTACCAGTAGAGTAATCTCCATATTCAGCTGTATCACTAATAGAGTATCTCATGTAGCTTAATCCTCCTTGGTTGATTAAGTCTACAATAAGTTTCATTTCATGAAGACATTCAAAATAAGCACTTTCTGGTTGATATCCTGCTTCTACTAAAGTTTCAAAACCTGCTTTTATAAGCTCTGTAACTCCTCCGCAAAGAACTGCCTGTTCTCCGAAAAGATCTGTTTCAGTTTCTTCTTTAAAAGTAGTTTCAAGTACTCCAGCTCTTGTTCCACCTATTCCTTTTGCATAAGCTAAAGCATATTCTTTTGCTTTACCAGAATAATCTTGATATACTGCAATTAAGCAAGGTACTCCTTTTCCTTCTTGATATTGACTTCTTACTGTATGACCAGGTCCTTTTGGTGCTACCATAAATACATCAACAAATGCTGGTGGCTTAATTTGTCCAAAATGAATATTAAATCCATGGGCGAATAGTAAAGATTTTCCTTCAGTTAAATTAGGTTCTATACTATTTTTATAAAGCTCAGCTTGTTTTTCATCTGGTATAAGAATCATAATAAAGTCTGCATATTTTACAGCTTCATCTGTTTTCATAACTTTAAGCCCTGCATCTTCAGCTATCTTCCAAGATTTACTTCCTGTATACAAACCTACAACAACATCTACACCACTATCTTTAAGATTTAATGCATGTGCATGCCCTTGACTTCCATAACCAATTATTGCTACCTTTTTCCCCATTAATAATTCTAAATTTGCATCATAGTCATAATACATTTTTGCCATTTTTTATTCCACCTTTCAAGATTTTATTATTTTTATTTTTTTATGCTAAAACTAATTAAAAATTAAACTATTTTAATTTTTAGGTATAAAAAAACAGACCTCCACCCTGGGGCGAAAAGTCTGTCGCGGTACCACCCAAATTTTTACTCATTTATATAACGGCAACAGCCGGCACAGCTTACTATAAGTTCAGCCTGCAGCTCCGGGGTGATTTTCTGCAACATTTTGTTTACGGGCTTTCACCTTACCCCGCTCTCTTTTAAACAACACTATTGCATACTCTTCCCTTCATAGCTTGTATTTACTTATATTTTTTATTTGTTATTTATTAGTTTAATTTTATGAAAATTATTAATTATTAATTTACTATGTTTAAGTCAAAAAGTCAACATTCTTTTTTCTGAAATTTGAATTATTTTTAATTATTTTGTTGAAATCATTTCTGAATTATTAAGCATTCTATTTATTGCATTTATATATGCTTTTGCACTAGCTTCAATTATATCTATGCTAATTCCTCTGCCTGTAAAAATTTTCCCATTATTTTCAATTCTTACAGAAACTTCTCCTAATGAATCAGTTCCTCCTGTAATTGATTTTAAGAAATAATCTTTTAAGTTTATTTCAAGTCCTACAGCTCTATCTATAGCTTTGAAAACCGCATTAATAGGACCTTCTCCGCAAGCAGCTTCTTCTGATATGCCTTCTTCATTTTTTATTCTTACTGTAGCAGTAGCACTTAAATTATTGCCACTTGAAATATGGAAAGATTCTAATTGGAAAATTTCTTTTTCATGAACTATTTCTTGTCTAATTAATGATTCTATATCTTCATCGCATATTTCCTTTTTTCTATCTGCCAAATCTTTAAATTTTTGAAACGCTTCATTTATTTTTTCTTGACTTAAATTGGTATAGCCTAATTCTTTTAATCTTTGTTCAAAAGCATGAGTTCCTGAATGTTTGCCCAAAACCACTAAACTTTTCTTTAATCCAATGGATTCAGGTGTCATTATTTCATAAGTTTCTCTGCAACTTAATACACCATGTTGATGAATACCTGATTCATGTGCAAAAGCATTTGCACCAACAATAGCTTTATTAGGCTGAATTTGAATTCCAGTAAGCTGTCTTACTAATTCACTTGTATTATGAATTTGCTCTGTAATAATATTGTTTTCAATTTTATCAAATAAATCTTTTCTTGTCTTAAGAATCATTACTAATTCTTCTAAAGCAGCATTTCCAGCTCTTTCTCCAAGCCCATTTATTGCACATTCAACTTGTGTTGCACCATTTTCAATTGCAGCAAGAGAATTAGCTATAGCAAGGCCTAAATCATTATGACAATGTACACTAATAATTGCTTTGTCAATATTTCGAACATTATTTTTAATTGAACGAATAAATTCACCAAACTCATTAGGTATTGCATAACCTACCGTATCTGGTATATTAACTACTGTAGCTCCGGCATCTATTACTGCTTCCAATACTTTATATAAAAATTCAGGATTTGTTCTTGTTCCATCTTCTGGTGAAAATTCCACATCATTGCATAATGACTTAGCATAACTTACCATTTCAGTTGCTCTTTTTAAAACATCCTCTGGAGACATATTTAACTTATATTTCATATGCAAATCTGAAGTTGCAATAAAAGTGTGTATTCTTGGTCTTTCTGCGTATTGTAATGCTTCCCAAGCTCTATCTATATCTTTTTTTACAGCTCTGGCTAAACCTGTAATTATAGGTCTTTTTACATTTTGAGCAATTAATTTTACTGCTTCAAAATCTCCATGACTAGCTATTGGAAAACCTGCTTCAATAACATCTACACCTAATTTATCTAACTGCTTTGCAATTTCAAGTTTTTCTAATTTATTTAAATTCACTCCAGGAGTTTGTTCTCCATCTCTAAGCGTTGTATCAAATATAAAAATCCTATTTCCCATATTCCTCCACACACTCCCTTAAAATTGAAATAAAAAAAGACAGACCTCTTGCTTGGGGCGAGAGTCTGCCGCGGTACCACCCAAATTTTTACTTACTTTAATAACGGCGTAAACCGGCACAGCTTACTATAAGTTCAGCCTGCAACTCTAGGGTGAGTTTCTGCAGCAATTATCTACGGAATTCCACCTTTCTCCGCTCTCTGTGAGATAAAAGCTCTGCATACTTATCCCTATCTTTGTTTTTCACGTATTGAATGAAATAATAATTTTACATGCAGTAATCTGAAGATTGCTACATCATTTTTTTAAATAAGTTTTTGTGTTTATAATAAATAATACTTTTTTTATCTTTGTTTGTCAAGTATAAATTTATATTTTTAAAAAAATTAATCAATTGACACATTTCTAAAATAAGAGTATATTAATTTTAAAATATCAAAAATCATAAAAATCTGAAATTTAAAACTGCATATTTTAAAAATTCATTTTATTTAACTGGAGGAATTTTTATGGAGGAATCTTATACAAATTCTAAAATTAAAAGAACTAAATTAGCTTTTGATTCACTTTCTATATATAGAAATTTATTAGAAAACAAAACTCTTAACAAATTATATGAGCTTTTTGATTATCTAAATCAAGAAAAAATTGATTTATCTTATTTTACTAATCTTTATAATGATTTTTTCCTAAAATTATGCTATAGTTCTAATAAATCTTTAAAAGATCTTGTCATAGAATTAATTCTTTTTGACGAAAATCCATTTTCTTTAAAATTACAGTCGAAAAATAAAGAAGCATATATTTTGCAAAAAACTGTTGAAAAAGATTTGAATAATTTACAAATTATATCATCAATTTCTTCTAGTATGATAAAAACTTATGCATTAGAAATTTTTAATAATATTGAATTTAGTTATGAAACAATAAAAAATCTTCCGGATTGGGAAACAGAATATAAGGATTTATCTGAAAATGAACAATATCCAAATCATTATAAATCAATGAGAAAGTATTTATATGATTGTAACAGGTGGAATGAATGCATTAAATATTTAATAGAATATTATGAAAAATATGGCTGCGGTATATTTAGCCGTTATAGAGCGTTTGTTTGGGAAAATTCAGGGTATGAAAGAAATTTTAAACCAATTTATGAGTTTGACACAATTTCTCTTTCAGATTTTATTGGATATGAATTAGAACGTTCAAAAATCATAGAAAATACATTACAGTTTTTAAAAGGTTTTAGTGCAAATAATGTTCTTTTATATGGAGATAGAGGTACAGGAAAGTCTTCAACAGTAAAAGCTCTTTTAAATGAATATCACAATCAAGGGTTAAGAATAATAGAAATACCTAAATCTTATCTTACAGATTTTCCTCTTATTTTAAGAGCCGTAAGAAATAGACCTCAAAAATTTATTATTTTTATAGATGACTTATCATTTAAAGAAGATGATGAAAATTATACTGCATTAAAAGCCTTACTTGAAGGAGGTTTAGAAAATAAACCAAATAATGTTTTAATTTATGCTACATCAAACAGAAGACATTTAATAAAAGAGACTTTTAATGATAGAAATGGTCTTTCATCATCTAATACAAATGAAGAAATACATGCAGCAGATACTATTCAAGAAAAACTATCTCTTGCAGATAGATTTGGCATAACAGTAGTATTTTCTGCTCCAGATAAAAATCAATACTTAAAAATAGTAAATGGTATTGCAACAAAAAGAAATATTTCAATAAATAAAGAAGAACTATGCAAAGAAGCTTTAAAATGGGAGCTCTCATACAATGGACGTTCACCAAGAACAGCTCGTCAATTTATTGATTGGTTAGAAGGTCATAAAAATTTATATTAAACTAAAACCATGCTATTTATGCATGGTTTTTATTTATATAAAAATAAAGATATTTTCATAATATAATTAACTTTCAATAAGCTGTAAATTAATTTATACTATACAATTTATAGTGTTTCTAAATTTCTATTATATCTATATATAATAAAATGGTCGACATTTAATAAAAATGTTTTTTGTAAGACAATATTTCTATATAAGCTTAAAAATTACATTATAAAATTCATATGTTGCATTAAATTATTTATTATTTTATTGAAAAATATTAATGCTTATTGTATTCTTTAAGTATTTAATAAAAGGAGATGTTGTTTTTATGTCTAAAAGGGAAAAAATTTTAGCAGAAACTATTGCTGATGACATACTTGCAATGATTACAATAGATAAAAAATTCGCCCCAGGAGATAAACTCCCCAATGAAAATGAGCTTTCTTCTGAACTTGGTGTAAGTAGAACTACATTAAGAGAAGCCATACGCATTTTAGTTGCTCACAATGTATTAGAAATTAAAAGAGGCAAAGGTACTTTTATCACTAACAATCCAAATTTTTATGAGCATTTTAATTTGTCAGAACTTTCTAGTATAAGACTTAATATAAAAGATTTATATGAAATGAGACTTATATTTGAACCTAAAATAGCCTATTATGCAGCAAAGCGGGCTACTGATAAAGATTTAGAACGAATTATTTATTATGGAAAACTTGAAGAAGAAAAAATTTTAAAAAACGAAGATAGAACAGAGGTTGAGCAAGCATTTCATAATTCTATTGCTAAAGCAACTCATAATGAATTTATGGATAAACTTATGCCTATTATTTATAAAGCTATTTATAAAGGTGTAATTTTATCCGAAGATAACCCCATACTAATACAAGATACAATTAATGATCATAAAATGGTTATGGATTTTCTCTCTAAAAAAGATGCTCAAGGAGCTGAAACCGCTATGAAACTTCATATTATCCATGCCATGAGAGGATTAGGAATTGATAATGAATAAAAACTAAATTTCCCAAATAAAAATTAATTTTTATTTATAGAATAAATAAAATATGGTTCATAAACTAATTTTTTATAAAAATATTTAATATTAAAATAGCCATAAATCAAAAGTATTTTCGTTAAACTTAACTAACGCTTAAACAAACGAAAAATATTATAGATTTATGGCTATTATTTTATAATATTAAACTAAATGTGTTATAATACTAATTAATATATTATTGAAAAAGGTTAAAAAATTTATATGCTTTAGTAAATTTTCATTTATATTATTTCTTATTTATATTATTTATCTTTTAGGGATTTCTAAAACAGCACCTCTATTCCCTGATGTTACTAGTTCAGCATATCTTGAAAGATACCCAGTTGTAATTTTAGGCTCTCTAGGTTTCCAATTAGCTCTTCTTCTTTCTAATTCCTCATCACTTACAAGAAAATTAATTGTATTAGCTGTAATATCTATTTGAATTATATCTCCTTCTTCAACTAATGCAATATTTCCTCCAACAGCTGCCTCTGGAGAAACATGGCCAATTGCAGCACCTCTAGTAGCACCACTAAAACGTCCATCTGTTATAAGAGCTACTGAACTCCCTAATCCTCTTCCTATAATTGCTGAAGTTGGATTAAGCATTTCTCTCATTCCAGGGCCTCCTTTAGGACCTTCATACCTTATCACAACAACATCTCCGGCAACTATTTTCCCTGAATTTATAGCATCTAGGGCATCTTCTTCGCAATCAAATACTCTTGCTGGTCCTTCATGTTTTAACATTTCAGGTGCAACAGCAGAACGTTTAACTACACATGAATCTGGTGCAAGATTTCCTCTAAGGACTGCTATTCCTCCAGTTTCACTATAAGGGTTATCAACAGGTCTAATTACTTCAGTATTTTTGTTATAACAACCTTTGATATTTTCAGCAATAGTTTTTCCAGTACATGTAATTAAATCTGTTTTTAATAAACCAAGTTTATTTATTTCATTCATAACTGCATAAATTCCACCAGCTTCATGTAAATCTTCAATGTATGTATTCCCTGCAGGGGCAAGATGACAAAGATTTGGTGTTTTTGAACTTATTTCGTTAGCTAAATCAATATTTAATTCAACTCCTGCTTCATGGGCAATTGCTGGCAAATGAAGCATACTATTTGTACTGCATCCAAGAGCCATATCCATAGTTAATGCATTTTTAAATGCATCTTCTGTCATAATATCCCTTGGTCTTATATCTTTCTCAAGTAATTCCATAATTTTCATACCTGTATGTTTTGCCAGCTTAATTCTTTCTGAATAAACTGCTGGAATAGTACCATTACCTTGTAATGCCATTCCAAGAACTTCTGTTAAGCAATTCATACTATTTGCTGTATACATTCCAGAACAAGAACCACATGTTGGGCAAGCCTTATTCTCAAATTCTTCAAGTTTTTCTTCTGTAATTTTTCCTGCATTAAAAGCTCCAACTGCTTCAAACATACTTGAAAGACTTGTTTTACAGCCATCTACTTTCCCAGCGAGCATAGGGCCTCCGCTTACAAAAATTGTTGGAATATTAATTCTTGCTGCTGCCATTAAAAGTCCCGGCACATTTTTGTCACAATTAGGAACCATTACAAGAGCATCAAATGCATGTGCCATAGCCATTGCTTCAGTTGAATCTGCAATAAGCTCTCTTGTAACAAGTGAATATTTCATACCTTGATGTCCCATTGCTATACCATCACAAACAGCAATTGCAGGAAAAACAATAGGTGTACCTCCGGCCATTGCTACTCCAATTTTAACTGCTTCTACAATTTTGTCTAGATTCATATGACCTGGTACTATATCATTTTGTGAACTTACAATACCTATAAGCGGCCTATCCATTTCTTCTTTAGTAAGCCCTAAAGCATTTAATAAAGAACGATGTGGTGCGCTTTTGCTACCTTTTTTTATTGCATCACTTCTCATAACTATACCACCTTTTTATATATTTAATCGCTCAAAATAGTTGTCTAACATTATTTTACGTTGTATGATGTCTATTGTCAATTAAATTATCTTTAATACAATCTAAAATTTTTTAATTTTTTAATTTTTCTATAAATTAATTGTAAAAAACGACATATTCCCTGGGAAATATGTCGTTTTTATAATTACATATTTTCTTTTTTAAAATACTCATTTATTGATTTTACTAAAGATTCTACAATTTTTTCTTGATAATTTTCATCTAAAAGTCTCTTTTCTTCTTCATAGTTTGATAAAAAACCACATTCTACTAAAATTGATGGCATTTTATCACTGCAAGATAAAATTTTATAATTATTTTTTGCAGGTTTTTCTACTCTTTTATTATCATGATTTAAATCTATTTTTAAATTTTCCTGTACTATATGAGCCAATGTACTGCTTTTTTCATTATTAGAATACCATACTTGTGCACCATAATATTTCTCTTGTGGAAAATGATTTTGATGTATACTTATAAATAAATCTGCATTGGACTCTTCTTTTATTTTACATCTATTTTCCATATCTTGTGCTTTTTTAGTAGTATTTCTTTTTCCTTCTTCTATAAGTGCTTTATCTGTTTCTCTAATCATAACAACTTTGTATCCATTTTTTATTAAAGCATCTTTTAGTTTAAGACTTATAGCTAAATTAATATCTTTTTCTTTTATTCCTGTTTTACCTATTGCTCCGCCATCATATCCACCATGTCCTGCATCTATAAGAATAGTTTTCTTATCATTTGTACCTTTATTTCGTGCTGATACTGGTAATATACTATATATAGCTAAAATTACTGCAAAAAAAGCAATTATGCCCAATTTACCTTTTATTTTTTGTATAATCATCAAAAATACCTCCTTTAAAATTTTGTTCAAGAGAAATATTTTTAATGAATAGATTTATTGCATAGATAATTTTATTGTTTTTAATGTATTTGTTCATTTCTTATATGAGTTTTATTATTTTCCTTATTTATTATAAGAACATAAAACTTACTACTTTTATAAGGTTTTTTATTTAGATTTAATTTAAAACCTTTATTATAGTTTTGACTAAATTTATTTTTTTAAATTATAAAATTTTTGGTAATTTTTTTGAAATAAAAAAACGCCAGAGGCTCTTCCCCTGACGTTTGTATCTTCTTTGAGCAAATTTTGAAATTCCAAGCGTACTTTCTTGGAAAAAGATATTTTTATCTCTTTGAGAATTGTGGTGCTCTTCTAGCTTTCTTAAGACCGTATTTCTTTCTTTCTTTCATTCTTGGATCTCTTGTTAAGAAACCAGCTTTCTTAAGTTCTGGTCTAAGATTTTCATCAGCTTTAACTAATGCTCTAGCTATTCCATGTCTAATAGCACCAGCTTGACCTGTATATCCTCCACCATTAACATTTACTATAACATCAAATTTTTCTTTAGTTCCAGTTAATACTAATGGCTGATTAACTATAAATCTTAAAGTTTCTAATCCAAAATAATTTTCTATATCTCTTTTATTAATTGTTATTTTACCTTCACCTGGTACAAGTCTAACTCTAGCGACTGATTTTTTTCTTCTTCCAGTTCCTATATACTGAACTTTAGCCATTTTAAATCCTCCCTCCTGCTTCCAATAACTAGTACTTTAACTCAAGTACTTCTGGTTTTTGTGCTGCATGTTCATGTTCAGCACCTCTATATACTTTTAATTTGCTAAGCATATCTCTTCCTAATGGTCCACTTGGAAGCATTCTTCTTACTGCTTCTTTGAAAGCATATTCAGGTTTCTTTGCTAAAACTTCTCTATATGGAGTTTCTTTTAATCCACCTGGATATAATGAGTGATGTCTCATCATTTTTTGATCAAGTTTCTTTCCTGTTAAAACAACTTTTTCAGCATTAATAACTATTACGAAATCTCCAGTATCAACATTTGGTGTAAATATTGGTTTGTGTTTTCCTCTTAAAATTGTAGCAACTTGGCTTGCAACTCTTCCTAGTGGTTTCCCTGCTGCATCAATTACATACCATTTTCTTTCAATTTCATTCTTTTTTGCTAAGTATGATTTCATCTTTTTCCCTCCCTGAACTCTACATAAAAAACGTTTATCTATGTCAAGACCCGGGGCTAGTGGATCTTATACACTACATAATACAACATTATTCATTATAATACATTCGACCTGGTGTGTCAATAAATTTCCTTTATTTAATAATAGACAAATTCAAGACATAATCCACTTGCCGGAACTGTTTTCGAAGCTCTTTTTCTATCTTTAGATTTTATTATTTCTAACACATATTCTGGATTTATTTTATGAATACCTACATCAATTAAAGTACCTACTATTATTCTTACCATATTATACAAAAACCCATCAGCTTCAATATAAAAAATTATTTTATCTGCATTTACTTTGAAATAAGCTTTTTGTATAGTCCTTATAGTGTTTTTTACTGAACTTCCTGAACTTTTAAAAGCCGCAAAATCATGTGTGCCTAAAAAAAATTTACAAGCTTTATTCATTGCTTCAACATCTAGTTTTCTTTTATAATGATAAACATAATTTCTGCCTATAGCAGCTGGCTCTTCTTTATTTAATATGGTATAGCTATAAAGTTTTCCTTTACTTGAATACCTAGAATGAAAGTCTAAAGAAACTTCTTCTGAATTTATTATTACAATATCAGAAGGAAGATTACTGTTTAAAGCAGCTTTAAAATTTTTATAAGGTATTTTACTTTCTGTTTTAAAATTAGCAACAAATCTTCTTGCATGTACTCCAGCATCAGTTCTGCTGCATCCTATAACTTCAATATCTTCACCTGTTATTTTTTTTAATGTTTCTTGAAGTTTTCCTTGAACACTTGTAGCATTTTTTTGTATTTGCCAGCCAGAATAATTTGTTCCATCATACTCTATTACGAGCTTTATATTTCTCATATTTTTACCTCATAAAAAATTATTAGCTTCTACTAAAAATACATAATAATACATACAAAACAGTGAAACTACTTGCTATATAATCTCTATTTTCTAACTTTAATACCTTCATCCTTGTTCTTCCTTCTCCACCTCTATAACATCTTGCTTCCATAGCCATAGCAAGTTCATCTGCTCTTCTAAATGAACTTATAAATAAAGGTACTAATAATGGAATTAAATTTTTAGCCCTAGCAAATAAGTTTCCGCTTTCAAAATCGGCTCCCCTTGCCATTTGAGCTTTCATAATTTTATCAGTTTCATCCATAAGAGTTGGAATAAACCTTAAAGCTATAGTCATCATCATTGCTAATTCATGAGAAGGTATACCTATCTTTCTAAAAGGATTTAATAATTTCTCTATACCATCTGTTAGTTCAATTGGAGAAGTTGTCAATGTTAATAGTGATGTTCCTATTATAAGGAAAGTAAGCCTTATTATCATAAAAGCTGCTAGTATAAGTCCTTCTTTATATATTTTTATAAATTTCCAATGAATTAAAGGTGTGCCTTCACCAGTTGTCATAAATATATTTATAAAAGCGGTAAATATAAGTAATATGAATATTGGTTTTAATCCTTTGTATATAAATTTAAAAGGAACTTTTGATATTATTATAGTGGTTGCAATAAATGCAACTACAAATATATATCCTTTAAAATTATTTATTATAAAAAGAGAAGATATAAAAATTATAGAAATTATTATTTTAATTCTTGGATCAAGCTTATGTACAAATGATTCACCAGGTATATATTGTCCTAGAGTAATATCCTTAATCATTTTTTGCTCTCCTTAAAATCTTTAATATTTCATTTTTAGCTTGATTTATGGTAAATGCATCTTCTGATATATCAAAGCCTTTTTCCTTAAGAGCTTTCATTAAATACGTAACTTGTGGGACTGCTAAGCCAACACTTTCTAAAGTATCTATTTCTTTAAATATTTTTTCTGGTTTCCCATCAAGTATACATTTACCTTTATGCATAACTAATATTCTATCAGCAACTTTAGCTACATCTTCCATACTGTGAGAAACTAAAATTACTGTCATTTTATACTCTTTATGAAGTAACTTTACCTGGTTTAATATATCATCTCTTCCTTTTGGATCTAATCCAGCAGTTGGCTCATCTAAAATAAGTACATTAGGTTCCATAGCAACAACTCCTGCTATGGCAACTCTCCTTTTTTGACCTCCGCTTAAATCAAATGGAGATTTGTTTTTATAAGTTTCATAATCAAGTCCAACCATATTCATAGCTCTTTTTACCCTATTATTTATTTCTTCTTCACTTAAGCCTAAATTTTTAGGACCAAAAGCTATATCTTTTTCTATAGTTTCTTCAAAAAGTTGATATTCTGGATATTGAAAAACAAGTCCTACTTTTTTTCTTATTTCACTAAGTTTTATATTCTTACTTGTAATGTCTATGTCATCTATAAATATTTTACCATTGTCAGGTTTTAATAATCCATTTATATGTTGTATTAAAGTAGATTTCCCTGAACCAGTATGACCTATAAGTGCAATAAACTCACCATCATTTATTTTAATAGATACATTATCTAAAGCTTTTTTTTCAAAGGGAGAACCTTTCATATATATATGTGTTATATTCTCTATATTAATTGACATAATGCTTCCACCATTTCTTCTATAGTTAATATGTTAGTATCAATTTTAATACCACTCTTTTGTAATTCATAAGCTAATTCAGTAACTTGTGGGACATCTAATCCAATATTTTTCATTACTGAAACTTTACTAAATATATCTCTCGGAGTCCCTTCCATTATTAAGCTTCCTTTGTCCATTACAATTATTCTATCAGCTTCTGCAGCTTCTTCCATAAAGTGAGTTATAAGCACTATAGTAATACCATAAATTTTATTTATTTCTTTAATAGTTTTTATTACTTCTTTTCTTCCAGATGGATCAAGCATTGCAGTAGGTTCATCAAAAACAATACATTCTGGTCTCATAGCTAATATACCAGCTATAGCAATCCTCTGTTTTTGACCTCCTGATAAAAGATGAGGAGCATGTTTTCTATATTCATACATATCTACTGTTTTAAGAGCATCATTTACTCTTTTCCTTATTTCACTTGGTTCTATACCCAAATTTTCTGGTCCAAAAGCTACATCTTCTTCAACAATAGTTGCCACTATTTGGTTATCTGGATTTTGAAACACCATACCAGCTTTATTTCTTATATTCCATAAATTATTTGGATCTGATGTATCTAATCCATCTACATATACTTTGCCAGAAGTAGGAAGAAGTAAAGCATTAATATGCTTAGCTAATGTTGATTTTCCAGAACCATTTCGTCCTAATATTACAAGAAATTCACCTTTTTTTATGTTTATATCTATATTATTTATTGCAATTTTACCATTTTCTTCTTCTGTCCCTGCGTATTGGTATTTAAGCTCCCTGCACTCTACCATATTTCCCATAATAAAACACCTCTATTTAAAAAGGGACTAAGCTAATTTAACTTAATCCCTTTTAGTTAGCTTACAACATCACCTTTTGATGTGTTACTTTTACTATTACACTAACTCTAGTATAACCATTTCTGCTCCGTCGCCTCTTCTTGGACCTACTTTATACATTCTAGTATATCCGCCATTTCTTTCAGCATACTTTGGAGCTATATTATCAAATAAATTTGTAACAACACTCTCTTCTGTTACAAATGAAAGCACTTGTCTTCTAGCATGAAGATCTCCTCTTTTAGCAAGAGTAATCATTTTTTCAGCTATATTTTTAGTTTCTTTTGCTCTAGTTTCAGTTGTTTGTATTTTACCATTTTTTAAGAAACTAGTAACAAGATTTCTTAACATTGCTTTTCTTTGATCAGTTGGACGACCTAATTTACGATATCCTGCCATGTCTTTACCTCCTTTATCACAATTGGTGGGCACACAAAGTTTTATTCTTCACTTTGTTTTAAGCTTAAACCAAGAGTAGCAAGCTTTTGCTCTACTTCTTCAAGTGATTTTTTACCTAAGTTTCTAACTTTCATCATATCATCTATAGATCTTTGAGTTAATTCTTGTACTGTATTAATTCCAGCTCTCTTTAAGCAGTTATAACTTCTTACAGATAAATCAAGTTCTTCAATTGTCATTTCAAGAACTTTTTCTTTTTTATCTTCTTCTTTTTCAACCATTATTTCAACATTATTAGCTTGATCTGTAAGAGTCATAAATAATTTAAAGTGTTCTATAAGAATTTTAGCAGATAATCCTATAGCTTCATCTGGTTTTATTGTTCCATTAGTCCACACTTCAAGAGTTAGTTTATCATAATCTGTAATTTGACCAACTCTAGTATTTTCTACATTAAAATTAACTCTTTTTACTGGAGTATATATTGAATCAACAGGGATTGTATTTATAGGTAGATTATCTTTCTTGTTTTTAGTTTGAGAAACATATCCTCTTCCTCTGTCAACAGTGATTTCCATATATAGCTTACCATCTTCATCTAATGTTGCTATATGTAAATCTTTGTTTACAATTTCTACATTTCCATCAGTTTTTATATCTGCTCCAGTTACTTCTCCTTCCCCATTGGCATCTATATATATAGTGCTAGGGCCTTCACCATTCATCTTCAATGCTAAACTTTTTATGTTTAGTATAAGTTCAGTGACATCTTCTTTTACTCCTTGAACACTTGAAAATTCATGAAGTACATTTTCTATTCTAACAGAGGTTGCTGCTGCTCCAGGTAATGAGGAAAGTAAAATTCTTCTTAATGCATTACCTAGAGTTATTCCATAACCTCTTTCTAATGGTTCTACTACAAATTTACCATAAGTACCATCTTCTTTAAGTTCAACACATTCAATTTTAGGCTTTTCTATTTCTAACATTTTATATACAAACCCTCCTTATTATTCAATTTTTCGCTATTTTGAGGGCAACTGATTCTATTTTAATTACTTGCTGTATAACTCAACTATTAGTGTTTCATTAACTGGAACGTCAATATCAGCTCTAGTTGGCTCAGAAATCACTTTACCTTCAAAGTTTTCTAAGTTGCCTTCTAGCCAATTTGGAAGAGCTTTTGGATTTTCAATAAACATCTTAAATCTTTCACTGTTTCTGCTTTTTTCTGCAACAGTTATTACATCACCAACAGATACACTATATGATGGTATATCTACTTTCTTACCATTTACTAAAAAATGTCCATGAGTAACTAATTGTCTAGCTTCTCTTCTTGAACTTCCAAATCCTAGTCTGAATACTACGTTATCTAATCTCATTTCAAGAAGTTTTAATAAGTTTTCACCTGTTATTCCCTTCATTCTTTCAGCTTTATCGTAGTATGTTTTAAATTGACTTTCTAATAATTCATATATTCTCTTAGCTTTTTGCTTTTCTCTTAACTGAACACCATAGTTTGAAAGCTTCTTCTTATTTTGTCCGTGTTGTCCTGGTGCATATCCTCTTCTAGCAAATGCACATTTATCTGTATAGCATCTATCCCCTTTAAGGAATAGCTTTATTCCTTCTCTTCTGCATATTCTGCAGTGAGCTCCAGTATATCTTGCCATTAAAATTTACACCTCCTGCATTTTTCTATATATATAATTAAACTCTTCTTCTTTTTGGTGGTCTGCATCCATTATGTGGTATTGGAGTAACGTCTTTAATTAAAGTTACTTCAAGTCCTGCTGCCTGAAGAGATCTTATAGCAGCTTCTCTTCCTGCTCCTGGTCCCTTTACATAAACTTCAACACTTCTTAAACCATGTTCCATTGCTGCTTTTGCAGCAGTTTCTGCTGCCATTTGAGCAGCGTATGGAGTACTTTTTCTTGATCCTCTAAAGCCTAATCCACCTGCACTAGCCCATGATAAAGCATTTCCATTTTTATCAGTAAGTGTAACTATAGAGTTATTAAAAGTGGATTTAATATGTGCAGCACCATGCTCAACATTTTTTCTTTCTTTTCTTCTTCTAGTAGTTCTCTTAACTTTTTGAGCTGCCATTTCCTTACCTCCTTACTATTTCTTCTTTTTAGCCCCTATAGCTCTCTTTGGGCCTTTTCTAGTTCTTGCATTAGTTTTAGTTCTTTGTCCTCTTACTGGAAGACCTTTTCTGTGTCTTATACCTCTATAACATCCTATTTCTATTAATCTCTTAATATTAAGA
Organism: Clostridium prolinivorans; assembly: GCF_004011155.1. Classification (GTDB taxonomy): domain Bacteria; phylum Bacillota; class Clostridia; order Clostridiales; family Clostridiaceae; genus Clostridium_AT; species Clostridium_AT prolinivorans. The sequence goes on along the minus strand of NZ_RJWG01000003.1, from coordinate 13,719 downwards.
GCTACATCTCTTCTTAAGTCACCTTCAACTTTTAAGTTCTTTACATAATCTCTTAATGCATTAACTTCTTCTTCTGTTAAGTCTTTTACCCTTGTATCTGGATTAATTCCTGTTTCTTTTAATATTTTTTGTGATGTTGGTAATCCTATACCATATATATATGTTAAACCTATTTCAACTCTTTTTTCTTTTGGTAGGTCAACACCTGCTATTCTTGCCATTAAATCTTACACCTCCTAGGTATTAATGAAATAAACCAAATTTATTAGTTTTATATATATATTAAAGTTTTAGGCCAATAAAACTTTTGTTTTACTGTCAGCCGCCCCTAAAACATTTTAACCTTGTTTTTGTTTATGCTTAGGATTTTCACAGATAACCATAACTCTTCCTTTTCTTTTAATAACCTTGCACTTTTCGCATATTGGTTTAACTGATGGTCTTACTTTCATGGCTAACCCTCCTTATTACTTTGCTCTCCAGGTTATTCTACCACGAGTTAAGTCATATGGAGAAAGCTCCACAGTAACTTTATCTCCTGGTATAATTCTTATAAAATTCATTCTTAACTTTCCTGAAATATGAGCCAATATCTCATGACCACTCTCAAGTTCAACTCTAAACATAGCATTAGGCAAAGCTTCTAAAACCTTACCTTGCATTTCAATAACATCATCTTTTGACATAAGGTAATCAAACCTCCTTATTAGAGTTCATATGCTGTAAACACTTTTTTATCTCTTTGTTACTAACTCTATCTTTTTTTTCAAGCTTATTTTTGATTTCATCTATATATATATTAGTTATATTAAGATGCTTAATTTTCTTTTTTTTAGGCTTTTCAACAGTTCGCAAATCTCCATCGCATATATATACATAATTCTCATCTATTGTATCTATTATAATAAAAGCTCTATTTGCGTCCCTGCCTGATTTTGAATAAACCAGCCTTCCAATATAATCATTGTTAATCAAATTAACCACCTCATTAGATAAGAGTTAGTATTTCAGGTCCATCATTTAAAATAGCTACTGTATTTTCATAATGGGCTGAAAGAGAACCATCTTCTGTTACCACTGTCCAGCCATTAGGCTGTATTAAAACATCATATCTCCCTATATTAACCATAGGTTCTATAGCTAGAACCATACCATGACTTAATTTAGGTCCTCTACCTGGTCTCCCAAAATTAGGAACTTCAGGATCTTCGTGCATATCTCTTCCTATTCCGTGACCTACAAAATCTCGTACAACAGAAAAATTAAAGCTTTCTACATAATTTTGTATTGCTGAAGATATATCTGTGAGTCTATTCCCAACTAGTGCTTTTTCTACCCCTTTAAAGAAACTTTCTTTAGTTACTTCAATTAAAGTTTCAGCTTCTTTAGATATTTTGCCAACTCCTATAGTTCTAGCAGCATCACCTTGGTACCCATTTAATATAGCTCCACAATCAATACTAATTATATCGCCTTCTTTTAATATTCTTTTTCCTGGAATTCCATGTACTACTTCATCATTTATTGATGTACATATAGAAGCCGGAAATCCTTGGTAACCCTTAAATGATGGTTTTGCATTATGCTTTACTATGAACTCTTCTGCTATTCTATCCAATTCTGCAGTGGTTATTCCTGGTTTTATTACCTCTTCAAGTTTTTCTAAGGTTTCACCTACAAGCTTTCCCGCACTCCTCATATATTCAATTTCTTTATCATTTTTTATTATTATCATTTTTTATCTCTCCTAGAATTTCACAAATATTTTTAAAGACATCGTTTATGGCTTTCGTTCCGTCTACAACATTTAATAAATTTTTATCTTTATAATATTTTATTAAAGGTTGCGTTTCTGCGTCATAGATTTCAAGTCTTTCTATAACTGTTTCTTCTTTATCGTCCTTTCTTTGGATTATGTCATTTCCACATACATCACATTTACCTTCAAAAACAGGAGGATTAAATTTTATGTGATAACTTGCTCCACAAGATGGACAAACTCTTCTTCCGCTCATTCTTTCTATTATAAAATATTTTGGAACATCTATTAATAATGCTGTATCAAGTTGACTTTTCGATTTAAAAAGAAAATCATCCAATGCTTTTGCTTGATAAACAGTTCTTGGAAAACCATCTAGCAAAAATCCTGTTGTACAATCATCTTTTTTTAATCTATCTATTACAATATCAATTGTTATATCATCAGGAACTAATTGCCCTTTTTCGATGTATTTTTTTGCTTCAATTCCTAGAGAAGTCTCCATAGATATATGTTTTCTGAAAATATCGCCTGTAGATATATGTGGTATAGAAAATTTATTGCATATTGACTTAGCTTGAGTTCCCTTTCCAGCACCCGGAGGGCCTAATATAACTATCTTCAATAGCACCATCTCCAATTTTTATTTTAAAAATCCTTGGTAATGACGCATTACTAATTGTGACTCTAATTGTCTTACAATTTCAAGAGCAACTCCAACTAGAATTAATAAACTGGTTCCTCCAAATGATATCCCTTTAAACTTTGTATAACCTTCAACGATAATTGGGAACACTGCTATAATGGCTGCAAAGGCTCCTCCAAGTAATGAAACTTTTGTTAGTACTTTTTCAATATATTTTGCCGTATACTCTCCTGGTCTTATTCCAGGTATAAAACCAGAAGATTTATGCATATTTTCTGCCATTTCATCTGGTTTAAATGTAATTTGAGTATAAAACCAAGAGAAAAATAATATTAACAAAAAGAACACAAGCGCATATAACCACGTATTAGGTTTAAACGGACTATAGTCACTTGAAGTAATTGCTCTGAATATTTTTGAATTTGGGAACAATTGTGCTATAGTTGCTGGAAATTGCATTACAGAAGATGCAAAAATTATTGCTATTACTCCTGATGCATTTAAATTTATAGGAATATGTGTCGATTGTCCTTTAAAAGTTTTATTCCCAACTGTTTTTCCTGCATACTGCACAGGTATTCTTCTTTCTGCCAAACTCATTATCGTAACTACAATTAATAATGCTGCTGCAACCGCTATAAATATTATAACCTCTACTATATTAACTTGTTCCATGCTTTGGAGACCTACAATCTGGTATATGGTAAAAGGAATTCTTGAAATAATATTAATAAAAATAATTAATGAAATACCATTCCCTATACCTTTAACTGTTATTTGATCACCTAACCACATCAAAAAAATTGATGCAGTAGTAACCGTAAGCATAATTATAAACATTGTTAGCTTCGAAGTATCTTTAAGTGCATTTGTATTCCATATTATAACATATATTGTATATGACTGTAATATAGCAAATGCTATTGAAGCATATCTAGTATAATTTTGTAATTTTTTTCGGCCTTCTTCGCCTTCTTTTGAAAGCTGTTCTAAATATGGAATAGCTACTGTAAGCAGCTGAATAATTATAGATGCGTTAATATATGGTACTACTCCTAAAGCAAATATATTAAATTTGCTAAATGCTCCACCAGAAATTAAATCATAAAATCCAAATAAAGTACCTGATGTAGCCATATTTTTGAGTACATTTGTATCAACCCCAGGAACGAGGATACTATTCCCCATCCTGTAAATTGCAACTAAAAACAGCGTCCATAATATTCTTTTCCTTAATTCAGGAGTTCTCCATGCATTACGTAGGGTTGATAACATTTATACCACCTCAACTTTTCCCCCAGCCGCTTCAATTTTTTCAGCTGCAGTTTTAGAAAACTTTGATGCCTTAACTGTCAAGCTTTTTTGTAATTCTCCATTTCCTAATATTTTTACACCATCATATAATTTACTTATTACTCTTTTTTCAAGAAGAAGTTCAGGTGTAACTACTGTACCATTTTCAAATATGTTTAATCTATCTACATTTATGGTTGCATATTCTTTAGCGAATATATTAGTAAAACCTCTCTTTGGAAGTCTTCTGTATAAAGGCATCTGACCTCCTTCAAAACCTGGTCTTACTCCACCACCTGATCTAGCCCATTGTCCTTTTTCACCTTTTCCGGCATTTCTTCCAAGCCCTGAACCAGTACCTCTACCTACTCTTTTAGGACTTTTTCTAGCGCCTTCTGCTGGTTTTAAGTCATGAAGTTTCATTTATTACACCTCCTCTTAATTTTATATTTCTTTTACATCTAAAAGATAGCTTATTTTATTTATCATACCTCTAATTTGAGGAGTATCCTCTTTTTCAACGCTTTTTCCTATTTTAGATAGCCCAAGAGCTTTAGCAGTAGCTATGTGACTATCTAATCTTCCAATTAAGCTCTTTTTTAATGTGATTTGTAGCTTAGCCATGGTCAAGTCCCTCCTAACCTAGAATCTCTTCAACGGTCTTACCTCTAAGCTTAGCAATTTCTTCAGCTGTTCTTAAAGAAGCTAACCCGTTTATTGTAGCATTAACCATGTTTCTTGGATTATTAGAACCAAGTGATTTAGCTCTAACATCCTTTAATCCTGCAAGCTCAAGTACTGCTCTAGCTGGACCTCCAGCTATAACTCCAGTACCTTCTGCTGCTGGCATAATAAGAACTTTACCTTTTCCAAATACTCCTAAAACTTCATGAGGAACTGTAGTCCCAACTATAGGTACTTTAATAAGATTCTTTTTAGCATCTTCAATTCCTTTTCTAATAGCTTCAGGAATTTCTATTGATTTACCAATTCCAACTCCAACGTGGCCATTTTCATCTCCAACTACTACAAGAGCACTGAATCTGAAATTTCTACCACCTTTTACAACCTTGGCAACTCTATTTATAAAAACAACTTTTTCTTTTAGCTCTAGTGTGCTAGGATCTATTCTCATTTATTTCCCTCCTTCTTATTAAAATTCTAGTCCAGCTTCTCTTGCTCCTTCAGCAAGTTCTTGTATTCTTCCATGATAAATATATCCGCCTCTGTCAAATACAACAGACTTAATTCCTTTTTCTAACGCTCTTTTAGCTATTAAAGCACCAACTTTTCTTGCTGCTTCTTTGTTGCTTCCAACTCCTTCAAATTCTTTATCAAGACTTGATGCAGAAACTAATGTTTTTTGAGCAACATCATCGATTATTTGAGCATATATGTTCTTTTCACTTCTATATACTGATAATCTTGGTCTTTCAGATGTACCAGAAACTTTTTTACGTATTCTTAAATGACGTCTTACTCTAGCTTCTTGTCTATCTTCTTTTTTAATCATAAAGTTCACCCCTTCTCATAATTGTCAATACTCCAAACTTAATTTGTACGCATTGACGGTTTGTAAACTAATTATTTCTTACCAGTTTTTCCTTCTTTACGTCTTATTACTTCATTATCATATTTAATTCCTTTGCCCTTATATGGCTCTGGCTTTCTCCATGTTCTTATATCTGCAGCAACTGCACCAACTAATTCTTTATCAATTCCCTTAACAACTACTTTTGTTGGAGCTGGAGTTTCAAATTCAATGCCAGGTACTGCTTCTATTTCAACTGGATGTGAATATCCAAGATTTAATACTAATTTTTTACCTTGTAGTGCTGCTCTATAACCAACACCAACTAATTCTAATGTTTTTTGATATCCTGAAGTAACTCCTACAATCATATTATTTATTAAAGCTCTAGTTAATCCGTGAAGAGCTCTTTCTTCTTTATCATCACTATTTCTTGTAACAACTACAGAATTATTTTCAACAGCAATATTAATTTTATTACTCATAGCCTTTACAAGTTGACCTTTTGGTCCTTTAACAGTAACAACATTGTCTGGTGTTACTGTAACTGTTACACCATTTGGTATAGATACTGGAAGTCTTCCTATTCTTGACATTAATTACACCTCCTCTGTTAAACTACCAGATGTAGCAAATAACTTCTCCACCTAGTCCTAATTTTCTTGCTTCTCTATCTGGAACTATTCCTTTAGAAGTTGATATAATAGCAACCCCTAAGCCATTAAGTACTTTTGGTATTTCTTCTTTCTTACAATAAACTCTAAGTCCTGGTTTAGATATTCTTCTAAGTCCAGTTATAACTCTTTGTTTATTAGCACCATATTTCATTGTTAATCTTAACATAGGTACTGAACCATCATTATATTCCTCTATATTTTTAAGGTATCCCTCTTGTAGCATTATATTTGCAATAGCCTTCTTTATATTTGAAGACGGTACTTCTACTATTTCATGTCTAACAACATTAGCATTTCTAATACGTGTTAGAAAATCTGCAATAGGATCTGTCATTGCCATTTATTTGTGCCTCCTTTCATCTAATAAGTTTTATTACCAACTTGCTTTTTTTACGCCAGGTATTTGACCTTTATAAGCAAGTTCTCTAAAACAAATACGGCATACACCAAATTTTCTTAATACAGCATGTGGTCTTCCACATATTCTGCATCTTGTATAAGCTCTAGTTGAGAACTTTGGTTCTTTATTCCACTTTTCTATTAAAGCCTTACGTGCCATGTTTTCCCTCCTTAATTATTGAGCAAATGGCATACCAAGGAATCTTAATAGCTCTCTTGCTTCCTCGTCTGTCTTTGCAGTAGTTACAAATATTATATCCATACCTCTTACTTTATCAATTTTATCATATTCAATTTCTGGGAAAATTAGTTGTTCCTTAATTCCTAATGAATAATTTCCTCTTCCATCAAAAGATTTATCTGAAACGCCTCTAAAATCTCTAACTCTTGGTAAAGCTACATTTATAAGTTTATCAGCAAATTCAAACATTCTATCTTTTCTAAGAGTAACTTTACATCCTATTGGCATGTTTTCTCTTATTTTAAAATTAGCTATAGATTTCTTAGCTCTAGTTAGAATTGGCTTTTGACCAGTTATTAACTGTAAATCAGACATAGCAGATTCTAATACTTTAGGATTATCTTTAGCTTCTCCTACACCCATGTTCACAACTATTTTATCTAATTTAGGAACTTCCATTATATTTTTATATCCAAACTTTTCCATTAAAGCTGGGATAACTTCTTTTTCATATTTTTCTTGTAGTCTTGGAACCATTAGTTAAACCTCCTTTCAAACATTAAAATGTTTCTCCGCACTTTTTACATACTCTAACCTTAGTTCCGTCATCAAGTATTTTATGACTTATTCTTGTTACATTTTTACAGTTATTGCAATATAACATAACCTTTGAACTAAATATTGGAGCTTCTTTTTTTATAATTCCGCCTTGCATATTTGTTTTGTTTGGTTTTGTATGTCTGCTAACTACATTAACATCTTTAACAATAACTTTGCCATATTTAGGTAAAACTTTTAAAACTTCTCCTATTTTACCTTTATCTTTTCCGGATATAACCATAACTGTATCTTTTTTTCTTACATGTACCTTTGTTTTTTCCACAATAGCCACCTCCCTATCTTATAGAACTTCAGGCGCCAATGAAAGAATCTTTGTATATTCCTTATCCCTTAGCTCCCTAGCCACAGGCCCAAAGATACGAGTTCCTCTTGGCTGTTTATCATCTTTTATTATAACTGCTGCGTTTTCATCAAATTTTATATATGAGCCATCAGCTCTTCTTACTCCTTTAACGGATCTAACTATTACTGCTTTTACAACATCACCTTTTTTAACAACTCCGCCAGGTGTTGCACTTTTAACGCTAGCAACTATTACATCTCCAATGTTTCCATACTTTCTTTTAGAACCGCCTAATACTCTAATGCACATTATTTCTTTAGCACCAGTATTATCAGCTACCTTTAACATTGTTTGTTGCTGTATCATGTAAATACCCTCCTTTCAATGTTTAAGCTATTTAGCTTTTTCAACTATCTCAACAAGTCTCCATCTTTTATCTTTAGATAATGGTCTAGTTTCCATTATTAAAACTCTATCATTAATTTTAGCTTCATTGTTTTCATCATGTGCCTTAAACTTAGTAGTTCTGTTAACTGTTTTACCATATAATGGGTGACGAACTTTTGTTTCAACAGCAACTACTATGGTTTTATCCATTTTATCAGAAACAACTCTTCCAATTCTTGTTTTTCTATTTGCTCTTTCCACTTGGACGCTCCTCCTTTCGGCATACTACTTTATTGCCCTTAACTCAGCTTCCCTAAGGATGGTTTTAATTTGGGCTATAGATTTTTTTACTTCTCTTATTCTCATTGGATTTTCAAGCTGACCAGTAGCTAGCTGAAATCTTAAATTGAATAACTCAGCTTTTAGGCTATTTAACTTTTCTTTTAAATCTTGAGGGGTACTTTCTCTTAATTCTCTTAAATCATTAGCCTTCATTAATTTCACCACCCATTTCCTCAAAATCTTTCCTTGTAACAAACTTAGTTGATACAGGAAGTTTATGTGATGCTAGTCTCATTGCTTCTCTAGCTACTTCTTCTGATACTCCTGATAATTCAAATAATACTCTGCCTGGTTTTACAACTGCAACCCAAAATTCTGGTGAACCTTTTCCGGATCCCATACGTGTTTCTGCAGGCTTTTCAGTAACTGGTTTATCTGGGAAAATCTTTATCCAAAGTTTTCCTCCTCTTTTAATATATCTATTTATAGCTATTCTGGCTGCTTCTATCTGATTGCTTGTAATCCATCCTGGTTCAGTGGCTTGAATACCGAAATCTCCATAAGCAATAAAGTTACCTCTTGTAGCTTTACCTCTCATTCTGCCACGCATTTGCTTACGATGTTTAACTCTTTTAGGCATTAACATAGCGTATTCCTCCTTCCTTATGCGTTTACTTCTTCCTTCTTAACTTTCTTAGTTGGAAGAACTTCTCCTTTATACACCCAAACTTTAACTCCAATTTTACCATAAGTTGTATCTGCTTCTGCAAAACCATAATCTATATCGGCTCTTAATGTTTGTAGTGGAATTGTTCCTTCATGATATCTTTCAGTTCTAGCTATTTCAGCACCAGCAAGTCTTCCTGAACATTCAGTTTTAACTCCTTTAACTCCTTGCTTCATAGCTCTTTGTATAGTCTGCTTCATAGCTCTTCTAAATGCTATTCTTTTTTCTAATTGCGCTGCTATATTTTCAGCCATAAGCTGAGCATCTGTTTCAGCATTTTTAACTTCTACTATATTTATAAGTACAGTTTTATCTTTAACAATAGCTGAAATATCTTTTTTTAATTCTTCTATTCCTGCTCCACCTTTTCCTATAACCATTCCTGGCTTAGCAGTATATATATTTAATTTAATTCTTTTTGCAGCTCTTTCTATTTCAATTTTAGAAATACCAGATTGGTATAGTCTTCTTTTTACAAATTCTCTTATTTTGTTATCTTCTATTAAATTGTCAGCAAAATTTTTCTTATCAGCGTACCATTTTGCATCCCAATCTTTAATTACACCAACTCTTAAGCCGTGTGGATGTACTTTTTGTCCCACTATATATCCCTCCTTCTTATGCTCTTTCCTTAACTACAAGTGTAATATGACTAGTTCTCTTCTTTATACTAAACGCTCTACCTTGTGCGTGTGGTCTATATCTTTTCAATGTTGGTCCTTGACCTACATATGCTTCAGAAACATATAATCTATTAACATCTAAATTTAGATTATTTTCTGCATTTGCTACAGCTGACTTTAATAATTTATTTACTACGACAGCTGCATCCTTTGGAGTATATTGTAATATAGCAAAAGCTTCATTTACATTTTTATTTCTAATTAAATCAAGAACTACCCCAACTTTCATTGGTGACATTCTTATATATTTAGCTATAGCTTTAGCTTCCATAGTTAGCTACCTCCTTCCTTAAATTACTTTAAGCCAGTTTTCTTTTCAGTTTTATCTACATGGCCTTTAAAAGTTCTAGTTAATACAAATTCACCTAGCTTGTGTCCTACCATATCTTCTGATATGTAAACTGGAACATGTTTTCTTCCATCATGCACAGCTATTGTGTGACCTATCATTTGTGGGAATATAGTTGAACTTCTAGACCAAGTTTTTATAACCTTCTTTTCTCCTGTTTTGTTCATCTCATTTATTTTCTTTAATAAACCTTCATGAACAAAAGGTCCCTTTTTTACTGATCTACTCAATTAATTTGCCTCCCTTCATATTACCTATTGAGATAATATAGGAAGAGAATTATAAATTCTCCCCTAATTATTTAGTATTTCTTCTCTTAATTATGAATCTATCTGAATATTTCTTATGCTTTCTTGTCTTATATCCAAGCGCAGGTTTACCCCAAGGAGTAAGTGGTCCTGGATGACCTATTGGTGATTTACCTTCTCCACCACCATGTGGGTGATCAACAGGATTCATTACTGAACCTCTTACAGTAGGTCTCCAACCCATATGTCTTTTTCTTCCTGCATTACCTAAGTTAACAATTTCGTGTGTTAAGTTAGAAACTGTTCCTATAGTAGCTCTGCATTCAAGTCTTACATATCTCATTTCGCCACTTGGTAATCTAAGTGTAGCATAATCTCCTTCTTTTGCCATAAGCTGAGCAGAAGCACCTGCACTTCTTACTAATTGTGCTCCTTTTCCAGCAGTTAATTCAATATTATGAATTACAGTACCAACAGGTATGTTTTTAAGTGGAAGGGTATTACCAACTTTTATATCTACATCTGGACCAGACATTACTACATCTCCAACTTTAAGTCCAACTGGAGCTATAATATATCTTTTTTCTCCGTCCGCATAAGTTACCAATGCTATATATGCTGATCTATTTGGATCATATTCTATAGTAGAAACTTTAGCTGGAATTCCATCTTTATTTCTCTTAAAATCTATTATTCTATATTTTTGTTTTGCACCACCACCGTGATGTCTAACAGTTATTTTACCTTGGTTATTTCTACCAGCATTCTTCTTCAATGGCACTAAAAGAGATTTCTCTGGTACATCAGTTGTTATCTCTTCAAATGTTGGCATTGTCATTTGTCTTCTTGAAGGTGTGGTAGGTTTAAACTTTTTAACTGCCATTTTATTCCCTCCTTTTTTTAGCTTTTCTGGCCCTCAGCCAATACTTGCTTTTTATACACTTATATTAATTATTGCATTTCTTCAAAGAATTCTATATTTTTGCTATCTGCAGTTAACTTAACTATAGCTTTTTTGTAGTCAGGTCTTTTTCCTATATGAACTCCAACTCTCTTAGTTTTTCCCATTATGTTCATAACTTTTACATCTTCAACCTTAACTCCAAAAACTTCTTCTACTGCTTTTTTAATCATTGTTTTATTAGCATGCACATCAACTATGAAGGTGTATTTTTTGTCTGCCATTGAAGCCATGCTTTTTTCAGTGATAACTGGTTTTCTTATTATATCGTAATTAGTTAGCTTCATTATGCATACACCTCCTCAATTTTTGATACAGCATCTTTAGTTACTATAAATTTTTCATATTTTAATAAATCATATACATTTAAATTATTTATAGGTAATACTGCAACTCCTTCAATGTTTCTTGCTGATTTATATACATTTTCATTAACTTCAGCAGTTACAATTAATGTATTTTTTGCATTTAAAGCATTTAACATTGAAACTATTTCTTTAGTTTTTGGAGCTTCTAATTCTAAACTTTCTAATACAATTATATTATTATCTGCAACCTTTGAAGAAAGCGCTGACTTTAAAGCCACTCTTTTTAACTTCTTAGGTACTGACATGCTGTAGTCTCTTGGCTTTGGTGCAAATACTATACCACCATGAGTCCATTGTGGTGATCTGATTGAACCTTGTCTTGCTCTACCAGTTCCCTTTTGCCTCCATGGCTTTATTCCACCTCCAGAAACTTCAGCTCTAGTTTTAGCAGATTGTGTTCCTTGTCTTTTATTAGCAAGCTGTGCTAATACAACTTGGTGCATTGCATAAGTATTTATTGGAGCAGCAAATACATTTTCTGATAATTGTATATCTCCAACTTTTTGTCCTTCTTTATTATATAATCCTACTGTAGGCATTCTGTATCCTCCTTTCTACCAAAACTTAGGCTTTAACAGTATTTCTAATTACTACTAAACCTTTATTAGGTCCTGGTATTCCGCCTTTAATAAGAATAATGTTCTTTTCAGGCATTACCTTTGCTACTTGAAGGTTTAATACTGTTGTATTGACATTTCCCATATGTCCAGGCATTTTCTTGTTTTTAAATGTTCTTGATGGATATGATGAAGCACCCATTGAACCTACTGCTCTGTGAAATTTAGAACCGTGGCTTTCTGGTCCTCTGTTAAAATTCCATCTCTTTATAACACCAGCAAATCCCTTTCCTTTTGAAACACCTGAAACATCAACTCTTTCACCTGCTTCAAATATGTCAACTTTAATTTCTTGACCTACTTGATATTCGCTAGCATTTTCAAGTTTTAATTCTTTAACAAATCTCTTTAAAGGCACACCTGCTTTTGCAAAATGTCCCTTTATTGGTTTATTTCTTAATGATTCTCTTATATCTTCAAATCCAACTTGTATTGCATCGTAACCATCTTTAAGAACAGTCTTCTTTTGAATTACAACGCATGGACCTGCTTCAACAACTGTAACTGGAACTACTTTCCCATTTTCATCGAAAATTTGAGTCATACCAAGTTTTCTACCTAGTATAGCCTTTTTCATATCTCTTGCACCTCCTAAACATATTAGCGGATCACCTTAGCAATCATAATAGTTCAATTTTTATTTCGTACTTATATTATGTACGATTATAATTTTATTTCAATATCAACGCCTGCTGGCAAATCTAATCTCATAAGCGCATCAACAGTTTTAGGTGATGGACTAAGTATATCTATTAGTCTTTTATGAGTTCTCATTTCAAATTGTTCTCTTGAATCTTTATATTTGTGTGGAGCTCTTAAAATTGTTATAACATCTTTTTCAGTTGGTAGTGGAACTGGTCCTGCTACTTTAGCTCCTGTAGATTTTGCAGTTTCTACAATTTTTTCAGCTGATTGATCTAATATGTTATGATCAAAAGCCTTTAATCTAATTCTAATTTTTTGTTTTGCCATTTTATTTCCCTCCTTTTCATCGCACGCTTTGCTTCCTACGTACAACAGCGGATGTTCTGTAAACTGTTCCGGGTGTTGCATATACTTAAACATAGCAACACTTTACAGACTCTCCGTCGCCCAGTTCATGACTTGAGCATACTCAGCAAAAATTCCCCGGAAGCCGGCCACCTCTTGCCTCATCGCTGTTATTACATCGCAACTCCTATATTGTACACTAAATTTTATATTTTGACAAGTATTTTTTAAATACAAAGAATAATGTTATATAATTTATTTATATATTTAATATTGTTTACTTATACTGAATTAAAAAAACTAGTGAATATAGGTTCAATAATTTATAATATTTAATATTATTAACTTATAAGTAATAAATTAATCACATAAAAATAAAAAGAACCTTCTTATTTTTATAAAAGGTTCTTTTTATTTGGTGCAGGCGAAGGGAGTCGAACCCCCACGCCATAGGCGCTAGATCCTAAGTCTAGTGCGTCTGCCAATTCCGCCACGCCTGCATATTATGGTGACTCCTAGGGGAATCGAACCCCTGTTACCACCGTGAAAGGGTGGTGTCTTAACCGCTTGACCAAGGAGCCATAAAATCTGGCAACGTCCTACTCTTCCACTCGGTCTCCCGAGCAGTACCATCGGCGCTGAGAAGCTTGACTTGCGTGTTCGGAATGGGAACGGGTGTTACCTTCTCGCCATCGTCACCAGATATATTGTTCTTTC
>NZ_RJWG01000029.1 GCF_004011155.1 Clostridium prolinivorans | reverse complement strand
ACTTTTTGCACCATCAACCCCTGGCAGAGGGCATTACGGCAGAGAACCCTGGGGTATGGAAGGATTGGTCCGGCAGAGAGATCTTCGGAGAAACCGTAGCAGACTATATAAGTGCCGCAAAAGAAAGGAATATGGCCAGCATGGCCTACAATATGATCTATGCAGGTACAGACACCTTTTTTGTGGATGAACAGGGGAACCCCACGGAAGCAAATCAGTGGAAGCTGTACTTTGCAGAGGACAATGATAGGGGCACCGGCAACTTTACCTTTCGTATGGGTATATCTCCCTCAGGTAACGGCAACCTTTATTTTATGAATCCCTTAAACAAAGATTGGCAGAACCACATTTTTACTGAAACACTAAAGATATTCGAAGCCTTTGACTTTGACGGCTGGCACGGAGACACTGTAGGTGAGTGGGGGAAGATGGTGACTGTAGATGGAGACCCACTGGGCTACAAGGAAGATGGAAGCCCAATATATTATGTGAAGGACACCTATACCCAGTTCTTAAATGCAGCCAAGGAAGCCCTTGGAGACAAGTATCTTTCCTTTAACCCTGTAGGAGCCCAAGGCATAGAGAATGCCAATATAAGCAGCACTGATGTGCTCTACACCGAGTTCTGGCCCTGGGACAATGATAGGGAAGGAAAGGCCTACAACACCTATGCTTCACTGGTAAGGGAAGTGGAACGGTCCATGGAAGATAGTAAGGAAAAGTCCATAGACGGCAAGGGTAAGTCACTGGTGGTAAAGGCCTATATAAACTACTACAAGACAAACGGCCATATGAATGCCCCGGGAGTGCTTTTGTGTGATGCTGCAGTCTATGCTGCAGGTGGAAGCAGGCTGGAGCTGGGAAATGGGGACAGGATGCTCCATGTGGAATATTACCCCGATGACCATATACTTATGGATGAGGAATTAAGGGCTAAGATGCAGGCCATGGCTGACTTTACAGTGGCCTATGAAAATATCCTTCGAGATGGTCAGTTCACCACAGGCAATGAAGTGAAAATAGAAGGCTATGCCCATGGAAAAGGGGGAGCTTCGGACAGCATTTGGACCTACACAAGGGCTGATGAAAATTATGAAATCCTGCACCTCATCAACCTTCTTGGAACAGATAATGAGTGGAGGGATGAGAGAGGAAAGAAGAATGCTCCCACAGAAGTGAAGGATGTAAAGGTAACCTACTATACGGACAAAGAAATAAGCAAGGTCTATCTGGCTTCACCGGATTACAACAAATGCAAAAGCACAGAGCTTAAATACGAAACCGGCGCCGATGATAAAGGGAAGTTTGTGACCTTCACGGTACCAAACTTACAATATTGGAACATGATATATATGAAATAAGGAGTGCAGAAAAAAATGAGGACAGAAGGCAGAAGTAATAAATGGTGGAAAAATGCAGTGGTATATCAGATATACCCAAAGAGCTTTCAGGACAGCAACGGGGACGGCATAGGAGACCTGCAGGGAATAATAAGCCGGCTGGACTACCTTCAGGAATTGGGGATTGATGCCATATGGCTGTCCCCGGTATACAAGTCTCCCCAGGATGATAATGGCTACGACATTTCCGACTATCAGGACATTGACCCCATGTTTGGGACTATGGAGGATATGGAGAGGTTGATAGCGGAAGCTAAAAGGAGAAACATATCAATCATCATGGACTTGGTATTGAACCATACCTCCGATGAACACAGGTGGTTTTTAGAAGCCAAAAAGAGCAAAGACAACCCCTATCACGACTACTATGTGTGGAGGGATGGGGTAGAAGGCACACCGCCCAATGACATGATAGCCTGCTTTGGCGGGTCAGCTTGGCAATGGGTACCGGAAGTGGGCCAGTATTACTTCCACCAGTTTTCTGTAAAGCAACCGGACTTAAACTGGGAGAACCCTAAGGTGCGTAGGGAAATTTACGACATGATCCTGTGGTGGATGGCCAAGGGCGTGGGAGGCTTTAGGCTGGATGTAATAGACCAGATAGCCAAAGAGCCGGATTTAAAAATCACCGGAAACGGACCAAGGCTCCATGAGTTTATCCGGGAATTATCCAAGGAAACCTTCCAAAAGGGCAACCTAATAACGGTAGGAGAGGCTTGGGGAGCTAACCCTGAGAGGGCAAAGCTCTACAGCAATCCTGATGGCAGTGAGTTCTCCATGGTGTTCCAATTTGAACACATAGGCCTGGACCAGGAGGAAGGTAAGTCCAAGTGGGATTTGGCCCCTTTAGACTTCCTGAAGTTAAAGAGGGTACTGTCAAAATGGCAGAAGGAGCTTTACCAGGTGGGCTGGAACAGCCTGTTCTGGAACAATCATGACCTGCCCAGAATTGTGTCTAGGTGGGGAAACGATGGAGACTACCGTGTGGAATCCGCCAAGATGCTGGCCACAGTTCTTCACGGCATGCAGGGAACCCCCTACATCTACCAAGGGGAGGAACTGGGCATGACAAATGTGAAATTCCCTATAGAAGATTACAGGGACATAGAGACCTTAAACCTATACGCTGAGCGTAAGGCAGCCGGCTATCCAATAGAGGACATCATGAAGTCCATCTACAGTAAAGGCCGTGACAACGCCAGAACCCCAATGCAGTGGGACAGCAGTACCAATGCCGGTTTTACAGATGGCACCCCATGGATCAAGGTAAATCCAAATTACACAGAAATAAATGCTGAGTCAGAACTTCATGACGAAAATTCAATTTTCAATTACTATAAAAAGCTGATCAGACTTAGAAAGGAATACGAAGTATTTGTGGAAGGGGAATATGAACTCTTGTATGAAGACCATCCGGACATATTTGCCTATACAAGAACCCATGGCGATACAAAGTTACTTGTAATAGCAAACTTCCACGGGGATACCATACCTTTTTCACTGCCAAATGAATTCGAAGGCAAATTAGAACTGCTGATCAGTAACTATGATGAGCCCCTTGCTGGAAGTTTGAGACCCTATGAGGCAGCAATGTACTTGATGAGATAGGGACAGAGGGACGTTGTTACTGTCCCGACTATTATGAATATATGATAATAGACCATGCAGCATGATTTCAGCTAAATTAACATTTATATTCACCATGAAATTCACATGGTGAATTTTTATTTTTAAAATCAATCACTATACCAAATATTTGAAGTATTCGATGTTATTCTGTATAATGAATATTGAAAAATTTACTTTCAATAAAACTGTTTCACTACTATGAAATACAACCAATTATTTTTGAACTACTGGAATGGTTACAAAATTATAATTGGCCCATAGCAAAAGAGATTTTACCAATCGTTGTTTTGCATCAAAATATTGTAATGCCACACATACTAACAATTTTGCAAGCCAACGATATAATGTGGAAATATAGAATTAGTAATTCCATATTTGATATATCCAAACAAGCAAGTGGTTAAAAAGCAATTTATTTAGTGACAAGTTTCAGATTATTTATAAAAACAGATGGAACGAGGTAAATAATATGGACTATATCGGTGGAGAGAAATACTGGGATGAAAACTTTGCAAGCAGACCAGATAAGCTGGGAGATACAGAACCATCACTTATTGATAATATAGAATACTTTAAAGCCGGAACAGTTCTCGACGTGGCCTGTGGAGACGGCAGAAATGCCTTGTATCTGACAGGGAATGGCTTTAAAGTTACAGGCATAGACTTTAGCAGTAAAGCACTTGAGCGGTTGAAGAGCTTTGCCCAAAGGCTTAACTTAACAGTGATTACACACCAGGTTGATTTAAATGCTCCGGGTTCTTTAGAAACTCTTGGCACTTTTGATAATGTAATAATCAATCACTATAGATTGAGCAAGGAAAATATTAAAACTATTAGTAGCCATATAACTGAAGGAGGCACTTTATTTGTTTGTGGTTATGGTCATAGGCATAAAGTTGATGCAAAATTTCGGGTGCAAGATTTAATACAGCCCACAGATTTTGAAGATATAGAAAGTTCCTTTGAGTTAGTGAAATATACTGAAAATCTGGTTGATGGAAAGTTTTTCGTAACATATATTTTTAGAAAGACAAACAGATAGGGTGACAAAAGGGTTTCGAAAAGAACATACCAAAACATATATTACTCCGAACGAATATTCCGGAGTATGCCAATAATATAGTTATAAAAACCTATGTTTAATCGTAGTTATAGCATAGGTTTTTTATATTTATATTGAAACATATGGCATTATCATGTACAGGACTTCCTTGAAAAGAATCCTGAGATAAAGAAAAAGACTGATAAGCAGTTTCAAGAAATGTTTGGTAAAAATAAGTTTAGTGTTCTGTGCCATAATCTAGAAGGGAGTGTTTCAAATATTGGACTACAGAAGAAGGTTCTTTTCTTGTTAATTCCAGCTTCATTGAAAAAGAATTAAAAAATCAAGGTGAAGCTGTATTATGGAGTTCCGTCGAAAATGACGAAATTGTGAACATAGAGGATCCCTTTGATATTAAATTAGAAGTTATAGATAGTGAAAAAAATAAGGAATTGGCAACTGCAAAAGTAACAATAACAAATAATAACGATTTTTATAAAGTAAATAAGTAGAATGATCTTCAAATAATTATTTTAAATTTAGGGCATATCAATAAAAACCTATGAAAACAACTAATTTTTTATGAAAGAGCCAGTCCTATTTCGGCCAGCGCACTGACATCTTTCCTTCGCTCACTGGTTCTCTTTTTCTTTTTGAAATAAAAAACAGCTTTCTATGATTTTTACTTTATCATAGAAAGCTGTTGAGGTACATTTTTACAGACTTTGCTTCAGGATGGGACACAAGCTACGTCCCTCTGTCCCAACTGTCCCATTACAACTTAAACTTAACAACAATTTCATCAAGGGTTTGGACGAGTTTCTTTAAGTCCTCAGTGGTTTCATAAATATTTTCCATAGCGCTGGATTGTTGTTCCACAGATGCAGATATCTCTTCAGCAGTAGCTGCAGATTCCTCGGAAACAGCTGAAATGTTCTGTATGGAAGTTATAACTTCATCTTTAGCATGATTCACATCTGAGATATTAGCTGTCAAAATATTTATTTCTGTAAGCATGTTGTTTACAGCATCTTCAATAGTTTTAAAGGCTTTGTCCGCTTCAGCTATGGTTAAGCTGGCTTCCTCTGTGCTTCTCTGGCTTATATCCATATTGGCCTTTGTCTTTGAAATCTCATGAAGTATATCCTTGATCATCACAGTGATTTCATTGGCTGATCTTGAGCTTTGCTCAGCAAGCTTTCTCACTTCCTCAGCAACTACAGCAAAACCTCTTCCGGACTCTCCGGCACGGGCAGCTTCTATTGCGGCATTTAAGGCAAGCAGGTTAGTTTGCTCAGCTATGCTTTCAATGGTATTTACAATTTCACCGATAGAAGTGGATTTATCTGCAAGAACATTGATATTCTTAGAAACCTCTTCATTGACCTTTACGCTCTTATCAAACTTTTCAACCAGTGATTTCATAGCCATCAGACCTTCTGAATTGATCTTCTGTGTGTGTCCTGAAAAATCTTTAACTGAGTTTGAACTGTTAACGCAGACACTGATATTATCGGCCAAGGATAAAAGCTTGTTGGCTCCTTCTTGAGCATCTTCAGCCTGGGAAACAGTCCCCTTTGAAAGTTCATCCACCGCAGCGGACACAGCCTGAATGGCTTGAACACTTTCATCAGTGGCATCTGCCACTGTGGTAGAGTACTGGAGCACCTGAGCTGCACTAAGCTGTAGCTGGTTTATGATAAGCCTCAACTTTTCCCGCAGTTCCTTAACGGAAACAGCCATTAGACCGGTTTCGTCCTTGTTCTTTAGAATCTTATCATTAATATTTTCTTCAGAAAGATCCAAGGTAGCCAACTTGTTTATTTGCTTTGTTACCAATACAATAGGCTTGGTGAGTTCCTTGCTTAATAATATAGAAGCAATAATTGCTAATATTATCGTTACAATTGCAATTGTAAACATCATAATAAAGCTGCCTTGAAGCTCCTTATCTAGAGCTTGTTTCTTTTCAGCTATCAGGACATCAATATCGTCAGTATAATTACCGGTACCAATAACCCAGTCAAATGGCTTAAAGGCTTTACTGTAACTTCTCTTAGGAAGAGGTTCGGTGCCACCGGCCTTAGGGAAGTAATAATCCGAGTAACCGCCACCTTCTTTTAAGCCGTTCTTGATTATTTCTTTTATGTGATAGAGTCCGTTTGCATCCTGTGAATCTATTCTGCTTTTTCCTTCAACATCTTGTCCTAACAGTACCACATTGACTCCTTCAGAAGTATCAATCCAGAAGTACCCATCCGCTCCATATCTCAGCTCTCTAACAAGATCCGCAGCTTGTTTTTTAGCTTCTGCTAGGGTTAGCTCTCCCTTTTCATATCTCTTATTAAAAGCATCCAATAGTGATATTACAGATTCAACCTGTTCTTTAATGTTTTTATCAAAGTCACTGCGCATGGTATCCTCTAAAGCAGATATCAGCGACAAATTTGTGTTGATTGTGTTATAGGTGGACAAACCGCCAATGACTATGGCAGTGAATAAAGTAGTGATAAGTGAAAGTATTATTATTTTAGAACTTATTCGTTTCATTCGCACATCTCCTATACTCTTAATTTTAATGTGATTTTACTAAATATATTATCTTGTTAGACAACTGCCTCCTTACAATTCCCACAATATATACCCCCACGAAGCTCATATCACACTTCTAATTTTATATTTACTACATATATCGTCAAAATTCGCATAAACTTAAGTTGAAGTTTATATATAAGGTGGAAAAATAAAGAATATTTCTAATGTTCAGGATTATAATATGGATTTTCGGGCAACCTATCATTGATTATACGAAAGGAGTTGATAAAATGACCGGTAGAAATGATGGAAATGCAAAAAGCAGAGGAGAGCATGATAGACCATCAAAGCATCCAAACAGACTAGATCAATTTGCTGATGACATGTTTGGCGACGAGGAGAAAGGATACAAAGAAAAAATCACTGCGAAAAATGAAAAACCCAATTGGTAGGGTGGGACAGAGGGACGTTGTTACTGTCCCTCTTTTTTAGGTGCCATCCACCTCACAAGTCACTTCGTTAAGTAAAATTTAAGCGATATATCTAAAATATTGTAATTACGTAATTTTATACTGTATAATTAAGTAACAGAGTAAAGTTATTTCTATTCCAGAGTACAATTATAGTACTTGATGGATAAGAGAGAGAGCTATATGAGTGAAAAAAATAGGGCGGTTTAATTAGAATAAAAGGAAATGTTTGAGGCTGCCTATATGTTCTATCTTTCAAAAATCAAGGTATGGCTTACGGATTGTAAATGTCAATATAATTTTGTACGAAAAGTGGAAAATAATTTTGTACAAAAAAGAGAATCAATAA
>NZ_RJWG01000028.1 GCF_004011155.1 Clostridium prolinivorans | reverse complement strand
AGGATGAGTAAAAAAGCTACATTCTTAAATGATCAAAAAGTTACATTTTAATCTTGACATTTATACAACCAGCATATGGGCTGCAGATGAACACCATCGGCCGATAAGGCGCTTTCCTGGCTTCCCGCTCAATCCGGAGCAGTGCTTCATAGGCTGTGGGGTCATAATATCCTTCCGCGTTAAACTTGCTGATACTCATGGTATTACCCCCTGCCTATGCGCTTTTCTGTTCACGTTCGATTACAGGCAATATACCTTTCTTGTTTTTAAGGAGGTCATAGATAAATAGCCTTCCTTTTTGTGTCCAATATGTGTGCATTACACTTCTTTCTGCATCAATAGCATGGGTCTTGGATTGCGTGTATCCTTGATCAGCGTACTCCTGATATAAAAGCCAGCAGTTTCCCATTTTGTACTGTACTCCAAGCTCATGAAGCAGCTTATTGAAAGCGCGGCCAGACATCCCGTAATCCTTGGCAATCTTGCTGATCGGCACAAGGCTCTTATTTTGCAATATGAGATCGTAATAACTCGCCTTGGGTTTTAATTCGCTGATAATCTGTTTATTCTTTGCATTTTCTATTTCTAAAGCTTTCCGTCTGTCGCGCTCTGCCTTCAGTTCGGAGAAAATCCTGATGCCATACTCCGGATTGGAAATCATCTCTTCAATAACTTTATCCGTAGCATAGACTCCATGTTTTCTGATCGTAGGCAGCACTTCATCAAAGACCCATTTCTCAAAGCGTTCGGCTGCAGGTAGTTTACTTCGTATAATAAGGCGATATAGATTTCCCTCTGTAATATAAGTCCGTTCAACATGCTGTTCAGTCGAGACACCATATTGATTTGTAGTTAAGGTGACCCCGTCGTGTTTCACGACCCCGTCTGGTTTGCAATGGCGTTGTATCGCATCACGAGGGTTACTATATCCTAGCATCCTTGCACAATCCGTTGCAGGAAAGTATTCCTTTCCATCAATAACGAGTACTTTAAGTTCTCCAAATTCTGTATTCTTAAAAACCTGTAAATTAGTCATAATATCAATCCTCCATTTCTTTCATTTCTCCAAAATTTCTCCCTACCGAAGCCTCTGCCACAATAGGTACATCAAATTCAGGGAAGGGTTGTGTTTCCATACACTCTTTTATAAAAGCAACTGCTTCGTCCGCCTTGTCTTCCGGTAATTCAAAAACCAGCTCGTCATGTATCTGCAGTATAGGTTTCAGCCAGAGCCTTTCGGGAAGTCCACTGATGATGCGCCCACAGGCAAGCTTTAGAATATCTGCCGCTGTACCTTGAATAGGTGTATTTAATGCGCACCGCTCGGCAAAGGACTTCTTGCCCCAATCTGATGACCGAATTCCCAGCAGGTATCTTCGCCTGCCCAGCCATGTTTCTGTATAGCAGCTTACAGCAGCCCGCTTTTTTACCTCATCCTGCCATTTGGCAAGACCGGGGTATCCGGCTTTCAAGTTTTTAATGATGGTCTCACATTCGGACAAAGTTGGGTTCAGCCCAGCTTTAAATTTAAGTGTTCTCTGTAAGCCAGTAGGAAACAGGCCATAGAACACACCGAAATTGCAGTTCTTTGCAATGGTCCTGCGCTCTTTATAATGTGGGGCATTTTTGTCTGCTGCCTCTTCAAAAGGAATGCGGTAAATAACAGAAGTGGTCTGAGCGTGGATATCACCGCCAGTACGATAGGTTTCCAGCATACGTTTGTCCCTGCAATAAAACGCTCCGACGCGCAGTTCTATCTGTGAAAAGTCAAGGGATAAAATAGCCTTTCCTTCCGGTGCAATAATAAATTTCCGTACGCCTATTGGGTCATTGTCTTTCCGCGGACAATTCTGCATATTCGGATTTCTTGACGCAAATCTGCCTGTCTCTGTCCCCAATGGTATAAGGTCCGGATGAATCCTGCCGGTATCCTCATCAATAAATCGAAGATACCCGTCTATATAGGTGGATTTGAGTTTTCCCCACTTGCGGTATTCCTGCACCAGTTCAAATAAGCGAGCAAGTTCAGGCCTGTTGGATTCACACCATTCTTTTAATAGGATCATGGTTTCATCATCGGCAGCTTCCTGATGTTTTGCGGTCGTTTTCATTACCGGAAGACCGAGATCCACAAAAAGATATTTTTTTAATGCTGAAGTTGAAGCATTTGCCCCAATCTCTACATTGCCGATAATTCCGGCAATCTCTTTTCTGATACTGACAATCTTTTCTGCGGCTTCCGCTTGTTTCTTCAGCATGGCTGACTTATCCACCAATATGCCGTTATACTTCATTATCCCGACATATACTGATGTAGGCGATTCTACCTCTTCCACAATAGTTCTGTGTTTGGGTAAAAATCTATCAAACCACTGATTGAAAACATGATACAAGCGAAGAGTGTAGTCGCTGTCAGCACAAGCGTAGCGGACAGTCTTCTCATCCTGAGGGTTCAATTCATCGAAAAACCGACCTTCAGTAACCGTTGAGAATTCTGTCATTTCTGCTTTGCAGAGTGCAGGCGCAAGCGTTTTAAGTCCGCTGTCAGCAAGACTTCTGAACTCCCACTTGCTTTTTAATGTAAGTTGTGATGCTGCAATCGTGTCATAGCAAGGCTTTTGAAGGACAATACCTCTTGCGTAAAGGAACATAGACTCAAAAGCCAGATTATGAGCAACTTTTATTACATCTTTTGATTCGAATAGTAATTTCAGATAATCCCATATTGCCGCCTGGTTCTCTGCATTTCGCCCGCTACGATGTTTAAGTGGGACATATATAGCAGTCCCTTCTGATACTGAAAAACTGATTCCTGTAATATCTGCTTTATGAGCATCCAGAGCTGCACTTTTATCGTTCCTCCATTTATCGCGGGGTGACGTTTCAAAGTCGAAAGCAAATAGGACAGTGTTTTTCAGATACTCTTGTATTTCAGACAGCATATAAACACATTTGTATCCCATGCGGTTCTCCTTTCCGCCCTATCGGAGATAGAAAGTTCCTCCGATAGGGCCTTTGATCACTTAAGCGGCTCAGTAATTTCACCTGATTCAGGGTCTACATTTATTACCTCTTCACCGGCAGGTTCAGTGTCATGGCCGACTCGGGTACTGAATGCTTTGACCTGCTCGGAGAGCTTGGATATCAACGCATATTCGTCAGCGGTCAGATCCCGATCTACAGCAAACTGAGCCTGTGAATAGGTGATACCGCTTGAATTGGTCGCCTTTTTCAATGAAAAGCGGGTAACTACGCTGTTCGATTTTTTACCTTTAGAAAGCAGCCTTTTGATGTAGCGGGAAAACTCTTTCAACGATCCTGTTGGCAATGAGAGTATCAACGGGAAAATCTCCCCTTCACGCAGTACATATATCCTGCGGCGGTTCTTGCAAGCTTTGCTGCCGTTTTCCCCCGAACCGAACTGATTATATGGGCATTTGGCACAGCTTCCTCCGGGGTCTCCTTCGCCGGTTATACCATCAAAGCTTCCGCAATCCGGTGGGTTACTGCCTCCGGTATACTTGTCCTTGTAGTATGCATAAAGTGGATGATGATAAAGAATTACCGCTGAGAATTCCTTGACAGTATCAGGTTCTCCGGGATTTTCCCCGGGCACTTCGAATACTGTGCTGCCTGCGGACGGGATTTTTATGCGTTCAAAAGTCATGTCAAGACCGTCAAGTTCTGATGCCATTGCCTCGTCAAGATTGAAATTAGCGAGCTGAAGAAAACCTGTATTTTCGTTAATAGTTACGAGTTCATTGTTTTTCATGCTTTTATACCTCCGTAATTATGAATTTGGAATGTAATCTATATCATTGTTCTTTGAAGCATTGTTCTTCGAACAGTTATTCCTTGAACATTGATATTGGAGCATTGCTTTCTGAAGCTATTTACCTTGCTGCTTTCCGCACAGTTACTGTTGTCTTTTCGAAGACATTCACAAGGCCTTTCAGCCAGTCCGGAAGCTCGTCCCCATTCTCCGCAATCTGTTCTTTAACAAATGCTGACAGGGAATTTGCATTTACTGTTTCATAGATGAGTTCTCCAAAGCCTTTACTGCGTAGTGCGTCAAACAGTTCCTCCTTCATGCCTGCGGCAGCACTGGCTCTTGTTGTCGTTGAAAGGCAGAACATTGTTCCTGCTCTTGTAAAGTTTTGCGTCTCGCTGCTGATCATCAGCTCAGACAGGCGGTATTCGACATCGTCAATCTCTGCATTGATGCTTTTTAGTTCCGCTTCTGCAGCCTTCTTTGCCTCGCGCAGCTCCTTCAGGCGGTCAGCAAGTTCAAACATTGCATTATCGCTCATAGCTTTCACCTCCCTCCGGGGCAAAGGGGTTTGCTCCTTTGCGGTAGTCGTCTATCAGCATTTTTGCAAGGTCTGCCTTGTTGCGCAGAGCAGTTAAGATTTTTGAATCCACAGTACCCTTGGCGATAAGGTAGATATATGTGCAGCCGTTCTTCTGCCCAACTCTATGGATGCGGGCTTTTGTCTGCTCGAAATTCGACATTGAGTAATCAAGGGAGTAAAATACCATTGTACTTGCAGCGGTCAGCGTGATACCGAGTCCAGCAGTTGCAATCTGGCCTACGAACACCATACAATCAGGGTCACATTGAAATCGGCTGACTTGCTCTTGGCGATCCTTAGTCGCCCCATAAATACACGCATAGCCGATACTCTTCTTTTCCAGCATCCTGCATATGGCATGGATTTCAGGGATAAACCTTGCTATGACAACCAGCTTATGTCCTTCTTGTATGCTGCTCTCAAGGATATCTTCAAGAGCCTTTAGTTTAGCATCACTAACCTGTTCAATTCTTCCGCCATCATCGCTTCCGATGAAGCCCCCGGTTAATTGCGAAAGACGAAGCAAGCGTGTTAGTATGTTTGTAGCTGTTACTTCCCCTGCTGACAGCTCAGTATAGCTTTGTTTGACAAGTTCCTTATATTTCTTCAAAGTTACAGGTTCAAGCTCAACGTGGCGAATGATATCGGTAGTTTCCGGCAAATCCAGACACTCAGCTTTAGTTGCCCGGAACGCAATGCTGTGGATCCTCTTCATCAAATCCTGTTCCATTGATTTTTTCAGCACTGGCGTATGATTGCCATAGCCGACCATGTTGAAATACCGGTTTCTGAAAGCATAGAAGCTGTTTCCAAAGATACGTGGATCGAGAAACTTATATTGGCTGAATACATCTATGGCTTTGTTGGTTATAACCGTTCCTGTCAGTAAGAGCCGATACCGGGCAAGTAAGCCTAACCGGTGCATTGCCTTTGAAACAGAAGTATTATGAGTTTTAATTTTGTGTCCTTCATCAGCAATGATGATGTCAGGATGCCAGTTTGCCAGTTCCTTCTCCATTCTCCATGCAGATTCATAGTTAACTACCACCACATGGACACCTTCGCCAGTTAGAAACCTAAGCTGTTGAATTTTCTTTTGAATCGTGCCATTAAGGACTATAAGCTGATATGGAAAATCAGCGAACCGTTTAAACTCATCCTCCCACACTCCAAGTATGGAAAGTGGTGCGACTATCAGCACACGGTATATTCTTCCTACAGCATTCAATGCTCCTATAATGGCGATTGAGACAAGCGTTTTCCCGGTGCTGGTCAGCCCATTTCCATCAGGAGCGCTGCACCCCATCCGGAAATGGCAGGAACACCACCACCCTTCAAAAGTCCAAATAGACTACAGATGAAATTGAAAGCACGAATCTGATGCTTGTATGGTCTGCATTTTATGGGCATTAAAATTATTGGTTGCATTTTTGCATTGTTCATAGAGTCTTGCATTACCTACACCTTCCTTAGATTTAGTTCATTATTTTATGTTTATAAACAAATCCTTCCAATCTTCTTCTGGAAAGGCTTTTAGTAAGCCACCAATGACTTTTTTTCCTCCTTTTCTTGCACCCCTAAGAACCCTATTTGCTTCAGTAATTGAAACACCCATATGCCTAGCAAGGTCACTGCCTGACCATCCTTTTTTTGCCATTAATGATTTGATGTAATTTAAGTTTGGAACTAAACCAACATCTTTAGGTTTAATTGAACTTTTTAGTTCGGTAATGGGTAAAATAAAAAGCTTATCTATATCCGCAGTTGGAAATGCTCTCATTAATCCGGTCATTACTTTTATTCCACCTATTCGTTCACCATTTAAAACTCTGTTTGCTTCTGAAACAGAAACACCCATTTTTCGTGCTAATTGAGCTCCAGACAGATTTTCTTTTAACGCTAAAGTTCGAACATAATTGGTGTTAATAATCATATTTCCTCCTTATGAACTTTTAGGTTCGGTTTACTTTAATAAAAAAACCGTTTAACCGGCCTCTGATATACTTCCAATATTACTCTACTAAAAACCGAACCTTTTGTCAATCTATAAAAAATATTTTTGATTAAAGTATTGCGTTTTGGTTCGGTTTGTGCTACACTTTGTTTACAGGAGGTGAATTTTATGTCCGAAACGGCTATTGGCAAATTTCTTAAAGCCGCAAGAGAAGCTGCAGGAATGAAAAAATGGGCTTTAGCAGAAAAATCTGGTGTGAGTCACACAGAAATTCATAGAATTGAAAACGGTGATAGGAAGAATCCTTCTATTAAAAACATCAAAGCCATATGTAAAGTTTTGAATATTCCGATTGAAGAAGCTTTAAAGGCGGGGGGATATATAAGTAACGCTACAGATTATGATTCATATATGAAGGAATTGTACCTTGATTCCGATCCTAATACTATAGGTGAAAAAATAAAAAAAATTAGAGAAAGTAAAGGTATCGATTTATCGGATTTAGCTTCAAATTTACACATTCCTATTCAGACATTAGTATCGTTGGAAAATGGTGAAACCTTATGTGAATATGAAGTGTTTAGTAGGATTTCCTATGAACTAGGTGTTCCTGTTATTAAACTTGTTTCAGAAGCAGAATCTGCAGACGAACTTGTTCGTTCCACCAAAAGTAAAGGTGATGAGCTTTTAGAGAGTTTATCAAAATCAGAAGAATTGGTTAAAACTTTATTTCGAGCTAAGGATGTTTCAAAAGAAACAATGGATCAAATGGCTACTTATATTAAATTCCTTTTAGAACAGCAAGGAATTTCTGCCGATGATTAGAAATTAAGGAGGGGTCTCTCATCGCAAGTTCCATACCTAAACAACCAAGAAGAAGCCATGTTAAACGTACCGCCAGAAAAGTATTACTTTCCAGCGGTGCTTCTTCTCTTCCTATAGATGTAGACAATATATACAAAACAAATGGAATATTAAGCTTTTCCGAAGAAGAGGCGGTGTTAGCCACAAGTATACCTCTTCCTAATAGTTTTGTCTCAGACGACAATATTAGTGCAATAACTCAATATGAGATAATAAAGGGCCAGAGAATATATGTTACTATTTATAAAACTCTTAATCGCAACATTGGACATATTCGTTTTACGAAAGCACATGAACTTGGCCATATTTTTCTAAGACATTTTGAAGATTTTGACATACCCTCAACATTTAATATTCAAAATAACCATGATTATTGGGTATTGGAAAGAGAAGCAGAAATGTTTGCCGCTGAACTTTTGGCACCAACAGCTATATTAAGGGCATGTAACTGTTTAGATAGAGCTAAGATCCAATCTTTATGTAACCTTTCGGAAGAAGCTTCTGAGTATGTAATAAGTGATATACATAGAGATTACCACCTTATGGAGAGTGATAAAGCTGCATTAGAGCAACAATTCTATGATTTTATTAAAAATAAAGAATACCTCCAATTTATTAGTAAATATGCTTGTGAAGTTTGCGGAAATCCGATAGTTAGTGATGATTCTTATTGCAGGATTTGCGGAAACAATCTCAAATTACACAAAGCAAGCGGAAACCCTAATATTTATAAATCAACAATTGCATTAAAGCCCACAGGGCGTGTCTATTATTGTCAAAAATGTGGTAATTTTCAAATACCTGTTGGTTTAAGAGAATGCAATCTTTGCAAAGCCCCACTATATAATATTTGCGATATCTGCAATACAAAAATGTCTTCTGAAAGTAGATACTGTCCACACTGTGGGATAAAACTACCTTTTTATACTGCAGGATTACTACTTGATTGGAGAACACCTTCTATTAGAGACAAACTACCTGATAAAATTAATGGATTTAGGCGAATTAAAGAATGGGATTTTATTTTAGATAAGCTATTAGCACAGGAAAAATATACTTTGCATTATTGTCTGAAAGATTCTCTGGCCTTTGAGTATTCAGGTAAAATTGTTATATATGTAATAAATAATTTATCAACAGAATTAATAAACAAAATCAATGTATTAGAAGAGATAAACGCAATAACATTGCCATATATTGACGTAACATATGATGAAATCGATATAAATAAAGTATAGGAGGTCATTATATGATATTTCATAATGTTTTTTTACAAAAATACTCATCTTGGGATGAATTGGAGTCAGCAATTGAATCTATTGAAAATGTTAAAGAAAAAGGCACTGCTTTCGAGCAATTCGTCTTCGCTTATTTTACTTTTTTCAAAAATATGTATATGATTTCCGAATTATATATGGAAAGCGATATACCAGCAGAATTACGACAAAAATTTAAATTAGAAAAGCGCGACAGTGGTGTAGATGGTTTGTTAATAAAAGAAGACGGTACTTCTGTAGCTTACCAAGCAAAATTTAGAAGCGGCCAAGAAGCCCCTTCATATGAGGAGTTAACGTCATTTTGGTGTTAGTATATTAGTGTAGACACAAAAAGCCGAACGCCTTAAAATATAAAAAGGGAAGGAAG
>NZ_RJWG01000027.1 GCF_004011155.1 Clostridium prolinivorans | reverse complement strand
TTATTGATTCTCTTTTTTGTACAAAATTATTTTCCACTTTTCGTACAAAATTATATTGACATTTACATCTATATCAATTCTATATCTTTTTTTATTTTATAAATATATATTAAAATTATGTTTTTTGTTTAATCAATAATTAAATTTTATATTTATAATCTTATATCAATATTGTAAATAAATTGTTTTTAATTAATAGATATTATAACTTAAATTATTTAATTTGAATATATAAAATTCTATAGAATTAATTTTTAAATGAAAGCTCCTAAACAAATAAAAAAATTAGAAATAAAAAATATATATTTATATATATTTATATAAACAAAATCTTTTTATGTTAATAAAACTACTGATTTTATTTTCAATTATACTAATTAATTTTTTAATGATTAATAAATGTAATAATACGAACACCATAAATATAATAATTGTATGTTTAGTACTTTGCATAAGTATATCATTTATTTTTAATCTACTAAAAAACATATTAACTCTTAATGCAAAATTTATAAAAAATCAATTTAATGACTCATGATATATAAATTTTAAAAAATTTATATAATAAAAAATTTTTCCCATAATATAAATCCTAAAATAGTAATTATTGGAATATTCATCTCATAAAAAACAATATTTTCAAATTTTAATAGATATTTTAAAAAAGATTTAAAGGCATCTAAGAAAATAAAACTCAACAAAAAAGAGAAAATCAGGCTTTTATATCTGATTTTCTCTCTATTTTTTTAAACAACTTTTTTTCTATTTGAACGATTTTTTTACAGTTGAACAAGTTTATTTGTAGAATACAGTATAATACAATACTCAATCAACTAAACATTTTATTTATTCTACTGTAACTGATTTAGCTAAATTTCTTGGTTTATCAACATCACAGCCCTTTTGTACTGCTATATAGTAAGAAAGAAGCTGAAGAGGTATTACTGAAAGTACTGGTGAAAATACATCATGTGTTTTTGGAATATAAATAGCAGAATCTACAGTTTTTTGTATATCCTTATTTTCTTCAAAAGCAATAGCTAATACATTAGCTCCTCTTGTTTTAACTTCTTTAATATTACTTACCATTTTTTCAAATAAATCCTTTTGAGTTGCAAGAGATATTACTACTGTTCCATTTTCAACTAAAGCTATTGGTCCATGTTTAAGTTCTCCTGCTGCATAAGCTTCTGAATGAATATATGATACTTCCTTAACTTTTAAAGAACCTTCTAAAGCTGCTGCATAATCTAATCCTCTACCTAAAAAGAACATATCTTTATGCATATAAGTCTTTGAAGCAAATTTTTGAATTACTTCTTTGTGCTTTAATAATTCTTCAGCTTTTTCAGGAAGTTTAAGCATTTCTTTCTTTAATTCTTCTATTTCTTCTTTGGATAATGTTTCTTTAAGCTCTGCAAAATAAAGAGCTATTATATAAAGTGCAATAAGCTGAGTTACATAAGCTTTTGTAGAAGCAACTGCAATTTCCGGCCCAGCCCAAGTATATAAAACATCCTCGGCTTCTCTTGATACAGAACTTCCTACTACATTTGTAATAGCTATAACTCTTGCTCCATGATTTTTAGCTTCTCTAAGTGCTGCTAAAGTATCTGCTGTTTCTCCTGATTGGCTTATAACTATCATTAAACTTTTTTCATCTATTATTGGATTTCTATATCTAAATTCAGATGCTATATCAACTTCTACTGGAATTCTAGCTAATTTTTCTATAACATACTTTCCTACCATTCCAGCATGGTAAGCTGTACCACATGCTACTATATAAACTTTATTTATATTTTCAAGCTGCTCTTTTGTTAATGTAATTTTATCTAAAGTTACAGGCTTTCCTAATACAATTCTTGACGACATTGTATCTTTTATTGCCTTTGGCTGTTCATGAATTTCTTTTATCATAAAATGTTCAAAGCCGCCTTTTTCTGCAGCATCTGCATTCCAAGTTACATGATATATATCTTTCTTTATTTCTTCTTCATCTTCTGTAAGAAGTTTTACTCCATCTTTTGTAATAACTACAAATTCTTTATCATTTAAAAGATAAATATCTCTTGTATAGTTTAAAATAGCTGGAATATCTGAAGCTATAAAATATTCATCTTTTCCAATTCCTACTATAAGAGGACTGTCTTTTCTAACTGCTACAAGTTTTCCTGGTTCATGAGTTGAAACTACACCTATAGCATAACTTCCTTCCATTTTTGATGCAGCTTTCATAACTGCCTTTTCTAAATTTCCGTCGTAATAATAATCTATAAGATGAGGTATAACCTCTGTATCAGTTTCTGATGTAAATTTATATCCTTTTTCTATAAGCCACTCTCTTAGTGCTATATAATTTTCTATTATTCCATTATGCACTACACTTATAGTGCCATCTCCATTAGAATGTGGATGTGAATTAAGATCTGAAGGTTCACCATGAGTTGCCCATCTTGTATGTCCTATACCAATCATCCCATGTATTGGATTTTCATTTAATTTTGCTTCAAGGTTAGAAAGTCTTCCTTTACATTTTGTAACTTTTAATTTATTATTTTCTATTATCGCTACTCCTGCTGAATCATATCCCCTATATTCAAGTTTTGAAAGTCCACTTACTAAAATTGGTGATGCTTCCTTTTTCCCTACATATCCTACTATTCCACACATATTACAAATCTCCCTTTCTTTTTCATAATTTAATTTTAGCAATAATTATATTTATGATTTTTTATAAAAGAAAGGTTTTAAGCACATAGGCTGATGTTGTTCCAAGAATCACTCCTTGGGTTTATCAGCTTTTAACGATAGTGCAATACCGTGGGACATCCGCCGAAATCTCGATACTTCCCATCCTCGTCAACTTAAGATTTATTACATTCTTAAGTTCTGGCGCTTTAATTTAAATTTTTTACAACTCTACCCTCCTTTAAATTTCTCACCTTTCTTTCTATAAAACACATCTATTATATTATATGAAAAATTATATAGTTTGGTCAATGTTTTAAATAAATAAAAAATAGAAAATATTGGGCTATAAAAGTTGTTTATTCCAATATTTTCTATAAATATTTAAATTATTTATTTTTATTTATTGCTTCTTTTAATGTGTGCCATGCAAGTACTGCACATTTAACCCTTGCTGGCATATTAGAAATATTTTTTAATGCCATAGCATCCTCAAGCATTTCTAATTCATTTTCATCTGTAATTTCTCTTTTAATCATTCCTATAAATGTTTCTATTAATTTTAAAGCTTCTTCTTTTGATTTCCCTGTAATTATATCAATCATCATAGAAGTTGAAGCTTGAGATATAGCACAACCATTTCCTGTAAAAGCTGCTTCTTCAATAATATCTCCATTAAATTTTAATTCAAGCTCTATATCATCTCCACAGCTTGGATTATGACCTCTTTCTGTGCATGTTGCATGATCTAAATGTCTTTTATTTAATGTATTTTGGCTGTGTTCCAATATAAGTTCTGTATATATTTGACTAAGATCCATAACCTAACCACTTCCTTGCATTTTTAATACTTTCTATAAATATATCTATTTCTTCTTTTGTATTATAAAAATAAAAGCTTACTCTTGATAAAGCTGGAACCCCTAAATATTTCATTAAAGGTTGTGCACAATGATGGCCTGCTCTTATTGCAACTCCATAAGTATCTACAATACTTGAAATATCATGAGGATGACATCCTTGAACAGTAAAAGATATTATTCCTCCTCTATTTTCTAAATTTTTAGGGCCATATATTTTAATATATGGAAGCTTAATCATTTTATCTAAAGCATAAGCAGTAAGTTCTTTTTCATAATTATAAATATTATATAGCCCTATATTTTCTAAGTAATCTATAGCTGCAGAAAGCCCTGCAGTTCCTTCAACATTTTGTGTTCCTGCTTCAAATTTAAAAGGAATTTCTGCAAAGGTAGTTTCCTGTTCTTCAACATATTCAATCATATCTCCACCTAATAAAAAAGGTGGCATATTCTCTATAAGCTTCTTTTTAGCATATAAAACGCCAATTCCCATTGGGCCTAGCATTTTATGGCCTGAAAACACTAAAAAATCTGCATCTAAATCTTTCACATCAACTTTCATATGTGGAACACTTTGTGCTGCATCTATTAAAACTACTGCTCCTTTAGAGTGGGCGTATTCTATAATTTCTTTAACTTCATATATTGTTCCAAGTACATTAGACATTTGTGCAATTGATACAATTTTTGTTTTATTAGTTATTTTTTCTTTCACTTCTTCCATTGAAAGCCTAAAATCAGAATTTAAATACATATATTTAAGAATAGCACCACGAGTTTTTGCTACTCTCTGCCATGGAATAATATTACTATGATGTTCTGAAATACATAAAACTATTTCATCTCCAGGCTTTAAAAAATTCATTCCATATGAATTTGCTACAAGGTTTAAAGATTCAGTTGCATTCTTTGTAAATATTATTTCTTTTGATGATGACGCATTTATAAATTTCTTTACCTTTTCTCTGGTGTTTTCATAAATTTCTGTGGCTGCAACTGACAAATAATGTGCTCCTCTATGTGGATTTCCATTGTTTATTTCATTATAATTTTTTATTGCATCAATAACTTGTTTGGGTTTTTGAGTTGTAGCTGCATTATCAAGATATACTAAATGTTTATCATTTATATCTTTTAAAAGAATAGGGAAATCGTTCCTTATTTTGTTTACATCAAAATTATGCATTTACAATCCTCCTGTGTATTTCTTTGGTTATTTCTTCTTTTAAATATTCCATTGGAATTTTATCAATTATTGGTGTAAAAGATGCTTCTACTATAAGTTTTTTAGCCTCTTTTTCATCTAATCCACGACTCATTAAATAAAATAATTTATCACTATCTATTTGACCTGCACTAGCTGCATGCTGACCTTCTACATCATCTTCTTCACATAAAAGCAGAGGAATTGCATCAGCCTTAACTGTTTTATCTAAAAGTATAGCATATTCTTCTTCAATTCCTTTAGAACGACTTGCACCTTTTTTAAAATTTAAAGTACCTTTAAATATTTTTTTTGCATTGTCTTTTAATGCACCTCTAGTTTCTATATTGCTTATACTTCTTCTTCCTTTATGATTTATTAAATAGCTTAAATCAATATATCTTTTCCCATCAGCTAAATATATAGAACTTATATTTGCTTCACTATTTTCTTCCTCTAAATTATTTATATAATTTGTAGTACTAATTTCTGCTCCAAGTTCAATTTGTATAGAATTTACTTTTGCCCCATAGCCTTCAAAAGCTATATGACTATCAAAATGCTTAGAATTATCGTTAAGTCTTTGAAGTTTTACTATGTTAATGACAGAATTTTTTTTTGCATATATTTTAGTTAATCCATTATGAAAAGCTTCAACATCATCTTTAGTTGAATAATCTATGACTATAGTAATTTCACTGTTTTCTTCTGCTATTATTATATTTTTATCTATAACTACTGGATTTTCTTTATCTATTTTATATTCAATTTTTATTGGATCCTTTAATTTTATATTTTGGGGTATATGAATGAAAATTCCTGAATTGTAATATTTTTCTGCTAAATCTATAAATTCTTTTGATACTCCAAAATCTTCTTTCTTATTATTAAAATATTTTAAATATTGATTATAATCTATATCTGA
This sequence comes from Clostridium prolinivorans, assembly GCF_004011155.1. Classification (GTDB taxonomy): domain Bacteria; phylum Bacillota; class Clostridia; order Clostridiales; family Clostridiaceae; genus Clostridium_AT; species Clostridium_AT prolinivorans. The sequence goes on along the minus strand of NZ_RJWG01000027.1, from coordinate 6,144 downwards.
ACTCATTTTTTTAAGTGTAATATCTGAAATTTCATAACTTTTTATGAAATCTTTGTTATAAGTTAAATTTTCTTTAATTTTAAAATTGTTTAATATATTTTCATTTACTTTAAGCCATCTCCATGTTATAACTGGAAGAGTATTTAAAGCTGTGTTTTCTATTTTCAAAGTACTGTTCCTCCTTTTATAATTTTTGTTTAAAATAATCTACTTTTTATCCTATAGTTCCTTCAAGTTCAAGCTTGATTAAATTATTCATTTCCACTGCATATTCAAGAGGAAGCTCTTTTGCTATAGGTTCTACAAAGCCTCTAACAATCATAGCTTTTGCTTCTTTTTCACTTATACCTCTGCTCATTAAATAAAATATAGCATCATCACTTATTCTTCCTATTTTAGCTTCATGTCCTATATCTACATCATCATTCATTAAATCTATAACTGGAATTGTGTCTGATTTTGATTTATTATCAAGCATAAGCGATTCACAAGATATTGTTGATTTTACATGGTGAGCGTTATGCGCTACACGTAATGCCCCTCTATATAATGCCTTTCCTCCATCTTTTGATATTGATTTTGAATTTATAGTTGAAGTAGTATAAGGAGCTGCATGAATAACCTTAGCACCAGTATCAAGATTTTGTCCTTTACCTGCAAAAGTTATTCCTGTAAATTCTACTTTAGATCTTTCACCTTTTAATATAGTCATTGGATATAACATAGAAACTTTAGATCCAAATGAACCCGATACCCATTCCATTATTCCATCTTTTTCTACTATAGCTCTTTTGGTATTTAAGTTATACATATTTTTAGACCAATTTTCTATAGTACTGTATCTAAGCCTTGCTCCTTCTTTGACAAAAAGTTCAACACAGCCTGCATGAAGATTGTTTACATTATACTTTGGTGCTGAACACCCTTCTATAAAATGAAGTTTTGCACCTTTTTCAACTATTATAAGTGTATGTTCAAATTGTCCAGCTCCTGGTGCATTAAGTCTAAAATAAGATTGAAGAGGAATATCTACCTCTACACCTTCTGGAACATAAACAAATGATCCTCCAGACCACACTGCCCCATGAAGTGCTGCAAATTTATGATCATTTGGTTTAACACAAGTCATAAAATATTCTTTAACTATGCTTTCATATTCTTTAACAGCTGTATCTATGTCTGTATAAATTACCCCTTTTTTAACTAAATCTTCTTTTATACTGTGATAAACTACTTCTGAATCATATTGTGCTCCTACTCCTGCAAGTGAAGTTTGTTCTGCTTTTGGAATACCTAAAATATCAAAAGTTTTTTTAATTTCTTCTGGTACTTCTTCCCATTTGCCTTTCATTTCTGTATTGGGTTTAACATATGTTACTATATTTTCAATGTGAAGATCTGTTAAATCTGGTCCCCATGGAGGTAGTTCCATGCTATTATATATTTCTAAAGACTTTAATCTAAAATCTGTCATCCATTTAGGTTCATTTTTTTCTTTTGATATTTTTAATATAATATCTGAAGATAATCCTTCCTCTGTTTTAAAACTGTATTTAAATTCATTTTTAATATCATATATTCCTCTATTTGGCTCATTTACATAAGTCTTTTTTATGATTTTTTCTTCCATTTAATTCACCTCTTATTTAATATAACTTCAATTTTAGTTATATTATCTTTCAATAATTCGATTGCTCTAGATTTAGTGGGATTTCTTTTTATAAGACCTTTTTTTCTAATCGTTCTAGATTCCCATGAACAGTATAGAAGTTAATTTAAAATTTACTTAAAAGCTTCATATCCATTAGCTTCTATTTCTTTTGCTAAAGAAATATCTGAAGTTTTAACAATTTTTCCATCTATTAATATATGAACAAAATCCGGTTTTAAATAATCTAATATTTTATTGTGGTGAGTTATTATAAGTATAGAATTTTCACTGTTTTTTAAAGAATTAACTCCTTGTGATACTGTTTTAATAGCATCTACATCAAGGCCTGAATCAGTTTCATCTAAAATAGCAAGTTTTGGTTCTAATATTGCCATTTGAAGTATTTCATTTTTCTTTTTTTCCCCACCAGAAAAGCCTTGATTTAAGTATCTTTGTGCATATTCTTCTTTCATATTTAAAAGATCCATTTTTTCCTTTAAAGCTTTTTTAAAAGTTAAAATTTTTAAGGGTTTTCCTGTAATAGCCATTTTTGCTGTTCTTAAAAAATTTTCTACAGTAACCCCAGGTATTTCTTCTGGGTATTGAAATGATAAAAATATTCCTCTTTTAGCTCTTTCATCTGCTTTTAAGTTATTAATAACTTCATTTTCAAAAATAATTTCACCATCTAATATTTCGTATTTTGGGTGTCCCATAAGAGTGTTAGCTAAAGTTGATTTTCCTGCACCATTAGGTCCCATAATTGCATGAACTTCACCTTTGCCTATTTCTAAGTTTAATCCTTTAAGTATTTGCTTATCATCTATTTGAGTTTTTAAATTTATTATTTTTAATAATTTATCCATATTTATTATCTCCTCCAAAATATATGAGTATTTTACTCTGAATTAATATTACAATTAATTGTTATTTATTTATGTGATTTAAATCACTTTTTATGATATATGAGTATTTTACTCTGAATTGTCTTATTATATCCTACTATTTTACTCAGAATTAGTCAATATTAATTTTTATAATATCTTAATATGTAAAGTTTAATTTACATATTAAAAATTAGGTATAAAAAAAGGAGCTATAAACATTAAAGTCATAGCTCCTTTTTTTTAAATTATAATTATAAGTATCATAGAGTATATAAAAATCAATTTATTTTAGTAAAATTTTTCTATGTTAAGAAATTTTCTATCTTACCTGACTTCCTGTTGGAAGATCTCCTGGTATTGTTACAGCAAATAGCTTGCTATCATCATCAGTTGATGCAGCAAGAATCATACCTTGAGAAATTTCTCCTCTTAATTTAACAGGTTTTAAGTTAGCAACTAATACTACATATTTACCTATTAAATCTTCAGGTTTATAATATTGTGCTATACCTGAAACTACCTGTCTTTCTTCTCCTCCTAAATCTACCTTAAGCTTTAAAAGCTTTTTAGCGCCTTTAATATGCTCACAGGATATAACCTTAGCTACTCTTAAATCTATTTTTTCAAAATCTTCTAATGTTATTTCTTCTTTAATTGGCTTAATAGAAGTCTTTTCTTCTTCTTTTTTATTTTCTGACTTAAGCTTTAAATCTTCAAGCTCTTTAAGTTTAGATTCTACATCTATCCTTGGAAATATAGGCTCTCCTTTTTTTACTTTTGTATTAGCTTCAGTACCATCAAATGCTGATAAACTATCCCAAGATATTAAGTTAATAGAAAGCTGCTCATTTATTTTGGAAGCTGTTGAAGGTAAAAATGAAGATATTAATACAGATACAAATCTTAATGCTTCAGCTAAATTATATAAAACTGTTCCTAATCTATCTTTCTTGCTTTCATCTTTTGCAAGTATCCAAGGTGTTGTTTCATCTATATATTTATTAGCCCTTCTTATAAGTGTCCAAATTTCACCTAAAGCTTCTGGAATTCTTAATTTATCTATATTTTCTTCTACCTTTTTAGGTGTATTTAAAGCTAATTCTATAAGCTCATTATCTATTGATTCTTTTGCAATTGGAGCAGGTATAATACCTCCAAAATATTTTTCTATCATTGCTACTGTTCTAGATAAAAGATTTCCTAAATCATTTGCAAGGTCAGAATTTATCTTTTTTATAAATATTTCATTATTAAATAGTCCATCTGAACCAAAAGGTATTTCTCTTAGCAAATAATATCTTATAGCATCTACCCCAAAATGTTTTGCTAAAATTACTGGATCAACCACATTCCCCTTAGATTTTGACATTTTACCTCCATCAACTAAAAGCCATCCATGACCAAATACCTGTTTAGGAAGTGGAAGTCCAAGTGCCATAAGCATAATAGGCCAGTAAATTGTGTGAAATCTTAGTATATCTTTCCCAATTAAATGTACATCTGCAGGCCAATATTTTTCATAAAGTTCTGTATTTTCTCCATTATATCCTAAAGCTGTTATGTAGTTTGATAAAGCATCTATCCAGACATAGACTACATGACCTTTATCAAATTCTACAGGTATACCCCAATTAAATGAAGTTCTAGAAACACATAAATCTTGAAGACCTGGTCTTAAAAAATTATTAAGCATTTCATTTTTTCTTGATTCTGGCTGAATAAACTCTGGATGAGTTTCTATATATTCAATAAGTTTGTCAGCGTATTTTGACATTTTAAAAAAGTAAGCTTCTTCTGTTTTCTTTTCGACTGGTCTTCCACAATCTGGGCAATTACCGTTTATAAGTTGAGTTTCAGTCCAAAAGGATTCACAAGGTATGCAGTAATGTCCTTCATATGAACTTTTATAAATATCTCCTTGTTCATAAAGTTTATTAAATATTTTTTGAACTGCTTTTTCATGATAACTATCTGTTGTTCTTATAAATTTATCATAACTTATATTCATTAATTTCCAAAGATCTTTTATTCCTGCGACTATTTCATCTACATATTCTTTAGGAGTAACTCCTCTTTCTTCTGCAATTCTTTGAATTTTTTCGCCATGTTCATCTGTACCTGTTAAAAAGAATACATCGTAACCTGTTAATCTTTTAAATCTTGCTAAAGCGTCTGCAGCTACAGTTGTATAAGTATTTCCAATATGCAAATTAGCTGATGGATAATATATTGGTGTTGTAATGTAGTATGTTTTTTTATCCATAAAATCTCCTCCTTTAAATAAAAGATTTATTACTATATCAATTGTTTTTAATATAAAACATTATATATATGTAAATTAAATAACTATTTCATCTGCATTTTTATCTTTTGTATCCAATAAAACATTATATATAAATTAAATAAAAAAACATAAGAATAAAATTTATATAAAGAATTTATGTTAACATTATACATATATAAATTTAAAAAAACCTCTATGCAGAAAATTCTACATAGAGGCGTAATATACGCGTTACCACTCTAATTCGTATCTATGTTACCATAGATACCTTGCTAAGTGACTCTATCTATTTATTATAAAAATAGATTTTTATCACTGTGCATTATAACGGATGCTGCCGTATTATCCTACTTTTATTCAGATAATATGCTCAGGGGCCATGTTCACAAATTTTCATACTGCTGGCTTTCACCCTCTCCAGCTCTCTTTTAAGCATTCCCATTTGTTACTCTTCCCTTCAATGCATTTAATTACATAATATATTATATATATTATTATGTCAATAATTATTTGAGTTTATACAAAATGCATATGATTGAGTTAATTCTTCGCTTGATAATTCTTCTGTTTTAAGCATTTGAGTTTATACAAAATACTTATGTATGTAATTTCAATTTTGCAAATACAAGCAAAATTGAAATTATTATAATATCTTAATATATTATAATTTCTGTTAATAACTATTGATTTAAATAAACATGCAAAATCTATAGATAATGCACTTCAAAGAGTAAAAAGAAAACTTGAAAAAAGTCTATATAAAAATAATTAAAAAATCACCAGTAAAACCGCTGCTAATGTTATAAAATTCTTGAGACATTTTTTAAAATGGTTGATATAATTATTTAAATTTATGTAAATAATTATATAAAAAAGGAAGGGCGTCCCCTTCCTTTTTTATTATAAATATGTTTTTTTATTATAAATATGTTTTGTAATATTTGTAATATATTCTAGTAATTTAAAATATAATTTATTAAAATATATTTTAAATAAACATATTTTTTTAAACTTTTTTAAATATACTTTACTAATGCGCATTAAATTTTATTATTAATATTTAATAGTTTTAATTTGTAATTATTTTAATTACTCAACTATTTTAGTAACAACACCTGAACCAACTGTTCTTCCGCCTTCTCTTATAGCAAATCTTAATCCTTCATCCATTGCTACTGGTGTTATTAGTTCAACGTTCATGTCTATATGGTCTCCTGGCATTACCATTTCTACTCCTTCTGGTAATTTTATTGTGCCTGTTACGTCTGTTGTTCTAAAATAAAATTGTGGTCTATATCCATCAAAAAATGGTGTATGTCTTC
>NZ_RJWG01000026.1 GCF_004011155.1 Clostridium prolinivorans | reverse complement strand
CATTTAAAAGAATTGAAAAAGCAATGGCCATAAAGGTTCCAAGGAGGATTTTCCCTAAGGCTATGGTCAAGGTATTTCCAATTACCTTTCCTATGTCGGGAAGTTGTAACATATAAGAAAAGTGTTTAAGGCCAACAAATTCCGAACCCCTCAGGCCTTTTGCCGGAACGAAATTCTGGAAGGCCATTATAATTCCCACCATTGGAATATAGCTGAATACTATGAGAAAGAATAGACCGGGCATCATCATAAGATGATACTTAAATTCGGTTTGTCTTTTCCTGCGCTGCGTCATACTTGTCATTACGATCCCTCCACTCTGTTGAAAACAGCCATCCTCTTATTTTTTGAGACATGGCTGTTTCTACTAATCTATGCTTATTTAAGCTGTTCTTCTATTTCGGCTATGATCTGCTCTCCACCCATTGAGTACCAATCCTTAACGAACTTGTTAAAGCCTTCTTCCACATCCACTGCCCCAATGGCCATCTTGATGAAGATTTCTTCTTCTAACTTTCCAAGGTTACCCCAGTTGGTTTCCATAGTTGGTGTAGTTTGTGGGAACACCGGTGTCAGCCAATTAAAGGTACCCTTTTCTGTTAGGGTCTGAATTAATTCTATCCCCTTCATACGAGAGTGGAACTTAGACCAATCAGTAACATCTGCCTTTGCAGGATCTTCCATATACTTCTTTACATTTTGTATAACATTCTTAGATTCTGTTGTTCTTACATCTTCTATGGCAATTTCGCCCTTTACCCCTCTTTCGATATCGGAATAGTCATCCAGCATTGAGGTGTAGGGGTTAACTTCTATATTGAAAGGTCTAACGGACCCGTCAACACCGTCTTTTAGGTATTTAGCTACTTCAGGATAGTCTGTCTCAAGTGTCTTGGAGTTCATCATCACATCATAGAATAAGTTTGCAATCTTGATGGCAGCTTCCGGATGTTCATAGCCTTTTCTAACTACGATATATCCTCCGGTGGCATCGTTATGCTTTACATTAACCTTACCATTGCTATCTTCAATGGCATAGCATTCAAAGGTTGCCTTGCTGTCTATGGCACGGACATTGCTTAGGAGCCAGTCCGGAATATGCCATGTACCAAAGGTAATACCGGTTTGGCCGTTAGCCAGCAGGGCTGTGATGTCGTCCCAGGTTCTCACACCCAATTGTGGATCTACAAGACCGGACTTAAACCATTCAGCCACTTTTTTCATAGCTTCCTTAGTCTCCTGTGTTGTAGAACCGTAAACAACCTTGCCATCAACATTTAACCAAGTCTTTGGATAAGCCCCGTAAGCATAGGCAATGGAGTTTATGCTGTAAGTACCGTCCGGGTCACTGGAAGTTAGCCAAGGTGCAAAGGCCATACCTACAACGTTGTCGGCATTTCCTGGATTCTTAGCCATGAATTCCTTTGCTATGGCTTCTAGTTCACTTATAGTAATGCACTTGTCACCGTCTTCGTCTATCTTTAGTCCCAGCTTTTCTGCCCAGTCACTGCGGATCCATACTTCGCTTGGACCTGGGTCCCCGTTAGTGCCAGGAAGAGCCATTATCTTACCGTCAAAGGTCACATTTTTTAAGGCACGTCCGTCATAGGAATCATATACCTTTTTAAGGTAATCGCTGGCATAGGTGTTATATACCTCAGTCAAGTCTTCTATCAAGTCGTTCTTATATAGCTCTCTTAATTCATCTAAGGTTGATACCTTCATCATATCCGGTAATTCAGCAGCGGATATGGCCAAAGATACCAGTCTATTATAATCGTCACCGTTGGCCTCAAATTCGTCCTCAATTTTTATGTTCAGCACGGACTTTACCCAACGAGTATAGGCATTGTTTTCGTAGGTGTCTCCATCAGGCAGCTTTGGATTTTGCAAGGTCTGCCTGCCCATAGTAATTGTAATTTCTTCCTTGTATGGACTTAGTGGACCATCTTCTTCCCCGGCAGCACTGCCGTTTTGTGATGTTTCGTTGCCTGTTTTTTCAGGCTCTTTACCTGTATCCTTTCCACCGCAGGCTGCCATGGAAACTGTCATGGAAACTGCCAGCATAGCAGCTCCTATATGCTTTAATAAAGCTCTTCTCTTCATGCTTAACCCTCCATAAATATATAAATCCCAAGTTTTAAATACTATAAAACCTTTTCAATGGCCACTGATCAGCTTAACCTAAGTATACTATTCCCTTAGGTCCATCGTAAATAAAAGAAATTCCACATTTATATCACTTTTTCTATATCCTGCTTTTGGTCAATTGTTAAGGGTTTCATAAGGTGCTATACTGTAAATGTAATTAAAGCGGTAATAATAAGAAGCCATCGAAAGGAGCAAGTGATATGTACAGACTCTTAATTGCAGATGACGAAAAGGATGAACGGGATGTGATTCAGTTCCTGCTTAACAAATATGGTTTTGAATTTGATGTTCTTCAGGCTTCTAACGGTAAAGAAGCGGTAAACATTTTAATGGAAGAGCCGGTGGATATTCTTATTACAGATATAAAGATGCCCTTTCTCAACGGTACTGAGGTTGCAGCAAAGGCTAAAACCATAAACCCGGATATTGAAATTCTCTTTTTCAGTGGTTATGACGATTTCGAATATGTTAAGACTGCCCTATCTTTGCATGCTGTTAATTACATCCTAAAGCCGGTGAATCCTGAGGAATTTAAAAAATCCATCGGGGAAATATTGGATACCATCATAGCCAGAGAGGCTGCCAGGGCAGAATCAGAGAAATATATAAAAGAATACTTTTTTAGTAAAAGTAAGAATATGAACAATGCCGGTTTGAGTTATGAAGATAAAGTTTCAGATGAAGAGGACAACCTTCTCCTGAAAAATATTGAACAAGCTATTAAAGAAAAGAATCCGGAAGGGCTGGCCAAGAATGTTAACCTGCTGCTGGAAAAGTACAAGGGTTCCCTAAAGGCCTCCCATATTTATGTCCGCTATCTTTGCACTACCGTACTTTCAATTTTGATTGATGCCCTTCCCGGCGCCGGCAAAGAAGATTTTAAGCAAGCTGCGGAAGAGGTTTACTCCTACAAACATTTTTCCCATATCAGAAAATTGATAGAAGAATATCTAAATAAGGTCATGGACCAAATGAAGGAGGAAGAGAATTCTCCAAAGCATGCCATCCACCTAGTAAAACAATATATCCATGCCCATTACAAGGAGGACCTGAGCCTTAATCTGCTGGCGGATACGGTATTCTTAAGTCCTAAGTACCTCAGCAGCGCCTTTATCCATGCAACGGGCATCAGCCTAAATAAGTACATTAAAAATGTGAGGATGGACAAGGCTAAAGACCTGCTCCTGACCACCAATATGAAGATTACAGACATTGGCCCCTCCGTTGGTTATTATAATGTGTCCTACTTTTGCAAGTGCTTTCAAGAGGAGTTTGGGCTTACACCGGATAAATACAGACAGAACAGGGGTAAAATTCAATGAAGCGTATGAAGACCTTTATAAAAAATCTCAGTTTCCGCAAGAAGATCCTCCTCATAAGTCTGGGCGTGGGTTTAATCCCAATCATTTTGCTGGGCACTTTTTCTTATGGGCAAATGCGTCAGCTGCTCATAGAGCGTGAATACAGGGCCCTAAGAGAATCCCTGAACCAGGAAGCTAAAACTTTAGACTATAAGTTGGAATCTTACTTGGCTGCCATGAACCTCATTGTGTGGAATGAAAGTATGCGTTACAGTCTTTCCAAAAACTATAGCAACAACTACGACATGTACCTTACCTATAGGGATGTAATTGACCCCATGTTTCACACCCTTAGAACCCTTAACGGTACCATAGACTCCATAACTATATACACCGATAATTCCATCCATCCCCATGGGGACATTTTGCGGCCTCTTTCCGATATCAAGGAAGCCCCCTGGTATGGATCAGCAGAGAATTCCAATACACCTTTTTTTGTATTTTCTGAAAACAACCGTAGGCTCCTATTGGTGTGCAAGTTATATTACAGGCATTCAAACTATACCAATATTATTTGTATGTCTATAAATTACAACGGTCTATTTAATACCATAAAGGGTCCTTTTGATGAATCCTATGGCATTGCCCTGCTTGATAATGCAGGTAACGCAGTTTTTCAATATGCCAATTTCCCCAATGCCAAGGAAAACTACAGGTTAACTCCACAGGAATTGCAAGGGTCATCGCTGAACAAAGGCAGGACCTCAAAATATGTGGTTGAAAGTACCGGACTATCATCGGTAGCTTGGACCGCCTATCTCTACCGGCCCGTTGAGATAGTATCTGCCCCGGCAAATAATATTACCTTTATAGTGGTGTGCATCGTTTTTCTCAGTCTCCTCATAATTCTTTTAGCCTGTGTAATGTCCTCCAAGGTGATAGTTAGGCCCCTGAGGGCCCTGCACAACAATATGAAACTCATTGAGCAGGGAGACTTGACCATTACCGTAAAGCAGACTTCATCTGATGAAATCGGCCATTTGATTCAGGCCTTCAGCCACATGGTGGAGCGGTTAAAGTATTTGATAGATGAGGTCCTGCGCAGTAAAATTGCCCTGCAGGAGTATGAGATGAAGGCCCTGCAGGCCCAGATCAATCCCCACTTTTTATATAACAGCCTGTCCTTGATAAACGGGAAGGCCATTATGACAGGCCAGGAGGATATAAGCCAGATGGCCCAATTGCTGTCTACCTTCTACCGCACAACCTTGAACAAGGGGAAGAACTTGATATCCGTGAAGGATGAACTCCAAAACACCCGGTCCTATGCAGAAATTCAAAAGATGATGCATTCCGACTCCTTTGACATTGTTTATGACATAGATGAATCCATGTATTCCTACACCATGCCCAATCTGCTCTTGCAGCCCATTGTGGAAAATGCAATCCTCCATGGCATTGACCATAAAGAAACTCCTGACAGAGGAGTACTTACAATATCCTGCTATCAGGAGGAGGACCGTCTTATCTTTAAAGTTATGGACAACGGATGCGGCATGACAGAAGACCAGTGTGAGGCCATCTTGACCTCGGAAAGCCCCGGCTACGGCATCCACAATGTCCACCATCGCGTCCAGCTATACTATGGGTCTGAGTATGGGCTGAGATACAACAGCACTAAGGGAAGGGGCACCTGTGCCACCCTTACTATTCCGAAAAGGTAAAAGGGACAAAGGGACGTTGTTGCTGTCCCTGGGACAGCAACAACGTCCCTTTGTCCCTACTGATTGTAAAAACTACACTTAGGCAGGGCCTTTTTCAGTGCTATTATATCTAAATTTCTGATCTCATTATTGTATAGGTTCAGGTTTGTAAGCTTAGTCAATCCATGAAGGACACTGATATTTTTGATTTGGTTCCCTTCCACATAGAACCAGGTTAGGTTGGTCAAGTTCTTAACTGCACTTATATCAGTGATCTTATTGAAGTTTAAGAAGAGCTTGTTCAAATTGGTTAGGCCCTGTAAAGGAGTTATGTCACTGATATTGTTATTGCTTAGTGAAAGATATTTTAGGTTTTTCAGTTCCTTCAAAATACTGATATCACTGATTTTATTGTTATCCAACCTAAGGTCTGTCAAATTGGTCAGGTACTTTAGACTGCTTAGGTCTGTGATGGACATACCTGTTCCATTGAGGCTAGTCATGCTTTGAAGTTCACTCTTGTATAAGTCTCCGGTTGGTTTGTTTAGGGCATTTCTTATGGCTTTTTCCAAGTTTTTATCCTTTATGGTCACCACTTGTTGCATGATGCCCGTTTGGTTCTTAGCGTTTTTGGCCCATGCTGCAACTGCCGGGTCCACAGCCTTCTCAAGGTCTGCAAATAGGGCTTGGGCTACAGATTTATCCGCATAGGATCCGGATTGTACTGCCTTATTGTGGGCCTCAATAGCCTTGCCCACAAGACTTTCCTGTAACTCCTGTAAAGTAGCTAGATAGTTATTCTTCAACTTATCCGGTAGATCCGGGTCCATGGCAGTTCTGATGGCATCGATGTCTGCTTGCCTCATAGTATTTTTCGCCTTAGTTACGGCACTGTTTACCTTGGCCAGTATTGGCTGCTGCACTGTATCTACTTGAGCTGAGAATATGCCGATAGCCCAGTGAGCACTGGTTCCCTTTAAGGCTTCTATGGCTGCTCTGGCAGCATTGATGGACTTTTGTGTTTTGGTACTCTTTGCATTTTGAACTGCTGCATAGGCCTTTGCATACAAGGCATTATCAATTTTGCCCTCATCCGGTATATAGGGGTCATCAATAGTTCCCTTTCCGGACTTATAGGTTCCGGACTTTAAATTTAAGGCCGGTACAATACCGCCGCTGTAGTAGCTTGCATTACTGCTGTAGATAAAGCCGTCACTGTCCTGATGTCTAACCCCGATGGCATCATCAGTACAAGCAACCCTGAGCCAGTAATACCAATAGTTGTTGGTGTTTAGGTCACTTTGCTTAAACTTACTGTTGTCTACAGCCTGCTGGGTTGGTTTTTTCACATAATCGAAGTCTCTTTTATATACATATTCATAAAGTTCCTTTATATCCAGTAAATAAACCTTGTCTGTCACATTTTTATAGTAGACATCATCGTAATTTTGAACCCAATCTCCGATGTTCTCATTGTACACATGATCCTTCACTGTTCCCCCATCCCTCATGTGCTTATCCAGGTCTGAAAGGATTGTCTTATGGGTTACCGGCAGGATAAGATTTAACTCAGCTTGGGTAAAGTTACTTAAAAAGCCCGGTTCGTCTGCATAGGGGTTAGTGTGAACCGCCTTGCTGTTAGGAGCCTGGGTTGAATACTTTACCTTCTTATCGCTGCTGTTTAACCATTCACGTATATTTGAAGTTATCCAGTTGTTGCTGCCGTATGCCTCCCGGAATTCCTGGGGGGTGCTTGGACTTGTACTTCCTTTACGAGTATGTCCATTCCACCCGCTCTCCGAGGCATCATAGGATTTTAGGGCCAAGATCCTCTCTGAGAACAACATGGGGAGCCCATTGCTGTCTAGGTTGATTACCCTCCAAAGTATAGGCTTGCCCAAATAAGACCCAAACTGTACATAGTCACCCACCTGCATGGTGGCAGCTCTATTGGCCGGCGTGTTAGAAGCCGTATTTGGCTTTGCCGGAGTTGATGGAACATACTTCACATAATCACCTGGTTTAATTGAATCCTTTGATGCCGTAGGTATATATGGATCATCTATGGTTCCCTTACCGGATATGTAGCTAGCAGATTTCAAATTTAGGGCCGGAGCAATTCCCCCGCTGTAGTAATTTGCATTACTGCTGTAAACAAAGTTATCGCTGTCCACATGTCTCACATAGCTTGACTGCAGTGCACAGGGCAGTCTCAGCCAGTAGTACCAGTAATTATTGGGGTCTAGAATCTTATACTTGTACTCGCTTTGTTCAACGGCTTCCTTTGTAGGCTTCTTAATATATTCATATCCCCTCTTATATACATAATCATAGAGTTCCTTAATATCCAGAAGATAAACCTTGTCGGTCACATTTTTGTAGTAGGAAACATCATAGTTTTCCAGACTGGTTATCATATTCTCATTATATATGTGCTTTTCACTTCCGCCGGTCTTCTTACCCTTGTCTATGTCAGCTAAAATTGCTTTATGGGTTACAGGCTTGATGGCATTTCTTTCCGCCTCGGTAAAGTTACTTAAAAAGCCCGGTTCAGCATCATAGGCATTTTGACTTACTGCTGCCTTTGTGGGTGGCTGGGTTGTGTATTTAACCTTGGCATCGCTGCTGTTGAGCCATTCTCTTATGTTTGAGTTTTCCCACTGGTTGCTGCCGTATTTTTGTCTTGCTTCATCTGTAGTATATGGATTACTGCCTGTTCGGTAATACTTACCGCTTTCAGCCGCATCATAGGCCTTTATGGATATTATTTTCTCCGAAAATAGCAAGGGTGACCCATTTTCTATATTAATTACCCTCCAAAGTATGGGCTTGCCCAGATACTTACCAAATAGGACATAGTCACCGACCTTCATGGTACCGGCGGCATGTACCTGATTACTATTTTGATTAGTGGGAATTATTAAAGTGGTTAGGATAAAAATAACCGCCAAGAGAAAAATTGATACTTTTTTCTTCATAATTCATTCACTCCATTTCAAAACATTGCCCTGTTTGCCATTTCAGTTATCATATCATCAATATTCCTAAGCTGATTGACCTTCTTTAGATTAATACCGGCCTTTTGGCAGAAGTCCTGCAGTATTGCCACCATCTTATTATCTCTGACCTGTATCTCTTTAGGCACTCCATTGCTAAGGCACAGATTAATCAATTTGTTAAGTGTAACATTAGCATCCTCATCCATATCGTCATATACATCCACATCCACGATGAGTCCATTATTTTTGTCTGCAATGACGAAAAGTCTTGGAAAGTATCCTCTTTCCGACCTGCTCTCCCGCACAGGATAGGGTGTGTAGCACACATCTATCTGCAGGGAAACACTGCTCCTCTTTCCTGACTTTTTTATCCTATATAAAAGAACTTCATCATCAATTTCTACCGGATCGTATACAAGCTCCGGATAGGGTAGTTGCATCTCCTTATTCTTCCACTCCAGGGCGCCATTTTTTAAATTGCTGTATCTTAAAATGGTCTTCCCTTCATTTAGAAGCCCTTCTAGTTTTGCCGGTTCCACAGTATCTATAACAGCAAGGACCTGCCTAAGGGCATGGGTTAAAAAGACACATTCCTCACTATTTATATACCATGGGACATAGCCCGGTTCAAACCTCCTAAACACAGGCCAAGCATTTTTACCGCGAAAAGACAAGCCCATCTCTTTTATTTGCTTTCTATCTTCGCTGGTCAAAAGCACCCTGTCTTCAAAGGAACACATGATGCAATTCTGATAATGTAGTATTTGATGACTTGGTATCAGATCTCCCTTCTGAGCTAATTCATTATAGCCGTGGATACCTGAATCCCCAAGAAAAACCCCAGGCCAAAATGGTCGCCACCATGGCCCATGATTGAACAATAGCCTATGGTTTTATCCTCTGGATTTTCCACACATATAAGCTCAGGCACCAATGGATTATTCCAGGGTTTGGCCTTTTTAAATGCGACCGCTGCCTCATACAGGTCTTTAAGCTGCTCATAAGTCGGCAAGTCATATTTCCTCATTACGTCTTCTCCTTTTACATATTTTATCTAAAAGTTTATACTAATGGTATTATGAACAAAATTATTATATTTGTAAATAGCTTTATGAAATAAAGAGACAAAGGGACGGAGTTTTCGTCCCATTTTTTGTGGGACGAAAACTCCGTCCCTCTGTCCCATCAAACATTGTTTATGTAAGTCCTATAATAGGCATTTCTAAATTCTGTTGGAGTCAAGTTTTCATAGTCCTTGAAAAGCTTCATAAAGTATTTCTCATCCTTAAAGCCGCAGGAATAAGCAATCTCCTTAATGCTGGCTTCCGATTGGGTCAGCAGCTCTTTGGCTTTTGCCACCCTCATGCCGTTTATATACTTTAAGGTGCTCACCCCAAGGTGTTTTTTAAACAATCGTGTGAGGTAGTCCTCATTGAAGTTAAACCTTTCAGCTATTTCCTTAACAGATAAGTCCTTTTGCAGGTTAAGGCGAATCCATTCCAGTATGTTAATGAACTTCTTATTGTTAATGTCTGCTCCCTCTGCAGCTTTAAAGGTATTATCAATAACCTGCTGGGTCAGCTCTATCATTATAAGAGTAGATAGGTAGTCAGCCGCCAATTTGCTGTAATAACCGGACTGGGTTATATGAAGGAGCTGCCTGAATAGGATAATTACCTTTTCCGGATTTTCCAGGGAGAAAAAAGTTGGGATAGACATGCTTTCATGCACCTTGCTGAAATAGGGGTTTGTCTGCAGTGGGGCCAGCTCTATCAAGGCTTCTTTCTCCTGAAGGATGCTGTACTCATCCTTACATAAAAAGTGCATCCAATAAAAAGAGGTTCCCGCACGGGAAGGTGAATATCCCTTATGAACACGACCAGGAAACAATAGCAGCACTTTCCCTGGTGTAACCTCATATTTTTCATGGTCCTGCTGTATGTAGGCAGTGCCGTTTATGCCAATGATTATTTCAAAGTTGTCGTTGATTCTTTTCATGTGGGACCAATTTTCTTCAGAGATAAAATTCCCACAGGCCACAAAATTTAGAGGTTCTGATATATTAGTCTTCAAATAATCCATGTCGGATTTCACCACCTAATCTACTTTTTCAGCTGTTGTTGGTCATATGAAAACATTATAACATAAGTATATAAGATGTGTTAGGGAGGAATTAAAGTGGACAAACTCATGTATTCAAAGCCGGTTTCTTTGAAAAATGTAAATATTGATGATAAATTCTGGTCAGACTACCAAAGGCTTGTGAGGGAGGTTGTAATCCCCTATCAATGGGAAGCCCTTAATGACAATGTGCCGGATGCTGCCCCAAGCTATGCCATAAGAAACTTCCGCATTGCAGCCGGAGAAGAAAAGGGTGAGTTTGGCGGCATGGTCTTTCAGGACAGCGACGTGGCCAAGTGGCTGGAAGCTGTGGGATATAGCTTGGCCATTAATCCCGATCCTGACCTGGAGGCCCTTGCAGATAAAACCATAGACTTGATAGAAAAGGCCCAACAGCCTGATGGCTATCTAAACACCTTCTTTACCATAAAGGCCCCTGAAAAAAGATGGACTAACCTCCAGGAATGTCACGAGTTATATTGTGCCGGCCATATGATGGAAGCTGCTGTGGCCTATTATTATGGCACAGGTAAGAAAAAGCTACTTAATATAATGTGCCGTTTTGCAGACCATATTGATTCAGTATTTGGCACTGAACCCGGAAAACTAAGGGGCTATGACGGTCACCAGGAAATAGAGCTTGCCCTGATTAAATTATATAAGGCTACAGGGGAAGAAAAATATCTTAAACTGGCAAAGTACTTTATAGATGAAAGAGGTCAAGAACCCCACTTCTTTCAGCAAGAATGGGAAAAGAGAGGCAGGATTTCCCATTGGTCCGGTAGAGTTAGCGACAAGCCAAATGAATCCTCCCACCAGTCCCAGAAGCCTGTCCGTGAACAGACAGTAGCGGTTGGACATGCTGTTAGAGAGCGGTTTAGCTTGACAAGAGATGCCAGCTTGTATGATTTCACCAGAAACTGTGTAAATGTATCGGCACTTTCGGGGATTGGATCTCCGTCTTCAACCCAATCTGCTGTACCCGTTGAGGATACCGCTTGAATTTTACCTTCTGCAGAAGATAGATTGATAACAGTAGCAAATCTGCGGAATATATTCACCTTTGCCAAAGCAGTGTTAAAGCCTTCTCTGAACTCATCTGGTGCGACATAGGCTCCTGCATTATCAAAGCCCTCGCTTAGATTTTGATTATTTTCTTCTTTTCCTTTCATAACATTCCAAAACGCTCTATTATAAGTTGTTGATGTTGCCATAATCCTTTACCTCCTAAATTAAAATTGATTGTGGGGTATATACCACGTTTGAAACTGCGTTTTTTTACGCGTTGCCCCACGCCCGTTACACAAATAAACAGGTGTGGAGATTTGACCTCCCCTATGGGGATAGAAACTAAAGCCATCCTTGCTTTGTGCAATAATCTATCACTTCTTTATAGCTGTAATAGACACTGCTGGAATATCCATGCACGATACACCAGTGCGGAGGGTCTGCATTTTTACTACGTTGAATAATTACTGGAGAGCCTTTTGCCTGTGGTAGTATAAACATTCCTTCATAATGCTCTGTATCAAAATCGCTAGGGTTATAGGATTTGGAAAGTCTATTTTTAATCATGTTCTGCGTCCTTTCTTTCTATGTTGAACACATGGGGTGAAAGCCTGTAATATCAATGTTTTTAAGCTTTGTAGCAAGATGTAGCAGGTAAAAACTAAACTCTCTATACGAGAGCGTTTTTTCATATAACCTGTTTTACTTGCTACAAGCTGCTACAATGTGTTTAAATAAGAAGAAATTCTTCTTCAGTCAGCTTATATCCGATAAGCATTGTGGTCATTCCACCACCAGAACGTGGTCGTTTCCGTTCTACACGGGCAATAGCTGTTAATGCTTGTTTAAAGTTTCTTGCATTCTCCGAATAACATCCATTGGCACTACACCACCGCTGATACCGGGCATACACTTCGGATGTCCGCACCTCACTGTTAGGACTTTCCTCCAAGGCATCCTCGAAAAATAATGCTATTTTATCGCTGTCACGTTTATAAGCCTCCGTTGCTGTCTTAACAGAATCAGGTAAAGTCAAGCCTTCCTTCTTTAACAACTGATAGCCTTCAATTAGCCAGTTGAGGATAGCGCTCTGATTCTTCGCTTTGGCGAATTCACGTTTTAGGTTTTTATCCTGCTCGCTTTCATCAAAGTGTCGTTCAAAAGGGATAATCACCACTCTGCCACTGGAAAACAGCGTCATATCCGTAATAACGGGCAGATAATTGGTGTTGATATACAGCTTAAACTTTGGCGAAAAGTCAAAAGAATTCTCATGTAGAAACCTTGCGTTGATGGTGTCACCACCCGTCATGCTTTTTACCTGTGCAGCATTTAGGACAAGTCCTCTGCTAGGTTCGGAGATATTCACAAAGCGTACTCCTGCAAGCCGGGCAATATCTTCACTGGGACTTGAACTGTTATTGTTCTTTTTCAGACTGATAGTCTCCGGCCTTGCGGTACAGCCATAACTACCTAATACCTTAAGAACGCTCTCACATAGCGTACCTTTACCGTTTCGAGTTGTAGCACCATAGAGAACAAACAGGCATTCATACCGAGTGTCTCCGCTGATACTGTAGCCAAAGGCTTTTTGGAGGAATTTTGCCTTTTCCTCATCTCCGCTCATAATCTCATGAATAAATCTATCCCATCGCTCGCTTTTTGCTTCTGGATCATACTTAACACCAGATATCTTTGTGAGTCTGTCCTCGCTGTTGTGGGGACGAAAATCCATAGAAAATAAAAACAATGTTCCATTAGCACAATTGAGCATAAGCGGGTCTTGGTCAAATTCAGCCATTGATATGGGATATACGTTCTGTGCATCCTTAAGAACCGTTTCTCGGTATCTTCTTGACTGCCACTTTCTGCAATAGTCAATGTATGCCTTTCTTTGATGTTCATCCTGAATAGTCAAAGCATAGGTTAGCAGTTGGTTAGCCAATGATTTACACATTTCCATCACTTTGAGATTACCGACATCAGGAATCCAAATGCCATTCTCATAGCAAAACCACATTTTCCTTTCAGGAACATAGCGGGCAAAAGGTTTATAATAATCAGCAAACAACCTGCTTGCTCCAATATCCGTCCAAGGGTAGCGATTGTTACTCTCAGGCTTAAAGCCAGTAAGAGAACATTCACCAAAATCTTCTGCAGCTGATAAACGCTTACCACCTGGTTTGTATATTTCAGTAGCATTTGCGATAGCTTTTTCTATGGTTATCATTCCATAAGTACTACCGGACTGTGGTCTATTCCATTTATCCCGCATTAGGCCGCTTTTTCGGAAAAGTCTGTCCATCTGTCCAATATCCCTGCCACACCAAAATGCCAGCATACCGCAAAGTGCCAAATCAGCTTCACTTGAAGAAGCATAGCCTGACGTATCTCCTTGCCATAATGCTTTGAATTTTTCTCCATTTGCTGATTTTAATGCCTTCTCAATAACAGACTTGTCAGACAGATAGGATCGGCTTTCTGTATCCAGTAGTTGCTTCACAGGGGTAGGACACAACATATACTTGTCTAGTATCATCTGTAGTTCATTCGATTTCTCCGATATATCACCATCTACAAATACATTGCCTGTTACGGTAACAAAACGATTTGTTGCTCCAGCCACATAAACCTCAACTCCCAGCTTTCTGTTATTGATATAGTATTTTGTTTTGTCAAAGTCATAGTCAGTGGCCTTAAAGAAAATATGCAACCCTTTCCCAGATGGACTGTGTTCCATATAGCAACCACTAAAAGCGTCTACAACACTTTGGGAAATAGGCTTAAGCTTACCGCTGCTATCAAAGCAATCATCTAAGTCGATAACACATATGTCATTACCCACCAAAAATCCGATACCGTCATAATCACTTATAGCAGCTACCGCCGAACTAAAATCTTTAAATGTACCACGTTGATTTGGTTTTGCCCTTTTTCCTGTTATCGGGTTATAGGGAACTTTGGTTTTTCTACCACTTCGCTCTTCATATTTCCAACAGCAAAACTGTGGCTTACTTTTAAGTATCTGTGGCAAGTTATCATATTGTGTTTTCAGTTACTTCACCTCCTTGCCTTTTATAAATGACCCGAAACACTACTGTTCCAGAGGGTTTGCCTTGTTTGACACAACCTCGTTATCTTTCAAGGAATACGCTCGGAATTATCGTCATGGCATATTCTGCTTGAAGTATCTCTTGCATTTCGGGGTATTCAGTTGTCAAGGAGCAGTGAGAGAAAAACTATGCTTTCATTGATTGTCCATGAGAAAGGCAAATCCACAGAGTATTTTTAAGGCAATTTCCTCTCATCATGCACAAGACACAAGCCTGCAGTTTGAGTACAGGAACAAATATTTCTGTGAATTGCTTTCCTCTACTAATAGCCGAAATTATTAACCCCTTAGCTATGTGCCTCATTAATTTTTAACTTGGAAGCTAATGGGGATTATTTTTCCTCTCACCTTATAGCCTTGGTAGAATACATTAGTTGAGGATTTTCTAAAAATAATTTTCTTCCTCATCCATAAGCGAAGAATTCTATTGATTCGAACCTCTAAAATAAAAAACAGCCTGTCTTTTTTCTAAGGTAAAGACGGCTGTAATGCTTATGCTTTTGCTCA
>NZ_RJWG01000025.1 GCF_004011155.1 Clostridium prolinivorans | reverse complement strand
ATTTGCTATAAGAGAAGGCGGAAGAACAGTTGGTTCAGGTGTTGTTACTAAAATAGTTGAGTAATTATTATTTTATTAAAAAGGACTGGGTTTCTAGACCTAGTCCTTTTTAAGGGAAAATAAATTGCTAAAAATTTTGCTGTATTTAATCTAAAATATTAAAATTGTTGACATAATTGTTAACTTATGATAGATTATTAAGGTAAAACACAGCGTTGGAGTAATATTAGTAACATTTATATAAATGTAATGAGAGCGAGGTGCAGATTATGAGAGTAAAAATTACCTTAGCATGTACAGAGTGTAAACAAAGAAATTACAATTCAACTAAAAATAAAAAGAATGATCCAGACAGATTAGAAATGAAAAAATATTGTAAATTCTGCCACAAGCATACATCTCATAAAGAAACAAAATAACACAGAATATTTTAAGGATGTGGATGAAATGGCTGTTAATGAAAAGGTTAGAGGCAATAAAGAATCAAAAATAAAATTATTTATAAAGCCTTTTAAAAGTATTAAAGCAGAAACCAAAAGAATAACTTGGGCACCTAAAAAAGAAGTAAAAAAGGCACTAGCAGCTGTGGTTACTTTCTGTGTTATCTTTACAGTTATAGTTGTAATATTGGATTATGGTTTCAATAACCTCTTCAATTTGATTTTTAAATAAACAAAAAGGAGGTAGGGGTGGAAGAGTCCGTCCCTTTGATTATGGCAGAGAGAGCTAGATGGTATGTGGTTCACACATATTCTGGGTATGAGAATAAAGTGAAAGCAAATTTAGAAAAAACAATAGAAAATAGAAACTTTCATCATTTAATTCAAGACATTCAAGTTCCTATGGAGGAACAAGTGGAAATAAAAGATGGTAAGAAAAAAACTACTTTAAAAAAAGTATTTCCAGGATATGTTCTTGTAAAAATGATAATGAACGATGATTCTTGGTATATAGTTAGAAATACAAGAGGAGTTACAGGTTTCGTAGGTCCAGGGTCAAAACCTGTACCACTTACCGATGAAGAGGTTCAAAATATGGGTATTACTGAAAAGCCTGTTCAAATTGACCTTGAGGTAGGAGAAACAGTTAAAGTTGTATCTGGTCCATTAGAAAATTTTGTTGCTTTAATTCAGGAAATAAATACTGAAAAGCACAAAATTAAAGCTCTTGTAAATATGTTTGGGCGTGAAACCCCAGTAGAGCTTGAATTTAACCAGGTAGCTAAATTAGATTAAAACTTATAAGATTTAGGATAGCTAAATCTTAATAAGTGGGAGGACTATAAGTCCGATTACCACATTATAGGAGGTGTAAACTCATGGCTAAAAAAGTAACAGGAATGATTAAACTTCAACTTCCTGCAGGAAAAGCAACTCCAGCACCACCAGTTGGTCCAGCACTTGGTCAGCATGGTGTAAATATTATGGGATTTTGTAAAGAATTTAACGCTAAGACTGCAAATCAAGCAGGGCTTATAATCCCAGTAGTTATTACAGTATATCAGGACAGAAGCTTTAGCTTTATACTAAAGACTCCTCCAGCAGCTGTATTATTAAAGAAAGCAGCTGGAATTGAAAGTGGTTCTGGTGTACCAAACAAAAATAAAGTTGCTAAAATTTCAAAAGCCAAGCTTAGAGAAATTGCAGAAACTAAGATGCCTGATTTAAATGCTGCATCAATAGAAGCTGCAATGAGCATGATAGCTGGAACAGCTAGAAGCATGGGTATAACAATTGAAGAATAATATAAAAACTAGAGTTTAATATCTACCAACTTAAACGTAGTATAATGTACGTTATCGGTGGGAGGTAAAAAACCGTTAATACCACAAAGGAGGTTTAGCAAAATGGGAAAGAATTATATAGAAAGTGCTAAGCTTGTTGATAAAAGTGTTCTATATTCTGCACAAGAAGCTGTAGAGCTTGCTGTAAAAACATCAAAAGCTAAATTTGATGAAACTATAGAACTTGCTGTTAGACTTGGAGTTGACCCAAGACATGCAGATCAACAAGTTAGAGGAGCTGTTGTACTTCCTCATGGAACTGGTAAAACAGTTAAAGTTTTAGTATTTGCTAAGGGAGATAAGGCTAAAGAAGCTGAAGCAGCAGGTGCTGATTTTGTAGGAGCTGAAGAGCTTGTAGAAAAAATTCAAAAAGAAAACTGGTTTGACTATGATGTTGTTGTAGCTACTCCTGATATGATGGGTGTAGTAGGAAGATTAGGAAGATTACTTGGTCCTAAAGGCTTAATGCCAAATCCAAAATCTGGAACAGTTACTTTTGATGTTTCTAAAGCTATTGCAGAAATTAAAGCTGGTAAAGTTGAATATAGAGTAGATAAAACAGCTATAATTCATGTTCCAATTGGGAAAAGATCATTTGGAGCTGAAAAACTTCTTGAAAACTTTAAGACAATAATGGAAGCTATAATTAAAGCTAAGCCTGCAGCAGCTAAAGGACAATATATTAAGTCAGTATCTGTATCAAGCACAATGGGTCCTGGAATAAAAGTTAACCCAGTTAAAGCTTTAGAATAATATTGACTTAAGTTGCAAATTTTGATATACTTTCAAAAGTTGTAATATTAAAATTTAAATAGAATAGTATTCCGTAGACAGTAGGTGCATTTGCATAAAGGGTTTCCAACCTACCGAGGGTTCCAATATAGATATAAACAATTGGTCTCTCCGCGTCTACGGAGGGACTTTTAATTTTACTAAGCAGTTCTAAAACTGTGAGGAGGTGGACGCAGTGAGTAAAAATCTAGAATTAAAAAAGGCAAAAGTTGTTGAAATAAAAGAAAAAATGCAAAAAGCTCAAGGTATTGTATTTGCCAAATATCAAGGCTTAACTGTTGAGGAAGATACAGAGCTTAGAAGAAAATTAAGAGAAGCAGGAGTAGAATATAAAGTATATAAAAATACTTTAACTACATTAGCTGCTAAAGAACTTGGGTTCGATGGAATAATAAATTATTTAGAAGGACCTGTTTCAGTAGCTTTTGGTTATGATGATGCTACTGCACCAGCTAGAATTCTTAATGATTTTGCAAAAGATCATAAAAAACTTGAATTAAAAGCTGGTATAGTTGAAGGAACAATATATGATACTGAAGGAGTTAAAAAACTTGCTTCAATACCATCAAGAGAAGTTCTTATTGCAAAATTACTTGGAAGCTTCAAAGCTCCATTATCAAATCTTGTTTACTTATTAAATGCAATTAGTGAAAAGAAAGAATCAGCTGAATAAGCTTAATTAAAAATTTTGGAGGTGCTGTTTAAATGACAAGAGAAGAAATTATTCAAGCTATAAAAGAAATGACTGTATTAGAATTAAATGAACTAGTAAAAGCATGTGAAGAAGAATTTGGAGTTAGTGCTGCTGCTCCTGTAGCAGTTGCTGGTGGAGCTGCTGCTGCTCCAGCTGCTGAAGAAAAAACTGAATTTGATGTAATATTAGCTAATGCTGGTGGAGAAAAAATTAAAGTTATAAAAGTTGTTAGAG
The DNA here is from genome assembly GCF_004011155.1 of Clostridium prolinivorans. GTDB lineage: Bacteria > Bacillota > Clostridia > Clostridiales > Clostridiaceae > Clostridium_AT > Clostridium_AT prolinivorans. The sequence goes on along the minus strand of NZ_RJWG01000025.1, from coordinate 11,399 downwards.
AATTAACTGGTCTTGGATTAAAAGAAGCTAAAGAACTAGTTGATGGAGCTCCTAAGACATTAAAAGAAGGCGTAAGCAAAGAAGATGCTGAAGCTATGAAAGCTAAACTTTCTGAAGTTGGAGCTACTGTAGAAATAAAGTAATAAAATAATATAAAAAAAGAAGCGCTTCTACAAAAGCGCTTCTTTTTTTAATGTAACTATTGACACATAAGTTTTATTATGGTAACATAATTAATTGCATTGATTGATGAATATTTCATATTTATATTAAAATTTTATGAATTATTTTTTAAAAATATGAATTATTTTGACAATTTAGGTTATACTGATACGATGAATGATACGGTTTTTTCCAAATGCACTAGTTCCTAGGAGATATTATGTGCTTTTGGTTATTTTTACTTTAAGTAAGGGGTGATAATCCATGGTACATCCTGTAAAAGTTGGGAAAAGAACAAGAATGAGTTTTTCCAAACTTAAAGAAGTAGCAGATATGCCAAATTTAATTGAAGTTCAGCTAGATTCCTACCAATGGTTTTTAGATGAAGGGTTACAAGAAGTTTTTGATGATATTAATCCTATTACAGATTATACTGGTAACCTTATTCTTGAATTTGTTGGCTACAAACTTGATTTAGATAATATCAAGTATTCTGTAGAAGAATGTAAAGAAAGAGATGCTACTTATGCAGCACCGTTAAAGGTAAAGGTTAGACTTATTAACAAAGAAACTGGAGAAGTTAAAGAACAAGAAGTTTTTATGGGAGACTTCCCTCTTATGACTGAACAGGGTACTTTTATAATTAATGGAGCAGAAAGAGTAATAGTAAGCCAGCTGGTGAGATCACCAGGTGTCTATTATAGCTATTCAGTAGATAAAACAGGTAAAAAACTTTTTTCATCTACTGTAATACCTAATAGAGGAGCGTGGCTTGAATACGAAACTGATTCAAATGACGTAATTCATGTAAGGATAGATAAAACAAGAAAACTTCCAATAACTGTTTTAGCTAGAGCTATGGGTTGTGGCAGTGATAATGAACTTACTTCATTTTTTGGTGAAGAAGAACGTCTTAAAGCTACAATAGAAAAAGATAGTACTAAGACTAAAGAAGAAGCACTACTTGAAATTTATAAAAGGTTAAGACCAGGTGAACCTCCAACTGTAGAAAGTGCAACATCTCTTATAGATTCATTATTTTTTGATGCAAAAAGATATGATTTATCTAGAGTTGGAAGATATAAATTTAATAAGAAATTAGCACTTCATCTTAGAATTACTAATCAAATTGCTGCTAAAGATATTATAAGCCCTATTACTGGAGAAATATTAGTTCAAAAAGGCGAAAAAATTGATAGAGAAAAAGCTTTAGAAATTCAAGATTCAGGCATTAATTCTGTAGATATAGCAGTTGAAGATAGAATAGTTAGGGTAATAGGCAATAATTTTGTAAAATTAAATAAAGTAGTTGATTTTAATGTTGATGATCTTAACATAAGGGAACTTGTACATTATCCAACATTAAAAGAAATCCTTGATAATTATAGTGATGAAAATACTATAAAAGAAGAAATAAAGAAAAACATACATAGATTAATACCAAAGCATATTATAAAAGATGATATATTAGCTACTATAAGCTATGAATTAGGATTAGCGTATGGAATAGGTCATGTTGATGATATAGATCATTTAGGGAATAGAAGATTAAGATCTGTTGGAGAATTGCTGCAAAATCAATTTAGAATTGGTCTTTCAAGGATGGAAAGAGTAGTTAGAGAAAGAATGACAATTCAAGATCAAGAAGTTATAACACCACAAGCACTTATAAATATAAGACCTGTTGCAGCAGCTATAAAGGAATTTTTTGGAAGTTCACAGCTTTCACAGTTTATGGATCAGACTAATCCTCTTTCAGAACTTACTCATAAAAGAAGACTTTCGGCATTAGGACCTGGAGGTTTATCAAGAGAAAGAGCAGGTTTTGAAGTAAGAGACGTTCACCATTCACATTATGGTAGAATGTGTCCAATAGAAACTCCTGAAGGACCAAACATTGGTCTTATAAATTCATTAGCAACTTATGCTAAAGTTAATGAATATGGATTTATTGAAACACCTTATAGAATTGTAGATAAAAAGACAGGTATAGTAACTAATGAGATAGTTTATCTTACTGCTAATGAAGAAGATGAATATTTAATTGCTCAGTCAAATGAGCCTTTAGATGAAGAAGGAAGATTTATAGATAAAAAGGTAACAGTAAGAGCACAAGAAGAGATTATAGTTGTTCCAAGAGAAGATGTTGATCTTATGGATGTATCTCCAAGACAATTAGTATCTGTTGCTACAGCTATGATACCATTTCTTGAAAATGATGATGCCAGCCGTGCTCTTATGGGATCGAACATGCAGCGTCAAGCAGTACCTCTTCTTAAACCAAGTGCACCTATTGTTGGTACGGGAATAGAATATAAAGCAGCTGTAGATTCTGGAGTTCTTCCTAAAGCTAAAAATGCAGGAATAGTTACTTATGTAAGTGCTAATGAAATAAGGGTTAAAAGAGACTCAGATGGAGGGACAGATACCTATAGGCTTTTAAAATTTAAAAGATCAAACCAAGGTACCTGTATAAATCAAAGACCTATTGTAAGCAAAGGTGAAAGAGTTGAAGTTGGTACAGTATTAGCAGATGGTCCATCAACAGATATGGGAGAAATAGCATTAGGTAGAAATATTCTTATTGGATTTATTACTTGGGAAGGATATAACTACGAAGATGCTATGCTTATATCCGAAAAATTAGTTGCTGATGATGTATTTACATCAATTCATATTGAAGAGTATGAAGCAGAAGCAAGAGATACTAAATTAGGACCAGAGGAAATAACAAGAGACATTCCTAATGTAGGTGAAGATGCTCTTAAAGACATTGATGAAAGAGGTATAATAAGAATAGGAGCTGAAGTAAGGTCTGGAGATATTCTTGTAGGTAAAGTTACTCCTAAGGGAGAAACTGAGCTTACTGCAGAAGAAAGACTTCTTCGTGCTATATTTGGTGAAAAAGCTAGAGAAGTTAGAGATACTTCTTTAAGAGTTCCACACGGTGAAGCTGGTATAATTGTTGATGTTAAAGTGTTTACAAGGGAAAACGGAGATGAACTTCCTCCAGGAGTAAACAAATTAGTTAGATGTTATATAGCTCAAAAGAGAAAAATATCTGTTGGAGATAAAATGGCTGGAAGGCATGGTAATAAAGGTGTTATTTCAAGAGTACTTCCAGAAGAAGATATGCCATTTTTACCAGATGGAAGACCACTGGAAATATGTTTAAATCCACTTGGAGTTCCTTCTCGTATGAATATAGGGCAGGTGCTTGAAGTACATCTTGGATGGGCTGCAGCTAAATTAGGATGGCATATAGCTACTCCAGTATTTGATGGAGCTACAGAAGAAGATATAATCGAATGTCTACAAAAGGCTGGATATGAAACAGATGGAAAAACTGTTCTTTATGATGGAAGAACAGGAGAACCTTTTGATAATAGGGTAACAGTAGGATATATGTATATATTAAAATTAGCCCACTTAGTTGATGATAAAATACATGCACGTTCCACTGGACCATACTCATTAGTTACTCAGCAGCCTTTAGGAGGTAAAGCTCAATTTGGTGGCCAAAGATTTGGTGAAATGGAAGTTTGGGCACTTGAGGCTTATGGTGCAGCTTATACTCTACAAGAAATATTAACTGTTAAATCAGATGATGTTGTAGGTAGAGTTAAAACTTACGAATCAATTGTAAAAGGTGAAAATATACCAGAGCCAGGAGTTCCAGAATCATTTAAGGTTCTTATAAAAGAACTTCAAGCATTATGTTTAGACGTAAAAGTTCTTAATGATAATAAGCAAGAAGTTAAACTTAAAGAATCTGTAGATGAAGAAATTGAAGAATTGGACGTTAATATAGAAGGAACAGAAGATTTTGTTCCACCTGCTCCAAGTGAAGAATATGTTGAAACATTAGATGAAGATACTGAGGAAGATCAAGATTTAGAATTAGATTATGATGAACTTCCAATAGACAGTTTTGAAGATGATTTAGAGCTAGATGATTTTAATGATGAACACTAATTATGAAGGGAGGATGTACCCTTGTTTGAATTAGATAATTTTGATGCTATACAAATAGGATTAGCTTCACCTGAACAAATAAGAGAATGGTCAAGAGGTGAAGTAAAAAAACCAGAAACTATTAATTACAGGACATTGAAGCCTGAAAGAGATGGATTATTTTGTGAAAGAATTTTTGGACCACAAAAGGATTGGGAATGTCATTGCGGTAAATATAAAAGAGTTAGATATAAGGGTATAGTTTGTGACAGATGTGGAGTTGAAGTCACTAAAGCTAAAGTAAGACGTGAAAGAATGGGGCATATTGAACTTGCTGCCCCAGTATCTCATATATGGTATTTCAAAGGGATACCATCACGTATGGGATTAATTTTAGATATGTCTCCAAGAGCTTTAGAGAAAATACTTTATTTTGCATCATATGTTGTTATAGATCCTAAAGAAACACCACTTTTAAAGAAACAGCTCTTAACTGAAAAAGAATATAGAGAAGCTATAGATAAATATGGCGAAGATAGTTTTACTGCAGGAATGGGAGCTGAATCAATTAAACTTCTTTTGCAGGAAATAGATTTAGAGCTAATGTCACAAGAATTAAAAAAAGAATTAAAGGATGCAAATGGTCAAAAGAAAATAAGAATTATAAGAAGATTAGAAGTAGTTGAATCTTTTAGAAAATCAGGTAATAGACCAGAATGGATGATATTAGATGTTGTACCAGTTATTCCTCCTGATTTAAGACCAATGGTTCAGCTAGATGGAGGAAGATTTGCTACCTCTGATTTAAATGATTTATACAGAAGAGTTATAAACAGAAACAATAGATTAAAAAAGCTTCTTGATTTAGGAGCACCGGATATTATAGTTAGAAATGAAAAAAGAATGCTTCAAGAAGCAGTAGATGCTTTAATTGATAATGGAAGAAGAGGAAGACCTGTTACAGGTCCTGGTAACAGACCATTAAAATCTCTTTCTGATATGCTAAAAGGAAAACAAGGAAGATTTAGACAAAATCTTCTTGGTAAGCGTGTTGACTATTCAGGACGTTCTGTTATAGTTGTAGGTCCAGAATTAAAAATGTATCAATGTGGACTTCCAAAAGAAATGGCACTTGAACTATTTAAACCATTTGTAATGAAAAAACTTGTTGAAAGTGGTGTTGCACACAATATTAAGAGTGCAAAGAGAATGGTTGAAAGAGTTCAAAATGAAGTTTGGGATGTACTTGAAGAGGTAATTGAACAGCATCCAGTTCTTCTTAATCGTGCTCCTACATTGCATAGGCTTGGAATACAGGCTTTCCAGCCGGTTTTAGTAGAAGGAAGGGCCATAAAACTTCATCCTCTTGTTTGTACTGCATATAATGCCGATTTTGATGGTGACCAGATGGCAGTACACGTTCCACTATCTGTAGAAGCACAGGCTGAAGCAAGATTTTTAATGCTTGCTGCTAATAATATATTAAAACCATCTGATGGAAAACCAGTAAGTGTACCTACACAGGATATGGTTCTTGGTTCCTATTATTTAACAATAGATAAAGATGGAGCTAAGGGTGAAGGAAGAGCATTTTCTTCTGTTGACGAAGCAATAATGGCTTATCAGCTTGGAGAAATAGAACTTCAAGCAAAGATTAAAGTTAAAATGACAAAAGAAATAAATGGAATTTTAAAAAGTGGAATAATTGAAACTACAGTTGGAAAAATTATATTCAACGAATCTATACCTCAAGATTTAGGTTTTGTAGATAGAAGTATTCCAGGAAATGAATTTAAATTAGAAGTTGATTTTCTTGTTGACAAAAAGAATTTGGGAAAGATAATAGATAAATGTTATATAAAATATGGTCCTACTGTTACATCAATAATGCTTGATAATATAAAAGCTAAGGGATATCATTATTCATGTATAGGAGCAATAACTGTTTCTACTTCAGATATGATAGTTCCTAAAGCAAAGAAAACATTGCTTGAACAGGCAGATGCAGCCGTAGATAAAATCGAAAAAATGTACAGAAGAGGATTTATATCAGAAGAAGAAAGATATGAAAGAGTAATAGAAACATGGAGTAAAACAACAGAAGATGTTGCTGATGCTTTAATGGATAGCTTGGATAAATTTAATCCTATATTTATGATGGCAGATTCAGGAGCCAGAGGTTCTAAAAGCCAGATTAAACAATTAGCTGGTATGAGAGGACTTATGGCTAATCCATCAGGTAAGATAATAGAACTTCCAATAAGAGCATCTTTTAGAGAAGGACTTGATGTGCTTCAATACTTCATATCAACTCACGGTGCTAGAAAAGGTAATGCAGATACAGCATTAAAAACGGCAGACTCTGGATATCTTACAAGAAGACTTGTTGATGTAAGCCAAGATGTTATAGTTAGGTACGAAGATTGCGGCAGTACTCAAGGATTTGAAGTATCAGAAATTAAAGAAGGTAATGAAGTAATAGAATCTTTAAAAGAAAGACTTGCTGGAAGGTATAGTGCAGAAGATATTATTAATCCTGAAACTGGAGAAGTATTAGTTCCAAAAGATGAATATATTGATGTATTTACGGCAGAGAAAATCGAAAAACTTGGAATTAAGAAAGTTAAAATCAGATCTGTATTTACCTGCAAAGCTAAATTTGGAGTATGTGCAAAATGTTACGGAATGAATATGGCAACAGGCGAGAAAATAAATAATGGAGAAGCTGTAGGAATAATTGCAGCACAATCCATAGGTGAACCTGGAACTCAGCTTACAATGAGAACTTTCCATACTGGTGGAGTTGCTGGAGCAGACATAACTCAAGGTCTTCCAAGAGTTGAAGAATTGTTTGAAGCAAGAAAACCAAAAGGACTTGCAATAGTAAGTGAAACTGCAGGAACTGTAAGAGTTGAAGAAACTAAAAAGAAGAGAATAGTTTATGTAACTTCCGAAAGTGGAGAAGAAATAAGTTACGATATACCATTTGGTTCAAGGCTTAAAGTAAGTAATGGTGATGTAATTGCTGCTGGAGATGAAATAACTGAAGGTTCAGTAAATCCACATGATATTCTTAGAATTAAGGGAGTTGAAGGAGTTAAAAACTATCTTCTATCAGAAGTTCAAAAAGTTTACAGGCTTCAGGGTGTTGATATAAATGATAAGCATCTTGAAGTTGTAATAAGACAAATGACTAGAAAAGTAAAAATAGAAGATTCTGGAGATACAGATTTGCTTCCAGGTACTTTAATTGACATATTTGATTTCGAAGAAGAAAATAAAAAGGTAGAAGCTATGGGTGGAAAACCAGCTGAAGGAAGTGTAGCACTTCTTGGTATAACAAAGGCAGCTCTTGCCACAGATTCATTCTTATCAGCAGCATCTTTCCAAGAAACTACTAGAGTTTTAACTGATGCAGCTATAAAAGGTAAGGTAGACCCTCTTGTAGGATTAAAGGAAAATGTACTTATAGGAAAACTTATACCTGCTGGTACAGGAATGACAAGATACAGATCTATAAAAATAAATACAGAACGTAGTACAGAAAACAACGATGAAAACAGTATTGAAAATGGAATAGAAAAAGAAACAGCATTAGATGTTTAAAAATTTAAGTTTATTGACATAATTCGCATAAAATGATAAAATACAATTTGTGTGATTTTATAGGGATATAAAATTATTTTATATCCCTATGGAAGTATTTTAGGGGGTTACACTATGGTAGAAAGGCTAAATGGTAAAAAGGTCGTTGGAATAAAACAAAGTATTAAAGCTATAAAAAACAATAAAGTAAAAGCATTATATGTAGCAATGGATGCTGAAGCAAGACTTATTGAACCAGTAGTAAAACTAGCCGAAGAAAATTCCATAGAAATCCATCATGTTAATACTATGAAAACCTTAGGTAAATTATGTGGGATTGACGTAGGTGCTTCCGCTGCGGTAATACTTGAGGATTAATGTGTTAATTATCAAATTTTATATAGCTTAAATTTTAAAAGGAGGTGTAAGTATGCCAACAATTAGCCAGTTAGTTAGAAAAGGAAGAAAAACTGTTGAAGAAAAATCTACAGCACCAGCATTACAAGGAAGTCCACAAAAAAGAGGAGTTTGTACAGTAGTTAAAACAACAACTCCAAAGAAGCCTAACTCAGCTCTTAGAAAAATTGCTAAAGTTAGACTTACTAATGGATATGAAGTTATAGCTTATATCCCAGGTATAGGACATAACCTACAAGAGCACAGTGTTGTTCTTATAAGAGGTGGTAGAGTAAAAGACCTTCCTGGTGTTAGATACCATATCATAAGAGGAGCATTAGACTCAGCTGGAGTAGCTAACAGATTACAAGGAAGATCTAAGTATGGTGCAAAGAAACCTAAGAAAAAATAGTTTTAAAACTAACTAGTGCTAGGTCTTCAGCATTTATATATAGATAATAAATTTTTATTGATATAGATATGCATTTGAAGTACAGAGCACTTGCCGGTAAAAATTACCGAGTACCTATGATCTTAAATTTTAAATGTTAAGGAGGGAAGTAAAGTGCCAAGAAAAGGACATATAGCGAAAAGAGATGTATTACCAGATCCAGTATATAACAGTAAGGTTGTTACTAAATTAATAAATAATATAATGGAAGATGGTAAAAAAGGAGTAGCTCAAAAGATAGCTTATGATGCATTTGAAATAATAGCTGAAAAAACAGGTAAAGATCCATTAGAAGTTTTTGAAACAGCTATGAATAATGTAATGCCATTACTTGAAGTTAAAGCAAGAAGAATTGGTGGAGCTACTTATCAAGTACCAATGGAAGTTAGACCAGAAAGAAGGCAGACTTTAGGTATCAGATGGATTCTCGATGCAGCTCGTAAAAGAGGAGAAAAATATATGAGACTTAAACTTGCAGGAGAATTAATGGATGCTGCTAATAATACAGGAGCTGCCGTTAAGAAAAGAGAAGATACACATAAAATGGCTGAAGCGAATAAAGCTTTTGCACATTACAGATACTAATATAGAAACTGTTTTGGCATTGCCAAAACAGTTTCTATAAAATTTTATTGTGGAATAAAATGTAAACATCGAGAGGAGGAAAAAGTGTGGCTAGACAATTTCCATTAGAAAAATTCCGTAATATCGGTATAATGGCGCACATAGATGCTGGTAAAACAACAACAACAGAACGTATATTGTTTTATACAGGAAAGACACACAAAATTGGTGAAGTTCATGAAGGTCAGGCAACAATGGACTGGATGGTTCAAGAGCAGGAAAGAGGTATAACAATTACTTCAGCTGCGACAACTGCTCAATGGAAAGGTTATGCAATAAACATCATTGACACACCAGGACACGTAGACTTTACCGTTGAAGTAGAAAGGTCTTTAAGAGTACTTGATGGTGCTGTTACAGTTTTAGATGCAAAAAGTGGTGTTGAACCACAAACTGAAACTGTATGGAGACAGGCGGATAAATATAGTGTACCAAGAATGGTATATGTAAATAAGATGGATGCAGTAGGAGCTGATTTCTTCCATTGCGTTCAAACATTAAGAGATAGATTAAAGGCTAATGCTGTTCCAATACAAATACCAATAGGCCAGGAAAGTGATTTTGTTGGTATGGTTGATTTAATAAGAATGGTTGCTATAATACACAAAAATGATATTGGAACAGAAATAGAAGAAACAGAAATTCCTGAAAATTTAAAGGCTCAAGCAGAAGAATACAGAGCAGCAATGATAGAAGCTGTTGCTGATACTGATGAAGAGTTAATGATGAAATATCTTGAAGGAGAAGAAATAACTGAAGAAGAAATTCATAGAGCAATAAGAAAAGCAGTTATAGCTAATGAATTAGTTCCAGTTATATGTGGTTCTTCATATAAGAACAAAGGTGTTCAGGAAATGCTTGATGCAGTTGTTGCATATATGCCATCACCATTAGACATTCCTCCTGTTAAAGGTACAAATCCAGATACAGGAGAAGAAGATGAAAGACCTGCAGATGATAATGCTCCAATGGCAGCACTAGCATTTAAAATAGCAACTGACCCATTTATTGGAAAACTTGCATTCACAAGAGTTTATTCCGGTGTTATGTCAAGTGGAACTTATGTTCTTAACTCTACAAAAGGTAAGAAAGAAAGACTAGGAAGACTTGTTAAAATGCATGCTAACCATAGAGAAGAGGTTGAAGAACTTAGAGCAGGGGATTTGGGAGCTATAGTTGGATTAAAAGATACTACAACAGGTGATACACTCTGTGCAGAAAATGCTCCAATTATACTTGAAAGCATGGAATTCCCAGAACCTGTTATAAGAGTTGCTATTGAACCAAAGACAAAAGCTAGTCAGGAGAAAATGGCTATAGCTTTAGCAAAACTTGCTGAAGAAGATCCAACATTTAAAACTTATACAGATCAAGAAACTGGTCAGACAATTATAGCAGGTATGGGTGAACTTCATCTTGAAATAATTGTTGATAGACTTCAAAGAGAATTTAAAGTTGAATGTAATGTTGGAGCTCCACAAGTTGCATACAAAGAAACTATTAGAAAAGCTGTTAAAGCTGAAGGTAAATTTGTTAGACAGTCTGGTGGACGTGGTCAATATGGTCACTGTTGGATAGAACTTATACCAACAGAAGGAGAATATGAATTTGAAAATGCTATTGTTGGAGGAGTAATTCCAAAAGAATATATTCCTGCTATAGATAATGGAATAAGAGAAGCTGCTCAAAATGGTATACTTGCTGGATATGAAGTTATGAACTTTAAAGTTAGACTTTATGACGGTTCATACCATGATGTAGACTCATCAGAAATGGCATTTAAGATTGCTGGTTCTATGGCATTTAAAAATGCTATGGCTAAAGCAGACCCAGTGTTACTTGAACCAATGATGAAGGTTGAAGTAACTGTACCAGAAGAGTACATGGGAGATGTTATGGGAGACATAAATTCCAGAAGAGGAAGAATTGAAGGCATGGAAGCAAGATCAGGTGCTCAAGTTATAAGAGCTTTTGTTCCTCTTGCAGAAATGTTTGGATATGCAACTACTCTTAGATCAAGAACACAAGGAAGAGGAGTATATTCTATGGAATTTGATCATTATGAAGAAGTTCCAAAGAGTATACAAGAACAAATTATTGGAAATAAATAATTATATATAATATAATTAAATAATAAATATATAAAAATAATTTTATTGGTTGAAATAAAGGAGGAAATAAAAATGTCAAAGGCAAAATTTGAAAGAAGCAAGCCACATGTAAATAT
>NZ_RJWG01000024.1 GCF_004011155.1 Clostridium prolinivorans | reverse complement strand
ACTTATTGATATGAGATATGAAAAAAAGAGTACGATATTAACAACTAATATAAATTTTAATGCTTGGATCGGTTATAATAAATTGGACAATAAATATTCGGTCATGATATGATATACAAAAATAGAAGAAGGAGAAAATATCATGGCAGGAAAAACAAAAAATTATACAGATGATTTTAAAAAGCAAATCGTAGCTCTGAAACAAAATGGCAAATCGACATCAGAGATAGCAAGAGAATACCAAATAGCCAAATCTACAATAATTAAGTGGGTAAATGATTATAGCAAATCTGGGTCTTTCAAGGCTAAAGATAATCGTACCGAGGAAGAGAATGAACTAATACGTCTTCGTAAGGAAAATAAACAATTGATGATGGAAAATGATATTTTAAAGCAAGCAGCGCTGATAATGGCACGAAAATAGAAATAATTTTAGCAAACAAAGAAAAGTACAGTATCAGCGCAATGTGTAGAGTATTAAATGTCCCTAGAAGTTTAGTATNGCGCAATGTGTAGAGTATTAAATGTCCCTAGAAGTTTAGTATATTATAAGAAAAAGGCAAGAGTATATAATACTAAGCTTGAGAATGCAGTTATAGCAATATTTAGAGAAAGCAAAAACAATTATGGAACAAGAAAAATTAAAGAAGAACTAAAAAAGAAAGACATAGTAGCATCAAGAAGAAAAATAAGACAGATTATGGACAAGTATAGCTTAGTTTCTAATTACACTGTAAAGCAGTTTAAGGTTCATAAGTCAAGCTGCAACAATGATGAAGTAGAAAATATAGTGAATAGAGAATTTGATAACAGAAATGACTTAGAAATAGTAGTAAGTGATCTTACATATGTAAATGTAGCTGGAAAATGGCATTATATATGTTTATTAATCAACCTCTTTAATAGAGAGATAGTAGGATATTCAGCAGGTCCTAATAAGGATGCAGACCTTGTATATGAAGCCTTTTTAAGTTCTAAAATAAATTTAACTAAGATAAAGGTATTTCATACTGATAGAGGGAATGAATTTAAAAATAAAGCTATAGAGGAAGTTCTGAAAGCCTTTGAAATAAAGCGTTCTTTGAGTAAGAAGGGATGTCCTTATGATAATGCAGTAGCAGAAGCAACTTATAAAATTATAAAAACTGAATTTGCATTTAACAGAGTTTTTAAAAGTCTGCAAGAACTTAAAAGAGAGCTTAGAGCTTATGTATTATGGTATAACAATAAACGTATTCATAGTTCATTAAATTACATGACACCTGTAGAATATAGATTATCAAAAGCGACCGAATAAAAATTGTACAAAAAAGTGTTGACAATCCAGCTTTGGATGATGTTTTCTATGATCCAGTTATTGCAAATGCTATCTTAGATAGGATTTTACACCATGCTCATGTTGTTTCTATTAATGGAAAATCATATCGCTTAAAAGATCATTTTAAACAAGAGGATGAGTAAAAAAGCTACATTCTTAAATGATCAAAAAGTTACATTTTAATCTTGACATTTTTACATATGGGTAATAAGCATTTATATTCTTTTTTTAATCTTACATTTATTAAGTACTATTTCATCAGCTAAGTATCCATCAAACAAACGATAGAAACTGTAAAACGAATCCGGTTTTATATTTTCTCTTTTATTCAAATACTCTGAATTATCTTTATATAGAATTATTTTCTCAGCTTGTATTTTCTTATGTTTATCCTCAATTCTATCAGTAAAATTACTAATATACTTTGTATAAATTTTTAATGTCAATTCAGCACGCTGAATGTCCTCTTGTTATTTACTATAATATCATGGTTTTAAATAGCTATTTATTAAATAACAAAACACTTACTGTTAATACATAAACTTCATTTTCTTTGCCTGTAAGAAATAACTTTCTGATTTAATATTAGTTTTGATTTTTTTCTTAAAAGACTAATCCCAAATAAAGTCAAACAACATACCGAATATAACAATAAAAATATAAGCAGTCCATGACAAGTTAAATCTATCTATAATTGTAAAGCCCAAAAAAAATATTATACAAACAATAATATTATAATATAACTTTCTCCTATGCTTCATCTAATTTCCTCCTTTCAAATATGTGAATTATTAGTCATTTAAAAACTTATACAAGCATTACTTTAACTAATATTAACGCCAATAAGATTATACGTTTCCCTCCATTTAAGTATGTTATAATTATCACTTATACCTAAGTAGGTATACATAACTAATAATATTTGTTATGTTTTACCTGAAATAAATATAATTATTTATTGTATTTGAGAAATTAGCAATTTATTTAAAATGTCTTTGAGAAATTTGGCACTAACTTATGACTCCATTCAATTTTCATTAATTATATGAATACTCTGTTTACATTTAAAATTTTACACCCCGTTAAAAAAATATCAATAATTTCTTTAGTAAAATTTTACGACACAAAATGACAAGAGTTATTTAATATCATATTATTATTTAAAATGAGAAATATAGTAAGAATTGATCCACCATCTTCAGCTGATTGCAGATTATCCCTCATTCAACTACAATCTCAATCTACGTCCCATCAAGCAAACTAACTATTATCTTCTCCACATTTCAAGCTGCACTGCTTCCCAAATTTCTTTATCTATAACTGCAGGATGGCTTTCTTCTATATAATACATTGGAACTTCTCCGTTATTTACTGCTCTTTTTTTAGTTAAAAAATCAACTGTGTACATTTTTAAAATTTACCATTCTTCTTAAAAAATAACATAAAAAAAGAAAACCTTTTAATGATTCTCAAGAGCTTTGTTGTACTTGAACTTTTGCAATAACCTTACTATTGAATATTGAAATTATAAAAAGTGATCCTAATATAATATAAAAAAATAATTCTTAACTTTTTTCTATCATACCTATTCTCCATAGCGTTATTCAACTCATCTTAATTTGCTCTAATTTGATATTCATCATTTAAAGTAAAATCATAATAATATAGTTCTGATCCTTGTCCATTTTTGATATAAAATAAGTTTATAGCATTTATGAAAGCTGGCAATTACAACTATTAGAATACTTATTTATATTTGTGTAAAACATCCTCTTTAAAATCTTTAAACTTATCTATATTTTTATCTTCATAAAGAAAAACTTCTTGCTCACCTACACTGGTATATTTTAAATTAGCATTTAAAATTTTTTCTTTGTTTAATTTTGAAACTTGACTTTCATCAATTTGATATTTACTTAAGATGGTAGAAGTTGGCAGATAGACTGTATCTCCATCAGTATAATGAGAATCTTTCAGTGGTCTAAGAAACAAAATATATTCTTTATCTTCCTTCATCCAATTATAACCATCAAGAGAATCTACTATATCATTTGCATCTGTTATATTTACAATATCTATAGGCTCAAATATTGAAATTAAGTCACTATTGATATCTCCTTTATACACTTTAACAACTTTAACAGTTGTTAAAGTTGTTAAATAATATCTATTTCTGGATGTTTGTGAATCTACTTGCGCCCTAACAATTATAGGAGAAACTTTCTCTAAATCTTCGATAGAATTTAAATCTTCAAATTTTGTAAACACTTTTGTAATATCTTCTTGATATGTAGATATAGATAAATTCATACTTTCGTCATTAATATATCTATTTACATCTATATCATTTACATAACTTTTTCTTGTAAGGATGCCTAAAACAATCATACTAACAAATACACCTACAAAAATAATAGCGAAAGCTATATTTTTTTTATTCATATATTTTATCCTCCTATTTTATCAACAATTTTTCCTCCATCTATTTTTATTTTATAATCACATAAAGTATCAATATCTGCCTTATTATGACTAGATATTATTACAACTGCACCTCGTTTTTTTTCTTCCAATAGGATATTATATATCAAATTAACACCATCTTCGTCTAATGCACTCGTAGGTTCATCTAAAATAATAATATTTGGTTTTTCCATAATAGCTTGTGCTATTCCCAATCTTTGTCTCATTCCTAAAGAATATTTTTTTACAGTTCGTAAGTCATTAGGATTAAGGCCAACTCTCTCTAAAGACTTTGAAATATCTTCATCATTTATAATTCTTTTAATATTTGCTAAAGTTTTTAATACTTCTTTTCCTGTATAGTTTGGCCAAAACTTTGGGTTTTCTATTAACACTCCTATACTCTTTGGAAAATCTATATCTTTATGCAATTGTTGTCCAAATATATTTATTGTACCTGTTGTTGGTTTTATTAATCCACTCAGAGTTCTAAATAACATAGTTTTACCTGATCCATTATGTCCATATACTCCATAAATTTTTCCCTCCTCAAGTACAAGATTTATATCCTTTAGTATTGTTGTTCCACTAATTACTTTTGATATGTTGTTTACTTCAATACTTCTCATCCTTTACCTCCAAATATATAAATATTCTTTAATACTTTTACAAAACGATTTATTTTATAAATCTAATCAGTATAAAATCTCTTTTTTATTGAATATGTTTATGGCTACAATAATTACTACCAATATAAGTATAAGTAAATATAATAATGAGATATTGTTCTCAATACCTATACCATACTTGTTCAACGATAATAGAGCATTAGTAGTAGGTAGATATTTTAAAAAATATTTATTCCAATTTAATATAAGATTTGATAAGTATAATAGGGCTAACTGTATAATTAATACTAAATACACTCCATATATGGATTTAAATAAAATTGAGCAACTATTAACAATTAATATAATAAAGAAATTGTATAAGATAAGCCTAATCATCATGAAAATAATATCTATATTTATAAATAACTTCACATTTAATATTCCTCCTATTACTAGTACCAATATAAGTTGCAGCAAATAAAAACAGAATATTTGAATAAATAGTTCTCTAATAAATCTTAATAAAATATTTATTTTATTATTAGTTCTTGTAAAGATTAAGGTTGCATTTTTTAGCAATCTAACTTCTATATAATCACCTAAGTATACTATCAAAATTAATTGCGGAAGCATCCAATATACTATATTAACAATATTATTTATATGCCATAAATCTACATATCCATATGTAAAAGTGATAAAATCATTTATCGTTTCTATATTTTTGTTATAAAAAAATAAGCCTAAGAAATCAAATATTATTGAACATATAAATACAATCACAAAAGTTCGCTTGCTGATTCTATTAGATATTTTCATAAGTATTACCTTTCTATCCTAATATCTCTGTTTTTATACAAAAAATTATATATGATAAATAATGTTGCTGTAATAGCTATATTCATAAATAGATATTTTATCATAATCGAGTAGTCTTTGTTTAAATCGTAGAAAAACATTGTATCCCAAATTGGTATTATATAATTTCTGATAGATAAAAAAGATAAAGGAGACATAATTAATCTTATAGCTAGAAAAAAAATAATAATAAGCATATATGCTAACTTAATACTATTTACCGCACAAATAACACTAAGAAATAATGTACCAATTAAAGACCATCCAAAAATTTGAATTATTATAGAAATATAAATAAAAATTAAAAAACTTCTATTAAATAATAAATCCTTGTTACAGGAAATCATAAATATAGATGTTATTAGATTAAAAATAACGCAAAATCTTATACTTAACATAACAATTATTTTAAGGTTTGAAATACTCCAATTATATATATTTTCGTATCGTATTATCAGTTCAGGTATCATTCTTTCCGAAAATGTCTGCAATAGTATGAATAAAAACATAGGTATGTATACCAAAGTAACTATTTTGCTATTTACTATCGACTTGTACATAAGTTCCACATCTGTAACTGAACCTATAACTTTATTAGAAAGTGCAAGTATAAAAATTATCGAATATAGAAGAGCTTCTCCTTTAGTTATTTTCATCACAGCTTTTGTATCCTCCAATATTATAGAATCTCATTTTTTGTGCCTTTCCTTATCAGCATAAAACTAGAAATAAAATAAATACACATTATAAATATCAACCATATAAAATTTCCATAACTATTAGTCCCTAAAATATTAGTTCCTATAGCTCTAGAAATATCTCTATTAGGTATAATTCTCGATAAAATATCAGTTATCATCATTAACAAAGTATTAATAATCATAGAAGATAATATTACTAAATATTTATTAATTTTATTAAAAAATGATATTCCAAAAGAAATCAGTGCAAAACTAGACGCAAATAAAGCTCTTATTATAATGAAAATTAATATATTAATATATGGATAGTATGTCTTTATTCTATTTAGCATAATACCTGGATCTATGTAGGAAAGTTTTTTATAATCTGGTAGTCCAAATGTATTATGCCCTTGTATTGGAAATGCAATAATTGCCAATAGCATATTTATTATCAATGGTATGAATATTATAAAAAAACTTACAATAGCAATTGCAATAGCCTTAGCTAAAATATATTTGTTTTTACTTATTCTTGTATTAATAAAGTTACTTAGTCCCCATTTTCTCTCTTCTAAATAAGAGTCTGAGTAAATAAAACTTACTGTCAATGGTAACAAAATACTTACTATTGGAGATAAAGGCGTTTTAATTAAGTTTGTAAGTATACTTCCATCTGATGCAGACATTACTTTTGATAATGCTGATCCATAATAACCCTTGCAAAGAATTATATAATCGAGAAAAATTGCAGAAAATATAGCAATAAGCGCTATTTTAAATTCTGTTCTTTTTATGCATTTCCTAATTTCTAATTTAACTAATCCTATCATGTGATCACCTCAATATTGACATCATAAACATAATATTTTACATAACGATTTATTAACTTTAATACATTTAACTTTATAGTATAACCACTAATATTAAAAGAATATATCATGCAGAGCATGATATATTCTTTTAAACACTATTTGTAATTTACAGTACCAGCAGCATTATTATTGTAAAATAAGGTATCTTCCATATCTTCAATTCCTAAAAACACATCAGTACCAACTGCAGAATTACTTTTATATCTTACATCCAATAAAATACTAAAATTTATCTTTCTAATCAATAAACTTATAGTAAAATGTTGTTTTTTACATGTGAAATGATATTTATATGCATTTTATACTGGAAAACTATATTTTACAGATAACTTGTTTACAAGAATAAAATAAAAAAACATTATATAAGAAATATATTATAAACTGTACTCATAAAGTTACCAAATTATATAAATAACTTGTCTACATTTATAATTTTACCCCCCCCCGTTAAAAAATTGTCAATAATTTCTTTGGTAAAATTTTACGACACAAAATGACAAGAAGTTATTTAATATCATGTTATTATTTAAAATAAAAAATCTATAAAAAATTGCTTCACCCTTCTCATAAATCTCNCGCCGTATTCATCCTTGTCATAACCTAAAAATCTTGTGGTATTTATAATCAGCTTTCCTCGTTCAAACTTCTTCTTTACCCTCCATTTTAAGCTGTCGCTGACATTTTTGCTTTCTTCCTGTGCAAAAGAAGAGAGGACGGTTAGCATAAGCTCTCCATCCCCTGATAAAGTTTTGATATTTTCTTTTTCAAATATTATTTCTACATTAATATATTTTTGGTTCTCTTCCGCTCCTAAGCATACATACTTATTACTCTTTAAAAGCTATAAGTAATAATAATGTCATTCCTATTTCTTCTCTATCATCACAACACACTCAACATGCATGTAGTAAGCCAAAAGGCTTAAAAGGAAACAGTATAATTAAGCAAAGACTAAAAAATCGCAGAACCTTATAAACCTATTGAAAAGCTTTATACACTGTTCCTTATTCCCATTTATTTCATAAACCTTAATTAAAGCGTAGAAACCTCCATGCCCGCTATTTTTATAAATAAAGTCTAGCATATCTTGACGCATCTCTGTTCTACTAAAAGCATAAGCTACTGCATAATGAACATAATCTGAATTTGATGAATAGTGAAAGTGCGAGTAATAGATATTCTTCAAGTAATCAAAAAACAATTCTAATGAGGAAGTAATGCTATACGTCTTGTCAATAAGGTTTCTCCATGTTTCTGGTTTTTCTATTAAAACATATGGTTCATTTAGTTTTTTATAAACTTCAATTAATGTTGTTGTGTCCACTACTGAGTCTAGAAGAACCTTTAGTCCTTTATCAGTAAGTTTGTCTTTTGGCTTAGAATATATTTCAGGCTTATATGTTTCGAGTTCAGCATTACATTTCTTATCATACACTTCACAGTAATGTTTATATCTATTATATAATTCTACATCTCCTATTTTAGTATCTCCACTATACCTCTTAATACTTTCAAAACAAAAGTATGCCTTATCAAAAGCCTTTTTTTCCTCTTCATCTTCAAATATACCTGAATCTAAAACCTCTAAAAAAACTTTAATTTTCTCCAGATAATATAAATCATGCCGCCTACCATAGTAGCCATCATTTTCTATTTTGTAAAATCCCATTATTTCTTGCAAATCACTTAGACTCTCTGTTTGATAAACTTTTTCAATTAGCACAATCGTCACTAATTCATTAAATATTAAATCTTCTTCCTCCAACATTTTTAAAAATTGTTCTGCAAGTTTTATATCTATTCTACTTGTAATTTTGAGTAGTTTCTCGAAGGCTTTCCAATCTCCAGATTCATCGGTAATTTTTCCCAAATAGGTGAGATAGTTGAAAATCCGCTTTATAATCTTTTTAGTATCTTCTCTATTAAAAAATTTATTATCCACCATTATCTCAAGAGAATTAATAAGATCAATATCTACAATGCTGTCTTTTCTCCACCCATGCCTTAGAATACCTTTGTTAATCCCATTTGAAATACAATTTATACTTTTAGTTTCGTTAAAGCTTGAATACAGATATGCTAAGTGAAACCAACTATTTACATTGTCTTGAATACTGAATGTGAATTCGGGCCCATTTTTTACAAGTGTTTTTTCAATCTCTTCTATCTCACTAATATCAACTATTTTTTTAAATAGTTCTAAATTCTTTCTCTTTATTTCACAAAATAGCATAAGCATGCTGATTTGTTCTGTATGTAAATATAAGTATTCTTTTATTCTTAGCAATTTATCTATGCCTAATGATGACTTAGCAAAAATACTCGCCCAAACTTTAGAAAAATAATACTTATAGTTTATAGATTTTGAAACAGATAACAGTTCATTGCAATCACAAAACCTTTTAGCTACTTTTCCAATGCTGGTCTTATTTTCTAACAAATCAAAATACCCTTTATAAAGTTGAATATAAACATTCCTTACATCAACAAATCCCATTTCAACAAAATCTGAATACTTATCACAAGCCACAGTTATAAATGAATAAATTTGATGATATCCTTTATGAGTAAATAAATCTATAGCTCTTTCTTTGCTCAAACTACCCCAGAACCTATCAATTGCATCTTTTTCATTGTCTGAAATATCCAATTTTAAATACCGTTTAAATGCTATTATCATTTCATTTTCCAAGATTACCTTTTCAGGCACCTGCTTTATTCTAGCCGATAATGCTTCAACAACATTATTATTTTTTAGGTAATGCAAATAGTCAGTTGAGCAAAATATCTCTAATAATGTAACCAATTCTTTATCATTAATTAAATTTATCAGCTCAACTATTTCGGTATTTTCTTTATCTAATATAACACTAAAAAATGCCTTAATAATCTTCTCATCATCCGTCTCAGCAAGTTTATATCCCTTATTATCGTTAATATAGAGCTGTCTAACATAATTTTCAAGAACATCTGAAGATTTATTTCCACGAATGACTAGAAGAATGTATAAATAATTTTTTATTTCTTCTCTAATTGCAGATGAAATATATTTTAAATACTTATTATTATTTAACTTCACATCTTCAACTAATTGACACATTCTTTTATCTAGTTCTTTAGCAAACGTGAACTTTCCATTTTGCCAGCAGATTGCTATATTCCTTACTATACTCTGTGCTTTTTCTTGTATTGGATCTGGTAGCCTATTTATGTATCGCTTATCGCTATTTCTATATTCTATTTCTTGAACTATTTTTTCTATGTCTCCACTTAAATGCTCTGCAATTGGTAATGTTTCTTCTGACATAAGCGATTCAAACATTTCATCCCTTTGTGATGCAATTGCTTCTGTTAGTTCATAGGAATATAAATAGGCTGGATCATCTGCTCCCCAGTCTTCACTTTTTCCCAAGTATACATTAATAAGATTGAGCTCAAGCATGCCTCCTATATCATTCTTTGCTGTGTATTCCTTTCGCAGCAGCTCTAGAAAAAAATCTTCGAAAAACTTTCTATTTGATAATACACGCAATTCTCTTAAAATATTAGGATTTTTCTCAAACTTTTCTTTTAGCCTTAATGTAAAAAAGTATTCTTGAAATCTCCTATGCTGATATACATATGAAAAATTACTAAGCGTTTCCTCATTATAATTATTTTCAAAAAAACTCTCAGCCAGATAACCAACAATCTTATTAGCAGCTTTATAATCAATTCGTGGATATTTATTGAGTACTATGTCATAGATTTCCTTATAAGAAAAATTTAAAACAAATTTCTTTTGCATTTCATATGAAATTGTCTTATTTAATTCTATTATTTCATTTTTCTTTGGATTAGGTATGTTTAATTGATTTAATACTTTTTGATGTTCTGCCTTATCAATAATTGATTCCACTTTTAGCCTAAGAATATCAAGAATGCAATTCTTATTATTATGTTTATCTATAACATCCCATAATGATTTAACCAATAAGATATCTTTAATTTCTGTTAATAGTTTATTTTCACTTTTTAGTTTATCTAGCAACTCTAACTTTATTGTATTATTCTTAGCTTCAAAGTATTTTTTTATATCTTCTTCACATAGATCTCCAATTGTGTACTCCTTTAAGTTCGGGAAATAACTCTTAATTAAGATTCTATTAATACTTTCTTTCCTTGATGAAATTATAACTTTACAAGTACTAGATTTATTAACCAGTTCTTTAATATAATGAAGAGTTATTTCAACATCGTTTTCTGATATTTCATCCAGCCCATCCAATAAATATATAAAGTTTTTTATTTCCTCTCTTATGCCATAATCATTTTGTCTATTTCTAATTATGTTTTCTAACGAGTCCTTTGAACAATACTTTAGATTTATTAACATAGGAACAGCATTGTTCTTTTCAATAGTCTCAAACATACCTTTTTCATCTTTTTTATTTAAACCTGAATATACTTGAAAAAATTTGTGCATACAAATGCTTTTACCTGAACCAGGATTACCTATGAATAGTGAAACTTTGTCTTGCCCCTTAAGGACCATATTTGATAAGTTACTAAACAAATATTTATTATTATCCGCAATTATTGGCAAATCTATATATTCGTTAGATTGCAGCAGTGTAATTACATCCTTATTTGTACTTTCTTTTATAAATTTAAATTCGTCTCCAATTCCAAAGAATGCCTGTGCTAAATCTATATTTGAAGGCTGTGCTAACATTGTGCTTATAGAAGTAACATCCTTCCAAACTATCTCTACTCCCTTATCTTTTGCCATCTTTACAATATTTTTAGCACTATCACAACTAGTTTTTGCACCTGTATTTAGGTAAATAAATATATAATCTAATTCACATTCAAATTCATCCAAAGCATTTTTTATCGACTCCTTTATCTGGGTGTAATTAATACTCTTCTCAAAAAATTTAGCTTGGTATCCGTAGTATTTATCCTGAAACTTAACTGGCTTTGTTTCTAAACCTTTTTGATTGTGATCCGCCGAGACAGTACTTGTTATTTTTAATTCCCTACAAAATAAATAATGGCATAACTGTTCAAATGATGCTTGTAAGCTTTCAAATTTTCTTCCAAACTGCCTCCAATCTATCTGTATCATTGAAAATCCCTACTTTCAAAAAAATGGATGTACTTATTTAATCAAATACACCCACATTATAACATAATGATTCATCAATTTTTATCTAAACTCCAATAATTATAATATTTCTTTAATTACTAGCCCAGTTTTATAAATAAACTCAACCTCTACTAAAGAAACTATTCTTATATGCTCCACCATTTCTGTAAATAAACCTTCATCAAATCTTTTTAACAGCTCATTTCTACCGCTTAAAATTCTCTGCATTTCTTCTGCTTTCTTTAAAGCCTTATCCCTAATTAATTCTGTATTATCAAATGCTGCTTTCCTCTGTTTTAATTCCTGCATCTCCTGCTCTAAACTTTGATACTCCTCATCATAAATCAGACTATCCAATCCACTTCTTAAATTTAACCTTACCAGGTTAAGCATTTGTTCTTTCAGTTCTTCTAACCTTGTATTAATTTCTTGAAGCTCTGCATCTTCTCTTCTGCTTTCTAAAACATTATTTATATTCTCAATCATAGTTTTAATAAAGGTATCTTTGTCTTGAATGGCTTTATTTATAGACCTTACAAATGCTGCCTTTAGCTTTTCTTCATCTACAGCTTTCATATCACAGGCTTCATTTCCGTTATTAGCGTGGTTAACACAAATCCACACATACTTTTTATATTTTTCTGTCTGGCCCCATCTCTTTCTTCTAAATTTACTACCACAATTACCGCATATTAGCTTTCCTGAAAAGGCATATTTGTTGGAATGTCTACTTCTAGTTTCATTTGTGCAGCTCTGCATTTTTGCTCGCCTTTCTATTTACTCCTGCACCTTCTGAAATACTTCCTTTGATATTATAGCTGGATGGCTGTCTTCAACATAGTATTGCTGAGCCTCTCCTTTATTCTTCACTCTTTTATGTGTTAAAAAATCCACTGTTATTGTCTTTTGAAGAAGGGCATCACCCATATATTTTTCATTTGTAAGTATCTGCTTTATATTAGAATCATGCCATTTAACTTTTCCTGAACCGTTTCTAATCCCCTCTGCCTCAAGCTTTAATGCAATCGACTTATATCCTAGGCCACCCAAGTATTCATCATATATTCTTCTAACAACCGCTGCTTCTTGTTCATTTATTATTAGCTCCCCATTTTCATCCTTATCATATCCAAGGAATCTCTTATGATTAACTCTTACCTTTCCCTGCTGAAATCTTCTAACTATACCCCATCTGCTGTTCTCTGAAATATTTCTCGATTCATCCTGTGCAAGGGAACTTAAGATTGTAAGAAGAACCTCTCCTTTTGAATCCAAGGTATCAATATTTTCTTTTTCAAAGTACACCCCTATTCCTTTTTCTTTTAAAAGCCTCACATATTTAAGACAGTCAAGGGTGTTACGTGCAAACCTTGAAATTGATTTAGTAATAATCATATCAAACTGGCCTGCCAGAGCAGCTTCAATCATTCTATTAAACTCAACTCTATGCTTTGTGTTTGTACCAGTTATCCCTTCATCTGCAAAGATGCCTGCAAACTCATACTCTGGTTTACTTCTTATGTAATTTTCATAATAGGTAACTTGAGCTTCATAACTTGTCAGCTGTTCTTCCGTATCGGTACTTACTCTACAGTATGCACACACTCTTTTCTTTCTTTCCCTAGAAACTCCGTCTATCACTTGCACTTGTTGTCTTGCTGGAATTACTGAAACCTTTGCCATAACTCTCCTCCTCTACTGAAGGCCATTAATGCCTCTCTTCTTTATAAATTCTTCTTCCACCTTCATCCCATTTTTAAGATGAAACTCTAAATATGTTGGTGTTATAACAACCACCTTTTCAATTAATCCTTCAAATATATCATCATCAAACTCTACAAGAGCAGTTTCTCTCAAATTGATTATTCTTTTAATTTCTGCGGTTCTCTTTAAAATTTCATCATACTTGTTGCTATCAATATTTAGGGCTTCTTTTCTTACTTGTAAATCTTCAAGCATTTTCTTAAGAACTATATATTTCTTATCAAATTCATCTTCTCTTAATTCACCTTTTATCTGCTGCCTCACAAGGCTTTTTATTTCTTCATTTATATTTGAAATATCTCTATCAAGCTTAAAAGCATCCTCACATTTTGCACCTTGCTTTAGAACCTTCTCTATATTGTCAGTAAAAGCTTTTGCAAAATCTTCTTTGTATTCAAGCCTATTGAATACCCTTACAAATACAGCCTTTAGTGTTATATCATCTAATGCCTTCATATTACAGGAGCTTTTTCCTTCATTAATATATGTTTTGCATAACCATACTACTTGTTTTGATTTAGCTTTGCTGTTCCACAATCTTCTTTTTAAAGTAGCTCCGCAGTTACCACATATAAGCTTTCCACTAAAGGCATATCGCTGATTATATTTGTGTCTTATTTCTGGAACATTTCCAAACTGTGCCGCCCTCTCACTCATCATGGCTTGTACCTTTAAAAAATCTTCTTTAGATACAATTGCTTCATGATGTCCTTCAACAATATACTGTGGAACCTCCCCCTTGTTCTTTCTCTTTTTATTGTTCAGAAAATCCACAGTATAAGTTTTCTGGAGAATTAAATCACCGTAGTATTTTTCATTACTTAAGATACCTTTTATTGCACTGCCATGCCAAGTGTAAGCTCCTGTAGCTGTTTTTATCTTATCTTTTTCAAGTCCATCCTTTATACCATTTAAACTTTTGCCATCTAAGTATTCTCTAAAGATTCTCTTTACTATTTTTGCTTCCTCTGGATTT
The DNA here is from genome assembly GCF_004011155.1 of Clostridium prolinivorans. Lineage (GTDB taxonomy): Bacteria > Bacillota > Clostridia > Clostridiales > Clostridiaceae > Clostridium_AT > Clostridium_AT prolinivorans. The sequence goes on along the minus strand of NZ_RJWG01000024.1, from coordinate 1,873 downwards.
ACTATAAGCTTTCCATCCTCTGAAAGGTCATAGCCGAGAAATCTTTTTGTGTTAATCTGTATCTTCCCTTCTTTAAACTTCTTCTGGAAGGACCATCTTATGTTTTCTGACATGCTCCTTGCTTCATCCTGTGCAATGGAGCTTAAAATGCTGAGTATAAGTTCACTATCAGCTCCGAGAGTATTTATATTTTCCCTCTCAAAATAAACTCCAACATTAAGACTTCTTAAGTACCTTACTGCTTCTAAACAATCAGCTGTATTTCTTGCAAATCTTGATATTGATTTTGTTATTATTAAATCTATCTTTCCAAGTTCGCAGTCCTTAATCATCTTTTTAAACTGAAGCCTTTTATCTGTTTTTGTTCCTGTTGTCCCCTGATCTGCGTATATCCCTGCAAACTCCCATTCTATCTTCTTTTTAATATAGTCCTCATAAAAAATAGTCTGCATTTCAAAGGACTCTGCTTGCTTTAAGCTATCTGTACTTACTCTGCAATAAGCACAAACCCTTGTCTTTTCTAGCTTTTTATCATCTATGGCACCCTTATTTTTTACTGCTATCGTAGTTATTTTCTTCACTTAAAATCCTCCTCTCTTCAGGGTAGTCACATGTTACCTCTACCACTGCCTTACATCAAGTTAATTGTTCTGTGGGAACATATAAAAAATACTAAAAAAGTAAGGGCCTGAAGTATTGCTACCTCAAGCCCTAAATCTATTTATTAAAGGTCTTTTTATTTTCAGCATCTATCTTTGAAAACTCTTCTTCAGTTATAAGTCCATCTTCAAGAAGCTCCTTTAAAATAGACCTGCTTATTAAATATGGTACACTATTTACTTCTTTTGACTGCATTTCATGCCCTCCTCAAAATAAAAACCGCTACCCCTCTATGAGTAACGATTACTTATTAAAAATCATAATTGTAGCATCAAAGCCAGCTGCTTTAAGCTTTTGAACTTGATTTTCAGCATTTTCTCTTACTGAGTAAGAACCTGCCATAACCCTATAAAGAGTTTGTCCATTTGATATCTGTGGTGTTTCTGCAGTCTGTGGTGAAGTTTCTACATAGTTAATTCCTATCTGTGATAATATAGCTTTTGCTATTGCCTTTATTATTTCATTTCTTTTAGCATCAAACAAATTATTATCTCCTGTGTTATCAATGAAGCCTATCTCAATTAATACTGCCGGAGCCTTGGTTTCTCTTAATACATGAAAGTCAGTTTGCTTAACCCCTCTATTTACAAAACCTAAAGACACAAGTCCAGCTTGTATCCTTTCTGCTAAGCCTTTAGACTTTGCTCCTGCATTTAAATAAGTATATGTTTCTACTCCTTTTGCTTTTTCAGGTTGATAAGCATTCCTGTGGAAGGATATAAAATAGTCATAGGTGTTTCTATTTTCAAATTTACTTCTATCCTGCAGACTTATCGTAACATCAGAAGTCCTTATTTCATCAACAAGCACTCCATGCCTTCTAATCTCTGCTGCCACAGCTCTACCTAAAATTAATACATCATTGGATTCTTTCCTGCCATTATAGCAAGCACCACTATCGTTTCCGCCATGTCCATAGTCAAAACATAATCTAGCCATTGTTTTCATCCTCCTTATTTAGCTGTTTTAAAACATCCTTTAATTTTTGAGGTATTGGTAGTCCAACCTTTGCTGAATTTTCAATAATGCTTATACCTTCATTTGAAATGTAGAAAAAAATAACAGCAGTACGAATCGCACTACCGTTTTTAATCAAATGAACATCTACTATATTTCCTATGCCAACCATTACAAAAATTAAAAAACTGGATAGGTTACAATTAATTAGACAATAAATATTCGGTCATGATATGATATATAAAAATAGGAGAAG
>NZ_RJWG01000023.1 GCF_004011155.1 Clostridium prolinivorans | reverse complement strand
ATTGAAAATTTTAAAGTTTAATACATTTCTCTAATATAAAATATATTTAATAACAAAATTATTGTTTTACTAAACAATGTACTTATATTAAAATATTTTTATTTTTAACGTTAGATATATTATAAAAATCTATTTTAATTGATTAAATTAATTATTATATTTTAATATATATACATACTAAGTATATTATATAATTTAATATTAAATAATAAAAGTATTTGTATTAAAACAAACTTTTATTTAATAAAAAAATAAGCACAAAATTATCATTTTTCTTAATATAAAAATACTAATTTTGTGCTTATTTAAAATTATAATTTTTTTAATTTTAATTTATTTTAAAAATATGTTTCACGTGAAACATATTTATTTTTTAGGTATTGTTACAGTGATTTGAATGCAATCATCTAAATCTTTAGATGCGTACTGAGCAGCAATACCATATTTATCAAATACTTGTCTTACTGTATTTATATATACCTTTGGCGAAAAAACACCTTTTATTTTTTTCTTTCCCTCTGCTGCTACTTCTTGATGAGTTAATCTTAAAAGCTCTTTTTCTATTAGTTCTTCTGTTTTTTTAACATTTAAATTTTTTTTAATAACTATATTTAATATTTTTTGCTGTATTTGTGGAGTTGGTAATTTTAACAATGCTCTTGCATGTCTTTCTGTTAATTTATTTTCAAGCAGAGTATTTCTAATTTCAGGAGAAAGCTTCAAAATTCTTATTTTATTTGCAATAGTAGATTGCTTTTTGCCTATAACTTCTGCTAATTGTTCTTGAGTATAAGAATGATCTTTTATTAAATTATAATAAGCTTCTGCTTCTTCTATAAAATTTAAATCTTCTCTTTGTAAATTTTCAAGAAGAGCAATTGCTGCTGAATCTTTATCTGTAATGTCAACTAATATAGCAGGAACTTTATCTAAGCCTATCTTTTTAGCTGCTCTTAATCTTCTTTCCCCAGCCACTAGTTCATATCTATCTGTGCCTATTTTTCTAACTGATAATGGTTGAATTATGCCAAAAGTTTTTATAGATTTGGCTAATTCATCAATAGTTTCTTCATTAAAATTTTTTCTTGGTTGATAAATATTTGGTGAAATCAAATCAGTAGATATATAAAAAATATTATTTTCCATGGCACCCTCATCCCTTTTGTTTTTTCCTTATATTAACAAATTCTGCATAAAATTTTAAATTCCTTCTTTTATTATCATTTTTTATATGACAAATTATTACATATATTTATTTTATAGGTTTTTTTTGTATAGTTCCAGCTTTTCTAGGATAAATTTTAGGAGTTTCTTTAATTTTTTTTACAATAACTAAATTATGCTTTAAATCAGTATTTTCTATATCTACATTAATAATATCTTCAATAACTCCACCTAATGTAACAACAGCCTTTTTACCTTCATTTATTTCTTCTTCCACTGAAGGGCCTTTTAACGCAATAAAATATCCATTAGTTTTTACATAAGGAATGCATAATTCACTTAATACAGCCATATTAGCTACAGCTCTAGAAACTGCAAAATCAAAATTTTCCCTATAACCTTTTTCTCTTGCAAAGTCTTCTGCTCTTCCATGTAGTGCAGTTATATTTTTAAGATTTAACTCTTTTATTACTTCATTTAAAAAATTTACCCTTTTATTTAAAGAATCTAAAAGTACAACTTCTACTTCTGGTAACATAATTGATATAGGGATTCCTGGAAATCCAGCACCAGTTCCAATATCAATTATTCTTTTAGCAGTATTTAATAAAGAAAATCTGAAAATCTTAATAGAATCTATAAAATGCTTTTTAACTATATCCTCATCTTCTGTAATTGCTGTTAAATTTATTTTCTCATTCCATTCTTTAATAAGATCTTTATATTTCATAAATTTATCATATTTTTCTTTATCAAAATATAATTTTTCATTGATACAAGCAGTATTCATTATTTCAAAGAATTCCATTATTTTATTCTCCATCCTTAATTTTTTCTTTAGCATAATGTTGTTCTAAATATATAAGAAGTACTGATATATCTGCAGGAGATACTCCCGATATTCTTGATGCCTGACCTATGCTTATTGGTCTAATATTATTAAGTTTTTGCTTAGCCTCTATTCTAAGACCATAGATATTATCATAATTTATATCTTCTGGTATTAATTTTTTTTCAAATTTTTTAAATTGCTCTACTTGTTCTAACTGCTTTTCAATATATCCTTCATATTTTGATATTATATTAACCTGTTCTTGTATATCAGCTCTTAAATTTGGTCTTTCTAAATCTAAAGGTTTTACAATATAATAATCAAGCTCTGGTCTTTTTATAAGTTCATATAAACTAACAGGTTTCTTTAATTCTGATGAATTAACAGACATTAAAAATTCATTTACTTCTTTTTTATTTGTTATTTGAAGATTTTTAATTCTTACAAGTTCTTTTTCAATGGCATTTTTTCTTTCTAAATATTTTTCATATCTTTCTTTAGAAACTAATCCAACTTTATATCCTATTTCTGTAAGTCTAAGATCTGCATTATCTTGTCTTAAAAGTAATCTATATTCAGCTCTTGAAGTCATCATTCTATATGGTTCTTGTGTTCCTTTTGTAACTAAATCATCTATTAAAACACCAATATAAGCATCACTTCTACTTAAAATTAATGGTTCTCTATTTTTAATTTTAAGTGCAGCATTTATTCCAGCTATTATTCCCTGAGCTGCTGCTTCCTCATATCCTGAACTACCATTCATTTGCCCTGCACTAAATAATCCTTGTATTTTTTTCAACTCTAATGTAGGTTTTAATTCTGTTGGATCAAGACAATCATATTCTATAGCATATCCTGTTCTCATAATTTGAACATTTTCAAGTCCTGGTATAGTCCTAAGCATTTTTATTTGAACATCTTCTGGAAGTGATGTAGACATACCTTGAACATACATTTCTTCTGTATCTTCTCCCTCTGGTTCAATAAATACCTGATGCTGAGTTTTTTGAGGAAATCTCATTACTTTATCTTCTATTGATGGACAATACCTAGGACCTATTCCTTCAATAGAGCCATTATACATAGGAGAACGGCTTATATTATCTCTTATAACTTTATGTGTTTCTTCATTTGTATAAGTTAAATAACAAGAGATTTGTTCTCTTTCTATATTTTCATTCATAAAAGAAAATGGAATTATTTTTTTGTCTCCTGGCTGTTCTATCATTTTTGAAAAATCTATAGATTTTCTGCTAACTCTTGCAGGAGTACCTGTTTTAAATCTCCTTAAACTTAATCCAAGATTTTTTAAACAAAAAGATAAATCATTTGCAGGAAAAAGATTATTAGGTCCACTACTATAATCCACTTCTCCAATTATTACTCTTCCTTTTAAATATGTTCCAGTAGCTAAAATTACAGCTTTGCAAGGGAAATAAGCACCATTTTTAGTAAGTACACCTTTAACTTTATTATTTTCAACTTCAATATCTACAGCTTCAAGCTGTCTTAAATATAAATTTTCTTGTTTTTCAAGTACATGTTTCATTCTAGATTGATATCTTTTTTTATCAGCCTGTGCTCTAAGAGAATGAACTGCTGGACCTTTTGATGTATTTAACATTCTAGATTGAATAAAAGTTTCATCTATATTAAGCCCCATTTCTCCACCTAAAGCATCTATTTCTCTAACAAGATGCCCTTTAGATGTACCTCCTATATTAGGATTGCATGGCATAAGTGCTACACTATCTAAATTCATACATAAAACTAAAGTTTTACATCCTAATCTTGCACAAGCAAGAGCTGCTTCACAACCAGCATGACCTGCACCAATAACAACTACATCAAATTCTTCTTCAATATACTTCATAACAATCACTACTTTCCAATACAAAATTCTGAAAATATTTTATCTATTATATCTTCTTCTAAAGTTTCTCCTGTAATTTCACCAAGGCTTGCAAAAGCTTGTTTAAGATCTATAGACGCTAAATCAATAGCCATAGTATTATTTAAAGCCAAAAGCCCTGCATTTAAACTTTCTTTTGCACGTAATAATGATTCTTTGTGCCTTGTATTTGTTATTAAAGTATCTTTAGTTGTAATTTCACCTTTAAAAAATAAATGTTTAATAGCTTCTTTTAAATTTTCAATACCCTCTCCAGTTTTAGCTGAAATTTCTATAACATACTCTGAATTTAATTCTTTAATATCTTTTTTATTAATCTTATTTTCTAAATCACTCTTATTTAAAAGTACTACATATTTTTTATCTTTAATGTAATCTATAATTTCAATATCTTCTTTATCTAAATTTTTACTTGCATCAAGCATTAAAATAATTAAATCTGCCTCATTTATTTTTTCTCGTGATTTTTCTACACCTATTTTTTCAACTATATCATCTGTTTCTCTTATACCAGCTGTATCTATTATTTTTACAGGAATTCCATTAATATTTATAAATTCTTCTATAATATCTCTAGTAGTTCCTGGAATATCTGTAACTATAGCTCTTTTTTCCATAAGAAGAGCATTTAAAAGAGATGATTTACCAACATTAGGTTTTCCTACAATAACAGCATTAAGTCCCTCTCTTATTATTTTACCTTCATTGGCAGAATTCAATAGATTTTCTACTTCTTCTATAATATCTTTTAATTGTTTTTCTATTATATGTGCAGTAGTTTCTTCTAAATCTTCTTCAGGGAAATCTACTGTAGCTTCTATATGTGCAATAATACCTAATAATTTTTCTCTTAAAGATTTAATTTCCCTGGAAATTCTTCCTTCTGATTGAGCTAATGCAGACTTCATGCTTAATTCTGTTTTAGCTCTTATTATATCAATAACAGCTTCAGCTTGACTTAAATCAATTCTTCCATTTAAAAATGCTCTTTTAGTAAATTCGCCAGGTTCTGCAATTCTCGCACCAGCCTTAATAACTTCCTCAAGCACTTTGTTTGTAGAAATAATACCACCATGGCAATTTATTTCAACAGTATCCTCTGCAGTAAAACTTTTAGGACCTTTCATAAAACTTACTATAACTTCATCAATAATTTCATTTTTTTCTTTATCTATAATATATCCATATCTCATTGTATAAGTTTTTATATCTTCTAAAGTTCTTCCATTCTTGCCTTTAAATATGCTATTTACTACTTTTAAAGCATTTTTACCTGACACTCTAATTATAGAAATACCACTTTCACCTAAACTTGTAGCTACTGCAGCAATTGTATCAAATTCTTTCATTATTTTAATTTCACCTCTTTTCAACATATTTATATTATAACCAATAATTAATAATAAAAAAAGCAAGGTTTATTTTATTAAATAAGAAAATTTAATAAATGTATAAAAAGAAAGCCCTTAGGCTTTCTTTAAATTAATAACTACTCTTCTATAAGGTTCTTCACCTTCACTATAAGTGTCTACAAAAGGATTATTTTGAAGTGCAGAATGTATTATTCTTCTTTCATAAGGATTCATAGGCTCAAGTTTAATTAATTTTCCTGTTCTTTTTACTGTATTTGCAACTTTATTTGCAAGTTTTCTTAAAGTTTCTTCTCTTTTAGCTCTATAATTTTCTGTATCTAAAACAACTCTTTTATAATTAGTTTCATTTCCTTTATTTATAACTAAACTAACTAAATACTGAAGTGCATCTAAAGTTTCACCTCTATATCCAATAATTATTCCCATATCTGGTCCAGTTAAAGAAATATTAATAGTGTCATTATCTTCTTTAATTTTTATTTCTGCTTTAATATTCATTGCATTTAAAATTTCTCTTAAAAAAGATTTAGCTTCATAAGTATAATCTCTTTTTACTTTAACTCTTATTTTTGCAGGTTTAGCACCAATAAATTTAAAAAGCCCTTTACTTCCTTCATCTAAAACTTCTACTTCTATTTTATCTTTAGTAATTTTTAATTCATCTAAAGCATTTTTAATAGCTTCATCAACTGTTTTACCAGTCATTTCAATAATTTTCATATATCCTAAGACACCTGCCTTCTCTGCTATCAAATGTTTTTAATAAAACATTAAGCATTTGCTTCTTTTTCTTTAAAACGCATCCTTCTAATAAGAAGATTTTGTCCCATTTGAATTAAGTTGTTAACTACCCAGTAAAGTACAAGAGCTGAAGTAAAATTCCATGCCATAATAATCATAAATATAGACATACCAATATTCATTGTACTAGCTTGTTTTGCTTGAGCTGGATCTGCAGCAGTCGGCATCATAAGCATAGATATGTATTGGGTAACTCCTGATAAAATAGGTAATATATGAAGCTGGTCAGGACCAAATAAATTTTTCATCCATAAAAATGATACTATAGTTCCACCAGTATCTATAGTTCTAAATACATAAAAAAGTGCCCAAAGTATTGGAAGTTGTATTAAAAGAGGCAAACATCCACTCATAGGATTTGCTCCTTTTTCTTTATACAATTTCATCATTTCCTGTTGTGCTTTTTGAGGATCATTTTTGTATTTTTCTTGTATTTTTTTTATTTCTGGCTGCATTTCCTGCATTACAGCCTGAGACTTTATTTGTTTTAAGTTTAAAGGTAATAAAATTAGTCTTACTATTATAGTAAAGAATATAATAGATAATCCATAAGAAACATTAGGATTAGTTATACCTATAACTTTAATTCCTTCGTGTAATAATTCAAAAAAACTTTTTAATGCATTGTTTATAAAATTCAAATTACAAACCTCCTAGTGGTTATTTTACTGGATCGTATCCTCCCTTGTTTAAAGGATTACATCTTAAAATACGCTTAATTGACATAATACTCCCTTTAAATGCACCATATTTTTCTATTGATTCTAATGCATACTGAGAACAAGTTGGATAAAACCTGCATCCTGCATTACTAGAAAAACCTAAAAATTTATAAAATACCTTCTTTAAAGGTGATAAAAATTTTCTATAAAATTTTATTATTTTAATTAACATTTTTTTCATCAATTAATAAACCTGCCTTTTTTAACAGATTTTTTAAAGCACTTTCAATCTCTGCAAAACTTTTATCATTTGAAGAATTTCTAGCAATAAAAACTAAATCATATCCTTTTATTATATAATCTTTATTAAGCCTATAACTTTCACTTATAAGCCTTTTAACTCTACTTCTTACTACACTCTTCCCAACTTTTTTACTTACAGATATTCCAACTTTATTTAAATTTTTATGATTTTTACGTACATATAAAACTAATAAGGAATTAGAAAAAGATTTACCCTTTCTGTAAACAGTCCTAAACTCTATATTTTTTCTTATTTTTTCTTCTTTTTTAAAACTATGCATAAAGTTTATCTCCTTTTTACTGCAATTACAGAAAAAGGCCACTAAAGCGGCCTTATGCTGTTAATCTTTTTCTACCTTTTGCTCTTCTTCTTTTTAAAACTTTTCTACCACCTGGAGAAGCCATTCTTTTTCTAAAACCATGTTCCTTTTTTCTTTGTTTTTTCTTAGGTTGATATGTCATAAACATTTCTAATGCACCCCCTTCTATATCTTTATATTATATAGCAAATATCTTACTACCTAATTAAAATTTTTCTATCTTCTTTTTTCTTTTTATTAAAAGATAGATTTTTATAAATCATATAATTTAAATCTTAATACTAATAAACTTAGTATTTTAATTTAAAAAAATATAATCATCTTTTCTTTTATTTTTTAAAAGAAATTTATATAAATGTAATTTTAATTTTTACTATTAAATTATATATTTACAATATATTTATGTCAAGAATAAGAATAATGTTGATATTTTTTATATTTCTACACATTTTTTGTGGATAACTTCTTGAATAGCTCTTTATGTTTTGTTATTATAGATAAAGGATTGTTAATAACTTTTTTAAATAATAAGTTATCCACACGTGTTGATAACTTTGTGGATAACCTGTGAAATAGTTTATAACACAAGTATTTTCTTTTTTTTATTTTTAGCTTAATATGCTATTTTATTCATTTGTATATAATGTTAATATATATTTTTTCACATTGTTAATAACTTTTTATGTTTTAAAATTATAAACAAAATTATTGACATGTGAATATTTTTTTCAACATTTGTCAACAAATTAAATAAATTATATTTTTATTATTATATACTGTGAATAATATTTTTTTAACAAAAAATTTATTATTTATTTTAAACTGGAGGATAAAAAATGGATGGCGGTCTAAAAGATTTGTGGGAAAAAGCTTTAAACATTATTAAAACAGAAATGACAGAAGTTAGTTTTAATACATGGATAAAAAGTGCAATTCCTTTATCTTTAAGCAATAATACCTTAACACTAGGAGTCCCAAACAACTTCACTAAAGAAATACTAGAAACTAGATATAAAGATTTGATTATTAATTCTTTAAAACTTATTTCTCCTAAAAAATATAATATAGAATTTATTATTACATCTGAAGAAAGCATCGATATTGAAGAGTCAAATTCAAAAAAAGAATTAAAATCTAATATTATAGTTAATGATGAAATGGTTGGTACTTTAAATCCAAAATATACTTTTGATACTTTTGTTATAGGTAATAGCAATAGGTTTGCTCATGCAGCTTCTTTAGCCGTTGCCGAATCTCCAGCAAAATCATATAATCCCCTTTTTGTTTATGGCGGTGTTGGACTTGGCAAAACTCATCTAATGCATGCTATTGGACATTATATACTTCAAAATAACCCAAAATCAAAAGTTGTATATGTATCTTCTGAAAAATTTACAAACGAACTAATTAACTCTATTAAAGATGATAAAAATGTTGAATTTAGAAATAAATATAGAAATGTAGATGTTCTATTAATAGATGATATTCAATTTATAGCTGGTAAAGATGCTACCCAACAAGAATTTTTCCATACTTTTAATGCTCTTCACGATGCAAATAAACAAATAATTTTATCTAGTGATAGGCCTCCTAAAGAAATTCCAACTTTAGAAGACAGACTAAGATCTAGATTTGAATGGGGACTTATAGCAGATATTCAGCCTCCAGATTTTGAAACAAGAATAGCTATTCTCAAAAAAAAGGCTGATGTTGAAGGATTAAATATTTCAAATGATGTTATGGCTTATATTGCAACTAAAATAAAATCAAATATTAGAGAACTTGAAGGAGCTTTAATTAGAATAAATGCTTATTCTTCTTTAACTAATAAAGATATAACAGTTGATTTAGCAGCTGAAGCTTTAAAAGATATTATTTCAAATAAACCTGAAAAAAAGATAAATATAGATTTAATAATGGATGTAGTAGCAAATTATTATGGTTTAAGAATAGAAGACTTTAAATCTCAAAGAAGAACAAGAAATGTAGCTTTTCCTAGACAAATAGCTATGTATCTTTGTAGAAAACTTACTGATACATCTCTTCCTAAAATCGGTGAAGAATTTGGCGGAAGAGATCATACAACAGTAATACATGCTTATGAAAAAATTAGTGAAGGCTTAAAATCTGATGAAAGTCTTCAAGAAGCTATAAATGAAATTACAAAAAAAATTCAGCAAAAATAATTAACATAAGTTATTAATAACATTATAATAATATGTGGATAATTTAATATTCATAAATCAGTTTATAACAATGTGGATAAGATTTAAATATATTCATTTACTTATCCACAATTATTTTTACTAAATTTATGAGTATTTTCAAAGTCTTTAATGTGTTATCCACATAACAACAACCCCTACTACTATTATTACTAAAAAATATATATATTATCTATTCTTTCTATATAAAAAATCCATGTGGATAAAAGGAGGACACAAATGAAATTTATATGTGAAAAAAATAAACTTCAAGAAGCAATTTTTACAGCACAAAAAGCTATAACTGGAAAATCTACTATGAGCATACTTGAAGGAATATTGCTAATTGCTAAAGATAATGAACTAACATTAATAGGATCAGATATAGATTTAAGTATAGAAACAAAAATCAAAGTTGATGTTATAGAAGAAGGAAGTATAGTTGTAGATTCAAAATTATTTGGAGAATTAATAAAAAAACTTCCTCCTTTTGAAGTTCAAATAAGTACAATTCCTAATAATTCTATAGAATTAATATGCCAAAAATCTAAAGCTGTTTTAAAATATAAAAATTCAGATGAATTTCCTATGATACCAAAAATAAATGAAAATATAATATTTTCTATACCTCAGAGAGTATTAAAAAGTATGATAAAAGGAACAATTTTTGCAACGGCTCAAGATGAAATAAGGCCTATTCTTACTGGAGTTAAATTTGAAATTAATAATAATAAATTAAATTTAGTAGCTTTAGATGGATTAAGATTAGCATTAAGATCAGAAAATATAGATAATGACAATACTATAAACGCTGTAATTCCAGGAAAAACTTTAAATGAAGTTTCAAAAATAATAGAAGATTCAGATGATAAAATAAATATTACTTTTACACCAAATCATATACTATTTAATCTTGGAAATACCAAAATTATATCTAGACTTTTAGAAGGTGAATTTATAAATTATAATTCAATTATTCCAGATGAATATAATTTAAAAGTTATAGTAAAAAGAAATGAATTTTTAGATTGCTTAGAAAGAGCTTCTCTTATGGCAAAAGATGGAAATACAAATTTAGTTAAACTTGATATTAAAGACGATATAATGGTTATAACATCCGATTCTCAATTGGGAAAAGCAAGAGAAGAGGTAAACATAATTATGCAAGGAGAACCTTTAAAAATTGCATTCAATGCAAGATTTTTAATTGATGTGTTCAAAGTTATGGAAGAAGAAGAAATAATACTAGAACTTACAAGTAATGTCAGTCCGTGTATAATAAAAAATAAAGATAAAAACAATTGTACTTATTTAGTTCTTCCAGTTAGATTTATAGAAAATTAAATTTCATAAATTTGGGGATAATATATTTATACTGTATTATCCCCAATATAATTTATTTTTTATAATTAAATTTTTGCATTGAGAGGTAAAATTATGAAAGAAATAAAAATAAATACAGAAATTATCAAATTAGATTCATTTTTAAAGTATGCTGGTATAGTGAATATGGGATCAGAAGCTAAAATTTACATACAAAATGGTAATGTAAAAGTAAATGGTGAAATAGAACTTAAACGAGGTAAAAAGCTTAAAAAAGGTGATATAATTGAAATAGAAGGAGAAAATTATAAAATTATATAAATTTTATGTTATAATATAATAGGTGTTTTTATATGTATATAAAAAATTTGCAACTTCTAAATTTTAGAAACTATGAAGAAATTAATATTGAATTTAATAACGGAGTAAATATTTTTATCGGAGATAATGCTCAAGGAAAAACAAACATACTTGAAAGCATTTATTATAGCAGTTTAGCTAAATCTCATAGAACTAATAAAGATAAAGAACTTATAAATTGGAATAAAGATTATGCTTATAATAAATCTTATATATCAAAAGAAAGATTAGACAAAATCATAGAAATAAAAATTTTTAAAGATGGAAAGAAAGGAATAAGAATAAACGGTATTAAAATCAATAAGATACAAGAACTTATTGGTATTTTTAATGTAGTTTTATTTTCTCCTGAAGATTTAAAAATTGTAAAAGAATCACCTTCATATAGGAGAAAATTTCTTGACACTGAAATTTGTAAATTAAATAAAAAATATTATTATAATTTAGTACAATATAATAAAGTTTTAAATGAAAGAAACACTTTACTAAAAAAATGGAATGAAGATATTAACAAAATGATTGATATATACGATGTACAGCTTTCTAAATTTGGAAGCTATATTATAAGTGAAAGATTAAAATATATTAATCTCCTTAACCAAAAAGGCAGTGTAATTCATAAAGAAATTACATCGGAACTTGAAAATATAAGTTTTAAATATATAACTTCAATAAAAGATTTAGAAAATATAGAAAATGAACTAAATTATATTTTGAAAAAAAATATAAAAACAGATATGGAGAGAAAAACAACTTCATATGGTCCTCATAGAGATGATTTTTCTATAAACATAAATGGTGTTGATACAAGAAATTTTGGCTCTCAAGGTCAGCAAAGAACTTCAGTTTTAACTATTAAGTTTGCTTCACTTCAAATTATTAAAGAAGAAACCAAAGAATATCCAATACTTCTTTTGGATGATGTTTTATCAGAGTTGGATTTAAACAGACAAAAGTATATTTTAAATTCTATAAATAATGTTCAAACTATAATAACTTGTACAGGTATAGAAAACATAAAGAATTATTTAAATTCAAGTGCAAAGGTGTTTGAAGTTAAAAATGGTAAAATAATTAAAGAATATATGTTAAAAAAAACATAAAATATTACATTGCCTTTTTATAATGATTAAAGGAGGAATTTACATGTTTTTACATTTAGGAGAAAATGTTGTTGTTCCAATAAAAGACATAATAGGAATATTTGATATGGAAACTTCTACATATAGTTCAGATACAAATCAATTTTTAAGATTAGCAGAAGAAGATGGTTTTGTTGAAAGAATTACCAAAGAAAAACCAAAATCATTTATTATAGCAGAAATAGATAAAAAAAGTAAAATATATCTATCTCCTATATCATCAGCTACTTTGGAAAAAAGAACTGAAATAATATATGAAGAAATATAAGTGATAAAAAAGGAGGATTAAACATGCCGGAAAATAGACCAATATACGATGAAAATCAAATTCAAGTACTTGAAGGGCTTGAAGCTGTAAGAAAAAGACCAGGTATGTATATAGGAAGTACTAGTTCTAGAGGACTACATCATCTAGTATATGAAATAGTTGATAACAGTATAGATGAAGCAATGATAGGAGTATGTAAAAATATAAATGTTTTTATTCATAAAGATAATTCAATAACGGTTAAAGATGACGGTAGAGGTATGCCTATTGGAATACATCCTAAAATGGGAATACCAACGGTTGAAGTTATAATGACTGTACTGCATGCTGGTGGAAAATTTGGTGGTGGAGCTTATAAAGTATCAGGAGGACTACATGGTGTTGGAGCTTCGGTTGTAAATGCTTTATCAGAAATTTGTGAAGTTACTGTTACAGCTAATGGAGGTTTATGGAGACAAAGATATGAAAGAGGAAAAGCTGTTACAGGTTTAGAAAAAATAGGTGAAGCTGAAGGACATGGTACAGAAACATATTTTAAACCAGATTACCAAATTTTTGATGAATTGGAATTTGATTATGATACGTTAGCTCAAAGACTTAGAGAGCTTGCATTTTTAAATAAAGGTATAAGAATAACTCTTAAAGATGAAAGAGAAGAAGGAAAAAGTGATGAATTTTACTATGAAGGTGGTATTAAATCTTTTGTAGAGTACTTAAATAGAAATAAAGAAAAACTTCACGATGAACCTATTTACATAGAAGGTAAAAAAGATGATTATTATGTAGAGGTAGCTTTGCAATATAATGACAGCTACAATGAAAATATATTTTCATTTGCTAATAATATTGATACAGTAGAAGGCGGCACACATTTAGCTGGATTTAAAACAGCATTAACGCGTGTGTTTAATGATTATGCTAAAAAATTTGGATTTTTAAAAGAAAATGATAAAAACTTATCTGGGGATGATATAAGAGAAGGACTAACAGCTGTAGTTTCTGTTAAACTTGTTAATCCTCAATTTGAAGGGCAGACTAAAACAAAGCTTGGAAATAGTGAAGTAAGAGGAATAGTTGATAACATAGTAGGAGAAGGAATAGAAAATTTTCTTCAAGAAAATCCATCAATAGCAAAAACCATAATAGATAAAGCTTTACTTGCAGCAAGAGCAAGAGATGCAGCAAGAAAAGCTAGAGAACTTACAAGAAAATCTGTACTTGAGAGAAGTTCCCTTCCAGGAAAGCTTGCTGATTGTTCCTCTAAAAATCCAGATGAGTGTGAAATTTTTATTGTAGAGGGAGATTCTGCAGGTGGAAGTGCTAAAGGTGGAAGAGATAGACGTTTTCAAGCAATACTTCCACTTAGAGGTAAGATAATGAACGTTGAAAAGCAAAGACTTGATAAAATATTAGGTTATCAAGAAATAAGAGCAATGATTACTGCATTTGGTGCAGGAATAGGTAAAGATTTTGATGTTGAAAAATTAAGATACAATAAAATTATTATAATGACAGATGCCGATGTTGATGGAGCTCATATAAGAACTCTTCTTCTAACTTTCTTTTATAGATACATGACAGATTTAATTGAAAAGGGGCACGTATATGCAGCGCAGCCACCTCTTTATAAAGTTTCTAAGGGTAAAAAAGATTATTATGTTTACAGTGATAAAGAATTAGAAAAAATACTTGCTCAAATAGGTGGAAAAGATAACAGTACTACTATACAAAGATATAAAGGTCTTGGAGAAATGGATGCAAATCAGCTTTGGGAGACAACTATGGATCCTGAAAAAAGAACGCTTATTCAATTTACTGTAGAAGATGCTATGGCTGCAGATGAAATATTTACTATTCTTATGGGTGATAAAGTAGAGCCAAGGAGAGAATTTATTACAGAAAATGCAAAGAAGGTTGTAAATCTTGATATATAGATTTTTTAAGTTACACAAGAGAAGAGGTGTAGTTCATGAATAATGAAGAAAATGTTTTACAAGTTGAAATAAGTCAAGAAATGAAAAAATGTTATATAGATTATGCTATGAGTGTTATAGTAGGTCGTGCTCTTCCAGATGTAAGAGATGGATTAAAACCTGTACATAGAAGAATTTTATACTCTATGCATGAATTAGGACTTACTCCTGATAAAGGTTATAGAAAATGTGCAAGAATAGTAGGAGATGTTTTAGGTAAATATCATCCTCATGGAGATACGGCAGTTTATTATGCATTAGTAAGAATGGCTCAAGATTTTTCTATAAGATATCCTCTTGTAGATGGCCATGGAAATTTTGGTTCTATAGATGGCGATAGCGCAGCAGCTATGCGTTATACAGAAGCTAGAATGAGTAAAATAACACTAGAACTTTTAAGAGATATAAATAAAAATACTGTTGATTTTGTACCTAATTTTGATGGAGAAGAACAAGAGCCTTCCGTACTTCCATCAAGATTTCCTAATCTTCTTGTAAGTGGATCTTCGGGTATAGCAGTTGGTATGGCTACAAATATACCTCCTCATAATTTAGGAGAAGTTATAAATGGAATAAATATGCTTATAGATAACCCTGATGCTACAGTATTGGATTTAATGACTGAAATTAAAGGTCCAGATTTTCCTACAGCAGGTATAATTTTAGGAACATCAGGTATAAGAGAAGCTTATGAAACTGGTAGAGGTAAAATACTAGTAAGAGCTAAAGCTTCAATTGAAGAAGAAAAGGGAAGACAAAAGATTATAGTAACAGAGCTTCCATATCAAGTTAATAAAGCTAAGCTTATAGAAAATATTGCTGATTTAGTAAGAGATAAAAAGATAGAAGGTATTTCAGATTTAAGAGACGAATCAGATAGAGAAGGCATGAGAATAGTAATAGAAGTGAAAAAAGATGCCAATGCTAATATTGTATTAAATCAATTATATAAACATACTAAGCTTCAAGATACATTTGGAGTTATAATGATTGCTCTTGTAAATAATGAACCTCAAACTTTAAATTTAAAGCAAATTTTAGTTCATTATTTAGATTTTCAAAAAGAAGTTATAAGAAGAAGAACACAATTTGAATTAGATAAAGCCTTAGCAAGAGCTCACATATTAGAAGGATTAAGAATAGCACTTGATAATATAGATGCAGTTATATCACTTATACGTTCTTCAAAAACAACAGAGCAGGCTAGAAATGGTCTTATAGAAAAATTCAAACTTTCTGAAAAACAAGCTCAAGCCATATTAGATATGAGGCTTCAAAGACTTACCGGTCTTGAAAGAGAAAAAATTGAAGAAGAATATAATAATCTTATGAAAGATATATCTTATTACAAAGAAATACTCGCTAATGAAAGTTTAGTATTAAAAATAATCAAAGAAGAACTTTTAGAAATAAAAGCAAAATATTCTGATGAAAGAAGAACAACTATAGAAAGAAATAGTAATGATATAGACATAGAAGATTTAATACAAGAAGAAGATGTAGTTGTAACTTTAACACATGCTGGATATATTAAAAGAATTTCAGCAGATACATACACTGCTCAAAGAAGAGGGGGCAGAGGAATTCAAGCTATGACTACTAAAGAAGATGATTTTGTAGAACATATATTTATTACATCTACACACAATAATCTTTTATTCTTTACTAATTTAGGAAAAGTTTACAGGTTAAAAGCTTATGAACTACCTGAAGCTGGAAGAACTGCTAAAGGTATAAATCTTGTTAATATTCTTCCATTAAACCAAGGAGAAAAAATTCAAGCTGTTATGCCTATAAAAGAATTTGAAGAAGATAAATTTTTAGTAATGGCTACAAAAGATGGATTTATAAAGAAAACAGATTTAAATCAATTTGCATCTATAAGAAAAAATGGATTAACAGCTATTAACCTTAGAGAAGGCGATGAACTTATTGGTGTAAAAATGACTAATGGCAGCAGTGAAATATTAATTGTTACAGAAAATGGATATTCAATAAGATTTAACGAAACAGATGTAAGATCTATGGGAAGAACTGCAGCTGGAGTTAAAGCCATAACCTTAAGAGAAGGCGATAAAGCTGTAAGCATGAGTATAATAACTTCTAATGAGGATGTTTTAATAGTAAGTGAAAATGGTTTTGGTAAAAGAACAAAAGTAGAAGAATACTCAGTCCAAAGAAGAGGCGGGAAAGGCATTATTACCTATAAAGTAACTGAAAAAACAGGTAAAATAGTTGGCGGTGGAATGGTAAAAGATGGCGATGAAATAATGCTTATAAATAGTAGTGGAGTAGCAATAAGATTAAATGCTGAAAATATATCTGTTACAGGAAGAAATACTATGGGTGTAACTTTAATGAAAACAACAGAAGAAGAAAAAATTGTTGCTATAGCTAAAATAAATAAAGATGATTCGGTTAAAGAAGTAGAAGAATAAAATAAAAAATTATAATAAAAAATTATAAAATAAAAAAGCGACAGAGAAGTTTATAAATTTCTCTGTCATTTTTTTATTTTATTCTATAAAAAAATGGTTGCATAATTCAAACTATACCGGGTGTATCTTTATATAAAATAATTAGTATTAAAGAGAAAAAAAAAGAGATTTTAATATAATTTAAATTAATAATATTATATTAAAAAGTCATAATGAATATTTTTGATAAAATATCTTTTGTCGCTAAGAGGTGACAGTAACAAAATTCGTTGTAACATTTAAAATTTCTTAGTTAACAATAAAAAAATTGTTGACAATAAGAAATTTAAATGATAAACTATAAAAGCTGTCAGATGACAGCGAAATGATTGGTCTTTGAAAATTAAACAGAGAATA
>NZ_RJWG01000022.1 GCF_004011155.1 Clostridium prolinivorans | reverse complement strand
CTGTCTTTGCATTTAACTTGATCTGTATATAAAACTGATGTATGCCCAAATCCTCCAAGTTCTATAATTTTTACTGCAATATCAAGAGCTTCTTCAAAATTTTTAGCTCTATACATACCTAATATAGGTGAAAGCTTTTCATGAGCAAAAGCTTCTTTTAAATCTACATTTTCAACTTCACCTATTAATACTTTGTAATTTTCTGAAATTTCAATTCCTGCCATATTTGCAATTTTATATGCCGGCTGCCCAACTATAGCTGAATTTAATTGGAAATTTTCTTTTAAAATTACATTTCTGACTTTATCTATCTCGCTTTCTTTAAGTATATAAGCTCCTCTTTCAATAAATTCTTCTTTAACCTCTTCATAAACATCATCTAATACTATAACTGCTTGTTCTGAAGCACACACAACCCCATTATCAAATGTTTTAGAAAGAATTATAGAGCTTACAGCCATCTTTATGTGTGCTGTTTCATCTATAATTGCTGGAGTATTCCCAGATCCTACTCCAATAGCTGGTCTCCCAGAAGAATAAGCAGCCTTAACAAGTCCTGGGCCTCCTGTAGCTAGTATAATATCACTTTCGCTCATAAGTGTATGAGTCATATCTAAAGTAGGCTCATCTATCCAGCCTATTATATTTTTAGGTGCACCTGCTTTTACAGCAGCTTCTAAAACTATTTTAGCTGCTTCTATTGTAGATTTTTTTGCTCTTGGATGTGGTGAAAATATTATTCCATTTCTTGTTTTTAATGATATCAAAGATTTAAAAATAGCTGTTGAAGTAGGATTTGTAGTTGGTATAACTGCTGCAACAACTCCTATAGGTTCTGCTACTTTTACTATACCAAATGATTCATCTTTTTCTATAACTCCACAAGTCTTTTCATCTTTATATTGATTATATATATATTCGGATGCAAAATGATTTTTTATAACCTTATCTTCGACTATACCCATACCAGTCTCTTCAGCTGCCATCTTTGCTAAATATATTCTTGCATTATTAGCCGCCATAGCTGCCTGCCTAAAAATTTCATTTACTTCTTCCTGAGAATATTGGGAAAATTTTTTTTGAGCTTCTCTTACTTCTTTAATTTTATTCATTAATTCATCAATATTAGTTACAGACATTATTTACACCTCTTTAATTATAGATTTCAACTATTTTATTATGTGTAAATAATATCTTTTATATTATAAATTTTATATTATTTCCTTAATTATTATGCACTTCATATAGCATTTTATTAATTTGTGCAATAGTTTCTTCAGCATTTTCTAATCCTTCTGTATAAACTGCAATAATATATGGATTTTTAGCATATACTATTCCAACATCATTAACAAAAGCTCCATAATTCCCTATTTTATGAGCAACAATATCTTGTGGTACATACTTATCTAATCTATCATGGAATACAGTTTTTTTCATAATTTCTATAAGCTTTGTATAATATTCATTATTGTCCTTATTTTCATATAATTGTTTTAAAAAAGTTAATTCTTCATTAGGAGTTACTGTATTTTGAGTAGGTACAGTATGTCCAACTTTTAAGCCAAAACGTCTCTTCATCTCTGATCTGCCTATAGTTTTAATAATCATTCTTGTAGCAATATTATCAGAATATATTATGCTATAATCGCTTAAAGTTTGAATAGCAATAGGTTTTGTTTTATCCTTTTGCTGCAAAATGCCCGTTCCGCCTTCATAATCAGTACTTGCATTATACTTTACTGTTTGATTGATATTTAATTTACCTTCTTTTATCATATCAAATAAAACCATGTTCATTTGAACCTTTACTGTACTGGCTGCATTATAATATTTATCTCCATTTATAGAAAAACTTTTACCGCTTTTAATATCATAATAAGCAAGTCCTACTTTTGAAGCTTTTGTACCTAAATATTCTTTTATATCATTTTCAACTTTTTTTATTTGTTCCTGCCATTTCTGTTCTTCAATCCTTTTTTGTTCATCAAGTTTTCTTTGCTCTTCAATCTTTTTTTGTTCTTCTATTTTTTTCTGTTCTTGATCTTGATTAAATATTGATATTTTATCTTCAATTGTACTTTTTGCTTTTAAATCATTAAAATATTTATATCCTCCATAAGCAAATACTCCAGCTAATATAACAATAATGAGAAAATTTATATTTTTTTTAAATTTCTTTTTCACTCTTTACCTCCTTATTTATAACTAACAATTAGACCTTTGCAAAATTTTAATTCATTGAATTTAAAGGGTTCCAAATACTAATATAGATGTTTTTTCATCAACTTTTTGATTAAAACTGTATCAATTTATATAAGGAATTCAACTTAAGCCTTTAAATACTGCACTACCATTTTGCAATCATCTATATAACTAACAATAAATAGAGTATATAAATAAAAAAAGTCATACATAAATTTAAGAAAAACTTTTATAAATTATTTTTATTTATAAAATTACAAATACCAAAGCTTTAAAGTTTAATTAATTCATCTAGTAAAATAATAATATTATTTTTGTAATATAAAATATATTATTTATATTATTATTTTACTAGATTACATTTAGTTTTTATGTTAGATATTTAAAAATATATGTTAATTTTAATAAAACTACTTTAAAACAATTTTATAAATTATATATTTCAACATTGTTTACAGCTTCTTCTACTAATCTTTCAACTTCAAGTTTTGTTTCTTCTTTAACTATTTTATCTAAAACAGGTTTTGTTTTTGGATGCTTTGGTACAAATATAGTACAGCAATCTTCGTAAGGAAGTATTGATGTTTCATAAGTTCCTATTTTCCTGGATATGTCCATTATATCCTGTTTATCCATAGCAATAAGAGGTCTAAAAACCGGCCTATCTGCCACATCTGTGCTTACTATAAGTCCTTCCATAGTTTGACTTGCTACCTGACCTATGCTTTCTCCTGTAGTTACTGACTGAATTTTTAATTTTTCAGCTAGAATGCAAGCTATTCTCATCATAAATCTTCTCATTATTATAGTTAATTCATCTTCTCTGCAATTTTCTATAATGGACATCTGTATATCTGTAAAGGGAACTACATAAAGTGTAGTACTTCCTGTAAAATTACTAAGTATTGCTGCTAACTGCTTAACTTTTTCTTTTGCTCTTTCACTAGTATATGGATGACTGTGGAAATAAACGCAGCTTACCTCCACACCTCTTCTTGCCATCATATAACCTGCTACTGGAGAATCTATCCCTCCTGAAAGCATAAGCATTGTACTTCCATTCATTCCATATGGAAGCCCTCCAACTGCTTTTATTCTTTTAGAATAAACATAAGCCTTTTCTCTTATTTCTACATTTATTATACATTCTGGTTTATTTATTTTAACTGAAACATTTGGAACATTTTTTAAAATATATGCTCCTACTTCTCTGCTTATATCCATAGATGTCCCTGGAAATTTCTTATTTGCTCTATTAGTTTCTACTTTAAAATTTAATGGATTACTTTCTTTAATTTCCTCTACAGCTTGCTTTTTTATTTCTTCCATAGAAGCCTCAACTTCTGTAACTATGCAAATTTCAGAAATACCAAAAACCTTAATAACTTTATCTATAATTTCTTCTATGTCTTCTGAATAAATAAACCATCTCCCCTGGTCTATTACAAATTCGTAATCTGTATCTTCAAGAACTTTTTTAATATTCTCTTTTAACTTTTTTTCAAATTTATTTCTGTTTAATCCTTTAAGAAATATCTCTGGTGCATACTTTACTAAAATTAATTTTCTCATACTCTAACTCTCCTTAAAAACTTTAGTGACTTATCAAGCACATCTATAGTATAATCAACTTCATCTTTTGTGTTATATTCACAAAAACTAAAACGTATAGTTCCTTTTATTTCTTTTTCATTAAGATTAATTGCCTTTAAAACATGACTATCTTTAGTATCTTTAGAGGAGCAAGCTGAACCTGTAGAAACATAAATATTAGCTTCTTCTAAAAGATGAAGAAGTACTTCAGCTCTAACTCCTATAAAAGAAACACTTAATATATAAGGCGAAAAATCTTCTGTTAATGGACTATTTATTTTAATTTTTTCGAAATGAGAAAGCTTTTCTATAAAATACTTTTTTAATTCCTGAACTTTATTAAAATTTTCTTTTCTATATTTATACATAATTTCAGAGGCTTTTGCAAAACCAGCTGCTGCAGCTACATTTTCTGTACCTGAACGAAAATTTCTTTCCTGCCCTCCTCCAAATATAAGAGGTTTAGGCATAAGTCCTTTTCTTATATATGCAAAACCTATACCTCTAGGGCCATGAATTTTATGTCCACTTGAAGACATTAAATCAATTTTGCACTTTTGTACATCTATTTTATATTTGCCATAGCTTTGTACAGCATCTACATGAAATTTTATTTTGCTGCTTTTTTCTTTTATAATGTTTCCTATTTTTTCAATTTCTTGTACTGTTCCTATTTCATTATTTACATGCATTATACTTACAACTGAAGTATCCTTATTTATAGCATCTTCAAGTTCTTTTAAATTTATTTTACCATTTTGATCTACATTTAAATATGTAACTTTTATTTTTGATTTTTCTAAATCCTTACACAAATTAATTACGCTCGGATGTTCTATTTTAGTAGTAATTATATGTGAATTTTCACCTGCAAAACCTCTAATAAGAAAGTTATTACTTTCACTCCCTCCAGAAGTAAATATAATTTCATCTTTGCTGCAATTTAAAGTTTTAGCTATAATTTCTCTACTTTCATTAAGCTTTTTTTCAGCTTTTATACCTAAATTGTAAGCAGAAGATGGATTTGCATAAAAATTTCTCATAGTGTCCCCAACTACTTCAATAACTTCTTCATAAGGCTTAGTAGTCGCACTATTATCAAAATATACTTCCATTATATCACTTCCTAAAATTTATTTATTAAATTAAAGCATCTTAAAACAGAACACTCTATTTTAAGATGCTAAATCTTTAAATTATACAATAACTATAATACAATTTTATTTTTATAATTACAACATATTTTTTCTTTTGTTACATGTAAAAAAGATATATACAAGCCAAACCAATATACCTAATAAACTTATTAATTGAGCTACTCTTATAGAACCAAGCATTAAACTATCTGTCCTTAATCCTTCAATAAAAAATCTGCCTAAAGAATATAACCCTATATAGCTAAAAAATATTAACCCATCTTTTTTGGTTTTTCTTAATAATATTATAAGTATAATAAATATAAATATATTCCATAAAGATTCATACAAAAAAGTAGGATGATAATAATGTCCTTCAATATACATTCCATTTTGTATAAAAATTGGGAAATGTCTTATAAATTCTAAAGATACTTCTCTTCCATAAGCTTCTTGGTTAAAAAAATTTCCCCATCTTCCTATTGCTTGAGCCAAAATTATAGAAGGTGCTGCTGCATCAGCATAACTTAAAAAATTAAGATTTTTCTTCTTGGTATATAAATAAGCAGAAAATAACGCAAAAATTATACCCCCATGGATAGCTAATCCGCCCTGCCTAATATTTATAATTTCTAAAGGATATTTTGCATAATAGTAAAGATTAAAAATAACATAATATAATCTAGCACCAATTACTGCAAAAGGAAATGCAATAAGTACAATATCAATCATATTATCGTAATTTATATTTTTTATTTTGCAGCTTTTAGAAGCTATTAAAATACCAATTATCATTCCAATTGATATAAGAACTCCATACCATCTTATAGGTATTCCAAAAATATAAAAAGCAATTGGGTTCATAAATTTCCTCCATTTGTTAATCATTTATTTCTAAAATTTCATTAGATTTTAAATTAAGTAATTTTTTTATTAAATTTAATATTTTATAATAATAAGCATTTACAAATCTAAAAATTATGTCCGCATACAAAATTCCACCAAATATATCCAATATTACATGCTGTTTAACAAATAATGTGGATAATATAATCAATATAGAAATAATTGAAATTATAGAAACGTTTATTTTATTTTTACAATTACTTGCACAAATTGATTTTATCATAAGAAAACTCGTTAATACATGAATACTGGGAAAACAATTGTAAGGATTATCATTTTTATATATCATCATTACAAGTTTAGTTAAAATATCAGTTCCTGTAATTTCTGGTCTAGGTACAGTAGTTTGAAAAAATAGAAAAGTTATATAAGCGGCAATAAGACCTAAATTATAACTTATTACTGTTTTAACAAATGTTTCTTTATCTTTATAGCATATATAAGCCATAGTAAAAAATATAAATGCATACCAAGCTATATAAGGAATTATAAAAATTTTTATAAAAGGTATAGCCATATCAAATTTAGTAACTAAACTATTAGCTTCTTTGTTAAAATTATTTAATATAACATAAAATATATTTAAAGGTACTATAGATAAAATAATACTAAAGCTCAATATATATTCTTTAAAATTTTTTATTTTTAAATTATCTTTTTTAATGATTTTTTGCATATTTTTCCCCCCTTATTTTTTAGTTAGTGTAAAGTTTTACACTATTTTTTTAAATTTAATGCTTATATATAAAGTGTTACATAGTTTTTTAAAATAAAAAAACAATAAATTTTTAATCTAAATTAATTATAAAATGTATATATAATATAAACAAGTTTGTTTATATATTGTTTTTAAAATATTAAAAATTCTTAATTCATCTGATTTTTGTAGATATCAAACATAAAAATTAAATACAGTATAATAAAATAATAATCTAAACATAGAATATTTTCTATTATTTTATCTAAGTAGAGAGGATTATTATTTTACTATATATACTATCTATACTAAATATATACTATACTAAGCTTTTAATAATTGGGATATATTTAATAATATAAATTATTATATAATTATATTAATATACAAATATTAATAATGATACAACTATATTTAAATTTATTAATTTATTGTACTTTTCTTCCAACAATCCCAAAATAAATTTGTATAAAAAATATAAAAACTATTCATTTAGCATCATTTTAATGTTAAAATGTAAATTGATTGATTATAACAAGGGTGGTTATATGAATATAGAGTTACAATTTACATCTTTAAAAAATGAACAAAGAAAAAAGAAAAAAAAATTACCTAGAAAAATATTTGATATATTTATTATAGTTTTTATATTAATTAATTCTTTAGGATTATATATAGGTAACATTTTATATAAGCAGACTTTTGAAATAAATACAAGAGAAGAACTTGACCAAATGGAAAAGTATAAAAATACTTTTAATGAAGTAAGATATAATAGCCTTGAAAAAGAAAGTATATCTATTGCTTCTAGAAATAATTATAGGTTATATGGTACATTTATTAAAAATGGGAAAGAAACTAAAAATACCGTTATAATTTTACATGGACTTTCAGGAAGTCGATGGACTGCTATGAAATATGCTGATATGTATTTAGATAAAGGATTTAATGTATTTGTATATGATGGAAGAAATCACGGATATAGTAAAGGAAATAATACAACCTATGGTTTTTTTGAAAGTGATGATTTAGATAAAATTATAGATTTTATATATAAAAAAAATAACGGTGGAATTATTGGAGTTCATGGTGAGGATATAGGTGGAGTCGCTGCCCTACTTCAAGCTAAAAAAAATGAAGATAAAAAAATTGTAAGTTTTTATGTAGTAGATAGTGCTTTTTCTGATTTAAATGAATATTTTACATTAAAATTTAAAAATAAGTATAATCTAAAATATAAATTTTTAATTAAGCCTTTTATATTTTATCTAGATGAGATAAATAGAATTAAAAATGGCTTTTATTTAAACGAAGTTTCACCTATAAATATTTTAAAAGAAATAAAAACTCCTATTATGTTTATACATGGTTCAAACGATAGTGTAGTCCCAAAATCTATGGCAGAAGATATGTATAATGTAAAAGAAAATAATAAAAAAATTTATATAGTACCAAATTCTGAACATGGAGAAACTTATTTTACAGATGAAGATGAATACACTCAAAAAGTTAATGAATTTATAGATTCAGTACTTTTAAAAAGTAATTAAAAATTTAATTATTATTAAAAAGTATTTAAAAAAATACAAATTTAAAAATTATCGTTTATATATAGTGACCAATATTTATTTTTATGAGATAATTATAAAATTTAATACTAAAAATAAGTTTAAAAACCAATTTAAAAACTAAATAAATATTATCTAATTTAATACTAAAAACCATGCATAAAAAGTATATTTTTTATGCATGGTTTTATATTCACTTAAAATATTTATATTTTTATTTTCTATATATTCTTTATATTATTTTTATACCTTAGGTAATCCTTTAACTGGTTTACTTGAATCTGGTTTTACTTCTAAAGTTATAGGATTAGCTCTTTTATCATTTGTTGTTTTATTATCATTTCTTCGCTTCTTTTCTGACTTTGAAACCATAAAAAATCCCTCCTATCATATCTTTATATATTATTTTAGGCATTAATTATTTCTCCACCATTTACATGAATAGTCTCTCCGCTTATATAAGTAGAACTATCAGATGCTAAAAATACATAAGCTGGTGCTAATTCTACAGGCTGACCTGGTCTTTTAAAAGTAGAATTACTTCCAAATTCAGAAACTTCCTGCTTACTAAAAGACGCTGGTATAAGAGGAGTCCAAATAGGACCTGGCGCTACTGCATTTACTCTTATATTTCTACTTGAAAGAGATAATGCTAAAGAACGTGTAAATGTAGTTATAGCTCCCTTTGTTGCTGAATAGTCTATTAAAGTTTTATGTCCTTTATAAGCAGTTACTGAAGAAGTATTTATTATTATACTTCCTTCTTTCATATGTGGCAAACAAGCTTTTGTCATATAGAACATAGAAAAAATATTTGTTTTAAATGTTCTTTCAAGTTGTTCTTTTGTTATATCTTCTATGCTGTTTTGAGTATGTTGTTCTCCAGCATTATTTACAAGTATATCTATTTTATTAAAAGTGTTTATAACTTCTTTAACAGCTTCAAAGCAAAAACTTTCTTCTCCAATATCTCCTGCTATTGTTATACATTTTCTTCCTTTACTTTCAATTATTTTTTTAGTCTCTTCTGCATCCTCGTGTTCGTTTAAATAAATTATAGCTACATCTGCTCCTTCTAAAGCATAAGCTACTGACACTGCTCTTCCAATACCACTGTCTCCTCCTGTTATTATAGCTGTCTTATTTTGTAATTTATTAGAAGCTTTATAATTAGGGTCTTCAAATATTGGTCTTGGATTCATATTTTTTTCTATCCCTGGCTGTTTATCTTGCTTTTGAGCTGGTATTTTAGTTGGAAAATTTTTTAATGCATCCATTTAATTTACCTCCATAAAATCAGATTAAAATTTATAAAAAAACATAAGCTATAAAATATATTATTTATAAAATTCATCTTATTATTCAATGTAATAGTTTTACACAATTTAAAGATACTAATTATATAAATAGGCGATTGCAGAATATTAGTACAATATTGAAAGGCTTTATGCTAAGTTTCTCATATAAATTAATACAATTTTTATTAAAAAGTGGAGAAAAACATATATATTGTATTTGAAAATCGTTAAATTCAATGTATTAGAATTCTGCAAATGCCTAAATTATATAAATACGAGGAGGAATGATAAAAATGAAAAAAAATAATTATAAAAAAATTTTTTCATCAAATAATCTTGGGAAACAAGACACTGCCTCTTGGGCAAATATAGAAAAACAAAAGCCTTTATCAAATGTAGGCATTCCTAATGAAACAGAAGTTATAAATGCTAAAGAATATGTTGATTCAAATGAAAAGTAAAAAATAAAATTAAAATTTTCAAACCATTAAAAAATTCAGGCTATTGATAAAATATATATCAATAGCCTGAATATAATTTAACTTTTTATTAAAATTTAAGTTCCAAAGTTTTATTTTCTTTGTTTCTTACTATTTCTATTTTTACAACATCCCCTTCTTTATGATTATTTTTAATTTCATTTATATCATTAATTGAAGTAACTTTTTTACCATCAAATTTTACTATAACATCTCCTGCCTTTAAACCTGCTTTTTCAGCAGAAGAAAATGATTCTACATCTTGTATATAAACTCCTATAGGTAAATCATAATTCTTTGATATATTTTCATCAACATCAATAGCTGATATTCCAATTTTAATTAATTGTTTTGTCAAACTTTCTATTTTAGGAGTTATGGAATTTATTGGTATAGCAAATCCTAAACCTTCAACTCCATTCCCACCAAGTTTTGCAGTATTTATTCCTATAACTTTACCTTCAGAATTTACAAGAGGTCCTCCGCTGTTTCCAGGATTAATAGCTGCATCAGTTTGAATTAAAGTAAGTTTTTTATTGTCTATTTCAATTTCTCTATTAAGTGCACTTATAACTCCAGTAGTTACTGAGCCTAATAGCTCTTTCCCAAGAGGATTACCTATTGCTATTGCTAATTCACCTACTTGTAAACTGCTTGAATCTCCAAATTCTGCTACAGCAGGTACTTTAATATCATCTGTTATTTTAATTACTGCAACATCCATATTTTCATCATAATTTACAACTTTAGCATTTACTTCTTTACCTGTACTTAAAATAACTTTAACTTCTTGTGCTCCATCTATAACATGGTAATTCGTAAGTATATATCCTTCTTCATTAAAAATAACTCCTGATCCCATACCTTCTACTTCTTTTCCTTGAATTTGGAGCCCATATATATTTTCTGTAGTTATACTTTTAGTAGCTACACCTACTACTGCAGGTGATACTTTTTTTACAATTTCAGAAACCCCTGATGCTGAATTTTTAGTTGAAACAGTTGTTACAGCTGATGTAGTATTTGATGAATTACTATTTACAGTTTTGCTTAATTCGCTTTCGTTTTGAACACTTGTTTCTATACTTTTATATAATGGTGTATTTTTAAATATTGAAAAATTAGGAAGTAAATATAACGTTCCTACAGCAGCTGCACTGCCTCCTATAACTGAAAAAATAAGTCCTACAGCTATATAAGAAGTTATTTTTTTCTTTATTCCCATAATATATCCCTCCATAAAATATAATTTATTTTTCTTTCTAAATAAATGATATTTTATTTTTGTGGCAATTTAATGTAAGCTTTATTAACAAAATTAAAATAATATATGAGTATTTTTTTACGGCTTAACAGATTGTATACATTTTTAAATAAATAACAATAAAAAAACTGTATTATAAAAAAAGAAACTGCTACGAAGCTAACTAAATAGTTAGCTTCGTAGCAGAGATCCTTTTACATTATATTTTTAGTTAAAATATATAGGTCCTCTTCTTCTTGACCTGTTTCTTTTTATTTTTAGTGTTATCATTGCTATAATAATTATTAACATTAAAATGACTAATAATGTCCCTACATAAAATATAATATTTTCTTTAAATACATCTTTTGTAGATACAGTAGTATACAATTTGTAATTTTTAACTGCTTCTCTTTCTTTTAAAGTAAAAGTACCTACAGAATTTTTAGAATTTAGATTCCATACATTAAGCTTTTCTATATTATATTCTTCTTTAGCTTCCGCTTTATTTACACTATTTTCATAATATTTTACATCATCATTAACTAAAATAGGAGCTTGTATTGTTTTTTCCGGTCCAAAAAATCTAAAAAGTTTATATTTCAAAGTTTCTGTTTTTAAAGTATCACCTTTTTTATGAACAACAACAGGTTTTTGGTTATAACTCCAATCTATAATTTTTTTCATATCTTCAAAAACAACAGAATCGTTATAATCATAAGCAGATTTCATAACTACTCCAACCATTTTTCTACCATTTCTTTCGAAAAATGCCACAAGTACTCTTCCTGCAGGATCGGTATAACCAGTTTTACCGCCTAAACATCCATCAATTCCAAGAAGTTTATTTCTATTTTCTATATCTGCCATTGCTCCAGTAGAAGTAGTTAATCTGCTCTTACTTTTAGCTAAAGTTTCTCTTACCCATTGATTTTTAAATGCTTCTCTTGCAATAACACTTAGATCATATGGTGTAGTATAGTGATTTTTATCATGAAGTCCATTAGGAGTAACAAAATGAGTATTTTTAAGTCCAAGTTTTTTTATTCTCTCATTCATTAGCTCTTCGAATTTACTGCTATTTCCACTTACACTATCTGCTATCATATAAGCTGAATCATTAGCTGAAAATATTAAAAGAGCATCCATAACATCTTGTGCTTTCATACTTTCACCAACCTGCATTTTAATAAGTGTTTTATCTATGGAATATGCTGGTTGTTCTTTTGCACTTTCTGTATACTTTATTTCATCATTTTTATTTTTATTTTCAGCAAAAAGTAAAGCAGTCAAAAGCTTTGTAGTACTAGCAGGATAATATTTATCATCTATGCCATTTGCGTATATTATCTCTCCAGTATCCATATCAATAGTTATACCTGCTTTACCTTCAATTTTAGGCATATCATTTTCTGCAGCTTTAGTATATCCAGCATTGGTAAAAATTAATACTATTGCCATAATACTGCTAATTAAAATACGTTTCATATTTGCATCTCTCCATCTTTAGATTTTTTTATACCTAAATAAGTATATCATCTAAAATATAATTGGACAAGCAATTGTAATATTTTAACATTAATAATAGGTAGCAATTTTTCACTGCTACCTATATAACTCTTTTTATAGCCATTTATACTCTAAACCTATATCCAACACCCCAAACTGTTTCAATATATTGTGGCTCTGATGGATTTAATTCAATTTTTTCTCTTATTCTTCTTATATGTACTGTAATTGTAGCATTATCCCCCATAGCATCTAGTCCCCAAATTCTTTCAAAAAGTTCTTCTCTTGTAAACACTCTATTGGGATTTTCCGCTAAATATAAAAGTAAATCATATTCTTTTTGGGCTAAAACCACTTCTTTGCCATTTACAAATACCTGCCTAGATTTTTTCCTGATTTCTAGTCCTCTTATTATAAGGATATCATTTTCTAATTTGGAATTAAATTTATTTTTAAGTCTTTCATAATTTTGAATATGAGATTTAACTCTTGCAACTAATTCTCCAGGACTAAAAGGTTTTGTTATGTAATCGTCTGCTCCTAGACTTAATCCCTTTATTTTATCAATTTCTTCTTTCTTTGCCGAAACTAATAAAACTGGGATATCTTTATGTTCATTTATTATTTTCAAAATATCAAGTCCATCTATTTTAGGCAGCATAATATCTAATATTACTAAATCATATTTATTTTCTTTTATTTCATTTAACCCTGATACTCCATCTTGGCATATTTTAACTTCAAATCCAGAAAGTTCTAAATAATCCCTTTCAAGTTCTGCAATGCTTAAATCATCTTCAATTATTAATATATTCTTCATAGTTTCCTCTACCCTCAGTTAATTTTATTAATGATATTATAATGCTTATTCCTTCATTTCCATGACTTACAGCCCAAATTTTTCCATAATGTCCTTCTACAATTTGCTTAGCAATAGCAAGGCCAAGCCCACTTCCTTTTGCACCACTTCTTGAAAAATCTGCCCTATAAAATCTATCAAATATTTTATTAATTTCAGTTTCTTTAATTCCTTTACCATTATCTCTTATTTCAACAATTACACTTGTACTAGTTTCTCTAAACTTTATAATAATTTCTCCTTGTTTTTTATCCATGTATTTGCAAGAATTATCTATAATATTTACTATAACTCTTCTCATTCTTTCTCTATCAATCATAACGAATTGAGAACTTTTTAAATTATTTTCAAACCTTATTTTTATATTTAATTTTAAAATTTCAGGCAGCATTTCTTCAATACAAAAATTAAAGTATTCCACTATATTTGTTTTTTCAAAATTAAAAGGAAGCTGGTTTAAATCGAGCTTTGAATACAAAAGCAAATCATCAATCATTAAATCTATATGTTCAGCCTTTAAATATATTGTTTTTAAATAATTTTCTATCTTTTCTTTAGTATTTGCAACTCCATCTAAAATACCTTCTACATAACCTTTTATAGAAGTTATAGGTGTTTTTAAATCATGAGAAATACTAGATATAAGCATTTTACGATTATCATCATATTTCATTTTAATATTTATAGAATCTTTAAGCTGTATTCTCATAATTTCAAAGTCATGACAAAGCTCTTTTATCTCTTTATCCCCTTCTTCAATAATTTCACAATTTAAATTTCCACTGCTAATTTCAGAGGCAGCCTTTTTAAGTGAATTAATAGGTTTTATTATTTTCATTGAAATTTCATAGGACATAATTATATTTACACTTATAAAAGATATAATAAAAACTAAAATAATAACTATTAAGAGCCTGCTAAACATATTATTTTTTTCAATTGGAGCTAATAAAATTACTTTTGATTTAACTCCATTTTTTAGCACTACATCTACATCTTCAATAATATAAGTTAAATTATTTATATTAATGCTTTTTTCAAAAGAATTACCTTTTACTATTTCTTTAATTTTTTCAACATCAATTTTAGTAAATTCCTGTGGAAAAACCGTATCAGAGTGTCCATCAATTATTATATATTTTCCATTAAACTTTGAAAGTTTGGAAGACAAATATTTTTCAAAATCATCTTTTGTAATTTCATCATTTTGTTTTGATATACTATTTTTAATGTTAAAAAGTTCAGAGTTTATTTTAGCAAATTTTTTAATATTATTATAACTTATATCTTTGCTAAAAAATGTTGAAGATATAAATATAATAAAAAAAGTAACAATAAAAGTTATAATAAATGGAGTTATAATTGTAACAGTATTAGAAATAAGGAGCCTTTTTTTTATATCCATGTAATCACCTTAAAAGTCTTTTTTATCAAAAAGATAATAGCCTAATGTAAAAAATATTATACCATAACTTAGCATAAGCATAAATTTTCTAATAATTTTAAATACTGGCATAGGATTCATAAGCCATAATTTATACCAGTCTAACATTGAAGTAAAAAATATACCCGAATATTTCGAAAAAACTATTTCAATAATTTTTAAAATTATAAAAATAAGTATTGATGTAAAGAAAACCCCTGTCCCATTTTTTATTAGATTTGTTAAAATTACAATAACTAAAACTAATATTATCATAGGTATTAAAGTTACAGTATAAGAAATTATAATATTAATAAATCCTCTTAATGTAAATGAATTTGAATTAAATATAAATCCTGTAAGTACTGAAACAATCATTACAAAATATAAATTAAATAATATATAAATTATTATTGATGTTAGCTTTGCAGTAAAGAATTTAAGCCTTGTTATAGGCCTTGTAAGTGCAATTTTCATAGTATTTTGCGAAAATTCCCCTGAAAAGCTGTCTATTGTTATAAGTGCTGTAAATAAAGGCAAAATAGTATTAGCAATAACAGAAAGTACAAGTATAGGAAAATTCATGTTTGAAGCACCACGAAGACCAAATCCACTTCTAAGTCCTAATATACCAGCCTGACCTATTATAATAAAAATAATTGATATGATTACTGCTACTAAAAGCTTGTTCTTTTTATAAAGTTTTTCTATTTCATTGATTAAAGCTGTATTAAATCCTGCCATTTCTTTCTACCTCGCTAACAAAATAATTTTCAAGTGAAGCATAATTATTTAAAATATTTTTAGTAGTATCTACATTAAGCATTCTTCCATTGTATAAAACTCCAATCCTATTACAAGTAAGCTCCACATCATGAATAAGATGACTAGATATAAAAAAGGTGGTTTTTTCTTCTTTTGCAAGATTTTTTATTATATTCCTCATATCAATCATTCCTTCAACATCAAGGCCATTAAAAGGCTCGTCTAATATAACCACTTTAGGTTTTGATAAAATTGCCGCCGCAATCCCTAAACGCTGTTTCATTCCAAGAGAAAATTTTCTTGGTTTTTCATTTTTATATTTGCTTAATGAAGTAAGTTCTAAAACTTCATTAATTCTTTTATCATCTATATTTTTATAATATCTTGAAAATTGCTTTAAATTTTCATATGCGGTTAAAAAAGGATAAGATTCTGCTGTTTCAATAATACAGCCTACGCTTTGCATTGCTTTTTCAAAATTTTCAAAAATACTGTAACCATTAATTTTAACTTCACCACTATCAGGTTTTATAAGTCCAGTCATAATTTTCATAGCTGTGGTTTTACCCGCTCCATTAGGTCCTAAAAATCCAAAAATATCTCCTTTATATATGTCTAAATTTATATCTATAATACCTCTGCCATTTTTATATTGCTTTGTTAAATTTTTTATCTCAATAACTTTTTCCATAGCTACCCCCAATAAATAATTTTATTACGGGCAGACTTAAACTTAAATCTGCCCATTATTTAATTGTTAATTTAAAACTAATCAAAAACTCTTTGGAACTGACTATTATATATTCTTGTATCAGTTTGTTTAAAAGTAAATTGTATAGAAGCTGAATAAGGATCTAATCCAAAGTATCCAGATGTATTATTATCTGCTGAACCTCCTATTTTATTAAACTCACCATTATAAGGATATTCCTTAAATTTAGCCTCAAACTTAAAATCTTTTGCATTTGCCGAATAATCTTCATATCCTTTTAAATATTCTTCATGATATCTTCCTAATGCAGTATTTTTATCTATTTTTTCAACTTCAACAATTCTTTCACCTATTTTTTGGTATTTCCCATCTTTTTCTATTGTTATGTTGTTTTTATAGGTACCAATATAAAGTTCAGGTTTTAAACTAGTACTTGGATCTGAAAATGCTTTGCTTTTTTCAACTTTCTTACCAGAAGTATCAGGCTTATTAACAATTGTTGAATTAATATTAGATACTTTACACAAAAATTCAAATGTTAAATTGTGTTCACTGCCTTTATCATCTTTACCATATAATACTCCAGTACCTAAAGCACTTTGAATTAAGCCATTTTTATCTGCAATCATTTTACCTTTAGCTTCTTTTACGAATACATCTTTAGTTATTTTAGGAAGTAAATTATTATTATCTGTATTGTCGTTTCTTTGCCATAAAAAATTACTCTTAATATTATAAGAAACTACTGCATTTATTAAACTTGGAATTTGTGTTTCACTTAAAGAAACTGACATTTCTTTGCTATTATCATTATTTTCGGAAACTATAACAGAATCTTTAAGACTTCCTATAATAGCATCTGCTATTTTTTCTAAATCTTCTGCCTCCTTTTCTTTAAAAGGATTTTTAATCCAAAATTCTTCTTTGCTATTATCCTGTTCTACTATATAGTAAACATCATCATTACTGTTATAATTTACAAATCCGTTTTTATCCCTGTAATAAATTGTCTCTGTCTTTCTTTTCCCTTCTGTAGTAATTGTAGTATTCTCACAAGCATTTTTCTTTAGGTCATATTTATTTACTGAATTTTGTGAAGCAATTGTCTTTCCGTTATCCTTTAATACAAGAGAAATATCTATAGTATAACTTGAAAGCTTACCAGTAAAACTTTCTGCTGAATATTTAACAGAATCTTTGAACTGTTCATAACCACTTTTTGATGTTACTTCAGCAAATGCAGTTGTAGCAAAAAGCATAATTCCAACTGTAAAGCTTGTAATCATAGCTGTTTTCTTACTCATTTTCACTTATTAACATCTCCTTTTTTAATATTGCATAGGAAAGCTTTCCATATTTTAATTATATAGTCAATATCTCTAATTTTCATAAACTAATTATTAAGAAAATATAAATTAAATTCCATTTTTCTAAAAAGTTTGTTTATAAAATATATAAATTCTTTATATAAGTAAAAAGTCATACATAAATTAGGAAATATCCTTCTTTATGCATGACTTTTTTATAAAATTGCCTAAATACTTATTTGACTTATAGATATTAATATACTATTTTATTCTTCTTTTTTGNACTTATTAAAGGATATCTTGGATTTGCTCCAGTACATTGATCGTCAAAAGCTTGTTCTGACATCTCATCTAAAGTAGCATAGAATTTTCTTTCTGAAACTCCAGCGTCCTTAATTGTTTTAGGTATATTCACTTTATCTTTTAATTCATCTATTGCTGCAATTAATCTTTCTATTTTTTCATCTTCAGTATTTCCACCAAGTCTTAAATAATCTGCTATTTGAGCATATCTCCACTTTGCATTTGGATATTTATATTGTGGAAATGCAGCTTGTTTTCTTGGATTATCTACTGCATTAAATCTTA
>NZ_RJWG01000021.1 GCF_004011155.1 Clostridium prolinivorans | reverse complement strand
AAATATATAAATATAAAATATATAAATATAAAATTTATTTTTATATTGCTTTTACATATTTTTAAAAGTAAACTTATATTTGAGTTTTTTTATTTTTAAAAATAAAAATATAATTAAATTATATTATAGATATCTAACATAAAAATAAAAATACTATAAGGATATAATAAAATAATAATAATATGATTAATGAACGTACTTTATTAATAAAATAATATTTATTTTATTAAAATGATTTAAATTAGATATAGAAGCTATTTTACATTTATAAATAACAAATATAAAAAATTAAATTTTTGGATATCTATAATTTACATAAACAAATGTAAGGAAGGTGAAATTTTGAAGACGATTTGCATTTTTAATCAAAAAGGTGGAGTGGGTAAAACTACTTCAAATATAAATTTATGTTCTTATCTTGCTTTGGAAGGATATAAAATACTTGCCATTGATATGGATCCTCAAGGCAACACCACAAGCGGACTTGGTATTGATAAAAGAAAAATTGAGCTTTCAATATATGATGCATTAACTTCAGATAGTGTATCATTAAAAGATGTAATAATAGAATGTCAAGTAATAAATAATTTTTTCTTAGCTCCAGCAACAATGGAATTAGCTGGTGCTGAAGTTGAGCTTATAAATAAGCAAAATAGAGAATTAATTTTAAAGAATAAAATTAATGAAATAAAAGATGACTATGATTTTATATTTATTGATTGCCCACCATCTTTGGGTTTTTTAACTATTAATGCATTAAGCGTTTCTGATAGTGTTTTAATACCTATACAATGTGAATTTTATGCACTTGAAGGAGTAGGACAACTTATAAATACAATACAGCTTGTAAAAAAATCTTTAAATAAAAATATTGAAATTGAAGGCGTTATTCTTACTATGTATGATGGAAGAACTAATTTAAGTAATGAAGTACTTAAAGAAGTAAAAAATTATTTTAAAGATAAAGTTTATAATACAACCATACCTAGAAATATAAGGCTTGCAGAATCTCCAAGTTTTGGACTTCCTATAATGCTTTATGATGATAAATGCAAAGGTGCAGAATGTTATGAAAAATTAGCTAAAGAA
Organism: Clostridium prolinivorans; assembly: GCF_004011155.1. Taxonomy (GTDB): domain Bacteria; phylum Bacillota; class Clostridia; order Clostridiales; family Clostridiaceae; genus Clostridium_AT; species Clostridium_AT prolinivorans. The sequence continues at coordinate 21,086 of NZ_RJWG01000021.1, read as the reverse complement.
TTTTTAAGTCGTCAACATAAAAAGGAGGGATAAAGTTTGAGTAAAAAATTTGGGCTAGGCAAAGGTTTAGGAGCTCTAATACCAGAAGATGATATTTTAGAAGGAAAAAACACTATTACAAATATAGAAATGAATTTAATTAAAGCTAATGAAGATCAGCCCAGAAAAAATTTTGATGAAGAAAAAATAGAACAATTAGCAGAATCTATAAAAGAGCATGGGGTTGTTCAGCCAATTGTTTTAAAAAGAGATAATGATACATATATTATTGTAGCAGGAGAAAGAAGATGGAGAGCAGCTAAAAGTATTGGACTTAAAGAAATTCCTGCTATTGTTATGGATTTGACTGATAAACAAGTACTTGAAATATCTTTAATAGAAAATATACAAAGAGAAGATTTAAATCCAATTGAAGAAGCATTAGCTTATAAAAAATTAATTGAAGAGTTTAACTTAACTCAGGAGGAATTAAGTAAAAGAATAGGTAAATCCAGAACAGCAGTAACAAATATACTTAGATTATTAAATTTAGATGAACGAGTTCAAGAATATATCATTGATGGAGTTATAACAGAAGGTCATGGACGAGCTTTATTATCTGTTACAGATAAAGATACACAATTTATTATTGCACAGACTATTATTGATGAAGGTTTAAATGTAAGAGATACAGAAAAATTAATTAAAAATTTAGGCAAAGAAAAGAAAAATTCTAATAAAGAAAAAGAAAATATTTATCATAGCGATATTAGGAGTAAGTTAGAAACTTATTTTGGTACAAAAGTTTCTCTTGTTAATAAAAAAAATAAAGGTAAAATTGAAATAGAATTTTATTCCGAAGAAGATTTACAAAGGATATTGGACATTTTAAATATATAAAAGAAATTCTATGTTTCACGTGAAACATTTTAAAGGGGAGTAAAATATGGACAATATTATAAATATACTTAATAACTTTGCGCCTTATATTATATTAGTACTTTTATTTATTGTAATTATTTTAATTATAACTGTAATTATTTTAATAAAAAGTGTAAATAGAGTTGAAAGAAAATATAAAAAATTTATGAGAGGAGTTAACAATAAAAATTTAGAAGAATTAGTAATAGGCTATTTAGATAAAATAGATGAAGTAGAAAACCAGTCTGAGTTATTAAAAGAAGATATTAATAAAATAAATAATAAATTAAAAAAATGTATTCAAAAGACAGGTGTTATAAGATATAGAGCATTTGACGATATTGGAAGTGATTTAAGCTTTTCAATAGCTTTATTAGATGATAAAAATGATGGTATAATATTAACAAGTATTTTTGGGAGAAACGAAAGTACTACATATGCAAAACCTATAGATAAAGGAATATCAAGATACGATTTATCAGAAGAAGAACAACAAGTACTTGAAGAAGCAATAAGTAAATAGTATAAAAGACCTCCTTTAAGGGAATATTAGCCTTAAAGGAGGTCTTTTATATGAAAATATGTGTAGATAACGAATTACAGCATATAAAAAAAGAATTAGAAAATAGAGGATATAATGTTGTAAATAATATAAATACTCCTGTTGATATAATAATATGCGATTTAAAAAATGGTGGATTAATTAATTTAGGATCTCAAGGTAATTTTAAAAGAGAAGGTACATTAATAATAGATGCAGGAAGTAAAAGCATAGATGAAATAGAATATATTATTAATAATAGATCATATAGTTCTTTATTTTAAAAATTATATTTTTTAAAAATTATATTTATTATGTTTATTATGTTTATTATATTTATTATGTTTATTTAGTTCTATTTTAAAATCATATATTTAGTTCTAAAGTATTTAATGCGTTATTTGTATCATTGCTTGAATTTTTCTTTTTATGTCCACCAACAGATTTTAATATAAAATGGTAAATACCTTTAGATATAACATCTGCTAAAGTCATGACAACATGAAGTCTGGTATTTTGAAGTACCATAAATTCTAAAGATCCTGATATATTTACTATGCCAGTAATACTTAGATCTCCTACAGATGGTAAATTTTTATTCATGGCGGATCCTGGATTAATAGGCTTTTTTTCTATAAATATTTTACCTACATTTTGAATGCTGCCAAGGCAAGCGTCAATAGCAACTATAAAAGGATTTATATATTCAGAATTTATTTCTTTAATAGTGCTTTCTAAATTTTTTGCGTGAATTGGATATTCTAAATTACCATATAAATAAATTTTATCTCTTATTAAAAATTTTAATTTATCTCCTACTAAAGGTCCCATACTGTCTCCAGTAGAACGATCAGTACCTATACATAAAAATATTATAGGCCTGTTTTCTTTTATAATAGGATTTAATTCTTCATAAAGTATATCTCTTAATTTAATGATTGAATTTGATTCCCTAGAATCTAAAATAAATTTTTCTTTCATATATAAAAACCTCCTATTTGGCATTTTAACCAAATGGGAGGTTTTTATACATTTATTTAAATTTTATAGTATTTTTATAGTTTTTAAAATAGAATAAAATATTACAAGAAACATACAGTAGAACATTCCTGCTATACCATTTATTTTTAATCCAATAAATATAGCCGCAAGAATTGCAACAGGGTGAAGACCTAATGAAGATGAAACAATTTTAGGTTCTAATATTTGTCTAACAATAAATACTACAGCATAAAGTATTAATATTCCAATAGCTTTAATCCAGTTATTATATAATGCATAATATATGGCAATTGGAATATAAACTGTAGCTGTTCCAAGAACAGGAAGTACATCAAAAATTGCAGATAAAATACTTAATATTAAAGCATATTTAACACCAAATATAGAAAAACCAATTAATGTTTCTAAAAATGTTATACTTACTACTATAGAATAAGATAAAACATAATTAACAAGCATTTTTTTTGTTTCACTATACATATATAAAACTTTATTTGTGCTTCCTGAAGGAATTATATGTAAAAATTTTTTCTTAGCAGATGTTAAGTCTCTAGTAAAAAAGTAAGTTGATAAAAATGTAAATACAATAATCATAATTATAGATGGAATAGAACTAAAAAAGTTTATAATCCAGGTAACAATTGATGTAATAATTTGTGCAGTTATATTAGATAATTTTGATATTGAATTAGACATATTAGATTTTATAGTATCAATAATATAAGGATCAACTCTTTCATATGAATCTTTTAAAATATTCATATATTTATCAATTAAATTAGAGTTTTGAGTTATATATACTTGAGTGTTTTTTACAAGCTGAATTGCTTCATTAGTAAGAGATATAATACCTAATGTAGTTATAAGTATTATAATAGCAAAAAATAAAAATGTAGTTAAAATAGCTGATATAGAATTTTTTATTTTAAATTTATTTACCATAAATTTTGTAGGTTTTTGGAGAAGTAAAGCGAATATAAATGCTAAAACAAATGGCAAAGTATAATTTATTGTTTTAAAAAATGTAACAAAAATTAAAGTGTATAATATAAAAAATATAGCTACTTTATCTATTTTTTCTAAAAGAGTATTCAAATATTTCACATCCCTTTCATAATATTATTTAAGCTTTCAAGTGTATAATTTACATCTTTAATATCATTAAAGAAACCAAAACTAAATCTTAAAGTACCTTGTGGAAAAGTACCTATAGTTTTATGAGCCAAAGGTGAACAGTGAAGTCCTGTTCTTGTAATTATTCCATAATTATTATCTAATATGTATCCTAATTCTGAATTATCTATTTTTGTTGAATTTATAGATATTACAGAAGTCATTTTTTTATGATTTTTAATACCATATAAAATTATATGATCCATATTAAGAAGACCTTCTATAAATTTTGAGGTTAAATATTCTTCCTTTTCTTTTATATTATAAATTCCTTCTTTATTTATAAAATTTATTCCTTCAAAAAGTCCTGCAATAGCAGGAGTATTCATAGTCCCACTTTCAAATTTATCTGGTAAAAAAGAGGGTTGAAATATACTTTCAGATAAGCTTCCAGTACCTCCTTCAATAATAGGAACAGCTTCATCATTTAGCTTATCGCTTATTAAAAATCCTCCTATACCTTGAGGACCTAATAAACTTTTATGACCAGTGAAAGCTAATGCACTTAGATTAAGTTTATAAAAATCTATTGGGATTATTCCTGCTGTTTGTGCAGTGTCTAATATAAAATATATATTATGTTTTTTACATATTTTACCTATTTCTTCAATAGGTTGAATAGTACCTATTATATTAGAAGAATGAGATAAGATTACAAGTTTTGTATTACTTTTTATTTTATTTTTTAAAGTTTCAATATTAATTAATCCTTCATTAGAGCAAGGTACTATATCTAATTCTATAAATCCTTTTTTATTTAAACTTGAAAGAGGTCTTAATACTGAGTTATGTTCCATTGAAGTAGTAATAACATGCCATCCTTTTTTTACAATACCTTTAATTAAAATATTTAATGAAAGAGTTATATTTGAAGTAAATATTACATTTTCAGGTTTATCAAAGTTAAAAAAGCTCGCAATTGCTTCTCTAGTTTTATATACAATTCTACTAGCTTCAAGAGTAGAAGAACTTCCACCTCTTCCAGGATTAGCTCCAATATTCATCATATAATTTAAAACAGATGAATAAACTTCAGGAGGCTTTGGATAAGTAGTAGCTGCATTATCTAAATAAATTTTCAAATTATCCCTCCTGCTACTTAATAATATTAAACAAATTGAGTTTTATATAATATTATTATAAAATATAAAGTATAAATTGTATATGTATTTATAAATTTAATGGTAAAAGGAGAGAAAAATGAATATTATAGATTGCAAGGGGTTAAAGTGTCCTCAACCTGTTATTAACACTAAAAATTATTTTGATTCTATTGAAGCTGGAGAGGCAACTGTTATAGTTGATAATGAAGTTGCTAAAAATAATATATCAAAATTCTGCTCAAGTAATAAATTAAAATATTCTGTTGAAGAAAGAGAAAATTTGTATTATATTAATATAAAAAAAGAAATAGATAGCTGTGAAGTTATGAATTTTGATGATAATTCATTAGTTATAGTTATTACAAGTGATAAATTTGGAAATGGTGATGATAAATTAGGAGAAACACTTATGAAAAGTTATTTATATGCGCTTTCAGAAAGTGATAAAATTCCAAATGATTTGTTATTTTTAAATAGTGGTGTTAAACTTACGTCGAAAGGATCAGAAGTACTGGAAAGTTTAAATAAGCTTAGAGAAAGAGGAGTATATATAGCAAGTTGTGGAGTTTGTTTAGATTTTTATAATTTAAAAGAAAAATTAGCTATAGGCGAAATAACTAATATGTATACTATAGTAGAAAAGATGAATAAGGCATCAAAAACTATAAAAATTTAATGATGGAAGGAAAGTTATGGATAAATATTATATATTAACATTTGAAAATACTCACAATGCAATAAATTGTGAAAGTGTGTTTAAAAATAATAATATTAAAGCAGTAGTTATGCCAACTCCAACTTTTGTTACCAAAAGTTGTGGTATAAGTTTAAAAGTTTATGAAGAAGAAATAGAAAAAATCAAAGTTTTAATGAAAGATAAAAAAGTAAAAGTTAAAGGAATTTTATTAAAAGAAGGAAGTAGCTTTAAAGAAATAAATTTGATATAGTATAATTATAATAAAGAATTAGTAATGAAAAAACAAATAGTTCATTATTAATTCTTAATTTTTTATGGGGGGAATACGTATTGAAAGATTTATTTAATTTTAAATTTGATTTAAATAGCGGAGGCATAAATATAGGGAATATTCATATTTCAGCAGAACAAATTAGTAATGGAGTTTTTAAAATTATAAAAATACTGCTTATATTAATATCTATGTATTTAGCTGTTAAGATAGGAAGTTCTATAATACATAAATTTATGGAAAGTCAAAGAAAAAGTAATCTTAAATTTACATTAGACGAAAAAAGAAGCAAAACATTAGAAGCTATTTTAAAGAGTGTACTTAGATATACAATATATTTTATAGGTATAATAGCAATAATAAGTCAAATTTTTGGAAACATTGTATTAACTTTTGCCGGTATAGGAGGTGTCGCAGTAGGTTTTGGAGCACAAAGTTTAATTAAAGATATAATTAATGGATTTTTCATATTATTTGAAGAACAGTATTCTGTTGGAGATTATGTTCATATAGATGATAAAAGTGGAATTGTTGAAAGTATAGAGTTAAGAGTTACAAAACTTAGAGATTTTAGCGGAGATGTTCATATAATACCTAATGGTTTAATTTCTAAGGTTACTAATCATTCTATAGGTTATCAAAGATTTTTAGTAGAAATTGATATAGCGTATGAAGAAGATATAGATAAGGCAATTGAAGTTTTAAATAATATGTGTGAAAATTTTAAAGAAAAAAATAAAAATTTAATTGAAGGTCCAACTGTAGCAGGGGTTAGTGCTTTAAAAGATAGTGCTATAACTATAAGAATTGTAGGGAAAGCTAATGCAATGAGCCAATGGGAAATAGAGATGGAATTAAGAAAAGAAGCAAAAAAAGCTTTAGATAAAGCACATATAGAAATACCTTACCCAAAGAGAATAATAATTAATGGAAAGGATGAATATAATGCCTAAAATATTTTATCTTGGTGATATAGTTGAAATGAAGAAAAAACATCCATGTGGTAGTAAAGAATGGGAAATAATAAGATTAGGTGCTGATATAAAAATAAAATGCTTAGGCTGCGGCAGATTAGTTATGCTTGAAAGAAGTAAATTTGAAAAAGGAGTAAAAAAAATTATAAAGCAGAATATACCTGAAATATTAGAATAAAGTACTTGATTTATATCTTATTTAGTAATATAATTATATTTCGTAGTCCCTGCTGTGAGTTTCACAGCCGTTAAGTCCGAGGGGAGGAGGTGAAATCTAATGAGAAAATATGAAACTATATTCATATTACACCCTTCATTAGACGAAGAAACTGTTAAAGCTAACGTTGAAAAGTTTAAAGGTGTAATAGAAAATGGTGGAGGAGTAGTTGATAACGTAGATTTTTGGGGCAAGAGAAAACTTGCTTATGAAATAGATAAAGTTAACGAAGGATACTACACTCTAATAAATTTCAGTGCTGATTCTGAATTACCTAAAGAGTTAGATAGAAATTTCAGAATTACTGATGGTGTTATAAGACATATCATAGTTAAAGAAGAAAAATAAGGTGGTGTATTATAAATGAATAAAGTAGTTTTAATAGGTAGACTTACTAAGGATCCTGAACTTAAATTTACTCCAGGAACCGGAACTGCTGTTGCCACCTTTACTTTGGCCGTTGATAGAAGACTTCCAAACAAAAATGGTCAAAGAGAAGCCGATTTTGTACCTATAGTAGTATGGGGTAAGCAGGCTGAATCTACTGCTAATTATATGAGCAAAGGCAGGCTTATGGGAGTTAGCGGAAGGATACAGACAAGATCTTATGAAGCAAAAGACGGAACTAGAAGATATGTTACAGAAGTAGTTGCTGATGAAGTTCAATTCCTTGAATGGGGAAATGGAACTAATTCAAACAAATCAGCTACACAACCTAATTCTGAATATTCAGCAATGGATTTTGAAGGATCCATTTATGAAGATGAAATGACTCCAGTTGATGATGGAGACATACCGTTTTAAAATATTTTAGGTAAGGAGGGAAAAGCATGTCAAAAGAAAATGCTAAAGATAATAAAGATTTAAATAGAAAAGGCGGAGCTAGAGTAAGAAGAGCAAGAAAAAAAGTTTGTGCTTTTTGTTCTGATAATTCTACAGGCATTGATTATAAAGATGTTAGTAAGTTAAGAAAATATGTTACCGAAAGAGGAAAGATACTTCCAAGAAGAATTTCAGGTAATTGTGCTAAACATCAAAGAGAACTTACTAAAGCTATTAAGGTAGCTAGAAATATAGCTTTATTACCTTTTACTACTGAATAAAATAAGTTTTTATAAGGGTTTCTGATTTATTTCAGGAACCTTTTATTTTTATAAATTATATTATAAATTTATATAATAATTATTTAACAAAAGTTTTTTATTAAATATTGCTCAGTATATATAGATGCAATAAAAATTTAAAAACACTATAAATTATATAGTGGAAATTAATTTACAGCTTATTTTGGGTTAATAATATAATTTTTAAATATTATAAAAATTTATAGTGAAAGTTATTTTAGAAAGTATTAAACTTTAATTATAATATTATAAACAAACTTGTGGATAAATATTAAAAATTATCCACAAAAAAACTTTTTGATGTATCAATATTTTTTTAGTATACACAGCAAAGTCTGTTGATAATGTTGATAATTTATAAAAATAATGTGGATAATTTTTATGGAGATGATATTTTGTTTATAAATGATAAAATAGAATTAGCTAAATTTTTATATCGTCCAAATAGATTTCAAGCTTTTGTTAATTTAAATGGTATAGAAACAATGGTACATGTCCCTAATACAGGAAGAAACAAAGAAATATTAATTTCTGGATGTACTGTTATACTTAGAGAAGGAAATAATCCTATGAGAAAAACTAAATATGATTTAATTGCTGCATATAAAGGTGAAAAACTTATAAATATAGATTCTCAAATTCCTAATAAAGTTGTAGAAGAAGCTTTAAAAGAAGGAAAAATAAAAAAATTGAAGAATTATAATAATATTCAAAGAGAAAAAATTTTTGGTAAAAGCAGGTTTGATTTTAAACTTCAAAATGAATATGGAGAAGAATATTATCTTGAAGTTAAAGGAGTTACTTATGAAGAAGATGGAAAAGTATGTTTTCCAGATGCACCTACAGACAGAGGCAGAAAGCATTTATTAGAGCTTATAAATGTAAAAGAATCTGGTAAAGGGGCAGGAGTACTTTTTTTAATTCAAATGGAAAATATAAATTATTTTACTCCTTTTGATGAAAGAGATAAAGCTTTTGGAGAAACATTAAGATATGCTAAAAAAAGAGGAGTAGATATATTTGCTTATGATTGCAAAGTAGGAGAAAATTATATAATTTTAAATGAAAGCATAGAAGTTAAGTTATAGAAATATAATTTGAAAGGTGTGAAACTTTGTGAAATTTAAATACTGTCCTAAATGTGGGAAAGAGCTTGAAATAAAATATAGTTATGATGAAGGAGGAGTTCCTTACTGCTCAAAAGATGATATTATGTTTTTTGATACACCTAAACCTTGTATAATAGTGGCTGTTATAAAGGACAGTAAAATATTACTTTTAAAGCAAAGTTATATATTTAAAAATTCTAAAGTTTTAGTATCAGGGTATGTTGTAAATGGAGAAACTGTTGAAGATACTGTAGTTAGAGAAGTTAAAGAAGAAACAGGAATAACTGTTGGAGATATAAAATATTTGGGAAGTGAATATTTACCTTCTAAAGAAATAATAATGCTTACCTTTATGGCAAAATTTATAAAAGGAGAATTAACAAAATCTTTAGAGGTTGAACAAGCTTATTGGGTTAATTTAGAAGATGCATTGAAAGAAATGAAAGAGGATGAAATAGGTAAAAGAATTGTAAAAAAAGTTTTAAAAGAAATTTCTGCAAAAAATTAATATTATTATACAAGTAATTATTTTTACTAATCTTTAAGTACAAAATATTATTTTTAAAATATTTACAAAAATTTTATTATGACATAATTATTATAAATTATAGTATAAAAGTATAATTTAAACAAAATTTAAGTTTAGGATGGTTGATTATTATGAATAAATTTGTACCAGAAATAAAAGGAACTTTAAGAAACCATATTATTGAACTTCCAAAGGTTATTAGCGATGCAAGCGGTATAAGAGTTTTTGGTAAAAGATTAAAATCATTTGTTTTTACTACAGATGTAGCTGTAATTAGAAATACTAATGCTGATGCTGTTATAGCAGTATATCCATTTACTCCTCAACCTGTAATTACTCAGGCGTTAGTTTTAGCAGCAGATGTTCCTGTATTTTGTGGAGTTGGAGGAGGAATTACAACAGGTAAAAGAGTAATAAATTTAGCTTTAGATGCGGAATTTAAAGGAGCTATGGGAGTAGTTTTAAATAGTCCTACACCAAATGAAGTATTAAGACAGGTTAGAGAAACTATAGATATACCTATAATTATTACTGTAGTATCTGAATTTGAAGATATTAATGCAAGAATAGAAGCAGGAGCTACTATATTAAATGTATCAGGAGCTAAAAGGACAGCTGAAATTGTAAGGAAAATTAGAGAAAAATATCCCACTTTTCCTATAATTGCTACAGGAGGACCTACAGAGGAGACTATTAAAGCTACTATTGAAGCTGGTGCAAATGCTATAACTTATACACCTCCTGTAGCCGCAGATATTATGGGGGAATTAATGATTAATTATAGGGAAAAATATAAAGAGGAATTTCCTAATATATAAAAGAGAGGTAAAAATGAAAGGAATATTATATTATTTTAGTGGAACGGGTAATACTAAATGGGTAGCAGGAATATTTCAAAAAGAATTTGAAAAATTTTCTCAAGAGTTAGATATAAAAAGTATTGAAAGAGTGGAAAAAGTTGAATTAGATGAATGCGAATATGTAATAATAGGGACCCCAGTATACGGAGAATTACCTCCTAAGATAGTAATTGATTTTATAGATAAATTTCCACAAAATACAAGTAATATAAAATTTATTTTGTATTCTACTCAAGGAAGTAAAAAATCCGCTGCTATAGATTATATTAGCAAAATTTTAAAGAAAAAAGGTTATGATGTTTTTATAGAAGTTTCTTTTAAAATGGCAAATAGTTATTATTTTGGATTTGGAGAAAAAATAAGTAAAGAAGAAATAGATAAATATTTAAAAGATGCAGAAAAAAAAGTTAAAAATATAGTAGAAGAATTTTTTAAAGGGAATAAAGTTATAGAAAAAGTTTCAGTACATAAAAGAATATATGCTAAAATTTATAATCATAGTTTTAATAAACTTTTGCCTAAGCTTTCTTCTAAATTAAGTTCTACGAATGAATGTAAAAAATGTGATCTTTGCTTAAAAAATTGTCCCAATGGAAATATAACTATAGAAAGAGGGCAAGTAAGTTTTCATAGTAATTGTATGATGTGTTTAAGATGTATACATTTATGTCCTTATAATGCTATAAGATATAAAGGTAAAAAAATAGAACAAATAATGAAAGATAGAATAAAAATTTTAGATTTAAGATAAATTGAAAAAGGGGGATAAAATATGGCTGTAGGAGGAGATAACTGTAAAATCTGCCCCGAGTTTTTAGAAAAAAGATGTGATGGTAAAGCAGAAGATTGTATATGCAGAAGATGTCCAAGAAATTTTGGAAAATGTTTAACAACAAAATATTGTACAGAAACAGAATCAATTCTTTACATATAGTAAAAATGTATAATGTTTAAATAATAAATTTTATTATAAATGTTTATAAAATTTATTTCCCAGGAAAATTATATTTTTAAAGACTGATTTAAAAATATAAATCAGTCTTTATTTTTTTATAATTAAATTTAAAAAAGTGGAAATAATAATTTTATATGAGCTAAAAGGAGTGAAAATAATGCTATTAAATATTGATGAAAGTCTTGTTGGTGAAAATTGCCCGCATTATGATGCAGTAAATATTTTTTATAAAGCTAATATGACTTATTTAGCTCGTAGTTGTCAAAAATGCTGTAATTATATTAATGGAAATTGCAGTAAAGGATTTTTTAATGAAATTTACAAAAATTTAAGTATCAATTAAGGAGGATTTTTATGAAAAATACAGCTGGAGAGGAACAAATGATGATGGTAGCAGCTAATTGCTCTGGATATGAAGCAATTTCTAATGCTATGACAAATAGTATTGGAGGTTGTAATTCTAAAAGTTGCAGTAATTGCAAGCATTGGTCAAATCAAAATTGTAGTATTAATTTATTTGATTCAGTTCTAACTAGTGTAGATCAAACATAAAATAAACATAAAATAAAAAAGACTATTTCAAAGCAGATATATGTTGAAAATTGAAGAGAATATAAAAAATATTATTATTAAATTAAGCATATCCTTTGAAATAGTCTTTTTATTTTTCATTAAAACATTGAGAAATTTATATCAAAGTGGTAAAATATTATAAATAGTTTTAAAATACAAAAAAATAAATATTTAGGGGGGTATTACATGCATAAAAAATTATTTATACCAGGACCAGTTGAAGTAAGAGAAGATGTACTTGAAAAAATGGCAACACCTATGATAGGTCATAGAAGTAAAGAAGCTTCTGCACTTCAAAGAAGAATAAGTGATAAATTAAGAACTCTTTTTTACACAAAGGAAGAAATACTTCTTTCTACAACATCCGGAAGCGGACTTATGGAAGGGGCAGTAAGATCCTGCACAGCTAAAAGAGCAGCAATATTTTCAGTAGGAGCTTTTGGAAACAGATGGTATGATATGGCTAGATTTAACAATGTACCTGCTGATTTATATGAAGTACCTTGGGGAGAAGCAACTCTTCCAGAAACTGTTGATAAAGTTTTATCTACTGGGAAATATGATCTTATTACTATAACTCATAATGAAACATCTACAGGTGTTATGAACCCGGTAGAAGAAATAGCAGAAGTTATGAAAAAATATCCTGAAGTTGTATATTGTCTAGATACTGTAAGCTCTATGGGAGGAACTAAAATTGAAGTAGATAAACTTGGGGTTGATATATGTATAACTTCTACTCAAAAAGCAATTGGACTTCCTCCAGGAATGGCAATATGTTCTTTTTCACAAAAAGCTGTAGAAAGAGCAAAAAAAGTACCTTTCAGAGGATTATATTTAGATCTTCTTTCATTGTATGAATATATACAAAAGAAAGATTATCAATATCCATCTACACCATCACTTTCTCATATGTTTGCATTAGATTATCAATTAGACAGAATTTTAGAAGAAGGTCTTGAAAATAGATTTAAAAGACATAAAGAGATGGCAAATATTGTGAGAGAATGGGCTAAAGAACATTTTGAAATACTTCCTAAAGAAGAATACATGTCAAATACAGTAACTACTATAAAAAATACTAGAGATATTGATATATCTGATTTAAATAAAAAACTTGGCGAAAGAGGATTCCAAATATCTAACGGTTATGGAAAATTAAAAGATAAAACTTTTAGAATAGCTCATATGGCAGATTTAACTGTAGAAGATATAAAAGAGCTTTTAGCTAACATAGATGATATACTTGGATTTTAAATTCTATAAATAGGGGGCTTAAATATGACAAGAGTATTAGTTACAGACGGTATGGAAAAATCAGCTGTAGAAGAACTTAAAAAAAGAGGATTTGAAGTAGTTGAAAAATTTTATGATCCAGAAAATTTAGGAGATGCATTAAAAGATTTTGATGTACTTGTAGTTCGTTCTGCAACTAAGGTAAGAAGGCCTATAATAGATAAAGCAGCAGAGGGAGGAAGGCTTAAACTTATTATAAGAGGTGGAGTAGGAGTAGATAATATAGATGTAGAATATGCTCAAGAAAAAGGTATAAAAGTTACCAATACTCCAAATGCAAGTAGTATTTCAGTAGCAGAGCTTACAATAGGGCATATGTTTGCACTTGCAAGATTTATAAATATGTCTAATGTTACTATGAGAGAAGGAAAATGGGAAAAAAAGCTTTATGAAGGTGTAGAACTTTATGGCAAGACTTTAGGACTTGTAGGTTTTGGAAGAATTGCCAGAGAAGTTGCTAAAAGAGCATATGCTTTAGGCATGAAAATATTATATACAGATATTCTAGGAAAAGTAGATGGATTTGATGAATATGAATTTACTGATATGAATGATCTTTTGAAACGTTCAGATTTTATATCACTTCATATACCTTATGATAAAGAAAAAGGTGCAGTTATAAGCTATGATGAATTTAATTTAATAAAAGATGGTGCTTATTTAATAAATTGTGCTAGAGGTGGAGTTGTTGATGAAAAAGCACTTATTGAAGCTTTAGACAGCGGAAAATTATCTGGTGCTGCTATTGACGTTTTTGAAGAAGAACCAACTAAAAATGAAGAACTTTTAAAGCATTCCAGAGTTTCTATAACACCTCATATTGGGGCATCTACTGTAGAAGCACAAACTAGAATAGGTGAAGAGATAGTAAGTATAATTACAGAATACTTTGCAAATTAAAACAGGAGGATAAAGCTTATGGCTGTAATAAGACCTTTTAAAGCCATTAGACCTAGAAAAGAGCTAGCTTCAAAAGTTGCAGCTCTTCCTTATGATGTTATGACTTCTAAGGAAGCTAGGGAAATTGCAAAAAATAATCCATATTCTTTTCTTCATATAGATAAAGCTGAAATAGATTTAGATGAAAAAATAGATATATATGATAAAAGAGTATACGAAAAAGCAAGAGAAAATTTATATAAGATGATAGATGATGGCGTTTTTATACAAGACGATAAGCCTAGTTTATACATATATAGGCAGATAATGAATGGAAGAGTTCAAACAGGATTAGTATGTTGTACTTCTATTGATGATTATATGAATAATGTTATTAAAAAACATGAACATACAAGGGCAGATAAAGAACAAGACAGAATAAATCATGTTGATTATTGTAATGCAAATACAGGGCCTATTTTTTTGACATATAAAGCTAAAGATGAAATTGATAATATTATAGATAGGCTAGTAGAAGAAGAACCTATTTATAATTTTACTTCAGAAGATGGAATAATTCATATGGTATGGATAATAAAGCGTGATGAAGATATTAAAACTTTATGCTCATTGTTTAAAGATGTAGATTCTCTTTATATTGCAGATGGTCATCATAGAGCCGCTTCAGCAGTAAAAGTTGGTGAAATGAGAAGAAAAGAACATCCTAATTTTACTTCTGAAGAAGAATTTAATTATTTTTTATCAGTTTTATTTAGAGATAAAGATTTATTTATTATGGATTATAACAGGGTTGTCAAAGATCTAAATGGTCTTACAACTGATGAATTTATGTTTAAAGTTTCAGAAAAATTTAAAATAAATCTATATGAAGGCGTAGGACCTTACAAACCTTCTTGTAAACATACTTATGGAATGTATTTAGATGGTAAATGGTACGAGCTTATAGCAAAAGAAGGAACTTATAACCCTAATGATCCCGTTGATAGATTAGATGTTTCTATTCTTCAAAATAATTTATTAAATCCTATTTTAGGAATAGAAGATCCTAGAACAGATAAAAGAATAGATTTTGTTGGTGGTATAAGAGGATTAGAGGAATTAGAAAGAAGAGTAAATGATGGAATGAAGGTAGCTTTTTCTATGTATCCAACAACCATTGAAGATTTAATGGCTATAGCGGATGCTGGAAAAGTTATGCCTCCTAAATCCACTTGGTTTGAACCTAAACTTAGAAGCGGACTTTTCATTCATAAATTAAGTTAATTAAGCTAATTATGGTATATAGGGTATTGAATAAATTTATAAATTATAAATAAAAAACCATAGGATAATACTCGCCTATGGCTTTTTATTTATAATTTATGTATAAATATTTTAAGAAAGTTTGGTGACAATATGAAAAAATATTTGGAAATGTTTATTTCGTTTTTTAAGATAGGAGCTTTTACTATAGGAGGCGGATATGCAATGGTTCCTCTTATAGAGGCAGAAGTTGTAGATAAGAAAAATTGGATTAAAAAAGAAGAATTTTTAGATATGCTGGCTATTGCTCAATCTGCTCCGGGGCCCATAGCTATTAATACAGCTGTATTTGTAGGATATAAAACCGGAGGAGCTTTAGGTGTTTTAGCTACAACTTTAGGTTCAATACTTCCTTCATTTATAATAATATTAGTTATTGCTTCATTTTTTACAGAAATAAAAGATAACTTAATAGTTGAAAGAATGTTTAAAGGAATTAGACCTGCAGTAGTAGCATTGATTGCAGCACCTGTTATTAGGCTTGGTAAAGATGCAAATATAAACAAAAAGACAATTATAATTCCTATTATAACTGCAATTTTAGTTGCTTTTTTTAATGTTACAGCTATATTTATTATTATTGCAGCTGCTTTAGGCGGCAATTTATATTCTAGTCTTATAAGGAGAAAAAGAAAATGATTTATTTTAAATTATTTTATACATTTTTTAAAATAGGGTTATTTAGCTTTGGGGGAGGGTATGCTATGCTTCCCCTTATTCAGCAAGAGGTTACACTATCTAATAAATGGATTACTGTAAAAGAATTTATTGATATTGTAGCAATATCACAGATTACTCCAGGGCCTATTGCTATAAATAGTGCTACTTATATAGGTTATAAAATTTCAGGAATTTTAGGTTCGATATTTGCTACTATTGGAGTTGTTATGCCTTCTATAATTATAATGCTCATTATATGTAAGTTTTTCTTTAAATTTAAAAATAATAAGTATGTAGAAAATGCTTTTTTAGGATTAAGACCTGCAACAGTTGGTCTTGTAGCTGCAGCAGCTATTTTAGTATCTAATAGTTCTTTTATAGACTATAAAAGTGTAATTATATTCTTATTTGCATTTATAGCATCATATAAATATAAAGCTAATCCTATACTTTTGACTATAATTTCAGCAATTATTGGATTAGTACTTTATAAATAAAAAGGAAATAGTAAAAAATATTTATATAATTTATAAATAAAAAATGTAAATAAAAAACAGTACATAAATTATAAAAAATTTTATGTACTGTTTTCATTTTAAATAAATTTTAATTTATTTATTTTTATAATATTTTAATATTATTTAGAAATAAAATGATTCGGACATTGATGATCCAATTGAAAATAAAAATATTATAAAAAGAATAATTAATACAATTCCTATAGCCATCAAAATAAGATAAGCTCTAGCAAAGTTCTTTTTATTTATATTATAATCTCCAAAGCCCCAAACAAATAAAAGTATAATGTTTACTAATGGAATAGACATTAAAAGTAGCATTATTAAATATTGTCCCATGGATAATGGTGAATTATCTATATTTTTAAAATTTTGATAATGCTGTTCTTGTGTATATGGCTGATAAGATTGATTATGTTCATTTTGATTAAATTCTCCCAATTAATTTTCTCCCTTCATTTTGCTTATATGTATATTATACAAAAAAAATAAAAATATTAATACTAATTTTAAATATTTTTATTTGTAATTTTAAGATTATACTACAAAATGCTGTTTAAATATAAATTAATATAATGTATAATATACATAAATTTTAATTACAAAGGAGAGAAATGTATGGCTCAGCATTCATTGTCAAGGACTGAACTCCTTATAGGTAAAGAAGGTTTAGAAAAACTTAAAAATAGTAAAGTAGTTGTTTTTGGAATTGGAGGAGTTGGAAGTTTTACAGTAGAGGCACTTGCAAGAGCAGGAGTTGGAAGTTTAGTACTTGTAGATGATGATACTGTTTGTTTAACTAATATAAACAGGCAGATTATAGCAAATTTTAAAACTATAGGGAAACCTAAAGTTGATGTTATGAAAGAAAGAATTTTAGATATAAATAAAAATTGTAAAGTTATAACACATAAAACTTTTGTTACACAAGAAAATATTCAAGAAATTATAACAGAAGATGTAGATTATGTAGTTGATGCCATAGATACAGTTACCTCTAAGATTGCAATTGTTATTTGGTGTAAAGAACATAATAAAAGAATAATAAGTTGTCTTGGAACAGGTAATAAACTTGATCCAACTAAATTTAAAATTGCTGATTTATATGAAACTAAAATTTGCCCTCTTGCAAAAGTTATGAGATATGAACTTAAAAGAAGAGGGGTAGATAAATTAAAAGTACTTTATTCTGAAGAAAAACCAATAAAACCAAGATCCGAAGAAGTTATAAATTGTAAAAATGGGTGTGTATGTACAAATGAAAGCAGTAAAAGATGTTCTATGAAAAGACAAATTCCAGGGAGTATATCTTTTGTACCTCCAGTTGCTGGAATGATTATAGGAGGAGAAGTTATAAAAGATTTATTAAATATTAATAATAAAATATAAAATAAAAATATTACTTTAAAATTGTATATAAATTTAAAAGTTTAATGTAACTTTCTAGTAAATAATAATCCTAGCATAAAATATATTTTATGCTAGGATTATTTATTTTATTAAACTAATTTGGTATTTAATTTTCATGATGTATATAATAATTTTTATAAATAAATTTTGTTATTTATTATTGATATAAGAATATAACGAAGGATATACATTTAAATTTTTCATAAGATTTAAATATTCTTCTAAGGCTTTAGTATCTTCTTCTTTTGTTTTAATGGCTCTTATCATAAGGTTTTTAGGAGTTTCAAGAGGTGATATATATTCTACAACTGATACATCATATCCTTTAGCTTCAAGGAATAAAGATCTCATACCATCTGTAAGTATATCTGCCATTCTAGATTTTAAAATACCATGTTTTAATATAGATTTAAAAGGCTCATAAGAATATTGATTTAAAAATTCTCTATGACAGCATGGTACGGCTATTATAACATCTGAATTTACTTTAATTCCTAAAGCTAAAGCCATATCTGTAGCAGTATCACAGGCATGGAGTGATATTACAACATTTATTTTTTTATCTGGTACATAATTATTTATATCAATAGCATGAAATTCCATATTTCTATATCCTAAATTTTTTGCCATCTTTTTTGATGAATTTATAACGGATTCTGAATAATCAAGACCTATAAAATGACATTTTTTCTTTTTAACTTCTGTAAGATAATAATTCAAAACAAAAGTAAGGTAAGATTTACCACAACCACAATCTAATATATTTATAGTTTGATTTTCAGGGAGCTTATCAATTACTCCTTCAAGAAGTTCAACATAATGATCTATTTGATTATATTTTCTTATTTTATCATTTTTTATTTTACCATCCTGAGTCATTATACCTATTTCTTTAAGAAGGGCATCTGCTTTGCCAACCTTTATGTAGTAATCTCTATTTAAAAGGGAAGAAGTTTCTAAAGAATTATGAGAAGCTTGAATTTCTTCACTCTTATTTTCTGTATTTGTCATTTTTACATTTTTATTATCTGCAGTAATTAATATATCTGTACCTCTTTCTTTATATATAAGTGATAGATTGTCATAAATTGCTGCATCTTCAGATATTTTTTTAAAAATATCATCTATAGTAAAATAATCTGTTCTTCCATTAAAATTATATTTAATTTTATTATTTTCTAACTTTCCAACTCCTTTAAACTCTTTTAAGCCAGTAGAAAAGGTCACATAAATGCCTTTAAAAATTAAATTATTTTCATTAAATCTATTTTGAAGTCCTAAAAAAAATAAATTTAACTTATTAATACTTTGTTTATTCATCATAACACTTCCTTATTTTATGTATTTTAATGCACATTACAAAAATTTAAGTCTATACATAATAGAATAATAATCTTCTCTATTAAGAATAAAATATATTCTCTTCTTGTTAAATTATCATTTTCTTAAATTATATTTATAGTATTTAGTCTTCATTTTTGATATCTACAATAATAATATAATCATATATAATATTATTTACAACACTAAAAAATACATATGATATAATATTATTAGATTTTTATGCTCAAATATAAATTTAAAAATTATATAGAATTTTTAAATTTGATATATCTATAATTAATTTATTTAGTAGGATAATAAACTTATCTTTGAAAAAATAAAATATATTTAGATTTAGATGATTGCATTATATTAGATTATATTTAGTTTTAATATTGTTAGATGTTTATTAATAATTTTTATAGTAAAAGGAGCATTTATATGGAAAAAGAAGAAAATGTAACTTTATCGCCAGTTAAAGGGAAAGAAAATGAATATATAATTAAAGATTTTATGGGAATAACTTTAGGTAGAATTTTTATAATAGAACTTTCAAAAGAAAATAAATTTTGTAGTTTTAGGGTTAAATTTTATAGAAATGAAGGTAATGGATATAAATTATTAGAAAATGGATTAAAAATACTTTTAAATACATTATTTAAAAATATGGATATATTTAAAGTAGATGTTTTTGCTTATGAAGATATAAATATAAGAGCATTTACTGAACTTGGATTTGAATTAGAAGGAGTTATTTACAATAGTGTTATAAATAATAATTTATATAAACATGAACTTTTATTTGGAATAGATAAAGAAAGATTTCAAAAATTAGATAGAAATAAAGCTTTAAGTCTTAAAGGCAAATATATAGAATTAAGATTATTAATGCCTGAAAATGCAAAAGAAGTTTTAGATTATTATATAAAAAATAAAGATCATTTAAAAAATTTTGAACCAACAAGAGATGATAATTTTTATACATTAGAAGTACAAAGAAAAGATATTTTAGAAAATTATAAACAATATTTAAATGGTAATAGTATAAATTTTGGTATATTTAAAGAAAATAAATTTATAGGGAAAATAAGATTATCAAATATAGTGATGGGTATCTTCAAAAATGCCTTTGTTGGATATTCTATAGATAAAGATGAACAAGGTAAGGGGTATATGAAAGATGCTCTTAAAACAGTTATAAACTATGCTTTTAATAATTTAGGAATTCATAGAATAGAAGCATCCACTTTATTAGATAATTTTAAATCTCAAGCGGTATTATTAGCATGTGGTTTTAAAGAAATAGGTATAAGTAAAAATTATTTATACATAAATGGAGAATGGAAAGATCACAAAATATTTTATATAACAAATGATAACATATAAAATACATATGTTATTTATACAGTTCCANCATATAAAATACATATGTTATTTATACAGTTCCAGGTGTGTCTATAAATGATATTAAGAGATAAAAAAAGAAATAAAGAGAAATTTAAAGATATTTGTTATAAATAAAAAAATTTTATATGCACATAAAAATTTATCATGATATTATATAAAACGTCGCTGAGATAAATCGACAGTTAATCACTTGAAAATATAAGTTTTAAATAAAAAAACTATTGACAAGTAAAAAAATAAGT
>NZ_RJWG01000020.1 GCF_004011155.1 Clostridium prolinivorans | reverse complement strand
TGTCATACCCATTTTTAAGAATAAAA
Source organism: Clostridium prolinivorans (assembly GCF_004011155.1). GTDB lineage: Bacteria > Bacillota > Clostridia > Clostridiales > Clostridiaceae > Clostridium_AT > Clostridium_AT prolinivorans. The sequence goes on along the minus strand of NZ_RJWG01000020.1, from coordinate 22,790 downwards.
TTTTTTCTTAAAAACTATTGACTTTAACTAGCTGGTCTTTTTTATTAAATTTAAATTTTTGATGTTAAATCTTCTTTTTTAGAAGTTGGTACTTGCTGCATATACAAAATAATTCCCATTTCTTTTAATTGTTTTGAATCATTTAATTCTTCTTCGTTTAAAAAAACTGCATTACTGTACTGTTTAGAGTTTTCTTTTTTAGCAATTCCACCATAATTAATTTCCTCAATTTTAGGGTAACCTTTACAAAATTCTAAAACTGATTTTGTACCACCAAAAATGAACATAATATTTTCTTTTAATTGTTCAATTTTAGGCATTTTTAATAAGGCTTCTTTTACTGAAAAAATATTTAGTACTACACCTGCAGGTTTTGATAAATTTAATGACATTTTCTTTAATTCATCATTGGCTGCTACATCATCTACTACAATAATTCTTGAAATGTTTAAACTTTTGGTCCATGAAAAAACCACTTGTCCATGTAATAAACGATGATCAATTCTAACTAATTTAATCATAGTTCTTCCTCCTTTTTATTTAAATTTTTATTAATTAATTTATTGCAGTCAACAATAGCTTGTTGACTTTCTTTGATAAACTGTTCTAAAGTTTTATTTGAAATATTTTCAGAAATAGCAATAGAAATAACTAAAGATAAGTTCATACCTGCAATAACATGTAATTTAGGATAATCTTTTAATAAAGACATAACATCATTATTAACACTACCACCTAAAATATCTGTCAAAATATAAATATCATTTTTCCCATAATTATTTTTTATTGCCTTTTCTATTGATTCTTTAATACTTTTTTCTTCATCTCTATAAGATGAAAAGGCTTGAACTGTTTCTAAATTTCCTACAATCATATTTAAAGTATCTTTCATACCTTGAGCTAATTTTCCATGACTAGCTAAAATAACTTGATTCATTTTTTTGCCTCCTTTATCGTTCTATGCAATTTAATAAAGCATAATCCGTGCCAAAAAGAGTTATTATATAAATTATCCAATAAATTCAATGTTTATTTTTACATAATATTATTTTTATAACACTTTTATATTTGATATAAAAACTGTTGAATAAAAGTGTTGCAACAATAATATTAACTTCAGCAAAATAAATTCTATATAATTTCATAAAATAAAAGCCATGCATAAATTAATGAAACACTTTTATGCATGGCTTTTATTTTTATAAGGTTAATATATATTATCATTTCGTTTATTTATTTCAGAATGCAAACAAAACAAAAGATGCCAGAATTTTCTAGCATCTTTAAATAAAAATCAACTCTATATAAACTCTATATATAAGGGGGATCTAACTTCTATTTCATAATAACACAATATTATGAAAAGTTTGTTAATATAAAGTTACATATCAATGAACCTTGCAAATTCATAATTTTATCTAGTTTTTTTAATATTTTTTTGATTTTTCAGACAAGTTTAATTTACTCTTTAACAAATCGGAAAAGTCTTTAGGTATTTAATTATAAAAAATATTAAAATATTTCCTATTTTTGCATTATATAAAAATATTATTTCATTAAATGAATTTTTTTTAATAAATCTTGCAAAATAATATTAAATACATATTCCTAATTGATTATTTTTATGATATACTATAATACATAACTACTTATTTTTTAGCATTAAAATTTGTACTATTTGCAAAAATATGTTTTTATATAATGAATAATTTATTGATTATATTGCATTTTTTTAAATATCGTTAGTTTAAATTTCATTTTCGTTCTGTTGGGAGGGATAATAATGTTTGAAAAATTTAGCCAGAAGATTTTTGAATCTTCTCAGAAACCAGAGTTTTATAAAGATATATTTCCATATGATGAATTACCTAAAGTAACATTTAATAATATACAGCTTCCAATGGATATGCCTGAAGATATATGGATAACAGATACAACTTTTAGAGATGGCCAGCAATCTATTTCTCCTTTTAGTGTAGATCAAATGGTAAAATTATATTCTTATCTTCATGAGTTAGATAATAATTCAGGAATAATAAGACAAACTGAATTTTTTCTATATACTGAAAAAGATAGAGAAGCAGCTTATAAATGTCTTTCGTTAGGATATGAATTCCCTGAAATTACTTCTTGGATTAGAGCTAATAAAGAAGATTTTAAACTTGTAAAAAATATGGGAATAAAAGAAACCGGTATTCTTATGTCTTGTTCTGATTATCATATATTCAAAAAGCTAAATATGACTAGAGAAGAAGCTGCACAAAAATATATATCTATAGTAGAAGAAGCATTGGCTAACGATATTACTCCAAGATGTCATCTTGAAGATATAACAAGAGCCGACTTTTTTGGGTTTGTAGTTCCTTTTGTAAAAAAACTTATGGAGTTAGCTAAAGAAGCTAATAAAAAGATTAAAATACGTGCTTGTGATACTTTAGGACTTGGTGTTCCTTATAGTGGCGCCGCACTTCCTAGAAGCGTTCAAGCTATTATACATGGTTTGAAAAATTACGCTGGAGTTCCTTCAGATTGGCTTGAATGGCATGGTCATAATGATTTTTATGGGGTTGTAACTAATTCTTCTACAGCTTGGTTATATGGTTGTGCTTCAGTAAATAGCACTCTTTTTGGTATTGGTGAAAGAACTGGAAATTGTCCTCTTGAAGCTATGATTATAGAATACGGACAGCTTAAGGGTAATACAAAAAACATGAGATTAAACTTAATTACTGAAATAGCTGAATATTTTCAAAGTGAATTTGATTATTCAATCCCTCCAAAAACTCCTTTTATAGGCAGCGAATTTAATCTTACAAAAGCTGGAATACATGCCGATGGAGTTTTAAAGGATGAGGAAATATATAATATATTTGATACAGAAAAAATATTAGATAGACCTATAGTCGTAGCTGTAAATGAATATTCTGGTCTTGCTGGCATTGCCGCTTGGATAAACACTTATTACAAGCTTAAAGATGAATATAAAATAGATAAAAAAGATCCAAGAATAAAGCTTATAAAAGAATGGATAGACGAAGAATACGAAAATGGTAGAAATACTATTATTACTAATGAAGAACTTGAGCTTTTGGTAGAAAAATATATACCTGAAGTTTTTATAACAAAAAAAGTTAGAGTTAGTTAATTTTAATTTAATAAATATATAACATAAAAATAAATATAGTCTAGTAAAGTAATAATCTTACAAAAGTATATTTTATCTTATAAAAGAGTATTATTATTTTACTAGATAACTGTATTAAACACTAAAAGTAAATTGAAAAATAAAAAATAAAATTATATTATTAATAGATAACTGTATTAAACTTTCAAACTTTGGATATCTATAAATTACAATAAATAAAAATAAATAAGTTTATAGCAGTAATTTAGCTGACTATAAACTTATTATACGAGGAGGATTGAATATGGGCTTAAATTTATCACAAAAAATTATTAAAGCACATCTTGTAAAAGGTGAAATGGTTCAAGGCAGTGAAATTGCCCTTAGAATAGATCAAACATTAACACAAGATTCAACAGGTACTATGGCTTATCTTCAATTTGAAGCTATGGGAATTGATAAAGTAAAAACAAAAAGATCTGTAGCATATATAGATCATAATACTTTACAAACAGGACCTGAAAATGCAGGAGATCACGCTTATATACAATCAGTTGCTAAAAAACATGGAATTTATTTTTCAAAACCAGGTAATGGAATATGTCATCAAGTTCACTTAGAAAGATTTGGAGTTCCCGGTGAAACATTGCTTGGATCTGACAGCCACACTCCTACTGGCGGTGGTATAGGTATGCTCGCAATTGGAGCTGGCGGACTTGATGTAGCTGTAGCTATGGGTGGCGGTGCTTATTATATTAATATGCCTAAAATAGTAAAAGTAAATCTTAAAGGTAAACTAAACCCTTGGGTAACTGCAAAAGATATAATATTAGAACTTTTAAGAAGACTTACCGTTAAAGGCGGTGTAGGTAAGATATTTGAATATACTGGAGAAGGAGTTAAGTGTTTATCTGTCCCAGAGAGAGCTACTATAACAAATATGGGAGCTGAACTTGGTGCTACTACCTCCATATTCCCTAGTGATGAAATAACTTATGAATTTTTAAAAGCACAGGGAAGGGAAAAAGATTTTACACCTTTATCTGCCGATGAAGACGCAGTTTATGATGAAGAAATAACAATAGATTTAAATTCTTTAGAGCCTATGGTTGCTTGCCCTCATAGTCCTGATAATGTAGTTAAAATCAGTGAACTTGAAGGTAAAAAAGTAAATCAGGTTCTTATAGGAAGCTGTACTAATTCTTCTTACATTGATATGATGAAAGTTGCAAAAATACTTGAAGGTAAAACTATAGCAGAACATGTATCTTTAGCTGTTTCTCCAGGTTCTAAACAAGTTTTAACAATGCTTGCTCAAAATGGAGCTTTAGCTTCTATAATAGCTTCAGGAGCTAGAATATTAGAATCTGCTTGTGGTCCTTGTATAGGTATGGGACAATCTCCTGCCGAGAATGCAGTATCTTTAAGAACATTTAATAGAAATTTTGAAGGAAGATCTGGAACTACTTCTGCTAATGTTTATTTAGTCAGCCCTGAAATTGCTGCAGTTTCAGCTCTTACAGGATATATAACTGATCCAAGAACTTTAGGCGATCCTATTAATGTAGAAATGCCTAAAAAGTTTTTAATAAATGATAATTTAATAGTACCTCCTGCTGAGGATGGAAGTACTGTAGAAATAATAAGAGGAAGCAATATAAAAGAATTCCCTCAAGGTAAACCTCTTAAAGATGAAGTTGTAGGAAAAGTATTAACTAAAGTTGGAGATAATATAACAACAGATCATATTATGCCTTCTAATTCAAAATTACTTCCTTATAGATCCAATATTCCTTATTTATCTGACTATTGTCTAACACCTTCTGATAAAGACTTTCCAAAGAAGGCAAAAGAATTTGGAGGCGGTTTTATAGTTGGAGGAAGCAATTACGGTCAAGGCTCCAGCAGAGAACATGCTGCATTAGTTCCTCTATATCTTGGAGTTAAAGCAGTTTTAGCTAAATCTTTTGCTAGAATCCATATGGCAAACCTTATAAATAATGGTATATTACCTTTAGTTTTTGAAAATGAAAAAGATTATGATGATATTGATATGCTCGATGAACTTTTAATAAAAGATGCTAGAAGTCAGGTTGAATCTGGAATTATAGAAGTAGATAATATAACTAAAAACAAAAAATATAAAATGATTTTAAATGCTACAGAAAGACAAAAACAAATGCTTCTTTCTGGAGGACTTTTAAACTTAACAAAATTGCAAGAAGAAAGGAGTAAAAACCATAATGCATAAAATTACATTTATTCCTGGAGACGGAATAGGTCCAGAAGTTATGGGTGCTGCTAAAAAAGTAATTGAAGCAAGTGGCGTATCAATAGATTTTGAAGAAGTAGCAGCTGGCGAAAAACTTATAGAAAAATATGGTACACCTCTTCCAGATTCAGTTTTAGATAGCATAGCAAAAAATAAAATTGCTTGGAAAGGTCCTATAACAACACCTGTAGGAAAAGGCTTTAGAAGTGTTAATGTAACATTAAGACAAAAATTTAATCTTTATGCTAATTTAAGGCCAATAAAAACTTATGAGGGTGTTCCTTCAAGATATGAAAATATTGATCTTCTTATAGTTAGAGAAAATACAGAAGATTTATATGCTGGAATTGAACATATGATAGGCGAAGATGCCGCAGAAAGCATAAAAATAATTACAAAAAAAGCTAGTGAAAAGATAGTTAAGTTTGCTTTTGACACAGCTTTAGAACAAGGAAGAAAGAAAGTTACCGCTGTTCATAAAGCTAATATAATGAAATGCACAGATGGTTTATTCTTAAATGTATCAAGAGAAGTTGCTAAAAATTATCCTCAAATTCAGTTTGAAGATATGATTGTAGATGCTATGAGCATGAAACTTGTTATGAATCCTGAAAAGTATGATGTTCTTGTTATGCCAAATCTTTATGGAGATATACTCTCTGATATGGCAGCAGGTCTTGTTGGAGGTCTTGGATTAGCTCCTGGAGCTAATATAGGAGATGGAGCAGCTATTTTTGAAGCTATCCATGGTTCTGCACCAGATATTGCTGGAAAAAACATAGCAAATCCAACAGCTGCTATACTTTCTGGAGTATTAATGCTTAGGTTCATAGGAGAACAGGAAGCTGCAGATAAAATTGAAAATGCAGTAGCAAAAGTTCTTAAGGAAGGTAAAAAAACAACCTCTGACTTAGGTGGAAACTCAACTACCACCGAATTTGCAGAGGCTGTAATAGACGCAATTATTTAATTATGCCCTCTTTTTATTTATATATATATTTTATTATAGAGTTTCTAATTTAATATATAAGTTTATAAGTTAAATTTTTACAAAGAAACTCTATATGTCACAGCTAAGTTTTTATAAAACTTAAAGCTGTGACTTTTTTTATTTAATCTGTAAGTTTTTTTATTTGCGTATTTGTCCTTCTCCATATATTATATATTTATTTGTAGTAAGCTGTTTAAGTCCCATAGGTCCTCTTGCATGAAGCTTTTGGGTACTTATACCTATTTCACCGCCAAAACCAAATTCAAAGCCATCTGTAAATCTAGTAGAAGCATTTACATATACAGCTGCTGCGTCTACTTCTTTTAAAAATCTTTGAGAATTAAAATAATTGTTAGTTATTATAGCTTCTGAATGTTTAGTTCCATATTTATATATATGTTCTAAAGCTTCATCTAAAGAGTCTACAACTTTAACTGCTAATATTAAATCAAGAAACTCTTTGTAAAAATCTTCTTCTAAAGCTTTCAGAGCTTCTGGAATTACAGCTATCGTTCTTTCACAGCCTCTAATTTCTACTCCGAGTTCTTTAAGTCTAGGGGCTAAACTTTTTAAAAGTTCTTTATAACAGTCTTTGTGTATAAGTAATGTTTCCATAGCATTACAAACTGCAGGCCTTTGAGTTTTAGCATTTATTATTATTTCCTCTGCCATCTTTAAATCAGCATCAGCATCTACATATACATGACAATTTCCTACTCCTGTTTCTATAACAGGTACTGTAGCATTTTGTACTACATTTTTAATAAGTCCTGCCCCTCCTCTTGGTATAAGTACATCTATATAATCATTAAGTTTAAGCATTATATTAACAGCTTCTCTATCTACTATATCTATATATTGAATAGAATTTTCAGGCAATCCTGCTTCAATAGCTGCTTTTGAAATAACATCTGCAAGTGCTTTATTAGAATTTAAAGCTTCAGATCCTCCTCTTAGCATTACTGCATTACCAGCTTTTATACAAAGTGCTGCAGCATCTACTGTTACATTTGGTCTAGCTTCATAAATTATAGCTATTACACCTAATGGTACTCTTATTTCACCTATTTGTATACCATTTGGTCTTTTCCACATCTTTGTAACTTCTCCTATAGGATCTTCCAAAGAAGCTATCTGTCTTACGCCCTCTGCCATATCTAAAATTCTCTTTTGATTTAGCATAAGCCTATCAAGCATAGCTTTAGATAAACCTTTTGCTCTTCCTGCTTCCATGTCTTTTTCGTTTGCCTCTAAAATTATATCTGTATTTTTAAGTAAAGCTTCTGCCATATTAATAAGAGCTTTGTTTTTTATATCTGTCCTGCAATTACCTAAATTTCTAGCTGCTATTTTGGCAAATTTCCCTTTTTCTATTATTTTCTCCTTTATATCCATAATTACCTCCCTTAAAATATTACCATATTATTTCTGTGTATTGCCTCATCAAAATGTTTATGACCTAATATTTTTTCTATATCACTAGATTTTTTGCCTAATATTAATTCTATTTCTGAGGAAGAATAATTTGTTACGCCTCTTCCTATTTCTTTACCATTATAATTATATATAGATATTACAGCGCCTTCATTAAAGCAGCCTTCTACTTTAGCTATTCCACTTGGAAGAAGACTACATTGTTCTTTTATAAGTGCTTTTTCTGCTCCTTTATCTATTATAACTCTACCACTTATATCAGTGCTATATGCAATCCAATGCTTCTTTGCTTGTAATGGACATTCTTTAGGTTTAAATAAAGTTCCAACATCTTTTCCATCAATAATATCTTGAAGTATTGAATGTTTTGATCCATTTGCAATAATCATTGCTGTCCCAGAAGCTGTTGCAATTCTCCCAGCACTTAACTTTGTAGCCATACCACCAGTTCCTAACTTTGTACCAGATCCATTTGCCATATTTTCTATATCATCATTTATAGAATCTACAAAATGAATAAGTTTAGCTCCAGAATTTATATTTGGATTATCATCATATAATCCATCAATATCAGATAATAATATAAGCAAATCAGCTTCTACCAAGCTAGATACTAAAGCTGATAATGTATCATTATCTCCTACCTTTATTTCATCTACCACAACAGCATCATTTTCATTTACTATAGGTATAACACCTTTATCCAAAAGTGCAAAAAAAGTATTTCTAGCATTTAAAAATCTATTTCTATTTGCAAAATCATCTTTTGTAAGGAGTATTTGAGCTATAGTTTTCCCATATTCAGAAAAAATTTTTTCATACATATGAAGAAGTATTCCCTGACCTACAGCTGCTGCAGCTTGCTTTTCAGGAATAGTTTTAGGCTTAGTTTTAAGTCCAAGTTTTCCCATACCTGCCCCAACAGCTCCTGAAGTTACTAATATAACCTCAATATTTTGATTGTGTAAATTTGCCAGCTGTCTAACTAAACTTTCTATACGATCTAAATTTAAAAGACCGCTAGAGTGAGTAAGTGTAGAAGTTCCTACTTTTACAACAACTCTCTTTATTCCTTTTAAATAATTTTTTCTGCAGTTCATAGCCTGCCCCCTTTTTTATATATGTTTCCATTATAAAGAATTATAAATATAAAATGCATTAATATCAAGTTAAACTTGCATAAAAAAAGCTTTTCAAAACACATAAAACTGCATTTTAAAAAGCTTTTTCATAATAATACAATTAAATATAAAAAAATTAAAAATATAATTAGTATTATTTATTTATTGTGTTTATGACACTAGATAGATTGTTAATACTGCTTGTAAGGTTTTCAAGCTTACCTTCTATCCTAACTAAAAGATATATAGATACAGCTATAGGAAACCCTACATTACCTATCAAACTAACTATTGCATCCATAATTATCACCTCAATAATTATATATGCAATAATTTATTTTTACATATAAATATTAAATATATAATCTTGTTCCTATTCTTCTATCATATTCTGACCAAGTACCTGGCTCTGTAATATCTTTTACTTGACCTACTTTGTTCATAGTAGCATCAACAAAATCAGCATAATGTACTATAAAAGCTTCTTCAGTATTTGGCGCTTTAGGAGAGCCATATTCTATTTTACCATGATGCTGAACTATACATCCTTTAATTCTATTTTTAAAATCTTCACTATAAATATTCCCTCCAGATTTAAAAGCCTCTTCAATCATAGTAACTCCTATAACTATATGTCCTTCCATTTCTCCTCTAATTGAAACAGAAAAAGGACCATTTACATCATATTCTTCTGTTTTACCTATGTCATGAAGCTTAGCTGCAAGTATAGCAATTTCCTTATGCCTGCAATTATATCTATAAGCCATAACTTTAGTCATATACATAACATTTAAAGTATGTTCAGCTAATCCTCCTATATAATTATGATGCTGATTTAAGCCCCCTATACCATTTTTAAATTTTTCTAAAAAACTTTTATCTTTAAAAAAATAATCATTTAAACTTATTATTTCTGGACTTTTAAATTCTTCTTTAGATATAGTTTCTATATCACTTATAACTTCTTCTATAGGTCTTTTTAAACTGGGGAGATAATCATTTATATCAAAATCTTCTATCTTTTTATATTCATTTACTTCATAAATTATATTTTTTTTAGCTTTTATATATATAACATCTCCAATATTAATCTTTTCATGAATTTGAGGTATAAATATTTTAAAATCTCCAGTTTTATCTCCAATAAAAGCTGTAAATTCACCATCTTCTTTATTTAAAATTTTCATAACCATAAAGCTGTCTTCTATATATTCATTATTTTTTAAATCTTTAAAAAAACTGTCTTTCATTTTCGTCATCCTTTCAAAATATAAAATAGAAACACTTATATATAATTTTATTTTTTTCTATGGTTATGTTTTTATTCTAGGTAAATTTTATTAATTTTTATTAAAATTTTAAAAATCATATTTAAATTTTTATATAATTTTATATATCCATATATGATTTACATACACTAGAAAAACCAGAATTTATAAGAACATGATATACTATTCCTCTTACCTCATAACTTGATGTAAGAGAAGAATTTTCTCTTAATAAATTTAGTATTTTTTTTATATCATTTAATACTATATTTAAATCTGACTCAGTTATAGGGAAGTTAATATCATTAGCAGAATTTTCAATACTTGCTTTTAATTTATTTATATCAAATTTTTCAATTCTGCCATCTTTTTTTATTATTTGCATTATATAATACCCCCTCTAAAATAAATATAATTTTTTTATTTAGTAAAGATTTTCAATACAAAGTCTTAATATATGTAAAATTAAGTTTTGTTTATATATAACCTTTACAATTTAAGTTTAAATTATAAACATATAATTTTCAACAATAAACTATAAAATAATTAATGGTTTTAAAATATATGTAAATAATTTAATAATAAACATTCTAATTTGTATCAATATTATAAAAGTTTCATAATATATATTGGTATCAATTTTTTAGGAGGCTTTTATGTTCTCTTTTAAAAGCAAACTTGATTATAATCTCAAACAGGCTTTAGAAAGTAATAGCTATAAAAATTATAGAGTAATAATTCAATGTAAGACTTTAATAGAAAATATAGAAAAAAAGATAAAATCCTATAAATCAGAAGTAATAAGAAATATACCATCAATAAAATGTATAAGTGCAAATTTATCTAAAAGTGCAATAGAAAGGCTTTTAGAGCTTCCTGAAGTTTCATATATATCTTTCGATACAAATGCTTTTTTATGTGGAATGAGTGTTTTAAGTGCAAATGGTATAACATTTCAAGAAAGATATAAACTTACTGGGAAAGGAATTGGAATTGGTTTAGTTGATAGTGGTACTTACCCTCATACAGATATTTGTCATCCTAATAATAAAATTAAAAAATTTGTAGATTTGATAAATGATATGAAATATCCTTATGATGATAATGGACATGGAACATTTATGAGTGGTATTATATGTGGAAGTGGAGCTGCTTCTAAAGGTATGTATAGAGGTATTGCTGAAAACAGCCATTTATATTCAGTAAAAGCTTTTAACGATATAGGCAGAGGCTTTATTTCAGACATATTGTATGCTATTGAACTTATACTTAATGAAAATGTTGAATACAACATAAAAGTAATTTGTCTTCCTTTTGAAATTATAGACTATAATTCTTTTATTATTTCACTTTTTTCTAAAATATTTGATATTGCTGTAAAAAAAGGAATAGTTGTGGTTGTTCCAAGTGGTAATAGTAATAAAAATGAAGAAGGTTCAATTAAAGGTATTGCTACATTAAATAATTGTATTACTGTTGCAGGATTAGATACTAGAAGTGGTATTAAGCCTTATATTCATTCTTCCTCTGGTCCTTATGGTAAACTTGAAAAGCCTGATTTATCAGCAGCCTGTGTAGAAATTTGCTCATTAAACTGTAATAAAAATTATATTTCAGAAAGAAACGGTTCAAGAATATATGCTTATCCTTTAGATAAACCTTATACAACTTATAGTGGTACTTCTTGTGCTGCTGCTTTTATAAGTGGTATTTGTGCTCTTTTGTTTGAAAATAACCCAGAACTTTCTTTTAAAGATGTATTATCATTATTAAAAGTTTCTTGCAAACTTTTAAATATGTTTAAATGGTCTCAAGGAGCAGGTATGATTGATATTACAAAGCTTCTTCCATAAATGTACCCCCACCTTATGAATCAGGGGTGGGGGTACTATATCAATAATCTTACATCCTGATATATTTTTATTTATTTAGTACAATGCCCATTACCTTGCACTAAAATCCTTAAGTTTTTTGCATTTAGATACTCATATAAATAATTTATTTCAATTAAAATCAGAACTTAATGTAATGGAATATTTATATTATTTGTTTTTTATATCATTTAAATATTTAGTAGGATCTTTAGGAACTCCATTTATTCTTATTTCAAAATGAAGATGTGGTCCTGTGCTGTTTCCTGTACTTCCAACTTCTGCAATTTTTTCACCCTTTTTTACCTTTTGACCTTCTGATACTAAAAGTTTACTACAATGTCCATAATAAGTATCAATACCATCGTTATGTTTTAATTTAATTAAATTACCATAGCCGCTAGCCCAACCTGAATATGTTACAGTGCCATCAAGAGCAGCATATATAGGTTCCCCTAAGTTTGCTGCTATATCAAGTCCTTCGTGCATTCTGCCCCACCTCATTCCAAAATTTGAAGATATTGTGCCTCGTGAAGGTGATACAAAAGAAGTACTTGCTGTTTTATCTTTATTTTCATTACTTTTAGTACCTTTTAATATAACTTTATTTACTGGAGGTATAGTAACTTTTTCACTTATAACTTTTGAATCTATTATATTATTATTTTGCATTGTAATTTCTTTTAATACAATCTTTTCACCATACTTACCTTGATTTTCAATTTGGCTTTGTCCTTCTAAAATACTGTTTGATGATTTTGTAATAGTTTCTGGGGAAATATTTTTTGTACTTTGAGAAGTACCTTTAAATTCTATCACTAATAGAGGTTTCTTTAACTTTGAGTTTACTTCTATAATTCTTTCTTTAACTTTATCAACATCATCTACATCTTTTAAAAGAGTTTTCTTTTTTTCATATGTGATTTTATTTTTTACATTACTTTCTTTTATATTAACTCCGTTTTTAGAAGCATAATAGTTTGCTACCTTATCTAAAGCTTCTTTTCCTTCCATTTGGCTAGCAACTATTGCTATTTCTTTACCATCACAAAGCATGGAAAAGGCTTCTACTTCTATTCCTCCATTTTGAATTATAGATTTTTCTAATAATTTATCATCAATTAAATAATCTTCATTTACTTTTGAATTAAAAACAAAAATACTATCTTTAAAATTTGTACTTTTAAATCTATTTTCTAATTCATTATTTATTTTTGCTATTTGTTTAAGTGCATTTTCATCAGCTTTAACATATGCTACAGCTTTATCAAAAACTTTAATTTCATATGCATTGGGAGTATTTTCTTTGTAATAAACAGAGGATACTGCTATAGTCCCTGCAAAACTTGCCAAACTTAAAAATTTGTAAAATTTATTTCTTTTACTCAAAAATTTATCCTCTCCTTTCACTTTAGATAATATTCCCAATATTTCATCAAAATATAACATTTTTAAAACATTCTATAGCTATGAATAAAATTTAACTAAATGTTAATATTTAAAAAGATATATTATGTACGAGATATATATAATATAAAAATCCTTATTATATATAAAACTTTAAAGTTTTATATATTTATTTAGTAAATTATTAATACTATATTTAAAAATAAGATATAGCATTAGCACTTGTTTAAATCATTATTTTACTAGTCTATATTTACTTTTCATGTTATGTATCTACATATTGAGTATAAACCTATATTTTGTTATAATTGTTCTATGTGATACTATATATTGTATAAAATTAGTAAAGGAAGGCTGTGGTATTATGAGCACTTTTATGTTTAAAAATAAAGCTCAAGATTACACACCTGTTAGTAATATTTTTATAGATAAATATATGACTAAGGCTCGTGGTGATTTTGTCAAAGTATATATTTTAGGACTTAAATACTGTATGTCAGGTGAATTAGGGGTTAGTTCTTCTATACTTGCAAGCACTCTTCATCTTTTAGAAACAGATGTACTAAATGCTTGGAACTATTGGAATGATGAAGGTGTTATTAGAATGGTTCCTATAGATAACATGGGGAATTTTAACATTCAGTTTTTAGATTTAAATGACTCTGTATCTTCAGACAATGAAAATATAAATCTTTTAGAAGAATTAAATAAAAGTACTACAAAAGATATGCTTAAAGAAATAGAAAAACTTTTAGGAAGACCTTTATCTACTAAAGAAATGACTCTTTATATAAGCTGGCAAAAAGAATATAACTTTTCTTTAGAACTTATACTTCTTTTAATCCAATATTGTGTTTCAAAAGGTAAAACAGATTATAGATATATAGAAAAAATAGCTATAACTTGGTATGATTCTAAAATCACTACAGTTGATGCAGCTCAAGCTTTTATAAAAAAACATGAAGACAAATGGATTAAAATTAGAAAGATTTTAAATTATTTAGGTATAAAGGATGCAGAAGTTATGAAGCCTCAAGAAGAAATGCTTGATAAATGGATTAATATTTATAAATTCCCACTTGAAGTTATTTTTAAAGCCTGTGATATTTGCTTTGAAAGAATAAATAAAGCTGAGTTTAAATATATAGATGGGATATTAGGAAGTTGGTATAAAGATGGTTTATTCACTCTTGAAGCAATAGCTAAAAAAGATGTAAAAAGAAATAATACTAAAAAAAATAATAACTTTAAGTATAATAATAATAGTACTTTTAATAATTTTGAACAAAGAACATATGATTTTGACGAGCTTGAAAAAAAGTTATTAGGATGGGAGACTAACAATGATTAACGGTTATCAATCTGAAATACTTAAAATATATGAAAATATACGTGAAGAAGAAAACAGAGCTCTTGAAAAAAGAAGAAAAGAAATTGAAGAAAAACTTCCTGAAATTATAAATATTGAGCAGCAAATTGGTAAACTCTGCGTAGAAGTTTCTATGAGTACTTTTAAAAATATAAAAAATAGGGATGAATATATAAAAAGTCTTAAAGAGAAAATTACTGATTTAAGAGTTCAAAAGTCTGAACTCTTATCTAAATATGGTTACCCAATAACCTATCTTGAACATAATTATAAATGTGAAAAATGTAAAGATACTGGATTTATAGGAACTAAAAAGTGTTCATGTTATAAACATTATTTGGTAAAAGTTTATTATAAAAATTCAGACTTAAAGGAATTAACTCGTGAAAATAATTTTGATAATTTTAATGTAGAATACTACTCTTTAAGAAAAACTGGCAGTGAACCAGAAAGTCCGCGTAAAAATATTGAAAAAATTGTTACAAAATGTATGGCTTTTATACGAAACTTTCAATCTTCAAATGAAAATCTTCTTTTTTATGGACCTTCAGGTACAGGTAAGTCTTTCTTATCTATATGTATAGCAAAAGAGCTTTTAGATAAAGGATATCTTGTAGTTTATAGAACTGCTGAAAATTTAATTCAGAATTTAAAACGCATACGTTTTGAAGGTGATGAAAATCTTGAAGATTTGCTTATAAACTGTGATTTACTTATTATAGACGATTTAGGTGCTGAACAAATAAGCGATTTTTCTAAAACAGAACTTTTTAATCTTTTAAATAAGAAAATTTTAAAAAACAAAAATATGATAATATCAACAAATTGCAAACTAGAAGAAATACTTCAAATTTACTCTGAAAGAATAAGCTCTAGACTTCTTGGTAATTTTACTCTTCATAAATTTTTTGGAGATGATATTAGAATAAAAAAGAATTTAAATAAAATAAGGTAAAATAACTAAAATATAAGTAAAATTTTTAAAGTTCCATATTTAATTCTATATTCTTCTTTAATAAACTAATCCAGTAGATAGCATATAAAAATGCTTTCTACTGGATTAGTTATTTTACTATGCTCAGCAGACAATATTTTTACATTTTTTTATACATTTATTAATATATGCAATATTTGCTGTATCCAAAAACATTTCATTCATCCTTTACCTTATTATTTTTTATTGTAATTTTTGTTCCTATAGAAATATTAGTTATTGGCTTTTGTTCAACATATAATGAACCTGCCATTATATTTTCTATTTCGCCTCTAAAATCAATTGTAATATGCCCTAAGTCTCTTAAATTTTTGTTTACTTGATCTCCAACTGCTATAATTTTATATTCACTTTCATCAATCATAAATAGGTCGCCAACTTCTATAGAATCTTTAAGTTCATTTTTATCAATCAGAAAACAATAAGGTCTTAATTCAGGAGGAGCATTAAATCCGAAAAGTACTATCATTCCTCCATTTAAAAATTCATCAGTATTTAAACCAATTTCCAATATTTTTGTAGAATAAATAATCATAATCCTTTTTCTCCTTAGCCATTTATTTTATGTCAATTTAATTTATTTAATATTTACTTATAAAGACCAAAACTAGCTAACCAAGCTACAAATACTCTAGGTACTCCATTTAAAAATCTTGAATATAAAATTGATGGTACACCCACTTGTACTGTTTCAGGTTCTGCCTCTTCAAGTCCAAGTCCAACAGGTATAAAATCACATGCATTTTGAGTATTAATTGCAAACAATGCAGGTAATGCTAAATTAGGAGCTATATTTTTTTTGCCTATTTCTACACCTATAAGTGTACCTATTACCTGAGCAATAACTGCACCTGGTCCTAAAAGAGGTGATAAAAATGGTAGTGAACATACAAAGCCTATTAATAATAACCCCCATATACTGCCTGCTAATGGAGCCATAATTTTAGCAAATACATTCCCAATTCCACTTCCTTGAATAATACCAATCAACATTGATACAAATGCCATAAAAGGTAATATAGTATTTAATACTGTCTGTACTGCCTCTCTTGAAGATTGAAGCATTATTGCAATTGCTTTACCTGCTCCCATACCAAACTTAGCTATAATACTTCCTTTTTCAGCATTTTGTGCTGTTAGTTTTTTATCTGTAGTATATCCTTCAGCTTTTTTATTTGTATTTGTTACAGTTACAGGTATATCTTCTTTTTCATCAACTAACGAAACTTGATTTACTCCTACATTAGATACATATATGTCCTCAGTTATATATTTTGCTAAAGGACCAGATTTCCCTGTAGCTATAATATTTACTGTTGGGATTCCTTTTTGAGGATAAATGCCACATCTTAAAGTTCCACCGCAATCAATAATTGCTAAAGCTATCTCGCTATCTGGTATGGAAGTTTTAAATCCATTTACTGCCTCCATTCCAGTAAGTTCAGCTATTTTATCTACAATAGCAGGTTTTTCTCCTCCTCCTACAACATAAATGAATTTATGTTTTTCTTCAGTAGGTGTTATAATTAATGGACCTCCCCATCCACCTTTACCTTTTTCTATTTTAATACTTCTATAATTAGCCATTTTAATACCCCCTTATAGTTTAGTTTCTTTACTTAAAGTAATACCAGATTTTCTGCAAACATACCCAGTAGTAAAATCAGTTACATATGCACCAACTGCATTCATTACAAGACCGACTAACATATATCTTACTGCTAATGGTGTAGTACTCAAGCCAAGAGTTTCAATACCAGCCGCAATTCCTAAATAAACAAAAAGTTCACCTGGATTGATATGTGGAAACAATCCATTACTTGTATGACAAAACTGTGCTAATGCTGCGTAATAACTGGGTTTATAATATTCTGGCAAAAATTTCCCTAATGTAAATGATGCGGGATTACCTAACATAAATGCTGCAACAAAAGGTAAAACCATATTCCTCATTATTGAATATTTGGAAGCCCACTGTGCAAATTTATTAACTCTATCCTGCCCTATGAGGCTAATTACAGTATTCATAAATACTAATAACAATAATACTAATGGAACTATACCAGACATCCAGCTTATAAATACATTTGCCCCTGTTTTAAATAAACCTATAAATCCTTCTGCAATTTTAATAAAAAAGTTCATTTTACACTCCCCTTTATATAATATTTTTAGTTAAATACTTTTTATAAATTTCATTCTCACTATAAAAATTTATATTTTTTCTGTTTCAAAATCTTTCCATGGAATATTAACAGCTGCATTATTATTTATGATATCGTCTACATGCATTAGAAGTGGAAAATCGCTCAAATCAATAATTCCTCTCTCTGACATACGTCTAATACATTTTGCTGTACGAGTTGCAATAACAATGGATTCTAATGTAACACCTTTTAACTTTTCAATTGCTTTTTCAAAAGATAGCCCTTGTCCTAGTAAAGTTCCTATTTTGCGGGTTCTTCCTCCAAAAATTGTTACATAAAGATCTCCTGCACCATAAATTATATTTTCTTCACCACCTCCAATTAAATTTAATATATATTTCATTTCTTTAATGCTTTGCCCAAAAAGCGCTGCTTGAGAATTATAATGTTCAATTCCATTTCCATCAGGACCTATTGCTATTCCAATAGATAAAGATACTCCTAATGCATAAGCATTTTTAAGAGCTACTGCACACTCTACTCCCCTTACATCTGTAGATAAACTTATATGATAGTATGAAGTCTCAAATAAATTTTTAAATTTTCTCAGTATATTTATATCCTTACCACAAAATACAACAGTAGAATTATCTTTATCTGCTAATTCATAACTTGTACATGGACCTCCTATTGCATTTATAGAAAGTTTTTTGTCTTTAGAAAGTTTGCTTTCAAAATATTCTGGATAAGTAATCATAGTACCATCTTCCATATCTATCATTCCTTTTGTAACCGATAATATAGGAACATTTTCAGGTATAAGATTTAAAATATTATCTGCAAACCAATCAATTCCAAAACTACTTACTCCACAAACAACAAATTCTGCTTCTTTTAATGCTTGTACTACGTTTTCAATTTGATAATACTCAATGCTCTCTGATGGTAAATAACGTTTTAATGTGGGATGAAATCCTGTAGTTCTAGCAGTTTCAATAATATCTCTATCTAAAAAAGTACCAACAAGTCTTACAGTATTTTTATTTTCTACAGCTGGAAAAGTTAATGCAGATGCCATTTGTCCAGCCCCTATAAAAGCTATAATAGCCATATTAAATTATCTCCTTTACCCAACAAATTTTTTATAAAATTGTCCAAATGGTGATTTTTTTTCAGGAATTTTTTGTCCATTTATAAAAGCATTATAATTATTTACTGCATCAATTACAGCTTCTCTTGTAATTTTTAATTCTTTTTTCATTTCATCATCTTCTAACCTTATATCACTAATATTTCTCCCATTAAATTGATTAAAATCACGAAATTTTGCTAGAATAGTTGTTCCTTGCAGCTTTTTTCCATAACGTATTACCCCATTATTATCAATAGAAAATAGTATAATAGTACCTGACTGTATTTTACCTGGGCGTCTGCCAATAGCTACTTTTCCTTCCCGTCTCATTTTACTGTATTCATCACCAAAATGTTTAATTTGTTTAAACCCTAAATAATATTGAAGTGCAAAAGCAGACATTATAAATATACTAATAAAAATCATAAATTTAATGTCCATCTTACAAATATCCTTTCATTAAAAATTTATTTAAATCATCTACTGAGTTAATCTTTTGAAGCATATTGATAAGATTTTTTTCACTAATTATAGTAAATAAATAATTATATATTTTCATTAACATTTCCTCTTGAATACTGTTCATTTTTTCAGGTATTACTAAAAAGAAAATTATTTTTAGATTATCTTTCTCTGGATTTAAAATGCCTAATGTTAAATTTAACTTATCAATTATTTTATCTGTTAAATGAGGAAATGCAACTCCATTTTCATAAATCATTGAACTTAATTTTTCTTTTTTTTTCAAAGTTTTTATAAATATCTTTTGAAACAATACCTTCTTTGATTAAAACTTGAGTAATTAAGCGAACATTGTTTTTATATCCTTTATTGCTATCTAAATGCATTACATTAATATTTACAACTTCACTTATTTTTTCAATAAGAGCATTATTTCTGCTTTCTATTTCATTTATTTTCTGAGTTAATATATTTTTATCAATTATACCATTTATCTGAATAATAGGAATATGAACATCCGTAGATATATTTTCGGTACTAAAAAGTATTCCGTATTCGGATATATCTTTTGTAGCTAAATCTGAAGTGGTTAAAAAATCTATTTTGGAATTTAATCCAATTACTTCTTTAAGTTGTCTTTGAATAAGTTCAAATGCACCTCTCCCAGCATTTGTTATTACAGCAGCATTTTTTATATTATTACTTTCATCGTAAATAGTTTTTCTTTCATCAAGTATTAATGCAAAATATACTGCAAGATAAATTATATCAACTGTAGTACTAAATAAATTATATCTTTCCTTAAGTACATTCATTGATGTTTTGGCTAATTCAAAAGCTAAAGGGAATTTAATTTTTATTTGATCTGAAAAAATATCTCTTACAGGAATTTTAAATATTAACCTGTTAATAAGAAATAATAGATGATACCTGACTTTTTCAAAAAAATCCTCTTTATCAATGTGAATCATAAACTTTTCTTCTACATTTTCAAGCATTTCATTTACAATATCTATTAATTGTTTTTCATTTTGAGTATTATCTACAGTAGATGTATATACAGAATTTCTAGTATTTATGGGAAAAAATATAAAATCTATCTCTTCATTGTTAATATTAATTTTAAACATATTTTTAATTTCCATTACAAAATCATTTAATTTACTGCTATTGGCTTCGAAATTTTTATACATGGGAATTTTTGTGTTTAATAAATTCCCATTTTTAATCCTATATATACTTACTAAGGTTGATTTATAAATTAAATATCTACTTAAATTGTTTAATTTATAGTGTTCAGATAATGATTTTATCATATTAATAAATTTATTATTTATAAAAATTTTACTCGGGAAATAATCAAATACTTCATAAATTAATATTAATCGTTTACTAAATTCACTGCCATTTAATTTTATTCCTTTATTAGGCACTCCTACTATCTCTGCACCATATTTTTTTAGTATATTTTTTGCTTTCTTTAAATCATTATTGACTGTACCTCTACTTACATTCATATAATCACAAAGATCCAGTATATTTACATAAATCCCTTTATCAATTAATTCATAAAACAAATATGCTATTCTACATTTATAATCATTAAAATCATACATATTTGCTATATATAAGTGCTTATAAAACTTATCTTCATCCAAAATATTAAGTGTAATTATATGTCCATCTTCTATTATGTCAATATTTAATTCATTTTTATATATGTGGTTAATTTCTTTAACATAATTATATATATCATATTTAGAATCTACTTCTTCCAAAATTTCTTCATTATATAACTTATTCTTTAAAAGCAATAAATTCAATAATTTATTTATATTTGCATAGCTTGGCACAACTATCCCTCCAAACTAACCTCTTGACTTCCCTCCCGTAATGTTAATTACAGTTCCAGTAATATAAGAAGCCTTATCAGAAGCTAAGAAACTAACAAGGTATGCAATTTCATCTAATTTACCTACTCGACCTAAAGGAATGCTCTTTTCATAACCATAATCAAGCTGGTCTACACTTATGTTTCTTGTATATGCTAAAGCTTTATTGTATTCAGGAGTAGTAAGTCCTGTCTTTTCATTTATACCTGGTGCTACACCTACAACTCTAATACCAAATTTCCCAAGTTCTTTTGCCCATGATCTTGTATATGAATTTACTGCTCCCTTTGTTGCAGAATATAAGCTTTGTCCTACAGACCCTTCCATTCCAGATTCAGAAGATATATTAATTATCACCCCTTTTACTTTTTTATTAATCATATGTCTAACTACAGCTTGAGTAACAAATACAACACCTTTTTGATTAACATTTACCATTTTATTAAATGCTTCCTCGTCAATTTCATATTTTCTTTCATTACTATAAAAATCAACAAGTAATCTTGGTAAATTAATCCCAGCATTATTAACTAATACATCAATTTGACCGAATTTTTTAACTGCTTCTTCTACCATAGAATTTACACTACAAATCGAAGTTACATCTGTTTTAATATTATATACACCATCACCATTTCCAGTTTCAACATTTAAATCTGCAACAATGACATTTGCTCCATTTTCTTTCAACTGGTTAGTAATATGCAAGCCTATGCCTGAATTGCCTCCAGTTACAATAATTGTTTTGCCATTAATGTTTAACCAATTCTCTGTCATATCATTTTACCTCCTTACCTCTTGATTAAATTATAAGCCTTTAAATGATAAGAATTAATACACTAAAATTTTCATAAGTATCATAATTCTTTGTACTAATTCTGAAAAATAATAGGCATATAAATAGCATTAATATAATAAAATCAAAATTAATATTACGTAAGGAGTATATATTTTAAAAAAACATAATAAATTTAATCTTTAATTAATAATAATAACTTTTTCAAAAATATTATTACTATCTTATGCATTATTTATATTGTGTTATTCGTTATTTTTAGTAAATACATATTTGTACTTAAAATAATAAAAAGTCCCAAACAAAATGTTTGAGACTTTTTATTATTTACTTTGGCGACCCAGAAGGGGCTCGAACCCTCGACCTCCGGCGTGACAGGCCGGCACTCTAACCAACTGAGCCACTGGGCCACATATATTTAAATATTTTATTATTATAGTGATAATCACTATGGTGGGCACAACAGGGCTCGAACCTGTGACCCTCTGCTTGTAAGGCAGATGCTCTCCC